>NZ_RAHT01000029.1 GCF_004798935.1 Ningiella ruwaisensis | reverse complement strand
ACGCTATTTTTCCCTTCAACTGACGCCGCTGAGTAATCGCCTGTGTTTGACGCCGCTGAGTAATAGCCTGTGTTTGACGCCGCTGAGTATTTTTCCCTTCTCTGACGCCGCTGAGTAATCGCCTGTGTTTGACGCCGCTGAGTAATAGCCTGTGTTTGACGCCGCTGAGTAATCGCCTGTGTTTGACGCCGCTGAGTAATTGCCTGTGTTTGACGCCGCTGAGGAATCGCCTGTGTTTGACGCCGCTGAGTAATAGCCTGTGTTTGACGCCGCTGAGTAATCGCCTGTGTTTGACGCCGCTGAGTAATCGCCTGTGTTTGACGCCGCTGAGTAATCGCCTGTGTTTGACGCCGCTGAGTAATCGCCTGTGTTTGACGCCGCTGAGTAATAGCCTGTGTTTGACGCCGCTGAGCGATAGCCTGTGTTTGACGCCGCTGAGCGATAGCCTGTTTCGTGCTTTTTATTGTTCGGTTCGCACTTGCTGACAATGTAATCAACAGCCT
>NZ_RAHT01000027.1 GCF_004798935.1 Ningiella ruwaisensis | reverse complement strand
GTTAGTGCAATAGCCAAGCAGTTGATTTCTCATCGAGCGAAACGACGAGCGAGCGAAGGAGCATACATCGAGTATGTGACTGAGTAAGCGAGGAAGAGTCGCGAAGAGGAGGAAGCAAATGCGCGGGCTATTTAGGGTTGTATGGTTAAGTGACAAAGCGTATACGGTGGATGCCTAGGCAGTTAGAGGCGAAGAAGGACGTGTAAGTCTGCGAAAAGCTGTGGTGAGCTGACAAAAAGCATTTGAGCCACAGATATCCGAATGGGGCAACCCACCGCTTCGGCGGTATCTGCATCTGAATTCATAGGGTGTAGAGGCAAACGAGGGGAACTGAAACATCTAAGTACCCTTAGGAACAGAAATCAACCGAGATTCTCCTAGTAGCGGCGAGCGAACGGGGAGCAGCCGAATCAGTATGTGTTAGTGGAATGTGTTGGGAAGCACAGCGATACAGGGTGATAGCCCCGTACACGAAGATGCATATTGGTCATATTAAGTAGGTCGGGACACGTGTTATCTTGACTGAAGATGGGGGGACCATCCTCCAAGGCTAAATACTCCTAACTGACCGATAGTGAACAAGTACCGTGAGGGAAAGGCGAAAAGAACCCCAGTGAGGGGAGTGAAATAGAACCTGAAACCGTATACGTACAAGCAGTGGGAGCCCCTCACT
>NZ_RAHT01000026.1 GCF_004798935.1 Ningiella ruwaisensis | reverse complement strand
TTTTTCCAATTACTCTTTCGTTAAATATTGATTACTAATTATCAGCTTTTCCAAATTGTTAAAGAACATGTAAGAAGCGAAGCTTTCTACATTTTAGGCTTTAAAAAACCCTAACCTATCAATTCGCATTCGAATCTATAGATTAAGGCTTTAACCACTTTTGATATAAGGCCGCTTCCTAAGAAGTGGTGGAGCTAAGCAGGATCGAACTGCTGACCTCCTGCGTGCAAGGCAGGCGCTCTCCCAGCTGAGCTATAGCCCCTTACATCAGTTTCAAAAATAACTCCCGCCTACGTAGCCTATTCGTCAACCAGTTCGCTTCGTGACAAGTTGGCATCATACGATAACCAGACAGCCACCACTTTAGCGAGTAGGTAATCGGTCAGCAAGGTATCCTTGAGGTAATACCGATTAACACGCCCACTTGCGAAGCAAGTGCTTGTGATAAAAAGCTAACTGGTAGGCTTGGGCAGACTTGAACTGCCGACCTCACCCTTATCAGGGGTGCGCTCTAACCAGCTGAGCTACAAGCCTAAAGTTTTCACACAACTAACTGCGGACCTCACCACCCTTTATTAGGGGAGCAGGGCTGCAACCAGCTGAGCTACAAGCCTATTCATAAAACTCGTAGGTCTTTGCTACTTTTGAACTCTTTCTTATAACAAGACTATCTGTGTGAGCACTGCATTAAAAACGTCGCA
>NZ_RAHT01000025.1 GCF_004798935.1 Ningiella ruwaisensis | reverse complement strand
TTACATCGCAAGGATGCTCGCTAATGAATAACCTACCATTCTACAACCTTGCCTTTTTAATCAAGGATGATTGGGTGGTATGAATGACGTTTGCTAATCTGCATACTTTTTTAAGTATGCTATTTGTCAGATAGAGTAGCTTGAGGAACACTTGATGCTTGCGCATCAATTTTTCCAATTACTCTTTCGTTAAATATTGATTACTAATTATCAGCTTTTCCAAATTGTTAAAGAACTCAATAAGCGCGTCGCGCTCATCTTAAGGTTAAAAAAACCTTAATGAATACTCTCACCCAAGTGTATTCATTAAGGCTCTATCTTTCACCATGCCGCTTATCGTCGCCCTCCTCCATTACCCAAGGAGCTTGTGGCCTGCGCCACAATGACTGTGTACCATTTGAAATGGTAGGCTTGGGCAGACTTGAACTGCCGACCTCACCCTTATCAGGGGTGCGCTCTAACCAGCTGAGCTACAAGCCTGTTCTTGCTTCTCATTTCGTCCTGACTGAGCTTCTTTGTCTCCGCCCTCGTCAGTCACATACTATCTGTATGCTCCCTTCTCGCTTGTCGAGTCGAATCACATTCATAACGAACTGCTCGCAATAACTTACTTATCTAAGCGGTGGTGGAGCTAAGCAGGATCGAACTGCTGACCTCCTGCGTGCAAGGCAGGCGCTCTCCCAGCTGAGCTATAGCCCCATTCTTTCACAGCACAATATGCCATGCATGGTGGTTCTCTTTCTCATAACAAAACAATCTGTGTGAGCACTGCATTAAAAACATCTCG
>NZ_RAHT01000024.1 GCF_004798935.1 Ningiella ruwaisensis | reverse complement strand
AACGCTTTAGTATTCTTTTACCGTAACGGTAAAAGAATCATTTGTTGAACTTAGCCATGCAGGTGTTTGAGTGAGGATGTTGGCAAGACTTATGCTATAGGAATTTGCTTTTTTGCCATTTATATTGGATGAGTCAACATTCCGTGTTTGCATTAACATATTCCCTCATTTACGTGCGTCTGTCATGGCTAGCTCGCCCTTTTTTAAAGATAATACGATGAGTATTATCCGCTTTGCAAGCACGACTGATTTTTAGCACAGCAAGATCTCTCTCACTAATGCAAGCCTTTTGGTATGGCGAATGGTACTTCTTTTGTTCGCTAAGTGGTATTTACAAACGGTCTGGTCCACATTGTCGGTAATATGATCGCAGCCAGCATCAAGTGTCCTAACTTACATTCCGTGCACGGCCATATCGCGCGTTGAATTGCTTGCTCTTTTTGCTCCACTTCTCTTGGCGCAAGTCCTTGCTGCTTCTGTATGGATGCGACTTTCTTTTGCCGACAAGCGTTCGCTAAAAAGCCATAGTAGCGTATTCGCATGAACCCTTTGGGCAACACGTGCAGTAAATATCGCCTGATAAACTCATGGCTCGTTAAACGCATTATCTTACTGCGATTATCTCGATAGTCTTTATATCTAAAGCATACCTGCTCATGTGTATAAGACACCAACCTAGATTCAGCCATCATGCCTTTTCGGGTGTATCGAGCTAAATAACGTAGCACCACTTTCGTGCTGTGTAGGCTTTGCTTGGCATAGACACACCACCTTTGCGGTAAACACAATGTTTCAAGATCTATCTCTTTCTCCTTGAGTAAAGCCAACATCTTCCCCCTAAACACCGCAGATAAGGCTTTGACTGGATAAAGGTAACGTTTCTGGTGTGCACACCAACGCTGCTCACGGTCGAGCACGCCCGCAGGCACTAAACAATGCAGATGAATATGCTGACCTAAGTTTTGTCCCCACGTATGCAACACACTTAACATCCCCAATTGACTA
>NZ_RAHT01000023.1 GCF_004798935.1 Ningiella ruwaisensis | reverse complement strand
GTAGTGGCACAATAAACCCGAACACTGTTTTAAGTGGTAGCATTACACTTATAAACGAGGTGTTCAATGAAAAAACAGCGAAGGACGTTTAGTTCTGAATTTAAACAAGATGCTGCAAGCTTAGTGCTTGATCAAGGATACAGTTTTGCAGAAGCCAGTCGAGCGGTCGATGTTCATGAAAATACATTGAGGACTTGGGCAAAACAACTGGAATTAGAGCGCACAGGCCATACGCCAAAGAGCAAAGCCCTGACTGCGGAGCAACAACGAATTCAAGAGCTTGAAGCGAAAGTGAATCGTTTAGAAAGAGAAAAAGCCATCTTAAAAAAGGCTACAGCACTCTTGATGTCAGACGAAATGAAATACACGCGCTGATAGACCGATTGAGAGTGCATGAATCAACGGAATTGGTCTGTGGTGCATTAGGTGTTGGCGTAAGCAGCTTTTATGAGCGTAAAAAACGGCAAAAACAGCTGTTGCTGAAACGAAGATTGCTTCGAGCTCGTGTGAAACGCTTGTTCGACAAGAGTCGTCAATCCGCTGGTGCAAGAACGATATCGACCATGCTTCGCGAAGAAGGCGTGATTGCAGGTAGATTTAAAGTCACCCGTTTAATGCAGGAGCAAGAACTCGTCAGTAGGCAGCCTGGTAAACATGCTTACAAAAATGCATGTGTTGAGCGCCCTGACATCCCGAATTTGCTTGATCGACAATTCGATGTAGATGGCCCAAATCAAGCGTGGTGTGGTGATATCACTTACGTTTGGGCAGGCGGCGCTTGGCGTTATACGGCAGTCGTCATTGACTTATTCAGGCGACGTGTCATTGGTTGGAGTATGTCAAATAGACCTGACGCTGACTTAGCAGTTCGAGCGCTTGAAATGGCATATGAACAACGTGGTAAACCTGAAAATGTGATGTTCCATAGTGATCAAGGATCGCAATATGCGGCTCGCAAATTCAGACAGCGCTTATGGCGTTATCGCATGACGCAGAGTATGAGCAGGCGCGGAAATTGTTGGGATAACAGCCCAATGGAGCGCGTATTTAGAAGTTTGAAATCTGAATGGATACCATCAACGGGTTATCATTCATTAAATGAAGCAAAACGGGATGTGGGGTATTACTTGATGAATTATTATAACTGGGAACGACCACATCAATTCAACAACGGGCTATCACCTGCAAAGGCAGAAGAATTAGCTAAAACGGTGTCCGGATTTTGTTGACCACTAC
>NZ_RAHT01000022.1 GCF_004798935.1 Ningiella ruwaisensis | reverse complement strand
TTGTTTTGTTGTTATTTACCACAAGCACTTGCTTCGCAAGTGGGCGTGTAAAATGCTTTTACCGCAAGCGAAGCTTGCTGAGCATTTTACCACTCGCTAAAGAGTTGTTCGCTCTGCGTAGTATGAAATGTTAGGTGTTTATGGGGCTATAGCTCAGCTGGGAGAGCGCCTGCCTTGCACGCAGGAGGTCAGCAGTTCGATCCTGCTTAGCTCCACCACCGCTTAGATAAGTAAGTTATTGCGAGCAGTTCGTTATGAATGTGATTCGACTCGACAAGCGAGGAGGGAGCATACAGATAGTATGTGACTGCCGAGGGCGGAGACAAAGAAGCTCAGTCAGGACGAAATGAGAAGCAAGAACAGGCTTGTAGCTCAGCTGGTTAGAGCGCACCCCTGATAAGGGTGAGGTCGGCAGTTCAAGTCTGCCCAAGCCTACCATTTCAAATGGTACACAGTCATTGTGGCGCAGGCCACAAGCTCCTTGGGTAATGGAGGAGGGCGGCGATAAGCGGCATGGTGAATGACAGAGCCTTAATGAATGCGCTTGGGTAAGAGTATTCATTAAGGTTTTTTTAACCTTAAGATGAGCGCGACGCGCTTATTGAGTTCTTTAACAATTTGGAAAAGCTGATAATTAGTAATCAATATTTAACGAAAGAGTAATTGGAAAAGTTGATGCGCAAGCATCAAGTGTTCCTCAAGCTACTCTATCTGACAAATAGCATACTTAAAAAAGTATGCAGATTAGCAAACGTCATGCATACAGCTTAAACACACCTGATTAAAAAGGCGGGTGTGGAAAATAGCAGGTGTTGCTTGACAGATATTTCAGAATGTCTGTTAGTGCAATGGCCAAGCATTCGGTTTCTCATCGAGCGAAACGACGAGCGCGCGAAGGAGCATACATATGAGTATGTGACTGAGTAAGTGAGGAAGAGTCGCGAAGAGGAGGAAGCAAATGCGCGGGCTATTTAGGGTTGTATGGTTAAGTGACAAAGCGTATACGGTGGATGCCTAGGCAGTTAGAGGCGAAGAAGGACGTGTAAGTCTGCGAAAAGCTGTGGTGAGCTGACAAAACGCATTTGAGCCACAGATGTCCGAATGGGGAAACCCACCGCTTAGGCGGTATCTGCAAGTGAATACATAGCTTGTAGAGGCAAACGAGGGGAACTGAAACATCTAAGTACCCTTAGGAACAGAAATCAACCGAGATTCTCCTAGTAGCGGCGAGCGAACGGGGAGCAGCCGAATCAGTATGTGTTAGTGGAATGTGTTGGGAAGCACAGCGATACAGGGTGATAGCCCCGTACACGAAGATGCATATTGGTCATATTAAGTAGGTCGGGACACGTGTTATCTTGACTGAAGATGGGGGGACCATCCTCCAAGGCTAAATACTCCTAACTGACCGATAGTGAACAAGTACCGTGAGGGAAAGGCGAAAAGAACCCCAGTGAGGGGAGTGAAATAGAACCTGAAACCGTATACGTACAAACAGTGGGAGCAGAGTTTACTCTG
>NZ_RAHT01000020.1 GCF_004798935.1 Ningiella ruwaisensis | reverse complement strand
GTCACTACTCTATCGACCATTAACAATCGTCTTGTACAAGCACCTTGGCCTAAGCCATTTAGGTGTTGTATGGTTAAGCCTTACGGGCAATTAGTACAGGTTAGCTTAACGCCTTACAACGCTTCCACACCCTGCCTATCAACGTCGTCGTCTTCAACAACCCTTCAAAGCGATTAAATCGCTAGGGATGACTCATCTCTGGGCCGGCTTCCCGCTTAGATGCTTTCAGCGGTTATCCGTTCCGAACGTAGCTACTGGGCAATGCAATTGGCATCACAACCCAAACACCAGCGGTTCGTCCACTCCGGTCCTCTCGTACTAGGAGCAGCTCCCATCAATCATCCAACGCCCACACCAGATAGGGACCGAACTGTCTCACGACGTTCTAAACCCAGCTCGCGTACCACTTTAAATGGCGAACAGCCATACCCTTGGGACCGACTTCAGCCCCAGGATGTGATGAGCCGACATCGAGGTGCCAAACACCGCCGTCGATATGAACTCTTGGGCGGTATCAGCCTGTTATCCCCGGAGTACCTTTTATCCGTTGAGCGATGGCCCTTCCATTCAGAACCACCGGATCACTATGACCTACTTTCGTACCTGCTCGACGTGTCTGTCTCGCAGTTAAGCTGGCTTATGCCATTGCACTAACCTCCTGATGTCCGACCAGGATTAGCCAACCTTCGTGCTCCTCCGTTACGCTTTGGGAGGAGACCGCCCCAGTCAAACTACCCACCAGACACTGTCCTTAACCCCGATTAGGAGTCAAAGTTAGAACATCAAACATACAAGGGTGGTATTTCAAGGGCAGCTCCACGTCATCTGGCGACAACGCTTCATAGCCTCCCACCTATCCTACACATGTAGGGTCAATGTTCAGTGCCAAGCTGTAGTAAAGGTTCACGGGGTCTTTCCGTCTAGGTGCGGGTACACTGCATCTTCACAGCAAGTTCAATTTCACTGAGTCTCGGGTGGAGACAGCGTGGCCATGGTTACACCATTCGTGCAGGTCGGAACTTACCCGACAAGGAATTTCGCTACCTTAGGACCGTTATAGTTACGGCCGCCGTTTACCGGGGCTTCGATCAAGAGCTTCGACATACGTCTAACCCCATCAATTAACCTTCCGGCACCGGGCAGGTGTCACACCGTATACGTCATCTTTCGATTTAGCACAGTGCTGTGTTTTTAATAAACAGTCCCAGCCACCTGGTCACTGCGACCCTCATCCGCTTAAGGCGTAAAGCCCATCACAGACAAGGGCGTACCTTCTCCCGAAGTTACGGTACTATTTTGCCGAGTTCCTTCACCCGAGTTCTCTCAAGCGCCTTAGTATTCTCTACCTGACCACCTGTGTCGGTTTGGGGTACGGTTCATATAGTCATAAGTTTAGAAGCTTTTCCTGGAAGCCGGGTATTTGCTACTTCAACTCCGTAGAGTCTCGTCTCACGTCTCAGGCTTAATGTCAGTCCGGATTTACCTAAACCAACACCCTACGCGCTTTCACATGGACTACCAACGCCATGCTAGCATAACCTTCTCCGTCCCTCCTTCACTGACTATACAAGTACGGGAATATTAACCCGTTTCCCATCGACTACGCATTTCTGCCTCGCCTTAGGGGCCGACTTACCCTGCCCTGATTAGCATGGGACAGGAAACCTTGGTCTTCCGGCGTGGGGGTTTTTCACCCCCATTATCGTTACTCATGTCAGCATTCGCACTTGTGATATGTCCAGCATGCTTCTCAACACACCTTCATCCACTTACACAACGCTCCCCTA
>NZ_RAHT01000019.1 GCF_004798935.1 Ningiella ruwaisensis | reverse complement strand
CCGGTGATAGGTCGAATATCAACGATAAACGAATCACCAGTGATTTTTTTCCAATCTTTTGAAAGCTGGCTTTGCTTTGGTATTCTAATATCAAAATCAATCAAATCGTCTTTGGATAGCAAAGCAACAATGTGTATATGTGGGTGCCAACCATGCTCTGAATGTGTGAGCTCATAGGAATAAACACCGCCTTTCATTTTGCAAAACTCGTTATAACCCCAGCCCGAAGATTTATGGTTTCTGCGAGCTTTGAGAACGGATTTCATGGACTTGTTGAGATGATCAAAGCGTTCAGCTAAATCCTGACCGTTCTTAATGGTCAAAGTAAGCAAATAAGGCTCTAAATCGCCCTGTGAGGCGATTATCTCGTTAAACTTACCCAAGTAAGCCTCTACGGCTTTTGCGGCTCTCCTGATAGCGCAGGGAGCGCACAACAGATGTTTTTTGCATGAGGTGGCTTTGACAAGCCTGAGTTTGTCAACGGTGTAGTAGTTATGAAAGACAAGGTAATTGAAACACGAACCAAGTTCACTGATGACCTTTGGGTAATCAATTACACCGTGTAACGGTTGTGGTTCGTTTCCACTTGAAGTTGCTTTCAAATGGTTTAATATGTGTACCTGTCGCTGTTTAGCTTTTGAGTATTTTTCAATCCGCTTGTGCAACGACAGAGATTCTGAACCCTTGTGAGTGAGATTGCCCGGCAAAGCCATATCACCCAAGGGTTTTTCTTTATCTGTCATTCGATAATTCCTTAGATTCCTAGTCACTTTATTTACATGTATCAAGTAAAGCAAGAAAACTTCTGCTCAGGCTGTCCCTAAAGGGGCAGGCTGAGCGTCAGTTTCCTAGCTTGCAAGTGCCTGCGGCTTTGCTTGTTTTGGGATGAAGAAAATCACGTTGTTACGTGAAGCGAGAACGCCTACATCGATAGAAATTTGCTTGCCAATAAACGCTTTGAAATGCTCTATGTTGTGAGCGGTTAACGTGAACATATCCATTCTAGAATCACCATCAGGCAATTCTACTTTGCCCATGATTTGCACCTTATCCTGTCCTCCGTACTCGTTCCCCTCCTTGTTAACGCCTTTTGGCTGCTTAAATGTGTTGATGAGTTGGCCCTTAAGAGTCAGCATTATGAGCCTCCGTGTATGCTTCGTAATATTGCTCCCAAACGCTCTCACCGTCCAAATCACGCTGAGCAAGATTAGCCTTAACAAGCTGAAGCACTGAAAGCTTTTCGTGTTTTGGGATGCTTTTGAAAATATCTTGGGTACTTGCTTCAATGATATTTTCTAGAACTGATGCGCGAGTCTGGCCATAGAACGTTGCAAAGGCATCGATAAAATCTAGGGTTTGTGGACTACACTTCGCTGAAAAACGAACTGCGTTAGTTTCGCTATCTTCTGCCATTGATTTGATATCTGACAAAGTAGCGACATAATCTTCAATTGATTCATGTTTCATGATTCACCTTAATCGTATTCAATTAAGCTCCAATTTGAGCTTGAATCATAATAGATTTTTTTAAAAATAATGTAAAGGTTTATCAAGAATAGCGGCTTTCTGTGCGAGGAAGTTTTAAGCACATACTCGCCGCACACGGCATAGGACTATTACAAAAAGCAGGTTTCCGCCGCGTTCGCGGCTGTCATGCGCTAGCGCGCATCAAACTTCAACGTGTTTTGACGACTCCAGGTTAAACTGACTGCCCAGGTATTTATAGATAAGCTCGATGTAAGGCAGTTGAGCGATTTCATCTTCATTGAGATTATCTGGTACCTGAACCCCTCTAAATTCACCAAAAGAGCCTTGAAGTCTTTTGCCCCTTAGGAAACTGAACGCCTCCACCGTCTGCGACGGTGTGAGCTCTGAAAACTTTAAAGCGTATTTGAACACTTCAACAAAACCCTCGGCAGGGTCT
>NZ_RAHT01000018.1 GCF_004798935.1 Ningiella ruwaisensis | reverse complement strand
GGTGTTCCTTACATCATCGTATTTATGAACAAGTGCGACATGGTAGACGACGAAGAGCTACTAGAGCTTGTTGAAATGGAAGTACGTGAGCTACTTTCTGAATATGAATTCCCGGGTGACGACTTACCTGTTATTCAAGGCTCTGCACTTAAAGCCCTTGAAGGCGATGCTGAGTGGGAAAAGAAAATCATTGAGCTTGGTGAAGCACTTGATTCATACATCCCAGAGCCAGAGCGTGCGATTGATAAGCCGTTCATTCTACCGATTGAAGATGTATTCTCAATTTCAGGCCGTGGTACGGTTGTAACCGGTCGTGTAGAGCAAGGTATTGTTAAAGTTGGTGAAGAAGTTGAGATTGTTGGTATCAAAGATACAACCAAGACAACTTGTACGGGCGTTGAGATGTTCCGTAAGCTACTTGACGAAGGCCGTGCGGGTGAGAACGTAGGTGTGTTACTACGTGGTACTAAGCGTGAAGACGTTGAGCGTGGTCAAGTACTGGCCAAGCCTGGTTCAATCACACCACACACCAAGTTTGAAGCTGAAGTATACGTACTAAGCAAAGACGAAGGTGGCCGTCATACACCATTCTTCAAAGGATATCGTCCACAGTTTTACTTCCGTACAACTGACGTAACGGGTGCGGTAGAGTTACCAGAAGGCGTAGAGATGGTTATGCCTGGCGACAACTTGAAGTTTGTTGTAGAGCTAATTGCACCGATTGCGATGGATGAAGGTTTACGCTTCGCTATCCGTGAAGGTGGCCGTACAGTAGGTGCGGGCGTTGTAGCAAAAATCATCGAGTAATATTTTACTGTGTTCCCAAAAGGCCGCTACTCAGCGGCCTTTTTTTAGGTCTATAACTCCAGGCTTCAGTCCTTTTTCACTCATCAAAGGTGCGCAGACACTCACCTTATTTCGATTAGCTAAATACTTAAGAAGAGCTTCAACATGTTTCTTTCCCATTTACTGGGATGTTGATAATTGTGAAAACGAATATAGCTTTTGATCCAGTTGATATAGGCTTTTTCTGTTTTGATGCTATATCGTTTAGTGCGCATATAGAGCACAATTTGGTTTAAAAATGCAGACACTGTACCTCCGTGTAAGCGTTTGAGAGTTCATTCTCGTTTTACGACATCGGATGTCTCTCTAAATCACGCATGCATACTGTTTTAAGTTATTGATATTGAATGTACCTATTTACAATTTAGTTTTTTATCAATAGGCTCGCTAAATACAGGCATGCTAAAAACGCGTACTGATTAGTCTATAGACGCTTGCTTATACAGGGAATACCGCGTAAAACGGGAATAAATACTAATTGAGAATAAAAATTATGAAACTGAACTTCGGTATTTATTCAAAATTCTCGATAATATGTTGTTGAACTAAGCCGCTCCGCGGAGAAGTAATTTCCACTATTTGAGCCACACTTACCTTTGGGGTTTTCCCATAATTCTGGAGGTAAGAAATGAATGATTTAGTCAATCAAGTACTCACTGAAATTCAGTATAGAGGCTATTCCGATAAGACGAAGGTAGCGTATTGTTGCTATCTCACGCGAATGACCAAGTTTTTTGGGCGCTCGTTAGATGTTGTGACGTGTGAAGAGCTAAATACCTACTTTGCACAGCCTTGTGTTCGACGACTGTCCTATGCCAGCATATCACTTCAAATCAATAGTTTAGCGTTTCTTTACAAGCACATTCTTAAGCGAGCTTTGACCCTTGATGTCGTCAAGCCGCAGCACAAAAAGAAGCCGCCTGAGTATTTATCGCGAAGTGAGGTCACGCTTTTGATACGGCATTGTCAAAGTGTGCGCATGAAAACAATGACGATGCTTTGTTATGGTTGTGGTTTACGGCTAGGGGAGCTGACGCATGTTAAGGTCAAGGATATTGATGGTGAGCGTAAAACACTATTTATTGCAAATGGTAAGGGAAATAAACATCGATATGTAGTGATACCCGATAGCGTGCTGCACCAACTCAGAGTGTACTGGCAAGCATATCGGCCTACCGATTGGATGTTTTATTCACATTGGCTTTCGACGCGCCCTATGGCTAATTCAAGCTACTCGAAAGGACTTAAGAAAGTCGCCGATAATGCAGGGTTAACAAAGCGGTGCAATGTACACAAATTGCGTCATGCCTATGCGACCCATCAGTTAGAAGCGGGTATGCCCATTCATCAATTGCAACATCAGTTGGGGCATGCTGATATTCGCACCACTCAAATTTACTTGCACTGGTTGCCAGAGCTACACCATGGCGGAGCAGACTTACTGCAAAGGTTAGAGTAAGTGATGAGCACATTGCATTTACGCGATATTTTTGACCACGCACTGGTCGGGTATCAAGCGTCTCATCGCATGAGTGTGCAGCAGCATCGGGTGTGTCGTAGTATCTTAGCGTGTCGCACGGGCAAGTTAGGCTATCAAGTGTGGCAATGCAATCAATGTGATGATGAAAAGCGCATTGGTTGTAGTTGCCGAGATAGACACTGTCCTCGCTGCCAAGGACAAGTGACGCAACAGTGGGTAGAAAAACAATCGCAGCAAGTGGTATCC
>NZ_RAHT01000017.1 GCF_004798935.1 Ningiella ruwaisensis | reverse complement strand
AACAGAGATTATCAGCTCATGTCATGTCGCTTGCGTTCGCAATCGCCACGCCATAATCTGATAACTCGTTAAACATGGTGTTATACAGCACAAGGACGTTAAAATGGTCGATAAAATGCCAGGATATGAAAAGAGAAAATTGACAATCGACTTGTTAAAGCATTTCGGAACTCTTTCTTTAGCTTGTATTGCTTTACTTGCCTCATTTTACAGCCACTCAGGCAAATCAGAAATAGTCCTGAGCTACCTTACCAACTCTGTTTACGCATTCTTCATTTGTGTCTGTGGCGCTCTTGTGGGTAATATATTTTTGTTAGCTAACATTGAAAATGTAGTTAATATGCGCTCGCTGAGTAGAAACATTATTCGTTTATCAATTTACACGGTAGTTATTAGTTTCTTCTTTGGTGTTTTTAGTTTAGTGAGGTTGGTGGTTGCGAGTGCTGTATAACAAAGGCATTAAGCCACTCGCTAACGCTCCCTCGGATGTGCAAGTTTTAGAGATATTTGCATTCCGCTTCGCTGAATTGTTGCAAATATCTCTAAAACTTACCCACCGCTTATGCCGGTGTTATGTGCCACGGAGGTTTTATGTTTAAGGTTTTTAAAACGATTGCAATTGCATATATGCTTTTCGCTCTAAGCTTCTCAGTGGTAGCAGCAAATAAGGAAATTAAAATGTCGGGACCAGCTCAAAATGGTGTGCTCATCTATTCAAGCAAATTAAATTATCTTGCTGAATTCTACGAACAACTATTTGGCATGCGAGTTACTAAAGAAACCAGAGACTTTATTAGCTTGGATAAGGATGGTTTTAGTCTCATTATCCACGTCCCACCCTTCGAATTACCTCAAGAATCATTTAGCCCAATAAAGCTCTTCTTATCAGTACAGAATATGGATGAGACTCGAAAAGAGGCAGTTAGAATGGGTGGTGAAGCATTTGAAGGTGAATGGAAAAATCCGATATTCAAAGTTTCAAATATCGCCGACAGAGAAGGCAATCATATTCAAATTAGAGAATTTATAGATGCCAGCAAAGGATAATAGGTCGTTTTGTGGCTAAGGCACATAACAAACGCTTCAAGCGGATGAAAATAAAGAGCAATTTTTACCGCTTAAGCGGGTGTTATACGTCATGAAAGTTAATCAAAAACTAGATAAGCCATTGCTAATAGCGGGCATCTTGTTTGTTTTACTTGGGCTGTTGTACAAAGCTAGAGATTTTCTTCCCGTTGAAATCTCAGAATTGTTTTTCTGGCTTCCTCAGCGATACGATATGTATTACAAGGTCGCAGAGGCTGAACCGGAATTTAAATTTGGTTTATTGTTTTTTTCAATTGGGATTATCGTTCTTGTATTTAGGCGATTAACTATCAAGGATGCAGGTAGTGACGAATAACAAACCAATCAACACACTCGCTTCGCTCGCTGGGACGCCTACTTGCTGCGGCACCGCCATTTTCGCAGCAAGCATTCGCCCGTTATTGGGGTGTTATATTGCATAAGGGCGCTTGAGCATGGAGCATTTTTCTTTTGTACATATGGAGAATTTAGATTTCGAGCAACTAAATAATTTAGAGCTCAGGTTTGAACAACAAGAGACAGTGGTTTTGGCTTCTGAAGTCGAATTATCTACACTAGTGAAATTATTTGGTTCGCGAATTAGAGAGATGTCGTCGCCATCAATTACGGATGTGAAAAAGTCTTTTACTATTGATGAGCATTTAATGCCTATATCTGAGGATGACTTTGATGCTTTTTATTCCAATTGGCTTCAGCTTACAAAACGCGGTAATAATATGGACGAATATGGGCAATTACTCCATCTCAATTCATTTTTTCAAGCGCGAGTAAACCGAGCAGAAATGGTAATTTTAAGTGAAGCAATATAAC
Source organism: Ningiella ruwaisensis (assembly GCF_004798935.1). Classification (GTDB taxonomy): domain Bacteria; phylum Pseudomonadota; class Gammaproteobacteria; order Enterobacterales; family Alteromonadaceae; genus Glaciecola; species Glaciecola ruwaisensis. The sequence goes on along the minus strand of NZ_RAHT01000017.1, from coordinate 1,375 downwards.
AAACAGTTGAAGACGGATAAAAACAAGAGCGGTTTTTACCGCTTAACTGGGTGTTATGTTTCAAAGGGAAAATAGGCACATGGAGATTTATGAATATCGAATAAAGCGAGTAAATTGTGGGCTCTTTAAGGGAGACGAAGAATTAAATAAAGTCCTGAAACACCACGGAGATAATGGTTGGGAGTTGATAAGTACGCATTACCACTGGTGGTCATCAGACTATGATCTTTTTTTTAAGCGTAAGATTCGGAAAAGTAATGACATATCAAATGTTTAACCAGTTTTACGCTTTGACACGGCACCTTAGAATCGTTTTGAGTGACGTCGAAGCAAGTGGTTGTTTTAAGTTAAAGAAACATAACAAAGCATTTTGTCAGTCGCTGGCGCGACTTCGGACATTTTGCATTTGCTAAAACCTGCATTTCACTGCGTTCAAATTTTGCAGATTTTAGCAAATACAAACTGCCGCTTAGTTCGGTGTTATGCATACTAGAGAGACTGATGAGTTGAAGCCGCAAAAACCTGTAGCTATGCAATTATTTGAAAGATGGGTGGTTGTATTTGTAATTGTTTGGTCTGCGCTGAGCGTGTTTTACGGCGTCACTTTTGTCGGTATGGCCGAAGGCATTGCACTTCCCCTAATGGCTCTATTTATGTTTTTTGTTGGTCGCTGGATGTTGTTTGTTATTCTTATCGTGCAGAAGCGAAACTCCGCAATTAGTCGCAAGCTTTGGGACTTTGTTATATATTTTTTCTGGGGCGGAAGCATAATTAGTTTTTTCTATTTTCTAGTAAGCGGTATTTTTGCATCTGAAGAAAACTATACATATTTTTTGATTGCTGTCTCACCATTTGTGTTAGGTCCAGCTTTAGGTGCTTCAAAAATGTGGGAGCAAAGATTTGAGTATCAATGACCGCATGCATAACAAATGCATCAAGCGGATTTTGGCAAGAGCGGCCAAAACCGCTTATGCAAAGTGTTATGTGGCAAAGGGAATAAATTGACTATCACAGCAAAAATAACCTTTTTGACGATTCCAAGACCTCCATATGGGTATAGGTACTTTGGCAATAATTGCTGGATGCGAATGGACTCCGCAAAATTTACTGATTTAGCATGTGCATTGAGTTTTGAAGAAGGTAAAGAGTTTTTCGATGGTGACACAGCAGATGTAGAATTAGTTTTCTACAACGGAGAGCCGCTCGTTGAATTATTCGAGGAAGGAATGCAGTTCGACTTAAGGGTTCTCGATCTGAAAGTTGCGGAAGGGACTTTCACTAATGTATTTATATAGTCAACCACATAACAAGTTTGTGAAGTTCGCCCAACAAGTTGGGCTGGGACGCGCAAACAACGCGCGCCCCTTACAAAGGC
>NZ_RAHT01000016.1 GCF_004798935.1 Ningiella ruwaisensis | reverse complement strand
ATGTAACTTGGCAAGGATCGGCGGTTGAATAAAAAGGTTGTAGGCAAGTATGTTGCAATTTGTGGTGTTGTGCTTCTTTTAGCTCTGCCTTGGGGAGTCGCAAACACTTTTTATGAATTTTACAATTTGTTCCAAGAGATCAGTCTGACGGGAACTGGCGATCCGAAATTGATGGCTGGGGGCTTGTCTTCTGCTCTGGTATCGACAGTACTTGGTTTAGTATTATGCTTACCTGGCCTAGTTTTTTTACTGGTTGCAATTACTGCCTTAAGTTACAGGCCAAATTGGTTATTCTGGGTAACTTTAATAAGTTCGATATTGCTGTTATTTATGCTCCCAATTGGCACAATTCTGGGGCTTGTTGGACTTATAATAATATTTTTCAAAAGGAAGAGTTTTGGCTCAGTGGTTAACGTTACATAACAAAGACCTAAAGTCAGTCGCTGGCGCTCCTTCGGACATTTTGCATTTGCTAAAACCTGCATTTCACTTCGTTCAATTATCGCAGGTTTTAGCAAATACAAACTGCCGCTTAGGTCGGCGTTAGTTGTCGAAAAAATTATGGAGACAGTTTTGAATTACATAAAAGGATCTATTCCCATTGTAGCAATTTTATTTGTTACGGCATGTGCTTCCAGCGATATTGTCAAGATTGGCGATACGTTTAAAGTGTTCAAGGAGGGAGGTACTCCGGTACTTGGGCAAGAATATAGATTAAGTAGACTCAAAGCCGAGGCTCTCAAGGAAGCTCAGGAAAAATGTAGCGAAAATAATGCAAGTTTAGTAATTCAAGACGAGATCGAGACTGAAATGACAATAGGCGTGTTCGCAAGATACGAGCTAACTTTTAGATGCGAGCGATTAGATAACAATAATTAGTAGTTGGATTTTAGTCTTTTTGAGTATTGTGGAGTGACAACTAACAAAGCCATCAAGCCAGTCACTGTCGTTCCTTCGGATGCGCAATCATTCATGCAATTTGCATTTAGCTGCGCTAAATTATCGCAAATTCCATGAATGATTACGCACCGCTTATGGCGGTGTTATACGACACGGGCATTGAAAATGAAATCTGATAGGAATTCAAAGACCGGTATTCTGAATTTAAGTACAGTGGAAGAGTTTGAGCTTTTATGACACGCTTTTAGCGTCTGCGATGCCGCAGAAAACGCAGTTTGCTGTCGGACACCTCAGCCGCTAAAAGTGAGGCATCAAACATCGTCGGCAGCCCGTGTGGCATAGGATTAACATGTATATAGCGTCAGATAACGGTTTATGAATCTCGTAACAGTTGAGTTTCGTTTCTCGTCTTCGTATAACAAGCCAATAATGAGGACAAAATACCTTCGGTATTTCGCCTCATATTTAAAGTGTTGGGCGGCGGGCGACGCGACGCGCGCTTCAGTGACAGCGACTCGGGAGACGGAGATGATTCAGTGAGCAAACTAAAAGCCTTCGTTCGCAGACCGGATGAGGGGCGCCTCTACGCGATGGGTCGAATGTCCGCGAATTTTATTGCCGATGGGTCGGAGACAGGTTCACGGCTATCGGTCTCTGAGTGGTGGCTGGAGCCCAATACGTTAGCTCCACACGTTCCCAATCCGCACTCGCATCCCGAGGACCACTTGTTCTATGTGATCGAAGGTGAAGTGAGCGTCCAACTTGAAGGCACTTGGCACTCTGCGGAGGCAGGAACGTACATCTACATCCCAGGCGGGACAGAGCACACTTTCGAGAATCGCACCGCCTCGAGATCGGCGTTCTTGAGCATCAACAATCCTGGGGGCTTCGAGAACGCGATGCCGGGAATAGTTGACTGGTTCAAGCAGAACGCGGGGTCTTGATCGTTCTACGGCCATGCATGAACGTCCTTGCTGGAGTCGCTGCTGGTTCCTTCACCGGAGCCCAGGAGCGAATCCCGGTGCTAGCAAAGCCGCCGCCCAACAATTGGTTTCAGCGGACGGCGCTTCGCGCCGCCGCTGAACCACGACGTTATCCATAAAGGGGAAGTTGTTGAGTAAAAAGGAATTCGTAGTGATCGCAATATTTCTGTGTTTGTTTTCATTTTTATTGTTACTTGGTTACGTTGGTTATTTGGGTGACTATTTTTATGATAATTTTGGATTTGCAATTTCTATGGTTTGTATCCCAATCATTATCGTTCAAATTCCTACGGGTATATTCCTAATATCAACTGGCAAGCAAATATACGGTCTGCAAAGATACCTATTGTTTATAATTCCAAGCTCATTTATGTTATTAGTAGTGGCTTCTATTTACATGATGCTTCAGGATGGAGGTTTTTAGTGCAATTTATGGATAACAAAAACTTGAAGCGGACAAAAATAAAGAGCAATTTTCGCCGCTTAAGTTGGTGTTAGCCATCACTGGAGAAAGGATGAAACTACGTTCAGTTAATATATTTGTTTTCGTACTTGCTGCATTTTTAAGTGGTTGTTCGGCTACAGGCGAAAAGTTTTCTGAAGCAACATTGGTAAATCAAGAATCAGCTACCGTTTATTTTATGAGACAGAACAAGTTTCTGGGAGCGGCTGGTTGCAGAGATGTATTAATAGACAATGAAAAAGTTGGCTGTATAAAAAATGCTGGTTTTTTAAAAATCGAAATTCTACCCGGGAAAAGGTTTATTAGCCTACCTAAAGTTACAGAAAATGATTGGGCGAACGAAACATCTGTCGAAATAGAAGCACAATCCGGGCAGATTTATTTTTTGGAATGGACTCATGAGTTAGAAGACTTTTACGTAATTCCTGCTGGAGCTGTGGTTATCACTGGTGGCGAAACCAAAGCCTCAATAATAAGGCACAAAAAGGAGTCCGCCTTGCCAATCCTAGATCAATTACGCGATTCTGCGTCGTGATGGCTAACAAGACACTAATGCCGGTCACTAACGCTCCTTCGGACACCCAATTTGTTTAGCAATTTGCATTACGCTTCGCTACATTATTGCAAATTGCTAAACAAATCGTGCGCCGCATAGTTTGGCGTTAGGTTTCTGGGGTCATGGCAATTGTCTATTTACCATTTATCTTAATTTTTATTCTGGTGCTAACTGCAGTAATCTATGTCCCGATAGCTTTTTGGCTTAAAGCAAAGCAAAAATTCAACTTTGCTAACTCTGTTTCAATAACAGCATTGGTTGTTTTTATCTTTTCTTACTCGTTCCATATATGGAGCATTTCTGGATATACGTATCTTAATTCCGGTGGATATCAGAAAGTAAGCGATGGTGTTGTTACGGTCCCGGGTTATATAAGCACGATTGGTATAGCCTTTTTCTATTCCGTTGTGGGAGCAATATTTTCGGCTTTTATTTATTTTGTATTGAGGAAGATTTCAGCTAAGGAAGATGAATGAAACCTAACAAAACACTGAAGCCAGTCGCTGTCGCTCCTTCGGACAGGTTGTATTGGTTAAAAACTGCATTTTATTGCGTTCAATTATCGCAGGTTTTAACCAATACAACCCGCCGCTTAGTTCGGTGTTAGCTGCTCAGAATTAGAATGAAAGGATATACTCTTCGGCCAAAATCAGGCTGGCAACATGATGAATTAAATCTTGCTGTCTCCCATGCAATTTATTCAGCCTTTGAACCACTTATTAGTGATAAAAATAATGTAATGCACTATTTAAATTTTGTATCAGGCCAAGGAGAGTTTGAGGATGAAAATGGAAACGTTGTCTCTATGGTATTTGATGTTCCAGAAGAAGACGAAGCCGAGATCGAATATCTTAATTATGTTATCTGTATATTGAAGTGTAATGACTGTTTTATGTTTAAAACTATGCAGGAAATTGAAAAGAGATTTCAGCTGCAAAGGTTTTATGAACAATGCAGCTAACAAGAATTTCAACGGAGATGACCAACTCATGTCATGCCACTTGCTTTCGCAACCGCCACGCCATACCCTGCTAACTCTTTAGTCAAGCGTTACGTGCACAGTTAACAATATTGACACTATTATAATGTGGTATTTTATTTCATCTTTCCTAATTTTTCTCATCTCTGCCAATGTTTCTCTCAATCAATTAAAAAAAACGGATTCGGCTTGGTATGATCATATCGGCGGTCATGTTCCTATATTCTTCACACTTCATAGCAAGACTCCAGAATGTTTGGGTTATTTTTTAATAGCCGGTTATTTGCGATATTGGAGTGTTTACAGTATTAGCGCGAGATGTTTTTCAGTTCTTGCAACATCTTCATTGTGGTTTATGTGGATATCGGTTATTTACCAGCTGATTAAGATGATATGAAAGCACGTAACAAGGGACTATGGTGTCAATAGACATTTTTAGACCGTTGGTGCGTCCCACATTGTTCCGTCTCTAAGCATCGAATTCAGTATCACCACCATCTTTCTCACACAGGCGATGATGGCCACTTTTTTAGGTTTTCCAGCGTCTATTAGCCGCTGATACATTTCTTTGAAGACGCTGTTTGATTGCATGGCTGACATCATTGCCATGAACAAAACGGTCCTGACTTGGTGCCTTCCACCCTTAATCTGTTGCTTTCCTTTGTAGCGGCCACTTTCGTTGTTTATTGGTGCAACGCCGACCAATGCGCTGGCCTGTTTGTTTGTCAGATATCCCAGTTCGGGTAGCTGACTGATGATTGATGCAGCCGCAATCTTACCAATGCCATTCATGCTTTGAAGCAGGATGTTTTTGGCTTGGTATTCAGGGCTTGATTCAATGAGTGTTAGTATTTTCTTTTCTATTTTATCTATCTGGTTTTTGAGCGCAGTCAATATAGGCGTAATCGTAGAGGCCAGAGCCTTTGGAAGATTCTTCAGCCGGTTTTTCTCCATGGTTTGCATGCGCAGGAGCTGATTGCGTCGCGTGACTAAATCACTCATGGTCTGTACGGTGTGGGGTTTAAGGGTCGACAGCTTTGGTTTTATAGCATCAGCATAATGCGCGATGAGCTTGGCATCGAGCTTATCTGTTTTGGCACGTTGCCCAATAGCCCCTGCAAACTTCTTAACCTGACGGGGATTGGCAATGACAAAGGGCAGCTTTGCTTTTGCACACGCGCTTACAAACGCCATTTCCAAACGACCAGTCGCTTCCACTACCACACGTTGAGGCTTGTATTTTTTGATGCTGGAAACTGCTTCTTTAATTCCTTTTTCATCGTTGGTGACTGTGAAATAAATGTCTAAAGGCCGAACGTAAATATCGAGATGCGTTTTGCCAGTATCGACACCAATATTGATGTTTTGACCTGTTGAATTATTCATAATAAGCTAACTCCTGTTTGCTAAATGCGGGTTCGAGACCCAGTGGACTATTCGAGTATTCTGCTTGGAGTCTTTTGTAGCGTTCATTCTTGTTATCGGTCTCTCAACTGAGGAGCCATCACTCAATCGAACTACTACAAAAGAAGGCTTTAGTTGCCGCTAAAGCCTGGGTCTCACTTTACCTAAACTTATTCAAAAGAAGGAATATTGTGGAAAGGAATTATCCATACAAGCCATTCAACAGAGATTATCAGCTCATGTCATGTCGCTTGCATTCGCAACCGCCATGCCATAATCTAATAACTCGTTAATGGAGCGTTATGTGCCAAGGAAGCTAAACAGGCGATGTTAAGATTTCACGATTATCATCTTCAAAAATACGAAGTTACTGACCATGGCAAAACTGTAAAGTTATATTTGGGTTTTGGTTACCCCGGTAAAGAAACTGATTTATCTGAAATCACCTTCGCAGAAGTAGCTGTATATCATTTTGAGCATACGGCATATTCGATCATCACCGATATTGAAAACGTACCAATTCGTTCTATCGTCGAAGAAGAAAAGGATAATATCCAAAATTGGAATCGATATTATGGCGTTGACATATGGAAAGATGATTTTGAAGCTACAGTAAATTATCTTGAAAGTAATAATTACAGCGCCTGGTATATCGAGTCAGCCATCGGTTTCGGTGGGTTTGTTGTAGCTAAATCGGTTAGTGGCACATAACAAACCGCTGTAGACGCAAGCGGAGCTTGCTGGGACAAAAACACGTGGGCCGTCCTCGCTTCGCTCGATATTATAGCCCACATGTTTTTGCCCCTAAGCGGGGTGTTATACGACACGGGCATTGAAAATGAAATCTGATAGGAATTCAAAGACCGGTATTCTGAATTTAAGTACAGTGGAAGAGTTTGAGCTTTTATGACACGCTTTTAGCGTCTGCGATGCCGCAGAAAACGCAGTTTGCTGTCGGACACCTCAGCCGCTAAAAGTGAGGCATCAAACATCGTCGGCAGCCCGTGTGGCATAGGATTAACATGTATATAGCGTCAGATAACGGTTTATGAATCTCGTAACAGTTGAGTTTCGTTTCTCGTCTTCGTATAACAAGCCAATAATGAGGACAAAATACCTTCGGTATTTCGCCTCATATTTAAAGTGTTATATTTCAGGGAAGTTATGAGGAAGATTCATAAATATATCAGTATTTTTTCAGTTTCTTGTGGAATATTCATTGCAGGCGCTTTTGTTGGCCACGTTTCCACCAATTTTGATTTGCTTTGTAGTTCAGCGAGTCCTCACGTTTTGCCAGTAGATATGGTATCTGAGAACGGTATAGTTTTCCCAAAAGGGACAATTGTTCCCGTTAAAACATGCGCGTATATGCAAAGGTTTGATTGGGAGTTTGCAATTGATAACTCAGTTAAACTAAAAAGTGTTGAGGTTGTTGCAGACGACAAATATGGCTTTTCTCAACTTGAGGTGGTTCAATGAAATATAACAAACGCTTCAAGCGGATAAAAATAAAGAGCGATTTTTACCGCTTAAGCGGGT
>NZ_RAHT01000015.1 GCF_004798935.1 Ningiella ruwaisensis | reverse complement strand
CAGTTGAAGGGAAAAATAGCGTAGCTTTGGCTAGCGGATTAGAATCAAAAGCCAAAGCTTGCTTAGGGTCTGCAATAACCGTTGTCTATCGTAACCAAAAATATGAGTTAGTTCACATCCGTAGCGGTATAGCTGGAAAGGATATAGAGCCAGACACTTGGTACACACTAGACAGGAATGGTGAATTTAAAAAGGTGGAGATATAACAATGGATAAATACGAATTCTCAAAATGCTGTCATACGGTTTCTGAAGAAGCTTACGGCCTAAATCAGCAAGGTTGGAAAATTGACTTGCGCGAGACTGAAAATCAGATCCGCGTTGATTTTTTAGACTTCCCAACCGAACACCCTTTTTTAATTACTACCGCTTGCGTAGATGCAGATGAATCTTTCAAGCGATTATTCAGAAAAATAGCGAGCTTAAAATTTTCACTCGGAGGTGCGGCATGAGCACAGCATTAACACAATTATCCACACGCCTAAAGGTTTCAGAAGAAGAGCTGCATAGCATCGTAATGAACACAGTTATGCCAGGCGGCGGGCGTCAAGTCACAAATGACCAATTTGTAAGCTTCTTGGCCGTAGCGAACGAATACAAACTAAATCCTCTGGTTAAAGAAATATATGCGTTCCCGGCTCAAGGAGGCGGTATTCAGCCAATCGTTTCAATAGATGGCTGGCTAAGAATCATCAATAGTCACAAAGACTTTAACGGCATGACCTACCAAGACAACCGTGAAGGCGGCCAGTTAATTTCAGTTACTTGCCGGATATACAAAAAGGGGATTGAGCACCCTGTTGAGGTCACCGAATACATGAGCGAATGCTATCGCAATACGCCAACGTGGAAGCAATACCCTGCTCGTATGTTGCGACATAAAGCCACAATACAAGCTGGTCGCTACGCTTTCGGAATTAGTGGAATTATTGACCCTGACGAGGCTGAGCGTTTTGAAGATGCTGGTGCAATTGTTAAGGAAGATCGCGACATCACACCCGAACAGTATCCTGCTGAAGAGTTTAAAAAGCACTTGCCAGCTTGGGGTCAATTGATTGAGTCAGGCAAGAAAACAGCCTCACAAATCATCGCAATGGTTGAATCAAAAGGGCAGTTAAGCGAAGAGCAGAAGATATTAATTGAAGAGTTTGAAGCGGAGGAAGCAGCATGAAACAGATCCACCAAGTTAAGCAAGGCGAGCAAGCCTGGTTAGATTTGCGCACTAAATATTTCACTGCCAGTGAAGCGGCGGCAATGCTAGGACTTAGCAAGTATCAAACGCGCAATGAACTTTTACATGCTAAATCTACTGGCGAAACAAAAGAGATTAGCGAGCATCAGCAAAAGCTTTTTAATAAGGGCCATGAAGCAGAAGAGTTAGCGCGAGTCATTGCTGAGCGAGAAATTGGCGAAGAGCTCTACCCTGTGACGTATTCAAATGAAGTTGAAGGATTACCGCTTCTCGCATCAATGGACGGTATTGACATGATGGAGTCTATGGGATGGGAGCATAAGCTGTACAACGCTGAGCTATTTTCCGCTATAGATAACAACGAAGTGCCTGATACTCATTGGCCTCAACTTGAACACCAAATGCTAGTCAGTGAATGTAATGCCGTAACTTTCTCAGTATCGGACGGCAATGAGGATAATTATGTCAGTACGATATACGTGTCAAAGCCTGAACGCAGAAAGCAAGTTATTGAAGGCTGGAAGCAGTTTGCTAAAGATCTAGCGGATTACGTACCGGAGCCAAAATCAGACAAAGTTGAAGCAACGCCGGTCCGTGATTTGCCATCTATCCGTTATCAAATGGACGGGTTAAGTCTCAAGTCAAACCTTGATGAGTTTAAATCGGCCTCTGATGCACTGGTTGAGCTATCTAAAAAACCGCTTGAATCAGATCAAGATTTTGCAGACGCTGAATCACGCCAAAAAGTTTTCACTAAAGCTGAGAAGAATATTAAAGACTTGCAGGATAAGGTTTTAGGTGAAGTTGCTGACATTGACGCATTCACTAAAGATTTACGTTATATCGGTGAGCAAATAAGACAAGCCAGGCTAGCAGAAGGCAAGCAAATAAAAGAGCGTAAAGAGCAAATCCGTCAAGACATTGCCCGGGCCGCATTCAACGAAGGGATGCAATACCGCGATGAGTTATTGAGAAATTTGAATCTTGTCTTTGATAATCCACAACCTTTGATTATTGAGGCGATGAAAGGTAAGAAAACGGTTGAGTCACTACAGAACGCCGCTGACACCGCTATCGCTCAATACAAAATTCAAGTCAGTGAGGCACATGTCATAGCGCAAGCTAACTATGACCAGTTGCCTAAAGATGATGATTTAAAGTTTTTGTTCAATGACTGGCCTGATATTGCTTTCAAAGACAACGAGGACTTTAAATCGCTCGTTCATATGCGCGTTAGTGAGCATCAAAAGCGACAAGCTGAGAAGTTAGAGCAAGAACGCCAGCGCATTCGAGAAGAAGAGCAAGCAAAAGCACAGCGTGAAGCCGCTCAAAAACAAGTAGAGAAGCAACCGCTAGGTGAAACTCCCAAACCAGAACAAAAGCCCAAAGGCGATTGGCTAGACGGGCAAGTCAAGTATGCGCAATCACAATCCGAACCTGCGCTAACGCAATACCAAGAGGGCTACATCCAAGCTTTGAGAGATTATGCAAGCTGGAAAGATGGCACTCAATACGTTGGTACTTGCGGCAAAACGCTTGATGAAGCAATTAAGCAGTTTTTAGCGGAGGCGGCATGAAGCGAATAACTAGAAATGGCAATAAAACAATATGCACTGGAATGCCTTTATCTAAGAAGGAGTTAATCATTTACAACTATTTATTAACTGATTTAACGACTGAGGAAATTGCCGAAAAGCTGTTTGTCTCAATCCGCACCGTAAAATTTCACAGAAACAATATCTACGTGAAAAAAGGTGTCAACAGACGAGTGCAGTTAATTGTGCGACATTATCAAAGCATCATTGGAATACGGAGCGCTGCATGAATACTCAATCAGCATACCGATTAATGCATCAAACTGGCCGTTATTATTCTGCCTCTGAATTAGCTGGGGAAATGGGTGTAACGGCAAAAGAGGCAAGCGGCTACTTGTATAACATACGCAATAGTAAATCTCTTGTCTGTGATGTAACGCCATTACCAAACCGCAAAGTTAAAGTTGTGAAAATATTAAAAGGCGAATACGCAAGAAGTGACCTGTGGCGACTCGCAATATTTGGGAAAACAGCATGAACTCGCGAAAAGCCGAAAGGCTACTTATCGCATTATCGATATTGGTGATGTACATCATCTTGTCTTTAATCGGCGGTTGCACAAATACAAGCTTTATGATGCAGGGCGAAGTCAAAGGTAATCAAATTTACTGGGAAAACGGCGAAGTAACTGATCATCGCCGATTGAGTCAAGACGTATATTACCGCCATTGTTATATAAGCGGTGATGGAACTAAATGCAGTGCCGAATTGTTTGAGGTTAAACCGAAAGCTTTTACGAGGTCAGAATGAACGAACTACAAAAATTAAAACAGCAAGTTAAAGATTTGCAAGCGCAGATTGAACAGTTAGAAAAACAGGCTGAACAACCTTTTATTGAGCGAGATATAAATGATGACGATTACTATTTTATAGATAAGGATAACAATATTCGGTCATACAGTGAAACAGGTCACGCTATTGATGAAATACTCTATAACCAATTCAACTACTTCATAAACAAACAAGACGCCCTAAACATGCAAGCCTACAACAACCGTTGCGCTTTGTTTAAACGCAAAGCGATTGAGTTTGCTGAGGGTTATAGTTTTATTGGAGATAAAAATAACTTCTCAGTTCGCTTTAAAGTGAACAGAGGGGTATTTGTAATGGCTTCAAATTCTTTCATTTACAACCAAATGGATATCTATATGACGGAAGAAAACGCCAAAGCCTTTTGTGACTGGTGCAACCAACCGCATGTATTAGAGCGGTTGAAACAAGATATGGGGATTTAGTTATGGAGTTATTAATAATAATATCTGGATACATATTCATGATTGCAGTCACTTATGTTGTCACTGTCATGGCTCTTGATTTAGAACTCGATGATGATGAAGAAATAATGGAGAGACCAGTTTTTACACATGAATTAGCTAATGAAAATATTGTCGAGGAAATAAAACAGTTGAGTCGTGGTGATTTTATGCGAATAGTGCAAAGGAGTGATGATGCCTAACATAACCATGTGCAAAAACATCAAATGCCCACTGCGTGATAACTGCGAACGCTATACAGCAAAACCGAACGAACACAGGCAGAGCTACGGCAGCTTTGAATTTCAACAAACAGAGATTGGCGTAACATGCGAGCACTTTGTTAACAACGAAAGATATGATTTAGGAGCATAAAAATGAATATTAATGATTTAACAATCGGACAAGCAAAAGAATTGGCTTCAATTTTTACAAATTCAAATGCGTCGAAGTCATCTAGTTTGTATGATGGGTTTATCGGCAAATATTGCATAGTTAGAAGTCGAAATGAGGGTATTAACGCAGGTAAAGTAGTGATAGCAGATGAGACTGGCGTTGTGATCGAGGATGCTAGACGACTTTATTATCACAAGCCTGCAAATGAAAAAATGAGTTGGTATGAGGGCGTTGCAGTTGCGGGCATATCTTCTGATTCAAAAGTTGGCGAACCCGTCAAAAAATTGATCATTGAGGACTATTCACTAACTAAGTGTAGTGAAGAAGCCGAAAAATCTATTCGGGAAGCTAAAACAAATGAACAAAGTTAATTTAATTGGCTATGGCTCTGGCTCTGGTTATGGCTATGGCTATGGCTCTGGCTCTGGCTCTGGCGATGGCGATGGCTCTGGCTATGGTTCTGGCGATGGCTATGGCTATGGCTCTGGCTATGGCTATGGTTATGGCTCTGGCTCTGGCTTTGGCTCTGGCTTTGGCTCTGGCGATGGCTCTGGCTTTGGCTCTGGCTTTGGCTCTGGCTCTGGCTCTATCTCTGTCTCTGGCTCTGGTTATGGCGATGGCTCTGGCTCTGGCTCTGGTTATGGCTAAACACACACATAGGATGCAGAAAATGACTAACACTAACAAAATAGAAAAAATGATAGATGAAAAAGCAAAAAAAGCTGCCTTAAAAGCAGCCAATAATTTTAATCAAACGATGTTGCTTTTATTTGATGTTAAGCATCACCATCACTACATTTCCGAGATTGCAGAAAACTTGCCGGATGGTTTTAATGAAGAACATGTAAAAATTGTTATAACCGCCATGAAAAAAGTAATAGAAGAAGAAGCATATAAAAAAGAACAAGATGTGTTGCTATTGAATTTGCGTGAAGCACTAGACTTTATGAGGCACGTTGAAAATGACTAACGAACAACTACAACACCTAAAGCAGATTATAGCGGATGCGCCAGAAGGTGCGACTAATATAGAGTATTTAGCTTCAACGAGGGTTTATTATTTAAAAAAGAGTGAAGACAAAACTGGTTATAAGTTTTGGATACAAGGTAAAAATGAAAGATGGCATAAAAGTGGCGCACCAACTGGAAATATTCGCTCACTCTCAGACATGCGCACAATAATAGCTCAAGCCGAAGAAATTGAGCGGCTTAAAGAAGAATTGCTTGCGAGTTTTGAATACGAAACAGAATATGACGGAAGAATGTATAGTTTCTGCATTCATTGCGAAAATAGCATTGAAGAAGGACACAGAGACGGTTGCGTAATAAAAAAGCTTATGGAGAAAAGTGAATGAGTGATGAACTTTATTCATATGGCAAATATAGAGGCTTCAATATTTATATAAGCAAAGATGACATTATGAGTTACGGAGCAATTAATCATAACGGCACTTGTTTATACGCAAATATAAAAGCGCTAACTCCACAAAAATGTTTCATAAGATGCAAAGATAAAGTAGATGCGATTATTGACTTTGAAGCGGAGAAAGGCGAATGAGCACGTATAAACTACCTAGTGGCCTTATGTCAGTTGAAAAAATAGACGGCGGCTTTTCATGTGATTTCCCTAAGAGCAACGGAAAGCGAAATGATGCTTTAATCGAAGCTATGAAGGAACTGTGGAAAGCTAACAAACGCATTGCGGAGTTGGAGCGAGAATTAAAACAAAAAGAACTATTTTTTGTTGGATACACAAACCCAAATCAGATTGAGTACGCAAAAGAAGATGAAGGGACTTTTTATTCAAATACCGACAATAACTGCTACATCCCTTTGTTCATGTTAAATGTTCATAAACACAGGTTGGAATATTAAATGATTCACTCTCTCGAAGATAAATCACGCAAAGAGCTTGTTGAGATAGTTAAAATTCAGCAAGAGGAATATCAGAAGTTGCAAAAAGAAGTTGAGAAACATAAGCAGTGGCAAGAAAACCATTATGTTTTGTCTTGCGCGATAGCTTTTCATTCGTCAATAAGAGATAAAACACTCGAAGAATGTGAAAAGCTTTTAGCAATACGCGACCTTGAGCAACAGGCTATAGGCGTAGAAAAAGCTGCAGACGTTAGAGAAATAAACTGGACTAGCGGAGACAGGCATACATTACATCTGTTAGCTAAAGACTTGCGCGAAAAAACCAAAGCGCTAAGGGGTGAGAGCAATGGAAAATGATACATGGAGAACGCCGCCAGAGGTGTTTGCGTATTTCAACGCAGATTACGATTTCAAGGTTGATGTGTGCGCTAGCAAAGACAATGCACTTTGTATTGACTTTATTGATGAAAAAGAAAACGCTTTAAAAAGTGCATGGTACGGAACTGATGGTAATACGATTTTTTACAACGGTCATTACGTTTGGTGCAATCCACCATACAGCAACCCTTTGCCGTTCGTTAAAAAAGCAATTGAGCAGAGTCAGGCAAAAGGCATTGGCACAGCGCTTTTACTTAACCATGACATGTCAACAAGATGGGCGTCCATTTTATTAGTGCATAAAATAGAAATAATAGTTTTCACCAAAAAACGCATTGCCTTTTTAAACGAAAAAGGAGTTCCAGTTAAAGGGAATAGCAAAGGCCAGTTTGTTGCGATCATTCCTCCATATGTTCGTGAGGGTAACCCAGATACCACTTATGTAGATTTAGATTTCGTGATGATGCAAGGCGGTAAGTATTTAGAGATGGAGAAAGCGGCATGAAATACTACAAACCAAATGATTATGCAAAAGAGATATACGGTGGCGCTGTCTCCGGTGCCACGATCCGAAATTGGGCAAAGTCAGGAAAACTGAAACATCGGGTCGAATTGACACCGACCGGTCAATATTTAATATTTGTTGATGAGCAGCTAACTAGTGAAGCCGATAAACTTTTAAAGATGATTAAAGCAGCATGAGCCCACGAAGACGCACTTACGAAAATAAAGATTTGCCAACCGGCCTATCTGTGGTCAACGTTCGCGGAGTAAAGCGTTTTAGGTTTCGCAGGCCAGATGGTAAGAATATTTACTTCCCGCAAGGAACTTTACGCGCTCATGCTATTCAAGCGGCTATCTCATACAACAACGAAGTAAGAAGTGTAGAAGCGAAATTAATAGCCAAGACTGACAAATACAATAAGCGCCTATCTGACTGGCTGCCGGTAGTAATAAATCGTGTGAAAAGGGAAGAAAAATTATCATCTGATACTTATAAGACGTTTTTGCAAGACTGTAAGCGCTTGGATGAATGCTTGGGGGATATCTTCACCAAGTCAATTAACCTCACTCACGTAAACGACTTTCTTGAAAATGTTGCTAGCGGTAAAAGCCATAATGTATACAACCGCAAAATCAGCTTTTTGAATAAAGTCTTTTCGTATCTTGTTGATATGTCTGCAATGGAAAGTAATTTTGCACTGCACAAAAAGAGTAAGCCGAAAGAAAGCAAAGGCCGCGTTCGACTGGGGATAGATGAACTTAAAATAATGCTCGAGCATGCCAAAAATGACAGGCAATTACACTGGCTATACATATCTATGTCATTAGCCTTACAAACCACGCAGGCAACACTTGAAGTGACCAGAATGCGCTACAGTGACATTCAAAATAGCGTCTTAAGGGTGAAGCGTCAGAAGGCACAAAAGCACGAGTCTAGCCGTGTAGAGATACCAGTATCGAACGAGATCCAAAAGTTAATAGATTTTAGCCGTAAAAGCGGCTTGGTATCGCCCTACATTGTTCACAGACGCGGCAGGTATGCCGGGCAAATAGGCGAAGGTTGCGACCATCCTCTGCAAGTATCATCAAAATACAATAGCCGAGCGTTTAGCGAGTTGCGTGATAGTTTAGGTTTGTACTCTAATCTACCCAGTGCCAAGCGTCCCACTTTTCACGAAATACGCGCTTTAAGCATTCACCTGTACAGTGAGCAAGGCATCGATCCACAAACAAGAGCGGCTCACAAAGATGCTAAAACAACCAAAATTTATAAAGATGGGCATGTGCAATGGGTGCGCGTCCCAGATGCAGAATTAAAGATAGTTTAATACTGTATAAGGCTACAGAAAGGTTACGGAAAGGTTACGCTAATTTGGGGTGCTTCTCTCTAGCCCTTT
>NZ_RAHT01000014.1 GCF_004798935.1 Ningiella ruwaisensis | reverse complement strand
AGGCTAACTTTGTTAAGTGTCGAGGCGTAGAAGGTCCAGAAATGTGCATTTCAGCAATTTGATAAGAGTTTTATTGGGTGAGTACGAAAATAAGTGGTCGTGAACATAAAGTTGAATCGATTGAAACTGCGAATAACCGGAACATTAAGTCCTACTGATTGCTCGCAGCCTTATCTTTGCAAATCATGAAAGATATTTTATGATATAAAAATCATAGATTTACTTAAATTCAAAATAATATGATTGTTGTAGGCTTGCTTGATATACTAAGTTTTCAAAATAAAGTTCGAAATAATTTTAAGAAACTTGTTTGTTCCTCTATTTTACTTGTCGCCCTTAGTGGTTGTGGTACTACTTTTAATAAAATATTACCAAAAGCAATAATCGTCCCATCAATGGCTGAACCTTTGCCAAAAGTCCTTCGCGAAATACACATGAAAATCGAGGGTGATATCGAGAATTATTCTGTAACTATTCAAAATGGTCCAGATGGATTTGGCGGAAGTGCAAATGAGCATAGATTAGATATTGGAGCAACCGCTAATGAATTTATTCAATCAATTAATCAACGTGTTAGCTTAGACTGTCATAACCATAAGTGTATTGAAGCATTAATCACAGTAAGTGGTACTAAATTTAATTATCAAATTGGCGCATTTTCTTATGATTCAATTTACATTGATTTAGGAATGCAATTTAGTTCGTCAATTAAAAATAGTTGTGTTAAAAGATTTAATAAAGAACTTAGTATTAAAGTCAAGGCTTCAGAATACCCAGAGTTAACTTTAAATCAAATATACGGTGTTGCGGTTCAATCGCTGACGTCGAAATATATTCTTTTGCTCAGTCAAAATATAGAAACGAAGTGCCCAGACGCAAATTCGATTATGTGATTTGTTCACGAAGCATCTATGCTTCCAATCGCGCTCGCAGAAAAAATAGTCTTATTTAAAAAGAGTAACTACGTTTGGTGATATTCGTTCTCACTGATTTGTAATCATGTTTACACTTTCAACAGCGAACAAGCACGATATTTAACACTATGTGGATGAGTATTCAGGTTTCGGGAAATCAACAAGCTGAGAGTAGAGTTTTGGTTCTTGCACAAAAATTTTTAACACCGTTGTCAGAAACAGGTAATATGTATCCGGGCTAAAAGCGAGAAATTTTAATGTATTTTGAGAAAAATTTTTGTCATCACGTTTTTCTGTGGCAAACCAAATTTTTGTTATTTCGCGATCTACATCAACGTCAAAATAAAGATTGCTGTGAGCGATGGCATTTCGCAATAGAAACAAAACATCTTTTAAAATTGGTGAGTTAGTCGAATGATGTAAATTTAATTGCTTTAAACAAGATTTTCGTTCTTCGCTTGACTCAAAAAAATTGTTTGCATCATTAATATTAGATAGACTTTCGGGTCTATTTTTCAAGATTGCATACTGAAAAACTTGTTCGATTTCATATCTATCAAGTGTAGGTTGGAAAAAGTCACTAATTTTTTTGCTAAGCTTTTTAACTACATCAAGATCGATGTCGTCTTCAAAATCTTTTAGGTGAAGACCTTTTGAACTATTTCGTAGATTTTCAAACGTCATCAAAAATCCTCCTGACGCCAAAAGCAATTGAGTAACCTCAAACCGCTTCCAACTACGTTGTTTTTTAGACCATTCTAACAATTCCAGCACTCTTTCAGGAAAGTCTGTGCAAAACCGACTATATATACCCATAGTATTATCAATTCCAACCATCAGAATAATCAAATTTGCTTTAAATTTCCTAAGTATTTTCAGAAACTTATATTTTTTAAACTAATATCTCAATACTAATTTGTCAAATTAAACATCATCAGAGTTAGATAAACTCTAAATGGCAATCGTATTTGCACAATGCAATGATATACAACTAGATTTGAAGCTATTATGATTTTTAGGCAATATTATAGATACAGATTAACGGTTTATAATCTAATAATTCTTCTACGGTTTTTTCATCAGATAACTTATCTAAGAACTGAAACGAAGAATCACCATTTGAACTTTAAGTTTTTTTGTAAAAAAGTTCGTGACAAGCGTTTGATGGTAGGTGATCTAATCAAGTCAAGTTTGTTCTGCAATCAGTTTTAAGATGAAGAAGACAAATTCAATAATATCAAATGTTTCCATTGGAATGTTCATTCTATAGGTTAAGCGCAGGTCGCTCAGATCGGTATTTCATGCACAAGCTGAGTCGGCGCTGTGCGAACCGTTCTTTAGCTTTAATTGATATATAATAAAAAGTTAGATTATCTAAGGTGGTGGTGACTCGAAGATATAACTAATCAATAAACTTTCTTTTGCACAGTGAGCAATATCAAAATATGAATCGCATGTCAGGCGTGCGTGATATGTTTTGTGAAGGGATGAGAATCTAGTTCCTCATCCAATTCAATCATGTTTAGCTCAACATCTTGCTTTGCTCAGGCGCTCGCTTTGAGTCTGTTGCGATTGCGGTATTCACTTGGCGTGATACCAAAGTGCTGATTAAATACCGCATATAAGTATTGCAACGAACGATATCCGCATACCAATGCTATTTCTTTAACCGGCTTATTGGAGTTAGACAGCAACTCACAAGCTCGATTAAGTTTTTCCTGGTGAATAGCCGCATGAACGCTATGACCTCGCTCTTCCATAAAGCGATTTTCAAGATTAGAACGAGAGATACCAATGTGATCCAATACCTGACCTACCTTTATTCCTCTGCAGGCATGCTGGCGAATATAGTGCATGGCCTGCATGACGTATGGATCTTGAATAGACTTAAAATCAGACGACTGGCGCTCAACAACGCCCACAGGCGGGATCAGCACTCGCTTGTCTTTTAAATTTGGATTTTCCATGCGCTTATGCAGTAACTTCGCTGCCTGAAAGCCCATATCGAAGCACCCTTGTGTTACTGAGCTTAAGCTTATGCGACTTAAATTGCGCGCGATATCGTCATCGTCAATGCCGACTACACAAATATGATCAGGCACTAAACGATTGATATTGGCGCAGGCTTGCAAAAGATGCCGGGCGCGGGCGTCGGTAACGGCAACAATGCCTATGGGTGTGGGAAGTGAATCGAGCCAGTCTGCTAGGCGATTCATATTGTACTGCCAAGTCTCAGCGCTGGTAGGCTGTCCTCTATACAAAGCGCACTCGCGCGAGTCTTGCTTACATAAGTTAAGCATTGCCTGTTCACGTTCATGCGCCCAAAGATGGCCTTCGTCTACCGGTAGGCCATAAAAAGCAAAACGTTCCATACCTTTTTGCTTTAAGTGATCGTAGGCCGCTTTAACAATTGCTTCGTTATCGGTTGCTACATAAGGTACTTCCGGATACAAACTTTCATCCGCATAGGAACTACCCACGCCGACTACGGGTATTTTTATATCTTTAAGAGCTTCACGAATTTGCGGATCGTCAAAGTCAGCGATAATTCCGTTTCCGCCCCATTCATGAATATGTTCCAATCGACATAAAAAGTCCTCTTCAAGATAGACATCCCAATCGACCTGTGTGGATTGAAGGTAGTGTCCGATACCTTCGATAACTTGTCGGTCAAACACCTTATTGGCGTTAAACAATAAACTTATACTGTGTGCAGCAGAAAACATGTTACGACTCCAAATCTCCATTTTCCATTTGTCCAAATGGGTTTAGCGCGAGCTCAATATCATGCGTCAAAGCGCCTGGTTTGCAAAACAAACGTTGCGGTAGACGGCATCTGGCTCTGATCACAACAAATTACGAAATTTAATTGCAAAATTTCGTAATTGTTGCAATTAGGCTCATCATACACCATACATTACAAATTATTAACATAAAATTTTAAGCAATGTATATCGGCATAGATTTAGGAACATCAGGCATAAAAGTCGTGCTTACAGACGAAGAGGGGCAAGTGCTGGCGAGCCACACTGCTTCTTTGGAAGTATCACGTCCTGCGCCTCTTTACAGTGAGCAGGCGCCCCAAGATTGGGTTGATGCACTAAATAAGAGCATGGAGCAACTTTCTCACGAGCATGCGCTTAACAAAGTTAAAGCGATTGGCCTTAGCGGTCAAATGCACGGCGCGGTTTTGTTAGATAAACATGCTGATGTTATTCGGCCTGCTATTTTATGGAATGATGGGCGCAGTCATCAAGAATGTGAGGAATTAGAACAAGCGGTTCCAAACAGTCGTGAAATAACGGGAAATTTAATGATGCCCGGTTTTACTGCGCCAAAATTACTTTGGGTAAAAAAACATGAGCCAGAGCATTTTGCCAGAATAGATAAAGTCCTATTGCCAAAAGACTATTTGCGTTATGTGTTGTCGGGGGATTACGCAAGCGATATGTCAGACTCAGCTGGGACGCTCTGGTTAGATGTGGGCAAACGCAAGTGGGATGCCTCTTTGCTTGCGGCCTGTGGCTTAAGCGAAGCAAATATGCCGAAGCTTTACGAAGGATCAGAGATAACAGGATATCTTCATCAATCCTTAGCCGATAAGTGGGGCATGAAAGCAGTGCCAATTGTCGCTGGCGCAGGCGACAATGCAGCTGGCGCAATAGGCGTGGGTTTAACTCAACCCGGGCAAGCCATGTTATCGCTAGGAACATCGGGCGTGTACTTTGTTGTGTCGGATAAATATACGAGCAATCCTGAGTCAGCTGTACACAGTTTTTGTCACGCATTGCCTAATACTTGGCACTTAATGTCGGTACTCTTAAGTGCGGCATCTTGCGTTAGCTGGTTTGCTGAAAGTATTGCGAAACAACCCTTATCAGAGCTTTTGCAAGAGCTTGGTGACAGTATTGAAATCCAAGAAGATTCTCCCTTCTTCTTGCCTTATTTAAGCGGTGAACGCACGCCGCATAACAACCCATATGCTATGGGCAACTTTTTTGGTTTAACACATCAAACCGACAAAAAAGCGCTTTTATCGGCAGTGATTGAAGGCGTCTCTCTTGCCTTTGCTGACGGCGTTGAAGCCTTGCATGCATCGGGCACTCAGGCAAAAGAAGTTATGCTAATTGGCGGCGGAGCAAGGCATGAGGGATGGCGACAGCTTTTAGCCGATGTACTCAATCGAGAAGTGAAGTTTTGCGAAGCGGGCGAAGTGGGCCCAGGCTTAGGCGCAGCGCGCTTAGCTCAGTTGGCGGTCGATAAAGACACGCCATTTGCTGAAATTTGCAAAACCCCCAAAACAATAGCGACCTATCAGGCAGATGCTCAAAGACATGCGCTATTTAAAAAACGCCAAGGTAAATTTAGAGAGATATACCAACAACTGGTGCCTTTGTTTACATCAGACTCAGGTGAAGGATAGACACGAATAAATAGTGTAGGCAAATACTTGCACATTGAAACGCGCTTTTAAGCAAAGCACATTTTTTAAACGACTGGAACATATTATGTATTTTAAAGACATTGATAAGATTGCTTACGACCCATCGCAGGTTGAAAACCCGCTTACTTTTAAGCATTACAAAGCAGACGAGCTTGTGCTTGGCAAAACCATGTCAGAGCATTTGCGCTTTGCAGCCTGTTATTGGCATAACTTCTGTTGGGACGGTGCTGATGTATTCGGTCAGGGAACCTTTGGTCGTCAGTGGCTAAAATCAAGTGATCCAATGCAGCTGGCAAAAGATAAAGCGGATGCCGCCTTTGAATTTTTCAGCAAGCTAACGATTCCGTATTACTGCTTTCACGATATTGATGTCGCTCCTGAAGGAAACTCAATTAAAGAATACGTGAACAATTTTTCGGCGATGGTCGACGTGCTTGAGCAAAAGCAATCTGAGACAGGTCTGAAGCTACTTTGGGGCACGGCTAACTTGTTTAGTAACCCTCGCTATGCCGGAGGTGCTGCAACCAGCCCTGATCCAGAAATCTTTAACTATGGTGCAACGCAAGTATTTCACGCTATGAACGCAACCAAGCGTCTTGGCGGTGAAAACTATGTATTGTGGGGCGGCCGCGAAGGCTACGAAACGCTTCTTAACACCGATTTACGTCAAGAAAGAGAGCAGCTTGGGCGCTTTATGCAAATGGTCGTAGAGCATAAACACAAAATTGGTTTTAAAGGCACGCTACTGATTGAACCAAAACCACAAGAGCCGACAAAGCATCAGTATGACTACGACACGGCGACCGTATATGGCTTTTTAAAGCAATACGGTATTGATAAAGAATTTAAAGTGAATATTGAAGCGAATCACGCCACGCTTGCTGGTCATTCCTTCCATCACGAAATTGCGACTGCAATTAGTTTGGGCATTTTCGGTAGTATCGATGCAAACCGGGGCGACGAGCAAAACGGCTGGGACACCGATCAATTTCCTACCAACGTTGAAGAGTTAACGCTCGTAATGTACGAAATTGTTAAGGCTGGTGGCTTTAGTACAGGCGGTTTGAACTTTGACTGTAAACTGCGTCGTCAAAGTGTCGATTTGCAAGACTTATTTATTGGGCACATCGGCGGAATGGATCATATGGCTCTGGCACTTAAAAAGGCCGCGAAAATTCTTGAAAATGACTTTTTGGCGAAGAAAGTTGCAGACCGCTACAAAAATTGGAATGGACAGCTTGGCTCTCAAATTATGAAAGGTGAAATGTCGCTTGAGTCTTTAGCACAGCATGCTGTCGATAAGAATATTGCGCCACAGCATAGAAGCGGGCAACAAGAAATGCTTGAAAACCGCCTTAATCAAGTGCTGTTTTCATAAACGTTTTATAATACCGTCCCTAGGTGTTTGGCCCCGCAATTGCGGGGCTTTTTTATAAAAAGTTCTTTTAATAAGCATCGTCCTTAAGTGGATAATTTGCCTGTTTAGCTAGAGGCTAAAAGACAAGGCTCAATAAACTTGCCATAGTAAAAGCTAGCATTCCAATTAAGGTGACCATGGGTGTCCATGTGCGAAGCGTGGTTTTTTCATCCATTTCAAACAAGCGGCTAACCAACCAAAAACCAGAGTCATTAAAATGTGAGAGTATGGTTGCCCCGCCAGCAATAGCAATGACTATAAAACAGAGATCAGACGATGAAAGGCCTGTTGAGCTTGTTATCATTGGCGCAATAATGGCAGCTGTGGTGGTAAGCGACACAGTGGCAGATCCTTGCGCTACTCGTAAACTTGCTGCAATAACAAATGCGGCCACAATAATGGGCATGCCTGTATCGCTGAGTATTTGAGAAAGCGCATCGCCAATGCCGGTGGCTCTTAGCACGCCACCAAACATTCCTCCTGCCCCTGTTACTAAAATAATAGCGCAAATTGGTGCAAGGGCATCATCGCAAAGCGTTTGAACCTGCTGCTTGCCTAACTTTGGTATAAAAATAAACATACTGACTAGCAGGGTGATAAGCAGGGCTATTGGGGTTTGACCAAGCGTAATTAAAATAGAAAGCCATGCATCTGGTGTCTCAATATTCTGCACGATTAAATAGGTACTTAGTCCGGTATTAAGAAAAATAAGCACTAAGGGAAGTAGCAAAATACCGAGCACTTTTGCAAGAGAGGGCAAATCTTCCTGGTTATGCGCGGTACTGCTATGCGCGGTGCTTGAAAATAATGCCGGTATACCAAGCGCTATTTTTGTGCCATAGCGTTTTGCAAATACATAACTACCGAAATACCACGAAGGGAGAGCGATTAGTGTTCCCCAAATCAGCAACAAGCCAATATCTGCGCCTAATAAATCACCCGCAACCACAGGACCGGGGTGCGGTGGAACAAAGCCGTGCATTGCAGCAAATGCGCCTGCAGCAGGCAAGGCGTAAAGTAAGACCGAACCACCAAAGCGAGCCGCCACGCTCAATATAACTGGCAACATAACAACTAGTCCCGCATCAAAGAAAATAGGAAAGCCAAACAATAAAGAGGCGAGCCCCAGGGCGAAGGGCGCGCGCTTTTGTCCAAATCGATTAATTAAACTGTCTGCTAAAACTTGCGCACCGCCAGTGACTTCAAGTAATTTGCCAATCATTGCACCCAACCCGACCAATAGCGCGACGGATGCCAGCGTTGAAGCAAATCCAGATAGTAAAGTTGGCACTAAATCGCTACTTGGGATGCCGCCAAAAATGGCAGTAAGGGCGCTTACCATAACCAGCGATACAAAAGCGTGTATTTTGAAATGAATGATGCAAATAAGTAGTAATGCAATGGCGATGGCGGCAAGAAACAAGGGATAATCAGCGAGCAAAGCAGTTTCCTTTTTATTTTTTAAATTCAATGTAAACTGATTACTTTTACAAAACAATAACAAAGTCCTTTATGTTCAACGAGCATTTCACGTGTTAACGGTCTACTAGATGAAAAGCGCTTATCGAATTTTAGTTATGGGGGTAAGTGGCTGCGGTAAATCGACCGTAGGTGCTCGACTTGCCTCAAAAGTGCATGGACGATTTGTTGATGGTGATTCGCTCCACCCTGCCTCCAACATCGAAAAGATGTCAAAAGGCGAGCCGCTTGATGATGCAGATAGAGCGCCGTGGTTAAAGGAAATAGCTAAGCGTTTTCATCAGGCAAAACAAAATAGTGAAACGCTAATAATCGCCTGCTCGGCACTTAAAAAACGCTATCGAGAAGAACTTCGTCAAGCGGATGGCAGGTTAATTACGCTGTTTCTAGAAGTCGACAAAAATACCTTGATGACTCGCATGTTAGCGCGAGAGGAAGAGGGTAAGCATTTTATGCCAGCATCGTTACTCGACAGCCAACTCGCCAGCCTGGAAAATCCAACTGATGAAACCTTAGTGTTGCGACTCAGTCACGCCTTAAGCATAGACGAACAGGTAAATCAGACACTTCATTTTCTATCTGAGTTAGCCTGATGCAATGTTCTAGAATATTTTGCAAACGTAATTTGCAAACGTAATTTGCAAAATAAGTCGGCAAAAACAAACATCAAAACATGTGAAAAAATTGTAAATATTAAAAGGACCTAAACAAATATCATAAATTCATTTCTGATTAGGCTATTAGATACTTAATGTGGATTGCTTAAGGGGTCTTTATGCGTATCAGACGTAAAACATATACTCGGTTTAACTCTTCAAACATACTGAAAAAGCCAAATATTTCTCTAAAAATGAGCGCGGCGATTATCACAGTGGTGTGTTTAAGTGCCTGTCAGCCGCCCGATAAAACGGCAGATGCAGGGCTTCAGCAATCTGATACAAACACATCGGCGCGCAACATTTCAGAAAGTCAGAACGCTATTGAAGCATCAAACTCTGTTTCTTCTGCCTGGCAATATGTGCAAATAGATGACAGCAAGAAAATGTGGGGTGATTGGGCGCAGCCTGATTGGTTGCGCTACTTTGGCCTTGCCGCCGGAGATGTAAATGGCGACGGTTTGCAAGATATTGTGTCTGGCCGATATGTTTATTTACAGCAAAACTCCGCAATTCAACCGCTCGCAACGCAATGGGAAAGACTTGACTTAGGCGACAATGTTGATGCGATCCTGGTTATGGATGCAGACGGCGATAGCAAACTGGATATTATCGCGCAGGCACTCCCTAATTTATATTGGTATGAACTGGCTCAAGGAAATACCTTTATAAAATCAGAAATTGGGCAGGTACCCGCTACCACACACGTAAATAGTCAAGGCTTCACGCTTGCTGATATTACAAACGATGACAGAGAAGAGTTTATTATTGCCGGAAATGGAAATCTCTATGCCTTTTCTGCCAGTTTGCAGGCGGACGGGGAAGTTCAGTGGCAATCTCAGTTAATCGCTGCAAATACCTCTGATGAAGGTATCGGTGCAGGTGATATTGATGGTGACGGCGATATCGATATTGCCGCGGGCAGAAGACCGGAGGGTGAACCTGAGCCAAAAGAGCTTTATTGGTACGAAAATCCAGGTCATATGAATGAGCCTTGGAAAGCCCATTATGTTGGCCAAAGCACCCATCCTATTGATCGCGTTGAAATCGCAGACCTTAACGCAAATGGTAAAGGCGATATTGTGTTTACCGAAGAGCGCTATCCCGGCCTGGAGCCAGACGCTCAATTAATTGTAATGATGCAGACTGAAGATAATGGCTGGACGCGAAACGTTCTGGCAACGCAGTATTCGATGAATAATCTGGATATTGGCGATATTGATCAAGATGGTGATTTAGACCTGGTGACGGCTGAGCACAAAGGTGAGGCACTCGAAACAGAGCTATGGCTAAACGACGGAAAAGCCAACTTCTCCGTGCAAATCATTGATTCAGGCAAAGAAAGTCATTTAGGCACGCAGATGGTGGATATAGATGCGGATGGCGACCTGGACTTAATCAGCGCAGGTTGGGACCAGCATCAGTTTGTGCATCTATGGTTAAATCCGCATATCGCCACTGTTTCAGTGAGCGAAGTCTCTCATTTATCACGCCCTCATTTTAGAATTGATACTCCCCATGCCACGTATTTGCTCGACAAAAAAGGAGGCGGTTTTTCGAGCATTATCGATACCGAGGCGAATGACTGGGTAAATTTTAAGATGCAGCCGTGGGGGGATTATCCTGCCGCGGCTGCGGGCGCGTTTCGAGGCATTCCTAATGCGGTTCACGCTCAGGATGAGAGTGGGGCAGGACATCCTGGCTTTGACCAAATGCAAACAAGTCAAATAAAGCCTCATACTTTTTTAAGCACCAGCAATAGCGGACAGTGGCAATGGCAATACCAGATATTGCCAACGCATGTTGAAATGCACGTGCTCTCAACACCCGAAAATGCATCCTACTGGTTTTTATATGAAGGAACGCCAGGTGGTGCATATGAAATTGAAAACTATGCTTATGGCACCGATAGCTTAGGGCATCAAAAGGATGCGCCCGATTTTTATCAGGGAAGCATTAAAGAAGGTCAGTTTTCGTGGGCTTACTTTGCTCATCAAGCTGCCAAGCAAAGCTTTTTTGTCGCGCAAGTGAGTCCTGACGAAGCTCCAGATGTGATGTCGTACTTAGGCAATACCGAGAAAGGCGCGCAAAGTGAAGACGGCATGGTAGTGTTTGGTTTTGGGCGAGATAAGCAAGGAAAACCGAGGCTTCAGGGCACGCATCGATTTATTTTTGGTTTGCTTGATAAAGACGGCTTCGATTCTAAAAATCATGAAGCATTAGCGACCGACATTCAAATGCGCTTGGCAGGGATTAGACAGGAATTGCAATAATGAAAAACAGCAAAAAATTTCTTTATAACGCGGCTTTAGTTACCGGCATTTTTGCCTTGACTGCCTGCCAACCACAGGCAGAAAACCAAGCAGCTACGTCGCAAACGCAAACATCGACTAATGTTAACGCAACGCTCGAATTTGATACTGCGCACATCATTGCTGACGCAAAGTATTTTTGGGCGCATACCGCTGGTGACGTTACAGGTGATGGTTTAGCTGATCTAGTTTTTATAAACAATAATGCCAGTGGAGGCGCTTTAGGTTATTACAAAGGTCAAGAAAGCGAGGGTATGTGGGAAAAGGTCATCATTGCAGAAGCACCTCCTACAGGTGGACTTTTTGCAGGTGGCGATTTGGAAGTCGCTGATGTGGATGCAGATGGAGATTTGGATGTGGTCGGTATCAAACATCCGGGCGAGTGGACTGATGCCAGTGCAAGCGCGGAGATTTTTTGGTACGAAAACAAGGGAGAAACATGGCAGGCATACTATATTGGTGAGGTCCCTGATGCTGTGAAAGACGTTAGTTTTGCCGATTTTAACAATGATGGAAAGTTAGATATCGCACTTTTGACCTTTGATTCGCACAGTTTGAGTATTTACCAACAAGGCTCAAAGCAGCAGTGGCAACGCGTGCAGTTTATTCAGGATAATACCTTACACGAGGGAATGGACGTTGGCGATTTTAATGCCGACGGCTATATTGATATTGTGGCAAACGCGTATGTGTTTTATAACCCGCAGGGAGCTCTGGAAAACGATTGGAGCGTGCAAAACCTCAATGAGATGTGGAATAACCAAGAAGGGGATTGGTCTCGTAACGGCACAAAAACCTTTGCTACCGATATTGATGGTGATGAGGTAGACGAGATATTCACCTGTCACTCCGAGCGCGCAGGTTATCCGCTGGTAATGTATCAGGCTTCAATAACTGAGGATGCTTCATCTACCAATACAGCCCCTAAATGGACAGAAACTGAAATCATGCCGGAAATTACCGCTTGTCATACTTTGCAAGTTTATGATTTTAATGGTGACGGTAAGCACGACATATTAACGGGGATCAATTTTGGCCGCGCCGTTAATTTAGATAAGTCCAATTTTGATGTGACGCTATTGCTCTCTGATTCTTCTGGATACTCTAAGCAAGTATTACACGAAGACGGCATCTACAATGGTTTCGCCATCGATTTTGAGGGAGACGGTGACATAGACTTTTTTCGCTACCCTAATCATGAATCAAGCGACTTATTTTTGTTCAAAAATCAATTAAATTAGCGCCCGTTTACAAAAAGATTCAACAAATCAATAGCGATTTATTCAAATAACTGGTGCGGAGAAGCCTATACCTGCAAAAAGTATTAGGCACTGATGAAGAACAGTTAAAAGACTATTCGCCGGTATTTCACGCTGACAAGATTAAAGCAAATGTGATGTTAATTCTCGGGTCAAAAGACAGACGGGTTCCGGAAATTAATTCGGAAGTGCTTGCAGAGAAACTGTCCAAGGCTGGCAATGAGCCTTTTTACCTTCAATACGCACAAGCTGGTCACGGTATGTACGACGAAAGTGATAAGAAAGAGATGCATCAGGACCTGATTAACTTTTTGGATACGAATTTTGAATAAATGTGGTGTTGTCGGGTTGTCTTATCGTAACATTGAATACAACAGACTTATTTGCATCTTACTCCAAAGAGGGCATCTCATTATCCATGCAGTGTAATATTCTTAAAAATCTCTACGTAAAATCTAATGGCGATATTCGCTGTGATGATGATTATGGTGAGCGAATACTGCTTGGAAAGATAACCGCGACCTCTGTGTTTTCACCCACAGCGCTTTTTAATAACGAGCAATACACCCAAATACGTAACAGCTTCGCAAAAGGATTGCCTCCCTGGGTAGAGATATGTGAAAACTGTGCGTTTTATCGTGACGGTCTCATAGACAACACAGTGATTGATAAGCGGATCTCAAAAGTCCAATTAGAGCCTTCACTGTTATGCACCTTGAAGTGTCCGGATTGCTCAAGGATAAATCAGATAAAAGCGGGAAGAAAACCGCTGTTGATGACCACGACGCTATTGGAAAATTTTTTGAAGGGGCTTATTCAAGAGGATTACTCTGTACAACGCTTTGAGCTGTGTGGTCAGGGAGAGCCCCTAAATCATCCCTCACTTAATGTCTTGATCAGCCTTATCAATCACTACTTTCCGTCGGCTGATGTTTGCCTGATAACGAATGGAAATTTCGATGCTTTCAAGCGTCTGAGTAACTGTAAATTGACCGAAGTTATTGTATCCGCTGACGGTGTAAATCAACGCGCTTATGAACAATACAGAATAAATGGAATAGTAAGTCAATGCCTGAACTTTTTGGGACAGGTTCGGGACATGTTTCCGGATGCAAGAATAATCTGGAAATACATTTTATTCAGACACAATGACAGTGATGAGGAGATTTTGCTGGCTCAGAAGGTCGCAGAAGAAAAGCGCGTTGATGAATTGAGATTTGTTAATACCACCTACGGACCATATTCTACTCGGTTCCAAGAATATCCCCAGAGACCCATTCCAATAGTAACAAAATTGGTTTCAGTTGATAGTCATCCTTTCATCCCAAATACGCTGAGCGTTTTACAGGTCGTATCAAATAACAGGGTACTGCGAAGATGGTTGGTACAAAGTCTTAACGCTGCATTCTCTACTCACTTTGGTTCTGGTGCTAAAAAAGTAATGAGAAAGATTTTTCCATCTTATAATCACAAAATAGAAAAAGTGAGTCTGGTGAAAGAAGGTGATAAATATTCAATTTATATAGATGGCTGGGCGAAAGAGAAACGATCAATTATTTTGTCTGTTGAAAACAAACAAAAACCTATCAAGCGGGCATTCAGTAAACGATACATCTCCTGGTATCAAAGGATTAGGGGAAAGTTGGGTTATCGGACTGAACCTGGCTTCAGAACGACAGGTTTCAGAGAACGTTTTCCTGTTGGAAATGACATCCCCGAGCAGGGCATCAATTTGGATGTCATACATAAACGGACTTTTTTTTCATCCAATGTTTCTTATCAGTTAAAGAGAACAGACGTCATTGCGATAAAGCAGATAAATTAATTGAAACTTGCTTTACGCCAGCCTGTGTCCGACTTCTTGTGATAAACGGCGTTCAGCAGAAGCGTCCTAAATAAGCCCCAGCCAAATGCCACAGTACATTGCATTTGCGAGAGAAAAAGCCCATATGCCCGATTGCGGGTAAATTAAAATTTGTCGGGCTAATCAGCTTTTTTTCAGCGTTCAGCTTGCCAAAAACACTTAAGATGTCGTGAAGGTTTTTTCGTTGGCAATATCGTCGTCAGTGGCAAGTAACCTTCGTGAAGGGATAGTTACACCAGAAGCTACTTACGCATTTGGATAAACTAGCCTTAAATTAAGCTGTAATAGAGGGTAGGAAATAGCGTTAGTGTTTCTTATATTCGCTTGCAAAAAGATTCAACAAATCGATAGCGACCTATTCAAATTGATGAATTGCTTAAAGAGGCACTAGTGATCCACACTAGTGCCTCTTTTTTATTTAGTTTTTTGGGCAAGAGCGAGGCATCAAGTGGAACAGGCGCAAAATACGCGAAATACGCAGAAAGGAAAAACCGCTATCCAATCACTTGCGCTTGAAGTACCGCAATCAGGACACTTGTGCGCGGTTGATGAGGATATATTCTGGTTGCGCATGCCCTTGCCTTTCGACCTTGATCATATCAATCTGTATTTGATCAAAGATGGCGATGCATATGCAGCGATTGATACCGGTATTGGCACCTCAACCACACAAGATTTATGGGATCAAATTTTTAAGCGGATTAGCGCGCCATTAAGTAAGGTCATTGTAACGCACATGCACCCTGATCATATTGGTATGGCGGGATACTTGGTCGATAGATTCAAAGTGCCTTTGTATATGACCTTTTCTGAATATTTTGCTGCAAGAGCCCTTGTTGCAGGACCCCGCGGCGCGCCTGACTGGCAAGATAAAGCGTATTTACAGCACTGCGGCATGGACCAGGCCTACATTGAGCAAGCAAGCAAAAATAAAGGCGGTATTTCAAAGGTGGTAAAGCCAATCCCTTTAAGTTACAAGCGCCTGCACGAGCATCAGAACATTCAAATTGGAAAATACCAATGGCAGGTATTGATTGGAAGAGGCCATTCGCCTGAGCATGCATGTCTATATTGCGAAAAAAAGAATGTATTGATTTCAGGCGACCATGTGTTACCCAACATATCACCTAATATAGGTGCATATAGCACTGAGCCTGAAGCAAATCCCCTTGAATATTATCTCGCGACACTTAAGCAATTTAAATCGCTTAGCGCTGACACTGTGGTATTGCCTTCGCATAAACTGCCATTTATTGGCTTACATCAACGGGTAGATGAATTAGTGTCTCACCATCATGCGCACTTAGCCGCCTTGCTTAAAGCCTGCAAGCAAGCGAGAACCGTCAAACAGTGTTTGCCTGTGTTGTTTGATCGGGAGTTGAATCCGCACAACCTCTTTTTTGCCATTGCTGAAGCACTTGCACACCTAAACTATCTCGTATATTGCGGACAATGCACACGAGAACTGAATGATAAAGGGCAGTGGCTTTTTAAAGCACGCTAAGCGCGTCATTGAGTAACCACACTTTACATCCATGCTGGCTTGTTTTTCTCTACTCTAAGCAGGAGCTTATCGACAGTAGCTTTAACCTGCTCTTCAGGCAAATAGGGCACAACCATGCCGCCCGATGCCAGTACGATACGCAAAGTGGCTAGCTGGCCTTTTCGCATAAACGGCGTTTGCGTAATTTTGGTTTGCTGCACTTTATCGATAGGAAAGGCAATAAAATCGCGTCCTAAAAACCCTTTGCGGATATAAATAAAATCCTCATCTTCATAATAGCCCCATCTGTACCAAGCTAGAACGCACGAGAGGCAAAGCATAACAATAACTATAAATCCAAGTAAGTAGCTCAAGATAGTCGCTTGATAAATCGCAAACACTGCTGCAAGCAAAACAAAAGGCGAGCATGGGAAAAGAAATAAACGTAAAATATAGCGAGGACTAATCCGCTGATACTCAAGGCTTGAGATTGTTTGAAAAGCAAAGGCATCCTGTGATAAAGCGTCTGCCTCGGTAGGTGTGACTGAGGGCACAATTAGCTTATTTGCGCTTGTCATTTGGCTAGCTTGATCACCTTGATATGCGCCAGCCGAGTTTTGCTCAAACCGTAAATTAACCCGACCAATCAAAATATCGAGCCAGTCTTGCTGCTGCACCACTCGCTGTATACGCGAGCATTTCATACTTACCTCATGTTTTGTCAATAAACCGCTTCGTCTTATGTAGCGTTCACCACTTTTGCTTAAACGGTAATCAAAGAAAACAAAAATGGCGCCAATAATTGAAAAAATGACAATCAAAAGCATGATGATCATAACGAGCGATAGAACATGTAACAAAAAAATGCCCAGACTTTGTTGTTCGTAGTTCAAATACGATGAAATATCCAAGCCTACAGCCGTAAGAACACTGTCCAAGTTTTGCGAAATAGGTTCATAAAAGGGGGCGGCCGCCCCAAGAAAGATCCAAACGCGATTATTTGTCACGCCGTGAATGATCAAATCCTTTATCGAACGTCGATTAAGCAAGGTTTCTTGAGTGTGAAAAGACGATTTCTCGCTGCTTTGAGCGTGTGAGTCTGAAACATCTTTGCTGGCGTCTTGAGGTGTGGCGCTAACGTCAGTGACATTCGCCTGAACCTTTTGCTTAAAGGATTCAGCTAAAGGAAGCTGAATAGCAACGATATTTGCCTCTTGCTTTGCCGAGCCTGCGGTATCAAGTTCTATAATCGAATAATTGCTGAAGCGATAATAAAACGGTTGAATTATTTTGACATTTTGAATTTTGCCAAAGGGCAAATCCATATGCGATTTTTGGATCATGCCTTGCCGAATTTCAACTCTGTCTGCGCTTAGGCGATAAAAGTAAAAAAAGTATTTAATGACTGAGCCAATCAATACCAAGCTCATTAAGCCTAAGGCACCTAAACCAAACTCAACGGGATGTTCTTTAAGCTTGTTTAAGTTAAAAGCAAATACTGGCAACATGTAAATCAATACATTGAATATCAAAAAATACAAGGTTTTAAAGAAAAAATATGCGATGGCAATTGGTGATACCCTCAGCCATTCATCACTTGCAATTTGTTGCGCTAACTCTCTTTCATTTTCATCTTGTACATCAAGAGTATTGATATCGATTTGATCACTCATCTAGAGATAAGTCCTTATGATCAATAATAAACTTTCGTAGGGAAACTGCTTTTTCGTATTCCAGCCCCGGTATCTCAAAAGTATGAGAAATACCGCCAGCGCTAAAAACTTGCAAGCTCGCTAAACCTGCTTTTCTTTCGATTGGACCGCGCTTGAGTTCAATATGCTGAATTCGAAGAATGGGTTGACTCACAATAGTCCTGAAAAAGAGACCAGATTGTAAATGTACGTCTTGTTCACGAACGGCATACTTTATGAGTGGGTCGGCAAAGAAATGATAGAGCGCGCTTAAAACGCCAATAGGTAAAACAATCGCATAAACGAAAACGCTGGCTTTGGAAAATACCTCCGGCATGGTCATAAATATATCTAGGTCTAAGATTAAAACGATGGCACAAATGAATAAGCTGACACCCAGCGTGATACCAATGTTAATTTTACGGTAACGCGGTGAAATAGCGCTGAGAGTTAGATTGTCAACGCTAACATCTTCAATGGAGATATTTTGATTACTGAAATCTGAGGATGGTGCATCATCGATAGTGCTCATTGGTGACCCTAAATATCTTCATTGGCAAAAAATGTTATCAAAGTAAACACTAGCAAGCGCTCTTTGTCTAGTTAGCAACTAGGATTCGAAAGATTCCGTTACAATTTGATTGCGGCCACTGTTTTTCGCCTTGTACAAAGCTTTATCTGCACGGCTGATAATACTGTTGGTGGATTCATTTTCTTCAGCCTGCACCAGGCCAATGGATGCCGTGGTCGCTTGTTCAATATTGGCTTGCTTGCCAACCTTAAGCAATTGTTTGGCATACTTTTTCAAGAGCCTTTGGCATTGCGGCAGCGGTGTATCAGGAAAGATAAATAGAAACTCTTCGCCACCAATTCGGCCAAGCGAATCTGTTTTTCTAAAGCTTTCTTTAGCGAGTTGGGCTGTTTGCTTTAATACCGTGTCGCCCGTTTGGTGACCATAGGTATCGTTTATTTTTTTAAAATAATCCAAATCCACAATTGCCACACAATATGGCAACAGGTTGCGATTAAACATGTCTTGCTGAAATTCCAGTATTTCCATAATGCGTCTGC
Source organism: Ningiella ruwaisensis (assembly GCF_004798935.1). Lineage (GTDB taxonomy): Bacteria > Pseudomonadota > Gammaproteobacteria > Enterobacterales > Alteromonadaceae > Glaciecola > Glaciecola ruwaisensis. The sequence continues at coordinate 5,540 of NZ_RAHT01000014.1, read as the reverse complement.
GAGAATATAAGCCGGTAAGCGCATCGGTATGGGCAATCATTTCCAGATTTTGACGATGTTTGCGGCTTCTTATAAATAGCAGCAAAAGCAGGCAACTGATGCAAAATAACAATGCGCTGACAAGAATATACAATCGATTCAGCATTTGTTTATCTTCAATTTCATTGCTTTGCTCCGCGTTTTGTTCTTTTAGAGCAATATTTTCCTGCTGCTGAAGTTGGAGTTGAAAGTTTGTATGCATATCGAGCATGCGCTTGATTTCATCAATCGGTTGATTAATATCTCTGGCCGCGATCACATCTTTAGTAACTTTGTATGCCTCTTCAAACTGATTTAATCGGCTTAAGAGTTCAGCGCGATGAAGATGAATGCTTTGCACAAGATCAAAGTTAGCATTGCTATTTTCAAGGGCGTTAAACGCTTCCACTAAGTGTTCAATAGCCGCGTCCATATCGTCTAATTCGGTGTAGGCCCTGCTGATCAACAGATGCGCATTCGCGGCGTCAACGCTGGCTTTATTCGGATTAAGTTGAAGCGCGCTTTTCAGTCGTTCGATTGCGATACGGTAATCACCTTTAAGAAATGATAGTTCACCCGCAAACTGCAATGCTTTTAGATTAAAATGCAGCTGAGAGCTATCGGTTATAAGTGAATTTAATTGCGCCAGACGGATTTCGGCGTCTTCTAAATTTCGAGCAGACATCAAACTGGGAATAAGTACGCTAAGCAGTTTTATTTCATCTTCGCTTTCTTCTGTCGCTTCAGCGATTGGAAGCGCACGATTCACATATTCTAAGGCAATGGTGTGTTCGTTTCGTTCTTGATGAATGACAGCGGTCAAAGTCGACAATTCAACAATTAGCTCTGTTAGATCCAATGAATTTGCGATTTGAAGCGCAAGCTGCAAGTCCTGAAGCGCAGAAATATTGGCACCTAATTGATAATCAATTTGTGCGCGCTTTTGAAGTCGTTTGACCAGTATTGTCTGATGGGCTTCAATTTGGGCCATAGATGTATCATTAATGGCATCTGAAATGGCAAGCCGTGCATCCATTAAATCGTTAATACTCAAATATGCATCGGATAATCGTTCACTAATGTACGCGGATGCAAATTCTCGTTGAGCTTGAGTCAAGGGGGCGTCAGGCGAGACGGAAGGCGTGTTGCTGTTTTCTAACAAGTTCCTGGCATTAATCAGTTGTTCAAGTGCATCGTACTGATTCCCCGTTAGCGTATAAGCCTGTGCACGCAAGACATAACGTTGCAAGCGCTCTGACAAGCTTCTAAAGTCTTCATCCTCACTGCTGCTCAAATACTTTTGAGGTGCTTTAAGCATCTCCTGATATTCAGATTGATAGCGAGGAGAATCGAAAATGCTTTGCGCCACTCCTTGTGAAGAAACAGCAGCCAACGCAGTAAATACCATTAATAACGAACAGATTGAAAACTCACGCCTTAGCTTGCTTGCGAGTAGAGTACCAAACCTGCGCACCTGAGTTTTCATTTAAAGATTTCTCCAACTACAAGGACAGTATCTTAGGTATTGCATTAATTTTCTGCATTTCTCTTTATACAGATGTGTGTCATTCGCTACCATTATTCGTTAATATTTAGCGTCTTTAACATTGTGGCAAATAAATAAAATTGCAATCACTTACTTCTCTTCACACCTTTGGAATTCAGGCCAAATGCAATTCTCTTGAGACAGTTGATTCTGTGGATAGTTTGGTTTATGCCATAAATATATATAAAAATCAGCCACTTTTGTTCTTGGGGGAAGGTAGTAATACGATTTTTGTCGAGGATTTTGAAGGCTGTGTTTTACTAAATAAGCTTAAAGGCGTGCATGTAAGCGAGGATGATGAGTTTTATCACTTGAGCGTAGCCTCTGGTGAAAACTGGCACGAATTAGTCGTATTCTGCATCGAAAGAGGAATAAACGGGTTTGAAAATCTGGCCCTTATTCCGGGAACCGTTGGCGCCGCACCCATTCAAAATATTGGTGCTTATGGTGTTGAAATAGAACGCTTTATACATAGCGTTGAGTTTTATGAAATAGAAAGCGGCCGAATGGCATATTTCAACCGAAAGGAATGCGAGTTTGCTTATCGAGAAAGTCGATTTAAGCGCGAAGCAGGCAAACGTATCATTACTTCGGTAAATTTTGTTCTGCCTAAACAGTATCAGTTAGTTACGAGTTATGGACCGCTTGCAGAGTTAAAAGAAGCAAGTGCTCAATCCATATTTAAAAAAGTGATTGAAATTCGACAGCAAAAATTACCGGACCCATCCAAATTAGGGAATGCGGGTAGCTTTTTTAAAAATCCAACGATCAGCATGTCGCATTTTTTAGATTTACAATCTCGCTACCCCGATATTCCTCACTTCAGTGCTCCAGAGGGCATGATAAAAATTCCTGCTGCCTGGCTGATTGATACGCTCGGCTTTAAAGGCGTTAAACAAGGTGATGTTGGCTGTCATCAACATCAAGCGCTGGTGTTAGTCAATCATGGTAATGCCAAGGGGAAAGACCTCATTTATCTCGCCAGAGACATCAAACAGCAAGTTGCCAATCACTTTAATATAGAGTTAGAAAACGAAGTACGCTTAATAGGTCGCGATAATGCTATTGAACTATAAAAGCACTGCACATCATCATTTCAAACTGGCTTGTTTGCAACCATTAGTGTCGAAGTTTTTAAAGGACTTTATGCATGAATAGTTCAGGCAAAAGTAAAGTCAACCAGTTAAGAACAAAGATTATAAGTCTACTTTCGCATGAACATTTTGTGTCGGGTGAAGAGATTGCAACACAGCTTGGTGTGACCAGAAGCGCTGTATCGAGTCACGTAAAAGCGATTTCTGGACTTGGCTTAGACATATTTAGCGTAAAGGGGAAGGGCTACAAATTAGCTCAGGCGCTGAATATGCTGGATTCATCATTAATTTTTAAATACGCGGCCAATTCATCGAACGGTTTGTTCGGCCAGCAACACATCATTGTAGAAAACATTGTGAGCTCTACAAACGACCTGATTAAAGCCAGCTCAAGGGAACTTTCACAAGGAAGCGTATGCTTAGCCGAAGCGCAAACCAAAGGACGAGGGAGGCGAGGGCGTACATGGGTATCGCCCTTTGGTGCAAGCATTTACATGTCAATGTTGTGGCGTTTTGAAAGTGGATATCAGTCGATGTCGGGCTTATCTCTTCTGATTGGCATTGGCGTAAGGCGCGCCCTAAATGCGATGGGCGCCGAAAAGAGTCAGCTTAAATGGCCGAATGACGTTTACTACAACGGTAAAAAACTCGCTGGCATATTGATTGAAGTAGAGGGAAAAATTGGTGACTTAACCACAGCGATAATCGGCATTGGAGTGAACGTCGCACTACCTGAGAATGTAAAGGGTATCGACCAACCGTTTACCGATGTGCAAACTGTTTTGGGCAAACGAATTGATAGAAATGAGTTTGCTGGCGCGCTTTTAAATGAGCTTTGGCAAATGCTTGAAATATTCCAGCAGCAAGGCCTGCAACCTTTTTTGAAGGAATGGCATCAAGCCGACTTGTTTCTAAATGAGCGCATAAGCATTGGTGCAGGCAATTTTAGTACTACCGGCATTAGTCGCGGGATAGATTCAAGTGGCGCCTTGCTACTTGAGGTGGACGGCATCGTAAAGCCGTATTTTGGCGGTGAAATTCATCAAAACATAGCAGAAGGCGCGAATAGTTCAGATAGTGGCTCAGGCAACAACGGGAGTGAATTTCGTGTTAGGCAAGTCTAGTTTATTGCTCGATGTAGGCAACAGCATCACAAAATATACTTTTTTGGAAGCGCCACAGACGGCGTCAATCGACGACTCCTTTATACAATCCCAATTATCACAGATAAACGTAAATACCATCGAAAATAGTGCACTTCCAACACTCTTAGAATCTTCCCCACAGGTTTTTTTGTGCAGCGTGAAGGCGAATGATACAAATGATGAAATTCTCAATATTATGAAACGCGCCAGTTGTCAGGTGCATATTCAGCAAACACAAGCATGCCAATTTGGCATAAAAAATAGCTATAAAACAGTATCGAATATGGGGGCAGACCGATGGATGGCGATGTTAGGGGCTGATGCACTTGCAAATGGAAATATATTGGTGATCGATGCGGGCACCGCCATCACTTGCGATGCTGTTATCAATAAACAACATGTAGGCGGTTGGATAGCCCCTGGTCTTCGACTTTTGAGAGAAAGTGTTGTGCAAAATACAAAGCGTGTTTTCGATTTTTCTAACTTGGTGCCTCAGTTAGCTTTTGGAAACGATACCGCAGAGTGTGTCGCCAATGGTGCCTTAGCTCAGCTAGTTGGTATCGCAATGCAGGCAATTATCCAAACACAAAGGCAGTGTGAAGACTTCACAGTTTTTATAACCGGTGGAGACAGAGAACTTTTAATTCAAAATTTGCATCAGCAGTTCATGTCTGAAACTCACGCTGGTTTTTCTGTATTTGATACTTCTAAAATTCGCAGCCACAGCAATTTAGTATTAGCAGGCTTAGCGAGAGTAAGTATTTGCGAAAATTGATGTAGAGCGCAAAAGTTTGCTAATTACGGTCATGATTTGCTGTATTTTTGTTGCATTAATGACGCAATTTTATGCACTTAATCCTTTTTGGGAAAAAAAGGCATTTTTTTGTAATTTCGTACTTGCCATGTGCACAAGCTTACTCTAGAATGCGCACCCACTTGATGCAGTGCCGACTTAGCTCAGTTGGTAGAGCAACTGACTTGTAATCAGTAGGTCGCCAGTTCGACTCCGGCAGTCGGCACCATCAATCTCAGGAGGGGTACCCAAGCGGTCAACGGGAGCAGACTGTAAATCTGCCGGCTCAGCCTTCGCAGGTTCGAATCCTGCCCCCTCCACCACTTTTTTCATGAGGTGGCCAGAGAATATAGGAATGCGGGCATCGTATAATGGCTATTACCTCAGCCTTCCAAGCTGATGATGCGGGTTCGATTCCCGCTGCCCGCTCCAACCAACATGCTGATATAGCTCAGTTGGTAGAGCGCACCCTTGGTAAGGGTGAGGTCGGCAGTTCAAATCTGCCTATCAGCACCATTCTCTGCTCTCCTTTGATAATAATTTTTAACTTTGCTGGGAAAATAGAAATGGCAAAAGAAAAGTTTGAACGTACGAAACCGCACGTGAACGTAGGTACAATCGGCCACGTTGACCACGGTAAAACGACGCTAACCGCGGCAATCACTACAGTACTAGCAAAGACTTACGGTGGTTCTGCCCAGGCATTCGACCAAATTGATAACGCACCAGAAGAGCGTGAGCGTGGTATCACTATCGCGACGTCTCACGTTGAGTACGACACACCTGCGCGCCACTACGCACACGTAGACTGTCCTGGACACGCTGACTATGTTAAAAACATGATCACCGGTGCGGCGCAGATGGACGGCGCTATCTTGGTCGTTGCGGCAACAGATGGCCCAATGCCACAAACGCGTGAGCACATCTTGTTAGGTCGTCAGGTA
>NZ_RAHT01000013.1 GCF_004798935.1 Ningiella ruwaisensis | reverse complement strand
AAAAGGCGGAAAGTAAAATTATACATTTAATTCAAAGGCTTAAATCTAATTTTGCATGAATTTTTATGCTGTAAAATTGCTTAATTTAGTTAAATAGAAAACATTGAAAAATATAGTAAAATCTGAAAACACTGTAAATATACACAACTGTATAATGTTATTGCAAAATGCGCTGCATAGTGCGCCTGATTTCAAGTCAGTGCGATAACACTTATAAAACAGTAAAATAACTTACAATTGTGTAATAACAATTGCGTTTTAAGCTTTTGATTTACAGTATTATCGCTTCTGTATATTACACAACTTTAACAGGCGCTATTCGCATAACATCATCAGATGTTAATTCATAGCCGTTTGTGTACGTTGTGCTGTATCCAATTATCGTTAGCTTATGCTCGCCCTCTGGTAAGCTTGTCTGAGTGCCTATTCTGATACGAAGTTCAGTATCTGAGTGAATATCGACATAATCTCCGTCCGTGTCGTATGACTCGTTGCCTATCTCAACGACTATTCGATTAAAATTATTAAGACCAGAGGTAGCAAAGTCTCCGTCAAAGTCAAAAAGAAGCACAACAGGATTGTCATGCCCTTTTACTATGTAGTTCTGCAAATAACTCATAGCTTAGCTCGCTGTGAATAGCGTTGACCCTACATCGATAACAAAATTCTCGCCGTTGTTCAACGTGATACTTGAACCGTAGTCATAATGACTTACAAGCGGTTTGCCTGCTGTTGTATCGTTATAAAGCACGACATGACGGAAAGGGCCAATGGCGCCACCAGAAGCGGTTATAGTAACATCCCCTGATGGGCTAACTGATAAAGTGCCGCTTACTTGTGTTGCTGATGTGCCGATAACTGAGCCGCCCGCTGTATAACCATTACCCGCTGAAATTTCAGTAATATCTGACTTTACAGCATCTGTCGCGGCTGGTGCTGAGTTAGTTAGCATGAATTTGTAAGTGTCGTTCTCAAAGTCATGCTTTTTAGTCGCCATATCTAGCATTGTTACGTTGAATTTATTGTATGTAGCCATTTTAAACCCCTAGTGATGTTTGTACTGTGCCGAAGCAAAGCTTTTGTGATAATTGATATTAATTTCTGTTGGTTTGTACTGCATTCTGTAGCCGTTTATACGTATCTCAACAAAGCCAGAGTAGTCTAAATTTACACTCGTTCCGGTGTAGTCATAACGACCTGACTCTAACGTGAACGTGCGGTTGTAAAGCGTGTCTATGTCTTGACCGATTACCGCATAGCTACCTTGCGCGATAGCGATTGCTCGATTGTAAAATAAGGCAATATCTAAGCCGCTTGACGTGTAATTGCTGGTCTGAATGTCTATACGCTTATTATGCCTTAAGTCAACGTTTTGACCTGCCAATTCAATCAGCCCTGAGTCAAGTGATATGCGATAACTTGCGCTAACTTGATAATCAAAACTTACCGGAGAGCCTGTAATGCTATACGCGCCTGACTGCAACGATACCCGCTTATTATGCAATAGTGAGATGTTATCACCGGATAATAAGTAATAACCTTGCTGTGCTTGTATGCGTTTGTTATGCAGCAAGTCTAGCGCTTCGCCTTGCTGTAAGTATACGCCTGAATTTAATTCGAGAGTGTAGCTTGCAACTTGTACCGCTGGATTAATAAGCACAACAGACAGCAAACCTCGATTAAAGCTCGCGGTGTTATTTGTTACTGTGTGAGTTTGGGTGCCTGAGTCTGTAAATTCAAAACCAAAAAGCCCAATGTTAAAGTTATCTCTCGATGCGTAGTGATATTGCACATCACCATTGTCTGACATTGAGTGTCCGTTACCTTCATGATAGCAAGCGATTGTGCGCTGGCCTGAATTGTGCGGCATATCGACACTGAGTATGCTTCCTGTGCTTTCTGTATCACTTAATATTGATGCAATAGGCGTTGTTTGGTCTACATCACTTAACTGCATCAAGCTGACAGATAAGTTATTGCCGCCGATTGAACTATCTATGCTAATGTTGATAGGTCCGCCTGCAGATGGGTAATCAGCATGCTTAATAATTAAAATTTGTGATGCGTTTTCTGCTCCAGCGCCGCCCGATCTGTTTACTGCAACACTTGAAAAGCTTTTACCGCCCCACGTTGCACTCGCGGTTAATGGCGCTTGCGCGGTTTCCCAACTTAAAAATAGTAATGCAAGTTTATTGCTGCCGCTTATCGGGCTAACAATGGGCGTTATCTGGGCGCTTTCGACACTATCATAGTCAATGTGATAATCAGCAACAACGGTTGAGCCACTCGGCGCACCACTGTATGTAAAGTTCATTGCAGAGCCAACTTTCTGATAACTACCAGACTGTAAGCTTAAAGCGCGGTTATACAGTAGACTTAAATCAGTTGGTTGCTTGCTATATGCGCCGCTATCAGCGCTTAATACCTTATTGTGTAATAAGTCAATGTTATTTCCAGTTTTATTGTAACCAACGCTTTCCGCTTGTATTGTGCGATTAGCTAGTAAACTTAATGTCTGGCCTGATTTTATATAAGCGCCTGAGTCAATTGCTAGCGTGTACTCTGTGATCGTGCCACCTATGCTTTCTGGCGTTCCTACCGTCCAATACGTTGCTGGATTATTTTGATTGGCATATTCGGCTGCAATATGTTCAGCACTTAATGCGCTTAATCTTACTCTGACTTCATCAATACTTGAATTTCTAAACGCGGCAACAGCGCGAACAAATGTCGAACCATTTGCACCGCCAACATATAGCTCGCCATCAGTAGCAGATGAAGCACTAGCACCACCAGTGCTCACATCAAGCGAACCGTCAAAGTATATTCTACGATTCGTTGCTGATAATGTTGCGTGTAGCATAACCCAAGTATTTGAGCTATCCGCAAGCGTACTGTTACTTCTTATCTCGACGCTATTGCCTGTTTGCAGTGAGAATGTATCGGGGCTTGAGCGATAATAAAGCTGTGCGCCGTTATTTCCACCGAAATTGATAATTGAGTTAGGGCCACCGCCCATAACGCCATTTATTTTTACCCAGGCTTGCAGAGTGATCTCCGAAAATGATGAAGTGTTTCCAGTTTGACCACTTAACCCACCTGTGTTGTCGTCACTAGTGGACACACCCATGCCTAATTTGCCGGGCTGATTAATGCTAACATTACTGTTGATAGATAAATTCGCGCCAGCACTTGAGTCGATTAGCGGCTGTGACATCTCGTTTAAGTGATAAGCGGCAAGATATTCTTGCCATACACTGTTGCGTCCGTAAGCTGAAGCATCTAGCTCTTTTGTCTCGCCTGATTTGCCGTAGAACAGCCAAACTTTAGTCGATGCACTAAGCGCAGGAATTCTAATCCATAGCTGCGCTTCTTGTGCAACGTTATCAAACTTAGCTATATCAAGCGGAATTTGGTTTGAACCATCGTCATTTAAACAAACACGCAAATCACCGCCGCCATTCTCAGAGTTCGCCCAAATTTCACTAGGCAGATTATCTTCTGTAATGACAGCCGTGAAGCCGTTGATTGTACCGGCTGGCGCTTGCGGCGTTATCTCAACACGTTTTGACCAATCCGTTGCAGTTATCGCCATGCTTTACGCTCTGTCGAATCGCTTAGAATATTCAACTACATCGCCAGTGTACGATGCGAGAAAATCAGCTACCGTTAAATCACCTGATTCAATTGCAGCTAATGGCATCAGCTTTTGCATTGTCGCATTAAGCGCCGCTAAACTTGCATTAAATTCATCACTGTACTTGTCTCTGTCGTCTTGCGTGAATTCGTCATTAGTATTGGTATTCATAAATGCAGCAAAAGCTAATACTTCATTGACTACCGAATTTAATTGACTGTTGATTGATGATGCTTGGTTAATTAATCGGCTGACTTCGCTATCAATTCGACCTGCTCTTGCTAATTTTGCTACGCTCATTATTTTAACCTCATTGACTTCATTAAATTCTTTCTGCTTCCATAAACTCTATCTACATACTCCGCGTTAATCACGTACGGAATAAGCTTTGCGCTTTTATCAATGGCCCTTTTAAACCACGTAACGTGAAATTCTAAAAATTCATAACAAGGCCTAAAGCTTTCTAGCGTTAATCCCTCGTCTAGTTTTACGGCTTCTGTGTAGCACTCAAATTCTGAAAACTGCTCATGCTCTGATACATTTGCCACGGCTAAAACATCATCTTTTTTATTGTTGTGTCTTAGCACTCGAAATATGTACTTACCGTCTGATTTTTCATCGATTACAGCGTGCAAATTTTTTCCAATCGGCGTTTCATATATCACTTGATGTAATGTCATTTTTTGCTCATACGATTATTAGATAAACTCCGCACACGTAACAAATAAAGCCGATGCTCATACGCAAGCCCGAGACATAATATAAATCTTCTTTTTCCATCGCATTTTTGCAATGATCCACTTCGCCGACTGTCACATAAAAAAGCCAATCAACCACTTTTGCCATATACCTGGCAGTGTCGCTTTTTGATGATTGATAGCCGAGTTCGCTACTAATTGTTGTTTTAAAATGGCCGCCGAATATAGCATTCACTAAACAATCTTGGCCGATTAATATCGAGTACAACCAGCCTTGCTTTTTGCCGCGCTTCTGCACCTTGTCAAAAGCGAACGATATTATCTCAAGTGGTATCATAAACATAATCAAACTGCCCCAGGTTAACGCAATAAACAGGAGTAAAACTTTAGACTTAACGAAGCTCATTTCTTCAATCTCCGGAATCGTATGCTCGGCACACTGACTGCTCTATATCTCCATATTCCTATATATCCTTGCTCTCTTACACGTGTAAAATTTTCATTGGTTGGGTTGAACAATTCAGGCTTAAACTCAAAACCATATTCTAAATATCTTTCAAATCCAAAAAGCTTAAATCGCTTTTGCTTGATGTATCTTTCCTTGCCCTTTTTATTGCGCCACAGGCAGTCTATCGGGCGATTGGCTTTAAGCTTCAATATCTTTATGTCGTTGTAGTGTATGGACTCAGCAAACCATGGTTGAAGTCGTAAATTCCAGCAGACATTGCGTATCGCACACCACTTGTAGCCTAGCCACCAGCGCTTAATGAATGGCTGTTCGTGCCAAAGTATGCGCAGATAGTCCGGCCACCATCCTTGTTTAGTTTTACCGTCGACATTTGACCATAGCACGCGAGGGTGATTCGGGTCGCACCCTGTGCCATTCCAACCGTCCTCTTCACATCCCCAAATAGCATTTAGCCCCCAAGGTAATTGGTTAAGGTTTCGAGCGGTCGCGTGAAATGTTGCAGGGATAAGCACAATCTTAGCTATCGGGCTTAAGATTAATCGGTGTAACACTAAGCGCCATATCATGATATTGCGTCAAATTGATTTATGTAACTTTCCGCAACAGCTATAAAATCATCAAGCGTTGCGGTCTCAACGGCCTTTTTACCCGCTAGTCTCAGCCTGCGCGTTGCTTGTATCACGGTTTCAAATTGCTGTGCCGTTTGCTCGATGTTCTGAGCCGCATCTTCAACAGTTGTGAAAGTAGAGTTATCGAACCATGATTGAAGCATCTCTGGAACTGCATCAGTTGGGCTATCAGCATCTCGCCATGCTTTCACTTGTTGCTGTGTCAGTTGATACTCGACAATTGTGAATTTACCTTTGCTAACGAACCTTTCACATGCTCTTGATGCCGCTTGATCGATTAGCTCCTTCGCTTGCGCTTTTGTTTGCACTTCATCAATGTGAAGTGGTAAGGCGTAACCACTTGCTCGCAAATCCCGCAAGACTTTTATTAAAATCTGCTTTTCAGTATGTTCAATTAACGGCTTATTTTCTTGGGGCGAAAGCGGTACAAAATCAGTGCCGTTGTAACTATATTGACTACGCGGATAATAACCGACATGCAACACTTCACCTTCCAGTAAAGGAAAATCATCGGGTATATTTTCTAAATCAATTTCGCGCCATGAGACTGTTCGCATTATGCGATTATGTGGGTTTGTTATTGTGTACATCATGAGACTTTTGCCCCTCTCAAGTAACCATTTATGCTGCCGTTCGCATTTGTATAACTGCCACTGACAGCAAGAGTGACACGCAAGCGATAAGTGCCTGCGCTTTGATTGTTTACAGAGATGTTGAAGCTGAAGCTTTGGCCTAATTCAAAACCGCTAGCAGGGTCTTGCTCTTGAGTACCGCTGATTTGCGTACCATTTTTTTCAAGCCATGCAACTACTCGTGTTGGTCTAAATTCAGGCTCACCCCCGACAAATTGCGTAGCTGTTGCGCCCCCACTGAATGCCGCCGTTATATTCCATGTTCCGGCATCCAACGGTATTTGATATATAGTTTTTGTGCCAACAGTTAAAGATTCGCCTCCCGTATCTTCTATGACTGTACTCCCCGGCGCATCTGCTCCGGGTTGGCCGGGCGCTCCGTCCTCGCCGTCTTTACCATCCAATCCGCTAACTAAAAGTTGGTAGCCGTCTATATCATCTGAGTCGCTTTCAGCAACAATGGCGGCGACAAACACATCTGAACTGCGAAGTGTTAAATCTTCCTCGTTACCCGGGTTATCAACTGCTACCCATTTATTTTCTTTATAAATAACAGGTATGAAATGATTGCTAGAATTGGTCGGTACGAGTGAAAGATTGGGGCATCTAGTGCCAAAATCATCAAGTGAATGAACTAAATAAAAGAATCCAGAGCGACCCTCACCAAAGTCTGTGAATACTGTCTCTGTAATTAAGTCTCTAGTCGCCCCAGCGGGAGTGATTAACTTGGTGCCGACTACTTGTAATTCTCCGCGATTGTAATTGCCGCCTTCGTCGCGATTAAGCTTAATAATAATATCAGACTTGCCGCCAGCCGTTGCGGGAACGATTGAAGCGGGCAATGAGCCGATACCGTCATTTGCCTCGTAAGGCGTTGCAAAATAACCAACTACAACGCCGTCTATCTCGTAAGTGCGGCCCGACACATTGGCTACGTCAACGCGAATGCTAATAATGTCATTATCAATCCAATCTGTGCCGCCTGCGGTTAAATCACGCATATCAAAGACAAGGTATTGCCATTCGTCTTTTTTGTAGTCTACTTGTATATCTTTTCTAAATGAGCCGTTTAAGTTGTGGCCGCTAGTTTCATAATACAGCTGCGCGGTAGTGCTATGGTCTGCGCTTGTCGTTCTGACTCGAACACGAATTGCATAGTTCTGGTCGCCAGCGATAGGGCGTGGAAAGTCTGGGCCCACCAAATATGGATCTGCCGTTGTGCTAGTGAGGGTCACAATACCGCGCGAGATGCTGTGGTTTGCATTTGCAACGCTCCAACCTTGAAGTGTATTATTTTCAAACCCCCACTGCTGGCCGCGTCTGCCCACAATTGCGTCGGCTGTTATGCCGCGTTCGCCTTTCGGGCCTTGTAGCCCAGGGTCGCCTTGCTGTCCTTTGCGTCCGCTGCTGTGAAACGTAACATTTTCTAAGACGCCTAACGCCGCGTTAATAGAGCAATCAAAACGATATGCACCGCTCGGTGCAACGCTTGATGTGTAAATTCGCGTACCATTTTTGTAATATCTGACTTCTGCTGCATCGCAGACAATGCTAAAAACATCTCCTTGTACATACGTTGCTTTTGTTCCTCGTAATGAACTGCTTTCCCAAACCTCAACATCTCCGTCTGTATCAAAGCGTATAGCATAGTTAATGTCATGATAATCGGCATCAGAACCGTCATCATTTGATATACCAACCATTGCATTCAAACCTGTCGTCGGAGAAAAGCTGGCAGTACAAGCATCGTATTGCTCTAGAGAATAAGCCCCAGCATTCCAGCCATTACTGTTTAGCGTTTTTTCAATGCGATTGCCGACAATCCGCGTGTTAGCTGAATTTTTGAAAGTAGTTGAACTTGCGCCATCCTTGCCGGGCGCACCGTCTTGCCCCTTTTGAGTAAGCAAACTATAGACAACCGTAGGCGAGCCAGTTGTGTAATTTATGGTGGTGCGATTCCATAAAAATGGTAGTGCGTCGGTCAGTGCGCCTGCCGCCGCTATGGTGCTCTGCCAAGTACCTGTTGGTTCGTTCGTGCCGCTATTATGTCGCTGATACGCTTCAACAATGCTAGAAATGCCACGACCATCTGAAACATATTGCGTGACTCGAATAACGTTAGTGTTTGACGTTGATCCGTTCGAATAATTAATTCGGTTATAGTTCCACAAAAAGCGATTGCTGGCCGTGGGTGTCGGTGGTGTCGTTGTCCAGCCACCGCTTGCGATCGTTGGCTTTGTCTCGCTATTTGTTAGCTTGTAAAACTCTGTGGTGCTTGCAATTGATACGCCATCCTCTCCATTTTTAACAAGTATTTCAGGCGCTGACCATGAGACTGTATTATCTGTGCCATCGAACCCAAATATACTAAACACACCAAATGATTCATAAACAGGGTCAGTGCCGCCAGGGGTATTTTCCTGCCAGCCAGTCGGAGCGGTTAGCGTGTTAGTGTTAAAGTTGTAACTGCCACCGATGGGTGTTGATAATGGAGTTGCTGAGCGCCTTAGAATGCGTGCGGTGTAATAAGATTTAGTCGGCTCTGCATCTTCACCGTTTTGAGCAACTTCTACTACATCACTAAACACAGAAGTGTTATCAGTCGCAGACGAACCAGTTACAACAAAGGTTGTTGATGTTGCGTACAATTGGTCTGTGCCAGTTGGAATAGTCGTAGACCATCCTGCCGGCGGCGTTGCTGTATTCGTGCCGAAATTATAAGACGCTGAATTGTTAGCCGGTTTAGCTGGCTTGCTTGATGCGCGTCTGAAAAAGGTAATTTGTGCAACTGACTTGCCATCACTGCCCGCTGTGCCGCCAGTAGGTTTAGGGAAAAAACCGAACTTGTCTAACTTAGTTAAATCAACTGTAGGTGTAGGCTGTCCGGGCGCGATACCAACGTGTGTTTTACTAGCACTGTCCGTTGTGCTGATATTTAAGCCGCTGTCACTCTCAGCGTAAGCAATCCATGTATAACTATTCTGCTCTTGGTCAACAACGAAATTATATTCAACAGGGTCAGACTTAACACCTAAACTATTAATAGCACGTAATGTCAACGTGTAGCTGTCTTGCTCTAAGTTCCTTAGCTCTACCTTTTTACGTAAGACCGTTTCAGTGTGAACAATATCACCGCCGATATTCTCAACCACCACCTCATAACGCGTTGTATCACCTGTCCATGTAATGTCTATTTGTCTTAAGTCGTTGTAAACATCTTGCTTGGTGATATTGTCAGGCGGATTAGGTCGTCCTATAGGGTTTGATGTATCAGGGAATGTAGGCTTTAACCCTGTGTTTTCAAAGTCGTAAATGTACGGCTGGTGCTCTCGAACTTTTAGCTTTATTTGGTCGTCAGTTTCGGTCGTATCTACAATTCTAAAAGGTTTGTTTGACCATCCTGCTTTTGAGTTCGACACATTAACAATATCGCCTACTTCAAACAGCGTACCCCATAGCGGCAAGGTGATTTCTGTGGATAATTGCTCTCGGCTAATCTCAGCAAAGGCTTTAGCAAATGCGAGCGCTTCATAGTAATTTCGGCATGTATCTAAATTAACAGAGGTCTCAAGTAATACGCCGTTATCTTCAGCTAACCAATTTGTTTCAATCGTGGAGTCTTTAGGCGGGTAAATGGCCTCTTGCTTTGTCGCATTCGCGTCATTATCAATGTAGGTAACGATAACGCGGTTGTAGCGATTGGACTTGTTCGAGTTGGTTATATCCCCGAACTCTACCCCTGGATCTTCATCGCTAATAGTAAGCGATACAGGCGGGTCGTCTTTTTCAATGATAGGCGTTAGCTTACCATCTAACACAGGCATCATAGCGCGCATTGATTTAAGCATTCTCACGCAGTTTTCAAATACTGTGGCGCTTGTATCTATCTTAGCATCGATAGTGAACAGCTTGCGCATTTGACCGCTGTCTTTTATCTCTTCTACATCATCGTCACATATACCCGCCGCTGTACTAAACTTGCCTAGATTCAGAAAGCTATCAGGGAGATTTTTGCCAAATTTGTCCGATGTCAGGTAATTTCTGAGTGCTAGCGCTGGGTTACTGTGCGTTGTGCCTGTCAAATCAGCTGTAAACTGTGGCTCTGAACGCAAAAGATTTTCACCCTCTGCGTTTTGTAGTCTGATATACGTACACGCTTTACCCTCGACATTATCAGTCGTTCTCCAACCTGCTTTTGTTAAGTAGGGGTCGGAGTATCCCACCATGCCGTTAGGAAAATTAGTTGCGTAAGCATAGCGTCTACCGTTTGACACAAACAAGTTAGAGTTAGACGACATATCAACGCCATCGGCATACACCGCGTCAATTGACTCTACAGATTCTGCCCACACAATAATAATATGCAGTAATTCATTGGGCGTAGACGCATCATTACCTTCGGACGTTTCTTTAAATATTATCGTGCCAGTTGTGCGCTCGACTTTACCGTACACTTTGCCGATATAGGCATCGGTTGCCGCTTTGGTTAACTCAACGCCCAGATTCTGCTCAAGCTCTGGCGGGTCAGGCATGAGCCAATCAAGAACTGCAGTGATGGGCGAAAATAGTTTCTTAAATAAACTCATACGAGGTTAACCCTTGGATTAGGTATCACTATTCGCCCGCCACCTATTCGACCTGAGCCAGTGCCGCTCGGCGCATCTTTGCCCCAATAAACTTTTTCTTTGGCTTTGGCTGCATGGTCAAATGCTGTGTCTGTCGGGTAGTATCGTTGCTGTGATTTGGAGTTGGTTTTAATGCCGGCGGTCTTTTCGAAGTCTGCCCATATACTTGAAGCGGTGACTTCTAACTCTGACTTTTCGGTGTTAATTTTGACTTCGGATAAAAGCCCCTCAAACGCAGATTTAACGAGTATTTGATTATCGTCACTGTCGTGTATGTGCTTGCGGATCTTGCATGGCTTATTCATCCAGCTTGCGCCAAGAAAAGCGTTAATTAGCACACCCTCAGGGTCGCTAAAGTCAATGCTTATATCGTTGGTCTTGGGTTGTGCCGTAATTTCTATCTCTGGCATTTCATCAATAAAGCCCGGCAGATAGTTTTGCGATAAGTAAACCTTAACAACATCAGTATTGTTAAAGCGATAGGTTGTTGTGCCAACTTGGAACTCGAGAGTGTAAAAAACCCTTGGCTTATCTTTCAACTTCGCCAATTGACCTGCAGTATGACTGATCATGCTTGTTCTATTAGCTCCACATCGATCACGCCAAACTTGCTCTTTCCCGCGTCAACCTCTGCGCTAAACTGGTTGTTTAAACACACCTGAAACACCACGTCATCACCGTATAAAACGGTGGTGGCTGTTGATATGGTCTCAACTAAGGGGCAAGTAAGGGTTAAGCGAATAGCGCCTGAAATGTTGGATTTAGACGCGATTTGATAGACTTTTTTGTGGTTATCGAATTGAATAAAATCGCCAGGCTTATAATCCGCATCTGTATCAATATCGATAACCTTTAAACCGCGATTAAATGTGGTATCAGGTCTATGGCCGCTGAATGACGCAAGCGCAGGTAATGGGTTCGGTAAATCAAAGACCTCAAGTGAACCTTCGAGTGAATTCACCATTGCGCTATAGGCCATAAATTCAGCGTATGGCATCGGCGGAGATGTTATTGCAAGCATAAAAAAAGGGGATTTATTGCCCCTTGCTCGATTTCTGAAATACCTCGTTTTACTCGTGCGGGTATCAACCATTTGCTCAATGCTTATTTTTGCATTATCAGGCGGGATATAACTCATAATGGGCGCCCTTGAACGCTGGCTAGTAATCGAGTGAGCGGCTTTTTAACGCTGTTTATCTCGTCCATAATGTCATCAGGTCGGCGAGACATAACAGACAGGTTAATTGTCATGTTTGATGCGTTTGGTTGATTGTTCATTGAGCCAATTAAGTCTTTATTACTAGTGATTTGCCCGGTTCCATTGGGCGTGAATAATTCCGGCCCTCTTTCACCAACTAAATAGGTTTGTCCACTGTAAACTGGCCCGCCTAACTCTCTAGCCCCTGCCACTGGCGTTGACCTGATGGCTGCAACGTTTGCTAAACCAGCCGCTAGTGCCGCTGCCGCGAATGCTTGCGGGATGGGTGGAGGATATGGCGCGGCTAAAGCTGTGTTCACGGCTTCATACGTCTTTATTGTTGCGTTAGCTATAGCGCCAGCTTTCGCGATCGCTGCAAGCTTAGAATTCTTTTGCCCTGCTATCTGTAAGTTAGAAAAGAAATCATCTCTGGCGATTTGTTGATTCGTTTTTACTTCTTGTTGCTTTAATGCTTTTTCCTGCTCTGCTCGCTGTAATTCAGCTTCAAACAAAGCAAATGACTTTTCTTCTCTATCGGCTATCTGTTGGTTGTATAACGCATTAGAGCGGCTTATATAGTCTTGCTGAAGTTCAAGCAATGAGTCGTAACCAGCGGCGGCTATATCTTGCTCGCTCAGATTTAATTCTTGTATTTTGGCTATTCTTGCTTGATTTTGCTCTTCTAAAGAAACATCGCCACCTAAAACTCGATTGAGTTCAGACAGATTTCTAACGTTGCTCGCTTGTTCTTGGGATAAACGTACTGACTCAGCTTGCGCTTGATTAATTAGTTGTAGTTGGGTATATAAATACTGCGCCTCTTTGGGTAGGTCTTCAAATGATGTTGCCCCATTAGAAAATGCAAACGCTAGTTTGTTTGCCTCATCTACACTACCGCTTAAATTCAAGCTCGCTATTGCTATTTCTTGATTTAAACCTTGAACTAATGAAAGAGCGGAATCATTGCCACCAATAGCTTCTGCTAATGAGCCTTTATTCCTCAGTTCTTCAAGTTTTTGCGTTAAGAATTCAGTTGTTTCGGCTGCGACTTTTGCATCAGCAAAGAATAATTTTAAGTCTGATACTATTAATTTAACTTCATCAGAGACATTGCTGCCGGCGGTGGCTAACTCAGACAGTTTGGTTTGTAATGCGTCAAAATTTTCAGCAGTTGGCGTTGTTTCAAGGTCAGCAATGCTTTGAATTAAGCTAGCGCCTAAAGCCCTAGCCTCTTCGCCTGTTTTACCTAACTGCTCTCCTAGTTCCTGAGATACTTCGATAAAGCCTTTTTGACTCTGAACATAAACGGCGCTAGATTTATCAGCATTGTTAATAGCATCGACATAATCTTGTATTCCTGAGAATCCGAAATCTGCATCTATCTCATTAAGCGCAGTGGTTATCCCTTTAGCAGCTGCTGATGAAGCAATTTCTGCCCTGATTAAAGCCGCTTCAAGTTCTGCTGCAACAACCGTATTGCCGACTTTAGCAAGTTCTCGTAAACCATCGGTGAAATCATATAGCCCGTCTTGCCCCTTGACCGCTATTTCGCTTAACTTATCCATAGACTCGGACAATTCTTCTGTAGCGTCTTTCGCGTCAAATATTGCAGGGGCTAGACTTACGCCAATAACAGAACCAATGGCGATAACTGCACCAACAATTGCACCAGTTGGCCCAAAAATACCGGCTAACTGCGAACCTTGTTGACCGAATGCTTGTAACGCGTTTGTGCCGCCGCCAACCTGAACCGCGAAATCCTGTATTTGGAAACCGGCTTGTTGAATGCCTTGCCTAAATGCCCCGCTTGACTTATTAGACGATGCAAACGATTTGCTTAGCCTCTGATTTGAAAATACTGCATCATTCGCCGCTTGTTTCTGAGCTTTTGACCAAGCATGGGTTTTTGCAGTTGTTTTCTCTAGTTCGCGTTTAAACTGTGACGACTCAACAGTCATGCGTGTTACTAGATCAGCAAGTACGGATTTAGCCATTATTTTCTTCTTGCCTTAGCTTCGTTGATTTGCTTTTCAGCTTGACGATTTTTGTAGTCATAGAACGCCATCCAATATGTAAACTCTTCACTCGTCATTTGTGAGAGTTCTTCAACTGTTTTGCCTAAGTCTTGCGCTAACTGGAACATAAACATTAGCCCGTCAGCGCTAGTTAGTTTTTTTGAGCGTCCTCTACATCTTTTGGTGTTGCTTTTACTAGTTCACTGCACTTTTCGTATAGAGCTAGAAAATCATCTTCATCAAGAACATCAAGCAGCGCTATACATTCATCAGCGCCAAGTTCATCAATTACCCGTTGACCATCTTTCCACCAACATATAGCCACTACTAAAAATGCATAAAGCTTTTTGTCTTTGGCTTTATCATTAGCAATTAGCATCGCTCGGTGTGAAAGTAGCGGCCGCATAACTTGGAAATCTTGATCTAGAGAAGATAGCCGGATGCTTTCCGGCTTCATTTCATCCCTTTTCTTTTGCAGGGCCTTGAACAAGTCCATTAACTTGCACTCTCAGTAAAAGTAATGTCGCTAGCCCGCCGTATAACGCAAGACCACATTTTTGAGCTAGGCGCATCCCCTGCATTGATGCCATAATTTTTTAACTTAGCATCCAACTCTAATGAATCACCGTCAGAATAGGTCACTCGAATTTTGCAAGAACCGTTGTTTCTGGCTAGTGTTCTAAAAGCAAGTTGGTCTGAATCTGACTTGATGTAGTAAGCAGATAGAGTTTGCTCAGTTGGCGAGTCCATTTCGTTGTCGTATTGGCGAACGGTATCACGTACTGTAGTGACCTCTCGCTCTCCTTTTTCTTCTTTAAACTCTGGCATTTCTTGAATACCCAGCACTTCAACATACGTTGTGCCGTCATCGACCGAATACTCAAGCTTTGAGCCTGCCATAATGGATGTAGACATTTCTTTTCCCCTATAAATAAAAACCCGCTTGAAAGCGGGTCAGTCAAGATGTTTTGTTAGTCGTGGTAGAATGTATATTCGAGAATAACTTCTGTAATATCTGGCTCGAATAGTTGCTCTTCTGTTTCGTTTTCAAGAACAGCTAAATATATTTTTTTGTCAGTAATGTAGTTAAAAGGCGGTGTTATTGCTTCAACCACTAGTTCAGCAATATCTTTTGATGATTTATAGCTTTTTGTTCTTACCGTGATGTTATAAGTCGTCTGCTTTGGGCCTCTCGGTGCGCCCGACATGTCAATTTCTTGCGATCCACTGGTTTTTTCATAGGTCACACACGGGTAGTTGTCTCTTTTTATTGGCGATATGTTAGGGCCAACCGCCGCGACCAAGCCATTATGAGAGGTAAGTATTTTACTAAGCTGCTTTTCCATACTTTTTTATTGTCTCTATGATGACTCTTTGGCGGAGTCTGGTTTGCAAGATCTTCAATGCTTCTTTGTGTTTTGCATCAAACGAGCCTTTTAACATTGGGTATGCTTTAGTTCCTGGGTGATTAACTCTACCTCGCACCAAATCTGCCCCTAACGATAGCCCTTTCTTTTTGCTGCTAGGTCGATTTTTTATCTCGTGCCGTTTAGCCCCGCGCTCTAGTATCTGCCCATACCATGCGGTTCTTCGGTGAAAACCTATATGCAGAGTGGCAACGCTGTTTGATTTGCCTTTACCTCTGAAAACTTGGTTTCTTATTCCTTTTGCGAGCTTACCTGAATCTCTTGGCGCTCTTTTCCTCGCATCTTTGATGATAGGTCTAGATGCATCACGTAAAGAGCCTGTGAGTGCCGCAAATCCGGCTTTTTTGCCAAGTTCAGTCAACGCTTTTTCTAATTCGCGCAATCCCTCAGTCTTGTATATAGTTGACAGCATCAATTATTATTTCTTGGTTGAGCCCACGAATGTTTTCAACATTAGTGATTTCATACTCTTCGTTATCAACTTTAATTACCATTCCGCTTTTTATTGAGCGCTTATAGTGAAGTCTGAATTGATAGGTTTTTGAGAAATCATCGCCATCTGATGAAATGTTTCGAGAGACTTCCGATTGAACAGGCTCTGCTCTAGACGAAAACGCATAAATTAGATTTTCTTCTGTCTCGTTGTATTCGTTTTTGGTTTCAACTACGTTGTAAAAGCAAATTCTTTTACGGAGCCTGCCCGCCATTATCACGCGACACCTGCCATGTGTCGGTAAGGCCTTACCAAATAATCTAGCGCCATTGGTGTCTCATTCAAGCTAAGTGCGCTTGTAGACTCTCGATTAATAAACCAGTGGCCTATTAACATTAATGCGCCGAGCCGTAGTGACTCATTGAATACGATTGCGTTTCCTGGCGCGTTTTCATCATCGTCTAAATCTTGTTGAGTGGCGTATATTTTACGATTTATGAGGTTTTGAATCGCCAAAATAGCGCTCGGAATGACTTGCTCAAACCAAATATCAAAATCGTGCTCGTCTTGGTCTAAATTGCACTGCAAACGACACTCAGCAACACTTATCATTTTTTAGCCTTTACCTGTTTTTTGATGGGCTTTTTCACCTTATTTTGTGGTGTAGCGAGGGCTTTATTATCGTGCTCTGGCTTTGATTTCTCGCAAAAACCACTCTTTAAAGCATAATCAACAGCAACATCAGGGATAACATCGCCCTCTTTGATAGTGCTAGTTTGATTTCCATCAACATAGTATTTAAATTCTTTAATTGCTTTCATAATAAAAAAGGGGCACTAGGCCCCTCTCCTTAAGATGCTGCTTGTCTTAACACTTTGACTGCATTGCTGTCAGTCAACATGCCGCCAGTTCTACGAGTAGTGTAGAAATGTACAAACGGCTTGTTAGTGTATGGGTCGCGTAGCATGCGAGTGCCGATACGGTCTACGATGGTATAAGCGCGGTTGAAATTACCGAACAATATACCGTTAGCGTTGGCTGCTAGGTCTGGCACATCTTCATTTTCAACAATGCTGTAACCAAGCAAGGCAGAAGGTGCGCCAGCTTCCAAGCCTGGTCTCCACAGATAATTGCCCTCGCTATCTTTCAACTTGCGAATAGCTGAGACTGTCAAGCTATTCATCATGAAAGATGCGCCCATTCGATACGCTTTTTTCATCGAATGAATAAGGGTAATCAACTCGTCACCAGTAACGGCGGTTGTGCCTGCTGCCGTGATTCGCTGAATTTGACCAAAAGTACGAGTTGCATCAGGCGATGCTGATAGCGTGTGAGCCAAAATGCCTTTTGGCTTATTCGTACCGTTACCAGTTAAGAAAGCTTCACCCTCTTGCTCTGCAAACTCAGTCGCGACTTCGCTTGATATCCACGCTTCTGCATTAAAGAAGATATCATCAAGTGATTGCTGAGTTGCGGCTGGGTTTGCGTAAATCTCACCCATTGATGCAGTAAGTTGTGCTAAAGTTGGTGCGTCAGTTTCAGGACGAGCTGCTTCTTCACCTACCCAACCAGACGCTGCGCCGCCAAGATTAACTAGTTTGCGGTAGTTAGAGCCAGATACGGTAATAGCATTACAAACTTGACGCATGGGTGAAACATCACGCTCAAGCTCTAGGATTGCCCGATCTAGTTCTTCCGGTACAGCAAATCCGCCCTCTGCATCATCGCCTAAGTTAACCGCTTTGGTCTCAATCTTAGATGCATCGCCTTTGCGCATGAACTTCAAGAAACCTTCTTTATATTCATTTTTAGCATCATCAGTAATGCCAGGACGATTTTGTTGCTTTTGGAGCGTTTCAAGTTGCTTTTTGATTTGCTCCATTTCGCTAAGCTTTTCGTTCAAACCGTCAACTTTCTCACTAAGCTTTGACTTTTCTTGGTCAATCGCTTCTAACTGCTTATCATTGGCTGATTTAAACTCGTTAAACTTCGCGCCTAAGTCTTTAGCGACTTCCTCTATATCTTTTAATTCAACAGCCATTTTGGCCTCCTATAAAACGCAAAAAACCGCAATTAAGCGGCCTATGAATTTAGTTTTTAGTTAGTTAAATATGGATTTCAGCGCTGCGAGCGCCTTTTCTTCGTCTTTATCTGCATCTCGCAGAGCCTTGTAACCATTAGCCATGAATGCTTTTGATTGCGAACGTGTCAAACCTACATCGCGCAGGCATCTCTCAAATAAGGCGGGTTGAGGGATTTCGCCGGTTTTAAGGGCTGTCTTAACGTCCGATATTCTTGCTTCTTCGTTTGCAGGGAATGTAACGAGCGATACTTCCCATAAATCGATATCTTTTAGGATGAATGCATCTTTCTCGCTATCGTAATCATATTCATTCAATGAATAACCGATTGACAAACCGGTTATTGAACCGGCTTTAAGGTGTGCGTGAGCGCGTTTAGCTAGTGGATCATCATCAATTAACAATCTGCCTTTTAGTTTAAGGCCGACTTCGTCCTCTGACATTTCGGTGTAAATGCCAATAGGCTCATCCATTTTGTGTTGCCAAAGCATTGCGGGAAAACCGCTTTTACTTTTCCACTTATCAAGCGACTTTTGGAAAGCGCCCTTAACAACAATGTCGCTATAAGAGTCTTTAACCCCAAATACAGAGCCGTAACCCTCAAACTCTCCGCTATCTGATATAGACTTTACTTTAAAGCCTACATGCAGTTTATTCTTGGTCAGCATTTTCGCTTTCCTCTATTGGTTTACCGTTAATAGCCATATTTAACGGTGTAAGATAAATATCGCCGCCCTCTCGCGGGTTCATATCCTCTTTTTCTCTAATTTCATTAGGTGATAACGCACCTGCTTGTTGCAGTTTTGTATAAAACTCGGCGCGTGTTTTCATATCTCCACGCAATAACGCGTTGACGTTAAACTTTAAGAAGTATCTTGATTGCTCGTTTTCGGGTATTAGTGACAATCTAACGCGGTTTTCAATGCGTGTTATATGCGGCATGAGCGCCTCGCGCACAAATTGCAGGCTTTGGTGCTCAATGTTTGAGAATGTCGCTCTTTCTAAGTCACCAATCATATGCGGCGGCACTCTAAATAAGCCCGCAATCTCACTTCGTTGGTACTTTCTAGTTTCTAGAAACTGCGAATCCTCTGGTGATATAGCAACCTGTGTCCATTCGAGGCCACCTTCTAATATAAGAGGTTTGAAAGCGCCATCACCCGAATAGCTTTCAATCTGACCTTTTAAGCCGTTGAATTGCTCGTCAGTTAAGTTGCCTTGCGCTTTTAATACGCCAAATGGATTGGCGCCATTCTTAAATAGTCTAGACCCATGTCGTTCAGTTGCTTTTGCCAGACCTAAAGCGTTTCTAGCCTGCGATATGGGGCTTAAGCCGGTTACTCCGTCAACCGTCATTAACTTTATGTGTAAGATATCGCCAGAAGGCACGACTTGAGTAGTGCCATTTTTAAAGGTAACAGTGTATTCAACCGTGTAATCGTTGAGTAATTTTACAGAGACCGCGTCTGGTGCCATTGGCAAAAGTTCTGCTGGCCTGCCGTTTATGCGATTAATATATGAATAATGGTTTCCCTTTAACATTAAATGCGCGGTAATTAGCTCTTTATACTCTTGAGCCGTCATGTATTCATTAGGCGCCACATTAAAAAGCCGATGAACTGGATGCTCTAAGGCTTTTTCCTTACCTTTTTGGGTTTCAACCATCATCGATGATGGCAACATTCCGATTGATTCAGCAATAACCCTAATACACGAATAGACAGTTGTTATTTGTAACGCATTGGCTGATGTAATTTCTTCGCCAGCATCAGAGCTATACCATGACCCAAGCAAAGCGGCTAACTTCTCTGATGTATCTATAATCTCGGCATTCTTCCTGCCAAATAATCTATTAAATATACTCATTAAAGTGTTCTTATCCGTATTTCGGGTTTAGGATCTTCACCGGCTAGCATTCGATTAACAGCCATGAATAAAGCGACCATGCCGTCAATCTTGTTATCTTTATGCTCTTTATTGGGAAAGTAATTTTCATTTCGGTCTAGCTTCACAACGATGTTCGAAGCCATCCAATCCATGATAGGATTTTTATCTTTGACCAAATCGCCAGAAACCACTTTCGCTTCAACTTCTTTCATCGCTTCGCTAAAATTTTTCGTGGTTTGCGCTATCTCGACCATCGGCGCACCATCTCTCTCTAACCTTATTGCTAGTTGAGTCGAGCCCCAAGAGTCATATCCGATAGCCTTAACATCATAAGTCGATAGCATTTCGCGCAAGTCTTGCTCGATAACCTCGTGGTCGATAATGTCGCCATCAGTCAACGTTAAATAGCCCTGCTTAGCCCATGTGTCGTACATGTTGCCAAGATTGCGAGACTTGTTGTAAATCTGATTCTCAGGTAAATAGAATTTGCAAATGTAATGCAGTTTTTTACCTTCAGGGAAAGCGGCTACGATACCAGCCAAATCTTGTTTGTTTGCTAAATCTAACCCGATGTAACAAGGTAGTTGCTTCAAGTCAGCGGTTGATGTTTCCAACTTATCCCACTTAGCCATATCTAACCAAGCGGTTGCAACGTTCACCCAAACGTTAAGATGCTTAGTGAGAAAGTTATTTCTGGCGGCTGGCATCTCTAGCGCCTTGCCTGCCAACTCTCGCATGTTATCTAGTTTTTTAGATCTTCCGAGGTTTGGGTTCGCTTTGATCCAAACTTTTTCATCGAATGGATCATCATCTTCATCAAGAGTGAAAATAATACCAAAATAATAATCAGCATCAGCAACGCCGTTGAGTATCTTCGTAACATACTCGCGTTGCTCATAGCCTATGCCTTGCTTGTTAAACCCGGCTGTTGTTATCGCGAGGATAAGCGGTTGTTCTCTAGCGCCTGTAGCTGTCTCTACAACGTCCCAAACTTCACGCGTCTTGTGAGCGTGTATCTCGTCAATGATTGCGCAATGAATATTGAGACCGTCAAGCGTACCGGCATCAGAAGAAAGCGGCTCGAACTTGCTAGAGCTTGCTGTGTGATGGATATTCAACTTATGAACACCAAACACTTTCTTAAGCGGCGCAGACTTCTTTATCATGTTCTGCGCATCGCCAAAAACTATCCGAGCTTGGTCTCTTGTCGTTGCTGCGCTGTAAACCTCTGCGCCACCTTCTTTGTCAAAAGCGGTTAAGTAAAGCGCAACACCCGAACAGAATGTACTTTTTGAGTTTTTACGTGCTACTTCAACGTAAGCGGTTCTAAACCTTCTAGTGCCGTCTTTACGCTTGAAGCCAAACAGATTGATAAGTATGAAACTTTCCCAATCTGACAACTCGTATGGCTTTCCCGCTAACTTGCCTTTAACGTGACGGATAAAGTCAGGGAAAAAACTCAATACTGACTTTGCAGCATCTACATCGAAGTAAATATCATCGCGCTCTAAGTCATTTAAAAAGCGCTGGCATGCTTTTTTAACCCACTGACACGCAACAACATTCCCGCCAACAACATCAGCGGCGTACTGAACTGCAGATTGCAGAGACATTTACAGGCCGTATTTGTCCAGCAAATCGTCACCGTTAGGAGCTTCGACAGATAGCTTGGTTCTAGCTGATGGAGTCATACCAAACTGTTCATACATCATCTTAATTCTTCGCCAGGCATCGGCGCGCATAGGAACGGCTGGATTAGGCTTGATGATAGTATCGCCATTCATGTTTGTTGTGACTTGCGTCATACCAAGCTTCTCAATCTCTTTGCTGAGAGTTGAATATTCTTCCTCGGCTTCAACTAACTTTGTTAGAGCGCCAATATCTAAATCAGTCGTAATGCCGACCGGAGCAAGTTTGCCCGCCCAATACGTAAATCGTTTTTTAGCCCAAACTGAAAGCGTGCTAGGTGCGACCAGTTTCTTAACTTGGGGCTTTGGCTCTTTTTTATTTATGGCGCGCTTGCCTGGATTTCCCTCTAGTAATTTTAAAACTGTGGGTTTAGCTGCGCTCATTGGTTTACCATTTTTTCAATTCGAACTGCGGGCGTGTAAAAAAAGCTAGGCGGCGGTGTTGTAAAATCCTCTTGCTGAAGATTTTGGGTGCCCCTACCTTATCCTACAAGTAGTAGCTGTTCGCCTTCAAAATAATTATTACTTTTGTTTAGGTTGCAACTTCTGCAAAGAAGCTGAACATTTGATCTTGTGTGAGCGCCGCCTTTACTTAAAGGTATTATATGGTCTAGCTCTGGCGCTAACGGGGTTGTGAGGCCTCTATGCTTTTTATTAAGCTTTACCTTACAGCATTGGCACCGCCATTTATCCCTAACAAATATATCCAAAGGGTCGAATGACTCAGAGTCTAATCCTTTCTCTATTGCTCTTCGCTTTGCCTTACACTTCCGTCTTACTAACTTATCTAGGATGATTCGACAATCATCACTGCAAACCTTCATATGGTGACTGGATATAACACAGTATGTTATACCGCAACACGCGCACTCTTTTTCTCTTTCAGCCGCTAAGCCTAGCCAACGCTAAATATTATACACTAATTAGTAAAATAGTTTATTTATTCTTTAGCTGTTTTTTTTCTATGACAATCAACACATAATATTTGAAGATTGCTAAGTGAGTCCGTTCCACCTCGACTCTTAGGTATTATATGGTCACATTGATTGCCTGTAACCGCTTTACCTTTCTTTAAGCATATTTGACATAAATGATTGTCACGCTCTAGTACTATTTTACGTAACTTACGCCACTCCCAACCATAGCCGCGCTTTGTGTCGTTGCCTTTCAATCTTTCGTTGTTGTGCCAACCTGCTCTATCTTTATGAGCTTCACAATATCCTCTGTGACTATGGTCTTTAACTATATTGCCGCATGAGTTAACACGACATGCTTTACCTGGCCTAGTTGGCATTACTTATAAGCTTATCAAGCTTTGAATCTATTAAATCTAATCGCTTCTCTATGCGTCTTAAATCTTCCGCACGTTGCGCTTTCAAAAACTCGATTGACTGAGCGTTAGCTGATATGAGTTTGTCTTGTTCACTAAAGTATGTGAAGCCGCCAACAACTATGATAATAGTAGTAAGTATGTGACCTACACTGACTGACTTCTCTATGTGCCAATCTTTCTTTGATATGAGGTCGCTCATTACTACTTAATACCTTTAATTAATCTTAAATTTGCTTTTTTCAGCACTTGAGCGAGTCGTCCCCACCCAATAAGCGATTGAGTCGCCCCACTTAGCCAGTAATGCACCAAATAAAAGGTTTGCCAATGTGCTGTTTTGCTCTGGTATCTCGGTTGCGAAAATTGCATAGCCGCCTAGTAAGACCATAATTGTAAGAGAGCAACATATAACCGCAGGCATTCTGCTGAATTTGTGATGCTCTCTAGCGCTCTGCTTGTCTTTAAGTTCAGCATCCAACGTTTGAAATGTTATTTCGCGAAAGTGCTGCTCATCTTCGAGCTCAAGCTGTCTTACTTTGACTGCGGCGTCTGGATTGTTTTTTAATTCTAGGGCTACCGCTTCAGGAGTATTTTCAACGCCTAGTTTATGCGCAATCAATCCACCAATCGCCGTACCTGCTGGACCACCTAATGCAGTACCAACCAAAGGAGCAATTTTGCCAACGGTGTTTTTTATATCTGACCAGTTCACTGCCATTCACCTGTTCGCATTTGCTCGCTAAGCACTTTTGCTCTCATGCCAACTTGTTTAGCCCATTTGCTATCTAGCATTTCTATCGATGCTGTTAAATATTGTTGATTACGATATGCATCTAATGTCTTTTTGAATGCGAGTAATCCAGCAACGCCAAGATTGAACGCCATATTTATCACTACTGCGCGTCTAGCATCGTTGTGTTTGCTTGATAATAATTCGTGTCGTGCAAGCGATTGCTCTACATCAGATACATCATTTAAGAGCATCTCTTCTGCTTCATCTGCACTTATGCCTTTTGATTCTAAATTGCGACCATATCCTATCGTTAAATAACCCGCAGTGCATTTGTAAGGCTTTAATCTTAAACCCTCATGCAACTTTATTTGCTCGAGCATCTTTTGATAGTTCATTTAGACTCACGCATAAAATTAACCCCTCACAGGGCGCTGTTATTATGGGTAGCGGGAGGGGTGTTGTCATATTAAAAAGCCCCGCATAAGCAGGGCAAATGGAAGACATAAAAAAAGCCGCTACTCTGGCGACTTTGTATCAGAGAGTAGAAAACCCGATGATAAATGATATTTTAAATCCATCATGGGGTGATTCGCAACACTATAAATAGTGCTAAGCAACCTCATGTAAGCCAAGTTCAGCTTCGATAAATGCCTCCCCCGATTTAAGTATTAAAGTTGCTTTATTTTCCCCGCACTTTAGCGCATCAGCAAGCATAGGGATATTATATCTATCTTTGTAGTAAAGAGTGATAGCAATGTATCTTGGTGCATATTTCTTTAGATTCCGGTAATTATCCATATTTTTTTTGTTCTTATCGGCTATCTTGAGCTTTCCAACTGCCATATCTATTGCGAGGCCTATACCGTCATCAATCCAGTGGTCATTATCATAAGTTGGGGTCTCCAGACTTCCAGAGCCAAGTCCTGAGCAAGACCAAGCGCCCCATTGTTTCAGAAGTTCTGTCACATCATGATCATAGATGTTCATAATCTAGCTCTCCTAAAATATCTAATATGTAATGAAGTCCGCCAATTATGCACTCTGACTCCTTGCTAGTTTTATTTCTTGTTCTAAGTTGAAGTTGTAAAAATCTACTATCAGCAGTAAATCTTCAAAGCGAATTCTAGACTTACCATTTTCCCACATATAAATTTGATTAACGCCAAAACCAAACATCTCGGCCATTTCCTTTTGCTGAATGCCCACCCTTTTTCGTATATTTCGTATAATTAAGGCTGATACTGGCAAGCTCATTCTCAATACTCATTCTGCTCTGCTATCCGCTCTCGCTTTCTGCGCTCATGATCTTCTAGGTCATACGTTCTATCGATAGTCTCAAACTCTTGGTGGCATTCGTTGCATATCCATCCGTATTGACTTGTATTAATTAACGGAGAGTCTATGCCGCATCCGGTGCACATTGGCTCGTGGTCTCGGTTCATAACTTCAATTCCTTTTCTAGCGCCAGTTGTTCACGCTTTTCTTCAATTCGTCTACGCGTTTCACGGTCTTTTATTTTCTTGGCGCTTAAAGCGATTTGGCGAAAGCGTTCGGGTTTATAGTATTGCTTGAAGTTGTCTTGACTTAAGTTGTTCATGCTGCGTCCTTTTTTAATTCTCTGATTAATTTGCGGTAATGCGCTTTCATTTCAGCAATATCCTTTTTCGTGTAGTGACGAGGTTCGTGGTCATTCTCTAGTCGCTCTACTTCCTCAAGTCCTATCTTGTTAATTAAATTGATTCGATAGTTGATAAGATTGCCAGATAGATGGTTGTTACATGCTGAGCATTGCGCGTGTACATTATTTTCATCAAAGCGCAGATTTGGTCTTGCCCCTCTTGTTAGATAATGACCGGCGTGTATTTGGCCTTGGTGAAACCGTTGGCAACTGATGCAAGGCTCGTCTTTATCTCTTAAACGAATAAATTCATTAAAGATGGGTTGCAGCTCTGCGATAATGTTTGTGAGCGTCTTAAGCTTTTCTTTGCGCTCTTTGAGCCTTTTGCGCTCTGCTTTGCTTCTCTCTTGCCTGCTCAGTGCTAAAGCGCAAACTTGAGAGCATACTTTCTGCATGCTTGTGTAGCTTGGGTTGAACTTAGTTTTGCAGACTTTGCAAGTTTTCACGAAAACACC
Organism: Ningiella ruwaisensis; assembly: GCF_004798935.1. Classification (GTDB taxonomy): domain Bacteria; phylum Pseudomonadota; class Gammaproteobacteria; order Enterobacterales; family Alteromonadaceae; genus Glaciecola; species Glaciecola ruwaisensis. Next base: position 7,537 of record NZ_RAHT01000013.1, on the reverse strand, counting down.
AATACCAGCATAAAAGCAAAAACAAGCCCTGTAATCGCCGCACAAGCGACAATGACTGACCAGCATATGAGTCGTTCTAGTTTGTAGTTCACTTTTCTTCCCCCATTGCTTGCCAGTAAAGGTCGTCTGGATGCGTAAATTTGCAGGCGTATGTCGTAAGCGCCCAGCCGTCATAATGGTTGAGAAATTCAGTCATTTCTTTGGTGTTTAGTTTCTTTGTTTCAGCGCGAACAATAATGGGTTCACCGAGTCCGTCAATGACACGCTTGGGTAATAGCTTTGATACGACATACTCATGAATATCATCAGTGCTAAAAGTGCCGCCTTGTGTGTCAAGAATGTGCTTGGCTAGTTCGCCATGCCATTTCCATAAGAGTCTGTTTTGAGCTTGTGAGCGCGTGAATTGTTGAGGGCCGAACTTAATAGCGCACTTTCCAAAGTCTCTTATCACTTCTCGAATAGCCGCGCCGACACTTTGCATTTGTTCGGGCTTTGAGATAACGCAGGTTTGAGGTTTCATGCTGTAAACCTCTCTTTAAATGTTTTATTTTGCTTCTTTACTGGTCGCCTATTTGTTTCTAGAAATTTAGAGATCGCACCGTTAAATTCAGTGTAAACTGTACCTACAACACCCATTCTAGATTTAGATATTATTATTTCAGCGAGACCCTCGTTTGGTGATTCTTCCTCATACATTTCGTCTCTATAAATGAATATTATCTCTTCCGCGTCTTGCTCTATTTGGCCTGATTCTCTCAAGTCTGAATTAAGTGGTCGCTTATCTCTCCTTTCCTCACATTTTCTACTTAACTGGCTTAAAGCAAGCACGGGGCATTCAAACTCTTTTGCTAGCGCTTTTAAGTCTCTCGATATTTGGCTGATTTCTTGGGTTCTGTTTTCTGGGTTCTTACCGCTTATTAGCTGTATGTAATCAACGACTACAAGTGATACTTTTCCATGTTTTTTGACATACTGTCTGGTCTCGTATCGAATGAGATCTGTAGTTATTGAACCGTTATCAATTATCTCTAAATTGGTTTTCTTAAGCCTTGCCATTGCATCAGTTATTGCAGTCCAGTCTCTATCTTCCAACAATTTAGGCTTCAATAAGTTTTGGAGAAGCACGTTAGCGTTTGATGCTATTATTTTTTGCATTATCTGGACGCGTGGCATTTCAACGGAAAATAACAGAGGGAAACCGCCATTCATCGCTTCGTTCTCAAGCATGTTGAGTGCAAGAGAAGTTTTTCCCATTCCTGGTCTTGCTGCCAAAACAATCAAAGTAGATTTTTTTAACCCGTTTATTTTTCTGTCAATGCAGTCAATTCCTGTTGAAATACCCATCAAACTATTATTCGACTCAACTCTTTTTCTCAAGTCGTCGAACGTTTCTTTCAATGCAGCTGTAGCGCTATTATCTTTCGTATTTACTTTTATTTTACCGCTAACTTGAGATAGAGACTTTTCAGCATCGCTTAATAATTCAATTACACTTTCTTGAGGTTGATATGCGCACTCTACAATTGAATGGCATGTTTGAATTAGTTCTCTTTGTATTGCTTTATCTTTAATAGTTTGCGCATAAACAACCGCGTTTTTTGGTGAAGATGACTGTCTAGCGATCTCAATTAAGTAAGCAAAGTCCAGTTCTTGGTGTGGTGCTAATGTGTTAACGTCAACAGCCTTTCCTTTGCGTAAGTCTTTTTCAATAAACTTAAATATTTCGCGGTTCGCCTGATAATAAAAGTCCGATTCATTTACTAGGTGTGCGATATCATCAAAAACAGAGTTGTTTACTAAAATAGTGCCTAACAAAGCTTGTTCGGCTGCGCCATTGTAAGGCGGTATAAGTTGGTTCATACTGCCACCTCACAGTTAAAGTCTCTCCATTGTTTTTGAGTGAAATATTTTTCAGGCATCATCCTTTCAAACCTATCGAAAGCAGACCTTCTGTTATTCTCTCTGGCCTCAGCTATTTCAATGTGAACATAATTGCAGAAGTCACACATCTGGTTTATTTCGTACCGAAACCATTCAGCGCCTTTTTTCTCAATCATCGAAACAGGGAAAAGCAAATTGAACTTGGTTTCACTATGGCCTTTTGGGGCATCATTGGTCGTGCCCGCCATCTTCTTAGCTTGTCGCCATGTTAACCAAAAGTGTTCAAAAGCTTTCTTTCTCAATTGACTAGTATTTTGCGCAGGTTGGGTCGAAGACCCGACATTCTGATTGACAGGTTCTAAAGAACTGACAGGATCGGGTGACTCTGTGTCACTAGGGGGTAGTGACTCTGTGTCACTAGGGGGTGACACTCTGACACCATCTAAACTTAAATTGTACAGGTTGCTTGTGTTGCCTTTTTCACCTTTTCTTTTCTGTTTAGTGAGAAAACCCATTTCTATAAGCTTGTCGATGTGACGCATAGCTGTTCGTTTGGATATTTCACACACCTTGGCTATGTTTTCATAACTTGGCCAGCATTCACCTTTGTCGTTTGCGTTATCGGCTAGCTTTAATAAAACGATCTTGGTGACTGGGTTGCCTGTCTCAATTTGCATAGCAGAGAACATCATTTTAATACTCATCATTCAACCTCTACTTTTGCGCAATGCGAATACGCAATTTCTTGCATAACAACTTTTATAGGTACAAGCAAACCTGCTGTTGTATAACCTTTGTTGGGTTGCATAAAGGTTACATATTGCTTATGCCATTTGTTTTTATTTTTAACGTAGGCTCTCTGTAGTTGAGGGACTGGCAACAAAAAACACTTCCCCGACTTCTTGAAAACATAAAGTATGTAATCGCAAAGAAGCTCTTTTTCTACCCACCCAGGCGTGTTGTGTTCAACGCTACTTTTGAACTCAATAAAAAACTTTTCGTAATCTCCATCAATTAGTTTTTCATCGACTTTTACAGTCTTGCTATTAGTTAAAATTATAACCCTGTCAACACCGCACCTTTGGCCTAAACCATCCGTTAAGTTGTCAGCCATGCTGGAATAATTAACGAAAAGCTTGCGATATGCCCGCTCCCATATTGCAAGGCTCGCATCTTCATGGGATGCTTTTAAATCATCTTTAAAATTACGCTGCATCACTTTGATTACCCCATACATTCCAGCCCTCTCTTGGGCTTCTGCAAAACATCTCAAGCTTTTCAAGTTCTGGGTACATCTTCTCTATAGCTTCAATGACCTGCTCTGGCTTGGCGCTATGCTTGGTTGATGGAGTTGAGAATATTGATCTAAACCTGTTTTGAGGCTCTGGCGTTGGAATATCGCCTTTAGTTGCTACAATTAAGAATTCGTGTTGAACTCTAAAGAAGTAGCCCATTCCCATTTTCTGCTTATCCCAAACAGCGCTAGCTCTGTACTTAAACCCCCAGCTTTTAAGTACATCAAAGCATTTTTCCATCATTGCTGTTGTTACCCACATAAACAGAATGCAATTATCAGCCGCCGGAACGTCAAGTTCGCAAATTTCATCAATTGACATGGTTGGGTATTGATTCTCTATTTTTCTATTTTCTGTTGCTGTCTCATAGCGCCAAGGTGGATCAGCGTAGATAAGGGGATACTTCTTATCTGATGGTAGAATGCTGTTCCCTTTACTTATTTCTGTAATTTTTTCTATTCGGTTTTTGCGAAGGTCGGCTTTTCTAATTTCTTTGTAAGCGGCATTTATTGATATCTCACCACTACGCAACTTAGCCTTAGTATCTTCATCGGCCTTTTCGAGTATTTTTTCGGCTTTGGAAATGGTATCGTGGGAGACTTCGGCGCGCTTAGAGAGTTCCGCGCGAGTGTCTACTTTATCTATAGCCTTTGCAGAATTCTGCAAACCCTTTCCATTATTTTTACCAGCTTCAACTAAGTTCTCCTTCGCCCTCTCAGCAATAAGCGGCTTAGCTTTAAGCGCCAGTTCTGCCCTGACGAATGGAGGGAGGTTTCTTCGTCCAAACTGGTTGTTTATCATCCATAGTTTGGCTTCATTTTCGTCCTCAAAGTCCATCGGATGAACTTCAAACCTTAGTTCATTTTTATGTGCAATATCGTATCGGTTGTGCCCATCTAGGATGAAACCTTGCCAAATAACTATAGGTTCTCTTATAATGCCATCTGAGAGGATATTTTGTTCAAGCTGTTCTCGCTCCGAATCGCTTAGCGGTGGAATTAAATCTTTAAATTCTGGTTTTATTCTTAGTATCATTTTATACCTCTTATTAGCCCGCAGTGTTCGCGCACTTATGCGGGCTTTTATTGTTTATGTATCCATCCATCTTTGGTGAAAGCATTCTTGGCAAAGAGTGCACTCAACAACTTCGTCATGAATCTCTTTAGCGTATGGGCAGTAAGTCCGTTTAACCGTTTCATCTTCGCTTTCATCTACTCCGCAACGATCACACTTCATAAACCACCTTTAAATTAATGAGCGTTTAACCTTAAATAGCCTATAACGCACAAGGTCGGCTTTAAATTCTAATTATTGGTTTTACTTTTCTTCCAGCGGGCATATCTAGCCATTCACCTTGCGGTAGTGGAGCGCAAACAACATAGAACTTATTACTTTCTGGTTTTTTAGGTCTTAATACCTGCATGTATTTTTGACCTTTCCAAAAAAACCTATCTTTAAAATTTAAACTTCTTATTGTTTTCATTATTTCTACCAACTGAGCTAAATACCCTGTATCCGTAAAACCCATCGATGATTGACTCGTCTCTCTACGTCTTTACCGACCCATATACAGGGAGTTCATAAAGCCAATCTCGATAAGTGCCCTCTTTCGCCATTGGCGGGCCACCAACCATGAAAGCAATTCACGCTTTGGCTTGCACATTCGGCTTGTCTTGTGTTCCATGCGAGATATAACTAGATACACAAGGGCCTCGCATGTGCCAGACGTCTCAAGCTGCTTTCTTTGACGCTCGTATCTGAATCATCATTTTTTTATCTGCCTCAGTCGGTTTGTACCCAAGCGCTTCAGCTATTTTTGCAACTCTTGATTTTGGCTTGTACAAAAGGCAATGGCTCGCATAAACCTCAGAGTATTGGCTTTTTTCTAGAAACTCTTTAAACGTCATTTCTGAACCTTTTAGTAAATTATCTTGACATTATTTTACTATGTTAGTAAATTTTAGCAATAGTAATTTACTATTTTAGTTATTTAATAGTAATTTGCAATGTTTAAGATGTATGGAAAACATCGAGGGATAAATTATGGACGTTAAAGATATTAGATTGCAGAACATGCTTTACTTGATTAAGACTGAAACAAACGGAGATCAAACGCTTTTTAGTGAGAAAGTAGATTTACAACCAGCAGAAATTAGTCAAATAAAGAATAAATCAAGTAAAAGAAATATTGGACCAAAAGTAGCAAGGAGGATTGAAGCGGCTTTTGATAAGCCAAAATACTGGTTAGATAAAGATCATAGCGGCAATTTCTATGATTTACATGCCCATTCACTAAGCGCCCACTCGCAAATAGGCGTTGTGAACGTATGGGATAGTTCAACACCGTTATCTGATAACGAAGTAGAGGTACCGTATTATATGGAAGTAGAATTAGCAGCAGGTTCTGGCTTTGACGCTATGACCGAAGTAAAAGGCCCAACACTTAGATTCAATAAAGGATTTTTAAGGCGCAAGGGCGTAGCTATTGAAAATGCAGCATGTGTAAAGGTTTCTGGTAATAGCATGGAGCCAAGACTTAACAGCGGTGATGTTGTGGCGATAGATAGAGGCAACACAAAAATAGTTGATGGTGACACATACGCTATAAATCACGATGGTTTGCTGAGAATTAAGCGATTATATTTGTTGCCCGGTGGTGGCCTTCGCATAAATAGCTTTAACAGTGAAGAATATCCCGATGAAAACCTAAGCGCAAAAGAGCGAGAGCTTGTAAAAGTTATTGGACGGGTATTTCACTCGATTTCGGATTGGTAAAAGGAAAATAATAATGAAAAAAATATTATTGATTGCAGCAATAGCTATAAGCGGTTGCCAGTCGACCGGAAATATGTTTACTAACATGTGTCAAATCAAAGAAGAGATCGACACGTTTACCAATCAAGTTCGCGTTGATTTTACTAAATGCTGGGTAGCTGCTGGTGAGTCTGTGTGGGATATGCCAATACATAAATTTGGCTTTACGTGGTATGAAGCTCACCCTGAGAGAATACGTGTTAACTTAACTTACGACTCTACCGTTGACGCTGGGGGATATACAAACTTTGAATCTCTTCTCATCAACATAGATGGCAATATTAAAGAGAGAGTCGAATTTGGCCGCACAATTCTTGGTGATTCTGGTTATAACAGTGTGAGCAACACTATTTATACCGACTCAAGCGCCGGTGCATTTATTGATATTGAGACTTTCGAACAGATGCTAAGGTCTGATGATGTTAGATTGCGCGTCAATACAAGTGATGGCTATAGTGATTATGTTTTTCATATCTCTGAACTTGGCATGACAAAGTATGCAAAGTACGATTTACCTAATTATCTAATGACAATTAACAAGCACAGATAAATATATCTTTGATAAATCTAAGCCCGCTTCGGCGGGTTTTTTAATGCCTGGCAAAAATAATAGTAAATTAAAATTTATTTAATTAGTAAAATTACTTGACTATGTTTACTACAATAGTAAAATAAATACCAAGTCAACAAACAGGCAAAGACAATGACCGAGATAATTAAAGGCTTTAGTGCAGCTCAAACGGTTTACGAAAACCGCCAGCCGCAAGAGGTTCAAGAGTTTAACTTTAACGACACACACGTTTGCAAAGCTGTAAACGATTTAGAGCGCGGATTAAAAATACACGGCATTTCATATCATGACGTTGTTGAAGCGTTCACTGACGACTCATTAGGCGGCAATTCAGCCATCGGCATGCCTGATATAGCCAACAAGCTGAATTTCTATCACCTACGCGGTGATGATGATCTAGCGAACAAGATTAGAACAAAGTGGTTTGGAATTTTTATATTCCAATACGCACATGACCTTTTGGCTGAAAACGGCTACCCGAAGGAGTGGAAAGAATGATTATTAAATTAATTCACTTTGATTATTTAGGCGCTTGGAATGAGCGCTCAAGACTAAAAAAGCTTGGTTTCATGTTTGACATTAAGCCACACGCCAACGGCTGGCGCTTAGTGCGCCAAGGATGGAGATATAACAATGGATAAGAAAATTGCATACAAAGGTTTGAATAAAGATTTAACTTGCCTAGGATTTCAGTATGAGGTTGGCAAAACATATAAGCATGATGGCGATGTTGTTAAGTGTGCTGAGGGTGGATTTCATTCATGCGAGAGCCCGATAGATATCTTCAACTATTACGACCCAGCCTATTCTGTATTTTATGAAGTTGAGGTGTCTGGGGATATTGATAGCGATGAAGACGACTCAAAGATTGCTAGCGCTGAAATAACGTTAAAAGCTGAAATTAAACTGCCGGATTTAATTACTAAGGCTGTTGATTACATTGTCAGCAAGTGCGAACCGAACAATAAAAAGCACG
>NZ_RAHT01000012.1 GCF_004798935.1 Ningiella ruwaisensis | reverse complement strand
TTTTTTGTTTCTGCTTCGCAGAAATGAAACGTATTACGCCACGCCGGTTACCGGGACTGCTATTCCTAGCCCTAGTCATTTGACTAGGGCTTTTTCGTTTATAAAGACATCGATAACGATTCACGATACGATATGACGCTTAGTTGTTGTAGTTACTATTATAGTTCGTCAGGAGCATCTCTTTGCGAAAGCCTTTTACTGAAAATGTCGATCTAGAGGCGATTCATTTACTAGCCGAGCGTTTAGCCGGGCAAAATGCCTACGAAAAAGGTGTCTCTCTTTATCACTCTGGTGCGGTTACAGATCTCAGCATAGATGAAAATCAGGTCAACGCTTCTGTTCATGGCTCTAAATTATATCGTGTGAAATTAACATTTTTGGAGTCAACTATTGATGGCGGTTGTTCCTGTCCGGCTTCTGAAGGCTTTGATTTTTGTAAGCATTGCGTCGCCACAAGTTTGGCGTACCAAGAGCGATTAAAACATCATCAAAAATTAATAGACGGCGAGCCTTCACAGCGCCTTCGTGCCTATATAGACAGTTTAAATGAAAATGAAATCAAAGCCGAATTACTGAGTATCATTGAATCCGATTCAGAGCTACTTAGCGATTATATTCTGCTGGCCGATGTCAGTTCAGGAAAACTTCAAAGCAGTGATCTTAAAAAGCATATTACCAAGGCGCTTCCTTTAAGAGACATTTGGCGACATGAAAGAGTTCGGGATTATTTCGAGCAGGCAAAACATAAGCTTCGAAAACTCTTTAATATAATCGAACGTTTGGATCCACGCTCCCGCTATGAACTCTGTCAGTACGCACTTTTACGTTACGATAAAATATTGGAAAGAGTGGATGATTCTGGTGGGTACCGCTTCTCTCTTTTTGCATTGTTACAACGCCAGTATGCAGAGACTATCAAGAAACTTGATATTTCGACAGATGAGATGGTGGAGCTTCTACTGGCGCTGTTTGTAACGGATTATGAGTTTATTGAGTTCGAAAATATTTCAGACACTTTTATTGATAAAAGCAATCGTCAACTGACTGAAAAATTCTATCAACGCCTGAAGCAAACAATAGATCAAAAACTTGATAATGCCAGCAAATCTAGTAACGTTGAGACGCTAGTTTTGAAAAAAATGACGCGCGAGTTGATTCGCTATTATGAAGCGAATCAAATGCAAAAACACGCATTAGCATATACCATCCATTTCGCTTCAGATATAGACGCGTTTTTTAAAGTTATTGATTTAGCCCTAAATACAAACGAGCTTGCAGTTGCAGATGAATATATAAGGGCAGCTAGTCAGCAAGTAAGAATGCCAAATGACAAATTGAAGTTGGCAAAGTATGCTCTGGAATCAGCAAAGGCTAATAAAAATTATAGCAAAGCCCTTGACGATGCATGGGAGATATTTGAGCAAAGCTTATCAGTTGAAGATTTTCAACAGCTGATTGAAATTAGCCGCAAATTAGAAATTGATGAAAAAGAGATTTGCAAACGAGCAGAACGGTATTTGCTTAAGGTTATAGCTAATCTTTCTGGGACGTCTGCCAAATCATCAGGACTGATAAAAGCAGTAGAAAACACAATCGAATTTTTTCTCTTCAATAAACAGTATGATAAAGCTTTAGCGATGGCCAACGAATATGACGTTCCGCCAGACACTATTCATGAAGTGGCATATGAATGCTTGGCACACAAACCAAAAGCCAGTTTCAATTTATACCGACAGCTTTGTTTGCTCTATCCACAACTAGGCTCGCAAAAGGACTATCTGCTGTGCATTGAGATATTACAAGAACTCAACAGCAATTTGCCAGATAGCCCTGAGTTTAATCAACGCTTTAGTCATTTACTTGCAGAACTTGCAGATATTTTCAGATTAAAACCAGGCTTTATCGAATTGCTTAATCAACACTTTGCACAAATAAGGTAATTCATAGCAACCTGTAAAATATAGAAGAACGACAACATTTTGTAACAGTTTTGTGCAATTCTATGTCGCTTATAGTGTGTGACATCCCTTTAAATTAACATACACTCAGTCATACTATAATAATAAGCTTAGCTTTAAACTCGCAGAAGTACCTATCTATGCTTGAATTAAGGAATATCAAAAAACATTTTCAGAATGGAGAAGAAGTCGTTACTGCTATTAACAACGTCAGTTTAACGATTGATGAAAATGAATTTGTTGCCATTATGGGCTCGTCCGGCTCTGGAAAATCGACGCTTATGAATGTGCTTGGTTGTTTGGATACACCTAATTCAGGCACATATCTTTTAGATGGTCAGGACGTAGCTTCTTTAAGTGATGATGAGCTCTCTCGGATAAGAAATCGCCATATTGGATTTATATTTCAGACCTTTCATTTACTCCCAAAACTGGATGTTGTCGGGAATGTTCAGCTACCGCTGCGATACAGCGAGATAGACGAGGACGAGGCATTACAAAGAGCTAATGCCCTGATAGACCGCGTTGGATTAAGTCATCGCAAGCACCATAAACCTTTTGAAATGTCAGGTGGTCAGCGTCAACGAGTGGCAATTGCCAGAGCGCTAATCAACAAGCCCAGCGTTATTCTTGCCGATGAACCCACTGGAAATTTAGATAGTAAAACTTCTCAGGAGATCATGGCGCTGCTCACTGAGTTGCATCAGTCAGGTCAAACTATTGTGATGGTGACTCATGAAGATGACATCGCCGAGTATGCACAGCGAATTATCAGAATGAAAGATGGTGTTATCGTTCATGGATAAAAATAGTGCTGAATTTGATTTAAATGAAAGGTCAAGAAGATGCAAAAATCACTAGTCGTAATAATATCAATACTTTTGTTTTTTCCTGCCCTCGCAAAAGAAGTTATTTTGACAGGACAAATCAGCTCCTCTGCCAGACAGGTCGTAAATGCCCCTCAAGCCAGTCGATGGCAAATTCAGATACAGTGGATGGAAGAAGAGGGTAAAGTTGTTAATGAGGGAGACCTTGTTGTTGTCTTTGATGGTGCGAATGAACAATCCCAGCTTGAACAGAATATTGAATCTCTTGCAAGATTAAGACTTGAATTAGAGCAATTACAGTTAGACCAAGATCAGCGAGTGACAGACGCTCAAGGCCGCCTTACACTTGCAAAAATGGAAGTGGAAAAAGCGCAAATTGAAGCTTCAGTTCCTGCCGCTCAGGTAAGTGCCTATGACAAAGGGCAGTATGATTTGGCACTGCAAAGAGCGCTTCTTGAACAAGTCAAAGCACAAGAAGCACTTGCAAGCGCTATCAAAGAGCGTACTTCAGAGCTTCAGAAAAAAAACATTGATATATTAAAGACTGAAGAGGAAATAGCGTACTTAGAAGACTTGCTCACTAAAATGAATGTGATTGCTGAGCATACTGGACCGGTGACCTATGCCATGCATCCATGGAGTAACGACAAGCTGGCAGCAGGCATGAATGTTCAAGCGAGTTGGAAAGTGCTGGATGTGCAGGCAATTGAGTCATTTCAAGTAGAAACCTGGATACACGAGGTAGATGCTTTGGGCATTTCTGCTGGCATGCCAGTTAAGCTAACCCTGGATGCGCATCCATCGATTTCCTTTGACGGAAAAATTGAAATTCTGTCTACTCAAACCGAGCCAAAAGATTTATGGAGTTCCAGCGCCTATTACCCGGCCATCATTAGCTTTACGCCACCTGAAAATATCAAACTATTGCCGGGAATGAGTGTACGTATTTTGCCTGAGGATGCCTGACATGAAATATTCAATTCCGTATCTCTTCGTCGCCGCAGTACTCGCTTCTTGTCTTGGACTTGGCGCGTGTCAACCGGCCTCAGACAATACCAATAAACAATCGCGGGATCGAGACAATTTAATTGCGCCTGCCGAGCTTGTCTCATTGCAGGATATTTCTATTGGGCCTCCGAACGTCAATCGAATGTGGCAGTTTAAGATTGAGTATATGGCCAGAGAAAACACAATGGTAAAAGAAGGCGACGTAATTTTAAGATTTGACGGACAGCGGCTCCAAGATGATTTGGTTGGAAGAAAAAGTAGCCTGGAAGCGGCAATCAAAGAAGCGGAGCAAAAACGCTTGGAAAATGAGGCTAAGCTTGAACAGCTCACGCTTGATTTGGCCGAAGCAGAAATGAATGAAACGATTGCACGACGCAAAGTTGAGATCACTGACGTTTCGCGCTCCGACATTGAACGCAAAAAGCAGCAAGCGGAATTTAGAATTGCTCAAGAGGCGCATCGTCAAGCTAAACAAAGAATAAATCAACATGTTCTTGCCATGGAAGTGAGCCAAAAAGTGCAAGGCGCTAAGATTGAAAATGAGCGTGTTCGAGTAATGCAAATTGAGGAAAGTCTTCAAAAACTCAATGTGAAAGCACCTAAAGCCGGCATGGTGATTTACGCTTCTGACTGGAGCGGCGAAAAGCCTGCAATTGGCGATACGGTTTACATGGGCCGCACGCTTATAAATCTGCCTGCCTTGGATAAAATAGCAGTGAGTGTCGAATTTGATGAATCCGATACTGCTCAGGTTGCTTTGGGCGCTCCTGTCAAAGTGACCTTGGATGCATTCCCAGAGAGGCCATTTACAGGGCAAATTGCTGAAATTGGAAAAGCATATCGCAGCAAATCACAACGTAACTTGAAGGTCGTATTTGATGCAACTGTGACACTAGATGCAACAGATTTGGATATTATGCGGCCGGGTATGAAAGCACAGGTAGAATTGATAGGCAGCGAAGTATGATTAAGTATCTGCGAAAGTCGACAATAAGCTTTTTATTTTTTCTAGGTACTCTGAGCGTGATACTTGGATGTGCAGAGCAGGAAAACAGCTTGATCCCCGAATATGCGGTTGAAAAAAGTGCCTTTGATATTACAGTAACTGGATTTGGTGAGATTGAGGCAGCTCAAGCACAGAGAATCAACTCTCCAGGTACTCGACCTATGACATTAGCATGGTTGATTCCTGAGAATACGGTTGTTGAGCAAGGGGAAGTGATTGCGCGTTTTGATGCCCAACAAATCTTGAAAGAAAGTCGTACAGAAGAGCTTGAGATGATGAAAATTCAGCAGGATATCGTACGATCCAGTGCTGCACAGTCTCAACAAATGCGTGAGGTTGAATCTGACCAGGTATTTGTGCGTCATGAGTTTGATTTTGTTGACCGTTTCGCCATTGACGACCTGCGAATATATTCTCAGCTAGAAATCATCGATACCCTTGAAAACAGAGACTTTCTAGAAGCGAAAAACAAATTCCTTGATTGGAAAGAGAGCAGTATTGACCAGCAGCACGGTAGCGAAATGGCGGTTTTAGACATTAAAAAGCAAGGGCATGCAACCAAGTTTCAGCGTCATCAGGAAGCGCTTTCTAGCCTGGAAGTTGTCTCTCCATACTCAGGTTTAATTATCTATGAAAAAGATAGAAGAGGTGAAAAACCGGCGGTTGGACAAACAATTTTTCCGGGTAGAGTCATTGCTCAAATTCCTAATCTTGATGCTATGCAAGCAAAGGTTTATGTATTGGCAAATGATGCCATTGACCTGGCGGCAGAGCAGAAGGTCGAGATTCGCTTAGATGCCTTTCCTGATAAAACGTTTTCCGGAAAAATAGCCAATGTCGCAGGTTTTCCCCGTTCCATCGAGCGCGGTAATCCTATTACTTATTATGAAGTGACCGTTTCTTTAGATAAGCAAGATAAAACAGTCATGCAACCTGGCCGAAAGCTTACAGCAACAATACATGTGAAAGCGCCATCAGAGACCTTAGTTGTGCCCATACAAGCACTCCATCATGCGAATGGCACCAGCTATGTTTATCTGAAAAACGGGAACGAATACATCCAGCGAAACGTAGAATCAGGCCGAAAAAATTTGTATTCAGTTGAGATTACACAAGGGCTCGAAGAGGGAGATGTAATTGCCCTATCGCCCCCTCCACAGGTCCTTGCAGGCAACACGAATAAGGAAATTTGATGTTTACTACTTATCGAATACTGATTGCAGATGCGATTGGCGAATTACTCTCGCAAAAGTTGCGTACTTTTTTGACGCTGCTTGGTATGATTTTTGGAGTAGGCGCTGTTATCGCGATGCTGAATATCGGTGAAGGCGCGCAACGACAAGCCCTTAAGCTCATCGACTCTATGGGCGTGAATAATATCATTGTCAATGCGAATGAATATACGCGTGAAGAGCTTGTAGAAATTCGTGAAGAATCGCTTGGATTAAGTATGGGTGATGTAAATGCAGCATTAAATACCTTACCTTTTATCGATGGATACAGCGCAATTAAAAAAGTAAAAGTCCATGATATCTATAGTGACTATAACAAATCACAGGCAGAGGTGGTGGGAGTGACTACCAGCTATTTTGCGTCTGCTAACTTGCAACTTGGACAAGGACGCTTTTTAAACGATCAAGATGAACTTGCGCTTGCACAACTTGCGGTACTTGGCGCAGACACCGCGAAAGAACTTTTTGCTAACACCGAATTGGACGACGATGAAATCATTGGGCAGTACCTAAAAGTCAATCATGTGTGGCTTAAAATTGTTGGTTTACTTCAGGCGCCACCGGGTAATCAAAATGAATTTCAGGGAGTGAAAATAGGTGGGGATCGCTATCGTATATTTATACCCTTATCTACCGCCCAGCAAAAATTCGCCAATGAGTTTCTTGCAAGCCCACTTGATAGCATTAAGTTGAGTGTTGTCAAAGGCACCGATCCGGTAGTGGCGTCCAAAGCCATCAATAGCCTTCTCGAGTTAAGACATGGCGGCGTTAAGGACTACAGCATGATTATTCCTGCTGCTCTATTGGAACAGCAAAAGCAAACGCAGCAAATATTTAATATTGTTATGGCTTGTGTTGCCGGGATTTCTCTTCTAGTTGGTGGGATTGGAATCATGAATATCATGCTCGCGAACGTCATGGAACGTACTAAAGAAATCGGTCTTTTGCGTGCCGTAGGTGCCACACAAAAAGATATTCGCTTACAGTTTATTGCAGAGAGCTTCACTATTTCAGTAATGGGTGGACTGCTAGGGATATTTTTTGGCCTTGTTTTGTCAGAGGTCATCGGATTTTATTCCGGCTGGGCTGTAAGCTGGTCACTAACCGCTATTTTCTTATCCCTTAGTATCTGTATGATTGTTGGCGTTGGTTTTGGTGTTTTTCCGGCAATAAAAGCATCAAAATTAAACCCGATTGATGCACTTCACAGTGATTGAAAAAGGCGTTTGAAACGCGTATCTGTGAGTGATACGCGTACTAAGACACGACTTGAAACAAACTTAACTTGTAATTAATTTGCTTCTTCAAAATGGGCTTGAATGAGTTCTGCGAGGCGCAGCGCCAGTATCTTCCCTCCCTCAACATTGGGATGTATGCCATCTCGGAACAATTCATGTTCATTAACAAAGTCTTTATGCAAATCAACTAGTTCGGTTTTTGTAAGAACAGTGATGTGGTTCACATCCGGGTGGATTTGCTGTTCAATTACGTCCCCGTTGATTGTCCAGGCGTCAGCGTAGGCTGGTAGATTCTTTCCAACCCAAATTTTTGGCCGCTGCGGAAGGTTTTTATAAGCGTTGATAAAATTAATATAGTCGATTTTAAAATTGTTATTTCCTCCTCGCCAATTTTCATCTTTGGAGTCATTCGTTCCAAGCATGATAAATACAGCATCGGCCTGACTTGCAAGGGAACTATCGAATTCAGGCTGATCCCAATAAGGTTTGTTACTTAGCTTCAACGCCGTTGCGCCGTTGACGCCAAAATTTAGCACTTCGTATTCGGGGCCTAATTTTTCTCTGAGTTTATGTATCCAGGCATCAGGGTTTTCATCACCACCATTGTAGGTGATGCTATCACCCACCATGGCAATGCGATACTTAACTTCAACCTGCTGTTCGCTGCAAGCAAAGAGAAAAACAATTAAGAAAGAAAGACTTAAAATTGATCGAAAATTCATGACTATTCCTCTGTGAAAATGCTGAACGCTTGTGATTAAACACCCTGTTTGTTGTAGATATTCGATATATCAAACTTATATTTACAATTGTGTTACAACAAATGTTTTATGTTTACAATTCCGTAATTGGGAAAGAAGATATCAGAAAAGCAAAATCTCGCACTGAGTGTGAGAATTAACGAAAAAGAATAATGTGATTTTGTAACGCAAGGGTGTACTAAGCCCTCAACTCAGGTGCTTTTCTTCCGTTCGCTTAATGGAGAAAACCGATAAAAAATACGTTATTCAGCTTTTTTTAAAACGATAGGTAAGAATATGGCCGTACCGCTAGACAGAGGCAGCGTTAAAGTAAAACTAACATTAAATAGCAATTCTTGTGGGTTGTCGTTAATTAAGATCCTCGTATCTACAATACTTATGATACTGGTATCTGGATGTCAGCCGACAGATGAAGAGACACAAAAGGCTGACTTTAGAGAAGGCGCTGAAGCTTTAACTAAATCTGACTCAGGCAAAAGCGGTTTAGCAGACAACAACTCCGATAAAGCGAACGTGTTGTTAATACTGACAGATGATCAAGGCTATGGTGACTTAGGAATTAATGGTAATGAGATTATTGAAACGCCAACCTTAGATGAACTTTTTGAACAAGGTGTTAACTTCGATAGGTTTTATGTCAGTCCTGTCTGTGCGCCTACGCGTGCTAGCCTCTTGACCGGCAAGCATTATTTATCTACCGGCGTATTTCATGTCACGCGGGGAGGCGAAAAAATGCACGCCTCAAATGTGACGCTTGCCGAACGACTGAACGAGCAAGGCTATCGAACGGGACTTTTTGGCAAATGGCATAATGGCCTGCAATACCCGCACGATCCGATTGGACAGGGTTTTGATGAGTTCTACGGATTTTCTGCCGGGCATTTGTCAGAATATTACGATAACTATTTATATCACAATAACGAGCGCGTCCAGTATCAGGGATATGTCGCTGATGCTATTACGAACAAAGCAATCGATTTTGTCGTTGATGCTTCAGAAAAGCCTTTTTTTGCGATGTTGAGTTTCAATACGCCACATGGCCCGTTTCAAGTCCCGAATCAGTATTTTGAAAAATATAAAAATAAGGGATTAATAGATGTTAATGCATCTATTTATGGCATGGTTGAAAATATCGATGACAATATCGCAAAAGTATTCAATGCGCTTGAGGAAAAAGGTGAACTAAATAACACCATTGTACTTTTTATGTCCGACAATGGACCAGCCTTCCCTGACGGGCAAACGCGTTATAACGCCGGTTTAAAAGGTCACAAAGGGCTGGTTGATGAAGGCGGTGTTCGCTCTCCTTTAGTTATCCACTGGCCATCTAAAAACATACCTAGCCAAAAAGTTATTCCGATTACGCAGCATATTGATATAGTGCCGACCATCTTGTCACTTTTAGATATTGCTTTTGACGAAACTCACTTTGATGGCAGAGATTTGACCCCTTTGATGTTTAACAATCTTGAAAATGGTAATCAATGGGAAGACAGATTCTTATATTCACATCGATTTAGGATAAGTAAAGATTCTTCGGCGGATCCGGTACATCCGACGCCCGCAGCAATCAGAAATCAGCAGTATCTCGCACTCGCGGGTGAGAATGGGAAGTGGCAGTTATATGATTTGATTAGAGATCCCGGCCAAAAGCAGAACTTGGCAGAAGAGCAGGTAACATTGCTTGAAGAACTTAAATCTGAATATTTTAGCTGGTATCAGCAAATTACTTCGGAACATGGCCCTTATAAGACCTTACCGATAGAAGTTGGACACGTAGAAACAACACTTATTGAGTTACCAGCGCATGAAGGTCTGATTAAAAGCGACCTGGAATACCAGCATAAAGCCGGCTGGTCGCATGATTGGCTTGTGCCGGTTTCACAGAATGCTGGCCTTGCATACTGGCCATTGAAGGTACTTGCACCGGGTAAGTATCGCGTGACGATTGAATATGCGACAAATGATGGTGCTTATGGCAATGCGCTGAAAGTCAAAGTGGCTGAGAAGGAACTTATACAATCTCAAATTGCGCCGTTTATTCCTGACACACTATCTACCGAACGTCAGTACTACACAGATGAAGCGCCAGATTTAACATGGGGTAAACTAGACATGGGAGAGCTTGATTTAACAACTGGCCAATACAATTTTGAAATCATGTTCGGGACCGATGCACAAAATAGAAGCTTGTGGGTTAAGCAAGTCACCTTACATAAAATTTAAACCAGTGAGAAAGATTTATGTTTAAACAAAGAAAGCATTCAATTCAATCAAAATTTGCGCTAAGCACGCTGCTGTTTGTGTTTTTATCATTCAATTCGCTACTACACGCACAAGAAACAGAACTTTCGTTTAATAAAACCATTGTATTAGACGCAGATACGGCGAATGAAATAGATGATTTATATGCTGTCGTAGCGGCGCTGATTGAGCCAACATGGAATATAAAGGCATTGAATGCGACACACTGGCAAACAAGTCATTGGACAAGCGACAATTCCATGGAAGATAGTCATCGATTAAATCAGGTACTTCTGGGGTATTTACAAAAACCGGTGCCAACAAAGCGCGGAGGTGTAGCCAGAATGTTTGACTGGGGTGATCAAGCCCAGCACTCGGCTGCCGCATATGAAATTATTAAACAGGCACACGCTATGCCAATGGGAGAAAGGCTTACCGTGATTGCATTGGGCGCCTTAACCAATGTTGGTTCCGCACTTTTTATTGACCCGAGCATCGCTGAGAAAATCAATCTTTACTGGTTAGGAACGTCCTACGATTTTGAAAATGGCATATTAGGCACGACAGATTTTAACGCTATTATGGATACTCAAGCCTTACATTTGCTTTTAAAATCTGACGTACCCATGACGATTATTCCCGTGAATGTTGCTGTAGATATGCAATTTAATCGTCAGGATACAGAACAACGACTAAGTGGCCTGCACCCGCTAGGTGATTTTTTGGTTTCGCGTTGGACAAACCACATGGATGGTTCTCGCTACGACCGAGCGATTTGGGATTTGGCACTTATTTACGCAATGATGGAACCTGAGTGGGCAGAAACCACACAAATCACAACATCTAAAGATTTTGGTAGTCGCCCCATTACTTACATTAGTAAGATTGATGGTGAGCAAATGTACCAAGCATTTTTTGAACGCTTCAAGGCTCATGTTGCAAAATAAAAGCGCTCAAAGAAATCGAGCTTAACACTTACTAAAGCATCGATAGCCGAAATAGTTATAATTTTTAACGAAATATTCATACGTGTTTTGTGTATGAAACGACTATGATTAACAAATCATTAACCTTGGCTGTTCGTTTGCTTTACATGATTAAAGCAAAGGTCTTTCGGGGGCACCAATAGAACGTTAAGAGCAAAGTATCTGATGGATGTATTAATTGGGACATTGCAATTTGGCGACTATTAAGGTTTATTGGAGTTTACATTTTTGTGAAATATCTAGCACGCACTCTTATCGCTGTATCGTTTGTTTTTAGTTTTTGCTTTGCCCATGCAAATGGAATCGATCATTTAGTATTCGAACCGGGCGAAGATATTGCAAATGGCAAGCATATCGTTCTGGTCTCTGGGGATGAGGAATATCGCTCGGAAGAATCGATGCCAATGTTGGCAAAGATCCTGACAGAACATCACGGTTTCAAAACCACGGTACTTTTTGCCATTGACCGCGAAACAGGTGTTATCAATCCCAACGATATTACAAATATTGCGCATTTAGAGTCCTTAAAAGACGCCGATTTGATGGTATTGGCGACTCGCTGGCGAATATTGCCAGGGGAACAACTCCAACATTTTCTAGATTTTATAAATGACGGAAAGCCTATCATTGCCATACGCACCGCGACACACCCTTTTAACAATGATGATATGTATGGCGGTTATGATTGGCAGAATTTCGGCCTGGATATCGTTGGAGAGAACTGGCTATATCACCACGGCATACATAAAAAAGAGGGCGGACGCTCTGTTAATGTAGAAGAGCATGCTGATCATCCAATCCTCAATAGTGTTGATACTTATTTTATGTGGTCAGATATCTACGGCATTGAGAATTTGACTGAAGATGCCACTGTATTGCAATTAGGTGCTGTCACCGAATCGCTGGACCCGAATTCGCCAAATCTTGAGGGCAAAAAGAATAATCCGATGATGCCCTTATCCTGGCTAAAACCTTATTCGTCACCCAATGGCAAAAATACAGGGCAAGTGTTTACTACTACTGGTGGTGCGGCATACGATCTGCAAGAAGAAAGTGCAAGACGGATGTTAGTTAATGCCGCGTACTATCTACTGGATATGGAAGTTCCGGAAAAGGCCAATGTAAGCTATGTTGACCCATTTGAACCATCTTTTTACGGCTTTCAGGACACGGATTACTTTGTAAAACGCGGTTTGCAGGTCAGTGATTTTGCGATGGGTAGCTCTGCAAGATCCATTTTGACTATCGCTGAACTTAAAGCGCTCGGTGTAGAAACACGCGTAGAATTAAAAGACGGCGATACCGTACTGCTGCTAGGTAACGGGCTTCCTGAACGCATGTTAAACCATGGCTTTTTTGAAAGTGAAATCTACTCACGCCATGCCGATAAAGATATTACCATTCGCACACTGGCAAAACCTGGCTATACCCCTGGATTTCGTCCTCACCCGTCCAGAAATTCCCAGTGGGCTTTCCCTGGTGCGGAACGTTATCATCCAGATAAACTACACCACAGCGGTGAAGGCTTTCATCCTACGCCTGATGAATGGTTATATGACATCAAACCTGACGTAATTATTGCCTTTTTTGGTTTCAATGAATCATTTGATGGCCCAGAGGGTTTAGACAATTATCGCGAAGAACTATATAACTTCATCAATCATTCGCTTGCAAACAAATACGCTGACGGAAAAATTGCCAAATTAGTGTTGGTTTCGCCTATTGCGTTTCAGGATTTATCGGATAAATATCCACTGCCAGACGGAAAAGAAACCAATAAGAACCTTAAGGCCTACACCGAGCTAATGAAAGATGTGGCCAATGAGCGCGGCATTCAATTTGTGGATTTATACACGCCGACCAAAGCAATGTTTGAATCCAGTGATGAGCAGCTAACGGTTAATGGAGCACATCTAAACAAACAAGGGTACGCGCGCCTTGCTCCTATTCTTACTGACGAGATCTTCACTGCTGCAGATGTTGAATTAACTGAAGAAAAATTCAATCAACTGCTTCAAGCCGTATTAGATAAGAATTGGTATTGGTTCAAACGTTATCAGATGCCAAACGGAGTGCATGTGGATGGACGTCGATTTGAGCCATACGGTGTTGATAATTATCCGCAAGAAACCATCAAAGTTGTTCAGATGACTGAAAATCGAGATCGTCAGATTTGGCATATTCTTAATGATAAGCCCTTTGATCTCGTAGCTGCAGATGCAAGCACCCAGAAGCTAGACAAAATAGAATCGAATGTCTCGATCGATAATGTCCAGGAATATAAATATGGCCAGGATGCTTTGGATACCTTCACTGTTGCCGAGGGATTTGAAATCGAGCTTTTTGCATCTGAAGTTGATTTTCCAAACTTGGCTAATCCGGCTCAAATGGCTTTCGACAATCAAGGCAGATTGTGGGTATCTACCCTGGAAAGTTATCCCCATTACAAGCCAGGTGATGCAAAGCCCGATGATAAAATCTTAATCTACGAAGACACCGATAAAGACGGTAAAGCGGACAAAGAGATTGTTTTTGCCGATGGCCTGAATCTGCCTATTGGTTTTGAAATTACTGAACATGGCGTCTATGTCTCACAAGCACCCAATCTCGTACTTTTGCAGGATACGGACGGTGACGATAAAGCCGACACTTATGAAATTATTCTTTCAGGCTTTGATACGCACGATACCCATCATGCCATCAGTGGTTTTATTGCTGACCCATTCGGCGGCATTATTATGCAGGAAGGGGTATTTTTACACAGCAACATAGAAACGGCCTACGGGCCAATTCGTGCCGTCAATGCAGGTTTTTATCGCTTCGACCCTCGCACTCAGCGCTTACAAAGGCTTGTCCAAAACCGTGCGCCTAACCCATGGGGCGTGGTGTTTGATGAATGGGGACAAAACTTCTTCATGAATACGTCCGACCCTTCGGTATATTGGATGCTGCCAGTCGAACTTAAAACGCGCTACGGTCAGCTTTCGCTAGGAACCGATACCTTGATTGAGTCGGCGCATCGCGTTAGACCTACTTCAGGCATAGAGTTTGTTTATAGCCAGCATTTCCCTGAAGAGATGCAGGGAGACTTTATTCTAAACAACGTGATTGGCTTTTTAGGAGCAAAACAGCATACCTTGAATGATGAAGGGACAGGTTACGTAAGCAACTGGCGTCAAGACCTTTACACGTCGACTGATCCTAACTTCAGACCCGTTGATTTGGAGTTTGCTGCTGATGGCTCTTTGTATGTGGTGGATTGGCATAATCAATTAATTGGCCACATGCAGCACAACGCAAGAGATCCCTTACGTGACCACGCGCATGGACGTATTTATCGAGTGACGCATAAAGAGCGACCTTTGTCAGAAGAAGTGCCTGTTGACGGGGAATCGCTTGACACATTGTTCTCTTATCTTAAGTCACCTGACCACCGATTACGCTATCGCGTGCGACGTGAAATACGCGAGCATGATTTCACTCGCATTCAAAATGCAAAAAAAGACTATATTGCCAGTTTGGACAAAGCCCATCCTGATTACGATCGGCATCTGCTGGAAGCTCTCTGGTTGAGTCGATTTGAGAATAAACAAGATAAAGCCTTTGCTGAAAAACTCATGACTCATGAAAATTACAAGGTCAGAGCAGCGGCAGTTAAAGCGATACGTTTGCATCTTTACGAATATGATACTGACGAAGCAATCGCATTAATGAAAAAGGCCGCAGGCGATGAGCACGGGCGCGTTCGACTAGAGGCAATAGCAGGTATTTCATGGATTGACGATCCGAAAGCTTTACCTGCATTATATCTGGCTGGCGAAAAAGAGGGCGCTCAGCTTGGCCCTTGGATGCGGACCGCATTTTTGCAAACGGTGAGTAATCTCGGTGGAACGTGGACAGAGCAAGTGGCTGAAGTCGAAAACGAGGCAGAGCATTTAAGCGGCATCGACAGAGAGCGCTATTTTGCTGGCAAAGAAATCTACTTCAGAGAAGGCTATTGTGTGACCTGTCACCAGCCAGATGGCAACGGACTCCCTATGGCAGGATTCCCGCCAATATCAGGAACTGAATGGGTGACAGGTGATCCGGAGCGCTTAACCGATATTATTCTGCATGGCTTGATGAAAAAGATTTGGGTCAAAGGTGAAATGTATGCCGGACACGTCCCAATGACCGCTTTTGGAAACATGCTCAATGATGAAGAGGTTGCCTCTGTACTTACTTACATCAGAAACAATTTTGAGAATCGCGCTGACCCGGTAAGCCCTGAATTAGTCAAAAAGGTAAGAGCAAGTACCAATGGTCCAAGAGGCTTTTGGACCGCTAAAGAACTATTTGAAAAGTATCCTACTGATCGATATCCGGATGGCGAAGGTCAAATTGAAGAATAAGAGCAGAGTCTCTACTTAAGAGGCTCTACGCTAGAACTGAGTGTGTGTCATGCTAAGCGGCGTCGACATTTGTCGCGCCGACTTAGTTTTCTTTTATTTGAGAGCGCATTTTTGAGGGATGCACTCCAAAAAATTGCTTAAACTGCTTCGTGAAATAGCTATGATCACTAAAGCCCGTCTGAAACGCAATTTCCGAAATAGGCTGATTGGTCTCCATAATAAGCCGTCTTGCATTTTCTAACCTCACCTCGTTTATAAGTCGAGATGGCGTTTTCAATAAGTGCTTTTTAAAGCGCCTTTCTAATGCACTTACCGATAAATGCGTCAATTCTGCAAGCTCTTGCAGCTTGATTGGTTTGTGATAATTTTGCCTGATATATTCAACCGGCACCCGAACAGATTCAAATACAGAGAGAGCTTGAGATGACTTTTGAAAATGTCGGGTTATGCCATAGTTACCGACTACTTCTCCCGAGGGGGCTCTGAGAGGGCGTTTAGACGTAGAAAACCAGGCAAGCTCTCCATCTCGTGTCATGTTCATTTCAAGTCTTGAGGTAATTAGGTCGCCTTCCAAGAGCTTCTTATCATCGTGAACGTATTGCTTTGCTAAATGAGGCGGGAAAAAATCAAAATCTGTTTTTCCATAAATCTGAGAAAGTGAATGGCAACCCAAGTGTTCAATAAACAGCTTATTTGCATATACCCAATGCCCTTTTAAATCTTTTATCCAAAAAAGCACATCGGGAACAAGCTCAAAAGCTTCAACCAAAGCGTCGATATTACACTGTTTAATCTTTGCTTCCTGAATCGGCATTTTTTTCCTCTTTGTGTGTGATAAGCATATCCTAACGCTGAAATGTTTGCACCAGCGTCCGATTAAATCATACTTATTTTTTCTTCGCCTCACTATACTTAGCCACCATGGCAACAAAATTTTAACATATAGGCGCGTTATGAGTGGATTTAATAAAAAGGTAAGAATGGGAATGGTCGGTGGCGGTCAAGGCGCTTTTATCGGTGCTGTTCACCGAGCTGCAGCTTCTATAGATGGAGAAATAGAACTGGTTTGCGGTGCGTTTAGTTCATCACATGAAAATTGTCTGGCCACAGGCAAAGCCTTGCACCTTGACCCACAGCGTTGCTATGCAGATTTTAATGAAATGTTTAAAAAAGAAGCTGCATTGCCAGAAGATGAGCGAATGCAGTTTGTGTCAATTGTTACGCCGAATCACTTACATTTTCCTGTGGCAAAAGCTGCTATTGAAGCGGGCTTTCATGTTATGTCAGATAAACCTGCAACATTTACCTTGCAAGAGGCCATCGATTTAAAAGCGGTATTAGATCAGCACGACGTACTCTATGGTTTAACGCATACCTATACCGGCTATCCCTTGGTAAGAGAGGCGCAGCAATTGATTGCCAATGGAGAGTTAGGCGATATTACCAAGATTATCGCTGAATACAGTCAAGGCTGGTTGTCTGAGCCCCCCACTGAAGATAACAAGCAGGCTAGCTGGCGCTTGGATCCCAAACGAGCGGGTGTCAGTTGCTGTATGGGAGATATTGGTGTACATGCGGCTAATTTAGCCGAATTTATGTCTGGCCTGGAAATTACCAAAATGTGTGCAGACTTACAGCCGGTGGTCGCAGGACGAGAAATCGATGACGATGGCAATGTTTTAATGCGATTCAATAATGGGGCGAAGGGTGTTTTGATTGCCAGCCAAATCAGTGTCGGTGAAGAAAATAATTTAAATATTCGAATTTACGGCACCAAAGCGGGGCTTGAATGGCGACAACAAGAGCCTAATACTTTACTAATCAAATATAACGATAAGCCAATGCAGGTTGTCAGAACTGGCGTTGGCAACTTCAGTCCAGTAGCCGCAGGCTCTATGCGTACTCCTGCCGGACATCCTGAAGGCTACTTGGAAGCGTTTGCCAATTTATATATGGATTTTGCAAAACAAATAAGAGCTTTTGGCGATGAAGCGCAAGAAGCAAAGCTAACAAGTAAAGCGCCGGGAATTGAAGAAGCAATTCGTGGAATGGCATTTATTGAAAATTGTGTCGCTGCCACCAAAGCGCAGGAAAAATGGGTGGATTTTAAACTTTCAAATGTACTCTAGTCTCCCTAGCTGAGTATATGAAGTGTGCGCCGGTTGTTTTAACCGGCGTTTTTTTTAGGGCCTGAAATCAGTGTAGCTAAATAACCAACTTATCAGTTCAGGTTCTTCAAATGCATTATTCCAACTATCGTGTCCCACGCCATCGTAGATTTTTAATTTTGCATCGCCTTCGTGGGCAATTATTGCATTAATTATCTCCTCACTGGCTGAAAGTGGCACAACTTCATCATCCGATCCGTGAAAGGCCCAAACCGGAGTGCTTTTTGCAATAATGGGAGCAAGTGTTTCATGCGCGCCGCCGCAAATAGCGACGGCAGCTCTGAAACTTGAAGGCATGCTAGCTATTATGTCTAAGGTGCCCATTCCACCCATAGATAAACCCATCACTAACATATTGTCAGCATCTATGTAATCTCTTTCTTTTAAATCAAGTACGAGTCCTTGTAGCAAGGCCATCGATTGCGTTTTTGGGGCGTTTAATGGTTTAAAATGGAAAACATTGTTGTTAGGCGCTCGCTCAACTTCTACGTTTACCCAATAGTCGTCTTCCGCCGCCTGAGGAAATACAACGATAGCTGGATACGACTGCCTGAAAGATTCTGAAAGAAACAGTTCGGCACCATGTGTCAGTTGCGCAACGTTATCGCTTCCTCGCTCACCTGCACCATGTAAAAACAGCACAACTGGATATTTTTTAGAGGCATCAAAATTTGCAGGGTATAAAATGCGATAGGGCAAACTCGCCTTGGTGTTAAAGCGAGTATCAGTAAATTGATGCTTTTCATATTCTGGATAGTCTACCGGCTGGGCGTTTGCGGCAAGTCCGAACAAGGAAAGTAAAGATAAAAAGACTTTTTTCATAGTGAATCCTGAGTTTACATCAGTAAATAAAGGTAGCCATGCCAAGAATGAGCAGAGTGATTACCACCACGCCAATCAAGTTTAGCGGCGCGCCCATTTTAATCATACTTGCTATGCTAATTTTATTAGTACCAAATACGATTGCATTTGGTGCTGTCGCCATAGGCATCATAAATGCGCAACTCGCGGTGAGGGCGGCGGGCAACATCAACAAAAGCGGGTCGACATTTAATGCAATAGCCAGAGCTGCCAATACCGGCATCATCAATGCTGTGCAGGCAGTGTTGCTCATAAGCTCTGTAATAAAAGTCACAGACAGACAAATCAGCGCGACAATGAGAATAAGCGGTAAATCGGAAAGCGCTGAAAATCCTTGTGCGAACTCAGTGATAAGACCGGTATTTCTTAATCCCAGAGAAAGCGCGATCCCGCCAGATACAAGCAAAATCACCCCCCAAGGTAAGCTTGCGGCATCTTCCCAAGTCAATAGGGCGCTACCAGGCTCGTGCCTGTTACCATTTGGAATTAAAAATAATAGAATGGCCCCCAGCAATGCGACATATCCGTCATGCGCATTGGGCAAATTAAGCCAAGCGCTCCATCCACCATAAGGGTCAGAGCGCGTCATCCAAAGAAAGATGACTAGTACAAATATTCCTAAAACTCGCTTTTCATCGCGTTTCCAGACCTTATCGGTTTTATCTTCAAATCTAATCTCGCTGCTTGTATTTTCACATTTTCGGCACAAATGAAATATAACAATGGGTAATAAAACGGCTACACAGGGAAGCGCCCATTTCATCCAGCTCAAAAAGCTTATAGATGTTCCAGTCGCTTGCTCGTATGCTTGAATGAAGACCAAATTTGGCGGTGTTCCTATGGGCGTTCCCATCCCTCCAACGCTTGCGGCATAGCAAATGCCTAAAAGTACTGCCACAGTAAAACCATCGCTTTGTTCATATTTACTTTGTTCAATAGCTTGTTTATGAGAGCTTTCTAAGGTAGCAATTGCTACTGGAATTAGCATCATTGCTGCCGCGGCGTTTGATATCCACATACTTAAAAATGCAGCACTCAACATAAATGTTGTCACTACCTGTTTTTGTGTTGACGGTCGCAAGACAGAGAATATCAGTCGGGTAAGACGAATATGTGCCTTTGATTTAACCATAGCGATGGATAGCATGAAGCCACCAATTAACAAAAAGTTAATCGGGTTACCAAATGCGCTGCCCAAGTCTGCTTTTGAAATTACACCAAGTAATGGAAAAACGGCGAGTGGGATGCAAGCCGTCATCGGAATAGGGATTGCTTCAGTGACCCAGTACAAAGCGCAAATAAACAAAACCGCCATGGTGGTAGACGCCTCAAAAGAGGCACCGAGCATGCCAGAAAGCAAAAAAACGCCTAGCGATATAACGAGTCCTGATATTTGTACGCGTGATTTATACATATCCTGTCTATTCTGGCTTTTCGTCATCTTTTCCATGGCCTAAATGCCTTGAGAAGAAGCGATGCATAAGATCGACAGTCTGCCTGGATTCTGGCACATACATACTCAAAAACTGTGCATGCGAGAAGCCTTCAAATATGTGCAGTTCGCTCACTTTATTCAAGGCCATGAGTTTTGTGTGCATCGAGATCATAGGGCTAAGGCTGTAGTCTCTGGACGATGTAATGAGCAACGAAGGAGGAAACATTTTGAGTGTCTTTTCAAAGTCACCGGGAAATGCGTCTTCATTGTCGCTGGATAAGCCTTCCCAATACTGCACCATACCTATGTGAAGTGGCTCACGACTCGTTATTGCTGCGGCAAAATAATTACTGTCGCCATTTAAGCCTGTAGGGGCAGAGCACAAAAACGTGGCAGCGCCAGGTACAGGAAGGCCTTGTTTTGCGATGTGCACGATAGCTTGACCTGCCACTCTGCTGCCAGCCGAACAACCAAAAATACCGATACTTTCAGGTGCGTAAGTTTTCAGTAAGTAACGGTATACTTTTTCTACATCGTCATTTGCCGCCCCAAAGCGATACTCTGGTGCCTTGCGATAATCGATACTAATGACTTTGTAACCATGTGCATGCGCTATTGGCATGCTTTCTAGCTGACCGCCAAAGCGCCCGCCGTATTTGAAGCCTCCACCGTGCAAGTTAATTAGAACGCGACCCTGAAGCGCTTCAGGTACGCCATTTTTCGGAGAGATAATATCAGTTTGCACACCATCGATGACTTTCGGCGTAATGTTAACATTAAATTTTTTGAGTGCCTCTGGCATGATTACCGCATATTTTTTTGCCTCGCACTCCCGAATGGCATTCGCTTCGGCTTTTGCCGCTTCTACCTGATTGCCCATGGTATTATCAAATTTCAGTGAATAAGGATTGCAGGCTGCATGGGCCTTGTTCATTAAGGCTTCTTGCTGTTTTAAACCATCTACACTCTCTTTAGATAGATATGCAGAATACTTGGGCATGTTAAAAGCAGGAACTGGAATCGTTTCGCTTCCAGCATTACTTGCAAAACTGCACAAATACGCCATCATAATTAAAGCACTGGCAAGCCTTTTTCCTGGCTCTTTTAACAAATTCTGTTTCAAATTGAACATGGCATGTAAACCTGTTTTCTGCTGTAAACGTTAATCGAATAAACACTGCTAGAGTTGGCATAAGGGTTGCAATCAAACGAGTGCATGATTTTATCAACCGCCATGGGCGAAGCGTTTGCTTACTGACGCTTTGCTTACCGACGTGAGTGCTTGAAGTAACACAACTAATGCACCTCTTCCACTTTCTCGTATTCGAGCTTAAGACTGGACATATAAGCGACTAAATCTCGAATTTGATAATCATCTAAAAAACGATGCATTGGCGGCATGCCCGAAACGGGCTGTTGTATGCTGGCAATGTCGTCTCGACTAAATTCTTCAATCAAATTTTCTTCTCGTTCTAATTTGATGGTCTCTTCAGTTTCACCCTGATAAATGCCGCTAATGACCGAACCGTTGTTTAGAGTTAATACTACTGTTCCGTATCCGGGCGCGATGCTGGCTTGCACATCGACAATAGATTCCAATAAATAGCGATTGTCGTGCAGATTGCCAATATCACTTAAGTCAGGCCCAACATCTCCGCCAGACCAATTCACCATATGACATCGCATACATTCACTTGCGCCGCCACCTGCAAAAATGTTCCTTCCCTTTTCAATAGAGCCTCCGTACATACTACTTGCATAACGAGTCATCATATCGGCGTTATCAATGTAGTTACGATATTTTTCATACTCGGCTACAATTTCAGGCTGTACTCGACTTGCCACTAAATCTAAAAGCTCTAACGTGGCGCCATCAGTCTGTTTCGTCTCATTAAGCTGGCGAATGCCCGACAATGCAATTGCATCTATTTCCAGACTTTTTCCTTTTGCAAGCACGCGATAGGCTGCCTGCCTATCTTCGACCATCTGACTTTTTAAAAAGCGTTTGGCTTGCATCAAGCCTGACTCACGGTCTATCTCAAAAAGCTTATTCAGTGCATCTCCTCTTACTTGCACATTTTGATCGCTAGTTAATTTAAGAAGGACAGAAGGCATATTCGAAAGACTTCTACTCATTAAGTAGGTGAGCGCTTGCTTTCTTACATCAGCCGAGTTTTCTGTGTTGTTTACTGCAGCCAGTAAAACATCATTCGGAATGTCTATATCATTATTCTCAGCCATTCGAATACTTTGCACTAAGGCCTGACCCTGTACTTTTGCCAAGACTTTTGGCAGGTATTGATTCACCGCTGCCGCTATATTTTCGCGGCTTTTTGATGCGGTCGTGGGTAATCCGGTTGTAGTATCGATGGGGTTGATATCGTTCCACGCTTCAATTGCGGATAAGGCCTCACTGGCAAGTCGTGTTGGCAGGTCATCTAACGTAGCATATTGCAAGAGCCGCACAGCATCTTGCACTGTCCCTTGGGCATAATTAGCGTTAATTATTCGGTGATGCTGCCATCTGGCAACGCTATCTTGCTCACTATCACTTGGTAACAACTTTGTATGCTCAACATATGCGTCTAAATGCGCAGCCAACTCGTCTTGCGCTTCCAGTATCCCTAAGTCATTAATAGCAGTAATGGCTTCATCAACTAAGGCTTGCTCTTTATCGTTTAAAAATACGCTTATTGCTGGGTCTTTTGCACGACGAGCAGCAAGCAATACGCCCATTCTCACGTGTTTTGATTCATGGGCATGAAAAGGCCACCATAAATCTTTATTGGTGCCTGACAATGCCATGGTCAGCGAGTGACGTAAAAACAGGTCATTGTCTTCGTACTGTGCCAATGCCTCAATAAGCGTGGGTACCGCTTTATCATATCCAATACGCCCAATACCAATTGCAGCATACATAGCTACTCGAGGATGGGGATCGGTAAGTAGCGCAACCAGTTTATCTGCACTTTTAATAAAACGATGATCGCCTAAAGCCCTTACTGCCTGAATGCGTACTTGCGGATTTTTATCATTTGTGAGAGATAAAATCGTATTCAGCAGTGCGTCTTTATCATTCGCAGAATAGGCCATTTGACTTAAGCCCCAAATACCATGAAGACGTGTTAGCTCATTTTCATCCGTTGATGTTGCCAAATTAGTGAAAATGTTTACAGCCGCTTGATTGCGTTTAGCTAGTTCGAACTGTGCGCGCTGGCGAATGCGCAAATGTTCACTCTTTATCAGCGAAATCAATTCATCATTGTCAAATTGGCTGAAATCACTGGTAAGAATAAGCTCATGCTGCTTTACTTCATCTGTATCACCAAAATCAGGATGCGCTAATCGATATACTGCGCCTTGCGATTCAGGTTGCCAACCGCCATAGTTATATTCAGAAATATACATCGCCCCATCAGGGCCAAAGTCCAAATCCACTGCATTGAAGCCCTGAAGAAATCTTTCGTTTTCTATCATCGTAAATCCAGCGCCGTTTTCTTCAACTTTAAAAGTGGTGATGTTTGATTGTGCGGGCGAGCCCATATAATGAATAACGAAAAATGTATCTTCATAGTCAGGCCCAAAGCTACTTCCTGGGTTATAAACTAAACCGGAAGGACCGCCATTTAACTGTCCTATCGCCGGTAGCATGAAAGCGGGTTGTTTATTGTTGCGAGGTTTGTATTGGTCTTGCGTCATCCACGCGTTTGGGATCTTCGGATCGCCAGTGTAGTATGATGAACGCAATTTAAGCCTGTCTGTAAAACTCATAATGCTTTGATGGCCTGCATGCCAGCCAGAATCGCCACCTTCAATCAGGTAGTTTACGCGTTCTAAATCACCGCCATCGCCATCGTTATCGGCGGTAAACAAATTGCCATACTCATCAAAGGCGAGCTCTTGTGGATTGCGTAGCCCGGTATAAAAGTATTCAATGTTCGAGCCGTCTGGATCTGAGCGAAATACACCGCCCAAATTTGGTCCATAAAAATGCTTCCCTTCTTTAGTTGTTACGTTAAAGCCTCTATCACCAATACTCCAGTAA
This sequence comes from Ningiella ruwaisensis, assembly GCF_004798935.1. Lineage (GTDB taxonomy): Bacteria > Pseudomonadota > Gammaproteobacteria > Enterobacterales > Alteromonadaceae > Glaciecola > Glaciecola ruwaisensis. Next base: position 27,742 of record NZ_RAHT01000012.1, on the reverse strand, counting down.
AGCTTTCCGTCGGGCCCCCAGGCTAAGCCATGCAAGTCATGTCCATAAAAACTGATGCGAATGCCAAAGCCGTCCTGTAAGGATACGCGCGTATTGGCAACGCCGTCGTCGTCTGTGTCTTCAAGCATCCAAAGATGTGGGATGTTGGTGTAATATACCTTACCGTCGCGTTCAATCACGCCAGCTCCTATGCCATCTAAAATGCCATTGTAGCCATCAGAAAAAACATTACTTTTATCTGCCCGACGATCGCCGTCGCTATCTTGCAACAAGCGAATAATATCGTCGCCTTGCGTGTAATAAGACATTGGACGCTCATCGGCGTACTTTTTATACATGGCGAGTCGGTCTTCATTAGAGGTGATGTAAATGTCTTCAACGGTTTTATTTTCATGGCCTCTGATATCGTCTACGCCATTGGTAAAACGGGCAGTTTCGACCATCAGCATGCGCCCACTTGAATCAAAACTGAAAAAAGCGGGGTTTTGAGTTTGGGTTTCATCTGCCCACAAACTAATTTCAAAGCCTTCTGGCAATTTAAAATTGTTCATTCTAAGTTGCGCTTCACGCTCTATCTGCGCAATCGACTTGCTCTGATTTTTTTTATTTTCACTTGTGCCAGCCGCCGCGTTAGCGTCAAGAGTTTCATGAACTCCAATTGATTTTTTGGAGCTATCTAAGCTTGAATTGGGTTGAGGGGCAGGGGAGCATGCAGCTAGGCTGGTAATGCTGATATAAAATAAAAGTGTTTGTCGTAAATAAATCATATATTGCAGCTCGCCTAAAATGCTTTAGCTTGAAATTTAAACAGAAAGTTGCTCGATAGCCTTCCGATGACTGGATCACTGCTAATATCTTGTTCAGGCTTTTCAATATAAGCAGTATGAAGGATAGAAGTAGGGTAAATGACTAAACGATTTGGACAATAATCAACCTTATGGATGAGTTCATAGTGATGATCAGACGCACTGAAATACTGTTGTTTTGGTGGGCCTTTTTCGTCAAACACAGACTGCATCGCATTAAAGTAAGCTGATTCCCTATCAGACTTGATGTTCTCAAATCCTGTTGGAATGTGGCGATAAAATCCTGTGCCGCCAAACTCTCCGTCATTCATATAATGCAAAACTGCGAAACTGTGTTTTTCACAGGTATCGTAGTGCGGAATGCATTGCTCAAGCGCCATGTCTTTTGGCTGTTTTGTCAGTAAAGAATAATTGGCGTTTATTGGCATAACTTGAAGATTGGCAGGCAAGTTCAGACTTTTATGAAGAGCTTGAGCGGCAAAACGTAATACTTGTATGCCGTAGTCTTTTCTAAGTGGTGCACGTACACCTGGATAAAAGGCGCCCACATCTTCTTTGCGAGAGGAATAGTTAGCCGAGCGAGCCTCCTTTAAAGCGAGTGTATAATCTTGAAAAAAATCATCCACCACAACAATAGTCGTACTCTCTTTGCCAATTTTTTGAACATGCACCTGCATATTTGGGTTGAGCTCAAACATTATATTCCTTGAGTCGAGGCCAATTACGAATACTGCGAAACAAAATCCCGATGCCGAGGCATTTTATTTACCGCTGCCGCTACGCCTTGCTTGTAACTTGTTAAAAACCGTTCAAGTTCGGCCACAGGCATGGTTTTTACGCTTGGGTGATAATGCTGTGGCATTACACCTTGTCCAAGTAACACCTGCACCCATGAGTCAATTTGAAACACATCGTATTCCGACTCAAATACGTTGGCACTTTGGGCAAACAAATCAATCCTATGCTGCAAACTATCGGGAATGTCCATCTTTCGAAGGTAACGCCAAAACTCAGAGTCATCTCGCTCGTTTACGTGATAGTGCAGAATGATAAAGTCACGCACGCGCTCTATTTCGGCAGCCGTTTGCTGGTTGTATTCGTTTACGTTAGCAAGGCTAATATCGTTACTGGGTAATAGCCGCAGTAGTCGGATAATGCCTGTCATAAACAGATGAATGCTGGTGGATTCCAATGGTTCAATAAACCCGCTTGAGAGCCCTAAAGCAACGCAGTTTTTGTTCCAAACTTTTTTGCGTCTACCGGTGACAAATTTGATCAAACGGGGTTCGGTGGTCATTTCTCCTTCAACTGAACGCATAAGCTTTTCTTTTGCTGTGTCTTCGTCCATGAATTTTGTGCTGAACACTAAGCCATTGCCTGCGCGTTTTTGCAGAGGAATACGCCACTGCCAACCGTTTTCATGCGCAATTGAGCGAGTATAGGGAGGGAGTTTATCTGCCAATGTGGTTTGCACAGCCCAAGCTCTATCGCATGGAAGCCAATGCGACCAGTCTTCGTAACCGGTTTTAAGGGTTTCTTCAATCAGTAAGGCTCGAAAGCCCGTACAATCGATAAATAGGTCACCTTCTACTGTTTCACCCGATTCAAGCGTTAATGAGGTAATATTTCCAGATGCTGAGTCAAGATTCACCGAATCAATCTTACCTTCAATGCGTTTGGCCTTATTTTGCTCGCTAAGCTTTCTTAAGTAACGGGCATACTTACCGGCGTCCAAATGATATGCGTAATTAATCTTGGACTTGTCTGAAGTGGCAAATTTATCGTGAGCGGCACACTGAAATTCAAAACAGTAATCGCCGTAAAGTTGGGCCAAGCCTTGTTCACGACCATAAAGCCAAAAATGCTGAAATCCGGCTAGGTAGGAGTCTTTTCCGGTTTTTCCGAAGGAGTGAAAGTAGGACTCATCTTTAACCCGCCAATTCTCAAAGTTGATACCTAATTTAAAGGTTGCGTCAGTTTCTCGAACAAACTCTTTTTCGCTAATGCCAAGTAGCTTGTGAAACACGCGCACAGTGGGGATAGTTGCTTCACCCACTCCTATGGTGCCAATGTCGTCAGATTCAACCAACACCACTTCGCAAATACTGCTAAGTTGTTTGGATAGTGCCGCTGCGGCTAACCAGCCAGAAGTGCCACCTCCAGCAATTACGATTTTTTTTCGCTTTATATTGCTCACAATTACTCCTCAGATTCTGGCGTTTTTGACTCGTTTTCAGTCAGTCTTTATTTATTCATTTTAAATTGTTATTTGTTCAAACGGCTTATGACTAGTGCTCTTAATTTTCTCGCTTTAGTCTCGTCTAGCTCAGCGAGAATGCCCTTGGCATGTTCTGGCAAGTGCATGTGACTGGTTTCAGCGTCTGAAAATACATAGTAATCAAAAAGCGCTTTATATGCCTGCTTCTCTGCATCACTTCGATCGCGAATAGACAGCATGGCGTCATGTAAGGCATTAATGGGAGAGCCCAAAAACCGTGGTGCTTCATCCCACCAATAATTCACAAGAATATTAAACGCATCCAGTCCTTCTACGTGATGCCACCATAGCGGAGGAATATAAATCGCGTCACCCGGGTTCAAGGTTACCTCTTGCGCAAATTTCAAGGCAGTTTTAAAGCGCGGAAATTGTTCAAAATCAGGCGACTTAAAATTTACCATTGAAATAACAGGGCCGCCGGGCGTAATTTCAAACGGACCGGGATACAAGTTCTTACCTTGCTCGGGCGGAAACAAAGTGAATTTTCGTTTACCCGTCGTGCAGCACGCTACGTTTTTATTTACATCAAAATGACAGGATGCGGTGGTTTTTCCGCCAATCCACAAATTTGGAACGATTTTGTTTGCTAATGCGTGCTTGTCGTTATCTTTTTCGGACGCAAAAAAAGGTATAGAGATGGCATTTTCACTCATAAACCCTGGGAAGTGATTTTCAGATGGATTTGAAGGAATGTAGTAGTTATCACTTTCAGGATTATTTATGCCACTTCGAATCGCTTCGAGTACTTCATCGACTCGCATTCTTATGGTTTGATAGTTAAGCTCAGTGATCGACTCGTTGTAAAAAAAGCGCCCCTCGTCTTTATTCGCCCCTTTACAAGCGAGCGTGGTTTTTCCGTTATACATCGACAGCAAATACTCAATGGCGCTGTCAAACGATTCAAGGCTCTTTTGTGTCAATGGCCAGTTATTTACCAGCCCCGTTAGCAAAACCGGACAATCACCCGTTAACACTTCTCTTGGAACTGTTGACGTTTGACTTAAATCTATTGACGATAATTGCATCGTTTCAACTGCTTTGACGCTCATAAGTTAACCGATATCGCTGTACTTAGTGCATTACCTTATTTTATGCCTTGCGTTTTGAAAAAAATAGCCGCTAGTTAAAGCGGCTATTTGCATAGGACATAATTGCTTACACCATTTATTAAAGCGTTAAATTAAAAGACGTAGCGGACACCTAACTGGTATCGTGCGCCTAAATCATTAAGTGTCCAAATCATACGCTCGTTTCTCATATGAGAACGTTCATTTTCACCCGTTACGTTGATTCCTTCAAGGAATACGGTCAACTGGTCGTTGAAATCGTAACTTAAATTAACGTCAATTTGGTCGTAAGCTTCAACAAATATTGGGTTATTTGAACCCCCTCTTGCTGCAGTAGCCAAGTAATCATCTCGCCAGTTCCATGCAATTCTCGCTGCAAAGCCGTCTTTTTCATAGAAACCAACAAAGTTTGCAGTGTCACTCAAACCGACCAATGCAAATTGCGATTCGTCTGGCGGTGCTTCCGTATTTATCGCCACATCACCATTTACGATGGTGTAGTTTGCCTGAAAGCCGAAGCCTGTCTCACCAAAGAAGTGCTGAATGGCGAATTCCGCTCCGCGTATTTCAGCGTCTTCACTGTTTAATGGACGAGTTACTCTGAACTCCATCAATGGGTCATCAGCATTCGGAACGATATCAACCGCTAATTCAATATCCTGCACCTGTTGCTCAGTGCCGGTGTAATCAGCAGGAGAACCTCCTTGTTGAATAATACCCATCATAGTAAAGAGTGAGCGGTTATCCACAGCTACACCCAACTCCTGCAAGGCGTCGATAGCTGCTTGAGCTCTAGGTCCTGCAGTTTGGTCGCGAATACCAAATAACTCTAAGTCTACCGTACCCGTACCTATAAAGTTAGAAACACGTTTTTCAAAGAATCCAACAGAGATATAGCTATCATCATAATAGTACTCTAAGGATAAATCGAAGTTGTCGGACTCAAGTGGAACTAATCCTGGGTTTGACGAATTAGCTGTCGGTTGCGATGCCAATAATGTGGATCCGTTAGTACCAAATCCACCAAAAGATGCTCTTAGGGCGCCATAGCCTGCGCGAGCAATGGTCTTACTGAATGAGAATCGACCTTTTAGATTTTCAGTCAGCATGATATCAAAGTCCATACTTGGTAGCACATGATCGTAATCGGATTCTGCAGCTATCGGTTGCACCTCGGTATCTGCTGGTGTGAAGCTACTAAAGTCGTTGTCACTTGCCCACAATAAATAGGCTGGCGGGGTAAACAACGAAGACGACGTTACGTCGGTTTTCTCGTATCGAACGCCTGCCAAGAAGTTGGTTTCCATACCGCCAAGTTCGCCCTGTAAGGCCACTTGGAAGTAAGCACTAAAGATATCTTCTTCTACAGTGTCTCTGGTTGAGAAAATAGGGTTGGGCGCAAAATTATTATTAGGACCAGGGTATATGCCAAGAATATAACGCATCATTTCAGCAGAATTACCTCTAAAACCGATGTTGGGCTGATTGATGTCGTAATCTTCAAACTCAGAATTGTAATCAAAAGGCTGAATCATTCCTTCAGGGAATTCACCGGGATTGGCAATACTCCAGCCACCTAAGTTCATGGGTAACCAAGCAGTGCGTTGGGCTTTCATTTCCATGGCGCGGCTTTCAAGACCAAAGTCAAACTGACCGTCATCAAATTCGTAAGTACCATCAAAGCGAATTTGTGTGATATCAGTGACTTGCTGATAATGATCCACCTGTCCGATTGACGAACCCACATCACCCACATCGAGTACACCGTTACCATTACCGCTTAATCCAAGGCCGCCGCGGTCAAAGTTATCGTTTAGTTCAGTAGTAAATAAGGGGATTTCGCCATCAAATATTAGCGTTTTAGCAGCTACTACCGGTGCACCAATCGCAGTACCAATCGAGCTACTGGCTAAATCGCTATCACTTGGACCGTTTGGTAAACTCTCAAGGCTAGAATCATGAATATCAAAACGCAGATTTAAGTCATCGTTATATTGATAATCCAAATTAAAACCTAGTGACTTAAGTTCGTTAACTTGTGCTCTGTATTGTTGCGCATATCCTTGGTCAACTACGCCAGCATAACGTTCTGAAATTGAGATAGGCGTTGCTACTGCAGAATTGTCAAAGACAACGCGCTCAAGATTATTACCATTTTGAATCCAGTTACCTAATTCGCCGCGCTGTTCGACAATATCGTTTTGAGCGTAGGTATAATCTAGCGTTGCCGTCAATTCGTCCATTGGACGATATTGGAAAGTTGCCTGCCCGTTTGTTCGTTCGCGCTCAAAGTCCGAAAACGCGTATCTAAAGTCGTCTGGACGAGCGTACAATTGCCCTTCGTCTGGCATATTTTCAAAAATTTCGTTCCGACCTTGTCGATTATAAAGGTCGTCCTCTCCCCAAACACCAACGTTCCAACCGTTTACGAAAACGCCGGTCGAGCCAGAGTCGCGCTTCTGGAAGCTGCCAGATAATGTCACACCGAAGGTTTCATCATCATTGACGTAGTTGTAAATACCCGATATTTCCGGGGTAATATCATCGCCGGTGCGGTTTGTTGTATCGTGGACTGCTTTTACACCAATGGTGCTTCGCATTGTTGGATTTTCAAGCGGGCGCGCTGTTAATATATTAACGGTTGCACCTATACCACCGCCAACGATATCAGCTTTACTCGTTTTATAAACCTCTACCGCACTTACGCTTTCGGATGCTAAATTAGCAAAATCGAATGCGCGCGTCGGATCTGAGCTATTAGCATCAACCCCGCCAGCAGGCATCATACGACCATTCAAAGTAATCATGTTCGCGCCGCCGCCAAAACCACGCACAGTGATTTCAGCACCTTCACCATTTTCTCGGCTAATTGATACACCGGTAATACGCTGTAATGATTCCGCAAGGTTAGTATCTGGGAATTTACCAATATCTTCTGCCGATATTGCGTCTACAACACCCACAGATGTGCGCTTGATAGAGGCTGCTTCCTGCAAGCTTGAACGGATACCGGAAACCTGAATAACTTCTGTATCAGAAGCTTCGTTATTATCTTGCTGCGCCATAACAGGTGTCGCTGCTGCTCCACAAAGGAGAAGAGAGATACTTGTTGATAACACAGATTTTTTGAACTTATTGTGTGCTTTCATTGATATGCCCTTTGTTGTTATAGGTATTTTGTTTGTAAAGCGACTAATTCTTTTAAGCATTGAACCTGACAAAAAGTAGTCCAATCTTATTGAATGTTTAGCTACTCAACAAACAACCCTTACCATAGTATGCATCATATTAAATCTTATCGTTTAAAATGTTGCATTATTGTTACGAAAAAGTAGTTGTGTTTTACTATTTTTCGTAAAAATACGTTTTTATCTAAACTTAAGCTAAATTTGGAAAATATTCAGTACACTTGCGGCCTGACGGCACATTTGCTTATCAAGCAATTTAGATGGTGACGCGTCAAGTTTTAAGTTCTAAACAAATTCCATAACGTTAATTTTCATAAATTTGTTAATAAATTAGCGATGTGTCGTTCTACTTATCATCACGTTTTTCGCCAGCACGGGAAAATATTCAGTTGCAGGCCACTGCTTGCTAAGCATTTATGGAGCGTTTATTCTCGCTTCGGATTTAGCAAAAACGACACATTTTAAAGCACTCGCACATCATTGATTTACAGGAGTTCAAAGAATGGCGAATCATAAAATTCTTAATAATATTGAGCACAAAGACCTTAAAGTTATGACCCATTGTTCTGCGCAATTTGGTCATAATGTAGGCGCCATTCATATATTCGCGAATGAAATTACGCGGGCACAATGTGAATACCCCATTTTGTTTTTAAAAAATGAAAAAGACGGAAATTTTCAATGTCTAGCAATTCTTGGTTTGCATCATGAAGAGAATTTGTTTTTGGACGAAAAGCAAGGCTGGCGTGCCAGTTACGTGCCTAATATTGTTAAAAAAGGTCCATTTTCTATAGGGTTTCAGAATCAAAACTCCGATGGAAATGAAGAACAAAAAGCCGTTATCTTGATTGATGTCGATGATCCACGGGTTAATAACACGCGCGGCCAGTCTGTTTTTATGGAGTTTGGCGGCAATACACCTTACCTGGAGAGTATCCAAAATATCCTTGCTGAGCTTGATAAAGGCGCCAAACTGTCTGCGCCGATGTTTGCAGCGTTTAACGACCTGGATTTACTTGAGCCTTGCGTGTTCGATATCAAAATTAATGATGAAAACATGGTCAAGTTTGAGGGATACCACACAATCAATGTAGAGCGCTTAAGCCAGCTAGAAGGTAAAGACCTGGAGTTTCTCAATAAATCTGGTCTTTTATCCATTGCGTTCGCAGCGGCGACATCGATAAACAACATCGATAAACTTGTAAAACTTAAGCGGCTCCAATTAAGTACCAGAGCGAATGCTAAAGCAAATGCCTGAATTAATGCAACAGAAAGTACAAAGCTAAATAAGCAGCCTTACTCAAGGTTTGTATTAAACATAGAGGATCGCTTACGCCCTTGATTACAAGCAATATTTACACCTATCGTTTACAAAAAGGATGTATAGTTGTATCTCAAATTGTTAAAGAACATCGACTCTAAGCGTTTGCTTTTAGTCGATTCGGATTATGAACTCGTTTTCGCCCTGGGGGATTAATCGCATAGGAAAGCGTTGCGTTTGCCCTTCAATGTTGACGAGAATTTCATAATCACCATAAAAACCACGCTCAGTAAACTTTCCCTGCTCATCGGTCGTGCCTGAAAAATCATTCCAAAATGTTTCGTAAACCGTTTGGTGCCAAGCTTGCTGGTTGGGCTTTGCTTGCCAGTCTTCTGTATACATGGCGGCATTAGGACGCCAATGTGCGCCTGCCCAAAACCCCCATTTTTGCACGCCTACTGTGGCTGGATGGCTAAAGAATATGGTAAGGAAATCACGTGTAAAATCTGCCTGCATTTGCTCATCAAGCGTATCCACATCAAACTCGGTCGAACGTATGGCTAAATCAGGAAATGCACTATGGAAACGGTCTAAAATGCTGTAAATACGAGTGATAGGCGTTGGTGTTGTGCTAAAGTGACTTTGAACGCCTATTCCATGTAGCGGTGCATTGTTCGCTAGCAGAAAATCAATGGTGTTAAAGAAGTGATCTTGGTGAGCAGCATTTGTTCCGCCGCCTGATATGATTGAATAGTCATTGATGTATAAAGGAATATTCGAATTTTCTGATTCAGCGAGTTCAAACCAGTCAACCATCACATCATCACCGAAGGCATCCATCAGGTAGTGATTATCAAAAGGTTCGTTCAATACATCCCACTCGTCTACAAGTCCTTTTGTTTTACCGCTAATATCGCGAATGTGGGCACTCACTTCCTCTAATACTTGAGGGTCAGCTGAGGCTGGATCGCCTTCTGGCATGTACTGTTGTACAAATTCTGGCATATTGCGTTTGGAAGGCCAAATTAATACGTGGCCTCTGGCATACATATCATTGTCTTCAAGCCACTGCAGGGCGTCAATCGCATTTTGTTGACTAAAAGTTTCACCCCAATCACCTATCCACGCACTCCATTTCAAATTATTCTCAATCCCGGATTGATTAAAATTTTCGAGAAGTTTTTCACGGTACATTCTATCGTTATCCGATGTTCCAATAAGGTGCCTTGCCGCAGCGACTGATCCAAAGTGATAATGATGACGCTTGAAGTTTATTTCTACATCAGCGTTGGCTAAGGGTGTTCCTTTATTAGAGAGCACTTGGATAGAAAAGTCACGTTTGCGGTGCTCTTCGATTCTTGCGGCGGCCTCTTGTCTCCAGGCTGCATCAGGGTCTCTACCTATATATGTGGGTTCGGTTTTGGGCAGGTCGTCAATGGAAAGAGACTGCTTATAATTAAGTAAAGTGATATTCCCTAATTGCACGCTTTGCGATTTACTGCCGTTTCCAAATCCAAATTTAAGCGATATCTCATTGGCTGCAAAATCATCGCCAATGGTCATAGGCAAATAGTATTCTTGCCATTCGCCGCTGCTGACTAACTGATAAAAAAGATATTTCGTATAGTCAGGGGCGGGTGATTCGACAAAGGCAGTCACAAAACCCGTTCCTGTCTCGTCTGTTGATTCAAGCATTTTAAATTGCAAGTACAACAAAACGACATCACCTTCGCTAAGCGCTTGGGTAATTGGAAAATTTATTTGTCCGTTCCAGAACTGCCCATTTGGTTTTTCAATGTCTATTTGAATTGCCTTGTCAAAATCTGGGTGCTCCACGTTTACTGAAAACGCATTTCCTACGGGCCCGTTATTGTTGCCAGCATCCAAGTTAAAATCTGATTCAGGACTCGCAGTGATAATGCTCTCACCACCAGCGGGAATATTCGGATTGTCTGACACAGGTGGCGCTGGGGGAGGAGAAGCAGTCGGTGGAGCTGGAGCAGGCGTTGGAGTGCTAGAGGAACTACCGCCTCCACACGCACTTAGGGCAATTAATAATGTGAGCGCGACGGCATATTTAACTGGTACAAAAGCAAAGGCAAACCCACCCGTTTTCGTGCCTTTATTGGATAAGGAAGCCTGAACTTTGCTATTGCCAATTCCAAATTTAAACATCTACACGCCAAAATTGTTAACATTACTTTCACATTAGAATAACGAGATAAACACATAAAGGTTATGTGGAAATCGGTTAAAAATAATAGATTTTCGGCGTGGCTAAAATTTATACGTTGTTTCTTGATTGCTCTGAAGATGAGTTTGAATCGAGAATTTGCTTGCGTAACTGAGACGGTAAAATACCAAATAAGGCTTTGAATTGTTTGCTAAAATAACTATGTTCTGAAAAGCCGCATTGATACGCAATTTCCATTATAGGTTGCTGGGTTTCTATCAGTAGTCTTCTGGCATTTTCCAATCTGATTTCGTTCAAAAATTGTTTTGGTGTTTTGGACAAATACTTTTTAAATCGGCGCTCTAATGCGCTAACTGATAAAAATGCAAGTTTAGCCAATTCTTCAATGTTAATGTCCTGATGAAAGTTCTTACGAATGTATTCAACAGGCGCCTTTATTGCGCTAATAGTGGATAACTCGTGAGAGGAGCGTTCCAGGTGATGTGTAAATCCATAGGAACCAACAATTTCACCCTTGCTGTTAAGCAGCGGTCTTTTTGTGGTTGAGAACCAAGCAAATTCTCCATTTGGACGGAGATTTAATTCGATACGATTGGTCACTAATTCCCCTTCCATTACTTTTTTATCGTCCATCATGAACTGCTTGGCAATATGGGGGGGCGAAAAACTGTCGTCCGCTTTTCCAATAATTTTGTTTAAAGATTTGAATCCATAGGTATCAAGTAAGGCTTGATTTGCATAGATAATTTGACTTTTCTCATTCTTAATCCAAAAAAGCGTATCGGGCAGCAAATCGAACATATGTACGATTTGTTGTATTCCAATTTCGTTAAGAAATTTCGTATCTATCTCGACTTGCGTTGTATTCATTGTTATGCAGTAGAACTCTTGCGATTTTATGTACTCTATCATAACGCCGAATATGTCGCATGCACAACCGAATTTCTATTAGCCGTTGTTAAAAAACACAGTTAAAGTTTATAACAATTATTTTACATGTGCGCGTGTAGATTTTTTAAACGAGTTTGACGGCGCGCTACGGATAATCATACTAATTTAATTAACTCATTAATTAGCGATTCGAAGGACACAATATGAAACAAATCAAAGGGCCAGGCATCTTTCTAGCACAATTCGCTGGAGACGAAGCGCCGTTTAATGACTTGAACAGCATTTGTAAGTGGGCTTCCAGCATTGGTTTTAAAGGCATTCAAATGCCTTCATGGGATAAGCGCTTATTTAATTTGGAGCTCGCGGCCGAAAGTGATGATTACTGTCAGGAAGTCACAGGTACACTTGCAGAGTACGGATTAACCCTTACAGAGCTGTCAACCCACTTGCAAGGGCAATTGGTCGCTTCACATCCTGCCTACGATACCATGTTTGACGGATTCGCTGATGAGTCGGTACGAAATAATCCACAAGCGCGCACCGAGTGGGCAATTAATCAAATGCACCTGGCGGCAAAAGCCAGTGGTCGTTTTGGATTGAAATCGCACGCAAGCTTCTCAGGCGCTCTTTTATGGCAAACGTTTTATCCGTGGCCACAACGTCCTGCAGGTTTAGTTGAAGCAGGCTTTAAAGAACTGGCAAAACGCTGGACGCCAATTCTTAACAGCTTTGACGAAAACGGCTGTGACGTTTGTTATGAGCTCCACCCTGGTGAAGATTTACACGACGGTATTACCTTTGAAATGTTTCTTGAGCAGGTGAATAACCACCCGCGCGCGAACATTCTTTACGATCCAAGTCACTTTATTCTTCAACAGCTCGATTATTTGGCTTTTATTGATATTTATCATGAGCGTATTAAAGCCTTCCACGTAAAAGACGCTGAATTTAGGCCGTCTGGAAAAATGGGCGTTTATGGCGGGTATCAGCCCTGGATCAACCGACCTGGCCGCTTCCGCTCGCTCGGCGATGGACAAATCGACTTTAAAGACATTTTTTCAAAGCTCACCGCATACGATTTTGATGGATGGGCGGTAATGGAGTGGGAATGCTGTATGAAGCATCCTGAAGATGGTGCACGTGAAGGCGCGATTTTCATAAACGATCATTTGATTCGTCCTACCGACAAAGCATTTGATGATTTTGCAGGCGCTGGCGCCGACGACGAGCTAAATCGCTCTATTTTAGGTCTAAAGTAAGGAAATAATAATGACAATAAGTGATCATTTAACCGAGGCGCAAAAATCCCGCCTGTTTATATTGAGTTGTATTGCTTTGACTGTAACTGCGATGACCTTTGGTATCCGCGCAGGTATTTTAGGCCAACTCGGTGTTGATTTTGGTTTGACGAATGAGCAATTGGGATACATTAATGCAATGGCATTTTGGGGCTTCCCCATCGCGACTATTTTTGGTGGATTCCTCTACAATGCAATAGGCGCTCGAATGCTAATTTGGCTAGCCTTTGTCTGTCACCTGGCAGGTCTTGGTCTGACGATAATGGCAGATAGCTTTTGGGGATTGATGATTTCATCTCTACTAGTTGGCTTTGCCAACGGCTCAGTAGAAGCTGGATGTAATCCGGTAATTTCGGAGATATACAAAAACAATAAGACCACGATGCTGAACAAGTTCCATGTGTGGTTCCCCGGCGGCATTGTGATTGGAGCACTAATCTCTTATGCAATGTCGAATGCTGGTATTGGTTGGCAATGGCAAATTGCGGTCATGCTTATTCCCACTCTGGTATATGGTCTGATGATGCTTGGTGCGGTTTTTCCAAAACATGCAGAAGACATTATTTCTACCTCAGTGAATTTTAAATCCATGTTCACACCGGTCTTTATCTTTTTACTAGTGTGCATGACTTTAACCGCCCAAACCGAGCTTGGAACGACCCAATGGGCAGATAAAATCCTTGCGGGAAGCGGCATTCATCCGATGGTTACACTTGCCACCATATTCGGCATCATGGCGATTGGTCGTTACTTCGCGGGTCCTTTAGTTCACAAGTTTAATCCAACAGGTGTGCTGTTATATTCTGCAGTTGTGTCGACCATTGGTCTATATATGTTATCTCAGTTTAGCGGTCCGATGGCCTTAGTCGCGACCATTATTTTCGCACTGGGAGTAACCTATTTCTGGCCAACAATGATTGGTTGTGTTGCTGAGTACTTGCCTAAAACGGGCGCGCTTGGTATGTCAATTGTTGGCGGTGCAGGGATGGCGTCAGTTGCTGTTTGGCAGCCCATTGTTGGCGGTTGGGTGGATGTTGCAGAAGCGGAAGCAACAGCCGCCGGTGCAACTGCCGAACAAATCGCTGGAATTGCTGGTCCAGTAGTACTCGAAAGTTTAGTGATATTCCCGCTTATACTGATTGTTGCGTTCGCAGGTTTCTTCTTTTATATGAGAAATCGCAAAACAGCATCATCAGAAGCAAGCGCTGCATAAACCCTTGCTGCCTTATTCGATTGACCGAATAAGGCAGTTTTTAGTTGTTTACAGGATTGAATATGAAAAACGATGTGAAAGAAACGGATTTAAATCGACGCGAGTTTTTACAAAAGTTTTCTCAAGCGGTTGGGTATACAGCTGCAGCTACTGTATTGGCAGGCTCTGGTTTATCGGTCGCCTTTGCATACACGCCAAAAAGTGATAGTGCATCGCGTCCTGGCTTGTTATTTACACAAGCGCAAATGCAAACCCTTCGCGATATATGTGACACCATTTTACCTGCAACAGATACTAAAAGTGGCGCTGAGGTAGATTGTCATGGTTTTGTAGACCATCAATTAGTGCAGTGTCATAGCGAAGCACAGCAGCAGATGTGTGTGAGTGCAGTTGAACTTGTGGAGCGAAATGCACAAAGTGCGCATTCAAAAGCCTTCACGGAACTCAGATCTGAGCAACAGACAAAAATATTGCGCGACATTGAAGCACTGCAAAGTGCAACAGGCGATGAAAAAGGCCAGTTTAAATTCTTAAAATCACTGATTGTGTTTGGCTATTTCACCTCAGAAGAGGGCGTGACAAAAGCCTTGAGCTTCCAACCGTATCCCGGTGGTTTTAAAGGCTCAATCCCAGTAAATGCTGATACTAAAGCTTGGGGTTCACTCAATTACTATTAATGAGCAGTCAAATTATGAATGAGAAGTTATATATCAACGAAACGCGCGAAGAGTTTGATGTTTTGGTTGTGGGTTCCGGGGTAACCGGAGGCTGGGCAGCAAAAGAATTCACTGAGCGTGGATATAAAGTGTTGATGATAGAGCGTGGACGAGTCGTTGAGCATCGCAAAGACTATCCAACGGAAGGTAAGCCGGTTTGGACTTTCCCGAATCGCACCAAAGTGAATAACCTGCTCACTGAACAGCAATATAAGGTGCAATCTACCAGCTATGCGTGGAATGACACAACCAAGCACTTTTTTGGCAACGATAGAGACTTGCCCTATAGCACCGAAGAAGGTACCGATTTTCATTGGATCCGTGGTAATCAGTTAGGGGGTAAATCGCTTACCTGGCATCGTCAGTCATATCGAATGAGTCCTTATGATTTTGAGGCGAATGCAAAAGATGGTCATGGAAACGACTGGCCAATTCGTTATAAAGACCTGGAAAAGTGGTATGCCTATGTTGAAAAATGGGTAGGGATCTCAGGCAACAAAGACAATTTACCACAGTTACCCGATAGTGAGTATTTACCTGCATTTGAAATGACTTCACCTGAAATTGCCGCAAAACGCCGAATGGCAGAGGCTTTTCCAGACAGACCAATGATTATTGGGCGCGCTGCGCATTTATCTAAGCCTTCTAAACTTCACATTGAGCAAGGCAGGATGATGTGTCAGGCAAGAGATGAATGCCAAAAAGGATGTTCTCTGGGCGCATATTTTTCTACGCAAAGTTCTACCTTACCGGCTGCAGTCAAAACGGGTAATTTGCATATTGCACCAAACAGTGTTGTGCATAGCCTGATATACGATGAAGCGAAAAATCGCGTTCGCGGCGTGAAAGTGATTGACGCTGAAAACCTAAGCACGCGCGAGTATTTTGGAAAAGTTGTGTTTTTGTGTGCATCAACGCTTGGTTCGACGCAGGTGCTTTTAAATAGTAAGACAAAATCCAAACCCAATGGAATCGCGAACAGCTCGGGCGTAACCGGCCACTATTTAATGGATCATTGTTATAACGCAAGAGCAAGCGGTCGTTTACCGGGTTGGGAAGATGAGTACTACTCAGGTAGACGTCCTACCGGTATTTATGTGCCCAACTTTCAGTACACCCCTGAAAAATACAAAAAACACTACGTACGTGGTTATGCATTAGGCGGGGATGCATCTCGCGGAAACTTCCAGGGTGGCGCGCATGCAGATGGTATTGGGGCAGATTATAAAACCTCTTTAACCAAGCCTAGCAGTTGGTATTTTGGATTTTATGCGCAAGGAGAAACGCTTCCGCGCTTTGATAATCAGGTCTCACTACATCCGAGTAAAACTGATAAATGGGGCATTCCGCAACTGCACTTTAATACCTCATGGTCAGATAATGAAAAGGCAATGATGGACGATTGTGCGATGGAGTGTGAAAAAATGCTGAAAGCCATTGGGTGTGAGAATGTTTCATCTGGGGTGAGTTATAACGAGAAGCCCTTGGGCTCCGCCATCCACGAGCTTGGCACCGCTCGCATGGGCAAAGATCCGAAAGAGTCGGTTTTAAATGGCTACAATCAGTCTCACGATATACCGAATTTGTTTGTGACTGATGGAGCAAGCTATTGTTCATCAGCAACGGTGAATCCTTCACTAACCTTTATGGCATTGACAGTTAGGGCAGTGGATTATTGCGCAAAAGAAATGAAAAATCGCAGAATTTAATCATCACAAGGATGAGTGACCTTATACAATAAATTAAACAAAAGCGGGTGGTTGAAAAATCCCCGCTTTTTTAATGAGAAAAGCAAGATGAAACATCGCCGACACCCCAGAGTCATTATTGTAATGCTTTGTTTGCTGAGCTTTAATGCTGATTTAGCCAATGCAAAAGCCAAGTCTCAAGCAAACCAGCAAGCAAATCAGCAAGCAAACACACAGCTCAATTCTCCCGATATCATCAATATCGGTGAGCCTGTTTATTCGCAGCACTCGAGTATTCCGAATTTTGCGCAAACCGGACCGGCCATCGTTGTCGATCAGTTTGGGTATTTACCTACGGCGCGAAAAATTGCGGTTTTACGAGAGCCGGTGGAAGGATTTGACGCAAAAGTCGACTATCAGTTTTCTTCTCAAGTACTTTTAAAAGATGCTAATTCGCATAACACCCTGATGCGTTTGCCAGTTCAAAAATGGAATGATGGAAAGGCGGATAACTCGTCAGGTGATTTGACATGGCATATCGACTTTTCGGCGCTTAGCGAGCCGGGCATTTACTACTTGACAGATGAGGAACACGGGCATCGGTCTTATGTGTTTGAAGTCGATGAAGCAGTTTACAAAACAATTTTAAAATCGGCCTTTCGCGTTTTTTACTATCAACGGGCAGGTTTTGCTAAAAAGCCTCCATTTGCAGACAAAAGATGGCAGGATGAAGCAAGTCACTTACAGGATAAAGAGGCTCGTTTGTACAGTGCGGCAGAAGACGAAAGCACAGAAAAAGACCTGTCGGGCGGTTGGTACGATGCGGGTGATTACAACAAATACACAAACTGGACAGCGGATTACATCATTGGCTTGTTGAGCGCTTATATAGAAAATCCTAAAGCCTGGACGGATGATTTCAATTTGCCTGAATCTGGCAACGGTGTGCCCGACATATTGGATGAAGTTGACTACGGCGTGAAATGGCTGGAGCGCATGCAAAATGACGATGGATCTGTTTTGTCCATTGTTAGTTTGGATGAAGCCAGTCCGCCATCAAAGGCAAACGGCCCAAGCGTATACGGACCTGCCAGTACATCAGCAAGTTTAACAACGGCAAATGCCTTTGCTTTTGCAAGTTTAGTATACCGGCAATTTGCCTCTGAAATAACAAGTAAAGATAATGGAAAACATGCCGCAAATACTGAAACGGGCAAATATTGGTCGGTTAGGGCGACCAAGTTGGAACAAAGCGCAATCAATGCTTGGAAATGGGCACTTGCGCATCCCAATGTGATATTCAAGAACAATGATGAAGCCACCGGCAGTAAAGGGGTTGGCGCAGGACAACAAGAAGTCAACGAGGAACGCCGCGCACGCAAAAAATTAGCCGCAGCCATTTATCTCTTTGCACTTACCGACGATGCCAAATATGCACGCATAGCTATAGACTTATTAGATAAAACGGAGCTAATTAAACACAAGGGGGTGAACACCTTTGGAGCAGACGAAGTGCGAGATTTATTATATTTTGCTCAGCTTGAAAAGACGCCGAGTGAAGTAAAACAGACCATACTTGATGCATTTACCGCAGGGATGAAACACGACTCACACAATTTACCTGCCGTTGAACAATTTACCGACCCGTACATGGCACCTCTTCGAAGTTACACATGGGGCTCATCGGCATTCAAAGCCAATCAAGGCAGTTTGTTTTACGAAATTGTCTTGCGCAATCTGCCTATTGAAACGCAAATGCCTGCTGAGCAAATGGCTTTGAACTATTTGCACTACATGCATGGTGTGAACCCATTAGGTAAGGTCTACCTTTCAAACATGTATGAGTTTGGCGCAGAAAACAGCGTTAATGAGTTTTATCATGCGTGGTTTAAAGATGGCTCGGACAAATGGGAGCATGCCTTATTATCTGCGGCTGGCCCGGCACCGGGATTTGTAGTGGGCGGGCCAAATCCTAGCTACCGCTGGGATAGTTGCTGCCCTAATAACTGCAGAAGCGAGCAAAATAATAAAATGTGCGGAACAAAGCTTTTAAGTCCTCCCGCCAATGCTTTTCCACAAAAAGCCTACATGGACTTTAATACCAGTTGGCCCATTAATTCGTGGGAAGTCACAGAGAACAGCAATAAGTATCAAACCAATTATTTGCGTTTGCTATCGAAGTTTGTGAATTAAAGAACCAATTTCAACAATAAAAAGCGCCTTTTCTTCAGAGTTAACAAACCCAGAAAGGCGCTTTACTTGAACACTCTATGGATTGTCATCGAAAACTATGCGCTGAATAAAACGCGTTTAAGGTATCCTTACCAGACAGTTTATTTAGCTCTGGGTGTTCCAATTTGATATGAAACACTCTTGCGGTTTGCTGTGGATGCACATCCGGAATGCTTGCATCTTGTAGCTGAACCGTAAGCATATTTCTCTTCTCATTTAGCGCAATATTCTGAATACCGTTGTCTGTCGCACCGAGCTCTTCAGAGCCGTATGCTGGAGCATCTCGATAGGTCCAGGAATTGACAGATAAACCAGATTGAATGTCCTCAAGGGAAATTGTGTCGGGTAGGGCTTTTGTTAGCTCCAGTGTAAATCCATCTTCCGTAATTGTGACGTTTTTAATATCGAGGGCGATGCTGGTTCCATCGTATGTAATACGCTGTAATGCTGCAGCATTGCCTCCCTTCGCTTGCCAGCCTCTTCCGGTTTGCCCTAAGAGCATACTGCTATCAGATAAAAATATCGGTCGCATTACGCCAGACGCCATACCTGACGCAAAGGGGATCATTGCGCCCTGCCATTGGCCGTTGACCTTTTCAACGACCGTGCGGCTTAAATTTGACTGGGTTTGATCGCCAATAAACATCTGCTTGGAATAAGGTCCAAATCCACCCTCTGTGCTGTCCCAAACAGGATTGCCGAGTGAATTGGCCACCTTACCATGCGCAACCACAATGGGCGCTTTTTCCTTTCTGTCGATTACTGCTTCCCATGTGACTTCTGGAGAATCAGGCGTCATACCAGCTTCATCAATCAGGCCAGCAGGATGCCCATAAAATTTGCCGTCATCCAAGATAAAGATTTTTGAGCTACCCACAAAATCCCCCTGGTTATCGGCATACCACACTTGCCCGTCTAAATCGGTGCCTAAGCCTGCAGGACTGCGTAAACCGTTGGCAAAATAAGTATGCGCTCCATCAGGCGAAACGCGAACGGCCCAGCCTTGATAACCGCCAAAACTGCCCATCACATTGCCGCCTGCATGGTAGGCAATTGCCTTGTTATTATTCGCAAGGTTAATGGTCATAACATAATTGCCCGCCTTATCGCGGGTTGGTCCATGAATGTAAGCATGATAATCACCGGCATTGGTGAAACTATCAAAAAGCGTATCGTAATAGTCGGCAATTCCATCACCGTTGACATCACGTATGCGCGTTAACTCTGCTTTATTGCCTACAACGGCCTGTGAACCGTCGGCACTTTCTGACAATACACCTAAACTGTCAAAAATACCTTCTGCCACCAATTTCCATTGATTGTTGCTGACTTTCCATACCCCGGCAGTGCGCGTTGAGACCAATATGTCGCCATTTTCAAGCGCATCTAAACCAATCGCTTCAAATAGATGCTCTCTGCCTGCATTGTCTTTTGGCGGCATCCAGTCTTCTATGGCGTATCCGGGCGGGAGATTGGCTTTGCCGTTTTGCTTAACGAAGGCTTGCGATTCGTAAGTGAATGCTTTATCGGGCGCTAACCAGGGGGTATCAATGGTGGTAATTTGTGCGCTTAGCTTGGCATTGATGTTTTTGCCCTCTTTCAAGACCCATTCGCCGTTTTCAAGCTGTCCCTGACTTACTTTGATGTTTTTCAAAATATCCGTATTTAATGCAAATCGTTGAGGTGTTTTAAACTCTCCCTCAATTCGCAAGTCAACGTCACCATTTGGCAAAATAGTAGGTGTAAGTGACACATTATTTCCACTGACTTCGTAAAAGAAAGTCACGGGAGATAGTGCATCGGTGGAATCTCTGAAGTAGCCTTTGAATCGCGCATCTTGCTCTTGATACCGCTCTTCAAAAGAGCGGGTTGAATATGCACTTTCTTTTATTCGCTCGTAGTCTTCAAACTTTGGTGACTTAAATGAAAAATCGACTAAGTTGCCGGCCGCATTATAAGGGCGAATAAGTCCGCCAAATTCGCCAAGATTATTTTCAATTGCTTGATATCCAATCGCAAAACCTTTACCACCTCTGCCGCTAAGCTCTCCAGATGTTTCTAAAAATCCACCTTGCCATATTTTTGCGACAGATAAATTGCGAGGGTCAAAACTATAGTGCAAGCCATTTGGGTGGCCAACATGGATTGCACGTCCGCTAACATCGGGTAAAGGACCGCGTTGAATGCGAATTCTATCCTGTACTAAAAACTGCATTGGGTCTTGCATGGGATCGTATTCTTCAGGCCCTTCAGCAGTTTCCAACTGCACTAATGGACCGCGCTGCCATAAATCATTTCGGCTGAGTAAGTAAGAATACATTGCACTGATGTCTTTATCCGGGATGACTTGTTCGGTGTAGCGTGGCATAATCGGCAAGTAGGGTTCACCTGCCTTATTTCCACCTTCGACAATGGCAAGTTCCGCCTCTGCGTTGCGAATACTGCGCAGCAAATAGCTTTTATCTGCTCTTACTTCGTAGCGATGTTTCTCTTGATTCAGTACTTCTCGCTTTCTGACTTCTCGCTGAAATAGGCCGTAGAGGTTTGGACCCGTTTTTACCGATACATCATTTGCTTTTACACTGTGGCATTCCGCGCAACCATAGTTTTTGAACGCATTTTTACCTACTTCAACAAAATTAATTAAGTCGCTTTCATTTGTTTCACCGCCAGAGTTATCGGGCAGGGTGATATTGGAAAAATCTGCACGCGCAACGCTTACATTTCTAATTGCGGTTTGACCTTCAATCGCATCAAACACTAAGGGACCGCTTTGTTCTTCCCAATGAAACGTTGCATTTTGGGATGGCGACTCTGCGATAACGTTTTTCTGCACTAATTCACCGTTTATGTATACAGACATAATTAGCGCGTTTTCAACCTTATTGTGCGCTTCATCATAGCGTGGCGTGCGTACTGAGGCTTCAAAACTGTGCCATTTATTCGGTTCAAGATTTAGCCGATTAAGCGGAATTGCGCCACCAAAGGAGCGATTGGGATTATCTTTATTCCACTCATCCCAAAATTGGCCTATTGCACCGGCCGATTGAAGACTTATTTCATTCGTTTCCTGACTTGGCGCAAGGCGCACCGGGTAGCGACCCATTAACAGAACGTCAGCTCGGCTATCAGGTAATAACATAAATTCGAGATTAACAATCTTATCGCCATAATAGTCTTTAGACATGATATGCGAGCTGGTGTCTTCAAAGTCTGTTGATACTGGCGCTGGCGTAAAGATATAGGTGCCCGACGCTCGCATTTCGTCCGTTTGCGCCAATAATTGCTTACCATCTGTTTTTACGTTGGAAGTAATAACCCAGTGTGGTGCGTCTTGAAAAAACTCGCCTGTAAAAACGGTTTGTGTTTCTGAATTTGACTGTTCAGCGTTTAGTTGGTCACTTTCATTTAACGAAGATTCTAGAGAAGAATCAAAAGACGAGCTGTGCCCGAAAAAAGGCAAAAATGATACAAGAGCAAAAGACGCAAACAAGGACTTTTTCCCGATAGAAGGAGCAAATGCAATTTTCATAAGGTTTCCTCAAATTTCCCGCACCCAAATATTTCTGAAGCTATTAGCACTTCCATGATCTTGCAATTTAATTGGCAAGCAGCCGTGAGGATAATACTTTGGCTCCCCAATCCACTCAGTCTGTCCTTTCAACTCAACGTTGTTATGCACCAACACACCGTTATGAAGCAAGGTCAGGTAAGCCGGTTTGATCAATTTTTCTCCTTCAAAGCGCGGAGCGGTATAGATAATGTCGTAGCTTTGCCATTCTTCAGCGGGGCGAGTGGCATTCACAAGGGGAATGTACTGCTTATACACAGATGCTGCCTGTCCGTTGGGATAGGTCTTATTATCATAGCTATCCAAAACTTGAATCTCATAGCGACTTTGTAAAAATACACCGCTGTTAGCTTTGTTTTGTCCCGTTTTTTCTTCTTCGCGGGTGGCGCGCCACTCAATATGCATCTGTACATCACAAAACGACTGTTTGGAATAAATATAATCTGTGCCTGGCACAACCGTCATTGCATAAGGCGTGCTTTCCCATTTGACATCATTGCCATCTTTATCTTCCCAGGCATCTAAACCATTCCCATCAAATAAAATGATAGCGTCGGAAGGCGCTTCGCCGGGTTTTGCCTCAACTTTTACCGGAACAGGCTCCCACACTTCGGTTTTTTTTGATTCTTCATACTGCGCTTGGGTAACATTTGCCAGCGCAACTGATTGACCTGTCACAAGACTAATCAAAACGATTAACGCGAAGCCAGGGGTGCATTGAAAGCACTTTGTAAAGATTAACGTTTTATTCATGCTTGGGTCCTTGGTTTACCTGTTTATATTTGCCCGTTTTTAATAACTAACTTAATTTAAGCGCCCTTAATTTAAAGGGCGCATTTACCAGTTCAGCAACATGCGAATAGATTCTGTTAAATCTTGCGCCATCTTTTCATGTTCAATAGCGTTTGGATGAGGGTCGCATTCATCGCCCGGGTAGTGATTCGCTGGTATGTAACTAAGATTCTTTACCTGAGAGCGCTCAGAAATAGCGCGCATGTATTCTTGCACCACGGTTTTATTTGGTCTTTCAGGATTGCCGTCGTTAAGCATGGCGCCTTCAGTAATCAGAATGTGTGCATTTGGATGAACCGCGTGTATACGCGCTAAAAAAGACACATAGGTGTCGACAAACCAGGTTTTCTCGGGAATGCCGGGATTAAAATCATTTGTTCCCAGACTGACTATCACGACATCGGGCGCATATTGGTCATGGTCCCACGGCGCATTCATTTCTTTAAAAGGTAGCGCTTTTTCAAAAAATGCCGGTGCCTGAATGTCATCCGGGTTTTCGTTCCAGCTTCGCACGATCCCACGTCCACCAAAACAAACCAAATGTACATTAGCATCTAGCTTTTGGCCTAGCTTAAAACCGTAACTATTGCGAGCATCATGTCCAACTGTGTCAGTATTACACTGTTTTCCTCGCGACACAGCCGCGCCGCAGCTTACAGAATCCCCTATCACGAGTATATTTCGTGCAGGCAATTTAGGGGCGCTGAGTAAATCACCCTCGGTAATATCTATATTATGAACGTGATTGATGCTTTGCCAGCTTTCGGTGCGATTAATTAACTGCACCAGCACGCGTTGGTTTGTAGCATTTGGCTTAAAAAAGATAGGGTGCGGTTTTACTTGAGTCGTAAGCTCGATTGTATGGCTGAATTCACTGTCAATCAGCACGTCTATTCTGCCTTTACCTGAATTACTGTGAGCGACTAAGGAGGCGGCTTTACCTGTGGCAAAAAAGCTGAGCGTTACCCCCGGGTAGCTCATTTGAAGAATGCTTTGCTCGCCATCTTTTGTGACAGAATATCGACCAACAACATTGATATTCTGATTATCAACAACGGGATGTATGTTGTTTAATTTCGCACCTAGGTCAGCTGTCTCATCAGCCATAGCGACAGCTATCACAACACTTGCGAAAAGCAGGCTAAGCAATATTTGCGAGACAAGCAAAAGCGTGGCATTAAAACCTTTTGCAAAACAACTCATGGTGTCTCCAACTTCACACGTTAAATAATTGTTACAATTAGACCTAATAATTGATGCCGATGGTTAATATGTATTCGGTTTAAGATGCTAAATATTCGGCGTTTGTTGTGATTTATGCTTTGTTAATGATAAATAAGCGCTAATATGCAATAAATTACAAGATACTAACTGTCTGAAATTTATCGATATAATTTGGCGTGCAATAATGGGCTACAAACGACGCGCCGAAAACCTACTAGCGAAAACCGAAATACTCTTAACTATCTTGTGCTGCGTATCGCTACAATGAATTTGTTAAAAAAATGTTTAAGCGATAGTTTAGGTAATATAAGCATCGCGTAATGAGAGCCAGGAGCCCAGATGAAATTTACAAAGCGATTCAAACACACAATAGCAGCTTGTTTAGTCACTGCTGTAACTGCAGGAGCGGCGGCAACTGCCTATGCTCATGAAATGGGCTTGCAAGTTTATAGCTTGCGAAACCAGTTTAAGGAAAATGGCGTTGCTGACACCTTTAAAACGATCCAGTCATGGGAGTTGGAGGCGCTTGAAGCAGCCGGTGATTTATATGGTCTGTCAATCTATGACTATAAAAATGAGCTAAATAAACACAATCTTCGCGTTGTCAGCGTCGACACAAATTATGAAGAAGTGCGAGATAATCCTATGGCGGTAGCCTACAAAGCGGCATTTTTTGGTGCTAAGTACGCGACCTTTTACTGGATACCTCATGAAGGAGATTTTGGATACGACCATGCCAAGGCGGCTGTCGATGTGATGAATCGCTCAGGAAAAATACTGGCGCAAAATGGCGTGACCTTACAATATCATCCTCATGGTTATGAATTTCACGAGCACAATGGCGAGCCTCTGCTGGATTACATGCTAAAAAACGTCACCGAAGCTGAATTTCAGATGGATGTCTTCTGGATAAAAAATGGCGGTGCTGATCCAGTAGAATATTTACAGAAATATCCAGGTCGATTTAAAACCTTACACTTAAAAGACCGTCTTCCAGGTACAGAGAATAATTTGGATGGTAAGCAGGACGTTGAAACAAATGTTGTGCTAGGTGAAGGTGATGTCGGCATTGCAGCTGTGGTTGAAGAGGCGAAAAAGCAAGGTATTCAATATTTCTTTATTGAAGATGAATCATCTCGAGTGGAGCGACAGGTGCCAAAGAGCATTGAATATCTGAAATCACTAGGCGTGCATTAAGTGACCGAAAGCCAGTGGAACATCCACTGGCTTTTACTTTTATTGTATTAATCATTTAAAAATTGTATTTAAGAAGCGGGCGTTTGTTTGGACTGTTGACGTTTCAGTAAGATGATCTGTATAAGAGCCCAAATGAGCAGGATCACTAAACCGCCAGATTCGTTGGTTTGCTGAATCATTTGATTACCTGAATCATCCCAGTATTTGCTTGGGTTAATCCAGTCCAGATGCAAGTTACCTTGGTCGTCTTGCATACGAAACAATAGGCTCCCGGCGGTAAAGCCAAACCAGATATAAACGGGGACGATGGAGAGTTTGTTAAACAATGCAGCTAGATTAAATAGTGCGCCTATGAGGTATAAAACAATCCATATCCATGCGTCATGATTTCCGTATTGCGTTGCATCGTTAAACTGTAAGAAAGCAAAAACAAAAAACAGCAAGGTGCCTAAAACATAGAATACAGCGGCTGGTTTCATTCAAGAGCCTTATTAGTCATTGTAAAAAATTTAAAGTAGGTTAACCGCAGCGAAAGCGGCTTGCAAATAAAACAAGAAGAAGGAAGAAGTATGAGCACACACAACGAAAATACCGGTTTTATTGTGCTGGTGACAATTGTCGCAACCATTGGCGGATTTCTGTTTGGCTTTGATAGCGGCGTAATCAATGGCACGGTCGATGGATTACAGCAAGCCTTTAACGCTGACAGCATCGGAACCGGCTTCAACGTCGCAAGTATGCTGTTAGGTTGCGCTGTTGGCGCATTTGTCGCTGGGCGTTTAGCAGACCTTTACGGAAGGCGAACCTTGCTCATTTGCGCGGCATTGTTCTTCCTCATCAGTGCTTGGGGTTCCGGCATTGCAACAAGTTCGGGCGAGTTTGTTTTTTATCGCGTTTTAGGTGGATTAGCCGTGGGCGCAGCATCTGTGATGGCGCCTGCCTATATTAGTGAAATTGCCCCTGCACGCTATCGAGGTATGTTGACCACCATTCAGCAAGTTGCGATTATATTTGGCTTGTTTAGTGCTTTTTTAAGCAACTTCTTTTTAGCGGATATTGCTGGCACTTCAACCACTAAATTTTGGATGGACTATGAAGCGTGGCGCTGGATGTTCTGGGTCGAAATGCTTCCGGCTGCACTATTTTTTGTACTGTTGTTTTTTATTCCCGAAAGTCCTCGGTATTTGGTGCTTGGCGGTAAGCTTGAACAAGCAAAAAAAGTCCTTACGCGTTTATACGGTGATGAATCAGGTAATGCAAAGCTTGCTGAAATTGAAGCAACCGTGGCGACCGCACGAGCGCCGAAATTTTCTGATCTTGTAGATAAAACGACCAATAAAATTCGCCCCCTGGTATGGGTAGGTATAGGCCTTGCCACCTTTCAGCAGTTAGTGGGTATTAATGTGGTGTTTTATTATGGAGCTGTTTTATGGCAAGCGGTTGGCTTTTCAGAAAGTGATGCACTACTCACTAACGTTATTACAGGTGGCGTGAGTATCCTTGCCTGTATCATTACCATATCGCTGATTGAGAAAATTGGCCGAAAACCACTATTGTTGATTGGTTCAATTGGCATGTCGGTCTCCCTTGGTGTAATGGTGTATGTATTTGCAACAGCTGCTACGGCGGCAAGTGGAAATTTAGACTTGGGTGAAGCGGGTATTGTAGCGCTTGTTTCAGCCAATGCTTTTGTGTTTTTCTTCAATCTATCGTGGGGCCCTGTGATGTGGGTTATGCTTGGTGAAATGTATCCCAACCAGATACGGGGATCTGGCCTTGCCATAGCGGGTTTTGCGCAGTGGACGAGCAATTTCCTGGTCACCATGATGTTCCCGATCATGCTAACGGGTATAGGGCTGGCGGGTGCATACAGCTTCTACTTTGTGGGTGCAGTGATATCGATCGTGTTCGTAATGAAGTTTGTGCACGAAACCAAAGGTATTGAGTTAGAAGATATGAAAGGCTAAGTACGCTTTCAATAAATTGTAGTTGTAATAGTAAAACGGTCACTTTTTAGAGTGACCGTTTTTGTTTGCTAAACGAAGCCTTCAAATTTGGTAATGTAGCGAATTTGTTTATTCTTTAATAGAAGGAAAGATCAACCAAATAGACGCGCTAAGCAGGCT
>NZ_RAHT01000011.1 GCF_004798935.1 Ningiella ruwaisensis | reverse complement strand
TGTTTCTGCTTCGCAGAAATGAAACGTATTACGCCACGCCGGTTACCGGACGCCCAGTAACTGGCAAGGGATGGTGTGGGGTCTCCCGATGTGACGAGCTGTGCGCTCAACGGAGCACATTGTCCGTCGCCGGTTACCGGGACTCCCATTCCAAGCCCTAGTCACTTGACTAGGGCTTTTTGGTTTAAATGAATTAATTTATTTGTTTCAAATAGTCTAAGATTTGTTCAGGAGTCTCTGATACCAAATTTTTGTCTATTGTTTTATCAATTTTCTTCATCAAATGGTCGTTCATTTCATTTTTAACAATACCGAGCACGGACGGGCTGGCAACTAAGTCGATTGACGAAATACCCGGGTTTTTTCTCATATCTTCCAATCGATCTACAACTGTTCTGATAAATTCATGCTTTGCCTCTTCTTTTGGTGATGTTTCTGATGTCATTGCATCCATGTTGTTGGTTGCTCCTGCCCCACTGCTTCTAACACCAGGTCTGTCAGTAACGATATCACTGTCTTTGTCTTTTCGGTGTGCATTAGACACATTGTCAATTTGAACAAGTTTACGTCCATGATCTTCATACTTATATAATTTAGCTTCACTTCCATTAGCGACTAATACCAAATTTGTGTTTATCATTATTCACCTCTGCAATACTACTTCGATTATTTATAGTGATGTAAATTTGAATTTCTTACGTTCCATGGTATGTATATTTTTCCCTTTGCATTTACCTGCGTTTCGTAACTTTCTGATTAACCGTAGAAAAATATACGATTGTCAATATACATCCTAGGCCTGCAATTCATATACCTTCTTAAGAGCTATGTAAGACTCTCAATACCGGCATACCTAGTTGAGCAGTCTTAATGGGAAGGGTGTTGCTAGTTGAAGACTTAAATTTATTCATAATAAACAGGGGTTTACTATTTTTGACGCACGCAATAGCAGATCACGTATCAAACAACAGACAGATTATCGTTTTGAAAAACAGGCCAGGGAGAATGTATGTTTATAAATTATTGAAATGTATGTAAAAAAAATATATGGCACGAATGATGTAATGTCACTAATGACGCACCAATTCGGGTGCTAAATAGAATGATGATTGAAAGGAGACTATTATGTCATTATCAAAAAAAACGATAGCTTACACCTTGTCTACGCTTTTCGCTGCTGCCTTGTCAGTATCTGCAATGGCATCTGAAGAGCTCTTTAATTCTCTAGACGTTGACCAAAGCGGCACTATTTCTCAATCAGAAGCGAGTGCGCATGCAACATTAAGCGCAATGTTTGATGAAGTTGATGCGGATGGCGATGGTGAAATTACCTACGCTGAATTCTCTGCTGCGGACCTAGAAGACTAATATATTCTAGCTGGCAAGGAAACTCTGCTCTTGCCAGCTACTTTTCCCCCTATTTGATGTTTTTATTCTTGAAAAGCCAAGCAAGCTTAAATAATGTAATGTAAATTATTTCATTTAAGTCAGTATTGATTACTCTTTTTAATTATTCCCTTACGCTTGAACACACACTCCTGCTAACGCTTTGTGGCATTTTGATTGGTTTAGCCAAGACAGGGTTGCATGGTGTTGGCATGCTAGTGGTTCCATTGATGGCGCTTATTTTTGGCGCTAAGGCATCAGTGGGCATTGTACTAGGCATGCTGATCATAGCTGATCTATTTGCAGTAACTTACTATCATAGGCACGCAAACTGGAAATATTTAATAAAACTTTTTCCGTCTGCTGGCATTGGCGTTATTTTAGCGACAGTATTTGGGAATCTAATAGACGACGCGTTATTTGCACAAATTATGGCGCTTATAATTTTTCTGAGCCTGGCCATCATGATTGCTTTAGAACGTATCGATCGAAGTGTGATCCCAGACTATCTTTGGTTTGCGATATTAATGGGTGCATTAGGTGGTTTTACAACGATGGTTGGAAATTTGGCAGGTCCTGTGATGGCGGTCTATTTATTGAGTATGCGCCTACCTAAAAATGAATATATAGGCACAGCCGCCTGGTTTTTTCTCATTATCAATGTTTTTAAAGTTCCTTTTCATATATTCAGTTGGGAAACCATTTCAGTTAATTCAATATTGCTTAATTTGAGTCTTCTGCCAGTCATTGCCATAGGAGCACTAATCGGTATCATTGTTGTAAAGCGTATTCCTGAGACAAGCTATCGATGGTTGGTTATTGTCATGACAGGATTAGCTGCTAGTCTGATGCTGGTTTAGGAATGGCAGGCGTGAATACGTCTTCGTATTTTTTAATGCCATATATATCTTCAAGCATCTCAATCACACTTTTCTGTTCTATGTAGAATTGACTTAATTGCTCTAAGACTAATATATGTTTGATGGTGGACAGTTGGTATGCAACCTTTTTATTCGGTAAATGTTTATTTAAGGAAATATTAGATAGAAACGGGTTGTTTTTCATTATGTCTTGGGCAACGTTATATTCGATATCTGCTGCCATAGCTTCTCCAGTCCTTATAAGATGCATGGCCGTTTCTAAATCCTTTGATGGAATGACAGTCATTCTGTATTTATCAATATGAGGAAGCCATGTAAGCGGTGTATAACCATAAGGTATGGCAACAGTATGAACCTCTGAGGGTTTTAAGTCATGGTTTTGGCTCATTACAAAGGTTGAACTGACGGCTTCGACAATGGGAATACTGTATATGTTTGTATCTTTATTTGAGCGGTGTGCTGTCCAGATTGGATTATCAGGATAAATAAAATCGATACTCTCGTCGTTCAAAGCTCGCTGCAAACGAACGGGCGGTAGAGGTCTATATTCAAATTTGTAATTGTAGCGTTTTGCAAAAGCCTCAAGAATCGCCCAGCTAACTCCCTTGTCTTCGTCTCGATTAAAATCAAACTGTGGAAAGTGATTGACATTCGATACCCCAATTACAAAGGTTTTCTTTGATTTTGAAGTGGGCGGCGTTTGCTTTGTATCTAGCGTGTAAGCATCATCTGTAATAATGCCATACGCATATACACTTTTGCTATTGATACAAAAAAGGCAAAAAACCAAGCTTATTTGCATTAATGCAGATTGCAACGTTCGCATATAGTTTTGACCCCGTATCACATAATGGTATTAAACAAGACAATTAGGCAGTAAAAGTAATACCTATGGATTTATCGGATAATAGCCCAATTTGTTTAGCAATTAATGAAAACCTATTTGGAGCATGTTCATCTTTGTTCATTATTGTGCTGAAGGCCATTTAATTGCCAGACAATCAAAAATTTGCGCAGTTTGGTGCTTGTAAAGTGCAAAGTGTTTTATTCAAGCGCTTGACTTGAAGTCTTACCTAAACATTCTGCATTTAATATCCAACTGAGCTAATAAATGGGTTTGATCAATCAGTTTGCCGGCTATTACGTGGATCACATTACCGTCGCCACGTTCCAAGATACCATTAACCTGCAATATTTTAGCATTCAAATAAGCTTGCTTTTGGGCTCTTGCTGAGCGTTGCCAAATGATCACATTAGTATTGCCAGTATGATCTTCTAAGGTAATAAACGTGACACCGGCAGCTGTACCGGGGCTTTGCTTACATGCAACGACACCTATTACTTTAACCAATGACTTATGTTCAATTACTTTTAAGTTTTTGGCCAATGTAAATTTAGGCAGTAAATTGGCTTCTAAAAGCATGGAAATTGGATGTTGATTTACCGATAAACCAGTGCTGGCGTAGTCTTCTAATAAGTTATCAAACAAGCTAGGTTGACGAATGTAGTCTTTGTAAGCATCCTGTACCCTTTGTATTTCATGCTTAGTACTCACGTCCAATGATTTAGTAGGTTTTAGAGATTCTGCAAAAAGCGGCAACTTACTTATATCATCCATTAATTGCCAACGAGCATTAAATCGATTATTGGCAAAGCAGGCAAAAGCATTTGCGCTGGCTAACGCTTGCATACAACTGTCTGGTAGCCCTAAAGCCTTGATTGCGGCAAGGGAGTGAACACTTTTTTGTTGGCGTTCATCAATTAAGGCTTTGGCTGAGCTTTCTTTCAAGCCTTTAACCAAACGCAGGCCTAGCTGGATTGCATATTGACCTTTATTAAAAACAAGTGTGTGATCGTAATCTGACGCAAGCGCGCAGCACGAAAGAACCTCGATTTTGTGATGTTTTGCATCTTGCACAAGCTGTGATGCGGTATAAAAACCCATAGGTAAGGAGTTTAATAAACCCACATAAAATACGGCTGGATAATAATGTTTTAGCCAGGCAGATACGTAGGCAAGAACAGCAAAAGAAGCCGAATGAGATTCAGGAAATCCATACTCACCAAATCCACAAATTTGTTCGAACAAACGCTCGGCATAAGCTGAAGAGTAGTTGCGTTTGGTCATGCCTTTAATTAACTTGTCGCGAAATTTATGCAATGCACCGTTTTTTTTCCAACTGGCCATAGCTCTTCTGAGTTGGTCTGCCTCACCTCCACTAAAACCTGCAGCTACCATGGCAAGCTGAATCACTTGCTCTTGAAAAATAGGCACACCCATTGTGCGAGACAGTACGGCCTCGATTTCTTTTGAAGGGTAGCTCACAGCTTCTTTTTTATCGCGCCGACGTAAATAGGGATGCACCATATCGCCTTGAATAGGACCTGGCCGAACAATGGCAATTTGTACCACAAGATCGTAATAACAGGCAGGTTTCAAGCGTGGCAACATAGACATTTGCGCTCGCGACTCGATTTGAAAAATACCCACTGTATCTGCTTTTTGTATTCGCTTATAAACTTGAGGGTCGTCCCCAAGTTTGGTAATAAATGGAATGCTACAAGCTTGCTGATAATGCCGCTCAAGTAAATCAAAGCATTTGCGAATGGCGGTTAACATACCCAAAGCCAGCACGTCGACTTTTAACAGCCTTAAACTTTCAAGATCGTCTTTATCCCATTGGATCACCGTTCGATCTTGCATTGCGGCATTTTCAATGGGCACTAGTTCATACAAAGGGCCTGCTGAAATAACAAAGCCACCAACGTGCTGAGACAGATGACGCGGAAAGCCCATGAGTTGTTCAACTAGGCTAATGAAACGCGTTGCAAAACTTGATTCTGGCTCAATGCCAAGCTCGCCTAGTTGCGATTGCCAGCTTAAGGCTCTGTCTCGCCGATTGACATTTTTAATGAAAAAATCCAAATCGCTTGCGTTCACCCCTAATGCCTTTCCAACTTCTCGTAAGGCGCTTTTGAAGCGATAACATACAACGGTGGCGGCTAATGCAGTACGCTGGCGACCGTATTTTTGATAAATATATTGAATAACCTCTTCACGCCGTTCGTGTTCAAAATCAACGTCAATATCGGGTGGTTCGTTGCGTTCTTTTGAAATAAACCGCTCAAAGAGCACGCTGATTTGTCTTGGATCTACTGCTGTTATTTCAAGGCAATAACATACAACTGAGTTTGCAGCAGATCCCCGGCCTTGATATAAAATCCCCTGACGCTTAGCAAATTGCACAATATCGTAAATAGTGAGAAAAAAGTGCTCGTAATGCTGCTCTTTAATCAGCGTTAATTCCTTTTCAATAGTATTGCGAATATCTGCCGGTAAACCTTCCTGAAAGCGCAGTTTAATTCCCTTTTCAACTAAAAAACGCAAATAATCACTGGGTGTCATGCCTTGTGCAACTACTTCTGCAGGGTATTCATAAGCAAGTTCCGACAGGCAAAATTGACAACGTTGTGCAAGTATCGCAGCGTTTTCAAGATATGAGTGAGGATAGAGCTGCCCTAGCTTATTTAGCGGGCGCAAACATGCCTCTGCATTTGAAAGCGCGCTACGCCCTAACTCACTTACGCATATTCCTTTATCAATAGCTTGCATGCAATGTTGTAAACTCAAGCGACTGCTGTCGTGCATGCAGGCTTTAGAACTGGCAATAATTTCTAAATCAAATTGTTGCGCCATTAATTGGCAGTGATGGATATACTCATCTTCATTTGGGACTAACCAGCGTTTAATAACCAAGAATAAACGTTCTTTATAATGTTTTTGCAGCCAGGCTCCCCAATGTTTATCCTTGTCAGCGTTGCCGCTAGGTAGCCATAAACAAAAGCAGTGTTTGATGCTTTTTAAGTCCCATTCTGCAAGTGAATATTCGCCTTTTTCGGCACGTCGGCGTGCATTGGTAATAATTCGGCAGCACTCTCGATACGCCTCTTTATTTGGGCAAAGTAAAACAAGTGTTTGTTCGTGAAAACGAAAAAGACTGCCAACAATAAGTTTAATTGGAATGTGATTGTTTTTTATCTCTGTATAGGCACGTACTACACCGGCCATTGAACATTCATCAGTGATCCCAATGGCTTGGTAACCCAAAAAATAAGCTTGGCGAACATATTCTTCAGGGTGAGAAGCACCATATAAAAATGAGAAATTTGACTGGCATATTAACTCAGCAAAGCGCGGCGTTTTTGATGGAATAACAGGCAGCTTAGATGAAGTAGCCATGCAAATACCATTGTTGCTCAGGCGTTTTAAATAGCCACAGTTGCTGTCCTTGATCACTTTGTCCTATGTAGTAGTCGCGACTGACATTTTTATCTTCCCACCAACCACTTAATACTCGCTCGGGCCCTTTTATTACTTTGACTTTTTGTGTCAGCAAACTTGGTTCAGCTAAAAGCAGTCCGGGTCTATCAGCAAAAATACTATTCTCAGCGCTCTTTGTTGCGTTAGGCTCACCATTACTAGCGATAGCAGTGTAGTCACAAAGCTGAGAACTACATTCAGGTCTGAAATCTTGCACAAAACGTAAGCCACGTATTTTATCACTGCCCAATTTACCGCCTAATCGTGATAATAATGACATGGCTGCAATATGGGTGGATTTGCGTGCAAAAAAATCCTCATTGCTCAAAGCAACATTTTCGTATTCATCACAGCTCAGAGCAATTGCATAGATGGGTGATAAAAGTTGAACCTTATCAAGTTTCAGAGTGATTATTTCAAGCCAATCCTGGCTGCGATAAATTGGCATGGCGCTGTCAACACCAAGCAGCATCGGTTCATGTTCTCGCTGAAATAATTGTATATCAATATGCAGACATTGAGCATTGCGTAGATACAAAAATTGGCTAAATTTTTCTAAAGTATGCTTAAGTACTGGCTGTAGCTTATCGGTGTTTGTAATTTCGTACAAAAGCTCAATATAATCACGATAATGGCTTTTTGGCTGAAAAAAACTAACCTTAGAGGGCGCTTGCCCGCGAAGCTCAGAAATAATATCCAGGCTATAGCGACTGATGCGGTTAGCAAGTTCTGATAAAGGAATACGATCAAGTTCGGCGACTTGCATCACACCAATCCGTTTTAATTTTTCAATATCTTTAGGAAGTATGTCGCTGGCATGCAAAGCGCAGGCTTTAAGTTGGGTGTTGATTGCGCTGCGTTCATCGCTAATGATGCCTACTCCCAAGCGGGCCATCAGCTTTGCTGCCTGGATAGAAAAAGCGCAGGCACTTTGATAGTGAAAGCCATGCTTAGCCAATACTTGTGACACGCTATGCCAATAAGGCTTGAGTCCGCCATACAAATGCAGCATATTTTGTGCGCGTAACACTAATCCGCTGGGCTCCATTATCACAATATCTGAAGTGATCAAATACAAGGCATTCGCGAGCTGAGTCAAATGTGTTTTTTCAAGCGATTCCTTATATTCAAAGAGCTTTAAATTTGAATATAACAGGCTTGCACTGGCCAATCCCATACCACGTTTAATACCTCGCGACTGAGCCGCATGATTGATTTGTACAAGCTGATTACTTTGGGCGTGATATACAGCAAGCGGCTCTTTTACTTGAGCCTGTTGATCTACTGATTTAGAGTAGGATTGTTCAATCGTATCAAGCTGTAGCTGCGAAAAATGCAGATAGATCCATAAAGAGCGAGTATCAAACTGCATAGCAAAAACCGCTTAAGTAAGCTTGTGCAAATGCACAATGTTTTTTCCGGCAAGCGGGGTTTGCTTTTGTGTGAACAGCTTTCCCGTCCGGCAAACAAAAGGCACTTTCACTTTTACCGGGGCTTTTGCCCAGCCCACTTTTTGTTTATTGATTTTCACCTGCAAGATATCGCTGTCCTCGCGCGTTAGCGATAAGGATAGGCTCAAAGGCAAATTGCTTTTTTGTTGCTGGCTGTTATCAAACCAAAAACAGTGACATTGCCCCTGTAGCGATGCAAGCTCCAGCCGCCTAACCTGCTGGTGCTTGAGCGTATTTTGCCATATAAATACCGATGCACACGCGCCGCTTTTTGCACACTGCTCAGCACTCCACAAGACTTCCTCGTAAGTGTCGGGCTGAATAAGAATGACTTGATTCAAATTGATATTATGCGCCAACAAAAACTCTGCATTAATAACAAAAGGCGGCGCGATAAAGACCCAAAGCTTATCATTCGATGCTGCGTTTTTTTCTGACGCTGTTTGAGTCTCATTTTCTTTTATTTGCCGCATAGTTTGAGCTTGTAAAGCGGCTAACATTAGACGCAGTTCCCCGCAACCTAAGTGACTGTGGATATGCACCATGCCTGCAGCAGGAAAGCCGCCAGATAAGGCCTTATCCAAGTGTTTAAAACCGGTTTTTACACGCGATGAGTCTGCCGAGCTACATCTGGATTGTGCGGCTGTCCATACCCATTGCTTGTTTTGCAGTTCATGCAGAATAGGATTCATATGCCACCATTTATACTGTATGTTTGTACAGTATAAATATTTTTAATCAGTGATCAACTCTTTCTATTTTAGTCAGGCCCTAAAATTGTCTAAGCACTTCATTAGCAAAGTATTTAAGCTTAAAACAAAAAAACCAGCCGAAGCTGGTTTTTATTTTAAACAGCACGATATTTAAAGCGGCAAAGGCATTGGATTACCGTTTAAGCTCGCTTGCCCGTCTTTAAGGTTGAAGTTCAAGGTATATTGTTCTTCGGTTTTTACTAATAAACCTTGCTGGACAAGTGTATTTAAGGTGACTTCACTTTGCTGCGCAATTACCTGAGCAAGTTGTGCGTCATCCATCTGCGCTATTTGCGGATTACCTGCCAACTGTGCTTTGAGCACCAGACCGGCAATAAACATGGCTGCACTATTGTCTATTTGCATTTGTGTATCTGAGTTTGCATGTGAAACCCAAAAGCCAGGATCTTCCAGAGTTGGCGGTAAGCTATCTACACCCACTATCTTATTCAGGGAGGTCATTGTTAGCTTGCCATCATTTAAGGTTGCAACAAACTCTGTTACGTTAAACTCTGGCTCTGCCTGAAGCTGCGGCAACAAATGATTTTGCATGGTCTTTTGCATAATGGACTGGGCTTGTTGCGGATTTTCCATTACGGCTTTATTCATGTTTTGATATGCTTGGAGAAAAGCTTCTTGCAGTTTGTTAACTTCAAGTTTGACTAACATATCTTGCAGATTCATTTCTGGCGTGGTTAAAGTATTTAAACTGATGCTCATATTCGTATCAGCCAGCCCGGCTTGTTCATCCACCTCAACGCGTGAGTTCATGCTTAAGCTATCAAGTTCAACTTGCGTATTTTCAACAAGGTTTTCAATGCTCATTGAAGCCATGTTGATATCACCTGTGCCATTATAAAACTGACTTTCTAAAATTTTGTTAAGCGAAACATCGGCTGAAAAACTCAAAGATACATCCGACATATTCATTGAATAAATATCAGGCATCGATAGTTCAAGCGAGTCTACGCGTCCTTCGTATTCCGACTGGCTCGCATCAAAATATCCTTCGCCTTGCCAACCACTGGTACTCATCACCATATTAGTTTGAGGATCAGTATATTGCATGGCGAGTATCTCATCTTGATAAGACGTTCCGCCAAACAAGCTCATATTTCCACGCGCATGATAAAGTGGACCTTCACCTTCAAAACTAAGGCTTTCTGGAAGTTCTCCGGTGAGCAAATTAACGGACCAGGCTAGCCAACCTAAACCAAAACCATTTTGAGTTAAAACAGGGCCATGCTGAGCGAGTATTTCAAAATCCGCCGACATATCTGGTAATTCCGCCTGATTAGCAGTGCTTGGCATGACCAGTTCGAGGCTCATATTGGCTTTGGTGCTAAACCAGGATTGTTCTTTTTGTGTGATACTCACTTTATATACGCCAGAATCGTTTATAGCTGTACTAAAACGTTCCAACTGCTGATTAAACGAATCGCCTGAAAATTTAGGGGCAATTAAAGCAAAGGCCACTAATAGCGCTATGACCAGTATGACTAACTTTTTCATTCTACATCCTTATTTCTTGAGGTACTTACTTGTTTTGCGTTTGATAGCTTGCAATAAACTGATCAATTTTGCGTTCTAAAATAAACAATGGTACTGAACCATTTGCTAATACGGCGTCGTGAAATGCGCGCAAATCAAATTGCTCACCAAGCGCGTCTTCTGCTTTTTCACGTAATTGTTTAATTTTAATTTCGCCTATTTTATAAGAAAGTGCTTGCCCCGGCCATGATATATAACGATCAATTTCAGTGCGCACGTTATGCTCGCTCAAAGCCGTATTTTCAAGCATATAGTCAAGTGCTTTTTCTCGACTCCAACCAAACACATGCATGCCTGTATCGACCACCAAGCGGCACGCACGCCACATTTCATAGCTTAAACGGCCAAAGTTATCGTAAGGGTCTTCATACATGCCAACTTCCAGCCCCAAGTATTCAGAGTAAAGTCCCCAGCCTTCACCAAAGGCCGAAATATAGGTTTTACGTCTTACAGCCGGTAAATCCTGCATTTCTGCTGCAAGTGATATTTGAAAGTGATGGCCTGGTACTGCTTCGTGTAAAGTAAGCGCAGGCAATGCGTATAAAGGACGCTTATCCAGGGCATAAGTGTTGACCCAATAATAGCCAGGCTCATCATCGCTACTTGGAGAGATATAACGCCCAGTTGTATATTTAGGCGCGATACTGTCAGGTACAGGAGCAACGCCATAAGGCGTGCGCGGCATCTTGTAAAACAGTTTAGGCAACCTGGCATCCATCTGTTTGGCAATATAAGACGCCGTAATAATTAGCTCTTCGGGCGTTTTGGCATAAAACTGTTCATCGGTGCGCAAAAACTCAATAAAAGCGTTGATATCACCTTCAAAATTAAGCGAGTCGATAATTTCTTGCATTTCACTTCTGATGCGTGCGACCTCACTTAAGCCAATCTCGTGAATATCTTTTGCGCTTAAGTCGGTAGTTGTGAAGTGTTTTATGCGGTTATTATAAAATGCCTCGCCTTGAGGCCAATTACTTGCCGCAATATCCGTTTTTGCTTTTACCTTATATTCATTAATAAAAAAATCATAAAAAGCCTGATAGGCAGCCTGTACCAAAGCGACTTTTTCTTTGGCTTGTGCCATAAGCTCTTTGTTGATGAGGTTTTTATCCGTCTTTTTAAATGGCGCGAAAAACGGATGGTTTTCAATATCACTTACCGTAAAAGGACGGATAGAGTCTTCAAAGCCGATAAGCACCACTTGCGGTTGCGAATGCCCCACTTCAAGGCCTTCTTTCATGTAGGCGATATTCTGTTTTATATACTGAGGCGCAGCGTCTAATAAAGCAAAGTAGTCTTCTACGGCATGCTGCGAATCTAATACAACCGAATCTGGCATACGCCCTAAGCTGCTGTGAAACCCATACTCAGACGTAATGGGAACGCGATAATCATGGTAAGTAAAATTATCGATATAATTGTTTAATCGATAAGCCTGCATTAAATATGAAATTTGGTCTTGTTCATTCAGTTCATCAAAATCAATACTGTTAAGCTCATCTAAAAATGAGCGAAAGGCTTTATCCCTTGCTTGTAGTGCAGAATAACGAATGTCTGTCAGCGCTTGAGAGGGCCTCAAACCTTCGCTTTTTGCCAACTGTGGAAACTGCGATAATTCATATTCCCAAACGCGAGATAGTAGCTCATGCAAAACCTGCGATTTTGTATCTTGCTTGGTTTCTGTTTGTGCATAAGTATGAGCAGACAGCAAAAAGATAAAAAAGACAGCTCCTGCCAAGACAGACTTTTGAAAAATCTTTTTTAGTGTATCAGACGCAAATAAACGAAGAAGGTTGACGGGTATAGAGTGCACAGCGTTCATAATATTGAGAGCCTTATGATAATGCCATCTTACATTCTTACTGATGCAAATATGGATGGCGAAGCGCCATTGGAACAGGCGCACTACATTAATGCGCCTAACTATAAGCAAACTGACTAATAACTCAATAAAAAATGCACTATCTCAAATGATTGGCCTCAAAAAGGCTATTTTTTAGGGGTATAAATGGGTGAATGTAACTGCGTTACCTTCTCTGACAATTGGCTTATCTTTGCTGAACCTTGCTTTTCTACTTGGTCTATTCGCAAAACATTGTGCATAGGAATGTAGGTGCGGTTCACCTTGGCAAATTCGTCTTTAAGCTTTTCGTGGCTTGGATCGACAACAATTTCAGTATGGTTGTCCCACACAAAATCCGCAATTTCAATAAAGCCAAAAACCTGGCTTGAAACCAACTCACGCACGTACAGCTCATAGCGTTCACCGCAACTGATAAACTGGATACGATAAATAGGGCGAGACTGACTCATACTACCTCAAAGTGCTCAAAATTAACTCAAGTGAATTAGTAATGTATGGTTAAGTGCGCTTAATTCAATAGATAGGTTTCACCAATAGCGATTGTAATGAATGCATTTTCAGAGATATCTAGCGACCTGCGCTGCTCGTTTAATTTAAGCGGTGGCTCCATAGGTGCTTCTGCTGTCATGGGAAATGTTCCCCAATGCATACCGATGGAGAATTTGCTCCCAATGTCTTGATGAATGCGAAGCGCTTCTTCAGGGTTAACATGATAAAGCCGCATAAAATCCCGGGGTAAATAACCTCCTATTGGAATTAGTGCCAGGTCAACCGACTGCAGATATTGCCCAATTTGTTTAAATTGCACGTCGTTGTAGCCGGTATCGCCTGCAAAATAGATCGTTTTACCTGCCGCTTTTACTGCATAACTTGCCCATAAGGTCTCGCGTCTGTCATTTGTTCCTCTTGCAGACCAGTGTTGAGATGGCAGCGCAATCACCTGATACGCTTCACTGGCTTTTGGTCCCTTTAATACATTCCACCAATCCATTTCACTTATTTGCTTACCAGGAATATCTAAATCCTCCAAGAAGGTTTTTAAACCTAAGGGCACGTAAAACTGGGTGGGAATGTTGCTTTTGCTGCTTGTCTGAGTTGCTCGCTGGGCGAGCATTTGCAAGGACGGCGAATCAAGATGATCATAATGATTATGGCTTATCAATACGATATCGATATGAGGCAGTTCAGCGTAATCCATCGCATGCGCTTTATATCGTT
Source organism: Ningiella ruwaisensis (assembly GCF_004798935.1). Taxonomy (GTDB): domain Bacteria; phylum Pseudomonadota; class Gammaproteobacteria; order Enterobacterales; family Alteromonadaceae; genus Glaciecola; species Glaciecola ruwaisensis. The sequence goes on along the minus strand of NZ_RAHT01000011.1, from coordinate 58,670 downwards.
TAGGCCCTGCAAACGGGATGGGCGAAGCGCGTTCAGAAAAAATCGGGTCGGTAAGAATATTTAAACCCGCCATTTGTATCAAAAAACTGGAATGACCTAACCACGTAACCTGTCCATCTCTTGCTGGCATCTTAAGTTTGCTGAGTTCTACCTTTTGAAAAGGCACATCATCAGCATACAGTCGATGATCTGCCCATTCCGTCTCTCCAAAAAAGCGTACTTTTAAAAAATCAAAAAAGTTTTTCTCGCTGTCTTGAACATAAAGATTTTTAAACCCGTCTTTTGTGTGGTGAGGTTTTTGTGGCGAAGAAGAACGCACGCCAGAGGAACTGGAACAACTTGCTATGAGCGCTAACGCAACACAAAACATGGAAATAGTTAAAAACGTTTTAATCATAGTATGTCCAATATTAAGTGGTGCATGTTTAAACAAGGCATATGTTTTAAGATGAGCATCTATTATTGTCTATGCACTCAAATCAAATATAGACTGAATAAGCACTCCTATGTCTTCATCGCCTTGTTTTATATAGCTGGTAATTGTAAACCCTTGCGCCAAACAGGTAAGTTTGAGTGCCTGATGCTCAATATTTACTCTTGGAGACAAATCACCATGCTGCTGTGCGCGCTCCAGTAATCCAATAAACTCTAGTTGCAACTGATCGTAAAACCACCTGGCGTGATGCTGAACGCTATGGTTACTATTCCCCATTTCCACAATCAAACGTGTAAGCAAGCAGCCCTTATTGGCGATATGCTGACGATAATGTTCAAAATAGTGTTGTACACACTTTTGCGCATTGGTTGACGTATGCAAGTGCAAGTTTAGTGGCAGTAAATGCGCCTGCAAATAATGTTGTAAAAGCGCCTCAAAAAAGTCTTCCTTATTTTTGAAATGCATATAAAAGGCTCGGCGATTAAAACCAGTATGTGCAATAAGTGTTTGCATAGAGCAGCCTCGGTAACCCTTTTGCATCACTAGCGTCAATGCGCGCTCCAATACATTTTCTAATTTATATTTGGCTTGCTTGGGCATGTTAATCCCTCTCATTCCATACGCTCAAGTAATAAAAGCTAAAAAAAGAGCTGTACATTAAGCGCTTAGAATATTTGTTCTTGTAAAGCATAGTAACGCATTTTAAACAGAGGGTAGTATAATTTTTGTTCACAACACTTTTGACCTTCCGTTTATCATCTTTATTTCCCGTTCGTCATAAAGTTATGCATAGCTTTAATATTCGCGCTAGATTTGCGGTGTATCTACAAAAAAGGAGCGTATATGTCTACGTTAAAACAAATTGTAAACGCCATTTTATTGCTGATTGGTTTGTTTATTTCGTATTTTAGTTATGCAGCAAATGATCAAGCTATGATTATCGATGGAATTTGGCGGGGTGAACTGCAGGTGCAAAAAGGGGTATACCTTGCACTAGGGATAGAAGTGCGTGATGAAAATAAAACGCTGACGTTAAGCAGTCCAAATCAAGGCATGTATGAGCGAGCGCCCACTGCCTTTTTGATAGATGGAAATACCTTAACATTTAAAGATGAGGGCCTAAGTGCCAGCTTTGAAGGAGTTATTGAAGGCGATAAAATCAGCGGTACTTTCACGCAGGGAAGAAAAATGCCGCTGACTTTACGAAAGTTAGATGAGAGCGATTTGGCAAGAATGCAGTACGAAGGTAAATACACTGGCGATTTGCTTGTAAACGAAAACTCAACCTTGCCACTTGCCTTAAACGTTGCCGTGATAAAGGATGCTTATTCCGCTACTTTAGATAGCCCCTCACAAAACAGCTTTGGTATTCCAATTGAACAAATTACGATAAACGATGAAAGTTTGCGTTTTACCTCTAAAATGATTGGCGCCAAATTTTCTGGAGAGAGCGCTTCTGGTAAAAGCTCCTCAGGTGACAAGCAAGTAGCCGTCTATGAAGGAACCTTTATACAGGGAATGCCAATGTCTTTAAGCCTGAAAAAGGTGACTCAAGAAAACGCTCATCTACAGTTTGTTCCACCTACCTTTGGCGAACAAGGCGGTGCGATCGCCATTATCGAGCCTAATGAGACTCAAACACGTTATTTTGCCAATCATAATACATCCACGCAGTATGAAATTGGCTCTATCACAAAAACGATGACCGCTTACTTGCTTGCTTTCCAATCGCTTGAACAACAATTGCACTTATCTGATCCACTCACACTATTTTTTGAGGATGGCCCATCGCTTAAGCTTCAGGATTTGGCCACTCACACCAGCGGTTTAGCGCGCGTGCCGCCAAGCCTTTCCAATTCGCTTGATATGACAAATCCTTATGCGCATATTTCAAGAGACGATCTCTCACGTGATTTAAAAAATTTGAGTCTGGAAGAAACAGCACATCCCCACGCGTATTCAAATTTTGCTTATGCACTATTAGGAGAAGTTTTAGCGATTAATGCCAAATCAAGCTTATCTGAGCAATTTGAAAAGGTGCTATTTGCTCCGCTAAGCATGCAATCCACTTATTTGGCTGACTCAGCTTTGATGCGCAGCAAAAAATTAGCTCAAGGGTATAATACCTTGGGCGAGCCGGTGGTAGCCTGGGAGTTTGCGGCCGCGTCCGGGGCGGGTGCGGTTGTATCAACGCTAGACGATATGTCAAATTATGCGCGTCATATGATGTCAGAAGCTAACAAAGATACCGCGCTTGCAAAGCTGTTATTTACGCCATACCTTGCAATAGGGGATTGCTGTGAGCAAGGATTGGCATGGATGATGAGAAAGGACAAGAGAGGAAAACCCTACGCCTGGCATAACGGAATGACAGGAGGATTTAGCGCATTTTTAGGATTTTACCTTGACGGTTCACGTGCGGTTGTGATGCTCAACAGCCAGGCCGCTAATTTTGATAAGCTGGCGCACGATTTATTAAGTGGTGACGCTTCTTTACAGAGTATTTAATGCAATCAAGCTATTTTCATTACTACCAATGTGTTGCATGGTTAGCGGTTTTTATCGTAATAACGACCACGATCCATTTATCCAGAGGGCTAACGGAATATGAGTTATATTTTGCTGCGGCGTTGATTGGCAGTACGGCGCTTTATTCTTATTTCATACGCTATTTGTTTCTTCGTTTTATGAGTCATCGTGCAGTGCTTCTGCAGGTTGTTTATTTTATTTTTCAATCCATACTCGGTGCTGCGTTTGGCAGCTTCATGCTGATTTTATGTATTCTCGCGTTCAGCTATTTTCAACTGATCCCTCATATACCTTCTGACAGTGTTATGTTTGCTGTTAATACGCTGTTTTGGGGCAACTGGTACAATATGTTTAGTGCGCTTGTTTTATGGTCAAGCGCTTATTTGGTTCTGATTAAAGCGCGTCAGCTTTACGCGGCGAAAGAAGCGCTGGCGAGTAGCCGACTGGAGGCGCTTTCTCAGCAGCTTAATCCCCACTTTTTATTTAATACGTTAAACAATATTCGGGCACGGATTTTAGAAGAGCCGCAAAAAGCAAGGGATTCCCTTGCTCAATTAGCTGATATGTTACGCTACACACTCGAGCAGCATAAAGACAGTAAGGTCATATTGAAAAAGGAGCTAGCGGTAGTTGAGCAGTTTATTGCGCTTTGTAAAATTCAGTTTGAAGAGCGGCTGAACTTTGAAGCGCAAGTCGATAAGCGTGCCGAAAACGCGCTAATTCCAAGAATGGTATTGCAGCTTTGTGTCGAAAACGCCATAAAACACGGTATTAGCAAGTTAAAAAAGGGGGGTAAAGTTGCATTAACAGTTGGCATTGAAGCTGATAACGCCCTAAGTGTGCAAATAACCAATCCTGTTAACGAAGCGATTTCGGCAAAACCTGATCGTCAAAATGACAATGCAAGTGAGTACCTCAATGCAGGTGTAGGCCTAAAAAATATCCGACAGCGTTTGACACTGTTATATCCTGAAAACAGCGAAGTAAAGCCATTTTTTGCTTTGAATATTGCCGATAATCTTGCAACGACGCGAATGAAAATACCGCTTCAATATCTCGAATCTGAAACCGAATCGCAAGTAAAAGAAAAGGGACTTGTCTAAATGCGGGTAGTGATCGTAGATGATAGCCGACTTGCACGTCTTGAGCTAAGGCAACAATTATCAGACCTAACAGAAGTAGAAATTGTTGCTGAGGCAGCAAGCGTTAGCGAAGCGCTCGATGTTTTATCTGAAAAGACAGTTGATCTTTTGCTTTTAGACATCGATTTACCTGATGGAGATGGCTTTGATCTATTGCAACAGACAGAACAAGTCCCCCAGGTTATTTTTGTGACTGCCTTTAATGAGTATGCCATCAAGTCTTTTGAGTTTAATGCTTTAGACTATTTACTTAAACCGGTCCGTAAAGAGCGTTTAATCAAATCGTTGGAAAAGGTAAAGATTGCTTCAAATAATCAAAAACTGACGCCTGATAGACGCATCTTTATTAAAGATAGAGAGCATTGTTATTTCATTTGTATCGATGATATTTATGCGTTTGAAGCTCTTGGGAATTATACAAAGGTGCATTTGCGCGATGCTGCGCCCTGCGTTTATAAATCAATTGGCAGTATTTTTGAACGGCTAGACCCTGCTCAGTTTTTTAAAGCCAGCCGCAGCTGGCTGGTGAATACCCATTTTATTGAAAACATCGAAGCGTTGGACAATGGGAGTTTCAGCGTACATTTGAAAAACAGACAAAAGGTTATGATTTCTAAAAGACAAGCGGCAGAGTTCAAGCGCAGATGGGCACTCTGACTTATGCTCACACCGTTCGACGATTTAAGCTCACACAGTTAGACGCGCATCTTATTAAGCATGCTAGGACCTGTGCCAAAACGATAAAACCTGAAATTGTGTAAGCAATTATTAATAACAAGCACGCGCTACGCCATCGCCATTACAATTGTGATATAAAGCACGTTTTGAACGATAGACAATGGACATACGTGTGAGATTATCCAAACACATTTTTGTAGCGGCGCTTTGTGCCAGCATTTTCAGTTTGCTCCTTTTCGGATGCGCTCAAACTCAGACATCAGCAGTCAGTAGTGCCCAGCAGGTAAAACCAGATGTAGAGGTTGAGCGCATTAAAGCGCACATGGCATTTTTAGCTGATGATCTTTTAGAAGGCCGAGATACCGGCTCAAGAGGTCATGAAATAGCGTCTCTGTATATCGCTGGCGAATTTAAGAAATATGGATTGGCGCCCGCGGGCGAAAACGGCTCTTATATGCAGCGTGTTACCTTCAGAAAAACCAGCCTGGTTCAGGAATCCCCGCGCTTCATGGTTCAAAGTCCTGACGGGAACTACGAGTTGAGTTATCCAAAAGATTTTATTGTGAGCCCTAGCGCAGTACGAGTAGAGTCAAATGTGTCTGCTCCATTGGTGTTTGTCGGCTACGGTATTGTAGCGCCTGAATTTGGCATTGATGATTATGACAATATGAATGTCAAAGATAAGATTGTTGTTGTGTTATCAGGCAAGCCCAAGTCTCTGGAAAATGAAGAGGGTGCGCATCTTTCGTCTGGTGCCCAAAAAGCCAAATATGCCGTCGAAAAGGGGGCTATTGGTATGATCACGGTGCAAACTCCGGCAGGTGAGAAAGTGCGCCCTTACGAGCGTTCACTCAATTACATTCATGCGCCTCGAATGCGCTGGGTGGATGAAAAAGGGAATGTTGGTAATACTTATCCACAGTTGCAAGGCGGCGCTTATTTAAATATGCAGAGCGCTGAAACACTCTTTGCAGACGCGCCGAAGCCTATTAAAGACATTTATGCCGCGTTAGAAGATGATAGGCATGTAAAAGGGTTCGACATTCCGGTAACGGTAAGCATCAGCAGTCAATCTGTTCATGAAGAGTTAAGCAGCCCGAATGTAGCGGCAGTTTTACCGGGTAGCGATCCAATACTAAAAAATGAATATGTTGTATTTACAGCTCATTCTGATCACTTGGGTATCTCCAAATCGGTGGAAAAAGACCGCATTAATAATGGCGCGATGGATAATGCTTCAGGCACTTCAGTAATGCTTGAGACCGCGCGAATGTTTGCCGCGTTATCAACAGCACCAAGGCGGTCAGTTATGTTCTTGGCCGTAACAGGAGAGGAAAAAGGCTTACTGGGTGCAGACTATTTTGCAAAACATCCAACGGTGGATATCCGTTCGATTGTGGCAAATGTCAATTTAGATATGCCTTTATTAACCTATGAGTCTGCTGATGTTATTGCCTTTGGTGCTAGCCATAGCAGCATGGGATCCTATGTGGAATCTGCTGCGGCTAATGCGGGAATTAAACTGACGGATGATCCGTGGCCTGAACAAAATCTTTTTACGCGTTCTGATCACTATGCTTTTGTGAAGCAAGGCGTACCAGCCGTATTTTTAGTAACGGGTATTGAATCAAAGACACCTGGGGTGGATGGCAGTAAAGCCTTGGGGAACTTTCTGGCTACGCACTATCATCGACCCTCAGATGACATGCATCAGGATTTTAATTGGGACGCCGCAAGGACCTTTACTCAGGTCAATTTTGAAATAGGTAGCACGCTTGCCGATGCGCCAGAGCGACCCACCTGGAATGAAGATAGCTTTTTTGGAAAAACCTTTGGGCGCAAGTAAGCGCCCAGCTCAACCTGGTTCAACCGGCGTTTAATAGCAAATTATAAGTAAGAGCTTTTGATATGCGCCCAATGCTCATTAAATTGCTGCGTTGGGCGTCGTTTGAATTGACTGCGGACATATTGATTGATTTTACCGTCGACAAAACAAATAAGCATATTGGCAAGCAATCCTTCGTCAACAGAAGACGCTTTTCCTTCTCGCAGTTTACGCTCGCGTAATACTTGCTTTAGCTGAACCTCAAGACGATCAAATAACTGAGCGATGCGCTCTCGAAGGCGCTCTTGTTCACCCATTAGGGCATCGCCATTTAATATTCTCGTTATGCCCGGATTTTTTTCGGCGAAGCCCAGCAAAAGATGCAAAATCAGTTGGCATCGGTTGGCGGCATCTTTTTCATCGCTTATTATTTTGTTGATTCTAGAAAAGAGTGTCTCTTCAATAAACTCAATTAAGCCTTCAAACATTCTGGCTTTTGAGGGAAAGTGGCGATAAAGCGCGGCCTCTGATACACCAACTTCTTCTGCTAATTTTGCTGTGGTAATACGCTGCCCATGGTGGGTTTCAAGCATTCCAGCGAGTGATTGTAATATTTGGGCCTTTCTGTTTGGGCGTTTTGCTGCAGGCATAATTAATCTATCTTCTACTTCTTATGTGATTTAAATAACTCATCTGACACAATTTTCAACAAATCGCGTGCAAGTGAGTCTTTACTAGCTTTTGCCAGTTTGCGAGTGTTATCTTTAGTAATCACAAGCAATGCATTTTGATCAGAGTTAAATCCTATATCTGCTTGCGATACATCATTTGCGGCTATCATATTCAGCTTTTTGTCTTCAAGCTTTGTGCGAGCGTATGCTTCGACATCCTGTGTTTCAGCTGCAAAACCTAAGGTAAATGGTGCATTTTTTCGTTGAGCTACACGCTTAAGGATATCAGGGTTTTTAGTAAATGTAAGAACAAGGTCTTCAGCTTTTTTCTTCAGTTTTTGCGTATTCTCATGCGCAATTCGATAATCAGCAACCGCTGCGCAGGCTACAAATACATCTTGAGAGTCGATGTCTTTTTCTACCGCATCTAACATTTCTTGTGCGCTGGTAACATCTACTCGAGTTATACCATCAGGTGTGGAAAGACTAACGGGACCTGATATCAAGGTCACTTTAGCGCCTAAATTTTGCGCTGCTCTTGCCAACGCAAAACCCATTTTACCGGAGCTGTGGTTACTGATGTAACGAACAGGGTCAATCGCCTCTCGAGTGGGCCCGGCCGTAATCATAACTTGTTTGCCTGCAAGCGGCTTTGGCTGCATTTCATCAGATAAGTGATTATCGTCAGCCAGATTAATAGCAACAAAACTCGCTAACGCTTCGACTATTTCGACCGGTTCCAGCATGCGTCCATAACCAAGATCGCCACAGGCCTGCTCGCCGGATGCCGGCCCTAACTGCGCCACACCCCTGTCTAGCAAGGTTTGCATATTCTGTTGGGTTGCTTTTGCGGCCCACATTTGTTGGTTCATCGCCGGTGCTATTAAAATAGGCGCAGGTGTAGCGAGCGCAAGCGTGCTCAGTAAATCGTCTGCCAAACCAGTAGCAAGCTTTGCAATACAATTTGCGGTTGCAGGTGCAATTAAAAAGATGTCAGCCCAGCGAGCCAGTTCAATATGGCCCATGCCAGCCTCTGCATCTTCATCTAATAAGTGAGTGCTCACTTTTTCACCAGATACGGCTTGTAGGGAAAGACTTGATACAAAATGTGTGGCTGATTCGGTTAACACAACTCGAACATTTGCGCCCTGTGCTTTAAGTTTTCTGACAAGATCCGGTGTTTTATAGGCCGCAATGCCGCCGCTTACGCCAACTAATACATTCTTTTGTTCAAGTTGCATACTTATCCTAATCGCAGGCAAAATGTTCGATATGGTGTGTTCAGATGCATATCCATTTCACGTATTGCGAAAGCAATTTCTTGTATTATTAAACCATTGTTATCCAAGGATGGGAACATGAAAATATTAGATTGGCCAGAACAAGAGCGCCCTCGCGAAAAATTATTGCATTACGGAGCGCAAAATTTAAGTGACGCAGAATTATTGGCGATATTTTTACAAACGGGTGTTAAAGGGCAAAATGCTGTGCAGCTTGCTAAATCGGCGCTACAGCGCTTTGGTTCGCTTCGCTCTTTACTTCAGGCGCCTAAGCGTAAGTTGATGAGTACACCGGGCTTTGGCGCTGCCAAATATGCGGTATTACAAGCCAGTATCGAACTTCAAAAAAGGCACTTAAGCGAGCAAATGGTGCGTGAGCGCAGCTTTTGCCATGCTGATGATGCCTCTAATTATTTAATATCCCAATTGCGTGATAAGCAGCGAGAAGTATTTTCTATGTTAATGCTAGACAGTCAACATCAGCTCATTGCCTATCGGGAAATGTTTCAGGGAACCATCAACAGCGCAGCCGTCTATCCTCGCGAATTAGTGAAGCAAGCGATGGAAGATAATGCAGCAGCCGTTATTTTAGCCCATAATCATCCCAGTGGGCGCGCTGAACCCAGCCAGTCGGATATTGCCATCACACAAAAAATCAAACAGGCCATGCAACTGGTCGAAGTGACCGTATTAGATCATTTTGTTATTGGGGATGGAAAAGCGGTTTCGTTCGCCCGACGTGGGCTTTTGTAATCAAAATAGCCGCGAGGCCTTAAAAAGATCGCCTTTAGCTCGAATTTTAGTTGTATTTTTTGCCGCGTTGCTGTATAAAATGCGCCCTCTTAATTAAACGCGTTACACAGCAAAACAGTTTGCTGTAGTTAAACGGCAAACAACCTTGTTTTGGAGACAAACATGTCTAGAGTATGTGCAGTTACAGGTAAGCGACCTGCAGTGGGTAACAACCGCTCACACGCTAGAAACGCAACACGTCGTCGTTTCTTGCCAAACCTACAAACACACCGTTTTTGGGTTGAAAGCGAAAATCGCTTTGTAAAATTACGTCTTACCGCTAAAGGTATGCGTATCATTGATAAAAAAGGCATTGATGCAGTATTGTCTGACATCCGTGCTCGTGGTGAGAAAGTTTAAACCTTTCTTTTAACCCTTTTAAGGAAAAGAACAATGCGTGATAAAATCAAATTAGTATCATCTGCTGGCACAGGTTTTTACTACACCACAGACAAAAACAAGCGTAACATGCCGGGCAAAATGGAGATCAAAAAGTACGATCCTAAAGTCCGTAAACACGTTATGTTTAAGGAAGCTAAAATCAAATAGACTTTTGTCTAGGCTCAATTGAGTCGATTTTTGTCTCCATAAAAACCTCGCGCACGCGGGGTTTTTTGTTTTAGGCGCAGCAAGATCTTAATTCCCTCAAGCGGCACTCATTTTGCTATCTTTTATCCTGAATAAATAAAAACACGTAAATTCAGAAAGATACCTAAAAAGAAGGCTTGAAAGCGTGAAGCTTTTACGTGTTTGCAAGTAAGGGTTACCTAATGAGTACACAAGCATCAATATTTAAACCGGATGAAAATTGTTCAACGATAAGTAAAGCGCGCTTTGCCGCGCCGGTGGTTGACTGCGCCAATTACTATCGGGCACTGCATGAAGCAATTTCAAAGGCGAAGCATTCTATTTTCATTGTTGGATGGGATATTGATAGTCGTATTCGTTTATTGCGCGGAGAAGAGGAAAAACAATCAGAACTGCCGTCGGTTATCAGCGAGCTAATTGCCCTCAAAGCAAAAGAAAATCCAGAATTAACGGTTCATCTGTTGCGCTGGGATTCTTCCCTTGCATTTCTGGGTATGCGAGAGGTTTGGGCAAAAGAAGTGTGGGATGAAAAAACACCCGATAACGTGCACACCGTGTTAGATAGCAGCATCCCGATGGGGGGAAGTCAGCACCAAAAAATCGTTGTGATTGATGATGAACTCGCATTTGCTGGCGGCATGGATGTAGCGGTACATCGATGGGACACTCGAGAACACAAAATTGAAGAGCCAGAGCGCGATGATGGAGATGGTACTTATGGGCCATTCCATGATGTACAAGTAGCTGTTTCAGGCGATATTGTAACTGAGCTTTCGAAGCTTGTGAGGTGGCGATGGAATAGGTTGGTTACTGCAGACCAACAGGTAAGTGAAGAGGTTAAACCTGCAATTACCGATGACATTCCACACTGCTGGCCAGATAGTGTTGAACCTATTTTTGAAAATATAGCGTGTGGCGTTGCTCAAACCGTTCCTTTCATGGACAACCAGGAGCCAGTTCAGGAAGTACGAAAAATGCTACTTTCACTTATTGAACAGGCAGAGGAATTTGTCTACATCGAAAATCAATTCGCCAATAGAGGCGAAATTGCGGAGGCCTTAAATAAACGTCTTAAAGAATGCCCGAAGCTAAAAGTACTTATATTCAGTTCCTATGAGCCCAAAGGAACGGTTGAATGTGAAGCATACTGGGCGGGACGAATTGATTTTAAACGTATACTCGAAAATGGCGTTGATGATGGGCGCGTCCTAATGGCTTACTCGTCATCTACTAATGCCGATGGCCTGGCGGGCCATAAACGGGTACACGCTAAAGTGACGATCATTGATGATAAATATTTTGTGATTGGTTCATCAAATTTAAGTAATCGCTCGATGTCGTTGGACACTGAATGCGATCTCATTTTTGAAGCAACTACAAAAGCACACCGCAATAAAATCCGCTGGTTTAGAAATGATCTTATAAGTGAACACTCCGGCTGGGCCGAAGAAGAGGTGCAAAACTATATTGAAAGCAAAGATACGTTTGAAAAGCTCACTTCATGTAAAGATGAGTATGCGTATTGTTTAAAAGAAGCTGAAGATGAGAATTTTACCGACCAAGGTTTACAGGATTTAATTACGCCTTTTGGTGATCCCCAGGAGCCCATCGTGCCCTCTATTCCCTTACCGGGAGGCAGAAAGTTCTTTCTGCCTAATCCAAGCAAACGCACGCTCATTTTATCTGCGGCCTTTTTTATTGTAGCGCTTTTGGTAGGCGGCGGTTATCTGCTCAGTCAAAACGTCGATTTTATGAATCGGGAATATTTAACTGATGTACTTGAATCCTTTCGAAACAGCCCTTGGGCTTTGTTTATTGTTTGCGGTATTTATGTTGTAGCTGGATTGCTGTTTTTTCCGGTCACGGTGCTTTCACTTGCAGTAGCAATGGTATTTGGCGCTTTGTGGGGGACGATTTACGGCATGGCTGGCGTGATGGCATCAACGGCTGTATTGTTCCTTATTGGTCAGATAATGGGGGATAAGGGTTTACGAAAACTGGCTGGCCCAAAAGTCAGTCGCATTGACCGAAAATTTGCTGAAAACGGCATTTTTGGTGTCGCGGTGCTAAGAATGATCCCGGTTGCTCCATTTAGTTTAGTGAATCTGGTTGCTGGGATCTCTTCCATTCGCATCAGCTATTTCCTAGCGGGTACCTTTATGGGCATGCTTCCTCCGATGATTGTCAAGGCGCTGGTAGGGGGTTCAATTGCGGATATTTTCAGAAATCCAACGCCCAAACACATTGCATTTTTAGTAGGTGGCTTACTAGCATGGTTTGGTATGGCCTACGGCTCGCAGAAGCTGGTGACATTTTTTCAAAAGAAATACCAGACAAAAGAAAAAGAAAACCAGACGCCTAAAAGTAAAGAGAGTGAGTCTGAAGATGAAACCGCTACACAGTTAATGTAATGGCGAAATTGATTTAGGTTATAAGATGTTGAAAATTATTTCGTATAACATTCACAGTGGCGTTGGAACAGACGAAAAATTCAGTTATGCGCGTATCGGCAAGTTTTTAGCGTCTCAAGATGCAGATATTGTTTGTTTGCAAGAGATGGATTTGCGCGATCCCAAACTGGACAAGGCCGAGCAAATTCAAGCGCTTTTGGCAGGGCATTTTACAGAGTTTATTCCTTCACCTGCTGTGGTTACTGATCATGGTTACTATGGAAACGCAATTTTATCGCGTGTTAAGAAATTGCAGAGTCGCTCGGTAGATATCAGCGTGGAGAGTCGTCAACCTCGCAATATTCAGGATGTGCTATTCGACTTTGGTTCGCAAAAATTGCGTGTGCTTAATACTCATAAGGGACTAAAACAGTACGAAAGAATGGCACAATTCGAGCAGTTAGAAAATGTGGTAGATGAAATACTCAACGAACAAACTGAGACAGGTCACATTCCCTTATTAGTGACAGGGGATTTTAATGAATGGCAGTTTTTCCCTAAATCACTCAAGCGCATTAATAAAAAACTGCATGCACATAAGTTAGGAGCCACCTTTCCCAGTAAGTTTCCACTTTTTAAGCTTGATAGGTTCTGGTCTAAACCTGCCCACATTGTGCATCGTGCTGGTATTTTGAAAACGCCTGAAACCCGCTATTTCTCTGATCACTATCCTATATTCGCAGAATTAAGTTTGTTGTAATTTAATAAAACAGAAGACAATGCTTGATGTCACAGAGAATTAAGCGATAAATGGATAAGGGGGAGCGATTTTAAGGTTTCAAAGGGCAGGAAGCCCTTTGCAAAGCGACCATGGATGGGACAGCGTCCTTAAAATCGCTCCCCCTTATCCATCAGTGAAGATTCTCTGTGGCATCAAGCATTCTCGTTTCGGTTTTCCTCAAAATTGAGTAAGATTAGCTGTAATGAAAATATAGGTAATTGTGCGTGAGAAAACTGTCCCAAAAAGCCTGGAATAATGTGCTGATTTTTTCCATGTTGATATTAATTGTTGTTTTGAATTACGACAGTCTGTTTAGCGATAGGGGCGATGAGGTGATACCTCTAGTGCCTGAGGGCGCATTTGTAACAAGCATGCAAATCAATCAGCTTACCTTCGAGCGGATTGGCAGCGGATGGCGTGTGTCGGCGCCGAGTGAAGAGGATTTGGCCGGCTTGCAGATGTATCAGCAGTCCCAAGCGCGTAATGGTGAACCTTTTACCGGCGAATCCTTGAATGGTGAAAGTATGTCGCCAACGGACATTATCAATAACATCGTTAGCCAGTGGCAAACAGCTTCAATGCGAATCACTGACAATACCTTGGACAGTAAGCTAAGCGCAAATCCCCAATATATAGTTAGTCTGAACCTCGCCGGTGAAAATCAAACGCGGGTGTATGGCCTGCTCACAGCGAACAATACTGAATATGTGATATATCAAGGTGAACTTTACTTGCTAGATTTCCCTAACGTAAATCAACTGGTCCCTTTTAACTAAATGCCTGAATTACCAGAAGTCGAAGTTACGCGTTTGGGTATCTTACCTTACCTGCATAATCAAACCATTGAGCGTATTTTGGTGCACCAGCCACAAATGCGCTGGCCTGTGCCTCAAAACGTTCATTTATGCGAAGGTTTGCCTGTTAGCGCTGTGAGCCGTCGTGCCAAGTATCTTTTTATTACAACACAAGCTGGCTCGCTCGTGCTTCATCTGGGCATGTCAGGTCGAATGCGAGTGGTTGACCAAGCGCTTGACAGGCAAAAGCACGACCATATCGAAATTTTTCTCTCAAATGGTAAAAAGCTTGTGCTTAACGACGCTCGCCGTTTTGGCAGTTGCTTATGGCAAGGCGCGAACGAACAATCGCTCAAGCTGCTGGAAAATTTGGGCCCTGAGCCTCTTACTGCAGAATTTGATGAGAATCGCTTATATACACTTTCCAGAGGTCGCCAGTCACCCGTTAAAAACTTTATTATGGATAATCAAGTTGTAGTTGGCGTAGGAAATATCTATGCCAATGAAGCCCTTTTTTTAGCCGGTATTGACCCAAGGCGCAAAGCTGGCAAAGTCAGTCGAGCGCGCTATGTCCAACTCACTAAGCACATAAAAGAAGTACTTGCTCAGGCAATAAAACAAGGCGGCACGACCTTAAAAGATTTTGCCCAGGCTGATGGTAACCCGGGTTATTTTGCGTTAAAACTTAATGTTTATGGAAAAGCGGGGCAAGCTTGTGTAGTTTGCAATACTCCCATTCGCAGTCAAAATGTCGGGCAGCGAAACACTTTTTTTTGCATTAAATGTCAAAAATAGCCTTCAAACCTATGACGATGAATAAACTATTTTTTATTCGCAGTTTCCAAGCTATTCTGTTCAAGTTCAAAAAGCTTTGCTTCTTTTATGAAGGCATAATATGCCGTTAATATCGATAGTATAAAGCCTCTTGTACCAGAAAAAACTTTGCGTTGGAAAACATACTCTTTTATAAAAATTAACGGGAAAATAAAAATCAGTTTTACGTAACTGAAGCTTTTACCTCGCTTGAACTTTTCCAGTGCTTTTAAACTGGAGTATTGATTATTCTTATCAGTAACGGTTTTTATTGTTTGATAGCCATAGTGGTCGAACTCTAGATTGGCGAATATTTCTTTACCTGACACAGTTGCACTTTCATGAACCAAGGTTGATGAATCAAAATGAGCCAATGATTTTCTATAAAATCGCAAATTATTAGCTTTTTTACTAAACTTCGATAAGCGCTTTCCTATAAAAATATCATTGCGCCATACTCTTACGGAATCTGCGTTATCTGTGCTTATTATTTCACGTAGACCTTGAAGAAACTCAGGATTAACTACTTCATCTCCATCGAGGTTTAACACCCATTCATGAGTGCATAAAGACATGGCAAATTGTTTCTGCTTTGCATATCCTAGCCATGGCTGGTGCACGACTTTTGCGCCATACTGCTGTGCTATTTCAACGGTTTTATCTGAACTACCGGAATCAACAACAACTATTTCATCAATTCCTTTTATACTCTCAAGGACTTTGCCTATATACTCTTCTTCGTTTTGCGTAATGATAAAGACGCTTATAGGTAATTTCAAAATCAGACCACCATCAATACACTATCGGAACTTTTATGATATACCAAAAATATTGATGCGTACCAATAATTAGACTCAATTTACAAACACATGGCATTAGATATTATCGCAGTTATGCAACAAATTTTCTTTCCCTTTCTGCTTTACCTTCGTCATGCTATCGGTCAAACTTAACGCATCATTCATCTGTTTAGGTGAACTGCTATTAAAGAATTAAATCGAATATTGTGGCGCATACAATAAAATACGTGTTGAAAAGATGTTACCTATTTTTGTGATTAATCTGGATAGATCTGAAGGACGACTTAAGAAAGCGTCTACTCAGCTTGATAATTTAGGTATTAAGTTCGAGCGAATTAGTGCGGTAGACGGCAGAGCGATTTCTAGAGAAGAGTTATACAAACATTATTGTATTGAACAAAATAAACAAAAATACCATCGCGCTTTAACGCCGGGTGAAATTGCATGTTATCTAAGCCACCGAAAAGCTTGGCAACAAATAGTAGAGCGAGCTTTACCAGCTGCAATTATATTAGAGGATGACTTTTTAATAGAAAGTGGGCTAGAAAATATTCTTGCTTTGGTTGCTTCAAACCGCAAATTTGATTATGTAAAGCTGGCAAATCAGCTTGGCAGGCCAAGAAAAACGAAAGTGCTTGAGATGGTAGGTTCGGGTGAGCTAGTTGCGTTTAAGAAAGTTCCGGCTCAAACCTGCGCGCAACTAGTTAGTTTAAATGGTGCGAAACGACTTCTCGAGTTTTCTGACCGATTTTACAGACCAATCGATGTAGATTTGCAGCATTGGTGGGAAATAAATATTGAAATAATCGGCTTGCAACCGTTCCCATTTTCTCATACCCATGACATTAAGAGTGACATTTGCGATACGTCTAAGCGAAATCTCCAAAAAAAGCGACGATTAAACCGAATTTTCCAGCAAATTTCTTTCAAAATTAATAACTCTATCAAACCAAAAAAACGTTATTGATTGTTGATTTTGTAGTTCGAAATCAGTTGTATTTAAACTGGGAGGATAAACTTGTAACTCTATGATTATAAGTGCTTCTTTTTCTCAAATCTATCTTTTAGTGCTTTCAATACAATAGGATGACAGAACTCCCTGACATCTCCGTTGTGCAAAGCAACTTCTTTTACCAAAGATGAGGATATAAATGAGTTTTCTTCTGAAGGAGTTAAAAAAACGCTTTCTAATTTTGGATTCAAGCGTCGATTCATATTTGCTAACTGAAACTCATATTCAAAATCAGAAACGGCTCGTAAACCACGAATAAGAATATTGGAGCCCTGTTCTTTCGCATACTCCGCGAGCAAACCAGTAAAACCCTTGACAGTGACATTTGATAGATGAGCGGTGACTTGTGTGATCATATCGACTCTTTCTTCTAAAGAAAACAGTGGCTTTTTACTGGGGTTAGAAGCAATAGCAACAATCACTTGGTCAAACATGTTAGCTGCACGTTCAATTAAATCTGCGTGCCCATTAGTAATGGGATCAAATGTTCCAGGGTATATAGCAATATTATTTGGATTACGAGAACGTGTCGTCACTTTTGACATAAATGCACCAGATTTTAAGTTTGTACCAACATTAACGAAACCAGTAGGATATTTGCAAATCAAATTTGTGAATAATCAGTTCAATTGGATTATAATCCGATCTCATTTTTGCTCTAGGTGATGAGCAAACACTATTTCGATTGGCGAAGGAATAATCAAAATTTGAATAAATTGGCTTTTAGCGTTGTTTACGCGTTTATATTTGGTGGTTCAATTTCGTATTCATCTAATTTAGAAGCGTCGGCATGGATTGGTACACAAGACAAACAATTGCATTACGATGTGCAAACCCTTGCCGAGTGGGGCTATATAAATTCAGCAGTAACGACCTTCCCAATACCATGGAAAGGTGTGGCTGATGAACTGGCAAGCATTGATGATGACTCCATGCCTTATATGCCGGCTCAAGCGCTAAAACGATTGCAACATTATTTGTCTATCAATAAACGTCAGCAATCCAGGCAGTTTATTACTCTACAGGCAAGTAGCGATGAAGTGCGTTTTCGTAGCCTCGATGATGGAACGGAAGAAACCGGAAAATTAAGCATCAGCAAGGAGTTTTATCATCAGCGTTGGTCAGGTCAATTAACAGCGAACTACGCAAGCGGCGGGCGCACGAATTTTGATAATTCTTTTTTAGCCTATCAGTTTGGTGACTGGAATCTTCGGGTAGGCTCACTTGACCAATTTTGGGGACCGGCTCAGTCTTCGTCATTAATTTTGTCAAATAATACCCGTCCAATAAAATCCGTCGCTTTGTCTCGCTCCTTGACTACCGAATCCGAGAGTAGGTGGTTAAGTTGGCTAGGTCCCTGGTATTTCACTACTCAACTAGGGCAATTAGACAGCAATCGAATTGTACCAGATGCAAGAGTCATTATGACGCGGTTTACGTCCCGTCCATTTAAAGGTTTTGAGTGGGGAGCTTCTTGGGTAGCTATGTGGGGTGGGGATGGTCAACCAGACAGTTTATCGGATTTATGGAAAGTCATCACATTTGAAGCAACGTGTGAACTACCAGAAGGTTGTACAGACGCACAGGTAACAAAGCAGGGAAACCATCTCGCTGGCTTTGATATTTCTTATAGTTTTACAGCCTTTTCTCGCCCAGTAAGTATTTATGCCCAGCGTATTGGCGAAGATGCTGTTCATGGTTACAAGGTGACAGACAATGCAAATTTGTTTGGAGTGTCAACATATATTCATACAGCTAAAGTGTTTCTTGAAACCAGTGATACTAATGTGGCCTGTGCAGGTCAGGGAAGTACTATAACCAACTGTTATTATGAGCACGGTACCTATCAAACGGGTTATCGTATGTACGGCAGAGCTTTAGGCAGTACCTTTGATTCCGATGCCAAGCAAATTACTTTAGGCGCAAATTATCGTTTTGAAGATGGCGCGGTGGCGGAAGTTTATTTGCGCTCTGCTGAATTAAATCCTGATGGTACACGCCCGTCGCCTGTACTGACTGAAGATGTGACAGAGGATGTACTCGAGCTGTCGGGCTATTACCAAAAGCCGGTGGGTAACTGGCTGTTAAAAGCAGGGGGCAGCGTTGCAAATCGCGAGTTTGTCAATCAGGATGATGAGGTTGATGCACTTGTTTATCTTAAAGCCCAGTATGCTTTTTAAGACGTGATCTCAGCATAGCCAGCTTGCAAGCTTTCCCAGTTCGACTGAGTAAAATAGTACGGCTGATGGCCTTTGCTTTGCTTAATCAAAGAGCGATAAAAGCGCGCAAGATTCGCTGACTGCCAGTTTCCGTAGGCTTGCCGGGAGCACTTATCAAAATCAATCAATACAATTTTTTTACCGCCTTGCACCAGGATATTTTTCACATTGATGTCGTCGTGTCGCACCTTCAACCGATGTAATTTCCCTAAGGTTTTGCCAATTTCAACCCATAGCCCATCGTCAACCGTGTGCATTTTTAACATTTCATGCAGCTCTTGTGCATCAGCAACCACTTCTGTGATGATGTCCGCCCTATAGGAAAAGCCGAACCGCTCAATACGCGCGGCAACAGGATGAGGAACGTTAATATCCTGATCGTTTAAAAAGTCTAATATTTGTAATTCTTTAAACGCGCGCGTTTGGAAGATGCCAGTGTAAATAAAATGGTCCTTATTTATTTTACCGACCAGTCCTCCACGATAGTAATGCCGAAGCACCAGCTCTTTATCTGCATGGCGAAAAAAGTAGACTTTTCCGCGACCAGCGGCAGTGTGAGTGATTGCGTTTTTACTTTGCAGATATTCTAAATCGAAGTGTTTTAAACCAAGATGCAGTGACATGCCTAATTCTGTGCGCAACAAACTCACTTTATCGGGTGAGGTCTGTACATCAATGCTCATCCATTCTGTCCTAAAAAAGCCCTTAAAGTAAAAAAACTATGATTATTTTTATCGTCAGGTAACATAACAAAAATTTTAATGCTGTGCCTTGCTTAAACGCTACGTTTTTTAATTAGCTTGAAAATAGGACCACTTAAGCAGTGAACAGTCGACCTCTTGCTTGAAGCAAATTGTGTTAGTAAATGAGCATCATCCGCTGTGACTAAGCCTTTCAAACTTTGTATCCTCAGACTATCGGCCATTGGCGACGTATGCCACGCTGCAGCTATGGTTAATGCCGTGCAAATTCATCGGCCCGATATTGAGATTACCTGGATTATCGGAAAGGTTGAATACAGCTTACTCAAGCATCTACCCAAGGTTCATTTTGTTGTTTACGATAAAAAAGGCGGGAAAGCAGCTAAACAGCAAGTCAAAGCAGCATTGTCAGGTACGGAATTTGACGCACTTTTTGTGATGCAAGTTGCGCTTAGAGCGAATTTGCTTTCAAGACTGATCAAGGCAAAGCGGCGTATTGGTTTTGATTGGCACCGAAGCAAAGAGTTGCACTCGCTGTTTATAAATGAACGTATTGAAGCGCAACCGCATGCACATGTATTAGACGGATTTATGGCCTTTGCCCACACCATTGGTGTGCCTAAAAATGCTGAGATTAGTTGGTCTTTAAGACCTTCTGAGCAAGATGAAGAATGGTTTAGGCAAACTTTTTCAACGTTAAGATCACATGGCGAAAATGAAAATTCGCATGATTTGTGTCCCTATGTGGTGATAAGCCCCACCGCTTCCAAAGCACAGCGAAACTGGTTACCCGAGCGCTATGCCGAGATTGCGGATTATATAAAAAGCAAAGGATTCCACGTTATATTGTGCGGTGGCCCCGGTCCTTTAGATGCAAGCACGCGCGACGCAATCATCAGGTACAGCCCTTCAATAAGCATGGATTTGGTGGGCAAAACCAGTTTATTACAGATGCTTTGCGTGCTTAAACATGCAGAATTGGTGCTCGCCCCAGATACAGGACCTGCGCACATGGCGACCACACAAGGCACCAAAGTCATTGGTTTGTATGCGCATAGCAACCCAAAACGCACCGGCCCCTACATGAGTCAATCGCTGGTGGCGTCTGTTTATGAGCAGTGCGTTGAACAGCAATTTGGTCAGTCGTGGGAAAATCTGCCTTGGGGCAAGCGAGCGAAAGGCGATAACTTAATGGCGAAAATTGAGCTTGAGCAGGTAAAGCAGCTTGTAGACGAAGCATTGAAAAGATGATTCAACACCACGGTCTGGCTTTCTCAGGCAGAATCGAATCGCCATAACGTAAAGCTTTGGGAGTTTGCGCCTCTCGCTTTTAGTTGCGCCTTGCTAGTGAGACTGCATTTTCACTACGCAGTTTTCTACCAATAGTTTTTCTTTCTCTTTTTCCATATCCAGATTTTCTCTTAAGTCCATAAATTGACGCTGATAATCTATTTTGTATTGCTTTCGAAATTTCCCTTTTATAAAGCGCTCTACCTCTTGATGTGTTTCGAGGATTAAGCCTGGCACGGGGATAGATTTACGGCTTACTTCGTCTATCGCTACCATGGTGAAGTAAGACGTGTTGGTGTGTTTATCTATACCTCGTTTAAAGTCCTCAGAGATAACTTTTATGCCTACCTCCATAGAGGAGCGCCCAACATAATTTACAGACGCCATAAGCGTTACGAGTTCACCGACATCGACCGAATTCACAAAATTTACCGAATCCACAGAAGCGGTCACACAATATGCCCTGCTATGAGACGCAGCCGCCGTGTAAGCAATTTTATCCATTAGAGACAGGATCACGCCGCCATGTACTTTGCCGCCAAAATTAGCATAACTTGGGATCATGAGCTCTTTTAAAATAATTTGCGACGATTTAACCGTGCGGAAGTCGCTAGGGGCGTTTTTGTTCTCTTTGAGCATATTATGATGAGTAGTAAGTCGGTAATAGCACGAGCATAAATGCTATGTCTTATTGGATCAATGCCACAGCAGAGTTGGCGAAAGTTTTATTGGTTCGCCAATAAGCATTAAAATGCCTCTGTAAATCCGCGCTACCAATACCTTCACTTTCGCTAAAACTAATTTTTACATAAAGTTTTGCTAAAGCTGTGCGAAACGCTAAAATTCACGCAAATTTGAATTTAGCTAAAAGGCGCGCACATGTCTCAAGCATTTGTTGATCATCTCAATACCCAACTTAACGAAACCAAAGAACAAGGGCTTTATAAAAAAGAGCGGGTGATTACTTCTCAGCAATATTCCGATATTGAAGTGCAATCAGGTGAGCACGTACTGAACTTTTGTGCGAATAATTATTTGGGTCTGGCCAATCATCCTTCCCTCATTCAGGCAGCAAAAGATGGGTTAGATAGTCATGGGTTTGGTGTGGCGTCTGTGCGCTTTATCTGCGGTACGCAAGATATTCACAAAGCATTGGAGCGTAAAATTAGCCAGTTCTTAGGAATGGAAGACACTATCCTGTATCCATCTTGCTTTGATGCAAATGGTGGTTTGTTTGAGACCATTCTAAGCGCCGAAGACGCGGTCATTTCTGATTCGCTTAATCATGCCAGTATCATTGATGGCGTAAGGCTTTCCAAGGCTAAACGATACCGTTATGAAAGTAACAATATGGAAGCACTAGAAGCGCAGTTAAAACAAGCGGCTGCCGATGGTGCTCGTTTTAAACTCATTGCAACCGATGGCGTATTTTCTATGGATGGCGTTATTGCCAATTTGAAGGGTGTGTGTGATTTGGCAGACAAATACGATGCCATGGTGATGGTTGACGACTGTCACGCAACCGGTTTTGTTGGCGAAAAAGGTAGAGGCTCTCACGAATATTGTGACGTAATGGGCAGAGTAGACATTATTACCGGTACGCTTGGAAAAGCACTTGGCGGCGCCTCAGGTGGATTTACATCGGGTAAAAAAGCGGTAATTGATTGGTTGCGTCAGCGTTCGCGCCCGTATCTGTTTTCCAATTCTGTTGCGCCCCCTATTGTTGCCGCTTCGCTCAAAGTATTCGAGATGATGGAAGAGGGACAAGAACTGCGTGATAAACTTAAAGCCAATGCGGCGCATTTTAGAAAGCGCATGGAAGAAGCGGGTTTCACTTTATCTGGCAAAGACCACGCGATTATCCCGGTCATGCTGGGAGATGCCAAACTTGCCAGCGAAATGGCTGATAAAATGCTCGAGCGAGGCATTTATGTGATTGGCTTTTCTTATCCTGTGGTACCAAAAGGAAAAGCGCGAATTCGCACGCAAATGTCGGCTGCTCACAGCATTGACCAAATCGACCAAGCTGTGGATGCCTTTATTCAAGTAGGTCGCGAAATGGGTGTCATAGGATCATGAGCATAACAAACATACGTTCTCAAAATACCGGTTCTACTTCCACAATGAATACGACTATGAAGTCGCTTTCAAAACAAAAGCGTGAGCCCGGAATATGGATGGTTGAAAGCCCAATTCCTGAAATCGGTCCAAACGATTTACTGATTAAAATTCGTAAAACTGCTATATGCGGCACCGATATGCATATTTACAACTGGGATGAATGGTCTCAGCAAACAATTCCGGTGCCGATGGTAGTTGGCCATGAATATGTGGGTGAGGTGGTTGATATGGGCTCTGAGGTCGCCGGCTTTAAAACCGGTGATCGAGTCAGTGGCGAAGGTCATATTACCTGCGGGCACTGTCGCAACTGCCGGGCAGGTCGCAGACACTTATGTCGAAATACTACAGGCGTTGGCGTTAATCGCCAGGGTGCCTTCGCTGAGTATCTGGTGATTCCAGCGTTCAATGCTTTTAAAATTCCAAATAATATCAGCGACGACCTTGCCGCTATTTTCGACCCCTTCGGCAATGCCGTACATACCGCGCTTTCTTTTGATTTAGTGGGTGAAGATGTGCTTATTACTGGTGCCGGACCTATCGGTATCATGGCTGCAGCGGTAGCACGTCATGTCGGTGCACGTCACGTTGTCATCACAGATATTAACGACTACCGTCTTTCTCTTGCTTCTAAAATGGGCGCGTCTCGCGTGGTGAATGTTGCTTCTGAAAATTTAAAAGAAGTAATGAACGAACTGGGTATGACAGAAGGTTTTGATATTGGCCTTGAAATGTCAGGTGTACCGGCTGCTTTCAGAGATATGCTTGATAAAATGAATCACGGCGGCAAAATTGCGATGTTAGGTATTCCGCCGCAAGATGTGGCTATTGATTGGAACAAGGTTATTTTTAAGGGGCTGACGATTAAAGGCATTTACGGAAGAGAAATGTTCGAAACCTGGTATAAGATGGTTAGTCTGTTACAGAGCGGATTGGATCTCTCTCCCATTATTACGCATCAAATGCCGGTGGATGAATTTGCAAAGGGTTTTGAAATTATGGGCTCTGGTCGCTCAGGCAAAGTCATATTGGACTGGATAGCCTAGAGCACACACCTTACTAAAATCTAAATTCAAGCTTATTTAAAGAGACTGTCATGGAACAATTTGAACACATTTCGCCAGAACAAACCAAGCAACGCCTGGATAAAGGTGAGATCAAAGTGGTTGATATTCGCGACGAGCAATCTTTTGCAAAAGGTCATATTCCCGGTGCGTTTCATTTAACAAATGGAAGCATAACGCAGTTTATGCAAGAAAATGATTTTGATATGCCCGTTGTAGTTTGTTGCTATCATGGTATCTCATCTCAACAGGCCGCTCAGTATATGCTGCACCAAGGATTTGAGGAGGTTTATAGCATGGACGGCGGATTTGAAGCGTGGCGAATGAATTATCCTTTCGACGCATTGTCAGATGACCAATAGTGTAAACTAAACACCAAAACCAATACGAGAAGGTTCGTTCTTGAAAGAGTTAACAGATCATCATCCACTTATTCGATTTGGACAAGAACAAGCCGCACGTTTGCTTGCAGCATATCTGAATGAACAGGGAATAAAAGCCTTTGTCAACGAGGCTCCGCAGCAGGACGCCGGTGATAGCGAGGCAATTGATTCAAGTCATTCTTCTGAGGCCTACTTGTTAAGCATTGAAGATCTGTCTCAGAAAGATGCTGCTGTAGATATTGCACAGGAATTTTTAAAAAATCCGAATGCGCCCAAGTTTCAGCAGGCAGCATGGTCAAGTGGCGAGCTCGCAAGGAGCCGTTCGCCAATATTGGCATCAAGTGGATTACCAGGTGTTTCAGATATATTAAAAGCGCCCTTTACTGTATTGGTAATGGCATGTTGTCTATTTGTATTTGGCGCAAGCATGCTCGGTTACTTCGACTTTTGGCAACAAGCGTTGAGCATGCAGTACTTTGATCAGCTTGCCGAGAATCATCAGTGGTGGCGCTTATTTGGCCCCGCATTTTTGCACTTTTCGGCTATTCACATTATTTTTAATTTAATGTGGTGGTGGATATTCGGCGGTCAACTTGAACGTGTGTTCGGTACTTTCTGGCTGATTGTACTTTTTGTGGTGTCTAATCTGTTTGCCAACATTTCGCAGCTACTGGTTTCGGGCCCAAACTTTGGGGGCTTATCGGGTGTCGTTTATGCTCTGTTTGGTTTTGTGTGGTGGATAGGCTGGTTACGCCCTAAGTGGGGGATCAGTATTCCCAATGGTTTTGTGATTTTTCTCCTTGTATGGCTTGCCTTAGGGTATGCCGATTTACTTTATGTCAGCATGGCGAATGAGGCTCACACCTTTGGTTTGATTGCAGGTTGCTTACTGGCTCTGAGTTTACACTTGCTGGTTCCAAAAGCGCAAAAAACCTCTCATTAAACACGCTTTTAGCGCTTAACCGCCTTGTCTTAAATATTTGGTGAAGATGATGTCGCGCACGGTTTCTTCACCCGTCTCACGCACCATAATGTCCCTAAAGCGTTTAAGAATTAGTCGGCGCATCTCTTCGCGACCGGTTAAAGACTTTATTTTTTGCTCAGGCTGTGCACCAATCACCTCGATTGCAGTGGCGCGCAAAAGCGGCATATGATGTTCAACTTCCGGGATCAGAGAAGGTTCATCAAGCATCATTTCAATGGTGATGCGCAAAAACCCTAAACGGTCGCTGTTGTCGCCTGCATAGTTTGTGACAATGTCAGGCTCAATCGCAATGTATGCAATACTTGGTGCAGAGCTTACGCTTTCTTCTTGCGCTTTTACCGCCGTATTGCCTAATATCATTAACCCAAGCATGCTTATATAAATAAAGCACCATCGTTGAGTGTATTGCCAATGTCTCGACATGTTCAAACTCTTTTCTGTTTAGGGAAGTCTTTTTGTCTATGTTAGACTTAGGTTATCGGTAACTAATAAGAATTCTTCACTTTTGTTAATCAATTCTATATTTCCTTTTGGCCTGTCGGTGGACTGGCAGGCCCCAGACTATTTTGCACCATTGTCTCCTGCAATGCAGGACTGGTTACTAGACACCGGCTCGTTGACGGAGCGTTTACAGTCCTTATGTTCAAGTTTTGAGGTAGAAGTTCTTGGACAAAAATCCTTACCTTTGGAAGAGGCGGAACGCGCGGCCATACCAGGTTTTGAAAGTCAGAGATGGCAAATACGAGAAGTCATTTTGCGCGGTGATGGAAAACCTTGGGTGTTTGCACGTTCGGTTTTACCCCACAGCCTATGTGAACAAAAATGGGCAGACTTGGGCAATCAACCCCTGGGACAGCGAATTTTTAATGATACGAGTTTTATTCGGAGTAATTTCGATATTGGGAAGTTATCGCGCCATCCACTGACTCACAAAATATTTGAGCATAAGGATTTGCAAAATACGTCGACGGGAACGAAAAAAGCGGATAGCTTCTGGGCAAGACGCTCCATATTTAGTTATGAAGGTGATGCGCCATCAGATGGTCAATCAAATTATGAAAATAATACATTAAGTCGCACCATACTGGTTGCGGAAGCCTTTTTGCCAGATTGCCCCTGCTATAAAAAACAGACCCAGAAATCCAGCGAGCTTGAAGTCTAAACCTTGCGTTTTTAATATCGTGTAAATGTAATTCAAGGAAAATCTACTTTAAATATGCTGGCTCTCACACCCAAACATAGTAAATACTACTGGCAACTAATGCGGCTTGATAAACCCATTGGTATCTATTTGCTTTTGTGGCCAACATTATGGGCGCTATTTTTAGCCGCCGACGGACTGCCATCGTGGCATATTCTGAGCGTATTTGTGTTAGGTGTGGTGCTTATGCGAAGTGCAGGATGTGTCATTAACGACTACGCAGACAGACATTTAGATGGTAGTGTCGCTCGCACAAAGTCTCGCCCTTTAGCCAGCGGCAAAGTGACAGAAAAAGAGGCTTTACAGCTGTTTGCTTTGTTAGTAGTTCTTGCTTTTTTATTAGTGCTTACCTTGAATTGGCAGACCATACTTCTATCTGTTGTGGGCCTGGCTTTAGCTAGTATTTATCCTTTTATGAAGCGCTTTACTCATATTCCACAAGTGATATTAGGCGCGGCTTTTAGCTGGTCAATGCCCATGGCGGCCATGGCAGTGCTTGAGACCATTCCCTTTTGGATATGGGTTTTATATCTGGCAAACCTATGCTGGACAGTTGCATATGATACCCAGTACGCAATGGTAGATAGAAAGGACGATATTAAAATAGGTATCAAATCAACAGCAATTTTATTTGGAAAATACGATTTACTGATCATCGTATTATTGCAAGCATTAACTATTATTCAACTGGCGTATGTGTTTGATTTACTTAATCTTTCCGTGCCTGCTTACTTGGGCTTAAGTCTGGCGAGTGTTCTATTCACACTTCAATTCGTCAGCACTCGTGCCCGCGACGAGCAAGCCTGCTTTAAGGCTTTTTTAAATAACCATTGGGTAGGACTTATTGTTGCAATAGGCATATTGACGGCCTTACTTCTACCTTAATAACTTACCCATATAAAACATTAACACTGAAAAGTTTTTACATTCGATGTAAGAACTTACTCATCTCACCGCATTTATTTACGACATTCGCTTTTATCTCTTTGAAAACACAGCATAAAACGTTTGGAATAATTCTTGTAAACATGAAAAAAACAAACGTGAGCTAGCGAAAAACGTTAGCGACTTTGACTTATCCAGAGGTGGCAGATGACAAACGAAAGTAAAGAAAGCAAGGCATCTTCATTAGAGCGAGACAGTCAAGATCATCCGCTCGAACGTTACGCTGACGAGAAACATGCTGAAGATGTGCACGTGCATCATGCCCCTAAAACGTTTGGCGACAGATTCGCCTTTGGGTTTGTCAAATTTTTAAGAGTGTTTGCGGATGCCTTTTTTGCCAATCGATATGGACACAGAGCAGTTGTACTCGAAACGGTGGCTGCGGTTCCGGGCATGGTGTCAGGAGCCATGTTGCATCTTAAGTGTTTGCGACGAATGGAAGATGATCACGGTTGGATCCGCACCTTACTAGACGAAGCTGAAAACGAACGTATGCATTTGATGACTTTTATTGAGATTGCCAAGCCCTCAAAGCTAGAGAGAGCGTTAGTCATTATCGCTCAAGGCTTTTTTTATGTCTGGTTTCTGATCCTCTACCTAATATCCACTAAATCCGCTCACCGCGTGGTTGGCTACCTTGAGGAAGAGGCTGTAGTAAGCTACAGCGAGTATTTGAAGATGGTGGAAAAAGGTGAGGTTGACAATATAGCTGCTCCACAATTGGCAAAAGAGTACTGGAACCTGTCAGAAGATGCGAGGTTAACAGATGTAATTCGCGTTATTCGCGCCGATGAAATGATGCACCGAGAAGTGAATCATCTTATCGCAAATAAAATTAAAAAAGAGGATGCTGACGTCAAAATTTATGAAGACATGAGTGAGGACGCCATTGCCAAGCTGCGACAGTATGAAGCGCGTCAGTTTCCAGATTAATATGTGATAAACCTCAACTTAAGATACGCGACAGCGCCACGTAGCGCTAAAAACGAGAACTACTGCGTGCAAAAGCGAGCAATAAAGTGACTATTATGTTACTTTGCATCTCGTACTTCACAATTATTCGCATCGCAAAAATCCCTCAGGTTTACCGCGGTTAGCAACGCTAAATTTAAAATCAACAACCGCCGCTTGAGCAGATTTTGTGCGCAAAAGCCCAATCACCGGGCAGTCATCATTCTCGTTTCTGTTAGAAAAGGCCTTTGCGTATTTATCTGAGGCACTTCTTAGAGCAGCTGGAACAATTGGGCTTCTGGCATTTCCTTGCATGTAGTCACGTGCTATTTTTACCGCGTCGTTTTGACATAAAAAAAGCGTTTCAACTGGTTCATGTGTTTCGCTTTCGATAACTATGTCGATGTGATCTGAGCTACTGCTATAAGGACCAAACAATAAAATAGAAGATGATGGGAGGGCGACTGGTTTAACGTCACTTTCTTTCCTATTGATCAGTGCTTGTTTCAACGCATTGCTGTCGAGCTGTCCTAATTCGACAATACGTTCACCGGTACAAAGGCTGTAAGCCATACTTACGCCATCTTCCAGCTTCTGTTTAAAGCGTTTTTCGCCAATTTTATCAAAGCGTTCATCAGCAATTGAATCGGGCGATTGGCCAACCATTGTTGCTGCGCCGCTTACAAACGAAGACCACACGCTTTGTTTATCAACATCAACATCGCCAGCCACCTTAAAATCAATCTGAACCTCATTATAAGGATGATACCGAATATACATAATCTTATCTTGAGCGGAGTAATCGCTGCTAATAGCACCTTCAAATATCACCTTTACGGTAAAGCGAACAACTTCATTCACTTTAAAGTCAGCGCCTAATTTACTTGAGTTTCGATTTAGCCATCGCCAGCCTTCCAGCTGTAGGTTAAGCGTAAGTTTTTCGGGAGCTTGCAGGTTTGTTTGGGCAACACAATCAGCTACCCAGAGTGTGCCACTTATAACAGAGTTACCCTGCGTATCCAGGCCTTCTATTTCTCGAAAACGATTATCAAGTTGCTCACATATTTTTGCAGCCGCCACATCACTTAATACTGCCTCAAAATCAGCACCGTTGGCGTGCACAGATGTCATAAACAGCGAAATTACAAAGCTAATAAATAGATATGAAATCCGCTTTTTACGTGCTCTCATGATGCTCTCCTTGTTTAGATGATTTTCAGCCAGCAGACTTTGTGATATGTCTGAACGTCATTTTTCTCTGTTTGGAACTGTATTTGTGTAGTGTTTAGCTTCATGAAAACGGTCAAACTAAAACCAAAAAACCAACAAACACAGTATTCAAAAGACAAGCCAAAAAAATTATCAATCATTTCAATCATGTATTTTCAACACTTCATGTATGTCGAGAAACTTCTACAAGAGACTGACAGAACAGTTGCAACTTTTACAGACACAAAAAAAGGTGAAAGGTGTTCTATAACATCTTTGGAAAACGGCTGGATACAAATAGTAAGATTTATATAGAAATGGGTGACGATGCTTTTGCTAGCTTGCAAACGGCTTTGTTGTAAAGATACAAAGCACGTCACCTTCCAATCACAAACAAAGACAATAAAATTTAAAGATTAGGCATCAGCTTGAGTTGTTTCGTCATCTTTACCTGAAGCTTCTAATTCGTTCAAACGAGCTTCAAGTGCTTCGAGCTTTTCTCGGGTTCTAATCAGTACCTGGCTTTGAATATCAAACTCTTCTCGACTGACAAAATCAAGCTTACTTAATTGGGCTTGCAAAACCTGCTTTATTCTCCCTTCTGCCTCATCAGCCATGTTTTTTACACCAGGGGGAATGGCAGAAGAAATATTTTTAGCAATTTCTTCCAGCTTTTTCGGATCAATCATAATTACTCCTATGTCTGCAACCTTATCGTTTAATGGACTTTTCAGGTTGCGAAGCTTTAGCTACTGTCATCTATGCATTGTAGACCCTGATGCAAATAAATGCAGTGTTTAATAAGCCTAATTTGCTATAATTTACGGCCTTTTTATTTTTTCTCAAGTGCTCGAGGTATATGCGCTTAAATGACGCTCAACAATCCGCGGTAGAGTATGTGTCTGGCCCCTGTTTGGTCCTGGCAGGGGCAGGCAGTGGTAAAACTCGGGTGATTACCAATAAAATTGCCTATTTAGTAAATACATGCGGTTACAAGCCTTCGCAAATCGCCGCAGTTACATTTACGAATAAGGCGGCGCGTGAAATGAAAGAGCGAGTCGCGCTGACTCTCGGCAAAAAGGCCTCAAGAGGTTTAAAAGTCTCTACCTTTCATACGCTTGGTTTAAATATCATTAAAAAGCATGTGGGCACGCTTGGCTACAAATCCGGCTTTTCGTTGTTCGACGACAAGGATACCTTCTCATTGTTGAACGATCTGACTCTAGAACACTATGATGGTGATAAAGATGCCTTGCAGGCGCTGATGACGCGGATCTCAAATTGGAAAAATGAGTTGATCGTCCCTGAAGTAGCCATTAAGCATGCAAGTGAGCCACTGTTAGCAGAGCAAGCCGCGTTTTATAAGGAGTATTCGCGCCATTTAAAGGCGTATAATGCGCTGGATTTTGATGATCTCATTCTTTTACCCACCTTGCTTTTCATTCAATACGAAGAAATACGGCAACTTTGGCGCAATAAAATTCGCTATTTGCTGGTAGATGAGTATCAGGATACAAATACCAGTCAATATCAGTTAGTGAAATTGCTAGTGGGTGAACGTGCGAGATTTACGGTCGTGGGAGACGATGACCAGTCTATTTATTCATGGCGTGGCGCTCAGCCAAAAAACCTGCTTTTGCTGAAAGAGGATTTTCCCAGTCTTAAGCTTATAAAGCTTGAACAAAACTATCGTTCGTCAGGACGTATTTTGCATACAGCCAATATTCTTATTCAGAACAATCCGCATGTCTTCGAAAAACGACTATTTTCTGATTTAAGCTATGGTGAACCGCTTAAAGTACTCGTTGCAAAAAATGAAGAGCATGAAGCTGAAAAAGTGGTGGCAGAGATGCTTGCCCATCGTTTTATGCGCGACACTCAATATAAACAATACGCCATTTTGTATCGGGGAAATCACCAGTCCAGAGTATTTGAGAAAGTACTCATGAAAAACCGTATCCCCTACAAGATAAGTGGCGGCACCTCGTTTTTT
Source organism: Ningiella ruwaisensis (assembly GCF_004798935.1). Classification (GTDB taxonomy): domain Bacteria; phylum Pseudomonadota; class Gammaproteobacteria; order Enterobacterales; family Alteromonadaceae; genus Glaciecola; species Glaciecola ruwaisensis. Next base: position 27,080 of record NZ_RAHT01000011.1, on the reverse strand, counting down.
GGGAGAGCGGAAATAAAAGATATCATGGCTTACTTGCGCCTTCTCACTAACCATGAGGATGACAACGCCTTGCTGAGAATTGTAAATACCCCTCATCGCGGCATAGGCAGAGCCAGTCTCGCCAAAATAGGAGAGTTTGCTAATGCGCATCAATGCACGCTGTTTGAGGCAATGTGTCATAAAGGGCTTTCTTCTGTGTTGCCAGGCAATGCCTTTCAAAGCATTCAGACTTTCATCAGGTTAATAATAGAGACTAAATATAACATGCAGCGAGGTGAGGCGGTTGATGTGCTTCGAGACTTTATTAAGCACCTTGGCTTTGAGGAATGGTTATATGCGCAAAGCGCTAGCCCAAAAGCCGCTGAAATGGCAATGGCGAATGTCTCTACGCTATTTTCCTGGGTCAAAGACATGTTAAAAGGCGATGCTTTAGAAGCGCCTATGAGTCTGGCGGAAATTGTGCAGCGTCTGACGCTTCGCGATATGATGGAGCGGGGAGAAGATTCTGATGAAGCCGACCAAATTCAGTTAATGACTTTACATGCTTCAAAAGGCCTGGAGTTCCCTTTTGTATTTATGGTTGGAATGGAAGAAGGTTTGTTGCCTCACCAAAGTAGCATTGATGAAGACAATATCGAAGAAGAAAGGCGATTAGCGTACGTAGGTATTACCCGTGCTCAAGAACAACTGTTCTTTAGTATTGCGCGCGAACGCCGGCAAATGGGCGAGTTAATTGAGCCAGAGCCAAGTCGCTTTTTATATGAGTTGCCCCATGATGACATTGAGTGGGAGTGGCATAAAAAACAGGATACAGACGAGCAGCGAAAACAAAAAGCGCAAAAAGGCATTGCCAATTTAAAGAATTTATTTTCAGATTAAAAAGTTAATTCGAACCTCACTTAAAGTGCCTGAACTTCTGCTAAATAATCTCCTTGGCCGTATCTGCATCCAGTAATCATTAGCTCTTGCTTAACCGCGGCATCAATTACACCATCGCCAATAACTTCTATATCGATGTGATTTGCAATGCTTATAAATGACTGCACAAGTTTATGATATTTATCAGACATACCAATGGTATTGACCAAGTTTGCATTGAGCTTGACCAAATCAAAATCGTATTTAAATAGATACGAAAGCGCAGCCGTTTCACTGCCAAAATTGTTAAGCACCAACGCTACCCCCATATTTGTGAGAGTATCGAGGATATTCGGAAGATACTTACTAAAGCGAGCTAGAGACTGTTCAGACAGTTCAATGAGCAGTCGACTAGGATCGACTTCGGCCCACTCCAGCAATTGAATTAAACTATCCATCGATTTTTTATGAAGCAGATGCTCAACAGACAGTTTCATACTGATGCGTTGATCATATGTACTGTCGCTTAATCCCCACTGTTTGAGTACTTTGAAACTTTGGTCAATAAGGTATTGATTGATACTGAAGGTAAGACCGCACTGGTCTGCTAATCGCCAAAAGGCCGCATCTTTAATTTCACCGTGGGTATCACTTTCCCATCTGAGCGTATGCTCATAATAAAGCACATCACCATTGTGTAAATCGACAACTGCTTGTAAATAACAATTAAACGCATTTTGCTTGAAGGCTTTTCTGAAATCGCGCTCTAACTCGACCTCTTCAATGAGTTGATTACGCATACTTACATCAAAAACAATAAAGCGATTTTTACCCAGATTCTTTGCCTGATACATAGCTGCATCGGCGTCTCGCAATGCATCGTCTGCTGTCGTATAAGTTTCGCTCAATTCAGCGACACCTACGCTGGCACCAGAATAAACTTCTTTCTTTTCGATAGTGAAAGGACGCGAAACTATATCAACAATACGTTGCGCGATGGCTTCTACATCACTTAGATGATTGTAGCTATCTACTAAAATAACAAACTCATCTCCACCTAAGCGAGCCAGTAAATCATGACTACGTTTACACTGCTTAAGTCGAGCCGCAACTTCTATTAAAAATTCGTCGCCAGCATGATGCCCTAATGTATCGTTTATAGTTTTAAAGCGGTCTAAATCGACAAATAAAAGGGCATAGTTATGCTGACCATGTCTGCGTTTGCTCGATATAGCGAGCTCAAGACGATTATTAAACATTACTCTGTTTGGCAAGCCAGTTAGCGCGTCATGATGCGCATCGTGAATAAGCTTCAGTTCAATTTCTTTACGCTGTTCAATTTGACGTTTGAGAGATTCATTGGTTTGATTTAGCTCAGCAGTGCGCTCTTTGACTTTGTCAGATAACTGCTTGTTATAATTTTTAAGTGCCTGAGCATTTTCTCGTCGCTCCATTGCAACGGCAATATGCTGTGACACATAGCGCAAAATGTTCAAATCTTCTTCGCTATAGTCCTCGCTTGCACCATAGGTTTGCACGGCAATTACACCAAAGACTGCATTATCTAACACAAGGGGTGCACCCATCCATGAATTGCCCTCAATAAGCATATTCTTCCCAATTTGCTCTCTTAGCTCGCCGCCTTCAATAAGACTGCTAATTTTAGCTGCATCGATGAGGCAAGCTTTTGCTTTGCGGATAACATATTCAGTTAATCCTTTTCCCATTTTACGAGAAGAAGAGGCATCTTCGCTTTTACCTACAAAATAGGGGAATGTCAGCAGCTGTTTCTCATCGTCCAGAATGGCGATGTAAAAGTTTTCAGCTTCAATCAAGCGTTTGAGAATTTGATGAATGGCGCCGTAGAAACGAAGAATGTCCAAATCGTAAGAGGCAGACAGTTCTGAAATTTCAAAAAGTGCTTTTTGCAAGGCTTCCACGCGCTTACGCTCAGCAATTTCATCTTCCAACTCTTTATTCGCAATTTGCAACTGCTGGGTACGCTGCTTTATTAGCTCTTCGGTAAGCTCGCGATGCTTCACCCTGTCAACGGTGGTAACGATATGTTGCGAGATAAAAGTAAGAATCTCCAGGTCATCGTCGCTGTAACGCACGTTTTCGTTATAGCTTTGAACGACCATTGTGCCAATAACCTGATTGTTACGCATTAGGGGCACGCCAATGAGGTCTACTGGCGGGGTGCCCAACATTTCAATGCCGTGTTTGGCATACACTTCTTCGTAGTTTTCTTGCGTAATGACGAGCTTTTTACCACTGCGAAGAATGTGCGCAGTGATGCCTTTTTTTATTTTTTCATAAGGAATAGACAGGATGGCTTGTTCATCTCTTTCATCCACAAAATAGGCAAAATTGATGCGTTCGTCGTGTTGTTCATGAAAGGCAACATAAAAATTGTCGGCTGTCATGAAGTCTCTGACGACGTTATGAATAGATTCGTAGAGACTGTCAAGATTAACTGCTGAACTGGATAGCTCACTGATGAGATAGAGCGCTTTCTGAATTTTTTCAGCGCGCTTGTAGCGCTCTGTTAAATGCTGAAGCTCCGGCACAATACTCCGGAGCTCGTTTTCACTTAAGTGACTGACCACTTCACGTTTTTGCATTTACACAATACACTCGCTGGTTCTTGATCAAAGTGCTTTTTTTTTTTACAACTAAAGCGCCCTTGTCGAGCGTTGCCTAGCGAGTCGCTATGCGGATATTAGTTTTAAATACCTTCAATCATATATTCAATTGCTGTTTTGATATCTTCTTCAGTACAGTCGCCGCAAGTTCCCATTGCTGGCATCGCACCAATACCATTAACCGCATTTTTCCAGACCTGATCGAATCCTTTCTCGTCTAAACGTGGTTGCCAATCAGCAGCTACTTGTAACTTGGGAGCGTTTAACACACCGGTTGTGTGACAGGCAACACATGCCGCATCGTAAATTTCCTTACCCGTACGTGGACCGGCTGCTGCTGCACTTGCATCAACTGCGCCTGCTACATTCACTTTACCAACTGGCTTGATTCTTTCTTTGATTTCTTCTTCGCTCATTGTTTGAGCGACTGCAACACTAAAGAACAAACCGGCTAACCCTAGCGTTATCACTGCTTTTAATTTCACAAAAATTCTCCCGCAAACAGGCTGTATAAAATTACTGCATGATTATAACCACATCCAGATGCATCACAACCTCAAAGTCATGAATATCCAATATTTTCCTGTTGCGTATATATGACAAAAGCAGTCTGACAGATTAGTTACTGATGATATATAGCGGTAAATCAAACAAAACCTACAGCAATTTCTAAATAATTGGGTATGAACATCGATACCAACAAATAAATCTTTAGTTGCATGCTAGAGCACGCTCTAGTCTGTTGCTATGGCATGCGTCGCAAAAATATCGCTCATTTCAGCCAGTACAGCTTCATTGTCAATTTCATTGGCTGGCTTTGAAGCGCTTTTACAGGCGTTTATATAACGCTCCAGCGCGCGTCCACTCAATACTTCAAGTGAAGCCGAGAGATCTTTCAAATCTTCGAAGCGACCGCTACACTGTAATACAAGATCACAGCCCGCCGACAGCGCATTTTTTGCTTTTTCATAGGTGCTACCTTGTAGTGCATGCATATCAATATCATCGGTCATAATGAGTCCGTCAAAATTGAGGTGTTTCCTGATAACATTATTGATAACTTTGCTACTCAAGGTTCCAGGCACGTTTTTATCGATATCGCTGTAGAGAATGTGCGCCGTCATCAACATAGTTTCCTGAGAAAAATGAGCAAAAGGAAGAAAGTCCCACTCTGCCAAGCTCTTAAGTGAATCGTCTACTCGAGGTAATGCTTTGTGACTATCCAGTGTGGCGCGTCCATGCCCGGGTGCATGTTTAATAACAGGCTCTACACCACAGTGCTTAAGACCGGCAATAGTCGCATGCCCCAGCGCGATGACTTGCTCAGGTGAATCACCTAATGCTCTGTCAGTAACAACGGTAGACGCGTTTTTTTGAGGGATATCAAGCATTGGCGCACAATTAACGTTTATACCCATTTTTTTTAGGTCATCGCCAATGAGTTGGTAGTTGAGTTCACATGCTTTTAGGGCAGCTTGTTTCGAGCGCTGATACAAAGCTGCGAAGCGTGTTGGACTTGGAGGAATACGCCAGTGAGGTTTTGGCAAACGCGACACCCTCCCGCCTTCCTGATCGATTAGGATGAGAGCGTAAGGATTGTCAGTTATTTCCTTAAACGAATTCGTAAGCTCCCTCAATTGAGAAGGAGAGTCTATATTGCGGGCAAACAAAATCATGCCCGCTGGTCTGATTTCTTTAAATAGCGCACGTTCGTCAGTGCTAAGTACCGTGCCCGATACGCCAACAATTGCGTTGGTAGGAGCGGTATCGAAATTAAGATTTTGCGCCATTTAAGCCTTCTCTCTTTTGCAATTAATCATATATAAAAAATCATGTGCAGTTAATCGGGGAAGCTAATTTTGCCCATCGTAACCGCAGGCACTGCAAGGTCTGACGGATTGATAGAAAACATATCTCTAGCACTTTGATCTGCACTTAGCGTTTCATTTGCCAGTAAGGCGAATAATACCGCTTCCTTTGCATCGGGGTTGATGTCAAAAGCATCAGTGGTATGCAGATTTACGCCTTTAAACTGCACCTGCAGTTTGCGATAAATACTTTCCATTAACACGGGATTGTGGATCCCTCCTCCGCTGCTATAAATATGCACATTGTCTCTGTGAGAAAGGAGCGCACATATCGCATTTACTATCGTAATTGCGCTAAATTCGCATAAGGTTGCCATTACATCCTCATGCCGCAACTCCATCTTTGGATTTTCATGCGTCACTTTAGCAATTGCTGCATCTAAAAAATGCAAATTAAACACTTCCGGGCCTGTTGTTTTTGGGAATCCTAAGGCAAAAAATGGATGGTTCAACAGTGCATTCAACAAAGCTTTATTCACTTTTCCTTGTTTGGCAATCCTGGCATCTTTGTCGAATTGCAAATTGTTAAAAGAGCGCTGGATATACGCATCCATCATTGTGTTGCCCGGACCAATATCGCTGCTGATAATGGTATCTAACTTCGCATCTTTAGAAATAAAGCTTAAATTCGCAATTCCCCCTATATTCAGCAAAACACGATCTTCTTCTGGAGAATGAAATAACAAATAATCGCCATACATGACAAGCGGAGCACCTTGACCGCCTGCGGCAATATGCTTTTGCCTAAAATCGCTTAGGGTAATGATATTTGTGCCAAGGGCGATATGGTCACCATCACCAATTTGTAAGGTGGAATTTTCGTACTGCGCTTGCTGATGTTGAATTTTAGGGCAGTGATAAACCGTTTGCCCATGACTGGCGATGATATCAATTTGCGACGAAGTATAGCCAAGTTCTGCAATGGCTTGATTAACTAATTTAGCGTGGTAGCGGCCAACCCAGGCATTTAGCAGACAAAGCGTTTCTAAGTGACCGTCGGGCTTGGCAAAAATAGAACGGATTTTGGTCCGATACTCTTGATCATAATCGAGTGTTGTAAAATCCAGTAATTCACACTCAGTATGTTTGCCGGCGCCCGATATCTTACAAATTGCAACATCTAGTCCATCTAAAGATGTACCACTCATAAGACCAATAATGATTCGGCTAGGTTTAGCACTGATCTCATAAAGCTTTTTAATATGTGGATGCATTCTCTATTCCGTTGCAATGGCAAGTTGACTGAGTGACTTATCTTTTAATGACGCTCTGGCTTACTTATGGGATATTAAAGACCACTCAAGCGTACCACTGATAAATTACTGAGGTCAATGGAGCTATCATCTTACAAATCAATGAATAAATGTTCGTCCAAATCATCAGTTAGTTTAAATTTTAAACAAAAGACTTGTTGACAGGTACTTAACAAGCACGCTAATTTAATACCAATATAATACAAATTTAAAAGTTTTGTGTTACTTGGTCCAATATTAAGGACTCGTCATGTTCTGCAAATTAGCCTTGAGAGCTAGGTAACACGCATAATAGTGTAATAAAAAGGGACGACCATTATGAAATTTCCACGTAAATCCATCAGCCAGTCTGTCATGTTAGCGCTTTCGTCTATCGCCATCTCAACTATGGTAGCCCCAATTGCGTTTGCCCAGAGTGATAGCGAAGAAGACGAAGCAGAAACCATACAAATAACGGGCTCACGCATAGCTCGAACGGAGCTTGAGGCAACCAGTCCCGTATTTACCGTTAGCGAAATACAGCTTGAAATGGACCAGGCGGTGACGGTTGAAGACATTGTTCGCAAACTGCCTCAAGCGGCAGCAGGTGCCAACTCGACAGGGGCAACAGTGGGCGATTCTCTGGGATCTTCTACTATTGATTTGCGAGGCTTAGGTCAAAATAGAACACTGGTATTGGTCAACGGTTCCCGAGTAGTACCTTTCAGCTTCAGAAACGCTGTGGATGTGAACAGTATTCCCGCTGGTCTTATAAAACGTGTGGAAGTATTAACGGGTGGCGCGGCTGCGGTCTATGGTGCTGATGCAGTGGCAGGCGTGGTTAACTTTATTCTGGATGATGAATATCAGGGATTTGAAACCACTGCAGGTTATGAATTCACCGATGGTGGTGGTGAAACCTTTAACATTGATGCAACCATGGGAACAGCAATAGATAACGGTCGGGGTAATATCACTGCATACATCGGCTATACAAAACGTGAAGAGCTGCTTGCTGGAGAAAGAGATTTTACTGAAAACGGACCCACCCTTGTGGCAGGAGTTGGTGGTAACTTTAGCGATGTAACAAGTGGTAATAGCTTTGCTTTTACCGAATCGGGTAATCTGGTGGACGATGCTCAATTTGTAAACATCACACCACAACGTTATTTGATTCAACCCATTGAACGTCTGACCGGAAACGTCTTTTTCAACTACGAACTTTTCGAAGACAAGATTGAAATGTATGGCCGTGCAATGTTTACTCAGGTTCGGGTAACTGGCGCTGGCTCTACTGGTCAAACACCCGTTACCGTGAATGAACAGGTACTTATCAATAGCGATAATCCTTTTTTAACGCCCGCTATCAGTGATTTGCTGACCTTTGATGCAGACGGAAATGCCCTTGTTTCTGTGCAAAAGAACTTGGGATTTGGTTTACAGGAAACGCGCACTGTGCGCGACACTTTACAATTTCAGCTAGGGTTCAGAGGAGATATCACTGATTTTATTGGTTGGGACATTTACGGACAATACGGCCGCACTGACGGTACAGCAAAAGTCTACAATAATGGTATTCGCACTGATTTCCAAAGCATAGCCGATACGCGCAATATTTTTGGTCCAAGCGACCTGCGAGATCTGTCTTCTACCTTAATTCATTCCAATCGTGAGCGCATTCAGTCGGTTGTGAACTTGACAATATCGGGTGATTCCAGTGATTTCTTCGAATTGCCGTCTGGGCCAGTTGGCTTTGCTTTGGGTTATGAATATCGAGATGAAGAGGGTGTTCAAACCCCTGGCGCTGCGCTTGCCTCAGGCACGGCTTATGGTTTAGGCGGTATCTCTGCGATAGATGCTGGATTTGATACTAAAGAATGGTATGCAGAAGTCTTGGTTCCGGTATTAAGTGATTTGCCATTTATCAAAGAGCTTTCTGTAGAGGGTGCTTACCGCCACTCAGATTACTCCAATGTGGATTCTGCCAGTACGGACAAAATCGGCCTAAGCTGGGCAATTACTGAAGATTTAAGATTTAGAGCTACGCAGCAAAGTGCCATTCGAGCACCAAATTTAGGAGAGTTTGCTGGTCCGGAAGTGGCCTTGTCTTTAGCTTTATTTGACCCCACAAGTCCTTCGTTCATTCCTCGTTTAGGGGGTCGCTTCGATGGCGATCCATGCCTGGACGGAAGAGGAGATAGCGCGCAGTGTGCACGACTTGGTGCTGCCGCGCCGGGGACGCCATTTGATACCGCTCAGGCTATCTATACCTTTGGTGGAAACGATATGATCCAGCCAGAAGAATCGGAAACCACAAGCTATGGGATTGTTTATACGCCTGAATTTGTCGATGATTTGGATATTACCGTAGACTACTACGATATTGAAATTACCGATGCGGTGAGTCAAATTCAGCCCATAGCTGCGTTAACGAGCTGCTATATAGACGATCCAGTTGAAGGCAATCCGCTTTGCGGCGCAGTGCTTCGGGACCCATCCACAGGGCTTATCAGCCAGACGCTCGTGAATGATTTTAATCTCGCCGTGTTATCTCAGTCGGGTTTTGATATTGGTGTCAGATATGGGTTTGGTGATTTAGGCGAGTATGTAAAAGGCTTGCAGATAAGCTACCAGGGCAACATTGTTGATGAACAAAGCCGGCAAAATAACGCAACGGTTGCTGCGCTGGATTGTAAGGGAACCTTTGGGACTTCTTGTACAGGTGATTTTGCCAGCATTGTGCAAGCAGACTATCGTCATAGAGCGTGGATTGATTTTTCAGTTGATGCTGTCGACATTCAAATAGGTTGGCGCTTTATTGGAGAAGTAGATGCAGCGCTTGACGACAGCATCAGTATCGATTCTCAAAGTTACATCGACATTGCCGCTACCTACAAGTTTGCAGAAAAATATGAACTGACTTTTGGTATTGATAACTTATTTGACGAAGAGCCGCCTATACCTGAGGCTGGTGGTAACTTTTTCGGTACGGTGAGCGATTACGATGTGATTGGTCGAACAATTGGGCTAACCTTCAGATTCAGACCATAGTTTTCGTTGAGCTTGTATTAAAATCCGATTCAATTTGCCTTGTTGCCAGCGTATTGACCGAGAGTAGGTAACAAGGCATGCTGAGTTGAGACTTGGTAAGCATTTCATCCGACTTTCAAGGGGACCGGTATAAAAGATCTTTTTTTGAACGACATTGGCTCCAATTGGAACAAGCATTCACCCTTGTATCAGCAATTGGCGAATGATCTGCGAAAGCGTATTTTAGGCGGGCAAGTCAGCAGCGGTGAAGCGATTCCGTCTGAGCGCATATTACAAGATCGAACAGGCGCTTCTCGCGTTACCATTCGAAAAGCCATTGATCAATTAATCGAAGAAGGCTTGCTGTTTAGACGCCAGGGTGCGGGTACGTTTATTAGCGATCGCATTGAGCATAAAGGGGAAGATCTCTCCGGATTTACCGATGAAATGCGTAATCTGGGAGTAGATCCAAGTTCAATCTGGCTTGTCAAAGTTTATGCAGAAGCAACACAAGAAGAAGCTGAGGCCTTAAAACTAAAAACAGGTGCTAAAGTCTGTCGGCTTGGCCGCGTTCGCTTATCGAACAATACGCCAATGGGCATCGAAAATGCTATTGTTCCAGCAAATTTTTTACCCGACCTAAGCACAATATCTGATTCCCTATATCACGCACTAAGTCAGCAGAATTGCGCCCCAGTGCATGGAAAACAAAAAGTCACAGCTTCCATCGCCTCCCCGACGGAGGCTGGCCTATTATCCATTAGGGAAGGCGATCCGGTACTTCGAATCGAACGTTTTACCTTTTTGCAAGACAACACCCCGCTTGAATTTACCCGAAGTGTGTATCGTGGCGATAAATATGTTTTTACTTCTCAGCTTCAGAATTTTGGTAGAGCCTGGTAGCTCAAAACAGTATTGAAACGCGCTAGTCCCACTTAGGTGCAAAATCAGGGTCAACAATCCTGTCTTGATGGTCAATATTGTCTATTCGAGCAATTTCCGCATCGGTCAACACAATATTTTTTGCCGCCAGATTATCCGCCATATGTGCTTTATTTGTAGATGATGGAATGCTAATCATCAGTTTCATATTTAACCATGCAAGTGCAATACTCGCTGGACTGGTATTTTTCTGTTCTGCCAATTCTTTTAATACTTTGTTTTCCATCACTTTGCCCACCGCAAGCGGCATGTAAGCGGTAATTAAAATATTTTGCTTTTGACAATATTGCACTAATTCATGGTTGTTAAACAAGGGATGCACTTCAATTTGATTGGTAAGAATTTGTCGTTCACCCAGAATTTCGATGGCTTTATCGATATGTCCTTTAGTAAAATTGGACACTCCTATATTTTTTGTAAATCCCTCCTGTTTGCATCTTGCTAACTGCTCCAGATACTCTGTCATGGGGACTTCGTTTTCAGGAGAGGGCCAGTGGATTAGAAGTAAATCTACAGAAGAAACTTTTAAGTGGTCCAGACTGTCCTGTACACTATCGATAAACTTTTCTTTTTTAAAGTTATCAAACCACACCTTAGTAGTAAGAAAAATTTCATCACGAGGAATATCAGAGTCTTGGATCGCTTGACCCACTTTATCTTCGTTTTCATAAATCTGTGCAGTGTCAATGTGACGAAACCCAACATCTAACGCGTCTTGCGTCGCTTTGTATGCTTGGTCACCTTTTAATCTGAAGGTACCAAAACCGGAGCTTGGAAGGGAAAGATTTGTCATGGTTACTCTCCTTTGAAATTTATTTATCTAACAACATTTGCCTATTAATGGCATCTGTGAGAATGCATTGCGCGCAATGGATCAATTGTGCTCATACTCCCCTCTAATTGGGTAAACATTTTCCTGAATATGTTTTATTCCAGCTAATAAAGTATCCACTTTAGGCCGTATAAATGGCGCATTAGCGACGTCAACAATTTGTACCTGCCGTTGAGGATTGACTACAAACAATGCAGGTTCGGTAAAAACATGATCCGTTTCAGATGCTGACATTGGCGACGATAAGTAAAGTCCAAAATGTTTAGCTACATCCAGCTTTAGGTTGGCATAGACTGGAAAGCTCACGTCAGAAATTTTTTCCTTGTAAAACTGATTCAACTGCTCAACGCTGTCTGTAGAAACGGCAACAAGTTTCACATTCAGTTTTTCAAATTCATTCTGCTTATTTGCCAGTTCATTCAGGTAATTGGCGCAGATGGGGCAGTGTTGGCCTCGATAAATAACAATTGCGTACCAGGTATTTTCTGAACGGCTAAAGTCACTTTTAATTTTGGGAATAAGCGATACTTCTTCAGAGTCTCGCGTGCTCACCTGGATGTCAGGAAATATGCTGCCTGGTTTTGCATCAATGCTACTCATGTTTACTCCTCTTTCACGCTAATTAATTTGCAAGTCACCCGTAAGTTGCGAGAAGTGTTCCAAAAGCAATTTACTGTTTTTAAACAATAAATTTAATGGCGAAGCGTTTTTATGATGCAAAGTGCGTAATTTGTGCATGCTGCTGTTACGCTATTGCAGACGAATTTGCCATACTGCCTAAAACGCCTTGGGGCTATCAGCCCTTGGGCGAATAATTAAGACTTTATTCGCGCAATAATTTTTGCGCTCAGGAATAAATTAATTTGCTTTTCGTTATCTGTAATTGGCGTTATGTTGCGCGCGTTTCTTTCACTTGGAGAATACAATGAAACGCTTTTTGACAGTATTATTTGCAAGCGCCTTAGTTTCGTTTGCCCCTGCTTTTTTAGCGCAAGCCGACGACCGCCCAGTCGCTGAAGAAGATGTAGTTCTTGAACTTAAAACTTATTGCCAAGACATCGCAAACGATGAGGGCACAGACGGTATGTCACTCGACCAATTTTTGTTGGATTGCGTGAACGAAGAATTAGAAGCCGAAGGTTATCAACCAGTTACACAACTACCTAATTAATCGCTTTAATTATCCGCATATCAATCACAAACAAGGAGGTTTGTGATTTCATCTACACAGGGGTGTCGCCCTTCCTTCAAGCGAACCAGATAAAGCGTTAAGCCAAAAGAGCATTCTTTTTTGTTAAACTTTTCGGTGTGCCTATCTCCTTGTTTTTCCAGGCGCTTGATTAAAATATCAGGCAGGATTGCTCGTCCGTCGCGTTCACGAAGAAAATCAATCGCTTGTTCAACGCTATTGGTTTTAAAGCGTGCATGCTTAAATTCGGGCATGGCGCCTAGAATGCGATCGCAAAGTTTTTGGCTCCACTCAATATGCACATTGTGCATATTTTCGTTTTCACCGTCATTTTCCTCGGCAGGCTCGACCAAATAAAGTTTGAGTGTACACAATTCGATGTGTTCGACATCTCCTGACTTGAGCGTTTCGCTTGTCACTGCAAAATCAATTGTCCGCTCGTGCAAGTGTCGAGAAAGCTGCTCACTGCTGAGTGTATCAACCCGAAAACTCATGCTTTGGTCGTGTTGTGAAAGTTTGAGCATAAGAGAATGTTCCAAACATGCGGCTGCGTTAGGTGTTATCCCAAAAGCCAAAAATGCTGCTGCTTGTTCATTAAGTGCATTGCGCGCATTGTTTAATCCATCCACCAATGATTTTGCATATGGCACTAATTTCTCGCCGGCCGGAGTTAACTGAATGCTATTACGAACACGAAAAAACAAAGTTGTATTAAAATGTTCTTCAAGTTGTTTAATTCGGGCACTGACCGCCGCAGGTGTCAGATAGAGGTTTTCAGCCGCTTTACCGAAGTGTCGTGTGTAGGCAACCTCTAAAAAGGTTGAAAAGAATCGTACATCCACAATGTGTCTCAGGTTAAGTCTTTGCAACAAATTACGATCTTTGTCGTAAAAAGCAAACAAGTTTTTGTAACACAGGAGAAAGGCAAGTGAGTGAAATGAAGCGCTAGCCTGAAGTCAGAGAAAGTGACTGAGCTTCAGACTAGCCTAATTAATCTTATCCTTGGCGTGCCATCCGTTTGAAATTGGTCTTCGCTTTTTGTTTTGCGAGACGCTTTTTATCGCCAATGTTTCGATGTGAATTGTCAGCATATTCGGCTGGCTCATCATCGAAGCCGTATTCTTTTTTGTTAAATCTATAATCCTTGCTCATATTACTTTACCAAAGTTTATACAGGTCGCTGTTTAACACGATTAAATTGGTTGCGACGTTATTATGAGATGACAATCAGTCTTCTCATTTGCGTAATATCGGTATTACTGAGCAAAGTGCAATCAATAAATTTTTACTTTCAAAACAAAAAATATTAATCACAAAAAGAAGATATTAATCATGAGCTTGCAAAACAAGGCTGACAAGCTCGCCAATTTTACTTGGCTCTAACCAACGCGTTACAATAACTAAATTACGCTTTTTATCAATGACAATAAAATTTCCGCCAAATCCCGCCGCATAAAAGATGTCCTCATCCTCTACCTTTTCCCACTTGCGAGGACCGCGGTTTAGCCACCACATGTAACCATAACTTTCATTTGCATTTGATGGACGTAAAGCCTGTCGAAAATAGTCTTCAGAAAGGATAGGCATATTATTCCAGGTGCCCTCATGCAGGGCCAAAAGGCCAAATCGCGCTTGGTCATAAGTATTGATAAACACACCTCCACCGGAGTGTCCTCCGCCTGTCACTGACTTCATCTTTAAGCCATCGACTGTCACCCAGGCATCATCATAACCAAACCAGCGCCAGGTAGTTGAAGCGCCTATTGGGTCCATGATGCGTGTTCTAAGGACGCGCGGAAGGGGCTCTCGAAACACATGAAGAAGTGAATAGGCGAGCACGTTGACTCGTACGTCGTTATACTCCATTACGGTATCTGGTTCATATAGCTCTCGATATTTCCACTGATCGATACCACCCTCACTTGGCGGCCTGTCTGCCCAGTCCTTTATACCAAAGAGGCTGCCAGACCAGTCTGAGGATTGATTCAGCAAGCTGTGCCAGTCGATTTTGCTATTGTGCTCTCCAACAAAGGTATCGTCCCAGACATATTCATTTACCCGGTCTGAAAAGCTGCCAATGAGCTTTTTGTCTAGAGCCAGACCAGCAAGCGATGATAGGTAACTTTTTGTCACGCTGAAGGTCATATCAACACGTGATAAATCACCCCACTTGCCAACAATATATCCATCTTTGAGAATAAGACCCGCGGGTCCGCCTCGTTTTTTGGTTGGCCCAAGAATTTCATGAAAAGGCTCACGTTCAAAACCTTTTAAAATAGCGATACGCAAGTCTCTAGAGCCAGAATATTCATTCTCATTTGCGAATGTAATTGCTTTATTTAGCGCATTTTTATCAATACCCAGCTCGTCAGGTGCTTTTTCAGCCCACTCTCCCCGTGGAGGAAAGTAAGACGCGCTGTTTTGATTAACTTGCCTTGCAATGGCGTGAGTGGAGACTAATAGAGCAGTGATAGTAATACACGTGAAAAAGAATATGTGAGTTAAGGAGTCACTTCTATTTAGGTGTTTATTCTTTTCAATAAATTTAATTTTCATGCGCTTATCCGGTTAATTTCTAGCATTTTTTTACAACAACCAATCAATGGGTAAAGCGCAGGCACTTAACATGAATGCGCTTAATAGGATGAGTAACTTGGCTAAGGGCTTGTGCATTATGCTTTTCCGTTGTCGCGTTAGGGAATTGTACTCGTTTTTCCTGAACTTTATGAAATAATGTTTGCTATCAATACAGCAAGGGTCAACCTGCCTTATTTAATTCAGGATTTAGGCCATAACATTTTAACGAGAGTCAGTCACATGGAATTTATACACAAAACGGCACCAAAAAAGAAACATATTGCGCTGGTTGCGCACGATCATATGAAAACAAAACTTAGTGATTGGTGTAAAAAGCACTTCGAGGCGCTTAGTGAGCAAGCGCTATTCGCGACAGGCACAACCGCAAGCAAGATATCGCAAGAAACGGGGTTGGAAATTGAAGCCTTATTAAGTGGTCCACTTGGTGGCGATCAGCAAATAGGAGCTCGGATTGCTGAACAGTCCCTGGATATGCTCATATTTTTTTGGGATCCATTGGCATCCATGCCCCACGATCCAGACGTAAAAGCATTACTTCGTATTGCAGCGGTGTGGAATATTCCGGTGGCTTGTAACCCGAGCAGCGCAGATTATTTACTCACATCCCCCTTGCTACAGTCGCAGTACGATTATCTTGTGCCTGACTATGCAGCCTATCAGCAAGGCAGGGCCTAGTATAAAAATAGAGTGTGTATAGATAAATGAGTTAAGGATATAAATGCCATGAAGCCTTATCATATTGCGCTTATTTGTGTATTGCTACCGCTTTTTACTGTGCATTTGACCTGGTTGATTTCAAGCACCATGGGTAATTTAAACATGTGCAATCCCTATTGGTCGCATTGCCACTCGATTAGCGCAACAGGGCGTCAAGTACCAGAATTTTTTGTATTTAAAGCACTGATGATACCCACAGCCGTTTGTATGGCCGCATACTGGTTTTTATTGAAGATATGGATTGATAAAGTGTCAAATGGGGCGCTAACGATTCGTTTGATAACGAGTTTAGGCTATATCGCGTCTGCGGCTCTTATTGTTTACACCGTTACGCTAGGTGCAGAGGATGAGCCGCAAGCACTGGCAAGACGCATCGGCGTTATTCTATATTTTGCCTTTTCGGCCTTTGGACATTTACTGCTGCTGCAAAAACTTAAGCGCATAAATATCGCATCATTGGGGCTTAGTAATGAACGGAAGTTCATCTATCGCATCTGCGCGATGCTGGTGATAAGCGGTATTGCCAGCGCCATTGCCGGTTTTTTATGGGAGGGCTGGGATAACTGGGAAAACGCCTATGAATGGTGGTTCTCCTTATTGATGATATCGCTTTTCTACTGGGTTGGCCGCATGTGGCAAAAAACGGGCTTTACGGCCATATTTTCACTTGCTTCGATACGAAAAGTCACTTAAACCAAGTTTGTTAAGCACAGTGTCAAGGTGGGCATAAGCTTCTTCTGTTGGGCCGGGATAATCTCCCTGTATCGGTACGTTCCCCATATAACCTATATCTTTCATTCCGGTTGGCGTTGTAAAAAAGGCAGCAAGCACCAGTTCTCTTAAGCGCGCAAATGCCTGACTTGGCCGAATAAATGCCTCAGAAGTGTTTTCGTTTAAATAAGCGATATCATCAATTATCTTAATTTGCTCGTCACGCGACAGGTCAGTAAAACCTGTGGCTTCACCTTTATCATGCTGAGATTCAGTTCTTAGTTTTGCTTCATCATCGAGCCAGGCAAAAAGGTGCATAATGATGTGTCTGTCGCTTTGCTGCCATGCGTAAGGTGCACTAATCCATTCATTGATAACGGCCTGCACATCAAGCTCGGCGGCCGATGGAATATCGCCTTCCTGTGGAACAATGATATCGCACAGTACTGAGCATAAACCTTGCTCACTTTCTGTCATTATCAGCGGCCAAGGGTTTGATGGAGGAATGATTAAATTCGGATCTTTACCATAGCCTTTGGCATTAACGGGTGAAAGGTGTAACTTTGGCCAGTGACCGGCATGTGTGTTTTGAGCATGTGTTTGCTCAAAAGCAAAAGCAAGCGCTGAATTTGTCGCAGCTAATCCGGCAGTCACTAATAAGCCCAAGCACTTTAATGACTCGCGGCGGCTCATTCTGCCAGAGACGCGAAAGCCGCTATCGACGGCTTGAACAGTTTGAGAATCATTATTCTTGTTTTGGTTTTTGTCGTTAAGCATGAGCGGAGCCTTGAATTTGAATCTGTTTGCGGGCAGTCAGTTCTTCAGCCAGTTTTGAAGCGTTTCTCATCGCAAGCGTCATGATGGTTAAGGTGCAGTTTTTGTGAGGGTTTGATGCAAATACGCCCCCGTCCATCACATACAAATTATCGCAATCCCAGGTTTGCCCCCATTGATTAGTGACTGAATCTTTTGGCGACGTGCCCATTCGAGTTGAGCCGACCTCGTGAATAATTTCTCCGCCTTTTTTAATTGCCTGCTCGGGTGGAGGCAAGTCTCCCACTCTCGCTCCCATCGTTTCAAATAGCAGCTTTGCCGTTTTCAGGCCATGATCAACCTGTTTCAACTCATGTTCAGACCAGCGCCAGTGGAATTTAACCACAGGAATGCCCCACTTATCCTTCACTTTGTCATCTATTTCCATAAAACAATGCTCGTTTGGCACCATTTCACCGCGTAGTGACAAATGCACATAGGTGCCATAGTTTTCTCGGGCAATTTGTTTAAGACTAAGTCCATAGCCTTGCAGATCCCCAGCAACACCGGCGCCTGGCATCCTAAACCCGCTTCCAATTTCAAAATGATAGCCTCGCGGAAAGTCTAGTTCGCCTTTTTCCTGCGCCTTATGGCCCCACCAGGGAATAAACAAGTGATTCGCGGTATGGCCATCTTCGTTATATCGCGGGCGATTTTTTAATAATGGCACTTCCACACCCATATCAGCACCGGTGGAGTCCATGATGTTTTTTCCAACTTGAGTACTGGAATTGGCAAGTCCCTTAGGATGATGTTTACTTTTTGAATTTAACAAAATTCGGGCCGACTCGCAGGCACTTGCGGCAAGGATGACATTTTTTGCATGGGTATGGTGCGCTTTTCCAGAAGGCTTTTGAATATATTCAATACCTGTGGGCCTGCCGTTTTGGTCAACGTTTACAGTTTTCGCCATCGCGTTGGTAATAATGGTTAGATTACCCGTTGCTTGTGCCATGGGGATTAATGAGGTGGTTGTTTGAAAGGCTGCACCAATTGAGCACCCTCTGCCGCAAGGCGTTGCGTAAAAGCAGGCAAGCCTGTTATCTAACGGGCGCGTTAATACCGCTCGATGCATCGGCGCAAGCTCTATTCCATGCTTTTTAGCAGCGGCTGCCACTAATAGTTCAGGGATGCGTGGTTTTGGGGGCGGCTGTAATACGCCCTCCCCTGAGTCTGGCATATCGTCAAGGCCAGTATTTGTGCCGCAGACGCCAATAAGCGCTTCGGTTTTGTCATACCATGGTGCAATATCATCGTATTCAAAAGGCCAATCCGCGCCAAGTCCATCACGGCTTTTGCCTTTAAAATCGTGATGAGAAAAACGCAGTGAATATCGTCCCCAATGGTTTGTACGCCCACCGAGCATGCGCGCCCTCCACCATAAAAATTCAGTGTCGTCAGCTGTGGTGTATGGCTCGTCAGGCACCTGCCAACCGCCGTCTACGGTTGCATCATAAAAACCGAAATCCTTATCTGAATTGCCACTACCCATTAATGGCGCTTGTGCATTGGTATTAAACATGGGCGTTTCAGTTTTCGGGTTGTAATCCCTGCCGGCTTCAAGCATCAGCACTTTATGGCCGGCTTTACACAGCACATACGCTGCCATTGCACCCCCTGCGCCGGAGCCGACGACAATCGCATCATATAACATACCTTGCTCAGATGAGGGTGCATTCATAGCGTTTTCCTTCTACATTTGTTAACAGGATGTTATGTGGGAATGGGGGATAAGGTCAATGCTTTACTGCGCGTTTGCCAATAATGTCATTAAGATCACAGGTGGTGCATTACTTAGACATCCTATGTCTAATAGTTGTTAAACCAACCAAAAGTGAATAGAGTATGTAAGGTATTACAATAATAAATCTCAACTTTATCGACGGAAACAATATGCAAAAAACACTGCTTAAATTTAGCTTAGGCGCGGCCGCGTTGTCATTTGTACTTGCCTGCACACCCGGGCAGGATAACGAGAGTCAAAGCAAAGTAGATGCGCCTCAGCAAGAAACATCAAAGGATATCTCAGTGACTTACCCAGTAACGCGTAAATCAGATGTAGTGGATACTTATTTTGGTCAAGAGGTTGCTGATCCCTATCGCTGGTTAGAAGATGACAGAAGCGAAGAAACGGGTGAGTGGGTAAAAGCACAAAATGAAGTAACGCAAAGTTATTTTCAGCAAATTCCCTATCGTGAAGAAATCTCGGCGCTTGTTAGAGAACTGATTAATTACGAACGCATTTCAGCACCGTTTAAACAAGGTGAATATACCTACTTTTATAAAAATGATGGCTTACAAAATCAGTCGGTCGTGTATCGTCAAAAAGACGGTGGCGAGCCTGAAGTGTTTATTGACCCGAATACATTTTCTGAAGATGGTACCGTATCACTGGCTGGTTTGGCGTTTTCAGAAGATGGCAGTTTAGCTTCATATCAAACCTCAACAGGAGGTAGCGATTGGCGTACCGTGTATGTGATTGATACCGAAAGTATGGAGCAAATTGGTGACTCATTGGTCGATGTGAAATTCTCAGGAATGTCGTGGTACAAAAACGAAGGGTTTTATTATAGCAGTTACGACAAGCCAGCAGGCTCTGAATTAAGTGAGAAGACAGACCAACATAAACTTTATTATCACAAGATAGGCACCCCACAATCTGAGGATTTAAAAGTATTTGGCCATACTGAAGATGAAAAACATCGCTACGTTGGCGCACAAGTGAGTGAAGACAATCGATTTTTGTTTGTGTCGGCAGCGAACTCAACGTCTGGCAACCGCGCTTTCTTAAAAGACTTGAGCAAAGAAAACAGCGGCTGGCTTACCGTGAAAGACGATATTGCATCAGACGTTTACATGCTAACAAGTAAAGACGATACCTTATTTTTAGTGACAAACGAGAATGCGCCAAATACCAAAGTAGTATCGGTTAAAGCGGATAATCCAAGCGTTGAAAACTGGCAGGATGTGGTACCTGAAACGGAAAACGTACTTGTGCCAAGCACTGCCGGCGGCTTTATTTTTGCTGAATACATGGTCGATGCCATTTCAAAGGTTTATCAGTATACCTTGGAGGGTGAGCAAGTGCGAAGCATCGAGCTTCCGGGCCTCGGCAATGCAGGGAGCTTCGGCGGGAAACGTGATGATGAACAAACCTATTACACCTTTACCAATTACACAACGCCCACCACCATATACGAATTGGACATTCAAAGTGGAGCATCAAAGGTATACAACAAGCCTGCAACGCAGTTTGACGGCAGTCAGTATGTATCAAAGCAGGTGTTTTATACCTCAAAAGACGGTACAAAGGTACCAATGATGATCACTCACCATAAGGACACCGAATTAAACGGCAAAAATCCCACCATTTTATATGGCTATGGTGGCTTTAACATCAGCTTGAATCCAAGCTTCAGCTCAACCGTCGCCGCTTGGTTGGAGCTCGGTGGTGTGTATGCCGTGCCAAATATCCGAGGAGGCGGTGAGTACGGAAAAGCTTGGCATCAAGCGGGTACGCAAATGCAAAAACAAAATGTGTTTGACGACTTTATTGCCGCCGCTGAATATCTTATTCAAGAAAACTATACCAGTAGCCAATATTTGGCCCTTCGAGGCGGTTCAAATGGTGGCTTACTTGTTGGCGCAGTAATGACGCAGCGGCCGGAACTTGCGCAGGTCGCACTTCCTGCTGTAGGTGTGTTGGATATGCTCAGATACCACACTTTTACGGCGGGCGCAGGATGGGCGTATGACTACGGTACATCTGAACAAAGCAAAGAAATGTTCGAATATCTTAAAGGATATTCACCCGTACACAATGTGAAAGGCGTTGAATATCCAGCGACCCTGGTTACTACGGCCGACCATGACGATCGCGTTGTGCCTGCCCATTCATTTAAATTTGCAGCGACCCTGCAAGAGTATCAGCAAGGCTCGAATCCGACGCTTATACGCATCGAAACTGATGCAGGGCATGGCGCAGGTACACCTATTAGCAAAACCATTGAACAATTTGCCGATATTTACGGCTTTACCTTGTGGAACATGGGAATTGAAAGCTTAGACGAATTGTAAAACGCGTGATAAGCAAGTCGGAATGTTTTTAAAGAATAACGAGAAATTCAACGGAGTTTAGTATGAAATTTTTAAAAGCGAAGCAGGCAAGCGTAGTTGCTGCTGCAATATCCATGGCATTTGCAACGAGCGCTGTTCATGCCAAGGAAAGCTTCGAAATTGAGCACCTTCCAAAAGTGCAGCATGCCGCAAATGTCACTGTATCGCCTGACGGTAAAATCACAGCCTATACTTTATCGGTGCCGCGCGACATTCTTGCAGGCGATGAAGACGGCACGCCAGATACACATTTGTATGTTATCCGTGAAGGTCAAAAACCGCTCATGTTCGCTGGTGGACATGGCAGTATTTCTGGTTTGCAGTTCAGTAGTGACAACAAGCATTTGTTTTTTAAAAGTAAACGCGGGGACGACAAGCACACTTCGCTTTATTCCATTGCTTTAAGCGGCGGAGAAGCTCAAAAGCGATTTGCGTTTGAAACTGATATTGGTGATTACGAAGTTGCGCCCGACAATCAAACGCTTTATTTCGTCGCGCTAAGCAAAGACGAAAAGAGCGAAGATAAAAAAGACCTTCAGGACAAAGGTTTCAAGGCGGTCGTTTATGAAGAAGATCAGCGCTTGGCATCACTATGGTCAGTAAACCTGAACGATGCAGAAGCCTCTGCAACGCAAGTATATGCTGATGGCCATGTTTCAGACTTTGATTTATCTGACGATGGTAAGCAACTTGTTGCTGCAGTAGCGCCTACTAATCTGGTTGATGATTCGCTGATGCAGCGCGATTTGTATTTTATTGACCCAAACTCTGGTGAAGTAAAATCCAAAATCGATATCCCAGGGAAATTAGGAGATTTTGTATTTTCACAAGACGGTGATCATCTTGCGTTTTTAGCAGGAACCGACATTCATGACACCTCTGCAGGCGTGCTGATGGTGGCGAAAACTAACAGCGACAGCTTTACGCAGCTGACCCCGCAGGCCGAACAACATATCATGGATATCGATTGGTTAGACGATGACATTCTTGCTGTGGCTCACAGAGGTGTTGAAAGTGCACTTGTTGTGTACGAAACCGATGGTGATGAAAAACGCGTGCTGAAAACGCCAGATGACATTGTTGTGCGTGATGTCGATGTAGCAGATGACGAGATACGTTTTATCGCCGATTCGCCCAAGCATCCCCGTGAAGTGTTCAGTCAGGATCGTAATACCAGCAAAAAACTTTCGAATCATAACGCATGGCTTGAGAATATCGCGTTATCGGAGCAAACAACCTTTAGCTATACAGCACGCGATGGAGAGATGATAGAAGGTTTGCTGATATTGCCCAATGGCGAAAAACCCGCAGATGGCTGGCCGTTGATGTTACAGGTGCATGGTGGTCCGGAGGCTCATTATTCAGATGCTTGGATCACGCGTTATTCCGACGGTGGACAATTTGCAGCCGCTGATGGCTACGCGGTGTTTTACCCGAATTACCGAGGCTCAACCGGGCGTGGAGTTGCATTTGCCAAACAACATCAAAACGATTATGCAGGCAAAGAGTTTAACGACTTGGTCGATGGCGTTGATGCACTTGCTAAAGAAGGCATCATTGATAAAGACCGAGTGGGAATAACGGGTGGCTCCTATGGCGGTTATGCATCAATGTGGGGCGCGACCGCTTTGTCTGAACACTTTGCTGCAGCGGTTGCCTTTGTTGGCATATCCAATCAGGTTTCGAAGTTCGGTACAAGTGATATTCCTAACGAGATGCATTTGGTGCACTCGCTGAAGTGGCCTTGGGAAGATAACTGGATGAACCTGATTGAGCGTTCGCCAATTTTTCATGCAGGAAAAAGCACAACACCCACTTTAATTATGCATGGAGAAGAAGATACGCGCGTTCATCCTAGCCAATCCATGGAGCTTTACCGTTCTATGAAAGTGCGCACCGACACACCGGTTCGTTTGGTATTTTATCCAGGTGAGGGACACGGTAATCGAAAAGCAGCAGCACAGTACGATTATTCTCTTCGCTTTATGCGCTGGATGGATACTTACTTGGCTGAAGACGCAAGCAGAGACGCGCCTATGCCACCGTTTGATTTAAACCTTTCAGAAAAATTAGACGGCGACAAAGATAAAAAAGCGGATTAATGGGTAATCGAATTAGCCATCTATTTTGGTAAATAAGCAAACGCCTAAGCTAAAACTTAGGCGTTTTCATTATTGTTCAATTTTAGACGTCAACACAATTAGTGAACAGTCAAAATCATCAGTTGGTTAAAAGCTAATGTTTGGATATTTAAGAAATGGTGCTTCGAGACAAAGCTAACGCTTGGGCTATTCTCATTTAGCCTGACTATTCAATAATTTGTAGCTCTGGTTTGGGCGTGAAGCGGAAGTTGGCTAAAGAGAAGCAAACGACAGAACTGAGGCTAAATCTGTTCAATGGCGGTCGTTCACACAAACCGTTATCAATACGTTTTCAGCGATAGTAATGGTATAAAGAATAAATCCAATTTTGAGCCCGTTACGACTTTTTCTTAGATGCATTTTTTTGTTTGTACATACAAATATGTGGTGTCTAGGCAATCAGTAGTGATTCAGATTCAAGTAGAAAATACAATACAGTTTGTAGTGAAAAGTTTATTGTGCATTTTGTGTACAATACACAATTAGAGAAATATGTAAAACTATTCCATTGCACAACTCAAGAAAGCGATGCTGATTTTGAAAAAGGTTGAAGATTTAGAACTCGAATACGTTTAACAGGACAACATTATCCCGTAGCAGAGATGTATTGATGATTCGAAATAGTTTTTAGCGAATGTTAAATTTAGAAAAAACCTCAAAATTCGATTAACTAGCATTATTTTTTAGTATAAGAATCAAGAATCCTGCAAAGATCTTCAATGTTTCTTAACGTTTCATGCATATATTCTGGTTTCATTTCACGCTGGCCTTGGTGAACGACATTATTTCTTTTTTGAATTGCATCCCAACATGAGCTAATTAGTTGCTTTTGCAGAACAGACTCAGGGAAAAGCAGAGGGAGAAGAAAACTGACTGAACCAGAAAACCCTAAGTGCTTAATTTGACTTCCTATCCGACTAAAATTTACACGGTCAGAACATGAGTCTAATTTTAACGATGCAATATCAGTGTCTTTACCGAACCGATTCAAACTGATTTCTAGTGCTGTGATAGCATCGATCAAGCTCCCTCTTGTTTTACCAATTTCAAGAAGTTGACGAGCATTTGATAAAAGTTCAAAAGCCAATTGGGGGCGCTTTGACTCTTGTAAAAATGTTTGCAAGTCTTCCCATTCACTTTCTTTAATCGCCGCTCCTTCAGGTGGTAAATGGCAATCAATCTGAGTAGTGTTGGAAGGAACCCAGCTAAACCAATTTCCGCTATCAATTTTTGCTTTAGCTGGATGTTGAGCCGAGAAACTGCCTAGTCGTTTCACATCATATTTATGTTCGGATAACCAAAACTGTCCCTTCACGTTTCTTGCGTAAGAAATCACCCTATTAAACATATCATTTGCAATGCTGCCAGTGTTTCCGCCCAATTGCTCATATTCTTTCCTAAGTTCTGCATAATCCGAATCTTCGGGTCTAATACCTTAATGTTTATTTCGCGTCCAATCCCTATCGTTATATAAAATCTGCCAGTTTTTTATTTATTCCGTCTATGATGACTTCAATAATCATTTTGCCTACTTGTAAGCCAAGAGATTTACTAATAATTTCATCCGTGATGTCACCGATTTCTGTTATGCAAGATTTATCAATCCGAACAATTACTGTTGTCGAGTCAGAAACGATAATAATAGCGTGATCTTCACTATCAGGAATCCAGCGATTGAAATGAAGGCTAGGTCCTAAATCATATTCTGAATGTAATCTCATTTCATACTTTATAGTTAGCGTCGCGCTCATTGTTTAAATCCAGTCAAGTACTAATTTTTAGATTACTAGCTAGTATAAACAACGCGGATGTTCTATTGATAGTCGATTTTTTGAGCAGCAAAACGGGCCATATTAGTGGTAACTCTGACTTTTATGAAAAGTAAAAGGGTATTTTTAAGTGACAACTCGATAGTAAACTCTTGAAACTAAACCAAAGCTCAATGGATTAACTTTTTATGGCTATTTGCCTTCTAGCGTTGAAATCTACTACACGTGCGTCTAGAAAAAAATCAGTTTTGTGCAAAAATTGGTTTAAATATTAACTCTACAGGAGACTTTTGATGTTCATTAGCCGCCGCTCAACTATCGCCTATGCGACGCATGATTTGTAGAGGAACTTTTAAATATGTAGCGAAGGGAAATGTCAATTGCACCAAAAATTGTGTGTCCGAAGCGGCAGCAGCGACTGGTATGAGACCTTTGTTAGCTGCCGACAGATGAAAAGTTTGGACTACCATTAGTTTGAATAAAGTATTCAAAGGTTATTTCATCGTACTCGTAACCACGGGTATCATCTTTTATATCTAGTATCTTGATTGCTGCAAAATAGCCGTTTCTATTTTGAATTACTGCTATCTGGTTTAATTTTGGTCTTCTAACCCTCGATGACCCGTCATAATCTCGTGCATCTAGTATCTGAGAGATTTCCAACTTGTCTTTGACAACCGCAACCGTTTTGATACTGCTTGGATCGTTAAGAAGTTGAATGTTGTCGTTACTAGATTTGTAAAAATTAAGTTCGAACATTAATGCATCTTGTCCAATGTAGTATCGCCCATTATTATTTGAGTAATCAAATGTGACTTTTCCACGCACCGACGGAGATATATATCTCTCAGAGTTAGGTAAAAATTTTTGTTCTGAAAATGCTTTTATATTCTGAAATGGATTTTTACCAATAGGCGGAATTGGCAATATTGGTTCGTCTAGCAACTCACGCAACAGTTCCTCATAAGAACTTTCGTGTTTTAAATCTTCTTCGAAGCTGACATACATTCTTCCTTTGAGAAAGATTGGCGTTTTATCAATATTTTCGACTGATTTCACAATGGGTATAACCCAGTTTTTATTAAGGTCCGACATCAATTCAGCTGTAATAATTTGCTTCTCGTAACCTACACCACCCGTAAACCCGTTTGCCTTCTGATTGTAGATATCAGTGCAAATACACAAGACTCTCGAAGAGGATGATAAGCCTCTTTCCATAAAGGATGCTAAATCACTTCCAAGTTTTAGATTCCACCTATCCAATAATATATTCACACCATTAGAGCGTAATCTGGTTGCAAGCTGCAAAACCCAGTTTTTATGAGCTTCGCTATCATGTGAATAAGATACAAAAACCGTTGGTTCCATATATAGTAATCACTCCATAAAGTAGCAGCCTACCGAGGCATCTTACTAGGCTGTAGAAAAACTAAAATACTAAATAAATTTCGAGCTCTAAGCTGCTTGTTTCTATAGTTCGGAGGCAAATCCTATATCACATTCACGTAGCCTTACTGTAAAAGTATATAAATTAAGCATTTTTTCAAGGTGAAACTCAAAAACCACTTTTTCTTTTCCATTCGACACCTCTTCTGTAATTTAATGCTACCTCTTAAAAT
>NZ_RAHT01000010.1 GCF_004798935.1 Ningiella ruwaisensis | reverse complement strand
AGCCTCACCAGAGCCTATCAAAAATGGTTCCAATTCATCATTATCGATGAGCCTATCAATGAATGTGTTGACGCGTTTATGAAGTTGGAGCGCTTCAGGGATCCCGCCTTGTTTTAATGAATTTAACATTTCATTGATTTGTGTTTCAGGGATACTTCTAAGCCTCAAGTGGCCATGCAGGCACATATATTCAATGAATTGTGCTGCAACAGTTAGTTGAGACATCAGCCCCGTTTTAACAAATGTAGGCGTATGTTTGGCATTGTTTGTGTAGATATCGACGATTTCGATAAGTACCTTCGCATAGTCAGGGAACAATAAGATAGGCACTGGGTGCTGCCATCCCGCAGCACCGGGTATCCATATATTTTTAAGGTCTACCGCTCCTTCTTGTTTGACCGACTCATTGGCTTTCGCTCCTTCAATCACCGCCCAAAATCTTAATACAGTCCCTTCAAGTACTAACTTTTCGTCAGTCACTGCGAGTCGCTTGGCGTTTTCAACTAATAGGTCTTCGTGCTCACTAATAATTTTCTCTGGCTGATCAGCATCTAAAAATTGATATTGAACATTATTAAGCATCGGCTAATCTCCCTTTAGCTTTTTTAAACAAAGAAGGGTTTGCAAACTCTACGTATTTGGCGAGGCCAAACGTAAAGCGCATATCAGGGGCGATATATTCATCGAAGTATTCTTGGCCATTTTTGTCTAACAAGGCCATTCCACGGCTAAGGTAATAGGCTTGACGTCTAAGCGTGTAGACAAATTCCTCAACGCCAATTTCGACTTTGTTGAATTGGCAGCCATCACCTGCATGGCAAAGCCTTCCTCTACAGATGCTGTCCTTTTTAGATTTATCTACGGTAGCAAAGATGTCAGTGCATGACGAACCATCTGGCAATAGAAACCACTTTGGCAAATCATCCTTATTCTCAGAAGGAGCGATTAACAGATTTTCATCAATGTTCTTCGGATCAAAACCATACTTTTTTAGTTTCTCTTTTTTGTCTCTAAACTGAACCGATGTCTCCAATCGTCGTTGAAAATCAGCGTTGTTAGCTTCATATTCGAGCAGGGCTATTGGATGCGACAAATATCTTGCTGTTACTCTGAGACTGCCATGATTTCTCTCCATTTGGGACTTGATTACATCACCGTCGATTCCCTTCCTTAAGTTGATTTGATGTTTTGCCAGTAGCTCCATTCGAAAATAAGGGAGGATATGATGTTCTCTGAAACTATCGATAGTTCTCCCTGATAGAAAACTGAGTTTGGTCGAATTAGGCGTGTCCCACAAACTGTCAGGCTTAACGCCGTAGCTGATCATGTTTTCATAATGTTGAATAAGAAAGCTGATCACCTCACGAAGCTCCTTCTCATGCGGCTCAATGGTCACAGGCTTTGTATGCTTACTGACCTTTTCTTTAAATCCACCAATGGTAAAAGCGCCTTGAGGCAATGAATCTGGTAAGTTTGAACGGTCCAGTATCGCAATTACATCCTTGTTCCATGTTGTTTTTATCGCCAACCGAATAAAGCAGACGAGTAAGATGTATTTGGGCAGAAAAACACTGCTCCAGAACAAGTCTTTCATACCTGTTCCTGTGTTTGGAAACCAGTGTTTTACATGGTCAGGAACTAGCTCTAGTTTGTTTAAACAGTATGTTCGCGAGGTTATACCTAAAGAGAGCTGGTGCTGAAGATATGCACCTAACATAACTTCTTTAGTGTGTTTCTCCCTCATCCGAGATAACATTGTACGGCTTAACGAATATCCTTTTCGTCTCTCTTGTCCCAGCTGATTTTCCGCAACAATGTCTCTGACTTCTGCTGGCATCGAATAGGTATAGTGTCCATTTTGGTCAGTGCATGTGTAGGGAGCTAAGTCATCAAGCAGCTTTTTGTAGTTTGCAATTTCTTTCTTGCACGCATCTAGAATTGCATCAATGGGTTGGGTCAGATATTCATGATATCGCTTTTTGAGTTCTTCTAATGACAAATGCTTCTCCAATACCGGGCTGGGAAGTACTTTGCCATTTTCGTCTACAGGCTCTATTAGTTTCTGGGCTTTTCTTTCATCACCAGCGCTAATCCTTGTAGAAAAACCGCAGTTTTTTATTTCGACTTTATCGTTAATTTTACCAGCATGCTTATTTAAAAACGTTCTCAAGGCTTGGCTTTTAGCTGCTTTTGTATTGATTTTTTGTGCGTCAATAATGTCCTCAAGTTCTGAAAAACCCAGCCTGAAGTCTCGTTGACTGAGTTTTTTTAGCGGGCTTTTAAAGACATGCTTAATGGCTTCGTTTTCCTCAGCATTTGCGACGTAGCCTAAAGTCACTTCAAGCGATGATAAGGTTGATGAAGGTTGTTGATGTAAAATAGAGCTATTCTTTAACTCATTGAGACATACGGTTAGTAGGCCGTCGGGAGAAAGCAGATCTGCAATTTTTGTGAGGTTAAGTTGGTAAAAAAGTGTTTTCTTTTTTCCGTTGGTTTTAGAGTACGTTTTGATTGCGAGTGTCTGCGGCTTATCTTCGATCACGATCTGTGAGTCGAAGCTCATCTCGCTTATGAGTTTTCCATTCCTGATCGGGGTAGGGCAAAGGTCGATAAACTGTCTTACTATCGCAAGCCGTTCTTTTTCTTGTCCGGGAAAGTAGTCACCGAGAGCTTGCTCTAACTCCTTTAAGCCATTGCCAACGTGGTAACGGATTAAATCCTGAGGCTTTCTAGCAAATAGGAGTCGCGCATGCGTGCAGTCATTCTGTTCAACTATTTTTAATACTTCAATCAGCTTTTCGATATCTGAGGCTTGGGCTGGCTGATGTTTCGTTGACTTTTGTAAACACGTGAAACAGGTATCTGCCAAGCTCTCAGTTGGCAGTATGGAAGGTAGTTGGAAGCTGTCTACTGTGTAGTTTCCATTTGCTGTACTTATAGTGTACTTGGGTTTAAATTTAAGCTTTCCAGAGCTGAGAAAATTGGTCTTAAACTTGTTTTTTTCTTCTAGGTGTTCCGGCAACGTCAAGGCGTAGTTGAAGAGGTATTGTCTGAAGATTACGCTTGTTTGGTTGTTCTTTTTCTTCGGATTTAATGCATATAGTTGGCGTTCATAATCCATCAGAGCTGGATTGATTGTGTTAGCTTTAAGAAGGTGTAATGACGTATTTAAAAGCTTTGCTATGGGCGAATTGCAAAGGTGATCGTTTATAGTCCGTATCTGAGCCTTCAATGTTGCTAAAACACTATATTCCAATGGATTTTCTTTTGAAGAAGCTTCTACATTCTTCATTAGGCAGTGAAGTACTGAGTCCAACTTAAACAGATTTGGAAAAAAATCAGGATCCACAAAGTTAGTCTTTGTTCTGGAGCCTTTCGTGGTTATTTCAAGAAGTCCAACGTGTAAATTCTCTTGAAAATCCGAATTAGTCCATAAAACTGATTCGTAAGTTATTTCGGATACCTTTGAACCATTACACAGGGGACCGCTGAATTGTTTTACAAAACGTCTGAATGCACTGCCATAGTCTTTTGCCCTTTGAATAGGAAAAATCTCTTTAAGTATAAGGTCAGCAGACTTAAATCCTTGAATGACGTCGCCTTTAGATAAGCTTTTGGCTGGACTCGAAAGCAGGTTCATCAAGCTTCTACAGTTGTCCAATTCGACAGACTGAATAAGCTTCGAAATTGCTAGACGACTGTTGTAGTGAGCTAGTGAGTTCGAGCCATCGTTTTTGTCGTCCCATCTTGAGGCGAGAAGACAGTCTCGGAAAAGGCTTCCTTCTGGCGCAAAATGTGCGAAGATTGGGTCATCAATATTTAGGAGCGCTTTGTTCTGATTCATTTAAATTCCGGCGTTAGACCATTTAATTTTTATTGCTGGTTCGCATGTGCTTATTTATACAAGTTTAATGCTCAGTCGGTCGGTCTGTCTATTTTTAAATTAGAATACCTTAAAACCTTATTGGCTCTGGCCGCCGCGCTTGAAATGGTAGTTGAAAAAAACATGTACGATAAAATTATTGTTACGCGTTCAACACCAGAGATTGCGGAATCGATAGGCTTTTTACCGGGAACCGAGGAAGAAAAAATGGCACCCTGGCTTGCCGCCATTACTGATTCACTTGAAGCGCTACACAAAAATGATGAAAATATCACCGGTTCGCTCAGCTATATTATGGAAAAGGCAAATATTCAGTTTAAATCGGTGAACTTTATGCGTGGGCGCAGCTTGCAAAACGCCATCGTTATTTTAGATGAGTCCCAAAACCTGACCGCTTCGCAGCTTAAAACCATCATCACGCGATGCGGAGAAGGTACCAAATTAATTTGTGCTGGTAATTTATCTCAAATTGACAGCAACTATCTGAACGCGCTTAGCTCTGGTTTAACCTACATCGTTGAGAAATTTAAAAACTTTTCGGGCAGCGCAACAATTAGCTTAGATGGTGTGGTACGAAGTCGTCTCGCGGAATTTGCTGAAAAAGAGCTGTGACAAACCGAGCATTGCAAGAAGCCAATTCTGGCCAAACGAAAGCACACCAAAAAAACAAACACAGATATGTTGTTTGGCTACGAGACGCAGCGATTGTTTTGGTCATCATTACTGCGGTAATCGCTTGGCAAACGCGCGATATGCTAAGTTCTGACGGAAGCGTCATAATTGCGCAACAAAATCTAGTTAGTCTTGAGGGCGAAGTGCATCCAATGTTGAGCACCGAGCAGGCTAACCTGGTTTATTTTTTTGCGCCCTGGTGTCAAATCTGTAGCTTAAGCATTGGGAATTTAGCATATCTTAGCCCTGAAAAGGTCAATGTGGTGGTGATTGCTTTGGACTATTCAAGCATCGAAGCCGTTGAAGCGTTTGTTAATGAGCATGGAGTAAAAGCACCGGTTTACCTGGGCAATCCTGAATTAAAATCACAGTTTCAGATCCAAGGCTATCCGAGCTATTACATGATTGATAAAGACGGGAAAATACAAGGACGCAACTTCGGCTATTCCACCGCAATAGGGCTCAAGCTTAGGGAGGCTTTTGGTGCCTGGCCTTAAGCTGCAAGTAACCCTTGTTTTTTTATCGTTGCTTTTTGTGATTACAGCTTGCTCTGATCAATCTGAAATAGAAGCTCAGCAAGCGGTGACCTTAAGCAAAGCACAGTACATGAGCCTTTATCAATCTGCAAAAACGGCAATTGTTGATGATGCCTCACCAGAAGCGCTGCAGCGGCTAGCAGATGTTTTCATGAGCATATTCCACCAAACAGATACAACACAAAATTACGATATTAATCACGAACAAGTACAGGTAAAAGAACAACTTCGCGCGGCAAGTCCATTGTTTAATAATAGTTCAGTAGAGCCTGAAAATGCAGCCGCAAAAGAGTTAAAGGAAAGGCGTCGTGAGCTTTTGCTTTATTTTTGGTATAGCCTTTTTTTGTCTTTTGATGCTTTATATGAAATTGACGTTTTAAGTACACATTCACTTGACGGACATTCGTCTGCCGAAGCTGATAGGCAATTTGATGCGCAACAAAAAGCCCTTGATGAGATAAACGCGTCACTTGAGCCTTTGTTGCTACCTGATGGAAAAAATGCGCCACACTTGTTGCATTTGCCTGTATTATACGACCTCGATGCAAATAAAGGACTGCTTGCCTTTAGTCGCAAGCGCAATGGTGCCCGCTACTTTATTTCGTTAAACTTGTCGTTTGATGGCCATGAAATGCCGCTTCCACTTGGATTCATGTCTTCCACTAAAATTACCTTATGGCAAAAGGATCTGGAAAGCACCGATAAGCAAGCTCGGATTTTTGTAAGCGATGGCCCGCCCTCTATGCGCCCCTTTTCATTTAACCTGCTTGCAGTCGGTCTTAAATAAAAATAAAAAAGTGCTCAATTCTCTTGATCTGCAGACTAGTTGTTATAGTATAACGTCTATCTTGAGATGTAATACTATAACAACACAGACGCACTTATGAAAAAAACACTGCTTGCTTCATCTATCCTGTTTGCTCTTTCCCCTGTTTCATTAGCAAATACCATTCAAGGTAAAGTTATTGATAGCCTTGGAAACCCTGTAACTGAAGGTGAAGTCCAAATTATGGGCTCCAATAAACGTGTTCGAATAGCAGACGATGGAAGCTTTCGCTTTGAAAATGTCAAACTTGGCATGGTCGAACTTCACGTTGCTTCGCCTGACTATATTCATTCAAGCACAAAAGTTGATGTCGATGAAAATGGTGTGAGTGATTTAGATATCTCAGTGATAAATTCCAGCATTGAAGTGTTCGATGTTACCGCTAGTGCTTTTCACGCGTCAAATATTGAATCAGCCGCGCCGGTAAACGTGCTGGCGGGAGATCATTTACATCATAAAAATGCAGCCACTCTTGGTGACACCCTTCGAAATGAGGTGGGCGTGCATAGTTCTTTTCATGGCGGTGTTGCCAGTACACCCATCATTCGTGGCTTGGATGGACCTCGCGTGCTCATCACACAAAATGGAATGGATGCGTCGGATGCGTCGCGCGTTGGACCCGATCACATGGTAGCAACTGAAACTTCATCGGCACAACAAATTGAAGTGCTGCGCGGGCCAGCAACTTTATTTTATGGAAGCGGTGCAATTGGCGGCGTGGTGAACGTCGTTGACCAGCGTATTCCTGATAATAATGATGCACAAGGCGAAATCGCAATTACGCGCAACACAGTGAATGCGGAAGAAGGCGCATCCGGCTCTTATAAAGGCGGCGCAAATAATTTTGCCTTCAATGTGCAAGGATTTTATCGCGACGCAGACAGTTACCGCATTCCCGGAATGGCAGAAAGTGAAGATGCACATGAAGATGAGCATGAGGACGAGCACGAAGAACACGAGCATGAGGAAGGAGTAGAGGGGATCGTTGAAAATTCACAGTACCGCAGTAAGGGATTTACAGTAGGTGGATCTTATCTTTTTGACTCAGGCTATGTCGGTATTTCTGCTCAACATTTGTCCTCACTGTACGGCATCCCCGGACACTCTCATGGCGGTCACGACGAACACGAGGATGATCACGACGAGCACACGGAAAGTGACGAAGAGTCAGTAATGGCTGACTTACAGCAAAACCGATACCAGCTGGCAGGACAATTTCAACTGAGTACGGATGTGATAAGCGCAGTCAACTTTGGCGTATCGTATACCGACTACACCCATGTTGAAATTGAAAATGGCGTGCCGGGAACACGTTTTACCAATGATTCGTTTGAAACCCGTGTCGAAGTCTTGCATCAGCCTGTTGCAGGCTGGCGCGGTGGCATTAGCTTGCATACCAAGCTAAGTGATTTTTCGGCAGTGGGAGAAGAAGCGTTTACACCTGCTTCAGATACTCGAACTTTTGGTCTTGGACTTATTGAGGAAAAACACTTTGGCGATGTACTCGTGCAGCTTGGTGCGAGAATCGAGCGCGTTGAAATTGATGTGCCCAGACTCCTTCCACCCGAGCTGGATGTGCATGCACATGGCGACTCTCATGACGAGCATGAAGACGAGATGCACGATGAAGATATGCACGATCACGACGAGCACGATCAACACGAGAGCGAGCTAGATTCGGTAAGCGTTGATTTTAGTCCCTATAGCTTATCAGCGGGTGCGGTATGGGATTTTGCAGAAGGCTATAATTTAGGACTTTCATACATCCATGCACAACGAGCCCCCTCAAGTGCAGAGCTTTTTAGTTTTGGCCCTCACATTGGTACTCAAACCTACGAGATAGGTGCTTTATATGAATTGCACGAAGGGCATTTTGAGTTGGGCGATGCGGATTTTGAGCTGGAAACATCCAATAACTTCGATTTATCTTTACGCAAATTCAATGGCGACCTGGGATTTGTTCTAAATGTGTTTTATAACAAAGTGTCTGATTATTACTATGCGGCAGAGACTGGTTTGTTTGCTGAGTTTTCGCACGCCCATGAGGAAGAAGAACACGCTGACGAAGAGCACGATCATGATATGGAAGAAGGTCATGAAGAACATATGGATGAGGAGCATTCAGACGAACATTCAGATGAACTGCCGGTGTTTACCTTTGTAAATTCAGACGCCACACTGTATGGAGCTGAAATTCAAATAAATTATCGGGTAAATGATGCCTGGAAGCTCTTCACGCAAGGCGACATTATAAAAAATGATGTGGATACGCCAAGTGGTGAGCAGAATTTACCTCGCACACCACCTGCAAGACTCACTTTTGGTGCAGAGTATTCACATGAAAACTGGTTCATTGATGCGCAAATTATGCGTGTATTTAGCCAGACAGATGTGGCAGAGTTCGAAAACGAAACAGATGGCTATACTATGATAGACGCAAACGTTTCATATTTTGCCGACATAAAGGGTCAAGAAGTTGAGTTTTTTGCCAAAGGTCGAAATTTAACAGATGAAGAAGCACGCGTTCATACATCGTTTTTACGAGACTTGGCACCGCTTCCGGGTCGTTCGGTTATGTTAGGTGTTCGTACGCGGTTCTAAGCGTTAAATCAACTGGCTGTGTGCTCGTTTAACTAAATAGCAAATAAAACTGTAAATATATCAATCGTTTTGTTGTAGCTTGTGCCACTTTAAATTAATCTATAGCGAATGGACACGATCATGGGCTGGCATATTTGCCGGCCCTTGCATATTAACAACGCTTAATTGGATTAACTTAGTTGTATGTCAGTTGGACAACTTGCTTTACCGCTTCTTTTAGTACTCTCGATTGCCGTTATTGTAATGGCGTATACCATTGTGCGCTTACGTCAGAGACTGAAACTGTTAACGCGCAACATGCTAGGCAATTTGCCACAGCTGCATAAAGCCGCCGATGAAGAAGAAACCACCTCCGACGATGAAAAAGATACACCCGACCGGCGTTTTGTCGATAAAGCAGATGAAGCTCAACGATTAATCAAGACCTTTCAGAAATTTGTACCCAAGCAGTTTGTTGATCATATAAAAGGCAAAGACGCCAGCTCAATCGAATTGGGTAAAGCAGCTGCAGATGAAGTGGCTATTTTGTTCTGCGATATCAGAGGCTTTACCGGTCTTTCGGAACAAATGCAGCCTCATGAGCTCATGAAGTTTTTAAATTCCTACTTTTTGCGAATGAACGATGCTATTCATCAAAACAACGGTTTTATTGACAAGTTCATTGGCGATGCAATTATGGCGCTCTTTGACCATCCGGGTGGCAACAACTCTAATAAAGCACTTGATGCTATTCGTGCTGCGGTTGATTTGCATGCGGCGCTTGCCATGTATAACAAGCAGCGCACCAGTGTTGACTACCCGCCAATCGAAATAGGTGTGGGTGTGCACTTTGGACCGGTGATCATTGGCACTGTAGGCTGTGATGATCGCATGGATACAACGGTGATTGGCGATAGCGTAAATATCTCCTATCGCCTTGAATCACTGGCACCGCGATACAACGCTGATATTATTGTAAGCAGCCAGGTGCTTGACCAATTGTCCATAGATTCAAAAACCGAAATTGCTTATCGTTTTGTTGATTTTGTTCGAGTAAAAGGGCGTAAGCAACCTATCGAAGTGTATGAAATTCTTAATCATCTGCCCAAAGACATTCAGCTATCTCGTTACAAAACGGGCTCAATGATTCAGCAAGGCGTAGAATATCGCAAAAATAAAGACTGGAAAAACGCAATGAAGTGCTTCCATGGAGCGCTCATGATTGACCCGGAAGATGATCTGGTGATCCATCATATGGAGCAGTGCCATAGAATGCGCATTGCCGATCTTTCAGGTTCCTCAGATGGTGCCTTAAATACGTTTTAGTATTTCTACTCGCCGCCGATAACCTTAAAAATTAACCCACTCGCGAAGCGCGTCATTGCAGGTTTTGGGTACAGCGTATCAGGCTATATACCCAATGCATTAATTTCCTGTGATATAACACGCACGACTTTGCTTTTTGATTAGGTATCGGCTTAAGAATGGACACTACTAGTATATTAATTCCTGTTGTCATCTTACTATTGGTGATTTTATTGCTGTGGCGTTTGCGCAATGCCGGTCAGGAAAAGGATTATTCAAACACGCTTTTGAAAGTGCGAAAAAAGCGTCAAGGCTCAATATACTCCACTCCCAAATCGCCAAAAATAGCCATTGAAAGCAGTAAAAACGATGTAGTGGAAGAGTCCAGTGAAGCCACTTCGCTATCGCCCCCACCAGAACTGGCAGAAATTCAGTTAATTGACTATGAAGCCTTTGTAAAAGAGCACAAGGCAAGCAATGAGTTTAAACGCTTGCGTAAGCCCCATCCTCTTTTGATGTCTTTGAGTCGAAGCATTACTGATGCGCAGGAACTTATTAATATCGTTAAAAGTGACCCTGAATTGGTGGCAATGGTGCTAAATATGGCCAACTCACCATTTTTTGGCCTGCGTAAAGCCATCACAGATATTAATCATGCCGTTGTATATTTGGGCATTGCACAAGTCAAAAACCTCGCTACGCAATTTGCTATTTCACAAAGCTTCGAATTTGAAAGCGAAAAGCAAAAAGCGGCGTATGAGAAGATTTGGAAAACCAGCTTCCTGGCAAGTGCAATGGCATTGCTTATTGCACGTGAGGCAAATCTTGAAACGCCCTCGGAGCTGTCAACACGTTGTTTATTGAGCTATTTAGGAGACATCACGCTTTTATCCATGGATGCAAAAGCTGCAAACTTTTATATTGACCGAATGCCAATGTACATGCGCGTTCGTGGTATGCAGTCTTTATTTAAAAGCAATGCTGCGGTAATGGGCGGCTTATTTGCACAGCACTTAAAGCTACCAAAAGAGCTGCATACCGGCATCGGTATGAGCTACCAGCCTCTCACTAATGACTGGGATCGCACCTACCTGACAGACGAAGAAATTCAGGACACACTGTTTTGTTACAGCATCTGTCGTGCGGCTGAATATTACATACTTGAGCAAGACGATGTGTATTCAAAAGATCCGAATTTTAGTTACAAAAAATCAGCCAAACCTGAGTTTTACCATTTAGAGCAGCAGTTAGAGCAACACGGGCTGTCACATTTAAACAAAGTCATAAGTGCCGCTGGCACAAAAATGAAGCTGTCTCATATGTTTGCCAGCTTGAAGGAAAAGATGAAATAAGCAAAGCGAGTCGCTCGATTTATCTACATAGGGTTGAACGATTAAACCTTTTTAATTTAAAAGCCCGTTATGTAAATAGGGCGTAGAGAGCTTAAATGATTTTGCATCACAGGCTTTAACTATGTTTCTTCAAACAGGCATCATAACCTCAATCAAATATAGTGTGTTTACTATTGCAGTAGTTGCATTCGCTATTCTAAGTATTTGTTCATTTAAACAGGCAAGCGCGCAAGACTCTGAAAACGCAAAAAGTGCCTGGTCAGCTGGTATCGCGGGAATAGGAAGCTTAACTCCGTATCGCGGAGTAAGCAGCGAATCGCTGATTGTGCCAATTGTGGCTTACGAGGGAGAGCGTATCATCTGGCGTGGCCCATCGTTTCAATACAAATTTACTGGCACTGAACGCGGTGAGCCCAGCCTGCGATTAAGTATTGAGCTAGCGCCAAATGAGCTTGAGGCAAGCGAATCTAATGAGCTTAATGGTATTGAAGATAGGAATTTATCGTTTTTAGCTGGTTTGCGCTACGTCTATCCTACCGCCTATGGTCAATTTAATGCAGTTTATCAAACAGACATTACTGGGGAGCACAATGGACAAAGGGGGGCGTTGAACTTTGAGCGACCAATATTTCAGGATCCACAGCGTAGATGGATGATAAATGCCGGCGTTCAAGTTGAGTATCTTAGTAGTAATTATGCTGACTATTATTTTGGTATTTCACGCGAAGAGGCAGCACGCTCAATATTTGAAGAGTACGCAGTTGGCGCAGTATGGCAAGGCGGCATTACATTAGGTGGGTATTATCAGTTCAATCAAGATTGGCAAGTAATAGTAAGTACTCGCTTTTTATCATTAGCCAGCGATATTAAGAATAGCCCGATCGTGGAAGACGATTATACCATCGACGGATTTATTGGGGTGACCTATCAGTTTTAAGATCACTTTTATTAAATACGGAGTTACGCCACTATGGTGACCTTCTATAAATTTACGCGAAGTATGCGCCGATTTGCACTAATACTTGTAATGAACGCTGTTGTATTAGCAGCAATGTATTGGGTGGCAATAAACTATATCTGGACCGAACAAGAACATAGCTTTACTCGAACCACGCTTCCGGCAGTTCTCATCATAATTGAAGCGCTCTTACTTGGTCTTGCTCTGTACTTTTATATTCGAAACCAGGAAGTCCAAATATGGGTAAGTCCAAGTGAATTTCATTACAGCGACCCCGTTTGGGGAGATTTTGGATTTACGGTTTCGGTAAACGACATTGTAGCGCTTCGTCAAATCAGAAGTGCCACTAATAATTCTGACAAGCATTTACTGCAACTAAAAAGTGGCGAAACTAAGCAAATCATGTATCAAAACTACTCTGTTGATAGACAAAAATTATTTGATGCACTCAAAAAGGCAAATCCATCAATAGTGGTTCCATCCGGCCCTTGGGAATATGAAGTTACTCGCCCACAGTGGGCCAAAAAAATACGCGAGAAAGCAGGCTTGAGTGATTAGCGCTTTAAAGCGCGAACCAATCGAAGAAGACAATCCGAATAAGACAGATTAAATTCAAGTGGCCTGTAAGTCCGCGCTCAAGTTAATTTAGTTCTCGAAAGTTGAGTATCTCTAGAAAGTTTTTATGCTCCTACAAGCTGCTTTGATGATTAATAAGAAATGGGGTGAAGATATAGGAGACAATGTCATCGTATTTATCTTTTGATAAAAATCGTTCATCTTCTGCATCTAAGCCAATAATTATTGACTCTGGAAAATCATCACGGAAAAGATAATTAACTTTCAAACTAATTGCTTC
The DNA here is from genome assembly GCF_004798935.1 of Ningiella ruwaisensis. GTDB lineage: Bacteria > Pseudomonadota > Gammaproteobacteria > Enterobacterales > Alteromonadaceae > Glaciecola > Glaciecola ruwaisensis. The sequence continues at coordinate 75,568 of NZ_RAHT01000010.1, read as the reverse complement.
TTTTGTTTGCCTTGAAGAATTTGGAATCACTTGACTCTTTTGCTCAGTATTAGACCATATTGTTAATCCGGTGTTTGATTGGACGATTTCTTTAACTGGCATGATAAATGCGATTACGTGGATAGAGTCGTCAGATGCAAATATGTCGGAGGCAGTTTTTTTGATACTGTTAGTAAGAACTAAAGTGTTCATCTGTCCACTCTTTGAATCAAATAGCCCCCCAAAAGAATTTGCATTTTCATTAAACTTGCTTTGATTAACTTCGTGTTCATAGTTGTATCCATATTTATCTGCAAACGATTTTACGTCACTTGTGAACATGCTTGTATAAGGCAAAAAATCTGGTGAGTATGCAGGAGGCAACCAAATGAAATTTATTGAGTTTTGTTCGCTCTGAAAGTCAACAAATAAGTTGGAACCAGATATAGGTGAGGGATCATAACTAGTAAAGTTAGTTGTCTTACAACCTGCAGTGCTCATTATAAGAAGAATAAGGAAAAGAAACTTTTTAAAACTCATCTGTTCTTCTGTCTATGTGATGCTAAATTTTCAAAAGCGAAGTTTAAGGCTTCTATAAGTTGACTTTCGTTATCAAAAAGTAATTCAGGCTTTTTAGTTTCGAGTTCTCCATCATCGTCAAACCTTGCTAAAAGCTCAATGCCTCCGCCGCCAAAGGATATAATATTGTTTTGTGCATCACGAAATCTCAGATATAAGCGAGCGCCAGGCAGATGTCCTGTCTTATTGACAAAAAGTGAGCCTAATACTTCACTCGCATCAACTCCTTCAGCTAAGTAGTCCTCACTTTGACCCCACCATGATGCATTGTAACCTGAAAAGACGTTGTTGCTAAAATGGGCTGGGACAATGTCTACACCTACAAACAAAAACGCATCTATATTCAACTGGGATTTAAGCGTTTCTAAAGCTTCTATAAAAAGCTGATTGTGAAGCTCTTCGTTAAGCTGTCCAGTATTTGAGTTATAAAGGTTGTCCGTCTTATTTTCGAGCTCACTTAAGACATTAAATAATGCGCTTGCATCAACTACATCAAAACCTAAGCTTCTCAATTCATTCTGCACGCGTTCAGAATAAAAATTTTCTAAGTACGGTTGAAAGTAAGTTAATTCACTGGTCGTTGTGAAATTAACATAGCCTATCCTGTTGTACTGAGCGACCAGTGTATCGGTGTTTAAATAATTGGGTGTAGATTTACATGCACTTAGGAAAAGTAAAAATAAAAGAGGGATAAATCGGATCACTGCGTATAGTTCCTTGTGTGGTAACGCTCCATAAATTTGAGTTTATATTAAAAAATATTAGAAAGGCAAGCTTGAAACGTAATACGGGTTTCCCTTCAACTGCGTTGCATGTATCTTTGCTCTCTTTCTAGTATCTACATAAAGTCAATGATATCTACGCTGTAAAACGGGTTAATAAGTTGTTGAATACCCATTGTAAGAATAAAAGCCATGACAGCAGAACTTAAAATGTCCACATCAAATGTTGATTTTATTAGTATTCCTAAAAATCCTCCTAATACGGCAGAGCTTATCAACATCGATGGTTTATTAGGAATATACTCGGTATTGCAAGACTTACACGCTCCATAAAATTTATATATCAGGGGCAAGCGCTCCGAAAACTTTATTTCATTGCTACAACTAGGGCATTTTACGCTCAACATTGACATCTTCCTTATACCGAAGTGCAATTTGCGCTTCGGTATTCCTAAAAAATTGCGTTCTGCTCTGTGATTACTACATGGTGACAAACTCTTCCGCAGAGGTTGGGTGAATCGCCACGCAGTTGTCAAAATCAGCTTTTGTTGCGCCCATTTTCATCGCAACGCCGAAGCCTTGCAGAATTTCATCCATCCCAAAACCGATACCGTGAATGCCTACAACCTTTTCTTCTGGTCCTGCGCACACTAATTTCATGCGAGTGGCTTGGCGGTGCTCGGTGACGGCGGTATACATTGCAGCAAAGCTTGATGTGTACACCTTTATACCTTCTTCGCCGTAAGCTTCTTTCGCTTCTTTTTCACTTAATCCCATCGTACCAATGGCAGGATGACTAAAAACCACAGTAGGTACATTGGTGTAATCCATTTTCCAGTCATCTTTGCCGTTGAAAAGTCTTTCAGAGAGGATCCGACCCGCTTTAACCGCAACAGGAGTTAACTCAACATGCCCAATATTGTCACCTACTGCATAGATATTTTCCGCGCTTGTGTTTTGATAATCGTCAACTTTTATATATCCACGCTGGTCAACGTCAACATCGGTATTTTCGAGTTTAAGTTTGTCGGTAGACGGTTCACGCCCTATTGCCCAAATCAGTATGTCAGCTTCGATACTGCGTCCACCATTGACTCGAACCAAAAGTGAGCCATCATCTTGCTTTTCCATGCACTCTACTTCAGTGTGTTTGTGCAGTGTAGGCCCGTCTTCTTCCATCAGCTCGACAAGTGTGTCAGAAATCATGTCATCAAAATGGCGAAGTGGTTTTTCACGACGAACCAGTAAATGTGTTTCAGTGCCTAAAGAATGTAAAACACCTGCAAGCTCCACTGCAATGTAACCTGCGCCAACAACCACCGCGCGTTTAGGTTGCTCGTCCAGCTCAAAAAATCCGTCAGAGTCAATTCCATATTCAGCCCCTTTAACGGGTGGTTTAATGGGTCTGCCGCCAACAGCGATGGTGATGTGGTCAGCCGTATATTCTGTTCCGTCAATATCGAGCGTATGGTTATCTTTAAACGTTGCGAAACCTTTAATCAGGGTCACTTTGTTATTACCGAGCACTCTATCGTAAGACTGATGGATGCGGCTAATATAAGCATCGCGACTTTCAATCAGTTTCTTCCAGCTAAAATTGTTTACCTTTACATCAAATCCATAATCGGGTGCATATTTATGAATAGCTTCAGCGACCTGTGCGCCAAACCACATGGCTTTTTTGGGCACACATCCAACGTTTACGCAGGTTCCGCCAATCGCTTTTGCTTCAACTATTGCCACCTTTTTGCCGTAGCGCGCGGCTCGATTTGCTGATGCAATACCGCCGCTGCCGCCGCCGATACAGATATAGTCAAAATGATTGTTTGATGCTGTCATGGTTATCCATTTGTTCAAGTTATTGAAAGTCTGTCTATTACTATGCTGATAAGACCCTAATTTTCAAGTTTTCTTTCACTTTACTTATCTAATGTACTCGGCTCTGCTGATAATAGCTCAGCCAAAATAAAGCTAATTGCGCTTAATTCTTAATATAAACACCTTGTCTTTTTCATCTTCTCCCCAATGTTCACTCTACTTCGTGAATTTTACAATTGACTGCCTGTGTTCATACAAATGATTTAAATTACATTAAAACTAATCAGCTCATGTGACTAGGTCGTATTGCAATAGGTAGTGAAAAACAAAAAGGTTATATCCATGATCACAAAAATTTCTTCAAGCGATGCCAAAATAGACTTTGATAATCTTCCAGACTTTTCAAGCATCGAGCCGGGTAACATTGTTGAGCAAGTTAAGCAGGCAATAGACAAGTGTAAAGCCCGCGTTGAAGAGGTCGTTGAACGTGGAGAGGTAAGTTATCACGCGCTGGTTAGTGAGCTGGAGCAAGTAGATGATGAACTAAGTCAGTTGTTTTCTCCAGTTAGCCATATGAATTCGGTGGTCAGTTCTGATGCGTTAAGAGAAGCTCATGATGCCTGTTTGCCACTATTATCTGAATATTCCACCTATTTGGGGCAACACGAAAAACTGTGTGCGCTTTACCAAGCCTTGCAAAAAAGTGAGGAGTACAGCACTTTGAATAGGGCTCAGAAAAAGGTTGTGGATAACGCAGTTAGAGATTTCACCCTTTCAGGTGTGTCGCTCGCGCCTGAAAAGAAAAAACGTTTTGCCGAAATTCGCAGTCAGTTGTCAGACTTATCATCCGCTTTTTCAAACAATGTGATGGATGCAACTTTGCATTTCACCAAGCACATCACTGAGGAATCCGCGCTAACAGGTTTACCCGACTCAGCAAAAGCAGCCGCCGCTCAACTGGCCAGGCAAAAAGAGAAAGAGGGGTATTTATTTACACTGGATATCCCAAGCTACTTACCGGTGATGATGTATGCAGATAATCGCACTCTGCGAGAAGAGATGTACCGCGCATACAGCACGCGCGCCTCTGAGCTCGATACAGAAGACGGGAAATTTGATAATACCGATACGATCAAACAAACCTTAGTGCTACGCCATGAGTTGGCCCAATTACTAGGCTTTGATAATTACGCGCAGTATTCGCTTGCAACGAAAATGGCTGAGTCTACAGACCAGGTTGTTGGCTTTTTAGAAGACTTGGCGACAAGAGCAAAACCGCAGGCTGAACAAGATTTGGCTGAGTTAAAAACCTTTGCACAAGAAGAATATGGTGTCGATACTCTGGAAGCTTGGGATTACGCCTACTATTCAGAGAAGCTAAAGCAACAAAAGTATAGTATTTCGGACGAAGAGCTTCGTCCTTACTTTCCTGAAAACAGAGTGATTGAGGGCTTGTTTGAAGTGGTTTCACGCCTGTATTCTTTAAAAATTCTGGAAGTAAAAGGTGTCGATACCTGGCATAAAGATGTCCGATTTTTCGAAATACGTGATAAAAACGATAATCTTAGAGGGAATTTTTATCTTGACCTTTACGCTCGTGAGAAAAAGCGTGGAGGGGCATGGATGGATGAATGTCGAGTAAGACGGGTTAATCTTGAAGGCAAGCTTCAAAGCCCGGTCGCTTATTTAACTTGTAACTTCAACGCGCCGGTGGGAGATAAACCCGCTTTGTTTACTCACGATGAAGTGGTCACGCTCTTTCATGAGTTTGGACACGGCATACATCACATGCTTACTCAGGTTTCTGTAGGCGGTGTTTCTGGCATAAATGGAGTGGCTTGGGATGCAGTGGAGCTACCCAGCCAATTTCTGGAAAATTGGTGCTGGGAAGAAGAAGCACTGAGCTTTATTTCAGGTCATTATGAGAGTTCAGAGCCTCTTCCAAAGGAAATGCTAAATAAGCTATTGGCGGCGAAAAACTTCCAGTCAGCCATGCAAATGCTTCGTCAGCTGGAGTTTAGTTTGTTTGACTTTAAGCTACATCTTCAAGATGGTAAAGATGTCGAAAATGTGAAAGTGCAGCAAACTCTTGACGAGGTGCGGGAAAAAGTATCGGTGATAAAACCGCCAAGCTTTAATCGCTTCCAAAATAGCTTTGGGCATATTTTTGCAGGTGGTTATGCAGCGGGTTACTACAGTTATAAATGGGCGGAAGTGTTATCGGCAGACGCGTATTCAAAATTTGAAGAAGAAGGGATCTTTAATCCTTCAACCGGTAAGCAGTTTTTGGAAAACATTCTGGAAAAAGGAGGAACCGAAGAGCCAATGGCTTTATTTGTTGCTTTTAGAGGCCGGGAACCTAACATCGAAGCTCTCCTGCGACACAGCGGTATTGCCGCCTAGCGGTAGTTGAGGACGCGCAAGGCATGGACTTAAATACTGGTAACACTATGGCACTTGAGAGTTTTGACGCGATTTACGAGCGAGTACGAAAACGCAAAGGTAGCCAAAAAATGCTCGAATCGCTTTTAAGCAAAACGGTAAGCAAAGCCCAGCTTGCTAAAATACCAGACGATCGCTTTTTAGCTGAGTTCAGCAAAAAAGTGTTTCAATCTGGTTTTGTGTGGCGAGTCGTCAGGCAAAAATGGCCCGATTTTGAAGAAGTATTTTGGGGCTTTAATATCGATAAAATCGTTTTAATGCCCGATGAAATGCTGGAAAAGAAAGCAACGGATCCTAAAATTATCCGCAATCTTAATAAGGTGCGCACTATTCGTGACAATGCAATGATGATAAAAGATGTGTCTCGTGAGCACGGCAGCTTTGCAAACTTTGTGGCGAATTGGGACGCTTCGGATATCATCGGTCTGTGGGCTTTTTTAAAAACGAATGGCGCTCGCCTTGGCGGTAACACAGGCCCCTACGCGCTGCGATTCTTAGGAGTAGATACGTTCTTACTATCTCAGGATGTTGAAGGATATTTTGTTCAGCACGGCATTATAAGCGGCTCTGCTCGTTCAAAGCGTAGTTTGAGCGCAATACAAAATGCCTTTAATTGCTGGCACGAGCAAAGCGGTAGAAGCTATACCGAACTTTCGCAGTTGCTTGCGTTTAGCGTTGGAGATAATTACGTCGGCATGAAAATTATCTAGCAGAACGTCAAGTTTGAATAAGCGAGCAATGCACTCACAGCGTTTATCTTTACCGCTAATTGAGCTAGTATTGCTGGCATCAAATCAAAGCGTTAAGACTGTATGAGTAATACGTCAATGTTCGACTTGTAATCTGGTTGTGGCCTTATTACGGGCCACGCCCACTACCTGATAAACGTACTAGTAAGCAAATGCACACGAAGGCCAATATGAAGCATCAGCAAGCACAAGCCGAGTCTGGCGAAAAGGACGACAACATCACCGATTTTGGTTTTAAAAAAGTCAATAAATCCGAAAAGGCGAATATGGTCGCAGATGTATTTCATTCGGTCGCCGCTAAATACGATGTGATGAACGATGTTATGTCGATAGGCATTCACCGAATGTGGAAACGCTATACCATCGATTGTTCAGGCGTAAAGGCAGGACAGCGTGTGCTGGACCTTGCTGGTGGTACTGGTGACCTGGCAGCAAAATTCAGTCGAATTGTAAGTAAAACCGGGCAAGTCATTCTCGCTGATATTAACCATTCGATGTTAATGGTAGGAAAAGAGAAACTCACCAACATGGGCATAGTCGGGAATATTGATTATGTGCAGGCCAATGCAGAAGCGCTACCATTTCCCGATAATCATTTTGATTTAATTACCATTGCCTTCGGTTTACGCAACGTCACTGATAAATCCGCTGCGCTCGCTTCAATGTTTCGCGTGTTAAAGCCCGGTGGTCGCTTGCTGGTATTAGAGTTCTCCAAGCCAACAAGTGAAGTCTTGAGCAAAGTCTATGATGCGTATTCCTTTCACGTATTGCCGCGCATGGGTAAATTAATCGCAAACGATGAAGAGAGCTACCGCTACCTGGCTGAATCGATTCGTATGCACCCAGACCAAGCGACCCTTGAGCAAATGATGCAAGATGTCGGATTTGAGCAAACCTCTTATCATAATCTAAGCGGTGGTATTGTCGCTTTGCACAGAGGCTTTAAATTTTAGCATGCGCTCAAATTCGTCTTCGTCGGCTATATCGGGTATTTCCTCACTTTTAGGCTCACTCATTGAAACGTCTGTTAATCAGGCAATTCGCGTTTCTGTAAACGGGCAAGATCTTATTGAACCGCTTGAAGATAAACGCTGCATTCTTTTTATACAGGAATTGGAACAAACGCTCGCTTTTCAGTTTTCAAATACGATTTCGCCGCAAAAAACTCATTACGTGGATGTGCTTTTTTTATCGCCTTTAGATCAAAATGACATTTCGTCACTCAGCCAGAACGAGTGCTATGTCAGCATTTCGCTTTTTGCCTTATCAGAGCTCAAAGATACAAGTAAACTCACTAAACTTATTAAAGAGGACAAGCTGGATTTTTACGGTGATTTGGGTATTTTGCAAAAAGTGAGCAAAGTATTTAGTTCAATTGAATTTGACTTGGAAGAAACTTTGTCGGCCTATATCGGTGATGCAGGGGCCTATAATGTGCTTGAAAAGAGCAAAGCCTTCGGTGAATTTGCACAAAAACAACATCAGTTGTTTATGCAGACCTTAAGTGATGCAGCGCTTGAAGAAAAACCTATCGCTGTGAGGCCTATCATGGTCGCGAATTTTGTTGATGAAGTAAGAGCACTTAAAACGGATGCAGAGCGACTGGAAGCAAAGTTAAATCGTTATCTAGAGCGTACATGTAAAGACAGGGAAGTGGGCAAAAGTGAGGAGAGTCAAGGCACGAGGAGTCGCAAATCGTGAAAATAGCTCGAATGTACCGAATTGGTGCTGTATTGCTCGAACATGGACTTGACGAACTCATCCCTAAACGTTTCCGGCCTTGGTATTTTCGCTGGTGGCGAAAATGCATTTTTTGGCTCCCTAATAAACATAAGCACGAATCGCAAGGTCGACGCCTGAGACTGGCGCTCGAAACGCTTGGGCCGGTCTATATCAAGTTTGGTCAGATGCTATCCACAAGACGTGACTTGTTGCCTCCTGATATGGCGAATGAATTAATGGTGTTACAGGATAAAGTACCGCCATTCGACTCTGAGCAGGCCCAAGCGATCATTAAAGAAGCCTTGCACATCGACAGTTTGGAAGAGCTGTTTGATGACTTTAATCCCACACCGCTTGCTTCTGCATCAGTCGCTCAAGTGCACACTGCAAAATTAAAAGAAGAAAACAAAGAAGTCGTAATTAAAGTCCTTCGCCCAGGTATTAAGCAAACTATTGAGGCGGATGTGGATTTACTCAGTGCCTTTGCTTCGCTTGTTCAAAGATGGCTACCCGACGGAAAACGTTTGCGGCCAGTGGAAGTGGTCAAAGAGTATCGGCGCACAATTTTAGATGAATTAGATTTACTCAGAGAAGCGGCAAACGGCATACAAATTAAACGTAACTTTGAAGGCTCACAGGCTTTGTATGTTCCTCATTTTTATTCCGAGCACTGCCGCAAAAATGTGATTGTCCTGGAGCGGATTTATGGCATTCCGGTATCGGATATTGATGCCTTGATTGCGCAGGGAACTAACTTAAAAATTTTGGCAGAGCGCGGTGTAGAGGTGTTTTTCACACAAGTGTTTAGAGACAGCTTTTTTCACGCCGATATGCATCCTGGTAACATATTCGTTTCATACGAGCACCCTGAAAATCCCAAATACATTGGGATTGATTACGGCATAGTGGGCACGCTTAATAAAGAAGATAAGCGTTATCTGGCAGAAAACTTTATTGCTTTTTTTAACCGGGATTATCGTAAAGTTGCTGAGCTGCATGTTGATTCTGGTTGGGTGCCCGCCGACATTAACATTGATGATTTTGAGATGGGGATTCGCACCGTATGTGAGCCAATTTTTCAAAAACCTTTGGCAGATATATCGTTTGGCAACGTATTGCTTCAGTTATTTAACACTGCTCGACGTTTTGATATGCAGGTACAACCGCAGTTGGTGCTGCTGCAAAAAACATTGCTGTATGTTGAGGGCTTAGGTCGTCAGCTTTATCCGCAGCTTGATTTGTGGAAAACCGCTAAGCCCTTTTTAGAAAACTGGATGAAAGAGCAAATTGGGCCGAAAGCGATGTTCAAGCAAATTAAAGAAAATTTGCCTTTTTGGAGTGAAAAACTGCCCGAAATGCCAGATTTGCTTTATGACACCATGCGGCAAGTAAAGCATCTGCCTCGTTTGCTAGAGCAGCAGCATCAGGAGCAGCTAAGGCAACGTGCTCGCATTCAAAAAGCACGGATCACCGGTCATCTGGCTATCGCGCTCAGCGTAGGCGCACTTGCCGCCCATTTGTTAGGTCAGCATCATCTCTATAGCGGATTATTGGGATTAGTGGCAGCGTATTGTTGGTATAAATCATTTCGTTTGCTGTCTTGACTTGAGCTTGACTTAACATAAAAGCAGTGCAATCAATTCTTTGAGACAGACCTTGCTACTTGAGCTGTAGTTGCCATCCTGCTTTGTGCTGAAGCCAGCATTCGTGCATTAACTCAGTATGAATAAGCGGATGCACGAGCTTTAAATCTTTTTGAAAGTACAGCTCCCAGCCACCTTCTTCGTTCACCTTCATTCTCACTTGCGGCACGGCGTCATCGCGTCGTCGATTTACCAAGATCACTGATATGCGCAAAATACGCATGGCATTTATTAGCATATTCTGAAGCGTAAGTTTGTAATTGCTTAGCACACTTAAATCGATGTCTTGCCGATGCAAGCGAACCAGATCGGTGATCATCATACGCTGTAAGGTAGTAAAGCCGGTTAATTCAACGTGAGAGAGTATGTAAGCGCCGTGGTCGTGATACGCTTTAAAGCCAATATGTAAGCCAATTTCATGAAGTGCAGCAGCGGCGCCCGTAACAACCTCTGTATCAAAGTCGCAGAACTTGGTTTGGTCGCACATTTGTCTGCATAGTTTCACGGCAATATCTCGCGTGCGTTTACTGTGGGCCTGATCAATGTGAAAACGTGAGATCAATTGATTTAAACCTTGCTGACGTCTATCGCTTTTCTGATAATTTTCAAGCATGCCATATAAAATCCCCTCTCTGAGCGCACCGCCTGATATCTGCATGTTATCGATATTAAGCACTTCGAAAAGCGCAATCAAAATGGCTAAGCCGCTTGGAAAAATTGATTGGCGAGCAGGCACTAAACCATCGATTTTAAGGTTTGAAATATGTTGGGCGCTTATACACTGAGATTTGAGGTCATAAAGATATTCCAGACGGATAGCATCATTAATACCCTGTTTAACTAAAATCGAAGTTACCGCTTGTGGCGTGCCTGAGGCGCCTAAACATTGCTCCCAATCAAAACATAAAAAGGTATCTTTATGCTGACTTATCGCCTCACGTGCTTCACTTATCGCGCGCTCAAAACCCGCTTCACTTAAGTCACCCTCTGTAAAAAACTTATCCATATAAGTGACACAGCCCATATTCAGGCTCGTTAGGTAAAGAGGCTGTAAATCGCGCCCCACAATGACCTCGGTGCTTGCTCCGCCTATGTCAATTACAAGCGAATTGCCTTGGTTTGCAGAGGTATAGGCTACGCCCAAATAGATTTGACGGGCTTCTTCCTCTCCGCTGATGATATTAATTTTGTGGGATAAAATTTGCTCTGCCGGCGTTATAAAGTCCGACACATTTTGTGCCAAACGTAAGGTAGCAGTGGCAACAATTTTAATATTGGCAGGTGGAATGTCCTGTAGCTTTTCGGCAAAATTTCTCAGGCAATTGAGCCCGCGGTCGATGCTTTCCTGATTTAGTATTTGGCTTTCATCCAGGCCCGCCGCCAGGCGAACCTTTTGTTTGTTTTTGCTGACAATTTGCACGCTTCCGGCAAGGACGCGCACAATCACCATATGAAAGCTGTTAGAGCCTAAGTCTACCGCCGCATAGTATTCATCCTGTAGCGTCGAAAGTGCAAAATTTTCCATCATATTCAATTAAACACCTTGCAAGCTGATAAATGCTTATGATGGTTTACGCGGGCTTCGACGGCGGTTTGCACCGTCTTTTCTAGGGCCTTTGCTATTGCGTGCACCGCCTTTCGCACCGCCACGTGAGTTACCTCCACGACCACCACGCGGACTGCGGGTTTTCATGCGAGGGGGTTTTACATCATCGAGTAAGTGCAGCGGATTATAATCGGTAACGGGAATATCATGGCCAATATAGAGCTCAATAGCAGTCAGATTTTGTGCGTACTTTTCGCAGGCAAAACTGATCGCTTTACCTAATTCACCGGCTCTACCTGTGCGTCCAATACGATGCACATAATCTTCCGCATCATCGGGTAAGTCATAATTAAACACATGAGTGACTTTATCGATATGCAAACCACGCGCAGCAACGTCGGTAGCTACCAGTACATCCAAATTACCTTGAGTGAAGTCGTCTAAAATGCTCAAGCGCTTTTTCTGCTGCACATCGCCAGAAAGTAAGCCCACACGATGGCCGTCTGATTCTAACCATCCTGCTACCCATTCACAGTCGTTTTTGGTATTGGCAAATACAATGGCTTTATCGGGCCACTCTTCTTCCATCAGAGTCAGTAACAACAGAGGCTTATCTTCATTTGATGGGTAAAAAAGCTCTTCACTAATGCGTGAATTGGTTTTTGTATCAGGCGTACTTTCCACGCTAATTGGATTGTTCATGTGCTCGTAGGCAAGCTCCTGCACACGCATGCTTAGTGTGGCAGAAAACAGCATATTCAATCGTTCGGTAGGCGGCGGCATGCGTCTAAATAAATAGCGGATGTCTTTAATAAAGCCTAAATCAAACATTCTGTCGGCTTCATCTAATACGGCGACCTGAATATTTTCCAGCGAGAATACGTCTTGCTTGTAATAGTCGATGATGCGTCCGCAGGTGCCGATCAGGATATCGATACCGCTGTTTAATGTTTCGCGTTGACTTTCATAACCTTCGCCCCCATATACCACTCCAACTGATAATTCAGTGTGTTTGGCAAGGAGCTTTGCGTCGTTGTATATTTGCACCGCTAACTCGCGAGTAGGTGCCATGATGATAGCGCGTGGGCCATGTTTGTCAGACGTTTGTGGATTATTTAAAAGGTAATGAAAGGTCGCCACCAGAAAGGTTATGGTTTTACCCGTACCTGTTTGAGCTTGTCCGGCAATATCCTTCCCTGAAAGTAATTGCGGCAAACTCATGTCTTGTATTGGCGTACATTGAGTTAAATTAGCTTCCTCGAGCGCCTTTAAAACTAAAGGGTGAACTGGAAGTGATGAGAATAACGTATTGGTTAAATGTGTAGTTGGCATAGCTTATAGCTTATCATTGCTTGCATTGAAAACCGGATCTATATAACACTATTAGGTAAATCTGAAAACCTCAGATTATTGCCTAAATTGGAGAAAAGAATGAGCGACAAAATTATCGCATTAAGTGACGAAAAATTCGAAGCCGATGTTATCAACGCATCTGGTCCTGTTTTAGTTGATTTTTGGGCAGAGTGGTGCGGCCCTTGTAAGATGATCGCTCCCATTTTAGATGAAATCGCGACCGAATACGAAGGCAAAGTAACAGTTGGTAAGCTGAATGTCGATGAAAATAATGAAACACCGCCTAAATATGGCATTCGCGGCATTCCCACTTTGCTCTTATTTAAAAATGGAAGCGTTGCTGCCACCAAAGTGGGCGCTTTATCTAAAGCTCAGCTTCAAGAATTTTTGGATGATAATATCTAAACCGGTAAGTTTTCGGAGCTAATTAATTAGTAAAGGTTAATTAGTAAAGGGAACTATCAAAGTGGTAAATATACAAAGTCAATTCTCTTAAACGCAGGTAGATTGCCCTGCAAATAATGGGAATTGGCTTTTTTATTTGATCTTTTATACTAAATGCTATGTAAAACTGGACGATAACTAATTTAGGTGCTACCTTTAACGCACTCACCAAGTGTAATCGCTTCGCCTTCGGGCATTTCATACTAAACTCATCGCCTGCAACTATTGTTTGATGGCTTTGATGCGCTCTTTGTCGATGTCGATTATAAAATGTAAATCAATCAATAAACTCTACAAGCAAAAAACATTCGTTTGTCTATACAACTACTAAAGACCCACCAACATGAATTTAACTGAACTGAAACAAAAGCCCATTAATGAACTCGTCGCACTTGCAGAACAGATGGGCCTCGAAAGCCTCGCCAGAGCTCGCAAACAAGACATTATTTTCTCAATCCTCAAAGCGCACGCAAAAGGCGGTGAGGATATTTTCGGCGATGGTGTATTAGAAATACTCCAAGACGGATTTGGTTTTCTGCGTTCAAGCGACTCATCTTATTTGGCGGGCCCAGATGATATCTACGTTTCGCCAAGCCAAATACGCCGATTTAACTTGCGAACTGGCGACACGATTTCTGGCAAGATACGTCCGCCAAAAGACAGTGAACGTTATTTTGCCCTATTAAAGATCAGAGAAGTTAACTTCGACAAACCTGAAAACTCCCGCAGTAAAATCCTTTTTGAAAACCTTACCCCTCTACATGCTAACCAGCGTTTACGCATGGAGCGTGGAAACGGCAGTACTGAAGATATTACCGCGCGAGTATTAGACTTAGCTTCACCGGTAGGCTGTGGACAACGTGGCTTGATTGTCGCTCCGCCTAAAGCCGGTAAAACCCTGCTCTTGCAAAATATTGCGCAATCTATCGCGGCAAATCATCCTGAGTGTCAGCTAATGGTGTTACTCATTGATGAGCGCCCGGAAGAAGTCACTGAAATGCAGCGCTTGGTGCAAGGTGAAGTAGTAGCATCGACCTTTGATGAGCCTGCTAGCCGGCATGTTCAAGTGGCTGAAATGGTGATTGAAAAGGCCAAGCGCCTTGTAGAGCACAAAAAAGACGTGGTGATTTTACTGGATTCGATTACACGTCTAGCGCGCGCATACAATACGGTTATTCCATCGTCAGGTAAGGTGTTAACGGGTGGGGTGGATGCTAACGCGCTTCACAAACCCAAGCGCTTTTTTGGTGCAGCCCGAAATGTAGAGGAAGGCGGAAGCTTAACCATTATCGCCACTGCACTTATCGATACTGGTTCAAAAATGGATGAAGTGATTTACGAAGAGTTTAAAGGCACTGGTAATATGGAGCTGCACTTAAACCGTAAGATTGCTGAAAAACGAGTATTCCCTGCAATTGACTTTAACCGCAGCGGCACACGTCGCGAAGAGTTGCTTACTACGCAGGAAGAGCTTCAAAAGATGTGGATTTTGCGCAAGATTGTGCATGAAATGTCGGAAATTGACGCCATGGAGTTCCTTATCAGTCGCCTGTCGATGACAAAAACCAACGACGAGTTTTTTGATTCTATGAAGCGGCAGAAAGGGTAGGAAATACGCATTCATCATATTCCACAACCATATTAATGTTAGATAATAAGCCCGCTGTTGCGGGCTTTATTGTTTTTCATTTTACTAAAACTTGTCATCCACTCTTAATTTACCTTAAGCTTTAGAAACTAATCAAAAGCATATCGATGTAAGCATGAGCAAAACGCAAAATAATGCACAATCCGACACGCATGAGGTATTTAATCAGGCGCAAGGGCTGGAAAATTACAATGCCTTTGACGCAGACCATATACTTAAGTTTTGGGTTAATCAATTTGGTGGTCAGTGGGGTGAGTTCAGCTTACGCGATTTTGGTTATCATGTTGGGCATGAGCTATTAGAAGCGGGGTTTCTTGCCAATAAACATCATCCAGAATTTCAGTCTCACGACCGATTTGGCCATAGAATAGACCAAGTAAACTATCATCCTGCCTATCACCAGCTCATGTCACACGCTATTGAACATGCGCATTGCAGCTTACCATGGAACTCATCAAAAGCGGGTGCGCACGTTGTGCGAGGTGCCATGGCGTTTTTGCATACCCATGCCGATCCTGGTTCAGGCTGTCCACTTACAATGACGTTTGCTAGCGTGCCTGCTATTTCGGTACAAAAAGACGTCGCCGCTCGCTGGTTGCCAAAAATTTTGAGCAAAGTCTACGACCCATCTAATAAACCTTGGTTTGAAAAACAAGGTGTTACCATCGGCATGGCGATGACAGAAAAGCAAGGTGGCTCTGATGTAAGGGCCAATACAACGCGAGCAAGTGCCATCAGAGAAGCGGGTCCGGGCAAACTTTACAGTCTGGTGGGGCACAAGTGGTTCTGTTCGGCTCCAATGTGCGATGGATTTTTAGTGCTTGCCAAGGTGGCAGAGCGTTTGTCTTGTTTTTTAGTGCCGCGCTGGCGAGAAGATGGCTCAAAGAACCCGATTCATATTCAGCGCCTTAAAGATAAATTGGGCAATCAGTCTAACGCAAGTTCTGAAATTGAGTTTCGTGGTGCACATGGTTACTTACTCGGTGAAGAAGGTAGCGGCATAAAAACTATTATTCAGATGGTGGCGCTGACGCGTTATGATTGTATGTTAGGTTCAAGTGCACTTATGGCGCAGGCGGCTAAAGAGGCCATCTGGCACACTTCGCATCGGCAAGCGTTTGGAAAAAACTTACATGAGCAAGCGCTTATGTTAAATGTACTGGCTGACTTAGCAATTGAGGCTGAAGCTGCGCTGGCGATATCAATGCGTATTGCGCATGCGCTCGACAATATCGAAAATCCTGAAGAAGCGGCCCTTATACGAAGCGCAACCGCCATTGGAAAATACTGGATCTGCAAACGTGCTATTCAACACACTTATGAGGCAATGGAGTGTGTCGGTGGGGTGGCTTACGTCAACGACAATGTGTTAAGCAGGCTTTATCGGGAGGCGCCGGTCAATGCGATTTGGGAAGGATCAGGTAATGTGCAGTGTTTGGATTTATTACGAGTCTTGCATCGTGAGCCAGAAACGCTCAACGCCTTGATTGCAGAATTGGAGAAAGTTAGCGGCAAACATCGTCTTTTTGATAAGCGCCTGGACCGAATGCAAAAGGCATTAAACGACAAAAGCAATATTGAAGTACACGCAAGACGAATTATCGAAGATTTGGCGCTTTTGTGGCAGTCTGCCACTTTGTTGATTTATGGAGAACATTCGATTGCAAAAGCTTTTATTGAAAGCAGACTGGCAAGTGAGCAATATCATCAATATGGTACACTGAACGCTGATATCGATTTAGCCGCAATTGTCGAACGAGCGATGCCTAAATTATAGGCATTAAAGTGAAAGCACCGCTACGCCATTCATTTTAAGCGAGCCAATGTATAGTTTATCTTCATGCTCATACACTGAAGTAATAGACGTGTATTTTGCTGGGGACTGATAGTTGGCAACAACTCGACCATATTCGTTAAAACCAACAAAAAAGCCGTAATGCTCGGTAGGCTCTAGCCACTTTAATGGCAGGGCACCCACAATGCGTCTAAGTGACGGATAGTTTGCTAAATTTTCAACGCGCCAATCTCGCAAGCTCACCATGCCTACCCAAAAAATCCCTTCATCGTTAAAACTGATATTATCAGGCATGCCCGGCAAATTAGTAGCAAATATGCTGGTTTCGCCTGCATTTTTGCCAGCAAGATCGTATCGCAAAATTCTTGATTTGCCGGTTTCTGTCACCAACAGGTAGTCATCGTTAGGGCCTAAGGCAATACCGTTGGCAAAAAACAGTCCATCCATTAGTTTGATAGTTTCACCTGTGTCGGGTGAATAGCGATAAACTTCTCCGGTAGCGCTCGCTTCAATAAAGTCATATAAAAAAGTCTCCATACCATAACGACTACTCGCATTTGAGAAATAAATATCCCCATTTTCAGCAATGTCATGATGGTCAACCAACAACAAAGGCTTACCTTGGAAAGAATCAACAAGGGTGGTGACTGTTCCATCCAAGCTGACTTTTAGCAGGCCTTTAATTGCATCTGATACAATTAAATCACCTTGTTTGTCGATACGCACACCTAAAGGCCTGCCGCCAGTGTTGGCGATAACAGTTATGTTTGCAGGATCTGATACCGGAAAAGAAACAATGTCACCATTTTCCAAACCTGTAAACAAAACACCGTTGTCGGATACCGTGATGTCTTCTGGCGCGGGTAAGCGGTTTTGTCCAACAATCTGAACGCTGTCTGCTTCATTATTTCGCATAAACATATTTTTCAGCCCAGCATTGGCATCGGGCTGCCACGCCACTGGTCGCACTGGCGAGATAGCATATAAAATGCCCAATAAGAGCACCAATAAAATAATTATTGCGCCAAGAATTTTCTTCATTTCGCGTCCCGTGTTCGCTTGCTAGTTTTCATTTAAGCAGCGTTAAACTTAAGCAGCGTTTAACTTAAGCTAACTAATTAAACCTTTTATTTTGTGCTCTTTATATCGTCCGCAGCTTCGTTTACTGGAGGAAAAGGCAAGGCATTATAGTCTTCAATAGGTTGCTCCTTTAATTTATTTTGCAAATAATTAATGGCCGCATCTAACTGCGCATCTTTACCTTGATAAGTAGCATGCGGAAAGTTTGCCACTTCGATATCTGGGCTAATACCTCGTCCTTCTGTTATCCAGCGACCATCCATGGCGTAAACAGGGTATTGAGCCACGCGTGCAATGCCGCCGTCGACAACATTATTTCCTCCGCTTAACCACACGCCTGCGCCAGCGGTTTGTTTTCCGATGACAGTACCTAAGTTAAGCGCCTTTATGCCCGCAGTGAATGTTTCGCCATCTGAATAGGTAAACTCATCCGCCAGAACAACAAGATGCCCTCTAAAAGTTTGCTGCATATTTGTGCTTTTTTCGCCGTTTGGAGATTGCCAGAATGACCAGGCTCTACGCAGCAGTTTTTCAATGATAACGCTGTCGATATTGCCACCCCGATTTCGCCTGACATCAATAATGAGGGCGGGTTTATCATACTGCGCATAAAATTCACGGGCAAAACTGGCTAAATCGTTGGCGCCCATCGCGTACAGATGAAGGTAACCAATATTGGTATCGGCTTTAGAGACTTTAGCAAGATTTCTTTGTGTCCAGTCATGATACCTGAAACGTGCTTCATTTCCGGCCGCCTCCGGGATAACAATTTGCTGCACGCGGTCTTTCCCTCGTTGCAAATCTAACAAAACCTGCTGGTTTGCGGTATTTAATAAGGCTTGGTGCAACTGTGCAATGTTTTCAACATCTTGTCCATTAACTGCAGTAATGATATCGCCTTCTCTGACATCAACACCTGGCTTTGCCAATGGCGGTGCATGAAAGATGAGCTCTCGGTCAAAGTCGTAAATACGGATGATTTGTATGCCGTTTTGTGTTTCTTTATAGACAGCGCCCAATGTGGCCATTTTTGGCGCATTTTGGTCTTCCTGTATCTGTCCACCTCGCACCTGAGAATGTAAAGCATTAAGCTCGCCCATCATTTGCTTAAAGATATCGTTTAGTTCAGAGCGCTCCGTAATTCGCTTCACAAGAGGCAGATATTTTTCTTTTAGGGCTGGCCAGTCTATGCCACGCATATCGGCATCAAAAAAAGCATCTCGGTGCATCAACCACGCGTCGTTGAACATCTGAAGCCATTCTTGTTGAGGCGAAATCGCCAGTTGCCAATTGCCAAGTTTAACGCTTGTTTCACTGGTATCTTTTGGAAACAATCCATTAGCAGCCGTTACAAAGAACTGGGCACTTTCACCCCGCGCTTTTTGGATAAGCAAGTGCTCTTTGTTACCCGATATTTTTACATCACTAACGCCTTCGGTCACTAAATCCAGCTTTTCTGAATAGCCATATTTTATGGCTTTAAGGTTTGCGCTTCCTCTGCCAGTGCTTTGTGTCACAAAAAGATGGGATGAACTGGCAAAAAGTTGATTGTAGTCGCCAGCGGGGACGTCCACTTGCCACAGGCGCTGTTCGATGCCATTCCAGTCAACGTTTACCGCCTTTTCGGTTTGCTCTTTATTTGATTCCTTTTTGTTTGTTTCTTTAATGTCGCTTTGTTGCTCAGCGCTCTTTTCAGATTCGTTTTCGGTATTTTTGTCTAGTTCACTTGGCATAGCGAAAGGGAAGCGCGCATCTTTATCAAGCGAGATCGCAAAAATCTGTGTGCGATCACTAAAGCTCTGACCCATATTTCTATCGCCCCAGGGAGAGCCCGGACTTGCGTTAAATGCGCGGTCCGACAGGAAGTATAACCATTTATCATCAGGTCCAAATACGGGCGAAGCTGCGCTATATTTCCCACTGGTAAGAAAAGCCGATTTTTTATTTGCTATGTCGTACAAAAAGACGCGCGGGCGTTCTGAAAATCGCTGAGTGTAGGCAAATGAAAGCAACTTACTATCACTTGAGAAGCTTATATTATCAACATATCCGCTTGATAGGTTGCTAAGCACAAGACTGTTTTTCCCGCTTTCAAGTTCGAGAATATACAAGCGCCCTTTACTATCGGTATGAACAAGATGTTTCCCGTCAGGCGATAAAAACAATGCACTTCGAAAGGTCGAACCGTCATTGGTCAGTTGTTTTGCTTCGCTGTAGCCGTAGGCATCAAACTGCCAAATTTCATATTCACCGGTAAAATCGCTAACGGCATACACGTGATCTCCATCTTTGGATAATATGCCATGACGTACGCGTGCTCGAGGGTTGGTATTGACCTTGATTAAGCGCTTTGCATCCGTACTTGCGATTGCCATTCTCCCTCTTGCGGTAACCAGCGTCTTACTGCCATCATGTGCAATGCTTGCGCTGTCTAAATAAGCGAGGGGCTTATTAATAAATTGCGTTTTTAAAGAAGCAAAGTCAGACTGAAGCGCAATATTCACGGTTTGAACTTCGCCTTGTTCAATATCGAATACTTTTATATCCGCGCCATGCTGAAAAGCAATCTTACCTTTATGCAGATAAGGGCTGCGCACCGCAAAATCTTCAAAAAAGCTGTGTTGCGTCAGATCGCCACCTTGTGAATCCATTGAGTAAATATTATCGATTCCGGTCTGATTACTGACAAAGAAAACGCGACCACCATGGAGCATGGGAGAATGAATCGAGCCTTCGTGAGATGCGCTTAATTGCTGAGCTTCCTTATCTTTATTTAACTCAAACTTCCAAAGCTCGCCTTTACCACCACCTTTATAATGGTTGGCATTATCGTTAGATATTTGCAGGCCAAACTGCACAAAGTACAGAATGTCATTGGCAGATAATACGCCTTGAACGGCGTCAGACAGAGGAAGCTCATCCACATTGAGCGTTAGTGTATCAACGATTTTCAACACCCAACTGTTGTGCATGCCAGTGTCGCTAGCGGTGCTATACAATATGCGCGACTCGTCTATCCAGCCTTGCAGTTTCACGTTACTCATTTCAAAACTGACTTGTTTAGCAAGACCGCCGCGAATTGGCATCACGTAGATGGCATCCTGACCATGATAGTCAGCTAAAAAGGCAAGTTGCTCACCATTTGGTGAGATGTGCGGATTACTTTCAACATTGATGTGCGAGGTCAAACGCTTTGCAAATTGCGTGTTACCGTCTTTTTCAGAGTGTGTGTTTACTAACCACAAATCACCTTGCGAAGCGAAGACCACTTGTTCATCAAAAATGGCGGGCTGTTGATAATAGGCGAGCTGCTCTGTTTGCGCGGAAGCCAAAACAGGAATATGTAAGCAAATGACACAAATTAAAGCACGAAAAAATAGTTGCATTAGTCGAGTTTGCGGTTTTACGTTCATCTTTTTCTTCTTATCTTTTGTTTTCAGCCTATCACTTTGCCCGAGACTGTTGTTTGAAAGTGTTAAAGCATATTCGAGTTTGTAGTATTTAGTCAAAGTTCTAAGATTTTGCGTATTGAGATTCTTACAAATCTATTGCTTGCTCAAGACCAAGCGAATAGAACTGCACTTTCTTAACTGCAAACCAGAACTCGCCCTATCCAAATTGCGTTAGTATATTTTCCATTAATGCGCTAATGTAAATGTTATTGATTCTACGCACAATATGCGCCAACGCTGAGCTTAAAGGTGCGGGCTGAAATAAATAAAAATAACACACAGGGAAAATTACAATGAACTTACGAAATTTAAAGCTGTTTGGTTTGTGTTGTTTCTTCATCACGCCACTGACTTATGCAGCAAGCCCGATAGATGGGAAACTGATTGAAGAAAAAGCCACTGAAATTGAACCAAAGGTTATAAAATGGCGCCATCACCTTCATCAGTATCCGGAACTGTCAAACCGCGAATTTGAGACGGCAAAATATATCGAAAAGCACGTACGAGAGCTTGGGCTTGAAGTTGAGACTGGCGTAGCGATTACCGGTGTTGTTGCTGTGCTCGATTCCGGAAAGCCAGGACCAACGGTAGCCCTGCGTGCAGATATGGATGGTTTACCGGTAAAAGAGGAAAATGATCTGCCTTTCAAATCTGTTCAAATGGGTGAGTTGGACGGTAAGCAGGTGCCAGTTATGCATGCCTGTGGACACGATACACATGTTGCTATGCTCATGGGGGCCGCAGAAATTCTTACAGGTATGAAAGATCAGTTAAAAGGGAAGGTAAAATTTATTTTCCAGCCAGCTGAAGAAGGCGCTCCTGCCGGTGAGCGCGGTGGTGCTGAGGTGATGGTAGAAGAAGGCGTATTAAAAAATCCAGACGTGGATGTTATTTTTGGTTTGCACATCAGCGCCAACACTGATGTAGGAACTGTACGCTATCGTCATGGCGGGATTATGGCAGCGGTGGACCCATTTAAAATTATTGTAAAAGGCAAACAGGCTCACGGTGCCTATCCATGGAAAAGTGTTGATCCAATCACCACGTCTGCTCAAATCATCATGGCATTGCAAACAATTGTTAGCCGAGAAATTAAAGTAATTGATGATGCAGCGGTTGTCACAATAGGTTCAATTCATGGAGGCAATCGCTCCAATATAATCCCTATGGAAGTAGAAATGGTAGGCACTATTCGTACTTTAAACGAAGCCGCTCGCGAGCACATGTACGAAGCAATACCGCGCAAAGTAAAGGGAATTGCAGAGAGCATGCGTGCAGAGGCAGAAGTGATTTTACCATTAGACTACAACTATCCAATTACATTTAACGATCATGATTTGATGGATCAGATGCTGCCAACTTTGGTTCGAACAGCAGGGGCTGAAAACGTCATCAACTCAAAACCAGTCACAGGTGCAGAGGATTTTTCATTTTTCCAGCAAGAAGTCCCAGGCGTTTATCTTTGGGTTGGAGGAAAACCACTTGATGTACCCGAAGAAGAGTCTCCGGCGCATCACACTCCTGAGTTCTTTGTTGACGATAGTGGTATGAAACTTGGCGTTAAACTGCTGACCAACATGACGCTTGATTACATGTATTCGCAAGACTAATAAAATCAAATACAAATCGAAAGGGCGACGAGAGTCGCTCTTTTTGTAAATTTTGCATATAATGCCGGGTTTTCGCTATCGTTGTTCACGCAGTTATAACAGGTAATGCAGAAAATACTTCCGGCCTCTTTCAATTGATTCTGAGCTTGCCCTTAAGTATTTTCCAGCCTCATGCTTTAACAACGCATCATCATTTGAGAGGGATAAATGGCTCAAGTCGCAATTGTTATGGGCTCTACATCTGATTGGCCTACCATGCAGCAAGCCGCAAAAATGCTTAAGCAACTTGGCGTTTCGTTCGAAGCGAAGGTGGTTTCTGCACACCGAACGCCGGCGTTATTGACTGAATTTTCTGAAACGGCTGCGGATAAGGGATTTCAGGTAATAATAGCGGGAGCTGGCGGCGCTGCGCATCTGCCCGGTATGATTGCTGCACACACTCATCTTCCTGTTTTTGGCTGCCCTGTTCGCTCAAGTCAGTTAAATGGTTTGGATTCTTTATTATCCATCGTGCAAATGCCTAAAGGCGTTGCGGTTGGAACGCTTGCAATTGGTGAAGCTGGCGCTGCAAATGCGGGACTTTTGGCGGCCCAGGTTATTGCGTTAAACGACAAAACGGTGCGCGACAACATCATCGCCTTTAGAGAAAAGCAAACGCAAACCGTACTTAGTAACCAATCCTTGGAACTTGAATGAAAGTGCTCGTATTTGGCGCAGGTCAACTGGCGCAAATGATGTATTTAGCTGCCGCACCGCTTGGCGTTGAAGTGTATGCGTTAGACGTGAATCATCGAGAAGTAATTAATCCTGTCAGCAAAGCCAAGCTTGATATGAGTATTGACTACGCTATTCAAGATGTGAATGTAGTCACTGCCGAGTTTGAACATGTTCCTGAGGATCTGTTGGAGCTAGCTGAAAAAAGTGGGAAGCTTCACCCTAACATGGCTGCAATCTTAACGGGTGCTGACAGAGTACGAGAAAAGCAAATACTGGATTCAAACGATATCCCAAACTGTCCTCATCGAATAGTTAATGATGTTAGTGAACTAGACGAAACCATTCAGGCGCTTGGAAATAAGATTATTTTTAAAGCGAGCCGCGATGGTTACGACGGTTATGGTCAATGGCGATTGCTAAACATGGATGAAAAGCCCAAGCTCAATCAGGCGTTTGCGAGTTTGGATTTAAAACGGGTTCCTTTGGTCGCTGAAACAATGCTTAATTTTGATCGGGAAATATCAATTATTGGTGCCCGAAATGCATCAGGAGAAGTCGCCTGCTTTGATATAGCCGAAAACCTGCATCATGAAGGGCAACTTCACGTTTCAGTTGCGCCTGCCACAAATCTTAAAAAGACTACCACTCAAGAGGCAACAGACATCTTCACTCGGATTGCAAATGCGCTGAACTACGTGGGAGTGTTGGCAGTAGAGTTGTTTCAAATAGGGGATAGTTTATTAGTGAATGAAATTGCGCCAAGAGTCCACAATTCTGGTCACTGGACGCAAAAAGGAGCAAATACCTGCCAGTTTGAGCAACATGTTCGCGCTGTTTTGGGCTTTCCTCTGGGCTATACAAAAAGCCAAGGAGTGACGGCCATGATAAACATCATAGGCTGTACGAGTTTTTCTCGTGATTTGCTAAGCATTCCAGGTTGCCACTTGCATTGGTATGGAAAAGAAGTGCGTGAAAAACGCAAAATGGGGCACATTAATATAGTAGCCGACAGTTACAAGGATTTAGGCGACAAAATGCTTACGCTTTTACAGTATTTACCTGAAGAATACTTCCCACTGCTCAAAGATGAAGCGAAGCGCTTAATCGCATCTTGACAAATTGTTGGAAACTCCTAAAATCCGCGCAATAGTGTGCCGACTTAGCTCAGTTGGTAGAGCAACTGACTTGTAATCAGTAGGTCGCCAGTTCGATTCCGGCAGTCGGCACCACTCTCAGTTCGATTCCGGCAGTCGGCACCACTCTCCTAATATTTTTTATACATGTCTTTGACTTTCGTCAACTGGCTTTCGTATTCGGTTGATAAGCTTGCATTTCCGCGCTATGTTACTGGTCTGTCCTTTAATATTTGAGACCAATAGTCAGGTACGTATGCAGATGTTTAAATTTTTAGCTGTTTTCCTTTTCTTATGGGTAGCCAGTGCAGCCGCTTTTGCAGATGATCATGCACAAAAGTCTATGGCAGACAGTTTGTTAGTTGAGAAAGTCTGGGCGAGAGAAACCTTTAAAATGGCAAAAGCCGGTGCCGCCTATGCGAGCTTTTCTAACCAAAGCGAGAGTCCAATAGTGCTCGTTGGAGCAAGCGTGGAGCCAGAAATCGCCACTATGGTAGAGCTACACACAACTAAAATGGAAAATGGCATGATGCGCATGCAAGAGTTAGAAGAGGGTGTGACGATTGATGCGAATGAAAGCGTAATGTTTCAACCTGGCGGTATGCATTTTATGCTTATGGGTTTAGCCGGCCCTCTGGAAGCAGGCAAAAATTTTAAATTAACGCTGCATTTTGAAGATAATTCTTCGCGTGAACTGACGGTCGATATTCGTGACATGAGCAACCGAAGCGCCAACTAGGCGCATTGCGCCGCGCTCTTAGCGTAAACAAGAATAAATTTTGAATCGAAAAAGGAGACAAAATGTCGAAAATTGATATTGGAATTGGTGAATCAGATAGAGTTGCAATTGCTGAAGGGTTAAAGCGCCTGCTTGCCGATTCATATACACTTTATTTACAAACGCATAACTTTCATTGGAATGTAACGGGCCCTCAGTTCAGAGAGCTTCATCTTATGTTTGAAGAGCACTATACCGAACTTGCCGTTGCAGTCGATGATATTGCTGAGCGCATTCGAACGCTCGGTGTTGCAGCTCCCGGAACTTACAAAGCCTTTGCCGAACTCAGTAGTATCAAAGAAATAGACGGTGTGCCAGACGCGAAAGATATGGTGACTTTACTTACGCAAGGTCATGAGGCGGTAGTACGAAACTGCAGGGAAGTATTAAAACTGTCACAACACGCTGATGACGAATCGACCAACGCTTTAGTGGGCGATCGCATGCGAGTCCATGAAAAAACGGCATGGATGTTAAGAGCAACACAGGCAAAATAAAGGATATCAGCGATAAAAAGGCCTATCACTTACTCCTGTGATAGGCTGATTTTTCCTATCAGAATATCTTTAAACATAACCCAATCCCCCATAAGCGAATAGATAGGATATTTAAAAGTGGCGGGTTTATTATGTTCGAAGAAAAAATGCCCTACCCAGGCAAATCCATAGCCAATCACCGGGATCAACCAAAGTAAGATCCACGTTGAGCTAAGAAGCGCCGTTGCGATCACGCCTAGTACAAGCCACGATCCAATAAAATGCAGCAATCGGCAAGTGGGATTAGAATGCTCTTTTAAATAGTAAGGATAAAATTCAGAAAAAGAATTAAATGACTGAGACATAGACACGCCTTGTTGTAGTAATACTTTATATCAACGCAAAAAATAATAACGCAAATTACAAAAAGACAGAAGTAAAACTGAATCCGCCTGATGACTGCTTTGATGTTTCCTGCTTTATGGTTGCAAAACCATGAATCATCACCATAATAATTCGCAAGTAAAATAATGCATGCATATGTAAGTGGTGGATCATGGAACAAAACGCAATAGCGCTCACTGTAGAGAACTTCAAACAGGTTATTTTAGAAGACAGTCAGCAAAAGCTTGTCATTGCCTATTTTTGGGCACCTTGGGATGAATCCTCGGTAGAAATGCTGAAGAGTCTGGAAAGCATCAGCAGCGAATATGCAAATGACATGGTATTAGCCACAGTCAATTGTGACGAGCAACCGCAAATTGTGCAACAATTTGGTGTAAGAGGCTTACCAACCACCATGCTTATAAAAGATGGGCAACCTGTGGATGGATTTGGTGGCCCTCAAAGCCCTGAGCAACTGCGTGAGACGCTGCAAAAACATTTACCGGCTTCAGAGCATGAATTTTTTGAAAAAGCCGTGCAAGCAGCACAGGACGGGGACAAGCAACAAGCATTTACTTTTGCGAAACAGGCTTTTGATATTAATCCTGATAACGTTGAAAGTCGGCTACTGTTAGCCGATTGTGCCGTCGAAACGGGTCAGATTGACACCGCTAAAACGCTTCTAAAGGAAGTGAAATTGGCCGATCAGGATGCGCGATATCAGTCGATAATCGGGAAAATTGAGCTTGCTGAAAAGGCGGCTGAATCACCAGAGCTCATTGCCTTACAAGAAGAACTCGAAAACGATCCAGATAACATGGATTTGAAAATTAAGCTTGCAGTGCAGCTTCAGCAGGCTCACAAAAGTGAACAGGCATTGGAATTGTTATTTGAAGTGCTTAGCAAAGATTTGAACTATGGTGAGGCGAAAAAAATCACTTTGGATATGATTAATGCGATGCCTGATGGCGAACCCCTTAAATCAAAATATCGTCGAAAAATATACAGTTTGCTTTATTAAGCGCAGATAAGCGCGAACTCAGAGATTACAAAATATGGAAATCATTCTTGCTGCCTTGTGCTTATTATTAATATTTGAAGGTATAGGCCCTTTAGTATTACCGAATAAATGGCAGCAGTTCATGCGTGAAATGAGTGAGCAACCTCCCGAGGTATTGCGGCGAATTGGTGGCGTTTTAGTTGTAATTGGCAGTGTCTCTTTATATTTTTTACTCTCTTGATGGGATTTGCTATCAACAAGCGCGCTTTAATTTGCTAGAATCGCCGCTTAATTAATCAAGTACTTATTTCCATGGCAAAAAATGTTGTAGTGCTCGGCACCCAATGGGGTGATGAGGGCAAGGGTAAAGTTGTCGATTTACTCACTAATCAAGCTTCTTATGTAGTTCGTTATCAAGGGGGCCATAACGCTGGCCATACACTTGTAATAGACGGTGAAAAAACGGTATTGCATTTGATACCGTCAGGCATATTGCGTGAAAACGTGACCTGTGTAATCGGAAATGGTGTGGTACTCAGCCCTCAGGCCTTACTGACTGAAATGGCGATGCTTGAAGCTAAGGGCGTACCTGTTAAAGAGCGCTTAGTCATAAGTGAAGCTTGTCCCTTAATTTTACCTTTTCATATTGCACTAGATGTTGCACGTGAAGCAGCGCGTGGTGCAAAAGCAATTGGCACGACCGGTCGCGGCATAGGGCCCGCATATGAAGATAAAGTGTCACGACGCGGTCTGCGTGTTGGTGACCTCTTTAATCCAGAGGATTTTGCAGCCAAACTTAAAGAAGTAATGGCTTATCACAACTTCATGTTGACCGAATACTACAAGCAACCTGCGCTCGATTACGACACTGTTTTAAAAGAAGCGCTCAGTGTAGCTGAATTGTTTAAGTCTCTAACGGTTGATGTGACCGATTTGCTGGCAAAAGCAAAAGAAAGTGGTAAAGCGATTATGTTTGAGGGTGCACAAGGCACTTTGTTGGATATCGATCATGGCACCTACCCTTATGTGACATCATCAAATACAACCGTAGGCGGTGTGGCAACGGGTGCGGGTTTTGGACCCTTAGGTATCGATTATGTGCTTGGGATTGTAAAAGCCTATACTACCCGTGTCGGCTCTGGTCCTTTCCCCACGGAGCTAGATTGTGAAGTTGGTCAGCATTTAGGCGTTAAAGGTCATGAATTTGGTGCAACGACGGGTAGAAAGCGACGCACGGGCTGGTTTGATGCGGTTGCAATAAAGCGCGCTGTACAGCTAAACTCAATTACAGGCTTTTGTCTCACCAAATTGGATGTATTAGATGGGCTGGAAACACTGAAAATTTGCGTGGGTTATAAAGATGCGGATGGTAATGTATCTGATGTTCCACCCATGGCTGCTGAAGGATACGACCTTATTACCCCCGTGTATGAAGAGATGCCGGGTTGGTCAGAGAAGACCTTTGGCGTCACACGCTACGAAGATTTACCAAAGGCTGCGATAGATTACATTAAACGTTTGGAAAGTTTAACAGGCGTACCGGTGCACATTATTTCAACTGGGCCGGATAGAGCAGAAACAATGGTCTTAAAACACCCGTTTGAGTAAACAGCTATGGTTCAGTTGCTTTTAAGCGTCTGAGAAAAGCGCTGGAAATTAGATAGTTAAGGCGGCAGTCAATTGTGATACAGCCGCCTTTTTTATGCGTATCAAGTGGTATAGTCGAATTAGAGTTACTCGTCTACGTTTTAAGTGCACAATAAGCGCTTCAAGGTAAAAAAGTGAAAGGAATACTATGTCTGAGTCAGAGTCTAGTGATGCATCAGTTGTTGATAGTACGCAGGAACAATCAAAGCAGGTATTGGAATTTGATTACTCTGATACCCTGCACGCTTTAAAGCGCTACTTTTCGAGCGGTTCGACACGTTCGTATGAGTGGCGAAAAACACAGTTAAAAGCGCTTTCAGACATGCTTTCAAAGCATGAAAAAGCCTTTAATGAAGCGCTCTATAAAGACCTTAACAAGTGCAAGCACGAAGCTTACGTAACCGAGATCGCATTTTTACAATCGGATATAAAGCACACGCTCAAGCACTTAAAAAAGTGGATGCGACCCCAAAAAAAATCAACACCGTTAGTTGCTCAACCCGCAAAAAGTTATGTCAAAAGCGAGGCTTTAGGCGTTGCACTTATTATTGGCGCATGGAACTATCCTATTCAACTTACCCTAAGCCCACTCATTGCAGCCATTGCCGCTGGAAATTGTGCCATCATTAAACCCTCTGAGCTTGCCGAAAACAGTTCTGCAATTTTGGCGAAACTTCTTCCTGACTATTTGGATAAAAAGGCTTTTGCAGTGATCGAAGGAGGAAAGGATGAGACGAGCGCTTTACTTTCTCTGCCTTTCGACAAGTTTTTTTATACCGGTGGAGAGCAGGTTGGCAAAATTGTCATGCGCGCTGCATCAGAAAATCTGACGCCTGTTACCCTTGAGCTTGGCGGGAAAAGCCCATGTGTGATTGATAAAAGTACTGATTTATCAATTACCGCCGATCGCATCGTATGGGGCAAATGGATGAATGCCGGTCAAACCTGCATTGCACCCGATTATGTTTTAGTGCTTTCTGAAATTCGAGACGAATTTATAGAGGCACTCAAATCGGCCATTGAAAAGCAGTATTCGGCCGATCCGAAGACAAGCGAAGAGTACGGCAGGATTATTAGTCAACGCCATTGTCAGCGTTTGGCCAGTTACTTAGATGGGCAAAAGGTCATCTATGGCGGTCAAATTGATATGCAAACGCGCTATATTTCTCCTACTCTGGTACTTGAGCCAGATAGTGATTCTGAATTGATGCAGGAAGAAATTTTTGGGCCGATCTTACCTATTCTATCCATGCCCTCAAAACAAGCCATGATTGAATTTATTAACAAGCGTCCTCACCCATTGGCGGCGTATTTGTTCACAAAAGATAAAGACTTTGAAGAAGAATTTGTAGAACGCGTGAGCGCAGGAAGTATGTGTATTAATGATTGCAGCATGTTTATGCTTAATCACAAATTACCGTTTGGAGGCGTTGGCACATCGGGAATGGGTCGGTATCATGGTAAATATGGTTTTGATACCTTCTCACATGAAAAATCGGTAATGAGTCGCAGTTTTGCCCTGGAAAATCAGTTTAGATATGCGCCTTTTACTACCTTTAAAAAGTTTATGATTAATAGGTTTATAGGATGATTTCACCTTTCCATTTGGCGATCCCGGTTACCGATCTGGACGCGTCTCGAATATTTTATGGCGAGCATATTGGCTGTGAAAAAGGTCGCAGTAGCGAACGATGGATTGATTGGAATTTTTACGGACACCAGTTAGTTACTCATTTGGTAGATGATAAAACTAGCGCGTCCAATGCCAATGAAGTGGATAGCAAGTCTGTTCCGGTTCCTCATTTTGGTCTAGTTTTACCTAAAGAAGAGTGGCAAGCATTGGCAATCCGTTTAGAGCAAGCTGGAAACAGCTTTCATATTTCACCCTATATTCGCTTTAAAGGTGAGCTTGGAGAGCAAGGCACATTCTTTTTGTTTGACCCTAGTGGAAATGCGCTTGAATTTAAATACTTTGAAGATATGTCGAATTTGTTTGCTAGCTAGCTTTTTAAAAAGGCTAATTGCAGAACGTGCTAGAAATAAAAATTCCTGAGTAGCAGAACTCTACCGATAGCGGACGTTTAGATTTTGAGGGCGACGGTCGTCATTGTATGTAAAACGGCCGGTGAGCTTCAACGATATAAGGAGTTGTTGTTGGGCGTTAGCGGACAGTCAACACTATCTCGGTGACTTGAAGTTATGAGCGAAAAGCGGACATTAGGTGGTTCCTCTTCATTAAGCTGTTAGGTTTCATTCCTGTCACTATCTCTTTCTGTTAACTCCAAACTAACCCTGATAAAGCTAAAATATAACTTACTAGCTGTTGACTTGGCGAAAAAGTGAGCGTAAACTTACTCAAAGCTTGAGGAGACCACGCTATGACAACGAAATCCAAACGAGTCCGGAGTCCTGCATACCCAGCAGTGTCGCTGAAGTTGGCTATAAAAAAGGCTCAAGAATTCTATAAAGTAGAAGGGAGAAATGAAGCCTTTCTAACCGTAGCTCTTACTCACTGGGGTTATTCACCCAACAGCGGCAATGGTTTGAAGTTAGTTGCTGCTCTATCTAGCTACGGATTGGCTGACACTACTGGCAGTGGCAAAAACCGAAAGATTAAGTTAAGCGACCTAGCACTTCGAATCTTACTCGATAACCGAGAGAACTCTTTAGAGAAAAATCAAGCAATTCAAAGTCTTGCGTTGAAGCCAAAAATCCATCAAAAACTTTGGAATCTCTGGGGGGCGGACCTACCTTCAATCGAAAATATGAATCATCATTTAATCTTTGAGGAAGGCTTTAACGAAAAATTCGTTAATAGCTTTGTTAAAGACTACCGTGAAACTATCGAGTTTTCGCAGTTAGCGAATGTACAAAATGGCGAAGAGTCAGATGGT
Organism: Ningiella ruwaisensis; assembly: GCF_004798935.1. Taxonomy (GTDB): domain Bacteria; phylum Pseudomonadota; class Gammaproteobacteria; order Enterobacterales; family Alteromonadaceae; genus Glaciecola; species Glaciecola ruwaisensis. Next base: position 43,957 of record NZ_RAHT01000010.1, on the reverse strand, counting down.
CACGAAGAAATTGTTGAAGAGCTAGGCGCGCCTGAGGATAGCGCTAGCAATCCAAGCACGCAAGAGCAAGTAACGACTACAGAGCGAAGTTATAGCAATGTGTCGCTGTCTAATACTGATATCGAAATTGCTAAATACCCTGTCGCAAAGAACTGCACTATTAGAGTCATTGCTGATGGCCCATTTAATAGGAAAGCCATTGAAGCATTAGTGGCACAGCTAAATCTTAATTTACAGTTGGGAATATTTGATGATGAACAAGATGTAGAAATTTAAAAAGGCAGCGATTGGCTGCCTTTTTAAAAAAGGAATGGGAGGCCCACACCTTTAGTCTTCGCAACGCTAGAATAGTGGATTCTTTATTTTATAGCAAGTTCTGTTGTTCGCCTCCCGCTTCAGGCGAGGAACTTTATTATGCGAGATATTGTGCATAAACCGGCTCCACCGGGTTTTAGATGGGTCTTTTGTCGGTATCGGCGAAAGAAAAATAGCGATGAATTATTAGACGCTCACGAATATGGTTACAACTCGTGGTGTTTTCTAGTTAAGTGCTAAATCAAACCTAACAAGGAAATACAGCCGACGCCTAAAGGCGCCGGCTGTTTTAGGCGTCCAATGTCTGGTAGTGGCACAATAGGTTAGCTCGATAGACAACCGCCGACTGTCCGCAATGTGCCAAAAGCCATCCGTCCGGAATACACAAAAAGCGGCACTCCAAATCTGAAAATGCGAACGACCGCTGCTTGTCTTTTTCAGCCTGTCACAATTAAAAGGCAATGTCCGCTTTGCATGAATTGCCGCCATATAAAATTTATTTTGCAACCAGATATTGCAAATAGCCTTTTAAAAAAAGAAAAAAGGGAGCGTTCGCTCCCTTTGTTTTTGTAAGTTGTGTTTAGTTTATTGGACGTTAGCTGCGACGTCTAAGCATTATTCCAGCCAGTGCCAATACCAACAAAGCAGCGCTAGCTGGGGCATTTACGTATTGCGCTTCCAGAAATGCCGTACCGCTGAATTGAACATCTAAAGAGCCTAAGTTATCCATTCCACCCGTCATATCAGGAACCATGATTACACCGCTAGAGACGAATACCGAGCCGCTAGTTCCATCAAACTGAAAATCGCTGAAAGTGAGTTGTGGGGCGATAAGTCCGAGTAATCCGGCTAGTTCGCTACCGACAAGTCCTTCAGCAAGCGTGAACAGATTCTCAACAGTGATTGCTTCGACGGCTAGAAAAACATCTTCAAGCGTTGGAGAAGCGGTCATTAAAGTCGCGGCGAAAACACTAAAAACATCATCGTAATCAGTGATGCCAGAACCTGGTGTGAATTGATCAACCATCGCGAAGCTACCTAAGTCGAAAACGATTGCTTCATCGTTGCTGTCGTCGATAATTACGCGAGCACTTAATGGATCAGTATCTGTATCTTCGATGTATAATGAGCCACCTGCTTCTACACCCATTGACCAAGACGCAACCTGATCAAAAGCCGGAGGTGGTGCAACCGGACCAAATACGCCGAATTCTATAGTGCCTTCAAATCCTGAATCACGGTCATGGAACATGCTCCCATCTACCATAATACCAGCTTTGGAGGTGATCATAATTGCGTGTGCTTGTGTGCTGATTAATGCACTAGCAGCGATTATTGCGAGTAACCACTTTTTCATCTTTTTTTCCTTATAAGATAGAACTATCACTTAATTTCAAGCAACATTAAGCAAAATTCACGCCTGAAAAAAATAATAGTAAAATCAATATTTTAAGGGGATAATGCCTTGTTGGGTGTAAAATAATCTGACAGTGTTTTTGTCTCGATTATGCAACTTACAACATGACAAAGCTTAGTCCAATGTAAGCGCAAATAGTGAGTATTCCCACAAAAAGCGCGTAGGGTAGCTGCGTTTTGACATGAGTTAACAGGTCGCATCCGGCGGCTAAGGAGCTGATCGCCGTGGTGTCAGAGATTGGGGAGCAGTGATCACCAAATATTCCGCCGCCCAGTATGGCCGCAAGCACTAACTCGGGTGGTAAGCCGAGGCTCTGAACGAGCGGCATGCCAATGGGTATCAGAATAGCAAAGGTGCCCCAAGATGTGCCGGTGGTGAAAGAAATAATGCCACCAGCGATGAATAACATCGGAACAATTAAATAAATAGAAAGATGCTCTCCCACTATCCCTGCAACAAAGGTACCGGTCCCCAGTTCCTTTAAGCTCGCACCAAGTGTTATAGAAAGTAAAACTATGGTAACAAGCGGTAAGAGCTCACTCATTCCATTAAAGCCCATTTTAAAAGCGCCTTTTTGGTCTGTTTTGTTCGCCATGATCAGCATCACATAAGCAACGATACAAGCAAGGAATGTAGCGTACAATACGGATTTACTGCCAGAGCCTGCAGTCATGTCGCCATTACCGGTCCAAAGCATAAAACCGAGCATGCCGGTGACCATTACAATCATTGGAACGAGCATAAAGCGAGATTTACTGGCTTGAGTCACCGCGAGCTTGCTGTCGGTGCTTTCTAGCGTGATTTCTGCTTGCTTCATAGGGCCGTGAACTTTATCAAAGCCGATGGTGTAGGCCACTACAACCAGCGTAAGCCATGCATATATGTTATAGGGCAATGTAGACCAGAGAATTTGTAGAGGATTCTGCTGCAGATCATACGCTGCCAAAAGCGCTAATATGTATGCGCCCCAGCCATTAAGCAATATCAAAATACAAACAGGCGCAGAGGTAGAATCAATGACATAGGCTAAACGTGCGCGGCTCATCTTGAATTTATCAAATAAGCCTCTGGCAAGAATACCGGAGGTTAACACACTTAAGTTTGACTCAATAAAAACAGCAATACCTGTGAACATCGTTATCGCGCCGACGCGACGTTTCGTTCTAGCCACGCCAGATGCAATAAGTTTATTAACTGTTGCAGCCACCCCGCCTGAATCTCTTATAAAAGCTAAAAGCGCGCCAACTAAAAGTGAAAATATAAGTATCCTCGCGTTCCCGGCATCGCCTACGGTACTTACAATTCTTTCGACCGTATTAATGGGTGTTAAAAAGCCGCTATCGGTATTGTTGAAAGTGAGTAAGAGCTCGGCACTTAAAATCGATACGAGTAAAGCCAGAATAACTTCTTTTTTCCATAAAACGACAACAATCGCAATAAGAGGAGGGAGTATTGATAGCCAATCCACTAGGGCGCTCCTTTAAAAATCGCTTCATATATCAGACTGATCACGCTTCCATATCGACCCGTCTCAAATTCATCTCCTGTAAAGCTAAGACTGCTTTGTTCTTCATCGCTGAATTGTGTCAGGACTTCTGTGTGTTTTTTATTGGTCAGTAATACAATCGCCAAATCAAGATCTGGGTCAATGACAGTGGCAGTTCCTGTCCACCCAGTGTGACCAAAAGCATTTGGGCTGGCGTATGGGCCAAAATGCCAAGCCATTTTAGGGTCCAGAGCCAAACGCCACCCTAAGCCAAAACTATCTTCTGCATATCGCGGCGTAACAAAACGTGCCATTGTGGCTTGGGAAAACAAACGTGTTTTGCCGTATCCGCCACCGTTTAACAGCGCTTGACTCAGAATACCCAAGTCATAAGCGCTACCAAATAATCCAGCGTGACCGGCGACGCCATTCATCGAATAAAAGGCTTTTTCATCATGCACTTCACCGGCTAGCGTATACTCGCGCACTTTATCAAAGTGTATCGCTCCTCCTCTGGTATTTCCTTTAATTTCTGTTGCAGCAAATTCATTACGAGCGTGACCTTTAAGAAGCGGATTGAACTTTAAGGTGGAAAGTCCCAAAGGCTGATAGATGTGCGTTTCAACATATTCATCTAAAGGCATACCGACCACACGCTCTATCAATGCGCCTAAAATCATAAAATTAGTGTCTGAATAGGTTTGTAAACTGCCTTTTCCTGCTGCAAATGGCACTCGTTTTAATAAATGCTCTTGAGTTAACGATGCGTTTTGAGAAAATAAGTGCGCCTGTTCTTCACTGGCTTTGTAAAAGGCAACTTCACTGTCGTAGCCACTGGCATGGGCAAGCAAATCGGAGACGCTTCGGCCCTCTCGACCATCGCCAGCGTATTCAGGCAGATAGTGTGTGACAGATGCATTTAAATCAATTAACCCGTCGTCGACCAGTTTCATAATGGCCAATGTGGTGGCAAACACTTTTGTATTTGATGCAAGATCAAAAATGGTGTTCTTGCTCATCTCAAGCGGCTGATTTAGACGTACGCCCTCATGCGAATAGAGTTGTGCATTACCATATGCCGTGTGCTTAACGATTTTCCCTTTGTGCAAAATAAGTAAAACAGCACCCGGAAACCCATTATTAACGTCTTGATTAATCAAGGCATCAACCGCAGAGAAATCAAATTTGTTTTTCTTTTCTTCGTCCTGAAGAACGGGATAGGGAATTTGAATCTGTAAAGATGCGCCATCGGGCTTTATATTGTCAATCTTGAAGCTGTTGATGCCGTCTTTTGTGCGTTTCGCTAAGGAATATTCGTAGCTAGCACCTTCCGCAAATGGCAGTGTAATTCCTAATTTTTGTTCATTCACGAATATATCGGCAGATTCGGCAGCATTCTCTTCGGGCAGTATCAGTGAAAACGCGCCGCGACCTTGGTAAGCCTTAAAGCCTAAACGGTTATTGACCAGTGCACGTTTGCTTGATATTTGACGTGGAAATTGAACATCAACTTGACCAGTCTGATCAGAGCGCGTGTGCTTGTCTGACTCAAAGTCATTTGACTCTAGTTCGAAACGTGTGATTAATGCGTCAAGACGCTCAGGAAAGTATTTTTCAATTAAAGCAAACAATGCACCTGCGGTGCTTGCATCCGCTCTGCCGTTGACTTGCCAGGGCAGAAAATGCATTTGAAAAGCGCTCAGCGTGTCGACCGTTGCCTGGTCCATCACGCCTGTCTCAATGACGCCATATCCGTATTCTCTAAGCGCTTTTTGTACTAATCCTATATTGGGAGGATTTTTTGAAAAAAGTTGCCAATATTTTGCCATGGTCTGTTCGTCGTACCAAGCGCCTACACCAGCCTCATAAAGCTGATACCACGGGAATCTCGGGCCGGGGTCGTTTTTACGTGACGGGGCGATATCTGAATGAGCTACTACGGCGGTGGGCTCAATGTCTGGATTACGAGCCAAAATATCTTTAGCTAACTGAATAACAAGTTCAATCTGCTTGGGGTCGTAATCAGGGAAGATGCAAAGTCGATGTGGCCCGTATTCAGCGCGATGTGCAAGGCCAGCTTCTTTTATTGCCTGCTCATCCTCAAAACACGTTGGCACATTGACAATTTCAATGCCAATTGAGCTGTCGTTCAGTCCAGTTCTTCCTTGCCAGTAGCTAACGCCTGCGTGCCACGCACGTTCGTTTTCATCAACTAACTGCAAAATTTTCAACTCATCATAAGGATAGCTTGGATCATCGCTTTCAGGAACAAGGTAATGAGAACTGACATAGCCTTCTTTGACTAATGCATCTACCGATTCTTGATAGTTGATCGCCGTAAAATGCATCACAAGGGATCTGACTCGATAACTATAATTGGCAGACGGAAGTTGGTAGTAAGACGAGCTTACACAACTTGCGATAAAAAGCATGCTAAATATTAAAAATAAGGGTTTAGTGATAATTGCGCGCATTTATGATGGACTCTTACAAAATTGCTTCAAATAGTCGCCATGATCGGGCATCTGCAACATGGCTTCTTGCATCGCTCCGGCAATGCTTTTCAAATTTTTTACTCGCTGCTCTTCTGGCATGTTTTCAACAAGTGGATGATAGCGTTTGGGCCTTAAGCCTTGACCATTCATCACCGAAAACCAGCTTATTTCATTAAACAGCTCATTATTATCACGAAAAACGTGGCCGCTCTGTTCGTATAGCTCCATTTTTGCCTTTAAGCTATCCGGGATCGCCATGTGCTGGCAATATTGCCAAAATTCACTATCGTCGCGCTGATTAGCTTTATAATGCAGGATAACAAAATCTCTGATCGCTAAAAATTCTTCATTGGTGTACCGATTGAAGGTGCGAATATCCGCATTTTCACCCTCGCCAATGTCGACAATCGATTTATCAGGAAAGAGCGCTAGCAGCCTCATAATGGCAGATTGAATAAGTTGCAATCCGGTTGATTCAAGCGGCTCGATAAAGCCAGCAGCAAGACCGATTGCAACGCAATTTGCCTTCCAGGCCATTTTGCGCTTTCCATTTGTCCATTTCAGTTGTCTTGCTTGCTCCAAGGCTTTACTCGGTAAGCGCTTGGCAAGCTTTGCAACTGCAATGTCTTTGGGTAAAAAATCAGAAGAATAGACAAAGCCATTTCCCATACGATGCTGGAGCGGAATTTGCCATTGCCACCCGTGTTCATGGGCGCGAGAAATAGTATAGGGTGCCAAGTGCAAAAGTGATTCACTTGGCTGAGCGATAGCGCTGTCGCAAGGTAAATATTCGCGCCAATCATCAAATTCAACACCCAAGGTTTTTGCAATCAAAAGCCCTTTAAAACCAGAGCAATCGATAAATAAATCCCCATTTATCTGTTGCCCATTGCTCAAGCTTACTGATGAAATGCTACCATTATTATGCTGGTGAACGAGTTTTACATCCGCTTCAATGTGGTTGACGCCATGCCCAGTTGCAAACTTTTTTAAAAACTCTGCATAGAGTAAGGCGTCAAAATGATAGGCGTATTTTAAGTTGGCCAAAGCAGAGCGTGACTGCCTTTGAGGGTGACAGAATTTATTGTTTAGCGCTGCGGTGTATTCCAGGCAAAAGTCTTGAATGGGTGTTTCATGGCCTTTGATTTTGTCTTTGAGCCAGTAATGATGGAACGGCACGCCCTGCATGTTTACGCCATAAGGTCCAAAAGGATGCATGTAACGCTGTCCTTTTTGATACCAGTCGTGAAACGCGATACCAAGTTTAAATGTCCCCTTGGTAAATCCCAAAAATTCCGCTTCATCAATGCCCAACATCTGATTAAATTCTCGAATTCCCGGGATGGTCGCTTCACCTACGGAAACTGTACCTATCGCAGATGACTCAACCAAGGTGAGATGATGATTGGCATTGGGTAAAATATGCGAAAGCGCAGCGGCAGTCATCCATCCGGCTGAGCCCCCTCCTACAATGACGATACGCATATTTTTATTATCTTGCATGTTTTCTTGTAATTGTTGTTATTGCTTTATCATACGTGATTCGCGTGTCTGTTTCGAATAATTGTGAACAAAAGCAAGGGCAAATCATTTAGAGAGATTCAGCTGAGCACAATCAACAAATAAAAAGCGATGACACGTGCCATCGCTTTATACATTAACCTGAATTTAGCAGGCTTTCGTCTTGTTGCTTACTTAAAAGTCATAAGTGACTTGCAAAGTATACGACCGGCCTCTTGGGTCAGCAACGCGTGGGTCAAAAGCTGCGCCAGGTGAGAAGTCATTTTGATGCGCAGTAAAGGGCGGATCTCGGTCAAAGAGATTTTTAACGCCAAATATTAACTGCGTATTTTCAATACCCTCGTAAGTCAGGCTGTAGTTATAAATTAAATACGAGCCAACCTCACCGTCATAAAGGGGCGGATTTGCTTCACCTGAGGCAACGCCTGGAGGCGTTTCATCGTCATAACTATGGCGATATATTTGCGTTAAAGTATGAATAAAATCATCGTATGCGTAATTGACTGCAAAGGTATGCTTCCAGCGAAGTGGAATGTTACCGCGTGAATGTGTTCCAACTAAATTAGGACCAAATTCAGCGTCATCACGTTCTTGTTTGATATCTTCAATCAGATAACTGCCGTTGAAGTTCAGACCCATTGTACCCGGGCCAGCCTCAAAGGTTGTATTCATACCCACTTCGATACCGCTGGTCTTTCGACCACCCGCATTAATAAAGCGCCTGTCAATGGATTGAATACTGCCATCAGATGCGAATATATAGTTGTCTCTATAAAGCTCCGGATTTTCAATCAGTTCTCTAAAATCAGGTGTTTGAATGGTGCCTTCAATCTCTATTTCCCACCAATCCACGTTAAATACAAAATTATCCAGAGCAAACACTACCCCTAAACTTGATTGGGTGGATTCTTCAGGCCCCAAGTCGGGTTTACCACCAAATAGAATTGTTGGTGTGATTGGCTGACACTGAGGATTGGTCGCGTCAGGTATTCCGTCCGGACACAAGAAAGGGTTTGCCAGATCGGTTCCCGTGTAGGGCTCTTCCGTAATGCCATTAAACAGCTGATTAAAGCTGGGTACTCTAAAGCCAGTGCTATATGCGCCTCGGAACAATAACTCTTCCATCGGCGTAAATTTAAAGCCATACTTAGGGTTAGTCGTACCGCCAAAACCATCATAGTCATCATGGCGAACAGCAATGTTTAATTCGAGCTGTTCTACAACCGGAACCAATGCTTCTACAAACACCGCTTTAATATCACGGCTTACATCATCTAATGAGTTTGCTTCATCAAATGGCGCTCCGTAGATGTCAGGCACCTGGTCAGCAGCTTCTCTGTCGCCATTAAACTCGTACTCTTCACGGCGCAAATCTACGCCAGCAGCCACATAAATTGTGTCTCCGCCCAATCCGAGTTCAAACCCTGTATCACCGGAAATGGAGGCATCCAGCTGGATCATAGTGGTTTTGCCACCAAATAAGGTCACGCCTCGCGCAGATGCGGCATCTAATGCGGCAAGTGCTTCAGGAGTTTGCGAATTACCGGGTAGTACAAATGGATTCACTACGCCTGAACCGATCGCTTGCGCCAACTGCTCCGTATAGTGATAGCCGCCGCCCAGCTCTGATTCTGCCTCATTTGATGACTGTGACAAGCCAGCTTTATAATCCCAGTCACCCCAGGCACCTTCAATGCCAAGCTGTACTTTGTAGGCAGTTGTAACAGTTTCAATCTCACGAGGTCCGCACTCCATGCAGCGCCAACGATAGGCGATAGGTGCGCCGATATTAAGTTGATCAGCACCATAGAAATCAGATAGTGCATTAACAACATAATCGTAGGATGCTCCCGTGCTCGGATACCAGCCATCAGAACCGATTGCCCATGGTGTTATCTGATTGGGCTCAAATACTTTTTTCGACGTGACTTCAGAACCAAGCAGTTCAATGAACGCTTCTGAATTCTCGCCTACCTGCATCGTCCCACGACCAACAAAGTCAATATTTTCAACGGGCTGTTGTAACACCGATGCGCGAGGATAATCCCAGGCACAGCTTACACCCAGGTTACGAGAGCGGTTCCATAAATCAGCCGCGTCTGGTCCCATATTTTCGATGGCATCACAACCTGGCTGCCCCGGTAATGCAAGTACGTTAAGTACATCATTTGTTAGGCCCGTATTTGGATTTGTAAGTCCGGTACCAATGAGGTTGAAGTTACTGCTTGTTGGATCGTCACCACTTGGCCTGTTGTTTACTGAGGCATAGGGCGCACCACGCGTATCAGGCGATAAGCCTCGCTCAGGCTGAAAGGTATTTGTAAAGTCTCTATCATTACCACGAAGAATTTCAGCTGACTTATACGACAAAGAACCCATGATGTTAAATCCGTCTTTGTTTAAATCACCCGTTCCACCCAGTAAATTGATGCGGTATATATTGCCGCCACCCGCTTCAGTATGATCGGCGAAGGCCTGAGCTTGAAGACCGTTGTAATTTTTCTTCAAAATGAAGTTAATTACACCGCCTATCGCGTCTGTTCCGTAAACGGCAGACGCGCCATCGCGCAGGACTTCAACTCTTTCGATCGCCGCAAAAGGAATTGAGTTTAAATCAACCGAACGGCCTTTAAGACCGTGTGTCGCTATTCGCCGTCCGTTTAACAGAACCAAGGTAGAGCCGGCGCCTTGCTGACGCAAGTTAGCGCTTGATGCACCGTTGTTTCCGCGCTCTTCACCCCCTACGATACCTGCATTACTCGCAAGGTTGTCATTGGAGTTGGAGGCGATGTTAAGTTGTAAAAATAGTTGTTCAGCAGAGGTAATACCAGCAGCATCAATTTCAGCTCGTGATATAACCGTTACAGGTAAATCGCTTTCTATGCTGGTGCGTTTGATGCTTGAGCCGGTAACTTCAATGCGCTCTACCGTATTGTTTGTTGTTTCTTCTTGTGTGGCAGCTTGCTGGGCCAGCGCATTTGCGCTCAATCCCGACATCGCTAGCACGAGTGCAATTTTATTTAACTTCACTGTGCATTCTCCCTAGTTGATGCATGTTGCAGGTGAGTGAGTCTCTATCGCATAGGCGAATAAAGCTATGCTCAATCTACTTTTCTCAAAGTGAAAAACCGTAGTACACAAGGGCCAGAAAGCGCTTATTATTTTTATGGCAATCGTTTGTGAGCCCTTGTATTGTTCAAGTTAGCACAACCAAAAATAATGTAAATAATAAATTATTCCAAAAATGTGACAAGATATGTTAATAAATTATTTATAAATGTTTTTCAGCTATTTAGATTAAAAAGTGATTGATAAATAAACGATGATTTCTTGTTTTTTCGCTAAAAATTAAGGTAAATGTTAATAAAATTTACATTTAAACTATGTACAAAGGGGCGGCATAGGCATGCAATTTCGATTTTTACGATTCATTTTGATAAGTACTTTGTTGCTTCATATATTGCCATGCAAGGCGCTCTCAGCTTCTGAAATCGACATTGTAAACGTTGATATTCGCGACATGATCGCACAAAAGATGATTATCGATTTACGCTATTTTTGTGAGCCTGATTCGACAGCTTTACACGCGCCGTCTCAACAAAAAAGCGGAGTATGCCTTAAACCAATGACACAGCTACCGTCTGCTATAGAGGCATTTTTAAGCGAGAATAAGCTGGGTGGCGTAATCCTCTTCTCAGAAAATCTGGTCAATCCAAATCAAACACTGTCCCTAATCCACGACCTACAAGTTGCCAATGCCAAAGGACACCAAATTCCTCTTTATATTGGATTAGATCAGGAAGGAGGGCGTGTTATGCGTTTACCTCGCGAGCATTTTCAAAGCTTTTTAGGCAATATGGCTTTAGCTGCGGTCGACGAGAAAAATGCGATTTCATTGACTCAGCAAACAGCAAGCTATACGGCACAGGCGTTAAAAGCCCTCGGCTTTAACCTCAATTTTGCACCGGTGCTGGATGTAAATAGTAATCCTGAAAATCCAATTATAAATGTACGTGCTTACTCTCAGTTCCCGCAAAAGGTGGCCGACTTAGGAATTAGCTATATTCAGCAGCTACAGAAATACGATATTGCAGCGGTTGCAAAACATTTTCCGGGACACGGCGATACCTATACCGATAGCCACCTTGGTCTTCCTCGGGTTGACCACACTTTGGACACAATCAAGTCAGTCGACTTATATCCATTCGCTCAGGCTATCAATCACGCAGAGCTTGATATGATCATGACGGCTCACATTCAATACCCTGAACTAGATGACTCAGTATTTCGAAGCAAAGATGGCAATAAAACCATCACACCTGCAACCTTCTCTAAAAAGATATTGACAGAACTGCTCAGAGAACAAATGGGTTTTGATGGCATTATCGTAACCGATGCACTGGATATGGCCGCTATCAGTCAGTTTTACACTGAACGAGAGGCGGTGATGAAAGCCTTTGAAGCAGGGGCTGATATTGCGCTTATGCCGTTTAAAATTTCTACAAAAGAGGAGGCAAATTCATTTTCGAAAATGCTTGATGACTTAAGCCTGCAAATTGAGAAAGATCGGTCTTTGCAAAAACACCTTGTTGAGTCCTATAAACGAATAATCGCGCATAAGACGCAACGAAAACTTGCTGAACAAGCGACCTTAAGTTTAAAGAAAAAGGAGCAAGCCTTATCTGACTGGTTTCAAAGTCGTGGCATGCTGACGGTTGCGGACAATCTGGCAGACGATATTTCAAAGGCAAGCTTTACGCAAATAAAAGCACCGAATCACCCATTATTCCCGCTTAAAAAGGATCGGAGCATTTATGCGGTCATGTCTGATAAAAGGCGTTGCCAAGCTCTGGCTGCCAGCTTTGATTTAAAAGGGTTTACTCAATTTCGATGCAATAGTCTTTTAAGTGAAACCATTGATACAAAACCGAATGAAAATATAATTATAATTGGCGACATCAGTCCGGCATTATCCTTTTACGAAAGTCGCGAATTTGAGGGGATGAGCCCTCAACAACGTAAAAATCTCAAAGAGCAGGAGAGTAAGCTTGATAGTTTGATTCAAACTGCACAAGGCAATGAGAAGTTCACCATCCTTTTTTTACAGCGAAGCCCTTACGTAACTCAGCGCCAATTTAACGACTTTGACGCTATTTACGCATCTTACGATTATCAAGTGTATCCGCGTGTAAAAAATAGCGAAGACAAAGACAACATGCTGCTCTTTGCACCTAGTTTTGAAACTTTTGTTGAGGTCCTTCTTGATAATCATGAGCCCATCGGAAAGGCGCCTGTTAATCTTCTAATCGAATAAGCCTGCCGTTAATGACTGCTGCCTTAATTTGGCTGCCCTTTTTCATTAAGAAGTATGCGGGCTGTTGTAATATTAAAGCTCTAGGGTCTGCCGGGATTGGTTGATTTAGCAAAACCGGATAATCAGATTGATTATCCATGTTATGAATTTCTCCCTGAAACTGAATCACTCCCTGTTTCAGCCACTCATGATAGCTGTCGTTCGTTAAAATTGTAGGGGCTTGTAAAGTATGAACTTTACCCGGCTCAAAACTAAGCTCGCTCGCATCAAATTCTTCAAGCCCAGCCTGCACGCCCAAATCGCCAACCGCGTCTATAAAAAATGCATTAGAATAGCGCGCAGTTTGTTTGATGCTAACGCTAGCCTTGTAGCTGTGCTGTCCTACAAAATGCAAATCCCGAATGACTAAAGAGGAGAGAGTTTCGCTGGTATTTTCAGGAATTTCCCAGTAGCTGTCTTTTAATTGATCACACTCTTTTTCAGAAACTTCGCCATTTTCTTTCGCGGCCAGAAACTCAAGCGCGCTGAGCATGCCTACCACGTTCATTTTTCGCGCAATCTGACGGTTTGGATCATTTCGTGCCGCACCCGATTCAATCAGGATGGTCGCAGCTCCTTTACCTGCAATACGATCACCAAACGAGCGAGGCGAAAAGGTGTCATCATAGCGTGCGATACATTCAGGGATATGCGGTGCAATTGCCTGTCTCATTTTTGAGATCAAGGTCATGGCAAGCGCACGGCTTTCATCAATAGATTTATCGACATCAAACGCTGGTGCCAAAAATGCGATGGTTGATGGGTTTCCGTTTGTTCCACACTGATAGTAGGGTGACTGATCATGTAAGTTAAATGCCACTTTTGGCGATAATTCATCTACCAATCGCAAAAGAATTCGCCCTTCCAAAGTTTGCTGCGCCATGGCATCGCGATTGATGTCAATGGCTTGTGCATTGTGCCGGATGCAGCGTTCGGCTCCATCAGGATTAAGCATCGGGACAATATCGATGGTAAAAAGTGACCCAAAACCTTCGGTTCCTTGCTCATTAGCAAGAAGTATATCCAAGAGATCAAACACAGAAGCCGTAGCAGTTGCCTCATTGCCGTGCATCTGGGTCCAGGCTAATATTGTGATAGGGCCATGTCCAAAACGGATCCGCTTAATGCTTCTTCCTTCAAATGAGTTTCCTTCGTGATAAACGTGAATAGCCTGTTCATGAGAGAGCGTTTCAATTAAGGGCTGAATATCAAAATGTCTAATATGAGAGCGGTTGAGTTGACTAAGCAAAGGACGGATCACAGAGGCCATAAATTACAGATAAATGGAAAAATGTGCGCTAACGATAGCGAATAAGCAGGTGAATTTGCAAATTATTCTATGATTTTTGTTTGTTTACGAATAAAGTATTCCAATATAGTTAACAATATTCTCATAATTGGTGTTCTGTGAATTGTCACGAATAGTACGAAGGGACACATGGCCGCATTTTCAAAACTCAAAGCATTACTTCCGACGCTATCAAATAGCGAAGAAAAATTGGCACAGTTTATATTAAGGTCGCCTAATGCACTTCGTGATCTATCTTCTCAAAAGCTGGCATCAACCGTTGGAGTGAGTCAAAGTTCGGTCGTCAAATTTGCGCAAAAGCTAAAATACAAGGGCTACCCGGCACTCAAGATGGCAGTGCTTGATGATTTAAAAAATGCAGACACCGACCATCAAACGCTTCACGGTAGCATAGCCGTTGATGACGATTACGCCACGATGGCAAATAAGCTTTTACAAAGTAAAATTGCAGTATTAAATCAAACCAAAGAGCTTAATGATGCACAATCACTTGCCAAAGCCGTTGCGATGTTAAGCGATGCACGGCGTGTTTTAATTACGGGAATAGGCGGCTCAGCCTTGGTAGGAAAAGATTTTGCCTTTAAGCTTCAAAAGCTCGGTATTTTGGCGCTCTCAGAGGTAGATGGCCACGCTCAACTTGCGCTTGCTTCTACTATGACAAAAAATGATTTAGTGTTTGCAATAAGTGAGTCTGGGGCGACGCGAGAAGTAGTTAATGTAGTAAATGAGGCGAGGGCAAATAAGGCCAAAGTCATTTCAGTCACTAAATTTGGCGATACTCCGGTATCAAGTTTTGCGGATTTGCGTTTGTATTCTGTGGCCGAAGAGGCCGCCACTCGGATTTCGTCAATTTTAGCCCGAACTGCACAAGAACTCGTTATTGATATGTTATTTATCGCCTTAATGCAGGCATCTAACGACAAACGCGCGCTATTAGAGAAATCTCGCTCCGTGGTGGCCCAGTTTAGAAACCTCTAAAGCCACGCAAATAAACGCTTGAATATTAATACTTGTGCAGTGGATAAAGTAAATATGCGCTGCGCATTGCTTTATACTCGTTGAGTTCGCGTTGCCAAGTGAGACGAATCTCTGCCTCGGATTTCGCATTTTCAATCGCCAGTCGCAATGCATCTGTCCCTGCCAGTTTGTCGAAAAAATCAGGTGCCGTGAAAAATGTTTCGTCTTCTTGCGCAAATTCTTTGTATGCGTTGATAATAAATTCCAAAGATAAACCTTGTGTCTTGTCCGTTTGTAAATCAAGACCAAAGACCTGCTCGCCTTCTAATTTAGGCTTGGGCGCAGTCTGTGGGCGTGAGACAGGCGTAAACGTATGTGGACCTAAGCTGACCTTATGGTGGCCTATTTGTTGGAATGGCGCGTCGGTTCCCCGGCCCACACTCACGGCAGTGCCTTCAAAAAAGCAAAGGGAAGGATACAACTGAATTGCCTGATCGTTTGGTAAGTTGGGAGAAGGGGCAATCGGTAAACTATAGAGTAAGTCCTTACGGTAGCCTTGCATGGTGATGACATCAAGTTTCAGCTTTTCAGCGTCTTCAATCCATTTTTCACCTTTAATTATTCGCGCCAGTTCACCTACGGTTAAACCATGCAATACGGGTATCGGGTGCATACCCACAAACGATTGAAATTGTAAATCCAGCACCGGACCGTCAACAAACGCGCCATTTGGGTTAGGACGATCAAGTACAATAAAGTGAACATTATGCTTGGCTGAAGCTTGCATCATATAATGCATTGAACTTATATAGGTATAAAATCGAGTCCCCACGTCCTGAATATCAAAAATAATGACATCAAGCTTCTCCATGACTGAATCGGGTGGTGTTTTATTCGCACCATAGATAGATTGAATGACTACGCCAGTTTTAGAGTCAACGCCGCTTTGAATGTGCTCACCTGCACCCGCTTCCCCTCGCACCCCATGCTCAGGCGCAAATAGCACTTTTACATCGACATCATTTGCCAGTAATAAATCAAGCAAATGACCGTGACGCGTAACTGATGTTTGATTTACCACCAGACCAACGCGTTGCTTATGCAAAAGGGGTAAGTAAACGTGCAGTCTTTCAGCGCCCATTATAACTGTTTCGGTATCTGAAGCTTTTGCATAAACCTTGGCGCACATCACCACACTTAAGATCAGGATGCTTATCAAGGGGGCGAAGGTTTGATATCTCAATGCTTGCTTACAAGGCATTGCGGAGAAATCCGTTGTGTTTACGAAGCATCGCCTCTGCGTTCTCTAGTGATGTGTTCGTGAGCAACATAAGGATGGCGACTTTCGCTCTATTGTTGGCAGCCTTTAGTGCCGTTTCTGCTTCCTCTTTACTGCACTGCGTTGCCTGCATGACGATTCGAATTGCCCTTGCCACCAGCTTTTGATTGGTGGCATTGACATCTACCATAAGATTTTCATATACCTTGCCAAGTTTCACCATACTTGCGGTACTTAGCATATTAAGCACAATTTTCTGAGCGGTGCCTGACTTCATGCGAGTTGAGCCTGTTAAGCACTCGGGCCCAACGGTAACGCAGATACCCGTTTCAGCGATATCCAACATTGGTGCGCTTGGATTACACACCAGGCAAACTGTCTTGCAACCCAGTTGCTTGGCATATTCAAGTGCGCCTATTGCATAAGGCGTTCTGCCTGAGGCAGCAATCGCAACCACGATGTCCTTTGCACTTAGCTTTTCTGCTTTTAAGTCTTCTACAGCAAGAGATTTATCGTCCTCTGCTCCTTCCACCGCGTGGATCAAAGCTCGCTCACCACCAGCGATTAAGCCTACGACTAAATCGTCTGGCACACTAAACGTTGGTCTGCATTCTACCGCATCTAACACGCCCAAACGGCCGCTTGTGCCAGCGCCTAAATAGATAAGACGTCCACCAGCTTTAATCGAATCAACAATCTTGTCAGTCGCTTTCGCGATAGCGGGAATGGCATCTCTAACTGCGTGTGCAACTTTTTGATCTTCATTATTGATCACCTTTAACAACTCGAGTGTGCTGAGTTGATCGAGATTCATCGTATCAGGGTTTCGTCCTTCTGAAACCAGTGTATCAAGCTGTTGAATTAGATCTGATGATGAATTGCTCATCTTTCACTCCCTGTCGCTTGGTTGTTTTGAGTTGTATCACTCAAGTCTTGGTTATTATTGCGTCCGCATAAACAAACGAGTAAAGCTATACCCGTACCAATCATTAACTGCCATGTAAAGCCTAAATCAAATTGCCAATGCTCAGGTAAGTATAGCGTTTGCACGTAAGGCTGCATTAATACGGGCGTGATAAACCCGAAAAGTAAAGCTAGCACAATCGAACATGGTGAGCCTCTGTGGCTAAAGAGCGCGGTAAAGTACACGCCTAATAAGCCACTGTACGAGAAAACCATCACGCTTAAAGCAAATGCAAGAAGAGGAGTGTCGGTATATTGTTGCCAGTAATAACAAAGCGCTGCCATACCTGATAAAGCTAGCGCAACCACTCCCATACTGATGCGACCTGCTCGAACAAGCTCGGCCTCGCTAAGCGATTTTCCGCGCATGATCAGTCCGCGATAAATATCCTGAATGGCAACAGACGACATTGAGTTAAGGCCTGAATTAAGTGTTGAAAGTGCCGCTGCTATGATGCCTATGGTAACAATGGCCTTTATTCCGTTAGGCAAGTCAGTCAGTACGTAATACATAAAAATAGTCACTGTTTGACCGCTAAATTCTGGAACAACTTCATTGCCAGGCGCTTGGGCCATTATATCGGGCCGCTGATAATAAATGTATAAGAGTAAACCAATACACACAAATATAAGCACAATAGGGATCCCCATAAAAATAGAGGAAACCAATGCTTTTGTTGCACTTTTTGAATCTTTGCAAGTGAGCATTCTTTGTGTGACGTCCTGATCTAGACCAAAAGCGGCGATGTTGAGAAGTACAAAGCCTGTTATGATTGACCAAAAGCTAAATACCCCGGCACTCGAAAAATCCAAAGAAAAATCAAACAGAGTAAGTTTTGAGGCCTCGCCAGGCGCTGGATTTTGTAAAGTGTGAATAATGGTCGCTGTATCAACCGGAATGCTGGTAAATAAATAGCCAAGCACTAGTAATGCGGCGCTTATATACACTAAACACTGGATCGCGTCGGAGTAAATAACGCTGCGAATTCCCCCATACATAGTGTATAAAAAGCCCACACTGGCAATAATCAAAATAGATGAAATAACATTTTGCGCATCAATATTGCCAAATAAAATCATCGCCACGGCGATCGCAGCCATATACAGGCGAGCGCCACTGGCAAAAAGTCTTCCGCTTAGATACACCATACCGGCCTGATATTTCGCATTTTTGCCAAAGCGCTGCTGAAGTAATTCATAGACGGTATAAACCTTTAATGCATAAAACCTCGGCATAAGAAAAGTCGCGACAAAGAAAGCGGCAATAAAGCCTGCAATATTCGTGGCCAAGTACGTTAAATCTCCTCGATATCCCTGATCAGGGCCACCTAAGAATGTGGCGGCTGACTGGCTAGTTGCAAGCACCGAAATACCTACAACCCAAATAGGCATCGTATTTCCTCCCAGGAAATAATCTTGCGTGGTATTTGCATTGCGGTTTAATGCGTATCCAGAAATAAGCAGAATCAAGCCATAAGAGGCAAATACAAGCCAGTCAATAGTTGAAAATTGGTCTATCAAAAGATGTCCTCATTTTTCTTTTTGTAAAATCTCATTTTGCAAGATTGCATTTTGTGACGTCGCCTCTCTATTGATATTGCCTGGGTACACGTGGTGAGACGCGCGTCATAAGCTCATAACCAATCGTCCCTACCTTGGCGGCCACCTCATTGATGCCAACATTGGCTCCCCAAAGCTCCACCTCATCATAAAGCGCGGCATCGGGAACATCTGTGACATCGAAGGTGACCATGTCCATAGACACGCGACCCACTAATTCGATACGTTGATTTTTATAAAAGGCGGGAGTGCCACTCGGGGCATGGCGCGGATAACCGTCTGCATAGCCTATTGCGACTGTGGCGATAATAGTATCTCGCTTGGCTTGCCAGCTTGCCCCATATCCAACGCTATCGCCTTTTGGAATCTTGCGAAGCGCAATAATAGATGCATAAAGATGCATCACGGGCGACAGGTCAAGCGTAGGCTGAGCAGACGGATTAGGGTCTTCAAACGGAGAACTTCCATACATCGCGATACCAATTCGATTGTAGCTTTGCCGAGCGTTTACATTTGCGATATGGGCAGCGCTATTCGCAATGGAAAGCGACAGGCCGCTTGAGCCTACAGTATCGAAAAATCGTGCTAACTGAATACTGGTATTCGGCTTATCAGGCTCGTCTGCACAGGCGAGGTGCGTAGCAACAACGGTATGTTTGTTAAAAAAATGCGGATGCTTTGCTCGAAGTGTTGAAAACTCGTTCAAAGCGAATCCAAGCCTATGCATGCCCGAATCAAATTTAAACCAAAGCTGGTTTGCAACCCGTGCATCTTTTTCAAATGCTTTTTCTACCCAATCGAGCTGAGTGGTATTGTGAATCATCCAGGTAAAGTGCAAGGCTCGATAGTCACTTATTTCTGAAGCTTGATGTGGCCCCTGCAATACAAGAATAGGCTTTTCAATGCCACCTTGCCTCAGCGCAACGGCTTCTTCTGAGATAGCAACGGCGAACATATCAACGTCACTTTGAATGGTTTCGCTTACCTTTTGTACTCCATTTCCGTAAGCGTTTGCTTTAACCACCGCCAGGGTTTTGCTTGCAGGCGCAAGCGCTTTGAGCCTGTTTAAATTGCGCTTAAGTGCCTGTAAATCAATAATCGCTTTTGTTTGTCGGCTCATTTGTTCGTCCATGGCGCAAATAGGTGTTCTTTAGTTATCCCTAGCCCGTAAGTGGTATTGAGAGTGATGTTCGCATTATCAAATTCCGTTGCGCCTATCACTGGGTCAAATTGCCCAAGAGTAGGTCCATCTAAATCAATAAGACTTACTACATCCCGATTTGCATAGGCAAAGTGAGCGGCGGCTGCAACGCCAATGCTTCCTTCAAGCATGCAGCCCATCATGCAAGGAATGTTATGTTCCCGACAATATTGTGCAATCGCGCTTGCTTGATAAATACCACCTGTTTTCATTAATTTAATGTTAATAATATCCACAACATTCTGCTGGATCAGCGCTTCGACTTGTGTTAGCGAAAAGGCGCTTTCATCTGCCATTACAGGCGTATTGATATTGGCTTTAATTAACCTCAAACCTTCCGTGTCATTCGCTTTTACCGGTTGTTCAATTAGCTCAAACGCTATTCCCTCTGACTCCAGAATTTGCATAATATTGATGGTTGTTTTTGCGTCCCATCCTTGATTCACATCCAGGCGCAAGTTAATGGGTGTTCCTTCTTTGTCATTTTTATATCGGGCTTGTATATGGGCGTATATTGCCCGTATGCGAGCGAGATCCTCGCTTGGCGTATTTCCTATTTTTATTTTTAGGCAGGTATAGCCGCGCTTTAGCGCTTTATCTATATCTTTGCACATAGTATCCACTGAATTTACACTTATGGTGTAATCAGTTTTCAAGATAGGTGCCTCACTAGATAAGTTGTTTAAACTCAGCAGGCTAGGAGGTGACAACAAACGATAAAGCGGCAGTTTGTCGCGTCTTGCCTTAAGGTCGTGAAGCGCAATGTCTATTGCTGCCTTTGTGTTGCTCCCCACCGATATTTCAGTGGTGGATGAGGGGGCATATGATGTGTCGAGGTCGGCAATTTCTTCAATTAACGAATCTATTTGTGAAAGCGCTTGATTGACAAGCATGCCTTTAAGTTTATTGGTAATCGCGCGTTCAATACTTTGATGATCATCGCCGGTAATTAGCGGAGTTGAGGGAGCAGACCCGTATGCGCACAAACCATCACTACTTGTGATTTGCACGATGATGTCGCAGATATCGCTAACTTCCCTCACTGCCGTTTTAAAAGGCGTATGCAGCGGAACTTTGTATTTAAACAATTGAATATCGCTTATAAGCGCAGAACTCATTAACCTTTCACCCTATATATCCTTGCTGATTTCGCTTACCTTTCATCTAATTATTGCTTGGGCTCATGAAAGTATTCCGCCAAACTCATTTGCAACAAAGCCTGCATTTTTTTGCCTGCCAAAGGCAGGTTTTCTTCTTTTGCTTCCGGCACCGAAACCTGAGCTGCCACCGTAAATTCACGCCCTCCTTGAAAATGCGGCAAACAAACATGGGCGAGAACTACATTTTCGGTCGTTGAGCGGGTCTCACTCGGCCCCCAGCCAATTTTTTGAAAGACTCGCCATTCACCGTTGGTAAGTTCATCAAGCACTCTTTTTGGGTCTGATACATCTTTTTTAGTAATCGCATTTACAATAGCATGCTGGAGCATTGTAGAAATACCTAAGGTCATACCGGCAAAGCGGTCGTCATCGTAAGAATGCCCTGTACCGTAAAACAGTGTCGAAATGTCATCACTGGTTAAATTTGGATGGCGAGTAGCAGTCTCTCTGTCATGAGCGGCTAATCGTTTTAACCATTCAGCCTGCGCCAATGTCGTCATGGGTTTATTTCCAGTCAGCCCACAATTATCGCAACGATAAGCAAGGTAACCTGGATCTTGAGCAGCGTCTAAGTACGGCTGGATTTCAATCGATTTCTCAGAATTTAAGTCTTTCCAAACATAGGAACTTGGCACAAAGGCAACAGGTCCGTATGCCCCTCTAAAAAATATGCCCTCTTGCGACAAATTCAGCCACTCATCATAAAAAAGGGAGCTTAAATAATCCCTACCGGCGATATTGGCAAAAAAAGTCGCCAAGGCATTGGATTCTCCTGAGGATGTTCCAAAATCTTCATAGCTATTAATTCCGGTTATCATATCGGCTACATATGTATCTCCAATCGTAGCCTGAGCACCAAGGTTTTGCTCTCTAAGTGATGCGATGGCAGCGCTAAAAGCAAAGATTTTCGATGAGCTCCATGGCTCATACAAGTCATGATGCGTGTTGTCATTACTTAAGTAGCGATACGCAAGTTCGGAATCTACCGCTTGCTCATCTTCTTTATTAACATGCTGTTTTTGAGCAAAATCAATCAGTAAAATCCGTCCTGCCTGCCTTGGAAGGCTAAAATACACGGGGTCATGGCTAATTCGCTGCTCCCAGCCTTTCTGAGCGTAATTGACTTCTTGAGCACTTAAATAACCCTCTGCTTGCGATTGAATATCACAAGCAATCTGTCGCGATTTTTGATTTTTAGGCAGGAATGGCGCGCTATTCATCGTCATTTTATAAAACTCCTGCTGTGGTTGAAGCGTCTCAAGCACCAGATTTTGAGTGTTTGTTTCTGAGTCTGTATCTTGAGAAATTTCGGCTGCATTAACTAATCCCACTGCGGAATGCTTGCTTTGGTAATGACAGCCACTTAATAAAAAAATAGCAATGATAAAAAAAGTGTTGCAAGCATTTTGTTTACTAAACACAAACCCCTCATGCTTCCATGTTTTGCGCGTTGGTATTATCATTATTCTTCTTTTTATGTAAAACTTGGAATAATTTATTAATGCGTGTTTACGCTTTAATGTCAATGGAAGATTGAGATAAGTGCATAAATTTATACTTGGAGTAGACGGTGGGGGCAGTAAATGTGCCGCAACGCTTTTCGACCTTGAGGGGCGAGCGTTAGCAAGTTCGGTAGCGGGTCCTGCCAATGTATTTAACGATTTTTCGCTCGCGAGTCAGTCTATTATTGCGGCGGCTATTGACATTGCCAATAATTTAAATATCAAGTTGTCAGACTGTTTGCTCAGCGCAGCTTGCGCAGGGGCGTCGATTCAACAAGCACAAGATGCGTTTTCAAGGTGGGATCACCCTTTTGCGGGCGCTTTCTTGATTTCAGATGTGCATGGCTCCTGCTTAGCCGCAAATGCTGGGAAAGACTGTATTTTGCTTGTTGTGGGGACTGGCAGCTGTCTGGCAAAACTGAAAAGTAACAGCCTTAGCACGTATGGCGGCCATGGATTTCTATTAGGTGATACAGGCAGCGGCGCGTGGATTGGAAAAGAGCTCCTTACCTGGTACTTACACTCTGTTGACGGTATTGAGCAAGATCAGTTTCTGCATAAAGTGATCACTGAATATCTGCACAACCAGGTGGAAGCTGATGTAAGTGCGATTATTCAAACCTACGGTAAAGCTACATCAACAGAATTTGCCAAGCTGGCTTTTATTGCATTCGAACAATATGACAAAAGTGCCAGTGCACGGCGAATCATCGATACCGCGATGGCTTACTTTTCAAGCCTCATATCGATTCATGGTCAAGACTTGCCTTTATTTTTAGAGGGGGGCTTAGCGTCTTCAGTTATGCCTTTTTTATCTCGGGAGTTAGACACAAAGATTTTGAGGGCTGATACTTCTGCTCAATATGGCGCTTATTTATATGCTGTGAGTCAATCGTAAAGTTTATTAACCTCAACGTAGTGTCTTGTTGAGCTAAATCAAGCCGCTTGCATGACAACTTCAAGGTGATTCTTTATTATCGCCTTCCATTCATTTTCTAGTATGCAGGATTTCTATGTTAAGTCATTGGCAGGATATTTTTCTATTAAACGATCAATTAGATGAAGACGAAAGACTGATTGCGAAAAGTGCGCGAGATTTTGCCCAAACTGAGCTGATGCCGGGGATTCTTAAGGCGAACAGAGAAGGGCATTTTGATGTCGGAATTATGCGCAAAATGGGTGAAGCTGGCCTGCTTGGAGCCACATTAAATGATTACGGTTGTTCGGGGGTAAGCTATGTTGCTTATGGTTTAATTGCCCGAGAAATTGAACGTGTTGACAGTGGCTACCGTAGCGCAATGAGTGTGCAATCCTCCTTGGTTATGCATCCCATTCATCAATTTGGAAGTGAAGAGCAAAAGTCGAGGTATTTACCTAAACTGGCGAGTGGAGAATTAATAGGTTGTTTTGGTCTAACTGAGCCTGATGCCGGCTCAGATCCGGCTGCGATGAAAAGTACTGCGACTAAAACCGCGACCGGTTATCGTTTAAATGGCACTAAAATGTGGATCACTAATTCACCGATTGCGGATGTATTTGTGGTGTGGGCAAAACTGGCCAATGCGGGCGAACAAAGCGGTGAAATCCGAGGCTTTATTCTTGAGCGAAATTATAAAGGTTTAGCTACGCCTGAAATAACAACTAAGCAGTCACTAAAAGCATCAATTACCGGTGAGATTGTCATGCAAGACATTGAGGTGCCCGATTCACAAATGTTGCCGAATGTAAGTGGACTGAAAGGCCCTTTTAGTTGTTTAAATATGGCCAGGTACGGCATATCTTGGGGGGTGATGGGAGCAGCAGAATTTTGCTGGCATCAGGCGAGGCAGTATGGTCTTGATAGGAAGCAATTCAATCGTCCGCTTGCACAGACGCAGTTGTTTCAAACCAAGCTCGCAGATATGCAAACCGAAATTAGTTTGGGCTTGCAAGGTTCCTTACGAGTGGGGCGCCTGATTGATGAGGGGCGAATGGATCCTGCGATGATATCTCTGATAAAGCGCAATAATTGCGGCAAGGCGCTTGATATTGCTCGAAAAGCCCGTGATATGCATGGTGGTAACGGCATCAGTGATGAATACCACATTATCCGACATATGATTAACCTGGAAACGGTCAACACCTATGAAGGAACTTACGACATTCATGGCTTGATTTTAGGAAGAGCGCAAACAGGGCTTCAAGCGTTTTTTTAATTGGATCAGATAAAAAAAGAGACCAATGACATTCATGAGGGCACGGTCATGAGCAAAGGTCTCTCGAGGTTTACCAGCATAGCGTAATCATGCTGTGATATTATGCTAGGTTGTTTATTCAGACTGCGCCAGTAAAACGCGTTGCAAGTTGCGATAATACTGATCTGGGTCAAAGCTCAGCGGTAATTCGGTGATTTTTTGCGACTCGTGCGACAAAATTAACACTCTTGGAAACCCGACCAACTCATGTTGCTTTGCGAAGTTATGACCGGTTTGAGAATCGTGGTCGATACTCACGAAAATAAAATGTTGTTTGATTAAATCAGCGACCTTGTCATTTGCAAATACTTGCTCGTCGAGTTTTCGGCAACTTGGACACCAGAAAGCTGAATAATCTGCAATAATCGGTTTTTGTGTTTCAGCGGCACGCTCCAATCCGTTTTTTAAATCGTAAATTTCAAACGCAAGTTGAGATTGCGCCTGATTACCGAGATAAGATTGAAAAGCGCGGTTGCCAAAGAATATAAGCGTAGCTATCGCGAATACTAAAAGTGCTTTATTTATAAATGACATTCGGTAGACCTTTGATACTTTCAGTAACTAGACCGACATTGTCAGCAATAAATTTCTTATTTGAAAAAAAACGCTGAACCAGACTACCAGCGCTTTAATATTCCCTGGTAAAGCGCATCGTCCAAGGTGCTCTCTGCGCTTGCATCTGGTATATAGATTTCATTAAATTCGTTATCAGTTTTAAGCTTATTGATACCTTCATTAAATGCCTTAATGACTGAGTTTGCTTCAGCAAATGCAGAGCGCATACCTAAGCTTATATCAACGATATAAATGGCTTGTTCAGAAATATACAGCGGCTCTTGGTCGATTGAAATCAAGAGCTTATTCATTTCCTCAAGCATTATCTTGTCAGCCATTATGTAATCAACGCGCTGTTCGGCAAGTTGTTCGATGTTCCCGAAAAAATCTTGCGTACGAGCCCAATTAACGGAGCGCTCAGAACGAACTAAATCTGTATTGGCAAAACGAGTCTCTAATCCAACCCGTTCGCGATAAAGCTGATCGAGGCGAGAAATCTCTTTTGCGTCTGCATAAGTGGACGCAACATGCAACTGAACTTGTACGTATGGCTCTGAATACACATAGTTTTGTTTTGGCTGATTTAGCGAATAATGATCGATATAACCATCAAATTGGCCGTTGCGTAATCCAGAGCCCGACCAAGCTTGTGTTGTGGCGGTAATGGTATGAGGCATTTCTCCAAGCGCAGCAGATACAAGATCAGTGAGTCGGGAAGCTTGCCCTCTGTCATTAATAAAGGTCTCTACTTTATTTCCAACTAAACGAACATTCTCAGACAAGGCCTGACTTGGAAAAACAACACTTAAGATAAATAAGATCAAGCAAACAAGGCTTTTTCTAACACCTTGAATACCACTGGTACCATTTAAGCGACTGCTCAAATTACTTACGCTTTTTTTCATTCACAACCTCATACATCATTTGTTTTTTGTGCGTAAGTTACGCACCTATCGTGTTGCTACCAAGCATTGCCAAGCCGAACTCCGATTTTGTGCATTCAGTTTTTGCACACCCACTTAAAACGTTGCATCCAGTGAAAAAGATTAGTGTCTTGCGAGTATTCGCCAAATGCGCGGGCGGCATTTGGAAAACCGTAAGGGCTTTCAAAGCCGTCTTCACTACTGCTATTAAACAAAAGCGAATGCATCTCCAATTAAATTTTCAGGTGCAAGGCCCAAGGGGAGCAAGTCTTCTTTTACCACTTTTGCCATTTCAAAACGCCCTGCGACATACACCTGCTTATTTGTAAAATCGTCTATGTGTTCCATAGCTATACGATGTACAATGCCAATACTTCCTTGGTAAT
Organism: Ningiella ruwaisensis; assembly: GCF_004798935.1. Classification (GTDB taxonomy): domain Bacteria; phylum Pseudomonadota; class Gammaproteobacteria; order Enterobacterales; family Alteromonadaceae; genus Glaciecola; species Glaciecola ruwaisensis. The sequence goes on along the minus strand of NZ_RAHT01000010.1, from coordinate 17,341 downwards.
CATCGCTTTCGCTTTCAACTACCGGTACAAAAGTGAAATTCGCATGTTGATTAGCGAGAGTTTGTAATGCATCAGCCTCATATAAGTCGTGAATTGATTTCCCTCCCCAAAAGAGGGTAACTTTTCGGGTAGGCTCTTGGTATAACATGTCAAGAAGAATGGATTTTGTGTAAGAATAACCCGTTCCGCCCGCAATCAAAATAGCCTCAAGCTCGTTATCTTGACGATACGCATTACCAAGAGCTACTTCCACTTCCAAACACTTTTCATTTTCAAGTCGTTGCATGACTTCAAATGCGTAAGGGTTTTCAGGTGTTGCACCAATATGCAATTCCAATAGCTCATTTTGAGATGGTATATTAGCGATTGAGAAGGGGCGCTTATCGTTTTCACCCATCACTACTTGCAAATATTGGCCGGCTTTAAATTCAATTTCTTTTTCGGGTTTAAGAATTACTTTAAAAACATATGGGGTAAGTGATTCTTTACTTACCAATTCAGCTTTAGTCAGTGTCATGCCTTTCCTAGGTGTGTTGTATATTGTTAAGTGACGACCTTATATGGGGGTTTTACTGTTTTTTTAATAGTCCCAATTCGTCCCAAATATCATCTATTTTTTGTTTTACGCTCTCATCCATTACAATGGGTGTACCCCATTCCCTATCAGTTTCGCCCAGCAATTTATTGGTTGCGTCTAAGCCCATCTTAGAACCAAGTCCAGAAACTGGAGAAGCAAAGTCTAAATAGTCAATTGGGGTATTTTCAATCATAGTGGTATCTCGAGCTGGATCCATGCGTGTTGTTATTGCCCATATCACATCGTTCCAGTCTCTTGCATTAACGTCATCGTCACATACTATCACGAATTTGGTATACATAAATTGACGTAAGAATGACCATACTCCCATCATCACGCGTTTAGCATGCCCCGGGTATTGTTTTTTCATTGTCACAATAGCCATGCGGTATGAGCAGCCTTCAGGGGGTAAATAAAAGTCAACGATTTCAGGAAACTGTTTCTGTAAAATTGGTACAAAGACCTCGTTGAGTGCAACACCAAGTATTGCAGGCTCATCAGGTGGGCGGCCAGTATATGTGCTGTGATAAATCGGATTTTTTCGATGGGTGATATGGGTGACGGTAAACACGGGAAAGCTGTCTACTTCATTATAATAACCTGTGTGGTCGCCATAAGGTCCCTCGTCTGCTACCTCATCTTGTGCGATGTAACCTTCCAACACTATTTCAGCACTTGCTGGCACTTGCAAATCATTCGATAAGCACTTTACGACTTCGGTTTTATCCCCGCGTAGTAAGCCTGCAAACGCGTACTCAGATAAGGTATCAGGTACAGGTGTAACTGCGCCAAGGATTGTAGCTGGGTCGGCACCAAGCGCCACTGACACCGGATAGGGCTCATTGGGATGTGTCTGACACCACTCTTTAAAATCCAGAGCACCCCCACGATGGGATAACCAGCGCATGATCAACTTGTTCTTTCCTAACACCTGCTGTCGATAAATTCCCAGATTCTGACGCTTCTTATGCGGTCCTCGGGTTACCGTGAGCCCCCACGTAATGAGCGGCGCGGCATCTCCTGGCCAGCAACGCTGAACGGGTAACATTGACAAATCAACCTCTTCACCAGTGAGTACAATTTCCTGGCATGGCGCTTTTCTTACCTCTTTTGCTGGCATATTCAATACCTGCTTGAAAACGGGTATCTTACTCATCAAGTCTTTAAGACCTTTTGGGGGCTCGGGCTCTTTTAAAAACGCCAAGAGCTTGCCAACTTCACGCAAGGCCTCTACTGATTCCTGACCCATTCCCATCGCAACGCGCTGTGGTGTTCCAAATAGGTTCGCAAGCACTGGTATATTACTGCCTTTCGGATTTTCAAATAAAATTGCAGGACCGCCCGCTCTAAGAGTTCGATCTGCGATTTCGGTCATTTCAAGGTCAGTGTCAATTGGCATTGATACGCGTTTGAGCTCGCCTTGATTCTCTAGTTGCTCAATAAAATCTCTTAAATCTTTATACTTCATGAATGTCCAAATTTGAGTTATAGCGCAAGTAATCCAGCTCCACTTGAGTGAGTCGATTCTACAAAGCAAAAATCAACAGACCCTAGTCATTGATGTTTACAGTAATATACTACAGCAAAACTTCCATATGCGATTAGAGCCTCTTTGTCTTTTCGCTCAATTATTTCACTGGCTGGCCGATAAATCGAATACATCCTATTAGTCATGGTAACCCAGGTTAGAATTCGATGAATAAATGTTTCCGTGTTGCAAGTAGCTTATTGAGCATACTAATGGTGTTTAGCAGCCTAATATTGCTTAGCCCTGCTTATTCCAAACAACTAGAGGCAGTACAGCTTTATTCTCAAGATGAATTAATAAAAATGATCAATCAAAATTCGCATTTAAATCGCGTAGTTGAAGATCGTTGCCAGTTGGTTCAAGACATTGAAGCCCGCGCTGACATTATGCGAGTGCCTGCTTACCAGTTTTTATGGGGAGACATGTTGGCCTGGGGCGTTTGTGTTGATGAAGACCCTGTACAAGGGATTTTTTACATGCGAGAAGCCGCTAATCAAGGTTTAGCCGCAGCCCTCGAGCAATTGGGTCGCTACCATGCTAAGGGTATATTGGTGCAGGAAGATAAAAAGCGCGCAGTTTTATATTTGCGCGAAGCATCTGCGCTGGGAAATTTAAACGCGCAAATTCAATTGGCTGAACTCTTTATAGACGGCTATGGAAGTCCATATGATTTTGAAGATTTGTATCATTGGCTCTATAACGCTGTTACCAGTGACGATTCTATGCACCAAAAGATAGCGGTTTATATGCGCGAGCTCGAGTATTTGATGCATCCTCGAGCCGTAAGAAGCGCTCGACGTCCGCTTTTAGATTAGAGCGTGTCTATCATTAGCCCGTTTTCATAGGGTCTGTAACTGTGTGCGTACACTGAATTCCAACAAGCATCTTTTTAATCTGGCTTAAATCACAAAAAAGCTTGATCGCATCACTAAAACACTGTCATATTGGTTAAATATCAATCAGCTAAACTTATTTATCTTGCTCAAAACAAGTTTAGATAAGACATGTTTTTCAATTGATATTAAAACAATAAAAGGGTGCGCTCATGTTGATATTACGTCTGAATAAATCAGGGATGCCGCAGACATGGATAAGTAAAGAAGAAGCTGCGAAATGCTACGTGCAGGAGAAAGTGTTATTCGAATTGGGTGAAGATAAACTTATTCTGAGAGGCGGCTGGAATAGGCTTGGTGAGCAAAGTAAGCTCGAATTAAGCACAATAATTGCCTGTGAGGGTAAAATCACTCAAGACATGGGAAAAATTTCGTTAAGCAACCGCTATTTGTTTAGAAGAGACAATAACACCTGCCTATATTGCGGTGATGTATTTTCAACCCATCAACTGACTCGGGACCATATCATTCCGCGCTCAAGAGGGGGCAAAAATGGCTGGATGAATTCTGCTACAGCATGTAAGCGTTGTAATCATGCAAAAGGCGCTCGTACACCTGAAGAAGCAAATATGAAATTACTGGCAGTACCCTTTGTGCCGAATATATATGAGCGCTTTTTCCTTATGAACCGCAAAATTTTAAGTGATCAAATGGCTTTTTTGAGCTCGCATTTTTCAACAAAGCGTCAGTGGCTGAATTGATGTGCCAGTGATTAATTGATAGTCCAGATCACAGGGGATTGATAAATCCATTATTGACACCACAACTAATGCTATACTAGAGCCTGAATTAACAAAACAAACTGAAATTATTGAATGAGTAAAGACCCGCATTTTGCGCGTGAACAAGAAAAATATGATAATCCCGTCGCCAGTCGAGAATATCTGTTAAGTATATTAAAAGAGAAAGGACATCCCCTGTCCTTTTTGGATATTTGCCATATCGTTAACGCTGAAGATGAAGAGAGTCGAATCGGCATTCAGCGTCGGCTCCGGGCAATGGAGCGAGAGGGACAAATTGCTTTTAACCGCAATAAAAAATATGAAGTGCAAAAACAAGCCGAGCTAGTAAAAGGGAGAGTGATTGGTCACAGAGATGGTTTTGGCTTTTTGAAGCACTCTTTAACTGAAAAAGACTACTTCATACCCATTCATCAAATGAATACCTTAATACATGACGATGTTGTTGAAGGTACACTTGCCGGACAAGATCGCAGAGGGCGAACAGAATTTAGAGTCAATCGGGTAGTCGAGCCTCGAAAGGAGCCTTTGGTCGGACGCTTTTATACCGAGCACGGCGTAGGCATGGTCATTCCAGATGATAACCGTATTAACCATGAAATTATCATTCCACAAGAAGATGATCAGGGCGCGAAGCAAGGCAATGTGGTAGTTGTTGAAATTGTACAGCGTCCTCGGCGCAATTTATCGGCGATTGGTAAAATTGTTGAAGTGCTTGGCGAGCATATGGCGCCTGGTATGGAAATTGAAACCGCTCTGCGCAATTTTGATATACCTCATCAATGGCCGCAAGGCGTGCTGAAATCGGTTGAGAATTTAGATGAAGAAGTACCAGAGGATGCAAAAAAAGGCCGTATAGATTTACGACTCTTACCTTTGGTGACAATAGATGGAGAAGATGCCAGAGATTTTGATGATGCTGTTTATTGTCAGGCGATTGAAACAGGTGGCTGGCAGCTGTGGGTAGCAATTGCAGATGTCAGTTCATACGTTCGCCCGGGAACCGCCTTGGATACAGAAGCTCTTAAACGCGGAAACTCAGTGTATTTTCCAGAAAAAGTGATTCCGATGTTACCCGAGGTGCTTTCTAACGGATTGTGTTCTTTAAATCCGGAAGTAGACAGATTGTGCATGGTCTGCGAAATGACAATCGATGCGCAGGGAAAACTGGAAAGTTATCAGTTTTATGAAGCAATGATGCGCTCACACGCGCGCCTTACCTATAATAAGGTGTGGAGTATTCTGCAGGGCGATGAAAAGCTCATCAAGCGATATCGAGATCGAGTTGGGGATTTACATGCGCTTTATGAACTGTTTGGCGCGTTGAAAAAAGCCAGAGCGGGACGAGGGGCAATTGAATTTGAAACACAAGAAACAAAATTTGTATTCAACGCACAGCGAAAAATTGAAGATATTGTGCCTTTGGTGCGAAATGACGCTCATAAGATAATCGAAGAATGCATGATTATGGCGAATGTGTGTGCCGCCAAGTTTATTGAAAAGCATCAGGCCGAAGCGCTATTTCGAGTGCATGATAAACCTGACGAAGACCGACTGTTAACGTTTAGAAATTATTTGCGCGAGATAGGTGTTGAATTTGGTGCTCATGAAACGCCTACACCTCATGATTTTACAAAAGTGATTAATAAAACGGCCCATCGTTTGGATAAAGAATTGATTCAAACCATGCTTTTACGTTCGATGAAACAAGCGGTTTATGACGGCAATAATATTGGTCATTTTGGATTGGCACTCGATGCATACGCACATTTTACCTCGCCCATACGTCGCTACCCAGACCTTGTGGTTCATCGCGTTATAAAAGCCATTATCAACAAGCTTAACGGTAATAAATTGTGCAAAGGCGCAAAGTATTATACCGAAGAAGAAGTCAGTCAGTTAGGTGAGCAATGCTCTTCCACAGAAAGAAGAGCAGATGACGCCACCCGAGATGTCGCTGACTGGCTAAAATGTGAGTTCATGCAAGAACATGTTGGAGACGTCTTTGACGGCGTTGTTGCCTCGGTAACAAATTTTGGACTGTTTGTTCGTCTGTCAGATTACCATATTGACGGATTGGTCCACATCACTTCTCTGGCGTCAGACTATTATCATTACGATGAAGTTAAGCAATGTTTAGTGGGAGAAAGCTATGGTCTTACTTATCGTTTGGGCGATCCTTTGAAAGTGAAAGTCGCGGCCGTTAATCTAGACGAGAGAAAGATTGATCTTGTTTTAGATGGCTTACCCGCAATTTCTCGTAAGCTAAAAGCAGGGAAAAAGCGCAGCAGCAAAGGCAAGAATTCAGACGCTAAAGACGTAGCAAGCGCAAACCAGTCTTCTGCAAAAGACAAAGAAACGACAAAGGCCAAGTCAAACAAATCCAGTAGGAGTCGAGCTGGTAAGCGAAAGGCGGGACCCTCCTCAAAGCGAACAAAATCATCGCGCAATAAACCAAAACGATAGGAGTATTAAGTGGCGCAACAAGATTGGCTTTATGGCATTCATTCTGTTCAAGCGGTGTTAGAAAAAGAGCCCCAGCGTATTTTAGAGATTCTTGTCGCAAAAGGTCGAAGCGACGATAGAATGAACCAATTGGTCAATAGTGCGCGAAAGCAGGGAATATCCGTGCAGTTTACGCATAAAAAGACCCTGGATGATAAAAGTAATGGCGAACAACACCAGGGCGTAATGGCGAGAGCCAAAGCAGCACGAACACTCAATGATGATGACTTGGATGTAATACTGAATAATGAAGAATCACCTTTTATATTGGTGTTAGATGGGGTAACCGATCCGCATAATTTAGGCGCGTGCTTACGAAACGCCGATGCGGCAGGAGCCCATGCGCTGGTTGTCCCTAAAGACAATTCAGCTTCTGTAACACCGGTGGTACGAAAGGTGGCTGCTGGTGCAGCAGAAACGGTACCGCTTATTCAAGTCACTAACTTGTCGCGGGCGCTTAAACATATGCAGGAAAAAGGCGTTTGGGTGATAGGCACAGCAGGGGAGGCAGAGCAGTTAATTTATGATTGCAAATTACCCAAGTCACTGGCAATTGTGATGGGAGCTGAAGGCAAAGGTATGCGAAGGTTAACGCGTGAAACCTGCGATGAGCTCGTTAAATTACCCATGGCAGGCTCCGTTTCAAGCTTAAATGTCTCTGTTGCCAGCGGTATTTGCTTATTTGAAGCTGTTCGACAGCTAAGATAAGCAACGTTGGCTAATTGTGCTTTTGCGCAGAGCTACAGCGCGAAGTTGCTTACGTTGCTTATAGTGTCATCGGTGTAAAAGCGAATAACCGGTTGTTCAAATACTGAACGCTCAGTGTATTTGTTAAACTGTGAGTCAGTGCTGTGATCTGCGAATGTTTTCGCTGAAATCGCAATGCTAGTCGCAGCTCCACTAATATGTTTTATGTGGTGAGTAGTTAATAGTTGCATAGTCAAATTTCCTTTTTGTGATTGAATGCAAATACAGCATAAAATAACTAAGACAGCTAAAAAACTGAACAGAAGCTTTGTTTTTAAAGCTTTCGTTTCTTTTTCAACAGATTTCATGCAAGCGTGTGTGCTTGCATTCTGAGAGATACTCTCTTAAATCCTGCCCGAATTTAATCAATGCACCCTAGCAGCAAATAAATACAAATTTTATGCAAATTAAACTACACGTTGACTATGTTTTCTGTTATAGTTTCGCGCCCTTTTTGTAGGGGTATGGTCTATTTCCCTCGATTTTTTGAGGATAAATAGCAGCTTAGCGACTCAAATGAGTCTTAATTTAACAGCGGAGCACTAACTAATGATCCAAATGCAAACTAACCTGGATGTTGCCGACAACTCCGGCGCTCGCAGGGTTCAGTGTATTAAGGTTCTTGGTGGCTCGCATCGCCGTTATGCACATATCGGTGACATCATCAAAGTTACTGTCAAGGAAGCAATTCCTCGTGGCAAAGTAAAAAAAGGTGACGTACTGAATGCAGTGGTGGTGCGTACTAGGAAAGGCGTTCGTCGTGCAGATGGTTCTACCATTCGTTTCGATAACAACGCAGCTGTTTTGCTTAATGCAAACAAGCAACCAATTGGTACGCGTATCTTTGGCCCGGTCACTCGTGAACTTCGTGGAGATAGCTTCATGAAGATAATTTCACTGGCCCCAGAGGTACTATAAGGAGTCACGATAATGGCTAAAAAAATTCGTCGTGATGATGAAGTAGTCGTATTAGCGGGTAAAGACAAAGGTAAACAAGGCAAAGTATTACGCGTTGTTTCTGATGCTGACCGCGTATTCGTAGAAGGTGTCAATGTTGTTAAGAAACACCAGAAAGGCAATCCTCAAGCGGGTGAGCCTGGCGGTATTATCGACAAAGAAGCTTCTATTCACGTTTCAAATGTAGCGATTGTTAATCCGGCAACGGGTAAAGCAGATCGCGTCGGTTTCCGTTTTGAAGAAGGCAAAAAAGTGCGTTTCTTCAAATCAAACGGCGACTTGGTTTAATTAATTGGAGAGTACGATGGCGAAACTGCATGATTTCTATAAAGAAACAGTAGTAGCTGAACTTGCGAAGCAGTTCGGGTACAAAAGCGTCATGCAAGTCCCTCGGATTGAAAAAATCACCTTAAACATGGGTTTAGGTGAAGCAGTAGCTGACAAAAAGGTATTGGAAAATGCGCAGGCCGATATGGCTGCCATTGCAGGCCAAAAACCAGTTGTTACTGTTGCTAGAAAATCAGTAGCGGGCTTTAAAATCCGTGAAGGTTATCCGATTGGCTGCAAAGTAACCCTACGTGGTGAGCGTATGTGGGAATTCCTTGAGAGACTTATCTCAATCACTATTCCTCGTATCCGTGACTTCCGTGGTCTCAACCCGAAATCTTTCGATGGTCGAGGCAACTACAGCATGGGTGTGCGTGAGCAAATTATCTTCCCTGAAATCGATTTCGATAAAGTGGATAAAGTACGCGGTATGGATATCACTATCACTACCAGTGCTGAAACTAACGAAGAAGCGCATGCATTGTTAAGTGCATTCAACTTCCCGTTTAGAAAATAAGGTGTAGGGTTATGGCAAAAGAATCAATGAAAGCTCGCGAAGTAAAGCGTGCTAAGCTGGTTAAGAAGTATTCAGAGAAGCGTCATGCGCTTAAAGAGATAATCTCTGACGTGAATGCTTCTGAAGAAGAGCGTTGGGACGCTGTTCTAAAGCTACAACAACTTCCACGTGACTCAAGCCCATCGCGCAAGCAAAATCGCTGCCGCATTACGGGTCGTCCACATGGTTTCCTACGCAAATTTGGTCTTTCTCGTATCAAGCTTCGTGAAGCGGCGATGCGCGGTGAAGTCCCTGGCCTTAAAAAAGCCAGCTGGTAAGGAGTAGCAGATATGAGCATGCAAGATCCTATCGCGGATATGTTTACCCGCATTCGTAACGGTCAACAGGCAGCTAAAGTGTCTGTGGCGATGCCTTCTTCTAAATTACGCGTTGCAATCGCTAAATTATTAGAAGCTGAAGGTTACATTGAAGGTTTTAATGTTGAAGAAGGTACAAAACCTGTACTGGAAGTCAAATTGAAGTACTTCGAGGGTAAAAAAGTTATTGATACAATCGAAAGAGTCAGCCGTCCTGGTTTGCGCATCTATAAGAAAAAAGATGAGCTTCCAAAGGTTCTTGGCGGACTTGGGATTGCTATCGTGTCTACCTCAAAAGGTGTGATGACTGACCGTGCCGCGCGTAAAGCAGGTATGGGTGGTGAGATCATCGGTTATGTAGCATAACGGAGGAAATGAGATGTCACGTATAGCTAAATCACCTGTCGCCCTTGCATCCGGAGTAGAAGTAACTATCTCTGGTCAAGAAGTGACTATAAAAGGTAAAAACGGCACCCTTACTCGTGTGTTTAATGACGCAGTTGAAGTAGTAAAAGAAGAGAATGAATTGAAAACTCTTCCTCGTGAAGGCGTTGCGAACGCAATGGCTCAAGCGGGTACTGCTAACTCGTTACTAAGCGCCATGGTAATCGGTGTAACCGATGGTTTTGAGAAAAAACTTCAACTTAATGGTGTTGGTTACCGTGCTCAGGCACAAGGTAGCAAACTTAACCTTACGTTGGGCTTTTCACACCCTGTCGTCTACGAAATGCCGCAAGGCATCACTGTAGAAACACCTACTCAAACTGAAATCGTTGTTAAAGGCAGCGATAAGCAAGTTGTAGGTCAGGTTGCAGCTAACATCCGCGCCTATCGTCCACCAGAGCCTTACAAAGGTAAGGGTGTTCGTTACGCAGATGAAACTGTGCGTCGTAAAGAAGCTAAGAAAAAGTAGGTGGGTGATACGATGGATAAGAAATCAGCTCGCTTACGTCGCGCAACTCGTGCACGTAAGAAAATTAGTGAGTTAGGTGCGCATCGCTTGGTAGTAAACCGCACCCCGCGCCACATATATGCTCAGTTAATCGCACCTAGCGGTTCTGAAGTATTGGCATCAGCTTCTACTGTTGAGAAAGACCTTAAAGGCTCTTTAAAAGCAACAGGCAACGCAGAAGCAGCTAAGGCAGTGGGTAAAGCGATCGCAGAGCGCGCTATCGAAAAAGGCGTTAAAGAAGTGGCCTTCGATAGAAGTGGATTTAAATATCACGGTCGTGTGAAAGCACTGGCTGATGCCGCGCGTGAAGCCGGTCTTCAGTTCTAGGAGTTAATTATGGCTAAAGTAGAAGTACAACAACAGGGTGACCTGTTAGAAAAGCTTATCGCTGTAAACCGTGTTTCTAAAGTAGTTAAAGGTGGTCGCATCTTTAGTTTCACTGCTTTAACAGTGGTTGGTGATGGCAACGGCCGTGTAGGTTTTGGTTACGGTAAAGCTCGTGAAGTTCCGGCTGCTATTCAAAAAGCAATGGAAAAAGCACGTCGCAACCTTGTAACTGTTGACCTTAACGGAAACACTCTACAGCATCCAATTAAAGGACGTCACTCTGGTTCTAAAGTTTACATGCAGCCTGCCTCTGAAGGTACGGGTATCATCGCTGGTGGTGCAATGCGTGCAGTTTTAGAAGTTGCAGGTGTACAGAACGTTCTTTCTAAATGCTACGGATCGACTAACCCAATCAACGTTGTTCGTGCAACTATCAACGCTCTTATCGAGATGAATTCTCCAGAGCAAGTTGCTGCTAAACGTGGATTGCCAGTTGAAGACATATTGGGGTAATCGAACATGGCTAAGACGATTAAAGTAAAGCAGACTAAAAGCTCGATCGGTCGTTTGCCTAAGCACAAAGCTACATTAGTAGGTTTGGGTTTACGTAAGATCGGTCATGTTCGCGAACTTGAAGATACGCCTTCAGTGCGTGGTATGGTCAACCGTGTAAATTACATGGTTGAGATAGTGGAGGAGTAAGAGATGAAATTAAATACTATTGCTCCTGCACCGGGAGCGAAGAACTCAAGTAAGCGTTTGGGTCGCGGTATCGGCTCTGGTTTAGGTAAGACTGGTGGCCGTGGCCACAAAGGTCAGAAAAGCCGTTCAGGCGGCAGTGTTAAGCCAGGGTTTGAAGGCGGACAAATGCCGATTCAGCGTCGTTTACCAAAATTTGGTTTTACGTCGCGTGTATCTTTCGTAACTGACCAAGTTACTTTAAGCGAAATCGCAAAAGTCGAAGGTGACGTTGTGAGCCTTGACACTTTGAAAGCTGCTGGTCTTGTAAAAAAAGAAATGCAGCAAGTTAAAGTCATCAAGTCTGGCGAAATCAACCGCGCTGTTACAGTCAGCGGTTTGAAAGTCACTAAAGGCGCTCTTGAAGCGATTAACGCTGCTGGCGGTAAAGTAGAGGAATAACCTAAATGGCGAAACCAGGACAGGGTTCAAGTGGAGGCGGTTTAAGCGAGCTACGTTCTCGATTGCTGTTTGTGCTTGGCGCAATTATTGTGTTTAGGCTTGGGTCGTATGTGCCCATTCCTGGTATCGACGCAAACGTGTTGTCTCAAATTTTTGAGCAGCAAACCGGAACCATTGTTGGCATGTTCAATATGTTCTCTGGTGGTGCTTTAGAGCGTGCGTCGGTATTAGCATTAGGCATCATGCCTTACATCACAGCTTCAATTATAATGCAGCTGTTGTCAGTAGTGCATGAGCCATTTAAGGAATTAAAGAAAGAAGGTCAGTCAGGCCAGCGTAAAATTAGTCAATATACTCGCTATCTTACGTTGGTACTTGCTACATTCCAATCTATTGGTATAGCTACTGGTCTTCCGCAAATGATTCCCGGTCTAGTGCTCAATCCTGGCATCGGTTTTTATTTTACAGCTATCGTGAGTTTGGTCACCGGGACTATGTTTTTAATGTGGTTAGGTGAGCAAATTACAGAGCGCGGTATAGGTAATGGTATCTCGATTCTGATTTTTGCTGGCATTGTGGCAGGTCTTCCTACCGCAATCGGGCAAACTGCAGAGCAGGCGCGCCAAGGTGATATTAATTTATTATTCTTGTTCGTCATTGGTGCCATTATTATTGCCTTAACCTATTTAGTGGTATTCGTGGAGCGTGCACAGCGTCGTATTGTTGTGAATTACGCGAAACGTCAGCAAGGTAGAAAAGTATTTGCAGCACAAAGTTCACACCTTCCTCTGAAGGTAAACATGGCGGGTGTTATTCCTCCAATTTTTGCTTCAAGTATTATCTTGTTCCCAGGAACCTTGTCAGGTGTGTTTGGTCAAAACGAGTCATTATCGTTTTTGACTGATGTATCGCTTGCACTATCTCCAGGGCAACCTTTATATGTAATGCTCTATGCAGCAACGATTATTTTCTTTTGCTTTTTCTATACAGCATTAGTTTTTAATCCGCGCGAGACGGCTGATAATTTGAAGAAATCTGGCGCTTTTGTTCCTGGGATTCGTCCCGGAGAGCAGACATCACGATATATTGATAAGGTGATGACAAGGTTGACCCTAGCTGGTGCTCTCTATATTACCTTTGTTTGTTTGGTGCCTGAATTCCTATTGCTTTGGTTTAACGTTCCGTTTTACTTTGGCGGCACATCACTACTTATTATCTGTGTAGTGATTATGGATTTCATGGCTCAGGTACAGACCCATTTGATGTCTCATCAGTACGGGGATGTTCTTAAGAAAGCTAACTTGAAAGGCTAGTCCTTTCGTTAGTCATTTACGGAGAGATGTAATGAAAGTTCGTGCATCCGTTAAAAAGATTTGCCGCAACTGCAAAATCATTAAACGTAACGGCGTTGTAAGAGTGATTTGTGTTGAGCCTAAGCATAAGCAAAGGCAAGGCTAATCTCAAAAACTGGTCTTTTTTAGTCGCGTTGTCTAGTAATATTCAACGCGAACAACTAAAGGCTACATTTGCAATTTAGTTACCGGGTAAGTATCCTAACGGGCTTTTTAGGCTGGTAACAATAAATAAGAGGAGTGCTGTTAATGGCCCGTATCGCTGGCATTAACATTCCTGAACACAAGCATACGGTGATTGCACTACAGTCAATTTTTGGCATTGGTGCAACACGTGCAAAGGCGATTTGCGAAAATGCAGGTGTGTCAGAGTCTACCAAAATCAAAGATTTGGATGAGACAACAATCGATAAACTTCGTGATGAAGTCGCTAAGTTCACCGTAGAAGGTGATCTTCGTCGTGAAGTTTCTATGAGTATTAAACGTTTGATGGACCTAGGTTGCTTCCGTGGTATACGCCACCGTCGTAGCTTACCTCTACGTGGTCAGCGCACTAAGACAAACGCGCGTACCCGTAAAGGTCCTCGTAAACCTATCAAAAAGTAAGCGAGGGAATTAACTATGGCTAAAGCACCAGTACGTAGCACGCGCAAGCGCGCAAAACGTCAAGTAGCAGACGGTATGGCACATATCCATGCTTCTTTTAACAACACCATCGTGACAATCACTGACCGTCAGGGCAATGCATTGGCATGGGCTACATCAGGTGGTTCTGGTTTCCGTGGTTCACGTAAATCTACACCTTTTGCTGCACAGGTTGCTGCTGAAAGAGCAGGCGTAGCTGCCCAAGAATACGGACTTAAAAACATTGAAGTGTTTGTTAAAGGTCCAGGTCCAGGTCGTGAATCTGCAATTCGTGCGTTAAATGCAACGGGTTACAAAATCACGAATATTACCGATGTGACGCCTATTCCACACAATGGATGTCGTCCACCGAAAAAACGTCGCGTTTAGACGAACAGTTGGAGAAAGATCATGGCTAGATATTTGGGTCCAAAACTCAAACTAAGTCGTCGTGAAGGAACCGACTTGTTCCTGAAAAGCGGCGTAAGAGCAATTGACAGCAAGTGTAAAATAGACACTGCTCCTGGTCAGCATGGTGCCCGTCGTGGTCGCTTGTCTGATTACGGTGTGCAATTGCGCGAAAAGCAAAAAGTACGTCGTATGTATGGCGTATTAGAGAAACAATTTAGAAACTACTACAAAGAAGCAGCACGCTTAAAAGGCAACACAGGTGAAAACCTGTTGCAACTTCTTGAGCAACGTCTTGACAACGTTGTTTATCGTATGGGTTTTGCAAGCACTCGTGCAGAAGCACGTCAGCTTGTGAGCCACAAAGCTATCTTAGTAAACGGTAAAGTAGTTAACATTCCATCATTTAACGTGAAAGCTGAAGATGTGGTCGCTGTGCGTGAAAAAGCGAAAAAGCAAGCTCGTATTGGGGCGGCTCTTGAACTTGCGGATCAGCGTGAGAAGCCAACATGGTTGGAAGTTGACAACACTAAATTGGAAGGCACGTTCAAGCGCGTTCCAGAAAGAACGGATTTGTCTGCGGACATTAACGAACAGCTGATTGTCGAACTTTACTCTAAGTAAAATTAACTAAAGAGGATACATTGTGGGTTCAGTGACCGAATTCCTAAAGCCAAGATTAGTTGAAATTGAAAACATTTCACCTACTCGTGCAAAAGTAACACTCGAGCCTTTAGAGCGTGGTTTTGGCCACACTTTAGGCAACGCTTTGCGTCGTATTCTACTCTCATCTATGCCTGGTTGTGCAGTAACTGAAGTAGAAATAGACGGTGTTCTACATGAATACACAGCAAAAGAGGGCGTGCAAGAAGACGTTCTAGAGATCTTGCTAAACCTTAAAGGGCTGGCAGTTCACTTAGAAGGTAAAACCGAAGCAACCCTTACGCTTGTTAAATCTGGTGTAGGACCTGTTACAGCGGGTGATATTCAACACGATGGTGACGTTGAAATTATCAATCCTGATCATGTAATTTGTACCTTAACGGGTGACGCTGAATTAAGCATGCGCATTAAGGTAGAAATGGGTCGTGGTTATGTACCTGCTTCTGCTCGTCGTTCCTCTGAAGATGATGATCGTCCAATTGGTCGTTTATTAGTCGATGCTTCATTCAGTCCTGTAGAGCGCATCGCTTACTCGGTCGAGTCTGCTCGTGTTGAGCAACGTACTGACTTGGATAAGTTGATTATCGATATGGAAACCAACGGAACACTGGATCCGGAGGAAGCCATTCGTCGCTCTGCTACCATTCTCGCTCAGCAGTTAGATGCATTTGTAGAACTACGTGACATCTCTGTACCTGAAGAGAAAGAAGAAAAACCAGAATTTGATCCTATTTTACTTCGTCCGGTCGACGATTTAGAACTAACGGTTCGTTCTGCAAACTGTTTGAAAGCAGAGGCTATCCAATACATTGGTGACCTGGTACAGCGTACTGAAGTTGAGCTTCTTAAGACGCCAAACCTTGGTAAGAAGTCTTTGACTGAGATTAAAGATGTACTTGCTTCTCGTGGTTTATCTTTAGGCATGCGCCTTGAGAACTGGCCACCAGAAAGCATCGCTGAAAAAGATTAATCAGGTTTTAAAATAAACTGATTTATAAAGAAGGAAAGAGCTATGCGCCATCGTAAGAGTGGTAGACAGTTAAATCGCAATAGCAGCCATAGACAAGCTATGTTCAAAAACATGGCAAGTTCATTGGTTAAACACGAAGTTATTAAAACTACGTTGCCGAAAGCGAAAGAACTACGTCGCGTAATTGAGCCTCTTATCACATTAGCTAAGCAAGACAGCGTAGCTAATCGTCGTCTTGCGTTTGCAAGAACAGGTGATAAAGAAGTAGTAGGTAAATTGTTCAACGAACTTGGGCCGCGTTACGACGCTCGTCCAGGCGGTTATAGTCGTATACTTAAGTGTGGATTCCGCACTGGTGACAATGCACCTATGGCCTACGTTGAATTAGTAGACCGTCCAGTTGCAGAAGCTGAAGAAGTAGTGGAAGAAGCAACTGAAGAGTAAGTCTTAAATGACATAAAAACCCGGGATAATCCCGGGTTTTTTGTAGCTGATGAAAGATAAAATTTTATTCTTTAAGTTCATAGTGCTTTTCGATTAAAGCAATAATATCTTTTTCTTCTGTACCGCCTTTAATCGCACTTTGCATAACTTTGTCAGAATCAATATCGTGTTCATTCGCCAATTGCACCAATCGCTCAAGTGCATCCGGATAATCAGCTAATTGTTCAACCGAAACAATAATCATATTTTCAGATTGTTCTGAATCCTCTTCAACGGTTGCTAAAAGTGCATCTAGCACATACTTCCCTACGAATGGCACTTCTTTAATTGTGGTGACGAGTATTTCCATTGTCTTACTTGGATAAGCCCTCACGAGCTTTTGTGCAATCTGGTCGGCAGAATCTGGTTCTGCATGAACTGCAGTGCGTACTATTTCATTAAAATATTCGGGGGAGTATTTACAAGCAGCTCTCGTAGCAACTTCAGCATAGCTTGGCTCTGCATTAACCGCGATTTCAACAATTTCTGCTGGTTTGGTTACCTGGTATTTATTAGCAACCATTATTATTTCATCAACAAACATTGGGTTAGTAGAAACGCTGGCTGAAATAATTTCTTTGTATTCTTCGGGGTAGGCCGATAGTGCGATTGAAACAAACTCGGCTGTTTTGTCAGGATAACGCGACAATAAACTATTAATTGCATTTGAAAGAGAGCGATTGTTTTCTACCTGTGCTTTGAAAAATTTGACAGATTTCTCGCTAGGTTCTTCCAAAACCGTTACATTTGTATCAGTTGCCCATGCCGTTGTGCCACTAGCTAATAACAAACATGCGATACAAGCTTTACGGAAAGGTTTCATAATTTAATACCTGTATTATATAGTTTTGCGAATACGTCCAATACACTTATATATGGGCATAATTTATTGTTAATGTCCTAATCTACTTCGTTAACAAAAAAATGACAAACATTAATGCGTATTAACGATAGAGTGAACGTATAATGTCGGTCACGTACATAACGATGTATGTGACGTCAAATTATTGGAACAGTTCAAAATAACATCAGTAATTGTGCAACAATCAAGCCAGTAACATTTATTTGTTTTTTTATCGCTAAATTGTCTTGACAATATCATCAGATAACGTAACATGCGCGTCCGCTTAAGGGGGTAACCTCACAAGCACTTCCGCAAAGCATTTGGTTTGTAATGTGGTGCGGCTTGAAGAGTAAGGAGGGCGCGTACTGATGTGCGTAACCGACGAGCGACAAAATCAAGCGCCGCATTACGAAGTAAAGGTGCAGCGAAAA
>NZ_RAHT01000009.1 GCF_004798935.1 Ningiella ruwaisensis | reverse complement strand
CCGTGACAATGACGTTTTTTGCCGCCTTCTCAAGCGGGATGCGAATTCTACTTTAATCGCATCTGGTGTCAACCTTTTTACTCAAATATTTTAATTTAATATTAGTTCAACACCAATTTACTCTTAAAACTCAAGTAAACCATTACTTAACATTGTAACAATGGCGTTGCTTACTCAATAAGCACGTACATATTTACGATTAAATTTGCATACGTGCTCTCTCTTAAGAGTGGCGCGCATTCTACATTCAAAAGATAAACCGTCAAGTATATTTATAAGAAAATTTGCAAAAATATAGCTTTTGTCTAAAATTCAGCCTTTACTAGCCAAAATTAATAAACTTTTCCTTTAATGGCTTGTTCATCGGCTCAGTAAAATATTAATGTAACTTTTCCCAAGAGCAATGCTCTATTTAAAAACAGATAGGATTTTCCATGTTATCAATCAGATTACCCTTAGCCGTTATTCTGGCTATCATTGTTGGCTTGGCAGCTTTTGCTGTTTCCATTGGCCTGAACCTTAGTGCTTACGAACACTTTGTTTCACCTGTTGCAGTTATTATCTATTTGCTACTACAAATGCTCGCAACTAAATTCACGGTTCCTGCATCTGAAAAGCAAGATGAAGCCGTAAAATCCAGAACGTCTCCATCAAAATCACGGAATACCAATGACGTCATACCTCAATCCAGTGAAGTCAGCACTTTATATGTGGGCAATTTAGCGTATAAGGCGAACGAAATGACAGTAAAGGAGTTGTTTTCTCAATATGGCAATGTGATATCCGTGAGACTTATGAAGGACAAAAAAACAAATCGACGTAAAGGTTTCGGTTTCGTTGAAATCGAAGCTGGCAAAGAAGAGGTTTTCATAAAAGCGCTTAACGATTCAGAATTTATGGACCGCACTCTAAAGGTGCGTCCAGCTAAAGAAAAGTCGGAGTAAGCAAAAAATTAAAGAGCAAACGCGCGTAGGAGCCTACCTACGCGTAGTTATTCAAACTGACTGTTAAACGCGTGGAAACGATTTATTGCTTGCACCAAGTCAGGCACTTGCACGTCCTTCATTTGATTTACAAGTCCGTTGATTATTTCCTTATAGTCGTCCTCGCTTAGCAATATCTCATTTGACGTTCTTGTTACTTCCATCATTCGCGCTACATACTGTGCAACAGCTTTAGGCGACGATGACATTTCCGAACTGGTCAGTTCATTATAGTGTTGTATAGTTCCATACTTATTTGTAGCTTTGTTAAATTCTTTATGCGTCATCTGTGATGCCATAGAATGAAGCTCAGCTTTCGAATATCCCAACTCGCTTGCTTTAATAAATTTGTCTTCCATGTTGTTGCGGTAGAAGCTATTTAACAAACCATCTAATTGATTGATAAAACTGGCAAGTTGCTCGGTTTGGAGTAACTCTTCAGTTTCAGCTCTCAAATCTTTCACACTAAAAGAAATATTTGAATCTTGCGTAGTAAAAATACGGTCGTTGTCAGCTGTATCATTTGCGAAAGCTTTTCCTCCGAAGCTAAGCATCAATTTGCTTCCTGATTTGCTATTTACCTCAACATGTTGATGCTTAGAAGTGCTCACTTCGTCGGAATAGTCGCCTGGTTTACTTGAAAGTCTGGAGATGGCTTCTAATATTGAGGAGTATGCCTCATCAACTTTGGCAATAAAGTCGTCATTTACGATATCTTTTAGTTCGTCTTTTGCCTGTTGAACACCCACGCTCACTCCCGCTTGAGCTTGCGTTTTGAAATATTCCAGTTTGTCTTTGCTCGCACCATCTTTAGCCATTGATGCTAATGACGTTGATACAAAACTGAGCACATTTCCAACAACCGTATCGATATCGAAAAAGGAGTTGCTGTCTTTATCTGCCATGCGAATATTATTCGAAACATCCTTAAAATGCGCTGAGCTATCGCTGGACAAGCGCTTTTCCAGAGAAAAAGAAAGTACTTTAGCAACGACTCTACTGTCAGCCTGGAATGTGTCGTCAGCTTGAGATGCACCGACTTGTGAAAGCTTAGCTTCTTGCTGAGTTTTGAAATCGATAATGTTTTTTGCGTTGACTGAACTCAATTCAGTAAATGCACTCTTTACTTCTACAGTATTCATTTTTGAAACCTCACTAACCTCATCCTCATTATCGGCAGAAACAAAATTTCTTTAATAAAGAGTTGGTAAATTTTTTAAGGAAGCTACAATCACCTCGCTGAATAAGAATGAAAGGTAAGAAGATGAATAATAGTGCGGATTACGAACAACAACTTCGAGTCAAAGAAACTCGCCTAAAACATCTTCTTTCACCAGTTTATGAAGGCAGACTTGACGTATTTCGTTCGCCTGAAAGTTATTACAGAATGCGCGCAGAATTTAGGATATGGCATGAAGGTGATGATACGTTTCATATCATGTTCGACCAGAAGAGCAAACAAAAGTATCGGGTAGACCAGCTTCCAGCGGCCTGTCACCTTATCAACGAAGCCATGAAGGAGCTTTTATCCCTGCTTAAGGGAAATGATGTTTTACGAGCAAAGCTATTTCAAATTGACTACTTGGCTAGCACCAACAACGAGATAGTCATATCGATGCTTTATCATAAGCAACTCAATGAAAGTTGGGAGCAAGAAGCCAGAAAACTCGCACATCGACTAAAGTGTGCCGAAAAAATCCGCATTATTGGAAGAGCAAAAAAACAAAAGCTTATTATTGGCGGTGATTATGTAGATGAAACGCTTTGCGTAAACGGAATTCAATATCGCTTTCGACAAATTGAAAATAGCTTTACCCAGCCAAATGCCTACATCAATCAGTGCATGCTCGAGTGGACATCAAATAATATACAGAGCATAGGTGGTGATTTGCTTGAGCTTTATTGTGGCGCGGGTAATTTTTCGATTCCACTTGCAAAGAATTTTGAGAATGTATTAGGCACTGAAATTTCTAAAACCTCTGTTGATGCAGCTCAGCACAATATTAGCGTAAATAATATAAGCAATTTAAAAATTGCTCGATTAAGCAGTGAAGAATTCACGCAAGCCTTTAATCAAGAAAGAGCGTTTTATCGTCTAAAAGACATTCAACTAGAAGAATACAATTTCTCTACAGTGTTAGTTGATCCTCCTCGCGCAGGAATCGATGACGACACATTGAAGCTAATGTCGCGCTTTGAACATATAGTATATATTTCATGTAACCCCGAAACATTAGCCGATAACCTGACAAAACTAAACAAAACGCATCGGCTTGTCCGCGTCGCTTTATTTGATCAATTTCCGCTGACTGAACATATTGAAAGCGGCGTTATTTTGAAGAAAAATTAGCATGACTTCAGCACTAGCCACAGTGTAAGCAGACTCAACTTTTGTCGCGTTGATGGTAAGAAAATGCACCTAATTGAATAAAGCGCAATTGAATTATTAAACGATTTGCGATGGTTTCTACTGCTGTGGGGTCAGAATCCAGCGCATCTGCTCCTGCACTGAAAACAAGCCTAACCATGGCCTCAGCCTGCATGTGTGCGATATCGGCTGGCAATTGTAAATGAGATTCAACGTAATCTGACAATTCTTCCGTAAAATATTGAATTTCTCGCATAACTGCGGCTCTAAACTCAGCTGATGTGCCTGTATGTTCGCGTAACAACAGTCTGAATACGTTTCGATTCTTTGTAATAAACTCCATAAATGTATGCACAGAGATTGCAATTACACTACCCCCCTTTTGTATGCGTTGGCGCGCTTTTCGCATCAATTGACGAAGCGCTAGCCCTGATTCATCGACTAAGGTTAAGCCTAATTCGTTGATGTCTGCAAAATGTCGGTAGAAAGAAGTGGGGGCGATACCGGCCTCGCGAGCAACTTCACGCAGGCTGATAGCGGTAAAACTCTTGTTTTCATCAAGCAGTGTGAAAGCAGCATCGACAATTTTCTGACGAGTTTGTAGTTTTTGTTGTTGTCGGTTCATTTACGTATGTAAGCAGCGAAGCTGATTTATTAAATATAACACTTGCTTAAAAACATGCGAAACGATAAATTAAGCGTACAGTTGTACGCTGAAACTAAAAAGTGATTATTTGTGAAAAAACCTCCATTAATACCCTTGAATATTTCCGTTTTTCTCATAACAACCTTCATTGCTCTCGTAGCCATGCCATTTTGGGTTGTTTTTAATGGAATTGATCTCATTGAAATTGTGACTGCGCTTGTCCTATTTTTCTTTACTGGTATGTCTATTACCGCTGGCTATCATCGCTTGTGGTCTCATAAAACTTACGATGCTCATCCCATCGTCAAAGTCGTATTAGCGATAGGCGGTGCGATGGCTGTCCAAAACAGTATCTTGCATTGGTCGTCTGATCATCGAGTGCATCATCGACATGTTGATGTAAATGATAAAGACCCCTACAGCGCTAAAAAAGGCTTTTGGTTTTCACATATAGGTTGGATGCTGCGGGAATATCAAGCTGAGCGGTATTCTGATTATTCCAACTGTCGGGATTTACAAAAAGACAAGGTGGTTATGTGGCAACACAATTATTATTTACCCATTGTTTTGATTGCTAACTTCGGTATTACCGGAATATTGGGATGGTTAAATGGCGATGTAATTGGAATGATCTTGATTGCAGGTGTTGCTCGTCTCGTGGCGGTCCATCATGTAACGTTTTTCATCAATTCACTGGCTCACATTTGGGGTAAACGACCCTACACGGATACTAATACGGCCAGAGACAACGGAATACTGGCGTTTTTCACGTTTGGTGAAGGCTATCATAACTACCATCATATCTTTGAGTACGATTATCGAAACGGTATCCATTGGTGGCAATATGATCCGACAAAATGGCTGATAAAGACGCTATCTTGGTTTGGGCTGACATCAAACTTACGCAAAACACCCGAAGAGCGTATTGAAAAAGCTAAGCTTCAAATGCAGTTGAAATACGCTAAACGTACTTTAGTGAATTTGCCTAATGCAGATGAAGTCGTGGCGCGAGTGCAAAAGGAATATGATTTGCTCGTGCACAAAATGTCGGAATACTACAGCGCGAAGAAAAAGCTAATGGCTGATAAAAGAAAGGACATTCAAGCTTCAGTGGATAAGCTGGAAATTGACTTCAAGTATAAAGAATTGAAGCAAGCCTTCATGCTCCAACGAGAAAAATGGCATTCACTTTATGAATACTACATGACGCCAGTAAGTGCCTGACTTTTTCAGACATAAAAAAACCTCTCACGTGAGAGGTTTTTTTAAATTAACTATAAATTACATGCTTATTGATTGTTTAACTTCTCTAAACGTGCCAGATACGCATCTTTATGAGCGACAATCTCTATATCAAGCGTTTTTGGATTAATTGTCATCGTCGCCATTGCGTTGTCAGTATTTGCTGACTGCTCAAACAAGGTGTTTTGAGTCGCCAAAAAAGAATCGTTATTTTCAATTTTAGTACTCATGCAGGACGAATTGATCTCAAAGGTGGATTTGTCCATGCAAGAAAAACTGTTGTCGTTTTCTGCGCTAGGTTGAGCAGCATTTGCCCCGAAACAGGCCAAAGCACAAATTGCGATTGTTAACTTTTTCATATTATCTCCTAGCTAAAACTTTGGTCAATATATACTCAAACACCAACAATGTCAATATGGATCATATAAATGTGACAGTTATATGACAAAAGAATGAAAATTAGATTACAGGTGATATATCGTAAAATGACTGGGATTCTTTAGCGATAAATAGGTGAAATCAATGAACAAGCCGTTGAGAAAGTGAGTGGTATCAAATACCGTCGCCATCTCCGAATTCATGCAAGCCACATTCTCGCTTGAGCCCAAAGAATCGTGTATCCTGTTCGCTCATTCCTTCTTCCAACGCAACCGTTGTGTGCCAGTCACCTATTGAGACGTAACCTTTTTCCCAAAGTGGATGATAGGGCAAGTCATGTTTTTTGAGATAATTATGTAAGGCTTTATTAGAATAA
Source organism: Ningiella ruwaisensis (assembly GCF_004798935.1). Lineage (GTDB taxonomy): Bacteria > Pseudomonadota > Gammaproteobacteria > Enterobacterales > Alteromonadaceae > Glaciecola > Glaciecola ruwaisensis. Next base: position 146,104 of record NZ_RAHT01000009.1, on the reverse strand, counting down.
TCGGCAATTGGGTGAACTTTGAATTGATCACCCTGCATTTGTACATATGACAAACTCTGGCGACTGTCAGATTGAGAGCGCCTCAAACCAGCAAACCATGTACCAGCATTTAAATCTTTTAACGCCTGCCTCATTGGCGCAACTTTGTTCAAATTGTTGTATTGACTCAGGCCATCAACTCCTTTTTCCCAAAGTTGACCATAGCGCGCTTCTTGCCAGGCTGGCGATATATTCGCGCGATACACCTTTAAATTGAGCTTCAGTTTCTCAGTAAGTTCGTCAATAAATCGATAAGTTTCAGGAAACAAATAGCCTGTATCTGTCAGTACAACAGGAATATTTGGCGCTATTTGTGTTAGCAGATGCAGCATCACCGCAGATTGTGCACCAAAGCTTGATGATACAATATGTTCGCCAGGAAGATGAGATAAGGCCCACTCCACTCGCTTATGAGCATCAAGTTTGAGCAATCGGGAATTAATTTCGCCTAAATCAATGTCCACCCTGCTTTGCGAACTTCTACTTTCAGCCAAGTTCGTCATAAAAATCTCTCGCTGAATCAACAACCGGCTTTATGATGTTTGCTCTTATTACAAAATCACCAAAAGCCTCTTGTTCGTTGCGCTCTTTTGCCCATCGACCAATGAGCTCATCGAGTATGGCCATAATTTCTGTATCACTGATATTTTCTTTATACATTCTAGGAATGCGAGTGCCTTCTCGGTTGCCCCCTAAATGAAGGTTGTATTTATTTGGTCCTTTCCCGACTAAGCCAATTTCAGCCAACATAGCTCTGCCACATCCGTTGGGGCAGCCGGTTATACGATAAATTACGCTTTCGTTTTCCAAGCCATGTTTGGCCAGCATTGCTTCTATTTCAGTAACTGCACTGGGCAAATAGCGCTCTGCTTCAGCCATTGCAAGCGGGCACGTCGGTAAAGATACACAGGCCATGGAATCTAATCGCTGTTGACTGACTGACGCTTCAATCAAACCATGAGAACGAGCGAGCTTTTCTATCTCCGGCTTATCCTCAGGTGCAACGCCAGCAATAATCAGGTTTTGATTTGCAGTTAATCTGAAATCGCCTTTGTGGATTTTAGCAATTTCCCTACAGCCGGTTTTTAAAGGCTTATTCGGAAAGTCCAGTATACGACCATTTTCTATGAATACAGTTAAATGATATTTTCCATCTATCCCTTCAACCCAACCGAAGCGATCGCCGCGAGACGTAAACTCATAAGGTCGACTTTCTTCAAATTTTACATTGGCTCTCTTTTCAACTTCGGCTTTAAAATTCTCAACACCCACTCGCTCGAGCGTGTATTTGGTTTTTGCATTCTTACGGTTGACTCGATTGCCCCAGTCTCGCTGCGTTGATACTACAGCAGCGGCTACATCAAGTGTCTTGTCTAAAGGAATGTAGCCAAAATCATCAGCTTTTCGAGGGTAAGTGGATTTATCACCGTGCGTCATGGCCAGACCGCCACCTACCAATACATTAAAACCAACAAGTTTGTTGTTTTCTGCAATCGCTACAAAATTTAAATCATTGGCATGCACATCCACATCATTTTGAGGAGGGATGACAACCGTTGTTTTGAATTTACGAGGCAGATAGTTTTCACCTAAAATGGGCTCTTTCTCTTGAGTCGTATCGACTTTCTCCCCGTCTAACCAAATTTCAGCATACGCATTCGTTTTCGGAAGCAAGTGCTCACTGATTTTTGCTGCCCACTCCCACGCTTGCTGATGAACTTCTGATTCAATAGGATTAGATGTACACAACACATTCCGATTCACATCACCCGCTGTAGCAATCGAGTCGATACCTGTTGCATTAAGCGTTTGATGCATAGATTTAATATGCGGTTTCAATACACCATGAAATTGAAAAGTCTGTCGTGTGGTTAGACGTATGCTGCCGTAAAGCGTGTGATCTTGAGCAAATTTATCAATCACTAGCCATTGTTCAGGCCTTATCACACCGCCTGGCAGTCGTGCGCGAAGCATCACATTATGAAGTGGCTCAAGTTTCTGTTTTTGACGTTCTGCACGAATGTCTCTGTCGTCTTGCTGATACATTCCGTGAAAACGTATTAATTGAAAGTTATCAGCCGTAAAACCACCCGTCACATCATCTGACAAATCTTGAGTAATGGTGCCTCGTAAATGCTTGCTCTCAGCCTTTAACCGCTCATTATCTGACAGTTTACCTTCTACAATAAATTGCTTGTCTTCACTCATTAGTAAACATCCTTCTGATAACGTTTTGCTTTACGTAGCCCAAGCAGATATTGCTTCGCTTCTGCCTCGGTTTTATTGCCATACTTTTCAATAATTTGTAGTAATGCTGCTTCTACATCTTTGGCCATGCGCATGGCATCCCCGCAAACGTAGAAGTGTGCGCCAGACTCAAGCCAGTCAAAGAGTTCTTTTCCATTTTCAAGCATTCGGTCTTGCACATAGATTTTGTTAGCTTGGTCGCGTGAAAATGCAAGACTAATTTTGCTGAGTAATCCTGATTTCAGATAGCTTTGCCATTCAGTTTGATACAAAAAATCCTGCGTAAAACTGGGATTGCCAAAAAACAACCAGTTTTTACCTTTAGCTTCCTTTACATCTCGTTCTTGCATAAAAGCTCTAAACGGCGCAATACCTGTCCCCGGACCTACCATTATGATTGCTGTATCGTCATCGCTGGGAAGTCTAAAATTATCATTTGATTCAGCATACACCTTGATCTGACCACCTTGTGCCAAGTGTTCGCATAAAAAGCCTGATGCGCCGCCTTGGTGCCTGAATCCAAAAGCATCGTAATCAACATGAGCAACCGTCAGGTGTACTTCGTCCTCAACTTCTAATTGACTTGATGCTATAGAGTAAAGTCTTGGCGTTAAAGGTCGAAGTGCATTCACTAGATCCTGTGGCGCGATATTTTCAGGAAACTGCTCAACAATATCGATTATTTGTCGCTCTTCTAAGAATGCGCGAAGCGCTGCCTTATCTTCCAAAAGCGCTTTAAGCGCTTCATTTTTGCTCGCTTCTTGATAGGCTTTAACAAATCCGGGGTAACTAAGGGTAAGTTCCAACTTTTCAGAAAGCGCTTGCTGTAAACTCAGACTTTCATCATTAATAGTTACCTGCGCTTCACCATCATTTGACGTTGCGTGCAGTACTCTTGCAACTGCATTTTCACTATTTACAAAGTAAACGCCCAAGGCATCTCCAGGTTGATACCTGATCCCCGAATCTTCAAGCGAAATTTCAATATGACGGATATCTTTGACGGAATCACGTCCGGTAATTTTTATGCTCTCGGTCAGTGTAGCTAAAAAAGGATGTTGCTTTGTATAAACTGAGGTTGAAACCGCTTCTGCCACCGCAGAGGGTGCGGGCATTGAAACGTCTGCCGTCAGGGCGCTTGATAATATATCATTAAGTTTTTCTGACCAAGCAGCAAGCTCTGCTTCAAATTCAACATCACAGTCGAGCCGATCGATAACTGCTTTCGCACCAAGTGCAGACAATCGCTTATCAAAATCTTTACCCGTTTGACAGAAAAACTCATAGCTCGTATCGCCTAAGCCAACGACAGCATAGTTTAGATTGGGCAGCTTAGGTGCTTTTTTACTGGCTAAAAATTCGTGAAGCTCAACCGCATCATCGGGCGCATCCCCTTCTCCATGCGTGCTAACAAAAATTACCAAGTGAGACTCATCTTTCAGTTTTCTAGGCTTATAATCAGCCATACTGACGACGTTTGTACTAAATCCCTTTGCTTTAGCTGACTCACCATAGGCAATGGCGGAATGTTTGGCATTTCCGGTTTGTGAGCCATATAAAATTGTCAAGGTAGGCGCTTCTTTCGCCCCAACAGGCGAAAGGTCAGCGAGCGCTTGGGACGAAGCAACTTGTGACAAGCCTGCCAAATACCCGCTTGCCCAAACAAGCTGGTCGCGGTTAAAACCTGCAACAGCAGCGCTAAGTTGTGAAAGCTGCGCCTCGCCTAAAAGCGAGATAGCTGTTCTATCTTCAGATGACGCCATTAAAAAAAACCGTTGGTTTACTAACTAATGCAGTAAGACTAACGGCTTTTCTCAATAACTTGAAAGAATTAAAACTAATTTTTTATATTCTTTTTAACTGAAAGCTTTTAGAAATGAAATTCCAAACCAATAAATGCCCCTTCAAATTCAAGGTCAGCATAAATATCATCAAGATCTTCCAATTCCAATGATGTCACTCTATATCCGGCCTGTATAGTCATATCAATAGCCAGGCTTTCAATGAAATTATAAGTAATTGCGGCTTGATAATCCGTAAAGGTATTATCGTCAATCGACAGGAAATTACCTTCGGCGTAGGCGCCTAAGCCAGTCAGGGGTAGCCCTACTGCGACTCGACCATATGCCATAGGAATTATCTCATCAAACGATTCCATGCTCGTTTGTTGCGTATCTGCATCAGTGACTACAATATCCCCGTCTACCTGCTTACCACTTATACCTATATCAAGGCTGATTAAATCGTTATCTAATATTTCGTAGTATAAGATTAAATCTGTAGTGGTTAAGTCTGCTGTGGTAGTGAGTCGTGAATTTTGGACAAATACTTCATCACCAAAGGTAAAAGTACCACTTAAGGTCGTGACACCCGCAGTATCTAAGGTCGTTCTGGCAATTTTTACATTGGGTACAAGCGGGATTGGATGCTCCAATGCCGCGTAAAAGCTACTGTTTGTTTCGTCTTCGAAATTAAAATCAGCAAGCGCTTCGTTCGCTGCAAATCCGCCTTCCGTTTCCATATTCCAAGCTTGAGCACCCACGTATAGGCCAAGCACAGTATCGGCTGTCGCTGGCGCGGCAACTGCCGTCGCAAGCATACAAGCGATGAGTGTTTTTTTCATTTTGTTATCCCTGATTAAGTAGTTCAGATAGCTCTATTAGAGCTGCATTAGCGCGCGAGATATAATTTGCCATGACCAACGAATGATTCGCGACAAATCCAAATCCGCTCCCATTCAATATAACGGGGCTATACACAGGATCTTGAGTAGATTCTAATTCGCGAATGATTTGCTGGAGACTTATTTTTGCATTCTTCTTGCGTAACACATCGTCAAAGTCTTTCTCAATAGCTTTTAAGAAGTGTAGCAAAGCCCAGGTCGCTCCGCGAGCCTCATAAAAGTTATCGTCCAGTTTAAACCAACTGGTTTTGTTATTAACTCTGTTTGCCTGTGGTGTCGACTGTCGAGCTGCGTTGTCGCCAGCGAGTTCAGTGTTAATGGATTCTGTACCTACACTTGCACCTAAGCGTTGAGATAAGCTGCCAAGGCGTTTTTCAATTTGTTTCAAATAATCTCGTAAATTGTCAGCTCGGGCATAAAACTGACTATTACTGTTATTTAAACTGCTTAATTCTGAACGGTAAATTAAGAGGTTATCAATCGCTTTTTCATATTCACCCTCAGATGAAGGCAATAACCAACGTTCGCTATCTATGTTAAGACTGGTTTGCGCCTTTACCAATTGTGGATTTTCAAGAGATTGCGATTGAGAGCGACTAAGATCTTTACGCATCGCCAATGCCAGGTCTCGACTCATTTCAAGCACACCTAACTCCCAGCTTGGTATATTGTCCATCAACACCCCGGGAGGTAGTACATCGTTAGACAAGTAACCACCAGACTTGTTGAGCATAGTATCAAGCACCTCAATCAAAGCAGTAGTTGTTGTATAACCAACTACTACGCGTTCTGATTGAGTATCAGCATTAAGGCGTGCTCGTTCCTGCACATCAAAGGGGTCTGGCTCAAATCCCCACCAAAATCCTACCAGCCCGATTAATAGCATAATCGCTAAAATTATCGCCGAGATACTTTTAGTATTTATACTCATAGCTAATCCATTTTCGATAAAACATTTTTTTAGTGTACCTATGTCTTAGGCGCTTGTCTCTATCGACAGCGTAATAAAAGGATAGCTAAAACATAGGCTAAGGCCGTTGCCATCGGAAAAAACAGCATACTTAAGATGGCCAGCCCTCTCACAACCCACAGATTCACAGAAAAATGTCGAGCAACACCTGCACACACTCCAGAAATCATGGCTTTACTTACGTCTCTAAATAGTCTGTTTTGGTTTATGACGGTTCTCATTACTTTTTCCTACTTCATTAATGGTCAGATTTAAGCAGCTTTAGATGGGATAGCAGCATAATGCATGCTGCACTCCCTACATAAAACAATACGGGCGACAATAACAGGCTTAACAAATTCACTTGAATCAACATAACAAAATCCTTCTTTGCATATCTCAACACGATAGATAAAAATGAATTAGTCGCGCTTTACAAGCTTAACGTTTACTTCTTCGCCTTTTTGACTCGCTTTCACATCGGTAATCGTCACCTTGGTAGCAGGAAGATCTTCGATGCTAATTGCGTTACCAGAGCGCAATATATTTGTTTCAATCTGGTTATCAATTTCAGTGGCAGCAGAGCTCACCGCTTGTTTAATCATTGCGCTTAATATTTGATTCACGCCAGAATCTTGAGCGAGGCTTGGTGCAGAAACTGAAGCAGTGATAATAGCGGCTGTAGCGATAAATGTGCGTTTGATGTTCATAACAATTCCCTAAATAAATTTACGAAAACAATGCGTACCACTTGCATTATTGAAGGCCACCATTGACCTTGAAAACTACTTAGCGATTCTTATGCCAAAAAAGACAAATTTATTTTATATCAATAAAAACAGTGACTTATATATTTTACATCAAAATTTGCGAAGAAAGCTCAATGCAGAGATTGAGCATTTTAAATTTTTGACTAAATTAATTAGTCAATTTGACTAAATTTTAGTGATCGATTTTGTGCATCCTTTACCACGTCGAATGCTTCAAGCAACAAATCAGGGTTATTGTGTTTACCAGTGCCATTCTGACTGAGATATCTCCGCCACAATTTTCCACCTGCCTGGCCTTGAAATAAACCCAACATATGGCGGGCAATGTGCCAAACTCTGACATTGCGTTTGTGCATATCTCGAATATAGTGAGTCATTTTGATTACTATTTGCTCTCTTGTCACATCATCGCTTGCTGATGAAGCGAATATGCTTGAATCAACCTGCTGCAAAATAAAAGGATTGCTATATGCTTCCCTCCCCATCATGACCCCATCAACATATTTAAGATGAGTTAGCGCATCCTCTAGTGTTTTTATTCCACCATTTATACTGATTTGCAAATCAGGGTTGTCTTGCTTAAGACGATAAACTCTTTCATAGTTTAGTGGCGGGATGTCGCGATTTTCTTTTGGGCTCAAACCCTGAAGCCACGCCTTTCTGGCATGTACGATAATATGCTTTACACCTGCCTGAATCACAGGCGATACAAATTCATCAAGCCCAGTTTGTTCATCCATGTCATCAATACCGATGCGACACTTAACAGTAACAGGGATATCAACCTCTTTTTGCATTTCAACGATGCATCTTGCTACTGTTTGAGGCTCTGCCATTAGGCAGGCCCCAAAACTGCCATTTTTAACACGGTCAGATGGGCAGCCTACATTGATATTGATTTCATCATAGCCTCGTTCTTGCGCGATAGCGGCACATTTTGCCATATCATCAGGATTGCTGCCGCCTAACTGAAGAGCGAGAGGATGTTCTGCCTGATTAAAGCCTAAATAGTCACCTTTGCCATAAATTATTGCGCCAGTGGTCACCATTTCGGTGTAAAGCATCGAACGCTGTGTCAACAAGCGCATAAAAAAACGACAGTGACGGTCTGTCCAATCCAGCATGGGAGCCACTGAAAAACGATGAGGGGAGTTTGATTGTATGTTCATTAATGCTCTATGAAATTCGATTGCATTGTTTTAAACGCTACATGATAGCATTTGGTGGGAGTGATGACATCGAATGAACCGCGTTAGACACCCTTTGTGTTCATAATTACTAAACCGAAAAATTCGCGCTTACTCATTGTTTGTATAAAAGCCGCCAAATAACGATTCAGACTTCACTATTTGAAAATCGTTAATAAGCATGCATAATAAATTGTTTATATTCGTCAAGTAAAGGCATAACAAGCCACTGTCTTCGCTTTTTAAACGTAGTAATGTAGTTACGTAACCGTGACGCTTTTTATTGAATAAATAAGGGTTAAATGAAGGACAGGGATTTAATAATAAAGCGACGGCAACAAAGCACTGAGTCGACCTTTTTTGCTTTGCCTAATCTTTTTTATGGTCTCCACTTTGGCATTCTCGGTGGGCTGGTTAATGCATTTTTAGGCTTAACATTCTTTGCCAACTACACCTTATATTTTGGTCAAATTTTCGTTTTACTTTGTTTAGTGATTCGTGGCATTAATTCCGCCATGGTAGCAGTGGCTATTTCTGCATTAGTCACTTCGATATATGCAAGCGATCCCTATCTGATTATTATTCTGGCAATGGAAATCATCTGCGTTCACGTGCTGTTAAAGCGTGGGTTTTTTCTATTGCAATCAGTCATGCTTTACTGGCTTGCTATTGGTATACCGCTGCTGCTTACTTTAAGTGCATTGACCAAAAGCACTGATCTGCAAATTCTTTTCATCAATGGATTTACGCGAGCAATTAACAGTTTAATTTGCGTTTCAGTTGCATCAATCATTTACTGGCTTTTGCCGCGAAATATTTTGCAAAGTGCCTATATGAAGCGCCCTCCGAAACTTGCTTCGCTCATCTTTTCATTAAGTATGCTAACGGTAACCTTACCGGCACTGTTGATATCCCTGTTTTTTATTTATCAAGCATCCAATCAAAATGAGCGAGCTATTGAGCAGAGCCTGAAATTGGCGAACGAGCAAATCACACATGCTGTTTTGCAGGGCGTAAACGATCTCAAGCTCAGTTTAACGCAGGTTGCTAAATTTTTGGCAGATACTGACAACCTGCCTGCTACGCAGCAGTTGATTTCGAATATTGACAACCAGCCCCACTTACTAATCGGGACTTATATTGTTGGTCAATCGAATAATTTTGTGGCGACAGGCCCCTCAGCTACTGCGCATAAGCTTTTAAATGTAAGAGACCGAGTTGCTATGATAAATACCCCGGCCTTTGAAGAAGCCAGAAACTTAAGAAAAACAACCCTAAGCAGTGAGCTTGTGCGTCTTTCAGACGAGTCTTTTGCTGTTTTTGTTTATGCCCCTATATTTAACACCACTGGCTATAAAGGAATGATAATTGGAGCAATCCAGTTTAATTCCTACGCTCAGTTAATTGATGAGCAACTAAACCCCACGATTGCATATGTTGTGACCGATGCATCTGATAAAGCCATCGTAAGTAATTTTTCTGAGATTGCTCGCGGTCAGGCTATTGAACTTTTACCTCATTCATATCCCCTGATTTCTTCAGTTCCAACCATCATGTTTGATGAAGAGGAATATTTGGTTAAACAGACAACGCTTGATTCTGACTGGAAGATACTTGCACTCTCTTCACCAAAGCTCGCGACACAAGAAATGATGCATCATTTTTTTATCCTCATGGTGTGCTCGATTTTACTATTGGTTTTCTTTGGATTTATCGCGAAGCAACTGGCTCGCAAAATTACCCAGCCACTGGAGCAAATCGCAACGCATTTTCCAGATAAATCAATAAGCCTTGAAATTATGGAAGATGCCAAAGTGAGCGAAGAAATTGTACAGTTAGCAGATAGGCTCACAAGTTCACATGCGCTAATGAATGATTTTCATGAACAGTTGCAGGAACAAGTAGAAAGCAAAACCCGACAACTTAAACAACTAAATAAAGAGTTATACTCACTTGCACAAAAAGATGGCTTAACCCAACTGCTGAATCGTGCCGGCTTCAATCGATTTGCGCTTACTTCCTATCGTAATTGCGTACGTAACCACATTAAAATGTCAATCATTTTGATTGATATTGACCATTTCAAGCGTATTAATGATAGTCATGGACACTTGTTTGGTGATAAATGCATAATATCGGTATCGCGCGTTTTGCAGCAATACTGTAAGCGCGATACTGATATCATTGGACGGTTTGGTGGAGAAGAATTTATCATCATGATCAATGGTGGTGAAATTGATGAACACCGAGAAAGAATACAGCTTATTAAGGACTGCATTGCTCAAACGGATTTTCGCCACAATAAAGAAGTGATAAAAATAACAGTAAGCGCTGGCATGTTCAGCGTAGAAAAAGACTTCAGTATTGACTTTGAATCAATGATTAAACTCGCAGATGACCAGCTTTATTTAAGCAAACGTACCGGAAGAAACAAAATTAGTACCCTTGTACGTTAAATGCATAGTACACTTAATATATGATGTGTAGTCAGTAGTACTATAAAAATAAGTTCCAAGCATTAAAGTGGACTGCGAATGACCGTAAGCAAGCAACCGTCGTTAATCGAGTATTGTCAAAGATGTTTATTTTTGTCGATGCTTGCGCTTGTTTGTAACCTCTTTCTTCCCGTTTCGCTTATCGGAGAAGCCAAACTGAGCTTTGGTAGTATCTTCGTATTATTGTCGATAGTGATTTTACCAACCAAGTTTGCGCTATTTGTTCTTTTTTCGAGTATCTTGAGTTTATGGCTTGCGGGTCAAAATCATATCTTTATTATTGCTCACGCCCTGGAAATTACCATTATTGCGCTTATTATTTATCGCAATGTTTTCATCATGATCGCCGCTTTTGGATATTGGTTGTGCATCGGCATGCCGTTTATTTGGTTAATGTGCAATGTATCTCCGCCTTATCTAAAAGAAATAAGTTTGCTCGTGAGCATCCAGTACGGACTTAACGGGCTACTTTGCGCGGCAATTGCAGCATCTATTCTGGCAGTGATGCCATCAGATTATAAACAGTCAGAGTTTGTTGCCAAAGAGCATCGTTTGTCTTCAAACATTTTTGCAATTTGCGCAAGTGTGCTAGTTGTGCCTATTTTGATTATCTCATTTTTATTTATAGGCAACAGCTCAAACGAGCATGAGGAACTGTGGGTAGATAAAATTAAATCAGATGCTGGCCATATTTCACAGCTTACCAATGCATTTATTGACGAGCATAAATTGATCGTTGAGCAAGTTGCGGCCCTTTTAAGAAATGGAACAGAGTTTTCAAAGGTGCAACAGTTTATGTTGGACTCACAAGTATCCCACCCGGCTTTTTTTAACATCACAGTTACTGACGAGCGAGGTCAATTCCTGTATTTTGCTCCAGAAAAATACAATAGCGAAATTGCCCGCCTGCCTCCCGAGCTCCAAACCGTATCCGATCGTAATTATTTTAATGCTGCGCGTAATTCAGGTGAAACATTTATATCAAACACCTTGCTTAGCAGGGGAGTTGTTGTTGCTCCGATGGTGTCGATTGCTGCTCCAATTATCACGGATGGTGAATTTAAAGGTATTGTATTTGGTGCAATTAACCTAGACGCGATTAAAAACTTTCGGATCCAGTTAGAGCAGTTGTTGGATAAGCAAAAAATCATTATTACCGATGCTGCCAATTTAACTATTTATGCATCAAAAAGTATGCAAACAGATCCCTTATCCGTCTTTTTGCCGATGCCTACCTACAATTATATTGTGAGTGAGCTCCCAGTACTTGTTTATGAAGATGTGCATTACGTATATCACCGCGAACAAACGAGCTATGGCTGGAAAGTTTATGTCCTTACCGAGTCTGCCTATTTCTCAAATGCAATCAGAGACTACTTTGTCATCGCCGGAATTAGCCTGGCTATCGTTATTGCAATATTTTTATTATTTGCGCACAAGATGGCGCATAGAATCACCGCTCCGCTTATTGCGCTTCTTGAGTCTGACCAGGCAGAAATCGACGCGATTGCTTCTTATCCAAACAGTAAGGAGTTTTCAGACGTAGCCAATAAACTGAAACGCACTCAGTTTTTAATGCGTAATTTCGAGAACAGACTCAAGCAACAGGTCAATGAGAAAACAGAGCAACTTGAACAGTTAAATCTTCAGCTCGCCGCACAAGCACGAGAAGACGGCATGACGCAACTACTCAATCGAAGCGGATTTGACGAGCTTGCCAGAAACGCCATTAAAACAAGCTATCGTCTGGGACAAGCCTTTAGTTTGGCATTGCTTGATATTGACCACTTCAAACAAGTTAACGACACACACGGTCACCTGTTTGGCGATAAGTGCCTGCAAGCCTTCTCGGCACTTATGCAGCGAAATTGCAAACGTGACACGGATATTATTGGCCGTTATGGCGGAGAAGAATTTATCATTTTAATGTCGGGTAAGAATATTCATGCGCACCATCAATTAATGCAAAATATTCATCATCAAACCAATCAAATTCGCCTGAAACCAGCTAATTCGGATGAGTCGGTGTCATTTTCTGTCAGTATTGGGATCTGTAGTGTACTTGGGAATGTTAATCTGGAGCTACAAGATATTGTGCGTTTGGCAGATGAAGAGCTTTACAAATGTAAACGCGGTGGACGAAATCAAATATCCGTTGTGACTGTAGGGTACACCAACACCTAGAGTGAACAGGCATTTGTCGATCGACACTAAATATGACAGTCTCGGCATAATGAGTATAATCCCCTCACTTTACTTACAATTCGACTGAAAAATTTAAAGCATGAAGTCTCTTTTTCACTTATTTAATGGCGCTATTTCTGTGTTGCTCTACTTTTTAAACACAGTCATTTTGTGTTTACCTCTTTTATTTTTTTCTCTATTGAAGCTGATCCCAATCACTACATGGCGCCGATGGATGTCTAAAGTGGTCGACGGAATCGCTACACTTTGGATATCGATAAACAACCTTAATCAAAAAATCTTTTCTAGAACCCATTTTGTTTATCGAGGCGAAAGGGATATTTCTGTAAAAGAATGGTATCTGGTTATTGCAAACCATCAGTCTTGGGTAGACATTCTTGCTCTGCAGCGCGTGTTTAATCGCAAAATTCCTTTTCTAAAATTCTTTTTAAAGAAAAATCTCATCTATGTGCCCTTTCTTGGTTTGGCCTGGTGGGCGCTCGACTTTCCATTTATGCAACGCTACAGCAGAGCTTTTTTGGAAAAATATCCGCATTTAAAAGGAAAAGATTTAGAAACCACAAAAAAGGCATGTGAAAAATTTGAATTCAAGCCTGTCAGTATCACTAACTTTGTTGAAGGCACACGCTTTGACACGCGTAAAGTAAAACCAGATAGCGAGTTTAAGCACTTACTTACTCCCAAATCGGGCGGTATCGCTTTTGTACTTAACGCGATGGGTGAACGGCTCACCAAACTGATAAATGTCACAATTTACTACCCCAAAGGGATCCCGACTTACTGGGATTTTGTCAGCGGAAAAGTGAAGGATATTGTCGTAGATGTTGAAACAATAGATGTTCAGGCTTTGCTATCAAGTGGCGTGTACAGTGATAGATATTTTACTGACGATCAACAAAAACGCATATTTCAAGAGTGGATCAACGGATTATGGCGTAATAAAGATAAAAAACTCGAAACACTATCAAAGGAGTGGCATAGTTAATGACCATGCTCAGAAGTATCCTAATATTTCCCATTCACCTAAGTTTTCAGCTTATTAATCTCGGATTTTGGGGCAGTTTAGTCATTGTTTTCGGCTTAATTAAATTGCTTATTCCTTTCGCAGCATTTAGAAACTTTCTCTTATCCATCATGCATCGAATGTATTTTTCGTTTGGTATTTTAAGCGTTGCGTTCATAAAGATGTTTAATCGCATCGAAATACGCATTGAAATAGACAAGGCTTTATCAAAAGATAAGTGGTATCTGATTACGGCAAATCACATAAGCTATCTGGATATTATTTTGATGATAGATTTTTGCGCCCCTCGCATTCCGCCTCCTAAATTTTTTCTGAAAAAGGAATTGATATGGCTTCCCTTTGTCGGAATCGGCGCCTGGGCGCTTGATATGCCTTTTATGCGTCGCTATTCCCGCGAGTTTGTGGCTAAGAACCCGCACCTACGCGGAAAGGATATCGAAACGACTAAGCATTACTGTGAACGGTATATAGATAAACCGACCACTGTTATCAATTTTGTGGAAGGCACTCGTTTTACCCTCGAAAAACATGCAAAACGAAAAAGCCCTTTTTCGCATTTAATGCGTCCTAAAGCAGGAGGGATTGCTTTTACCTTATCTGCGATGGGAAATTTATTCAGCAATATTCTCGACATTACGATAGCTTATCCTAACTCCCGTCATCCAATGATGGACATGCTAAGCGGTCGAATGACTAAAATCATTATCGATGTAACCACCTTGCCCGTCACACAGGAGCTCATTGGTGATTATTTCAATGATGAGCATTTTCAAGCACGTTTTCAAACATGGATAAATACCTTGTGGGAAAAGAAAAATGCGCGGATGCGCGCCTGGATGAATTAGTATGGCAGCATTAAGTAATACAACGGCAGAAACAAAAGCACATTTAAGTGAGCTGATATCCGAATTTGCTCAATATATTGGTGTAGAGTCCCAATCAGGTGACTTGCTTCATCAGTGGATAGGACTTGGCATGCTCGCAAGTGCCGCAATTCTTGCTTGGGTAGTAGCACTATTTATTCTGCGTTTTAAAGTTGCACGCCTAGTCAGCTTTTCAAAATCTCAATGGGACGACAATTTACAAGATGCGGGCGTTTTCAGACGCTTGGCATTTTTGACACCTGGCCTGGTTTTGTACTTTGGTAAAGACATTCTATTAGTGCCCGAAAGCCGCATGTATGAAATGGTCAATACATTGAGTATTTTACACATTATGTTGGTGGTTTATAGCATACTTCAAGCAGCCCTTACCGCAGTAGGAACAATCTATAAGTCGACACGGTTTGCCAAAAAAGCGCCAATAACCGGCTTTATACAGGTTGGCAGGCTGTTATTTACTCTTGCACTAATTTTTCTGATCATTTCGCTTTTGCTGGGCAAGAGTCCAATTTATCTATTATCGGGATTAACTGCGATAGCAGCCGTTTTACTATTGGTGTTTAAAGACACCATTTTAGGCTTTGTTGCTGGAATTCAAATTGCAGCGAATCGCATGTTTAATACCGGTGATTGGATACAAATGCCAAAGTACGAAGTTGATGGCGAAATACTAGAAATCGGACTTACTGTGGTCAAGGTGCAAAACTGGGACAAAACCATCTCCACCCTCCCCTCATACAGTTTGATAACTGAAGCGGTAAAAAATTGGCGAGGAATGAGTGAGTCTGGTGGCAGAAGGATTAAACGAGCGGTGCAAATTGATATGCAAAGTATAAAGTTTGCAAGTGCCGAAGACTTGGGCCGATGGCAAAAAATTGCAATCTTGCAAGCCTACTTAGAAAGTAAAAAACTTGCTTTAGAAGAAGATAGTAAAGTCCTGAGTGCAAAGCAACTGGATATTATTAACGCGCGAAAACTAACTAATATCGGTACATTTAGGGCCTATATTCAGGCATATTTGAGTCAGCATCCTGACGTTCACAAAGGCCTAACCTGCATGGTTAGGCAGCTACCGCCAAAAGATAACGGTTTACCTATCGAAATTTATTGCTTTAGCAGAATTCAGGATTGGGTGCGATATGAAGGGATTCAAGCGGATATATTCGATCATGTTTTATCGATGCTACCCATATTTGGCTTACGCGCCTATCAACGGATCACTAACTTACAAAATGATCCTCAGGCGTCTTATTTATCACAAGGAATTGCTTCAAAAGAATAATAGCAATTGATGTAACAAAAAGCCGACCACTTCACACATGGTCGGCTTCTCACATCATCTGTAAATCAACTCATAGCGTATGCAAGCAGCCCTGTGATTGCCAAGCCTGTTACACCAAAAAAACCGTACTCAATGCGCTCTTGAAGCGCTTCTTTACCCGATTTACTTGTGGTTAAGCTCATCACGATACAGCTCAACCCTAAAACAAGCGCTACCATCAAAGCACCAAACTTAAGCATGCTAATTATTTCGTTCATTATTGACCTGTTAATTGCCTGAGATTATCAAAACGGCGCATATTATGCCCTAAACAAGAATAAAGGACTATGCTACCAAGGTCTTTTTTCATACTTTAGTGATCATGGTCAATAAGACACAATCATGAAAATTTCGCCAAAATATGGAATTTCTGACGATCTACAGAATCTAATCAACTATATCTAATTGATAATCAACAACTTTTTATTTGGCCTATGTTTTGCTATGTGATTTGTGAAAAGTATTAGGACATGCTTTATGAAAATCGCTGCTATAAGGTAATTTACTTATGGCCTTACCTTTTAAAAGGTTAACGCTGCAAAATAAAACGACAACTAAGCAAAACAACAACTAATTGAAGCGTGAGCACCTAAGCTTCGTGTTAGAATACATTTAGTATGTGCTTATCTGCGAGAAAGGAACTGTTTATGAAAAAATTATTAGCTACCTTATGCGTAACGGCGCTATTTTATGCGCCCAACAGCTATTCTCTCACCTATGATTCATCTATTTTAAACACCAAGAATTTTAGAAATACAACGTGCGACATTAAGGTCAACGGAGATATTGTTATTGACCAGGATAAAGTGACGATCACAGAACGCAACGCCGATATCATCATATTAACAGATAAAGGAAGCGCAAGCGTGAATGGTCAAACTTTAGCGCTTACAAGCGAAGAGCAAAGCTACGTTAAAGATTATGTTGATGGGATAAAGAGCGCCGTACCTCAAGCGATTGAGCTTGCTGCCAAGGCCATCGCTATTACCAATACGGCATTAACTGAAGTCTTTACTGGCTTACTTGGTGAAGATAGTCAACTGCCCAAAATGATAAATAAAAAGCTCAGCGATTTGCAGAATCTGCTCGAGGAGCAGGTATATCAAAAGCCTAATAGCTACACATTCAATCAAGCATTTTTTGGAAGTGACGGTGAGCTAAAAGGTGAGCTCGAGCAGTCTTTAAATTCGGCAGTTGAAGAAATTACGGCTACGGCGATGGGGGAATTTATGATGCTGCTTGGTAAAAGTATGATGAGCGGTGAAGGCAGCGCTAAAGACTTCCAGACAAGAATGGAAAACCTGGGCGACAACATTGAGTCTCAAATTACTGAGCAGTCTAAAGCGCTCGAAGACGACGCGAATCGACTTTGCGACACACTTCAGAAAGTTGATGACACAGAGAGTAATTTGCAAAAAATTAATGGTCTAAATAGGCTGGACTTTTTAAAGTTAACACAAAAATCGGCTTAGTCTAAAAAAGTTCGCAAGCTTATTTAAAGCGATGAAGCAGAGTTATGCACTCTGCTTTTTGCATTTTCAACAATATATTATTACAACAAGAGGCAATTGGCTTGAAGGTTTCAATCATAGGTCTTGGCTGGCTGGGACAAGGACTTGCCGATGAACTGTTGGCGAAAGGATATGAAGTAGCAGGCACAACGCGCTCTACAGAAAAGCAAAAGCGCCTAATACAATCAGGCATTGATACTTATTTATTCGACTTGTTTGAATCTGAGCCAGAGAAACAATTACCGCTCAGCCTTTTTAAAGATGCAATCGTAATTGTCAATATTGCGCCAGGCCGCAGAGACCTATCTAACCAGCTTGCTACAGCTAAAGGCGATAGAGCAGAGAGCTTTCAATCACGCATGCTTTCTTTAATCGAATATGCAATTGCCAGTAAAAGTCTGCACCTTTGTTTTGTTAGCACGACCTCAGTTTTCGGCAGTCAAGACGGTAGGCTTGCAGAAAAGTCTCAACTCAGCCCGGAGACGGCATCAGGGCGAGCCCACGCCTTTATTGAAAAACAAGCCATCAGTAATCATCCAAACAAGACAAGTGTATTACGGCTGGCAGGTCTTATTGGGCACGACCAAGATGGCGCGCTTAGGCATCCGGTGACGTCTCTAAGCAAGCGAGAGCGCATAGAAAATGGTGACCAGGTAGTAAATTTGGTTCATCGCGATGATGTGATAACGGCCCTTATCCGCATTATCAGTCGCGCTGAAAATAAGGCTGATGATCATGATTTAGATAATACAGTTTTTCAGCTTTGTTCGACTGAGCACCCCACCAGAGAGGATTATTACACTTGGGCGGCAGATACCCTCAATCTTCCTCGACCAAACTTTGTCAAAGATGACGAAGCCGAATCTGCGCAAATAACTAGCCAAGGAAAAAAAAGTAAAACCCTTGGTAAAATAATCGATGCCACTTTCACGCTAAATTGTTTAGGGATAGATCTGCGATATCCAAGTCCCTACGATATGCTGAAAAAATAAAGGCTGCGATTGCAGCCTTTTCGAGCAAATATTTATATCAGGTAGCTAAGTAACGAAACACCAAAATACTTTAACGCCACAGTATTAATAAAAATCACTGCCAAAATCACTGGAATAAAGGTTCCCAAACTAATATTCACGTATTTTTCCAATATACTGTGTTTAAAGTGTGGTGCGCCTTGGTCTAACTCTTCATTAAACTTCAGTTTTTTCCAGCGATAAATGACAAACAAACATATCAAAAGACCGTTAAGTGGAAGGATGGTGTCGTAAAACACATCATAAACGACATCAAAAAACGACTTATCTGCGCCAGCATAAGAGACAAAGCTTGTAAAAAACGCCACAAAACCAAAGGACAATGCGCAGGCGATGGAGAATATAACTAGCAAGAGCCCACATATTATAAGGGATGCTTTGCGCTTGATGCCTTTTTCGTCCATTAGGGCGGCAACAGGAACTTCAAATATAGATACCAGCGATGTAATGGCTGCAAAAAACACCAATAAAAAGAAAATACTGGCTACGATGCTAGCGCCTACATACCCGAGCGAAGTTTGCAGCTCCAAAAAGATTTGCGGCAAGTACGAGAAAATCATTGAAATCGATGATTCACTTAATTCATCGGGATTTACGTTAGGGTTAAATGAAAATATTGCCGGTAAAATCATGAGACCAGCGGTAAATGCCACAGCCGTGTCGGTTAAAGCGACTAATTTCGCGGAGCCCGGAAGGTCAGCACGTTTATCGATATAACTTCCATAGGTGATCATGATCCCCATTCCCAACGAAAGTGAGAAGAAGGCCTGAGATAAGGCACCATTGACTACCGCTGCATCTATTTTGTTAACGTCAGGGACTAGATAATATTCAACACCTGCCATTGCATTGTCGCGAGTTAACACAAAAACAACCAATGCCAGAAGCATAAAAAATAAAGATGGCATGAGAATTTTTGCTGCTTTTTCAATGCCTTCTTTTACCCCACCTTGAAGGATCAAGTAAACAACAGCGATGACGCCTGCCATGTAGATAAACAAATCGTAAGAGTTTATGAAGCTACCGAATGTCTCCGGCTGCGCCAGTAAATCAAGATTACCTATGAGCGATTCAAATAAGTAACCAAATATCCATACCGTGATAACCAGGTAAAATACGGCAATCATAAATGGAGTGATAATTGATAACCAACCAGCAAATCGCCAACCAGCGCTATTTCCTGAAAGTGAAGTGAGTGCTCCCAACGGGTCTTTCTGAGCCGCTCGACCTACTGTCATTTCTGCAATCATCACCGGCAGGCAAATAAAAAATACAAAAATGGCATACATGATTAAAAATGCGCCACCGCCATTTTTAGCCGCACCCACAGGAAAGCCAACTAAGTTACCAATCCCAACCGCTGACCCAGCAGCCGCTAAAATAAAGCCAAGTTTTGAGCCAAACTGCTCCCTAGAGCCTGCCATTTATTGTCCTTTTTAATTATTATTTTCGCTAAATGTTAACAGCCATTAACATAAAAGTCTCTAAACAAATTTTGCTCTACTCTCGGTTAAAAGCGCATTTATATAACGCGGTTTTTACCAATTTATCGTTTTTCCTTCCCAATCCAGATAAAAAGGAGAATCTTCTGGGTCCAGTGAAAGCGTGTGTTTGATCAGCTGCTCTACAGTAAAATCGGGCGTAAACAGTTTAGACGGTTTAACATTTGCCTGAAAAGGCTTTGACAACTCGGTGTCAACCGTTCCGGGGTGATAACACACCAACGCCGTATTAGGCGACCTGCGCTTATATTCCACCGCTGCGGTTTTCATAATCATATTGAGCGCGGCCTTAGAGGCTCGGTAGCCGTACCACCCGCCTAATCTATTTTCACTGATACTCCCAACTCTTGCACTAAATACGATAATAGTGGCCTTGTCTTTATTGATTATATTAACCGCGTGCTTAACCCAGATTGCAGGTACAATCGTGTTCACTCGAAAATACTCGCTTAACTGCTCTGCATTGATGTCTTCAAGGCGCTTTTCAGGCTTGAGCATAAGCTTTCCCGAGCTGTGTAACACACCGGTACAACATATAACATGAGTGAAGCGTTGCTTGCCTTTTTGCTCTTTCACAAATGCTTCAACCTTTGCCTCGCTCGATGAATCGAACACATGATGTTGATGCTTATCTGACAAAGGCGCAACATCACTACGTGATACTGAAACAAGACTATGCACATGCTCATCTTCATTTAACTGCTTTAGAAGGGCACTTGCGATGCCACCGCTAGCCCCAATAACTAGTACATTTGATTGCATATCTCTCCCGTTTTAAGCCAAAAGTGCGTTTGACATTTACTCCCAGTGTTACGCGCCTGGAGTCAAACGCTTGTTATCCAGCGCTCAGTATTTTTTCAGGCAGTTTGTCTCGCAACGTTTTTTACCCGTTAAGTAATACGAAATTTTGTAGCGATGCTTGGCAAACACCAGATAAAACTTATCTGCAACATGGCGAATAATCGGCCAACGCAAAGGCGCGTAGAGCCACCCATAACCAACTAAACTCCAGGCTCTATGAGTAACATCGAGCCCAACAATCAGTTCACCATCTTCTTCCATACCATGAATGCGATTGTTTAAGGCATCCCAATCCAAGTGTGGATAGCGTTTAGAAAAGTCATCAGCAGTAATATCCTCAAAGCGCAACTTTCCTTCTGTATTACGTTTTTTCAAATGGCGCATTTCAATGTCGCAAAGCGGACAGAGTCCGTCATAAAAAATCGTAAACGCCATATCAACTCCTACATCGTGAATAAATTAACTCTTGAAGTGTGTACGCTTTTTTTCTTATTACAGATGACTTGAAAACCTAAGCGCTTGCATACATGTATAAACTCCAATTTTAACCTGTAAAAGGAAGCTAACAATGGCTCATGAAACGATCACGCTTGGCGGTGGATGTTTTTGGTGTATAGAAAGTGCATTTAATCAGATTGAGGGTGTGGTAAGCGCTTACTCTGGATATGCAAACGGACATACAGATAATCCAAATTATGAACAAGTGTGTAGCGGCAACACTGGTTACGCTGAAGTGGTACAAGTTACTTTTGATGATGAGCAAATTAGTAGACGCGAAATCCTAGAAATCTTTTTTGCCCTGCATGATCCAACGCAACTTAATCGACAAGGCAATGATGTTGGCACACAGTATCGCTCTGGAATTTATTATAGCAACGATGCACAAAAGCATGATGCTGAAAAAATAATCAGTGAAATGCGTGATATGGACATGTGGCCAGAAAAAATCGTGACTGAAGTTGAAGCTCTAGGTAAGTACAAACAGGCCGAGGATTATCATCAGGACTACTTCAATAACAATCCGCAAAATGTATATTGCAATATGGTAGTGGCGCCGAAGCTGGCAAAGTTTAAAAAAACCTTTGCCAGTCGTTTAAAATCCCAGTAATAGAAAGCTAAAGCAATACTAAGTGACGCTTAATCAACGAGCTTTTAATTATAACGCCTTTACTTAAAATGTCTTTACTTGTAAAGACTTTACTTAAACCAGTCTGCTTGTAATGGTGTTTTGAAAATTAGAGGTGACATTCTCTCATACGGCAGTTTGTCAGCCTCACATTTTACATTTTTTAGATAATTAGCTTTCCACGGGTCATTAATAAGTACCAAGGTATCTTCGTCAACAAGCACTCCCTCTAACGAAGCGTTGTGCATTTTGTGCCAGCCGTTTTTTATCTCATTACAGTCCTGCAGACTATAGACTGTCTCAGGTAAGTCACCAAACGTAAAGCTAGGTGCAAAAAACGTAAGCGGGACGATGCGTGTTGGCTTTACACCGTCTAAATCCATGATCCATAACTCATTATCGTTTCGTGCGGCTGCAATCAGATATCCGTTTTGATTATTATCAGGATAGACAATATCCATACCGTTTATCGGGTGATTTCCTTCCTCAATTTGCGGTAAGTTTAAATTGGCATCTTTGGCTAAAATGAATGATTGGGTATTAAATAGTTCCTCATTTAAATTTACAAAGAAAACACGAGCATGCTGGTGATTATCTTTTTCCAGGCCAAGATACAACTTACCTTGTTTATCAACCGCTAAGCCTTCAATGCCGTCATTAGGGAAATTACCCACTTCATCTTCTTTCGCAAACTGAACTGGCCTGACACCGCTTATCAACAAACTCTCGTTTCGCATGGTAATTTCAACCAGCAAGCTAGGATAGTCTGTCGAACCGGTTTCACGATATTGCTCGATGCAGGCGGGACTTAGGGGCTGTGAGCGAGTTGCATCTTCAGTGACACTTATCCAGGTATTCGGCTTGCCCGGAAGCGCAACTAGCGCCTCAAAATCGGGTCTGTCTTGTAAATATGGGGCGAAACAACTTTCACTTAACGCTTCGGCAAGTTTTATTGGTCCAAACTTTTCCAAAATGAAAGATGATTGTCTGTCTATTAAATGCAGACGCTGAATTTGCGACTCATCTGCGCTTGCATCAGAGATACTTAGATATCCTTCTGGGTGAAATGCTAATCCAGATGTTTGAGGATTTAGCATTGAACTCCCATCTGACTCGCGTATCCACTGTCCATTAAGTACCAATGCAGGGGCGAGTTGGATCTCATTGCTCTTACTACAAACGGGTTTAGCTAGCATAAGCATGCTTAAGCCGACAATAGTGGTAAAAAAGTTTAACGAAGTTTTACAGTTTAAAGTGTACACCTAATAACTATCTCTTAATCAACATGTTATGCTTGGCTTGTGATGAACTTCATTATACGTAAAATTTTGTAAATTTGATGACAGATGTGGACTTAATGACAAAAAGTTCCGAAAAAAGCTTACCATTGATTATTCTTGGCCCGATGCTGCGACATGTTGACAACAACATTGTCACGCTTTATCTGGTGACAAGTAAGCAAGCGACATTGCACGGCAAACTTTTTGATGAAAACAAAGATGTTTTAGCGCTTGAAGAAGCGCAATGTGAACAACTTAGTTTTTGCGTCGGTAAACACTGCTATATCCATTTGCTGAGACTTAAACCCGAGATAGCGTTAAGAGCAAATGCTTTTTACGCCTACAATATTGATATTGAACTAGATAGTCATACTCAAGCACTTGACCAAGCCTTACCCGAACTCTTCGATTGTGAACAAAATACCGAGAAAAGCATTCCTTTTTACTTTGCAAAGAAATTAAATAATGTTCTTCACGGAAGCTGTCGTAAGGCACATTTTCATAAAAAGGACGCCCTGCCTGTTATATCGGAACTTTTAAAAGCCGAGTCTTCAAAAACTGATTATCCAGATTTACTGCTTTTAACGGGCGATCAGGTGTATGTCGATGACGTGGCAGGTCCCATGCTTTTTGCCATACATCAAGTGATTGATTTGCTGGGCTTGCATCATGAAAATTTTGAAGCAAGTGTAATAGCTAATTCACAAGAATTGCTGTTGCATGAACACAGCTTTTATGAACGCGAGCACTTATTTCCCGAAATTGAAGCGAACGAAAAACTCACAGATGCATTTTTTAAAGGTAAACGTAAGCCGGTATTTACCTCAGTCCATGCACATAATCATTTAATCGCCCTGAATGAAGTTATAGCCTTATATCTATTATCTTGGTCATCACGCTTATGGCCTTTCATTACTTTAGACAAACCTGATATCAAAGACGCGTATAAATCGCAGTATGAAAAAGAAAAAGACAATATCGTAAACTTTTGTGAAGGCTTGCCTGAGCTTGAGTATGGACTGGCGCGCATTCCCAGCTATATGATTTTTGATGATCACGACATTACTGACGATTGGAATCTTACCCGCGGATGGGAAGAACAGGTTTATGGCAATCCCTTTTCAAAGCGCATTGTCGGGAACGCACTTGCCGGCTATTTTCTCTTCCAGGGAATAGGTAATCCGGCAAGCAAACTAAAGCCATTGTTTGAAAGAGCAAAAGCCGTTTTCTGCGACGGTGGCTTTAATCAGCACAGCGAATTTATAGACACACTTTTTGATTTTGACCAATGGCACTATCAACTTAATACGACCCCTCCAATACAAGTATTAGATACGCGCACGCAGCGATGGCGCAGTGAATCAAATAAAAACAAACCTTCGGGTTTGATGGATTGGGAAGGTTTATGTGAATTGCAGCAGAATATTTTAGGCAAAGACTCGGTTATTATGGTGAGCGCAGCGCCGGTATACGGCGTTAAATTTATTGAAACCATTCAGCGTGTCTTTACCACTTTTGGTGGTGCCTTAATGGTTGATGCCGAGAATTGGATGGCGCATCGAGGCACGGCAAATGTCATGCTGAATATTTTTCGCCATATTAAAACGCCGCCTAATTTTATTATTTTATCTGGCGATGTACATTACTCCTTTGTGTATGATGTTTCTCTCAGGTTTAGGCGCAACAGCCCAAAAATTGTCCAGTTTACATGCTCGGGATTACATAACGAATTTCCTGAAAAGCTAATTCGATGGTTTGAGCGCATTAATCGATGGCTTTATGGACATCGCTCACCGCTTAACTGGTTAACAAAGCGCAGAAACATGTCGGTCAAGCAACGCAAGCCGGAAAACATAAAAGGTGATATCGTCAACACTTGTGCCATTGGTCTTTTACAGTTAGATGAAAAGGGGCATGAAAAGCAGTGCACTGTGATCTGTGCAGACGGCAAAAAGGTAGTGTTTACCCACGATGATTAAAGCATTTACCATAATAGATTTTAGAATATGATGACGAGATGTTATGACCGCTGACAAACGTATAGGTATTTTCTACGGTTCAACTACCTGTTACACAGAGATGGCCGGTGAAAAAATTCAGGCGAAGCTACAACAGCTTACCGGGCAGTCCATTGATATGTTTGACATCAAAGATACCCAACTGGCAAAATCCGCCGACTACGACATTATCATTTACGGTATTTCAACCTGGGACTTTGGTGAATTGCAGGAGGACTGGGAATCAAGCTGGGATGACATTTCAACGCTCAACCTAAGTGGAAAAACGGTTGCATTATATGGGCTTGGTGATCAACTCGGTTACGCTGACTGGTTTCAGGATGCATTGGGTATGCTACACGATGAACTGATTCTTCTGGGATGCGATATTATTGGATATTGGCCCACAGAAGGTTATGAATATACCGCATCAAAGGGGCAAACCGAAGATGGTGAGTATTTTGTTGGTTTGAGTCTTGATGATGAAAATCAATTCGATTTGAGCGACGAACGCATAGAAAAATGGTGTGAACAAATTGTCGCAGAGTGGCAAGCCAGCTAGGGCATATTAGTTATTACTGTGAACAAATTTCATACAGCGAAAACTAACACGCCCCAGAAAAAGCAATTTGTTAAAGAATTTTTTACTTTTCCCCCTATTCATTTTTGTGTGAATCGATATACTATGGGGAAGGTAATAGAAGAAGAGCTGTCAGAGAATGAAGAGAAAAAAGCATACAGCGGCGGATGATGACGCGCAAATTGACATGACACCGATGCTAGACATTGTGTTTATCATGTTGATATTTTTCATCGTTACAACCACCTTTTCATCAGAAAAAGGCTTAACGGCTAACCGTCCTAAAGACAATACGCCAACTAACCAACCGAGCAAGGCATTGTCTATCCGTATTGATGAGACAGGTCAGATTATGATGGGCGGACGCATAGTAGACATTCGCCGAGTGGTGGCAAACACCCAAACATATTTAGCTGAAAACGCGACTGAGACCGCAGCTATTCAGGCTCACGAATTAACTGAGCACGGAATAGTGGTAGAAGTAATGGATCAGGTAAAACTGGCGGGTATTACGAACGTATCGGTGTTAGTAAAGAAAGACTAGCCCTAGCTAACCATATTAGTATTTCAATAACCCCTAAGCGTTGACACATCATCGTTAGGGGTTATTTATTTATAAACCATGTGTTTATAAATGATTCTTAATCGCTGAGTATCATTTGGAGTCAGCTTGCGAGTTCGCTAAAAAGCTTTCTAGTATCTCATGAATGCCAGCCTGTACCTTTTGTGGACTTAAGCCCAGAAATTCAACAATACTTTTATTCATATGGCTTTGATCGCTAAAACCATATTCCAATGCTATTTCTGATAATTTCTCAGGTTCTTGAAGAAGTCTATTCAGCAAACTATTTACTCTTATTGTTTTGGCAAATGATTTTGGGCCTATGCCGCAACAAAACGTAAAATTTCTATGTAGTGTTCGTTCATTGACTTTGACTTGTTGTGCTAGCTCCTGAACTTTAACCACGCCTGAGTGTTCTTCAATCATCGACACCACCTCTACTACCTTGTCTTTAGGTCGATACTTCGGCAGATTGGACAGGATAGATTCCAGCTTTCGCGTTAGTTCGCTTGCCGTTTGCAATTTGGTATCCAAAAATCGCGGAACTGAATGGATGATATCGTTGATAGATAAGGTTTGATTATTCAATCGACTCACATCTATACCAAAGACCTCATACAAGCCGCTTGCCTGAAACTCGAGATTAAGCATAATTAAGTCGCCGCTAAAGCGTGCTCTGATGTCTTGTCGTGTAATTTGACCAGCAATCGCCAAATTACCATCAACACTAGAATCAAAAATTAATTTTTCACCTGTATAGCCTTGCCAATTGCCTCTCAATACCCAGCCCAAATAGCAATACCCAGTCGCACTTACTGGGATTGTGATATCAATTTCTTTGCCAGCCATTGCAATTAAAGCTCGCCTGAAATGCTTCTGCAGTCCATCTGGTAGCAATGCAGGCTCAAACATGGATTTCATAAGAATGTCCGATTTTTACAATATTGAAGAATAGACAAGCAATACACTATTTTAATAATCGATATTGTTATGTGTTCTAAGGTATCCCAATCCGACCAAAAATAACACAGACAAATCATTTCTAATAAGTTTTTAAAGGACTAAACCAATGAGCCAACAAGTCTTCAAATATGGCCTCACAATATTAAGCTTAATCATTTTACTTGCCGCCTGTCGCAGCGATAGTAACGATGCCGAAACAAATGATCCGCTCGCTCCTCCTATTGATCCACCTGATACCGTTGCGCCAGTCATTTCTTTGGTAGGAGAAGCATCTTTAACGATAGAAGCAGGCGAAACCTATGAAGACGAGGGTGCTACAGCAAGTGATAACATAGACGGTGATATTAGTGAAAATATAGATATTGAAGGCCAAGTTAATACTTCACGGCTGGGAATTTATGAGTTGACTTATACTGTCAGCGATGCCGCAGGAAATGCGGCTACACCGGTAATTAGGAGCGTGGCCGTTGTAGATAGCATAGCGCCCGTCATATCTCTTATAGGTGAATCGAGTGAAGAGATAGAATTGGGTGATGATTACAATGATCAGGGAGCGACAGCAATGGATAGCTTTGAGGGAGATTTGAGCGCTGATATTCAAGTCAGCGGAAACGTTGATACAAGCATTATCGGTACCTACACATTGGAATATGATGTGAGTGATAGTAGCGGGAATGCAGCGCAAACGATAACGCGGACGATCATTGTTACTGACTCTGTCCCACCTTCACTCGTATCAAGCGTACCACAAAATAATGCCAACGATGTTTCTACCGATATTGCAGTGAGACTCGTTTTCAGCGAGGTGTTGGCCCTTGATTCCATTGATAATACAAGCATTAAACTGATGGACGAAAGCATGCTTCCCATCGAGGTTGAAGTCTCACTGATGGAAAACACAGTAACTGTAATTCCTGACGATGTATTGTTGAGCAATACCCGCTATTCCCTGGAAATTACTTCTGAGGTAAGCGATACCGCTGGTAACACCATAGAAGAACCAATACTTATAACTTTTACTACGGAGGATGCAGAACAAACTGACGTCAAACTGGAACTGATTAACTCTCCGGGAGCGCCCGCGCGCGACCCCGTTTCTATCGGAAATGAGAATGGCAATGTCATTGCGCTTTGGGGCCAGGACGGTGCGATTTTTAGTAATCATTATTCGCAAGACAATGGTTGGTCGGACCCAGTTCAAGTAAATGCGCCGGAGACTTTCCCTCGCACTGCTAATTTGGACTTGGCAATTAATTCAAGCGGAAACGGCTTTGCTATCTGGCAAGAAACAGTTTTAGTGAATTCCTCTATAGAAATTCACATAATGACCTCTTCTTTTGACCTTAATTCGGGCTGGGCAGAACCTCATAGAATTAACGTAAACGATAGTGGAAATCAAAGTAGTCCACCACAGCACAAGATTGCAATGGATGCTCAAGGGAATGCAACCGCAATATGGACCTTTGATGGTACCGTACAGGTCTCAGAATACGATCATCTAACTGAGTCATGGGGTGCGCCTTTATTACTGAGCCAACCGATTGTTAGTGGAACAGAGATTTCAAATGTCTCAACGGGAATTGATGTTGAAGTAAACGGAAGCGGAGACAGGATTGTGGCGTTTGTTATTGATAATCTACAGGTAATGGGAAGCAATGACCTTAGCAACTTTACTATGTTGCAAAAAGATGTAGCAAGCACTGTTGTAGGACAATATATCAGTGTTTCAGTTACCGAATCCGGCGATGCATTCGTAGCCTTTACTCAACGCCTCGATGGAGAGGTCGCAGAGCTTGCTTATATTAACCAGTATATTGAGGCTTCAGGTTGGAGTGGCGCAGTATCCTTGCATAGTCAAGATACTGGAGGCGCTATCCTACCCAAGCTTGCATCAACGAGTGACTACGCTGTTGCTTCGTGGGTGCAGCAAAGTGGAAGCGAGATAAACGCATATGCTAGCGTCTGGAGTAATCAAACCGGTTGGCAAGATGCAATTTTACTGGAGGACTTAAACGGTCAACTGAATATCGAAAACAGCTTAGGTGTTTCAATTGACATGAATACTGACCATGATGCACTTATTGCATGGGTGCAGACTGTAGAATTGGAAAACGCTGAATTTGGCGAAAGAATACTTTATGTGACCAGAAGTTTGAATAGTGATGCACCATGGTCCACACCCGCTACTTTGATGCAAGATACAAACAACGCAAGCATTTCGCAAGTAAGCGTGAGTTTGGCAACAAACCGTGAGATGGTATTTGTGTCGCAGATATTAGAGGCAGGTTTACTAAATATTCAAAGCCATATCGTGAATCGTGAGTAAGCCTGTAATCAGGCTTACTCCTATCCCGCCATTTTGATATTAAACCGGAAATTCCAGCGGAGCTAACATATACGAGCAAAACCTCACGGTATCACGGTTGCCTATCGTCAGGCCTCTCTTGCCTCTCTTTATAAAGCACATAAAAAATGCTGCATAAATTAGTAATATTAAAAATAGTTCCAAAAATACTGCCCACAAGGATTGCATAAACTAATCCAAGTCCTTCGGCCAGTATAAACCAGCGACGCACCTGTGCAGCCTGCGTGAAAATGATTGAGCCAACCGTAAATATCATGGAAGATGTGTAAGCGATAATGATGATCCAGGGGCTATCTAAATAAAACCATTCATAAGAAAAGAACGCGATGTTCAATACCACAAACATGGCCAAGATGGGGTTGCCGCGATAATAAATGGCGATGAGATTTCTGACGCTTGCCAACGCCGTACCGATCCCGGCTGCCAGAGCGCCTAAGAGAAAAAAATGGATGCTGACGGCCGCTAATGCGATGGCGGATATAAAGCGATATCGATTGATATCACTTTGTCGATAACCAATAAAATTGAACACAACAGCCACTGCGCCAAAAATTTCAGCAACCAACACTTGCTGACCTGCACTGACTCCGCCTGCAAAAAAATTATCGAAAATTGAAGTACCTAAAAACAAGGCTTCCAAGAATACACACCCTCTTTCGTTAAAAGGATGCGTATTATGCGGTTTTCAGCCTTAATTGCCAGCCATATTACCAACAAACAGTTTAGGAAATTTTTTGTCTCGCAAACCACTCGTCATAAGAAATGCTGTACGATTCGTCCATGCAATCCGCAGGGTAGGCATAAAGACCGAACTTTTCACCTTCTTGATGCGTGAGGACCACTGCAAATTTGGGCATACTTTTTAATTCTTTGTGCATAGGATCCCATATGGGAACATGATAGTTACCAAGCGCTAATATGGGCACATTAAATCCGTTGATCACTGAGTAATGATCAGCAACGGGATTAGGAATGACAGCATAAACACAGTGAAATGGGATATTCACTTGCACACCGTCCCACCAAAACTTTTCCACTTTCACGCGGTTGAATAATGCACGGGTTGAAGCTGGGATCATATCTTTCATATTCAGTACCTAGCAGTTGTGGGAATCTATAGTTACTGTATCCGCATTTTTTGCGGTTTGCTTTAGAGATAAATCGGGCTTTTGTGCTTAATTTCTAGCTTACAGTGCTCAAGGTAAAATAACAGTCAAATATTTAAAAAACTTGCAAACCGATCATTTGATTGGCAACTTGATGAGGAGGAACCGGAATATATTTCGCCAGAGCTCCCTTCATAACGGGGGATAAAAATCGAAGGATTTTTAAGGCTATAGACTCCCCTCGTCTTGTTTCTTTGCGTTTGCCGTCTAGTAACGGTGGTCTTACTGCGGCGGCATTATTAAGTTGGGGCATGGTGAGTATGGCGTTTTCTACTTCGCCTTTCACTCGTAAATAAAAGTTTTTACTTTTTGCGTTTGCCCCTAACGATGAAATCCACACAAAGCTTTTCGCGCGCTGCGCACGAGCCAGTTGCGCTGATACGTGCACAAATTCAAAGTCCACTCGCCTGAACGCTTTTCGGCTACCCGCCTTTTTTATCGTCGTCCCTAAACAACAATAAACATGATCGACAGAAAAATATCCCTGGTAGTCCTGAAGCTCATCAAAATTGATAACCAAAGGATGGAGCTTATTTAAAGGGTCGTGATAATCCGCTTTTGACAATGGCGCTCTCACAAGACAAGTGATGCGCTCATACCGGTCATCTTGACACAGTTGATTGACTAAGGCCTTTCCTACCAAGCCTGTTGCCCCTAATACAATTGCTGTGTATTGTTTTGTCATTTGATTATTTGTTCTCTTGACCAAGATTTAGGTTTTACCAGTAAAAACCGCCCTGGATTTAAAATTCTGTGATAATCTCAATTCGGAATAAGAAATTCTGTCGCAACTTTTAATTTTTATATTCGTTTCAATTCTTGAGGACAGTTTCTTTTTCTGCTTGGAGCTTAAAACAACTCTGCTCCTCATATTTTGGTTTAATTATAAGAATAAGCATATCTCTATGAATCACTCTTTTAATCTATTAGCTATCACACATACCTCAATTAATCACATTCAAGCTCCTTCCAGTGTTTGTAACAATACGTTAGGTTTGCGAAGAAAGCGCAATTTCACTTTTATTTTGACCGGCTCATTGCTCGTCTGTTTATTATTAATCGCAAATCCTGCAAGCGCAAACGATGACCAGGCTAAGGCCGAAACAGCTCAAAACGCAGCATTGAGTATCAAGAGAATAATGCAATCTCCAGCATTGTCGGGGCATTCACCAAAGAATATAAAGCTCAGTCCTGATGGAAAAAGGGTGACGTTTACCCGTGGCAAAGAAAGTGATCAGAATCGCTATGATTTATGGGAATACCACATCGCCAGCGGGAAAACACAACTGCTATTTGATTCTGATGATCTTCACACTGGCGAAGAAGCACTATCTGATGAGGAAAAAGCCCGTAGGGAACGTATGCGTGTATATGGCAGTGGCATTATTGATTATCAATGGTCAAGTGATGGCAATTCGCTTTTATTTCCGCTTGCAGGAGATGTTTACTATTTTCAGTTAGGCCAACAACAGGCAATAAAACTGGTAGACACGCCTGAATTTGAAACTGATATTAAATTTTCTCCTAAAGGCAACTATATTTCTTTTATTCGCGAGCAAAATTTATATGCAATGGATATAGAAACCAAGCAAGAAATCGCCATCACAAGCCAAGGCGGTGGTGATATTAAAATGGGAATGGCTGAGTTTGTCGCTCAGGAAGAAATGTCCCGAATGACTGGGTATTGGTGGTCTCCCGATGAACAGCATATTGCATTTACCAAAGTTGATGAATCGTCGGTCTTAACGATTACGCGTTCGGAAATTTACGCTGACTCCATAAAAATGATAGAGCAAAAATACCCTAAAGCCGGAACGAATAACGTCAACATCGAGCTTGGTTTAAAACAGATTGAGAAGACAAATCAACAATTGACTGTGGGCGACACAAGCTGGATTGAATTAGGTGAAAACGCTGATATCTACCTGGCGCGGGTGAAATGGAAAAATCCCTCAAATTTGACTTATCAAGTGCAGTCGCGTAATCAGCAACAACTTACCCTGATGAACTACAGTCTTGCAAATGAACAAACTACCGTGCTAATCAATGAGTCAAGCCCAACCTGGTTAAACTTGCACGATGACCTGCTGTTTTTAGAAAATGGACAATTCATTTGGGCATCAGAGAAAGACGGATATAAACATCTTTATTTGCATGATGCTTCTGGTGAGATAATTACTCAACTGACTGAAGGCAGTTGGGTCGTTGATAGGATCAGAGGCTTTCATCAAGCTTCTCAAATGCTCTTTTTCGAAGGCAGGCTAGACACCCCGCTTGAAAAGCATATTTATGCTCTTAATGTCGAGACGGCCCGTCAATCGGCAAAAAGCGCAACAAAAATATCAATCAAGCGCTTAAGTGAAGCTGGTTTTTATCACGACGCCAGCTTTAGCGATGACGCAAGTATTTTTGTTAATAAACGCTCCAATATAAACACACCACCACAAGTTGCTATTTACAACAAGGAAGGCGAAATGCTGGAGTGGCTTGAACAGAACGAAGTGAACGATGACCATCCGCTTAAACCCTATATGCAGGCATGGATAAAGCCTTCATTTGGAACTATCAAAGCGCAAGACGGAACAGATTTGTACTATCGCTTATATACTCCACGCCAGCGCACTGATCAAGGTTCGGAACAAAAATCTGACAAACGTCCAGCGATTGTTTACCTATATGGTGGGCCTCTCGCTCAAATGGTGACAAATCAGTGGGCAGGCAAACGCGGCTTATTAATGCAACACTGGGTCAACAAAGGCTACGTTGTCTTTACCCTTAATAATCGTGGCTCTAATTATCGCGGAAAAGCGTTCGAAGACCACTTGTATCAGAAAATGGGTTTTGTAGAAGTGGACGATCAGGTAGCGGGTGTTGAGTTTTTGCATAGCCTTGAATATGTAGATGCAAATAATATTGGTGTTTACGGGCATTCATACGGGGGCTATATGGCATTAATGGCTATGTTTAAAGCGCCTGATTATTTTGCGGCTGGCGTTGCAGGCGCACCGGTAACTGACTGGCGTTTGTATGATACGCACTATACAGAGCGATACATGGGCGACCCTCGTGAGGTGGACGATGCCTATACGGCTTCCAGTGTCTTTCCCTATGCTAAAAACCTTAAGGGGGACTTGCTTATCTACCACGGCATGGCTGATGATAACGTGCTGTTTACACATTCCACCAAACTGTATAAACACTTGCAAGATTTAGCGATTCCCTTTCATACCATGGACTATCCAGGCAAAAAACATAGCATCAGAGGAACAAATACCGGCATTCATTTGTATCATACTATTACTAACTTTTTCGATACCCACCTGGATAACTGAAACTTATGGTCACCATCGATGACATTAAACAAGCACAAAGCTTAATTAGACCATTTATTAAACAGACGCCGGTTGTGAGCTCTAGCCTACTCAATTCGTGGCTAGGTCATGAAATCTTTTTTAAGGCTGAATGCTTGCAGACCACCGGCGCTTTTAAACTGCGTGGGGCATGCCATTTTTTGGCACAGTTAAAAAAGCAGAAGCAATTACCTAAACGTATTGTCGCCAATTCATCAGGAAATCACGCTCAGGCAGTTGCATATGCCGGGCGCTTATTTAAAGTACCGGTAGAAATTTTCAGCGCTGCAAATATATCACCTATAAAAGCTGCTGCTACACAATATTATGGGGCAAAGCTTAGCACCTTTGAGACTCGCGTAATGGCCGATGAAGCTGTACAACGAGCCTCTCAGGAACAGGATACCGTATGGATCCCGCCTTTTAATCATCCCTATATTATTGCCGGGCAAGGTACCGCCGCGCTTGAGGCGCTAAAGCAGTGTGAGGATATTGATATGTTGGCAACGCCTTGTGGTGGCGGAGGACTCTTATCCGGAAGCATTGTTGCTGCGCGAGCGAGTAAACGGGATCTGCGCGTAATCGGTGCTGAACCGCTTGCGGCGAACGATGCAGCCCAATCTCTAAGGCAAGGTAGCATTGTTTCTCTCAAAAGTACTCCAACTACGTTAGCAGATGGTGCGGCAACGCCTTCAATAGGTGAGCATACCTTTGAGATTATCAAACAAGTAAACGCGTTTTATGAAGTGAATGAAACCGATATTGCTTATTGGACACAGTGGTTGCAGCATTTGCTCAAGTTACATATCGAACCCACCTGCGCGATGACGATGCAGGCCGTGGTCAATGAGTTGGCAGCCTCTAAGAATCGGGGTCAACCGGAAAAACAACGGGTTATGGTCATTATTTCTGGTGGCAACATATCTCAGCAGTCTATGCATACGATATGGCAAAGCGACCATCTAAGCACAGTACCTTCGCTTGAGCTTGCTAAATAGTGGTTTAAGCGTTAAGTAAAATTGATTCTAAATAGGAAATACGCATGCAGAAAAGTCCAAAACTCTCTCATTTTAAGGGAAAAGTCTTCTTAGCCTTTTTTTTCATTTCAATGCTAGCTATTGCTGGACACGCTAACAGTGCCACGTCTGATACATGGGATGAAGGCATTCGCTTTAACAATGTAAAAGGCTATACCTTAAATGAGAGAGGTGAACTTGTTGAATTTAGTCAAATGCTCATCAAAGATGACCTCATCCAGGCCATAGGCCACGACTTGAAAGTCGGCGACAAGGCACAGCAAAAAGACATGAAAAATGCTGTTATGCTACCAGGGATAATTGATGCTCACGGTCATATACTGGGTTTAGGTGAAAACCTCCTTCTTGTGGATTTAAGGGATAGCTCAAGTGAAGAGGATGCTGTGGCGAAAATTAAAGCGCATGTAAGCGGCATATCTTCAACCACAGAAAGCCCACCGTCCGAAAAAAATAATGAAAATCAATGGATCATTGGTCGGGGTTGGAATCAGGTTTTGTGGCCGAACAAACAATTTCCGTCTAAAGCCAGTCTCGATAAAGCTTTCCCCGACACGCCTGTGATGTTAAGCCGTGTAGACGGTCATGCAGACTGGGTGAATTCAAAAGCGCTCGAAATTGCCGGCATTACTGGCAACACCCCCTCGCCAACGGGAGGAGAAATCGTCAAAGATGAAAATGGAGAACCGACTGGACTTTTGATAGACAACGCTAGCTACCTGGTTGCTAAACATGTTCCTCAAGCAAGCAAAGAGAATCTTCTTCAACAATTAAATGCTGCAAGTGACCACTTACTTTCGCTCGGTATAACAAGTGCACATGACGCTGGAATTAGCGAGACAGTGAGAGACCTATTTATCGCTTTAGCTGAGCAAGAGACTTTACGTTTTCGGATTTATGCCATGCTAGCTGCTACAGATCCAAACATCGAATCTATGCTACAAGATGGTCACTATGCTGATAAAAACGGCTTTTTATCGATAAGGAGCGTAAAAGCCTATGGAGACGGAGCCCTGGGCAGTCGAGGAGCAGCATTACTGGCTCCCTATTCGGATGATCCGGACAACATGGGCTTGCTCGTCACCCCAGAAGAACGTTTACCCATGTTATTTAATACCGTAATTGGCGCAAACTTTCAGCTAAACTTTCATGCGATTGGCGATAGAGCCAATAGACTCGCGCTTGAACAATTTGCCCGCAGTTTCAAGAATTTTCCTGAAAACAAGGAACGTCATCGTATCGAACATGCCCAAGTGGTTGCCGTAGAAGATATTCCCTTGTTTAAAGAATATGGTGTTATTCCTTCAATGCAGCCAACACATGCAACAAGCGATATGAACATGGCTGAAGATAGAATTGGCAAAACACGCCTTAAAGGCGCATACGCATGGAAAACCTTTCTGGAACAAGGTTCACCCATTGCCTTTGGCAGTGACTTTCCGGTTGAACTGGCAAATCCATTTCACGGGCTTCATGCAGCAGTGACGCGTCAGAATGCAGACAATGAGCCCGAAGAAGGTTGGATACCTGAAGAATCCGTTTCTGTGATTGAAGCATTCAGAGGATTCACCATTGATGCTGCTTACGCTGGCTTTCAGGAAAATCTAATTGGCTCCTTAGAGCCAGGGAAAAAAGCGGATTTTATAGTGATTGATCGCGATATATTCGCAATCGAACCTAAAGAAATCCGAGATACCAAAGTCATACAGACATGGGTAAACGGTAACATGATGTATCAGGATGAAGCACACTAAACGTGTGCTTTAGCATCAACACCATTTTATTATCTGGTTTATTGATAAAGTGTTTTTATCCATCTCTCTTCATTAATAAACCGCCACGCCCAACTATCCCATTTTTCTGGCAGGCCCGCATCCAAAACCGCTTGCTCACTCAAACCTTCCGCTTTTTTGGACTGCACGAAAGCGTGAGTTTCTTTGATCATATTAACAAAGCGCTGTAGGTCATCTTTGTTCGCTAAAGTACCATGACCCGGAATGACTTTTGTATCGTCATCAATTTTGCCAAGCAAGGTTTCTACTGACTGTATGTAACCCGTTACCGAGCCACCGGCCCCCAAATCAATATAAGGGAACATATCCTTAAAAAATAGATCTCCCGTATGTAATACGTCAGGTTGCTCAAACCAAATGGCACTGTCGCCATCAGTATGCCCATCAGCTAAATGAAATACATGGATCGTTTCACCATTTAAGTGAAACTTGATGCCGTCTTGATACGTCACGACTGGCAGCATGGCTGGATTAACATCCTCACCAGAAGCTAGGCGTATGCGCACATTTTCGTGAGCAAAAATGGTAACGCCTTTATTTTCAGCAAAAAACGCATTTGAGCCGGTGTGATCGCCATGATAATGCGTATTCACCACAAACCGTTTAGGCGCATCGCTTAAGTCACTAATAGCAGCGGTAATTTTCTCCGCTAGGGGAGCGTATTGATCGTCAATCATCAAAATGCCATCCTCACCTGCTGAGACACCAATATTACCGCCTGCGCCAACTAGCATATGAACAGAGCCGCCTAAATGCGTGCTGCTTATTTCAACATCGGCAAATCTGTCGTCCTGGCCGATAGCACTTGTTGCAGTGCTAGCTGCAATCATGGCAAGTGCCAAACCTAAAATGTGTTTTTTCATATTTGTTCCATTTTTGCTTAGTATTATTTTCAATGGGCTTAACTTGCACTAACGCGCACAAATCGCGGGACCTTATGACCCTCATGTTCAACCGTTTCTTTGAACATCGCAATGGGCCGAACCCATAAACCTTGATCATCGTTTGCTTTGTCGCTTGTCCGATCATAAAGTGGTTTATACAGCACAAGTGTCTGTTCGGTTTCAGAATGCGTGACCGTATCAATTACTTTGTATAATCCGCCTTTAAAATGCTTGTAAATACCTGGTATGACTTTCATCTTTAGCCTCCTCTTGTAAATCGCTTGTAGTTCAACAAGCTCCTATTTTTCAAGTTGTGGCAGTATGTATGTTGCAAAAAAAGCCGCCACCGGCGCGGCGGTTGGTTTACCATGTTGCCAATTGAGCCCTTCCACGCCAGAGCCTGCGATATCCACATGGGTGTAGGGCAAGGGCTTGTCACTATCAATGTTATGTTTATCCAGACCCGATGCGATACTGAGAAACGCCATAGGGAATTGATGTCCTCTCACAGTACTAACTGAAGGCGCGTTGTTTGAAGACAGCACATCATCAGCTTTTGTTTTGGGCTTGATAAAATCATAATCTTCTCGCCGCACTCGCGATTGCTCGCAAGGATCTGACCAACGCTCCCCTGCATCAATCAAATTTGCACTCACCGACTGGTTGATGGCCACCTGATTTTCTAGCAAAGCCGTGTAAGGCCCAAAGGCGATTGCCGCATGCCCGGTTAAAGTAGCTATGGAAAATATCTGCGGACTTGCTGAACCGAGTGCTTCCTCTCGCATATGAGACAAAATATCGGTTAGCACCATTCTGCCCTCAGCATCGGTATTGCCCACTCTTACTCGCACACCCGCATGTGAAGTGATGATTTCATCAGGGACATATGCGTCAGCGCCAATGGAATTTCTAACTGCTGCAATACTTGCTACAACTTTAATCCCTTTTGGTTTTAACTGAGCTATAGTTTTCATAAATCCAGCAACCGCAGCCGCCCCTCCTTTATCACGACTCATTCCGGCCATATGACCATTAACCTTCAAGTCAGCGCCTCCGGTGTCGTAGGTGATGCCCTTTCCTGCTAAAAACAGAGTTTGAACAAGCTCGCTGTCTTGTTCCCCATGTACTTTGCCAGAATCGTAGCGCAAGGTAATGACTCGGGGATGATGACGCTCAACGGCTAAAGAAGCTCGTGCAACCGCATGTAAGCACGGATAGTCCGTTTTTAAGGTGTGTAGGTCGCTAATGACGTCAAGTTGCACCGGGGAGTTTTTAAACACCGTTTCACAGTAGTTTGCAAAGCCGATAGGTGCCATGCGCTCTGGCTCAGTTCCACATAAATCTCTTGCTACGCGTTTACCCGACTCCAGTGCCGCCAATTGCGTGGCGCGTCTCTCACCTATTCCCACCAGCGCAATCGCATGAACCGTTTCAAGCACGTTTGTATCAAAGGCACCCTCAGCCCCGCTATTTTGCCTCGCCTCTAAGGGCTGCCAAAGCTGTTGGCAAATACCCAGGTAAACGTTTTCTAAAGCAAATTGATAGGCATTTGCCTTATGCGTGGGCCATTCAGTCTGGTCAAGTATTAGTAAAGGATTAATCGCATCCACTTCTGACAGTACTTCAGCGATCGCTTTTCCCATATCAAAAAAACGACGAACATCATCGTAGTCTCTTGCAAGCTCACCTATCGGAACGTGCAAACATCTGCCGCCGGGCATTTTTGCGTGGGAAACCAAAGAGGGGCGTTTACCTATTCTTGGGTCAGTACGCTGCGCTTCCAACAAGGCCTCTTCCAGATCTTCAAATTGATTTGAACTTAATGAAGCGCTAACAACAATGCTCAAATCGTAATCTTCGTGATGAGCAAGCGCATCTTTTAGTGCGACAGCCTTAGGTTGAGGAAATGACATAATACTCCTGAACAAAATTTAATAACTGCGGTGTAAATAAGGGTTAAATACTGAAAGTATAGATAGATACTTCACTTTAACCAAACCTGTTTCATTTACTTTTTATAAAAAGTGCCAATTGCTTATTTATCGATAACGTATATATATTCTTACGCTTACAACTATGGAGGTATTTCACCGTGAAAAAACCTTTGCTACTATTGCGCGCGTTTGACCGTATATGAATCTGCAATATACGAACCTACCGTATTTAAATAAAGCGCAGCCAAATAGCATTTGAACATTACACTCAATGGCGACTCACATGACAAACGACCACATTAGACAGAATATCAGAACGATCGTAAGAGCAATAAAAACGGAAGAGCAATCTCTACGAAGCCGATTCCCGATTTTAAACCAGCAAAATACCATTGGTATGGCTACATTACTCGTGTCTTTCAGTGCGCTTGTCGGCCTTGGAAGCCTCTATTACTTTGGGCTCATTCCGGCTTGGCTTTGTATTATATTGGCGGCCGTAGTGACATCTATCTCACATGAGTTAGAGCACGACTTGATACACAACCAATACTTTAGTAAGCAGCCATTTTGGCAAAATTTTATGATGTTGGCAGTTTGGTTAATGCGACCAAACACAATCAATCCTTGGTATCGCAGAAAGATACATTTGCACCACCATCAGCATTCGGGGACGCAGCAAGATCTTGAGGAAAGATTGGTTGGCAATGGTATTCGTAATCCTTTTTTACGGGCATTGGTCATCGTTGACGGTCTTTTGGGCTTGATCATTAATCGTCGGCGATTCAAAAAAGAAATCAAGGGCTTTAGTTTTGCTGAAGTATTTAATGCTGGCTTTCCTGTGACCACTTTGTACTTTATAGTGCTTTACAGCGTTCTCGCCTTTCATGGGTTAAATTTGTTTTTCCCAATTGAAAGCAGCACCCCTGCCTGGGCGCTTTCGATTATGCAGGTATTTGAGTTTTTAATGGTTGTGTTAATTATCCCTAATATCATTCGTTCAAGCTCGCTCAATTTTGTTACTTCATGCATGCATTATTATGGTGGCGTAAATAATCTACACGAACAGACACATGTGTTAAGCAGTCGCTTGTTTACCCCTTTTCATCTTTTCTGCTTTAATTTTGGACGTACCCATACGATTCATCATTATGTGCCCAATCAACCCTTTTATATCCGACAGTTTATTAGCAAGAAAATAAACAAGGTGATGGCTGAAAACGGCGTTCGCTTCAACGACTTTGAAAGCATTAGAAATGCAAATTATTATTCGCCTAACACATAAAATCGCATATGTGCCAAGTTTTTTTTTGCTGTAAAACCTTGGTTTAAATGAAGATTTAAAGGATGGGAAAGTAAGCAGTTAGTTGCCTGAAGCTTACCATTTAAAGCTCATTTGTGGAAACTCTTCCTGCTCATCTTTTAGTCCAATCTGGACTCCTAGCAGACGCACACGTTTTCCCTGTCCTCTCTCCAAAGCTTCGTGTAATAACCGTAATAAAAGGTCCTCATCAATTTGGTCAAACTTGGCTTCTTTAGTTGTTTGTTGGAAATCCTGAAACTTGACTTTCACCCCTATTTTATCAATGCCTCGCTTTACCAAATATTTTTGTGCCCGCTCTTTTACTTCAGGAACAAGGCGCTGAGTTAAATAGTCTGCCAATTCCTGCTCTGTCGTTTTATCTTCACTAAACGTTCGCTCAACGCCTACGGATTTTCGAACGCGCGATGTCTCGACTTGTCGATAATCGTTTCCTTGGCATTTTTGCCACAAAGAGCGACCGAACTTACCAAACTTTTCAACCAATTCAGATTCGGGTAATGCGCGTATGTCTGCTCCGGTCTGCAAACCCAATTGCTGCAGCTTTTCAAAGGTAACCTTTCCTACTCCTGGTATTTTGTTTAAGGGAAGAGCTTCAATAAATTCATCTATCTGACTTGGGGTTACCACATATTGTCCATTTGGCTTATTCATATCAGAGGCTACTTTAGCCACAAACTTTATCGGGGCGATCCCCGCCGATGCCGTTAAGCCTAATTCTTCATAAATTGAACGACGAATATCTTGTGCAA
This sequence comes from Ningiella ruwaisensis, assembly GCF_004798935.1. Lineage (GTDB taxonomy): Bacteria > Pseudomonadota > Gammaproteobacteria > Enterobacterales > Alteromonadaceae > Glaciecola > Glaciecola ruwaisensis. The sequence continues at coordinate 104,354 of NZ_RAHT01000009.1, read as the reverse complement.
TAAGCGTCGCAGAGCCTTTAAAATGCTCACAGTCTGTTACATCTAGGTAGGCCTCATCCAGGGAAAGCGGCTCTATCAGTGCTGTATATCTGGCAAAAATGGCGCGAATTTGTTGGCTAATCTCTTGATAAACCTTCATTCGACCAGGAACAATAATTAGCTTTGGACACTTACGTAAGGCGATGGCGGCCGGCATTGCAGAACGCACACCGAATTCACGTGCAATATAATTACACGTTGTCAGGACTCCCCTATTTGCAGTCTTTCCGCCTACTGCAACGGGATGACCGGCAAGTTCAGGCTTGTCTCGAATTTCTACAGACACATAGAACGCGTCCATATCCACATGAATAATCTTACGCATGCTGACCTTGACCTGTATATACAGACAGCATTATGCGCAAGTTGGTGTGAAATGAAAAGTATTGTGAATAAAAATGCGACTTCCGCGCTTGAACGACTAGGATGAAACTAACAAATAACCGTGAAAACGAAGCCTCAAATACCAAAAAGCTTCGTATCTTATTGTTAGGGCGTGTTGATCTTTGCTGTATGATTTTGCAGCAAAGATCAACACGCCCTTATTACTAAACTAAATTATCTGATTATCTTTCCACTCTTTTAGCTTTTCTTCACGCGCAGCTTCTCGCGCCATGCGCTCCTTTTTCCGGTCGCATGGTTCTGGGCAATCGCAAGCTTTAGATACACCTAAGGCGCCCAAGCCACCACAAGAGCCTGAAATACTCTTCTTTTGAAAAATATATCCCACTCCCATAGCAACAACCATGAGCAGGAAAAATGCGAACGCTAGAATAAATGTACTCAAAATTCACCTTTAAATAATGTTAGTCAGTCATCAGTTTGCTGTGCTTTTCACTATTGCATTATTTTAACACTGCGGCTAAAAGCATTAGACCGATATTCAACAAATTCATTCCCTTCTTTTGTGATAAATAGGGCAGCTATGCCTTCTCTCTCAGCCAAGTCCATACCTTTTTCAAACCCCATTACGATGAGCGCAGTAGCCAATCCGTCTGCTTCAATACAAGTAGGCGCTATCACGCTCACCGACACTAGGTTATGATCGATGGGATAAGCCGTTTGTGGATCGATTAAGTGTGAAAAGCGTCTTCCCGCTTCTTCCACGTAATTTCTATAATCACCTGAACTAGCAATCGCGTTATCACCAATATGTATTATACGCTGTACAGCGCGCTCAGAGCTAACAGGTTTTTCTATAGCAACCAGCCAATCCTGAGCTTCAGGTTTTTGCCCGGAGAGTCGCATTTCACCGCCAATTTCGACTAAATAATTCGTAATATTTCGCTGTTCTAACATTTCTGCCAGTTCATCAACCGCATATCCTTTTGCGATAGTCGATAAGTCAATGTACACATCCTGATGCGCCTTAATAACTTGATTATTCTGAAGGGTGAATTTATCAGGACCAACTAATGCTCTCGCTTGAGCGACTTGTGTTTCAGTCGGCACCGTTTCAGGCTTTAGATCGGGGCCAAACCCCCAAAGGTTAACAATAGGTCCTACAGTGATATCTAAAGCCCCGTCACTTAAGCGTGTCAGACGAAGCGCTTCTTCAATTACATAGGCTGTTTCGTCGCTGATCGTAAAAGCTGTGTTGGCAGGCGCCTTATTGAGACGCGATAACTCCGAATCCTCAATATAGGTCGACATCAACTGATTAATTTCCAGCAATCGAGTTTCAATATCAGATAAGAGCAAATCTTTATCAAGCTCAGCTGCGCTGCCGTCTGCAACGAATTTGACGTTAAAAGTCGTCCCCATTGTTTTGCCCGTCAGGGAATGGACCTTTTCGTGAGAGGGGGCACACGCTGTTAGCGCTAAACTACAGATTAAAAGTATGGCTAATGAGAAGTTTTTTAAACCATCATGTTTCATAAAAATTCTTTATGTGAATACAAGGGAGAGCGATACGCAAAACACAGTTAAAAAAAGGGGCAAATGCCCCTTTTCAATAACGATAATGTCTAACCACCAAAATCATCAAGCATGATGTTTTCGTCTTCAACACCTAAATCTTTTAGCATGTTGATAACAGCGGCATTCATCATAGGTGGACCACACATGTAAAACTCACAGTCCTCTGGAGCTGGGTGGTCTTTTAAGTAGTTTTCAAGCAATACGTTATGAATAAAGCCCGTGTAACCATCCCAATTATCTTCTGGCTGCGGGTCTGACAATGCTACATACCAATTGAAATTTTCATTTTCTTCCTGAAGCATGTCAAAGTCTTCTACGTAAAACATTTCGCGAAGCGAGCGTGCACCGTACCAGAAGCTTATTTTACGGTCGGTTTTAATTCGACGTAGTTGATCAAAGATATGCGAGCGCATTGGCGCCATACCTGCTCCACCGCCAACAAATACCATTTCAGCGTCGGTTTCCTTCGCAAAAAATTCACCGAATGGACCTGATATTGTAACCTTATCCCCTTTCTTAAGAGACCAGATATAAGAGGACATTTTACCTGCAGGTAAACTTAGATTATTAGGCGGCGGCGTTGCAATACGCACATTAAGCATAATAATCCCTTCTTCCTCTGGGTAGTTAGCCATAGAGTAAGCACGGATAGTCTCTTCATCTACTTTAGACTCAACATCAAAGAATCCAAAACGCTCCCAGTCGGGGCGATATTCTTCTGGAATATCAAAATCTTTATACTTTACATGATGAGGAGGCGCTTCAATCTGAATGTATCCACCCGCTCTGAACGGCACAGATTCACCGTCAGGGATCTGAAGCTTAAGCTCTTTAATAAACGTAGCTTCGTTATTGTTTGAAATAACTTCACAATCCCATTTCTTGATTCCAAACACTTCTTCAGGCAGTTCGATTTTCATGTCTTGCTTAATAGCAACCTGACACGATAAACGACACCCTTGTTTAGCTTCGCGCTTGGTAATGTGATCAAGTTCAGTAGGAAGGATCTCGCCACCGCCCTCTTTTATGTCCACACGACATTGACCACACGAACCACCACCACCGCAAGCAGAAGACACAAAGATACCTGATTCTGCCAGGGCTCCTAAAAGTTTGCCACCTGGAGAGGCTGTAATCACTTTGTCAGGGTCATCGTTAATCATAATCTTAACGTCACCCGTTGGGACAAGTTTTGATTTAGCGAAAGTGATGATAAATACGAGTACAAGTACAATCGCAATAAACATCCCAACGCCAAGATAAATTTCTACTTGATTCATTATTTGCTCCTGTCCACTTTACAGTGAAATACCGGTAAATGATTGAAAACCTAATGCCATTAAGCCTGCAATCATAAACACTGAACCCAAACCTCGAATACCGTCTGGCATGTCGGCATACTTAAGTTTTTCACGCACTGCTGCCAACAATACAATGGCTAATGCCCATCCAATGCCTGAGCCAATGCCGTAAACAACACTTTCACCAAGTGTATATTCACGTTGAACAGCAAACGCAACACCACCGAATATGGCACAGTTTACGGTAATTAGCGGCAAGAAGATCCCTAATGCGTTGTATAAAGCCGGGAAAAACTTGTCCAGTGTCATTTCCAGTATCTGAACCAAAGCGGCAATAACGCCGATGAAGGTCAAGAAATTAAGAAAGCTCAAATCCGCATCAGGAAATCCAGCCCAAGCCAGTGCGCCCGGGGCCAATATATTTACGTAAATAATTTGGTTTACGGGTACTGAAATACCTAAAACCACGATTACCGCAACACCGAGGCCCATGGAGGTTTTGACTTTCTTGGAGACCGCGAGGAAAGTACACATTCCCAAGAACAATGATAGCGCCATGTTCTCAACAAAAATGGCTCTTATAGCAAGTGATAAATAATGTTCCATCGCAATTATTCCTTAGGCTCGACTTGTTCAGGACGAATCGTTCTGATGGCCCAAATCATTAAGCCAATTAGAATGAACGAACTAAATGGCAGGATAAGAAGACCGTTTCCTTGATACCATCCACCGTTTTGTACAAGAGGAAGAATTTCATAACCCAAAATCGTGCCAAAACCAAACAGCTCTTTGACCGTACCAATCACGATTAGTATAAAGCTATAACCCAAACCATTACCTATCCCGTCTAAAAAGCTCATAAACGGTGGTGATTTCATAGCGTAAGCTTCCGCTCGTCCCATTACGATACAGTTGGTAATAATTAATCCAACAAAGACCGAAAGTTGCTTGGAAATTTCGTATGAATACGCTTTAAGGATTTGGTCTACAACAATCACCAAAGAAGCGATGATAGTCATTTGAATAATGATCCGCACGCTTGATGGAATTTGATTTCGAATAAGTGAAATAAACAAATTTGAAAAAGCAACAACGGATGTCAATGCCAATGACATTACCAAAGCCGTTTCCAGTTTTGTTGTAATTGCTAGTGCTGAACAGATACCCAACACATGCAGCGCAATTGGGTTACTGTCGATTATCGGCCCGAAGAGGGCTTTTTTCATTTCTTTTGTATCAGCCATGTTCGTGCCTTATGATTTCCAAGATTGACGTTTAAGATAATTTCCGTAGCCGTTTTCACTTGCCCAGTACTGAAGCGTATTTTCTACACCGTTACTGGTAAGTGTTGCGCCAGACAGCGCATCAACAGCGTACTGATTACCGTTGCCTACATTTTTATCAACACTAATAGCGACTTCACCATCTTTGTAAAGCTGCTTGCCATCCCACTTTGCTTGCCACTCGGGATTTTGAATTTCAGCACCCAGTCCCGGTGTTTCTTTATGTTGATAGTAAATCAGTTCACGAATGGTCTGTCCGTCTTCATCTAATGCTAAAAAGCCGTACATTAAATCCCATAAGCCAGAGCCGTGCACAGGCAACACGATGCGAGTTACCTTACCGGCTTCATCTTTTACGTGATAAACGCTGGCAATGCTAGAGCGGCGCAGAAAGCCGGGTTTTACCTCAGAAGTATCGACTTTTACCGAAAACTCAGGCTGCTTTGCGGCCTTATACATATCGAAATCTTCTGAAGGTTTTTCTACATATTCACCCGTCGACAAATCGACAAATTTTTCTTCAACACGATTTGCATAAATCTGTGCGATTTCATCTTTGCTGGATGCGTTCGCAAGCAAGCCTGCTGCGTTCAAAATATTCGACTTTTTATCAAGCGCTGCGTTGGTTTCTTGCAATGAGCGTAATCCAACAGCTGCACCTGATACTACAATTGAACAGACTAAGCACACTGCTACAACGACGAGAATCGTTTTTCCTAAGGTTTCTTTTTTAGCCGACACGTGCAAGCCTCCGTTTGATGTTGCTTTGAGCAACGAAGTAGTCAAATAGTGGTGCCCACAAATTAGCGAATAAAATCGCCAGCATAATCCCTTCAGGGAAGGCGGGGTTGAGCACACGAATTAGCACTGTCATCAAGCCAATAAAGAAGCCATACATCCATTTACCTTGATTGGTAAACGATGCAGACACCGGATCAGTTGCCATAAAGAACATACCGAATGCCAAGCCACCAATCACCATATGCCAATACCATGGCATCGCCATAATAGAGCTTGGGTCACTGGCAAACAGGTTTAATAAGGTTGCAAAAAACGCAACACCTAGTGCTACACCTGCTACGATCCGCCAACTTGCAATTCCCATGTATATAATGAATAGGCCGCCTATCATAATCATTAGCGACGACACTTCTCCTACTGAGCCAGGAATATTTCCCAGGAAAGAATTGGCGAAAAGCGTCATATCGGTGTAATCCATTTGTCCATTTGCCGCGTTGCTAAGCCATGTTGCGCCTGAGTAGCCATCAGGCATTGAAGCTGCCACCCAGGGTTGATCACCAGAAATTTGTGCTGGATAAGCAAAATACAAAAACGCACGTCCTGAAAGCGCTGGATTTAGGAAGTTACGTCCGGTTCCACCGAAGATTTCCTTTGCAATCACCACACCAAATGTAATACCTAAAGCAACTTGCCATAGCGGGATCGTTGCCGGAAGGGTTAAAGAAAACAAAACAGAGGTTACAAAGAACCCTTCATTGACTTCGTGTTTACGAACCGATGCAAATAGCACTTCCCAAAATCCACCAACGATAAAAGTCGTAGCGTAAATTGGCACAAAGAAACATGCGCCATATAGCATCATCATAAACCAGCCAGAATCAGCAGTTAGTGTTCCACCAATGGCTGAAAACAGTCCAGCTTGCCAACCGTCATACAAAGCGCCACCTGCCTCAATCGCATAAGATGCCTGCAAACCAACGTTATACATGCCATAAAACATTGCTGGGAACGTGGCCATCCACACCATTATCATGATGCGTTTTAAATCAATGGCATCTTTTACATGCGTATTGGCTTTGTTTACTTTGCCTGGGGTATAGAAGATGGTTGCTGCCGCTTCGTAAAGCGCGTAGAACTTCTCGTATTTACCACCTGCTTCAAAATCAGGCTCGATTTTTTCTAAATATGCTTTTAAACCCATCACTTAACCCTCTAATTCAATTTTGGTTAAACATTCGCGCAGCTCTGGTCCATAGTTATATTTTCCAGGGCACACGTAGGTACATAAACTCAAATCCTCTTCGTCCAACTCCAATGCGCCAAGTTTTTGTGCGCCGTCTGTATCACCAGATAAGATATCTCGCAACAACAGCGTTGGGATGACGTCAAGCGGCATAATTCTCTCATAATTGCCAATTGGCACCATTGAGCGATCTGAACCGTTTGTCGTTGAGGTCATGTCAAATTTCTTTTTACCACCCAAGTGACCAAGATAAGCACGCGTGACTGAGTGTTTGTCACTTCCCGGCATGATCCAACCAAAGAATTTCTTCTCTCTGTCCTCTTTGATGAGCGACACTTGATAATGATATCGGCCAAGATAGGCGTGCGGTCCTGAAGCATTGGTTCCATTGAGAACCGAGCCTGAGATTACTCGCGTTGGTTCGTTTGATGTTTGACCTTCAATCAACTCATTTACGTTAGCGCCTAGTTGAGTGCGAACAATTTTTGGTGATTTTGCCATCGGTCCGGCAATCGACACGACCTTGGTCACATCTAAACTACCCGTTTGAAGTGTTGAACCTATTGCAATCACGTCCTGGTAGTTTATATGCCACACCGTTTTACCTAAACCAACCGGATCAAGGTAATGAATGTGAGTGCCTGGCAAACCGGCTGGATGAGGCCCTGCGAATTCATTGACTTCAACTCGTTCACCAGACGCCGGAACACTGGCACCAGGCGCTTTGTTGACAAAAATCTTACCTTCAGTCAATTTCGCCAGAACGTTTAAACCAAAAGCGAAATCCGCTTCGCGTTCAGCCAATACTATTTGTGGGTCAACTGCTAAAGGATTGGTATCCATAGCCGTCACGAATATCGATTTAGGTGCAGAGTCAATTGCCGGGATCTTGCTAAATGGGCGCGTACGAATCGTTGTCCATAGAGCGGAGTCTACAAGAACATCTACGATAGCCTGACGATCTGCGCTCTTTAATGAAGCTTCATCGAATTTTGCAAACTCAATGGCATCATCACCTTTAACGCCAATGACGACCGATTGTAAAACGCGTTTAGCACCGCGATTAACCTCAACCACTTCACCTGCTGCAGGCGAGACAAACTTCACGCCGGGATTTTTCTTGTCCTCAAACAGCAGCTGACCTTTTTTAACGACGTCTCCCACCTGAACATGCATGGTCGGTCGCATACCAATATATTCCTCACCAAGAATTGCCACTTTTTGAGCATCGATTGTTTGCACAATTTTCTGCTCCGGCTCTCCTTTGATGGGAAGGTCTAAACCTTTTTTAATCTTAATCATATGCAATTGACTACTCTTAATGTAAAAACCAATTCAAACGTGCCTCAATCCACTGTATGGAACGTCTCACCTGTGCTATTCCTATCAAGCTAATTAAGCTGATTAAAATTCAAGCAAGTTTAAATTGACCACTACCCTCATAGGTATTAAAACCAAACTATAGGTATGATTTTACAAGCTAAAGCTCGGGTGAACAAAATCCAACCTAAGTTACTATTATTATTATGCTTTTTTTGAAATTAGACGTTTATTCGCGTTAGTGATGTTTTATCAGATGAACATGCACTTATTGAATGGGCGCGATTTTAGCATTAACCACCCCCAAAAGGCTATTGGAATTATACCAAAAGCGTATTTAAAGCAAATGCATTGTGAATAAATAATTCCACTTAAACTTTGATGAAAGCGCCATTTTTCAAGCCAAAGTTAATACAAAAGCCGTCTCCGACAATGAAAAAGGGGCTCGCAAACCCCTTTCACACAATTTTAAGTGCAAGTCGCGTCGCTAGTTTAAACAAAAACCTACGACCATTCTACTAAGGGGTCTACATCGGCCTCGTAATCTACACCTTGAATCTCAAAGCCAAAAAGATTCAGGAAATCACGATGGTATCCCTCATAATCAGATAATTCATGGAAATTATCTTGTGTTACCTGATCCCATAAGCCTTTTATTTTAGCTTGAGTAGCATCGTTTGTTTCAATACCGTCCATACGGTAACGATTCATTTCATCTGTGGGCGGATTTTCAGCATATAGTCGCTCGCTGAACAAGCCTGCAATTTGCTCAATACAACCCTGATGCGTGCCCTCCTCCTTCATCACCTTGTAGATTAATGAAATGTATAGTGGCATAACCGGAATGGCTGAGCTTGCCTGCGTTACTAAAGCTTTCAAAGATGAAACATTTGCCTGGACATTTTTGTCGGGGAGCTGCTTCATGATCGCAGCAGCGGCGCGATCAAGATCTTCTTTTGCCTTACCAATAGTTGCTTGCCCGTAGATTGGCCAGGTTAATTCTTTGCCAATATAAGTATATGCGGTTGTTTTGCAATTATCTGCCAGCACTCCTGCTTGACCTAATTGCGACATCCAGCGCTCCCAATCTTCCCCACCCATCACTTTAACGGTTTGTGCGATCTCGTCTTCATTGGCTGGCTCTAAACTTACCTCGTGCACTAAGTCTTTGTCGGTGTCATAGGTTTTTGTTGTATATGCTTGCCCTACTGGCTTTAACGTCGATTTATACACCTCACCCGTTTCAGGATCGGTGCGGCGAGGTGAGGCCAAGCTATAAATTACGAGGTCAATTTGACCAATATCCGCTTTAATTCTATCAATCGTTTCGCGCTTGATTTCATCAGAAAACGCATCACCGTTGATTGTTTGAGCGTATAGACCTTGCGCTTGCGCTTTTTCATGGAAGGCAGCGGTATTGTAAAAACCAGCGGTACCCGTCTTGCGCTCGGTAGGAGGTTTTTCGAAGCACACGCCTAAGGTTTTTGCGCCATATCCAAATGCTGCTGTAATACGCGATGCCAGTCCATACCCCGTTGAACATCCAATGACGAGCACATTTTGAGGACTTTCATCTGCTTTTGATTCGCCTGCAAATGGCTGGGATTTAATATACTCAATTTGATTTTCTACACTTTTTGCACAACCCACAGGGTGAGCGTTGGTACAAATAAATCCTCTTACTTTTGGCTTGATAACCATCATTGCTCCTAAGTCATTTACAGCAAAATAAATAAAGCGCGCATTCTATAGTGACGCATGTCTTAAACAAATCAGTCCACTGGGAAATGTCAGACATTCCAATAAAATTGTTGCTTGCCCTAGCGGTTATTGTAATAAGCTTGCTCTGATAAAGCGTGATAACGCTTCACTTTTTTATAAAAATCTTCATAAGATGCATAAATTCGATCAAAATCTTCATCTTCGTTTCGTGCCTGCGCAATCACTTGCTCTGTAGCTGTTTTCAGTGCAGCTAACACATCATCTGGCAGCGGACGAACCTCTATCGAATCTTCTTCCACCAACTGTTGCAGCGCCTTATGATTAGCCGCCGTATATTCATCCAACATATCCTGGTTAACTGCGCGAGTCGCCACTTCAACGATTTTTTGTAAATCGCCAGGCAGTGCATTAAATGCCTCTTCATTTACGATAAACTCAAGCGTTGTGCCTGGCTCATGCCAACCACTGTGATAATAATAGTTAGCTGCTTTGTGCAAACCAAAAGAGCGATCGTTGTAAGGCCCTACCCACTCGGTCGCATCAATTGCTCCAGTTTGAAGTGAGGTAAATATTTCACCGCCAGTCAGCGTAACAGGGAGTCCACCCACCTGTTTAAACACCTCACCCCCTAAGCCGGGAATGCGCATTTTGAGCCCCTGCAAGTCTTCAACCGAATTAATTTCTTTTTTAAACCAGCCAGCCATTTGCACGCCAGTACTGCCACCGGCAAAAGGAATTACGCCAAAGGGTGCGTATAACTCGCGCCATAATTTCAGCCCATCACCATAGTGCAGCCATGCGTTCATTTCCGTGACGTTCATTCCGAAGGGGATGGCAGAGAAAATCGGTGCAGCCGGGATTTTTCCTTTCCAGTAATATGCACCGGCATGCCCCATTTCGGCACTGCCGCTTGATACCGCATTAAATACTTCAAAGCCAGGCACCAGTTCGCCTGCGCCATAAACAGTTATCTGCAAACGGCCTCCCGACATCTCGTTGACATAAGTGGCAAAGGTTTCAGGAGCTTTGCCAAGTCCAGGGAAGTTTTTTGGCCATGAGGTGACCAGTTTCCATTTGTAGATTTTGTCAGGCTGAGCGCTTACATCATTATTGGGCTGACTTGCTTGATCGCTTTTTGAGCAAGCCTGCAGCATAAGAAGTGAACACAACAAAAAAAAGAGGGTAAAAAGTCGCAGTACAGGTTTCATTATTTTGCCTCGTTAACAAAGACATATTGCTTTGCTCTAACTTTCAATTATACATCGTATCAGGTAACCAGGTGACCAAAGATGGCCAGATTGCCATTAATACCAACACACCTAGCTGAATTAAAATAAAGGGAATAACGCCTTTATAAATTTGCTCTGTTTTTACCAGGTCACTTGCCACTCCTCGCAGGTAAAACAGGGCAAAGCCAAAAGGAGGCGTTAAAAAAGACGTCTGCAAATTAACAGCGATCATAATTCCAAGCCATATAGGGTCAACACCCATAATAATCAAAATAGGGGCCACAATCGGTACGACCACAAAGGTGATTTCGATAAAGTCCAGTATAAACCCCAATAAAAAGATGATAAACATTACCAGGAGCATGGCGGTAAACACGCCACCAGGCAATGAGGTAAAAAAGTCTTTTAACAAGATCTCTCCGCCAAATCCACGAAATACGAGTGAAAAAATCGAAGCGCCGATCAGTATGAGAAATACCATACAGGTCACTTTTGTCGTTTCTTGCACAACGTAACGAATATTATCTTTACCTAACTGCTTTTTTGCTCCCGCTAAGATAAGCGCACCTACTGCACCCACGCCGGCAGCCTCTGTAGGTGTAGCAAAACCGAATAAAATCGAACCAAGTACGGCGATAATCAGAATAAGCGGTGGAAGTAATGCATTGAGCAATGCGGCAAGGGATGCGTGCTCATTCTTTTGTCCTTCAACGGGGACTTGTTTGGCCGAGAATGCACTTACGCCCCATAAATAGAGCAAATAGCAAATAACTAAAATAAGCCCGGGCACGAGCGCGCCTACGAATAAATCACCCACCGAAACACTATCGGGAGAAAATATTCCCATATCCAGTTGCGCTTTTTGATAAGCACTGGATAGCACATCGCCTAGTAATACCAAAGCGATTGACGGTGGAATAATTTGCCCTAAAGTACCCGTTGCGCAAATCGTACCGCTTGCCAATTCGGGCGAGTAGCCGCGCTTTAACATTGTAGGCAATGACAATAAGCCCATCGTTACCACCGTGGCGCCCACGATGCCAGTGCTTGCTGCTAAAAGCATGCCTACCAGGATAACCGAGACACCTAATCCACTTTTAAATTTGCCTAATACAGCAGACATCGAAATGAGCAAATCTTCGGCAATTTTTGAGCGCTCAAGCACGACGCCCATAAATACAAAAAGCGGCACGGCGATGAGCGTTGTATTGCTAACGATGCCAAATAATCGTGATGGTGCAGTGAGTAAATAGTTAGCATCAAATACGCCTAAGGCGGCCCCCATACCTGCAAAAATAAGTGAGACTCCTGCCAGGGTCAGCGCGACAGGATAACCAAAGAGCAGGGTAAGGCACACTGCAGCAAATAACACCAGGGAAAGCCATTCCATCTTATCCAAGCTCCCTTAAGCTAAGCGCTTGCTTTGCAATGTCTGACAATGCCTGAAGCACCATGCTAGTTGCGAATACAAGCAAAAAAGACTTTAAAACATACACAAATGGCAAGCCGCCAGGTTCTCTGCTGCCCTCAAGCAAAGCCCATGAGTCAATCACATACTCAAAACAAATAATCCCGATATAGAGAGAAACAGGAAGCATAAATATTAAGCTGCCAATAAGGTTAACCCACGCTTTTTTTCGCTCGGAAAATTGACGGTAAAACACATCCACCCGCACATGGGCGTTCTGCTGATAGGTAAACGCGCTGCCAAGGAGAAAGACCGCGGCATGGAGATAGGTGACAGACTCTTGCATGGCAATCCAGCCAAGATTAAATCCGTATCGCAAAACAACGATGGCGAACATGATGATCGCCATGAGAAACGTAGCATATGCAACAAATTGCCCTAACGCGGTATTTATTGCATCGATTCCTTTAGAAAGTTTGGCTATGTGCTTGCGCATACCTGCTGTTTAGCTTTTGTCTTCTTGTTATTTTAAGAAAGCATTGTGACATAAGCAGGGATGAACGCAAGCACCTTGAGCCTTGTAGCTGTTTAAGCGCTAGCTGATTATTTCAAGCAACTCAACATCAAAAATAAGTGTTTGGAACGGACCTATTGCACCACCCGCTCCTTGCTCACCGTAGGCAAGATTATGCGGTACATAAAGACGCCATTTGTCACCAACGCTCATCATTTGCAAAGCTTCTGTCCAGCCTTTTATTACGCCACCAACGGGAAATTCAGCCGCTTGGCCTCGCTCATAGCTGCTATCAAACACGGTGCCGTCTAACAAAGTGCCATGATAGTGAGTACGCACAGTAGAAGCGGCATTCGGAGATTCAGAGGCTTCACCCTTGTTGATCACTTCATATTGAAGACCGCTCTCGGTCACCGTAACTTCATCACGCTTTGCGTTGTCTGCTAAAAAGGTTTCGCCTTCTTCTACTACCGCGGCAAATTTTTCTTGCTTGGCGGCTTGCAGGCGCTGATGTATTTCGTTAAACGCGACGCGTAACTCATCATTACTTACCGCTGGCTGCTGTCGGTTGAAGCCATCTTCAATACCTTTGGCCACCATGTCTAATGACAATCCATCAAAGGGGTTTGAAGCCAGTTGCTCACCCATTTGATAGCCAATACCATAACTTGCTTGCTGTTCTACACCATTGATTTTATCTGACACATCTTCTCCAAAATGCCTAAAAGAAGGCTATTTACCAATTTAAAGGCGCAGAGGGTAACACAGCACAGCACTATTTTACACACAGAGCTTAGAACCGAGAGCCTTTCAACATGAATGTGGTAATGAAAGTTTTCAATAAATAAACATAATACTAAATTCGATTTGAAGCATAGACTTAAATACCTTTTCTACGGTAGGGTGTGAGGATTCCTTAGATAATTGTGGAGTTTTTTCCGTAAATGAATACTGAAATTCATAACGATGAGCAGAATGCCGAGAATGAGGTGAAAGATTCCCTCGCTGAACAGTTAAGAGACACGATAAAGTATTTGGGCGCTACCCTGGGCGAAACTATTGAAGCCGAGCTAGGTCGCGAATGGCTTGAGCGTATAGAACAGGTTCGACACGATGGCAGACATTCGTCTCGGGGGGATAAACAAAGCACAGAACGTTTAGCCAAGACCATTTCCCGTCTTGATAATCAATCTTTACTGACCATAGGCCGCGCATTTGCCCAGTTTCTTAATCTGGCAAACATCGCGGAACAGGAATTTAATAGCAAAGCGCAAGAAGACCAATCTCTGTCTCAATATTTAAATGCACTGATTAGTGCGTCTAACGAGGGAGTAAGTAAAAAAGACATTTTAGATGCGATCGAAGCGCTGAATATTGATTTGGTGTTAACCGCGCACCCGACCGAAGTTACTCGCCGGACGCTTATTCACAAACACAGAGCGCTAGCCACGCAACTTCAGCGACTTCATAGCAGTGATTTAAGCGAAGTGGAAGAACGAAAGGTTAAAGCGCGTATTGCTGATTTAATTGCCCAGGCCTGGCACACAGAAGAAATTCGTTCTGTGCGCCCTACGCCTGTAGATGAGGCGCGATGGGGCTACTCAGTCATCGAAAGCTCACTTTGGGAAGCTGTTCCTGATTTTCTAAGAGACCTGGACGATTTTCTGCAGACAAAATTTGATACCAAACTGCCACTTAACGCAAAACCGGTGCAGTTTAGTTCATGGATGGGCGGTGACAGAGACGGCAATCCTTTCGTAACCTCAAAAGTGACGGAAGAAGTGTTATTAAGAGCGCGCCGTCGTGCTGCCAAACTATTTTTACAGGATTTAAATGAGCTGTACGTTGAGCTTTCAATGAATGACTGTAATGAAGCGCTTCGCGAGCAAGTTGGTGATGTAAGAGAACCATATCGTAGCTTGCTCAAGCCACTGGTAGAAAAGTTGGAAGTCACGCGCGATGGTCGCGCGCCTACTAGCGAGTGGCTACAAAACAACGATGAATTATTGCATCCATTAATCACTTGTTACCAATCCCTGATTGATTGCGGCATGCAAGTGATTGCAAACGGGGCCCTGCTTGATACCATTCGCCGGGCTCATGCGTTTGGCGTACATTTACTCAAACTCGACATCAGACAAGATTCTCAGCGCCATGCAGATGTATTTAGTGAGCTTACCCGTTATTTGGGTATGGGTGACTACAATCATTGGTCAGAAGAAGACAAACAAGCCTTTTTACTGCGCGAACTTGGCTCTCGGCGCCCTTTGATACCAAGCAAGTGGTCGCCCTCTGAAGAAGTGCAGGAAGTGCTCGATACCTGCAGAGTGATTGCCAGTCATGGTCAGGCAGGTTTCGGTATTTACATCATTTCAATGGCCAGTCAGCCTTCTGATGTAATGGCAGTACAGTTACTCTTAAAAGAGTCAGGTGTGGACTGGCCGATGCCGGTAGCCCCCCTGTTTGAAACGCTAGACGATTTAAACAACTCTCCTGATGTGATGAATGCGCTACTTAGCGTTGACTGGTATCGCGGATACATCAACGGTAGACAGTATGTCATGATTGGCTATTCAGATTCAGCGAAAGACGCCGGTTCACTGGCGGCTGGCTGGGCGCAATACAGTTCACAAGAAGCCTTAGTTAAGATTGCTGAACAACACAATATACAGTTAACGCTCTTTCACGGCCGTGGCGGCACGATTGGTCGCGGTGGTCTGCCTGCAAAAGCCGCTATTCACTCTCAACCTCCGGGTTCACTGAAAGGTGGGTTCAGAGTCACCGAACAGGGCGAGACCATTCGGTATAAATTTGGTATGCCGCAACTGGCCAAGCGCAGCCTGTCGCTCTATGCATCTGCTGTGGTGGAAGCCGTCACCTCGCCTCCTCCTGCGCCAAAGCAACAATGGCGCGATCTGATTGGCAAAATGGCAGAAATAGGCTGTGAAAATTACCGTAAAACCGTTCGATACGATGAGGAGTTTGTACCTTATTTCAGAGTTGCGACTCCAGAGCAAGAACTTGGAAAACTGCCATTAGGCAGTCGTCCTGCCAAACGTAAACCGAGCGGCGGCATCGAAAGCTTGCGCGCCATACCCTGGATTTTTGCGTGGGCACAAACGCGTCTTGTTCTGCCGTCATGGCTCGGTGTAATGCGCGCAATTGAAGAAGTGAACACCAAAGAGAATCAGCAAACTGTGCAGGAAATGATTGAGCAGTGGCCCTTTTTTGCCTCACGACTTTCTATGCTCGATATGGTGTTTAAAAAGGCTGACCCTGCAATAAGCGAGGCTTACGACAAACGCCTTGTTCCAGAAAATCTTGCGCATTTTGGGGAAGCATTGCGAGATGAACTCATTGAAAGTATGCAATCGCTGTTAAGCATTACCGGCCATGAGCATATGATGGAAGACGACCCACTTGGACGAAACTCAATGAATATCCGCGCGGGCTATTTACAACCTTTGCACTACCTGCAAATTGAACTGTTAGATCGTATTCGAAAAGCTGAGGCGTCTCAATTTGAAGATAATGACGTTGCTACCCTTGAACGCGCAATGATGGTTGCGATAACCGGCATTGCGGTGGGTATTCGCAATACCGGTTAGTAAATCAATCGAGTGTTCATGTGAATACATCGACAATAATCGTTTAAAGGTAGCACTTTGACTGCAGATGATTTAGTCAGCATAGGTTTAGTCAACCCAAAATCGGCCACAAATGTGGCCGCTATTTTGCGGGCGGCAGGCTGCTATGGCGTAAAAAGTGTTTTTTACAGTGGACAGCGCTTTCGTTATGCAAAAGATCATGTGAAAAATGTTTCAGATGCAGCTTTGTTTCGATTAGATACGAAAAACATGCGCGCTAAAATTCCGTTGGTGGGCGTAGATAACTTATTAACCGCTGTTCCTAAAGATGCTACACCTGTTGTCGTGGAGCTAGCAGAGCGTGCAATCCCTTTGCCAGAGTTCACCCACCCCGCAAACGCCTTTTACATTTTTGGACCCGAAGATGCCTCGGTACCCAAAGATATTGTAAGTCAAATCAATGATGTGGTTTATATACCGACATTTGGCAGCATGAATTTGGCCGCTACGGCAAATGTTGTTTTGTATGATCGCTTGAGTAAGCGCGATTACCCTCACTCAAGCGACTTTATTAAGCGTGTTAGAGACAATAAGAATAATCTTTGACCCATTTATGATGGTTTAACTCGTCTCTCTCAACGGTACAATCATAAGTTCCACACGGCGATTTTGTTCGCGACCTTGAGCGGTTTCGTTACTGGCTATTGGGTCAAACTCACCCTGCCCTGATGTGACAACGCGGCGGTCATCCACGCCGTATTGATTAAGAACAGACTTTACTTTTTCAGCACGCGCAAGGGAGAGCTGCTTATTATATTCTGCGGTTCCTGTGCTATCGGTGTGACCTACAATACGCAAAGTCGTTTTTTCGTATTCGTTGATAACCGTGGCGACATCTTCCAGCACCGGATAAAAAGACTGGTCGAGTGTGGTTTTGTTCGTGTCAAAAGTGATATTTGCGGGCATGACCAAGCGCAAGTTGTCGCCTTCTCGATACACATCGACTCCGGTATCTGACAATTCTTCGCGCATTTGCTGCTCTTGCTTGTCCATATAATTACCAATGGCTGCGCCCGCCAAACCGCCCACTATTCCGCCCCATAAATAGCGGCTTTTATCATTATCACCTGTGCCTTTACCCGCTATGGCACCAACCACCGTGCCGATAGCGGCACCTTTTTGTGTATTTGAATAATTTTGGTTTGCGCAACCTGAGATGCTGCCTGCAGCAACTAAAACAGATGTCACTAATGCAATACTTGTCTTGTTCATTTTACTTACTCCTTTTTAAATTATGGGAGTCAGTATTCAAAAGTCATTCCATAGTTGAAGAGTGCATTTTAAAAGCGATTTTTTTAAATTGAGTGTAAGGGATACAGAGTGCAGATGAAGAATTTACGAAATGGCTTGGGCGATCCTATAATAGTCTTTAATAATTATACTTTGATTTACCAATGTATTTTGTCTTTCACTTTTTTTTAGTGACAGGTCTGCTAGCTCAAACTGCCTTGAGGTTATCTATTTTGGGTGTAATTTGGCTCTTGCGTTTGCAGTAGAGGTATTTCAAAACTTTCATACTGTAGCAAATCTATGACTCATCAATAATATTGCATAAAAGTTTGTATATAATTGTTCTCTCTATATACGCTAATGAAAATTGAAGAGCCACTATCTACATAAAAAACTTCAGTTTGATAAATTTCACTTACCACAGAAATACCACCTTCGCATTCAACATCTAGATGAATAAAATTATCCTCTAATAATAGTGATTCATCGCAAGCCGATATTTTCCATTCTGTTTCGCCATGCAGTGAGGGTTCGATAAAAACTAAAATTTCTGCTTGGCTTAGATACAGTTTAATAACAAGCACAACCGCTAAAAGAATAACTATTAAAAGACTTTTCATGAATAAATCCTTTTAAATAAATTGTGTTGTGCTCGCGCGATTGCAATTAGTATTTGTTACTGGTTAAAAATGTTATCTATCAATGTCTAACCGGCAAATATCTTTCTTAACCCTTCCCACAATAGATAAAAGCAGCATACCGCTAGGAATATTAATATGAAGTAAAAAGCAAATGTATCATCTTGTTTATTCGCGTCTATTCCCTTTACTGAAAGCGAACCGAGATCATGGACCCAATATAGGCCAAAAAGTAGAATCAGAGAAATTACTATAAACCCAACACCACCGCTTTTAACTAACTTTTTATTACCCATCACTCGCTATCCAAAGTATTTGTAACGCATCATGCCGGATGACCAAAAACCACACATTACTGGTGCAATCGTCAATATCAAAGCGTTTTAGCCGGTTGTGAAAAAACTCTTTAAACGACAACTGCCAAATATTAGCCAATTAAAGCTATTTAACTAAATCATCTTTAGATTCTGCTTGACGGTAAAGAGCATTCGTTAACTTTTTGTTTTCGCTTGAGAGACTCCATGAATGACAAAGAGATGTTCGTAGCTTCTCGCTTTTTTCAATTTGGTAAACAAAAACTACGTATGACTTATTTTTTGAAAATTCGCTCCGCACGATCGTGTATTTTTTTCACTCCAGATGACAATATCCTTTTTAAGTAACCTACTTTTAAATAATTCAAAATCTTCGAATGTATATCGATTGTCGACAAAGGAATAAAACCTGCTCTTTTTCGCCATTTTACCTATAAATACTGTATCAGAAGATTTAAACATTTCCTCGACGTCGAAATCAGCGCAACTGCAAGCGTAAACAGGAGCATGAAAAAAATAAAAAAGCAATGGAGCAACTAATAATCTCTTCATGAAACCCCCTCTAATTAAAAACCGAATGATATGGGTGTTAATAACCAAATTATCATCGAACGATTAGCAAAATTCTAACCACTATCTCGTCATAAAATATTTCTTGTCGATTTTATAACGGTTATTCTCTTGTCCAGCGTAT
The DNA here is from genome assembly GCF_004798935.1 of Ningiella ruwaisensis. GTDB lineage: Bacteria > Pseudomonadota > Gammaproteobacteria > Enterobacterales > Alteromonadaceae > Glaciecola > Glaciecola ruwaisensis. The sequence goes on along the minus strand of NZ_RAHT01000009.1, from coordinate 85,111 downwards.
AAATCTACCAGGATAAACAAAGTGCGAATAAATATGCTGATGAGGCTGATAAGGTGTTTACAACTAGCGTGAACACTTTTTTAAATCAGTGCTTTAGTGTGGGTTTAGTAGTTTGCTTTGATAATTTACTAATAAACTGATAAAGAAAATCCATCCGTGACGCCTCAAAAATAGCGCGACAAGTTAGCTTTGGGCGCAATTTCGCCAATTTGATTGCCATAGGCATCAAATTCAAAGCAGGTGCGTAAAGTCTTACCATTTTCCGTGTCCGCTTTGCCGTTCAAAAATAAATTGTTCGTCTCTGTGGTCGGCCTATACTCATAAATAATGGTGACTTCTTCATTGCCGCTAAAATTGGTGCTCACTAGCAACAATGCTAAAAACTAGAAATTTAAAAAGACTATGCTTTGTGCCTATATCAGTTAGCTGATATCACGTTTTTTGGAGAAAAAGCTAAGATACTCAATGAATGTCATTTCCATCAAAAAACCCTTTATGTCGTCTTCTGACTCAATGTTATCGACACTGCTAAAACGACTCATGAATTCGTTAGTACCTATAGTTTCTTTGGTAACTATTATCAATTCATCGACGTAAACTTCAATAAAGCTTTTTAGTTTTGCTTTTTTCCACGAGACTTTATTTTCTTGGATTTCAGATTCGTCAATTCTAAATACACAAGAAAGCTTTTCATCAGCATGAAATGGAAATCCTTCATTTATACGAAATATTTTCGGTAGGCCAGTCACTAAATTAGAAAACACTTCTTTATCTCCGGCAAACGATTTATTTAATTCGATAAATTGGTCAACTGAGACAGCATCTCTTTTTCTTAGTTTATTGATTGCTTTTTCTTGAGCCTCGTGAATTAAAGCTCGTATTCCATGATTCATGAAGTCGGTAATTAAATATCCCAAAAAACCGACGAAAAAAAGCAATATTAAAACTATTAGTAAATCCACTTTCAATACTCACTGTATAACGCAATGAATGGAAGCCCCGGCCACATACCCGGCAGAAAATGCAGCCATACTAGCCGCGATTGTTGCATTTCTACCAACAAACTTCACGCGACCGACTGATCCCCTAGTAACAGTTGCACCAGAGTTAATATTTCCAAAACGACCCATGCGCCTATCTAAGCTAGTAAATGGTGATTTACCATTTCCACCACTAAAACCTCCTTTTCCCTTAAATTCTGAAGGTGTTTTTAAACTCGCGGCTGGTGCAATTAGCCCCATTGTAACTTCAGGCATTAATAGGTAGTTAATCATGCAGTTTCCCCAACTTTGACCTTCATCGCCTCCATCGGACGAAGTTGAAGATGACGTGATAGTTATACTCGGAGCTTCCATTCTAGGAGGTGGCTGACCTATAACTTCTATTGTTTCAGTCTTATCCTCGTTTTCATCCTCAGAACTCTCCTCAGAGCTATCATCTTCTTTGGTAGAACAATCATTAGAAGGATTTCCATTACTGGATTTGCACATCCCCATTGGGTCAATCAGATTTATAGGATCATTCCCGACATAAGCATACAGATTCATCTGGTCTTCATACCCGATGGGGTCAGTTTGCAGGAAACGCCCCAGCTTTGCGTGATAAATCCGTGCTTTGTAGTAGTATAGTCCAATTTCCTGTAGCCAGAGTTGTCCGGTATAGGCAAATCGGCCACTTATGCCGTTTTGTGCAATTCCAAAAGCGTCATAGGTGTTTATCGCCAGTTTGTTGCCGTTGTAATCGCTCAGCGCAATAATGCTGCCCTGATGATTAGCATGTAAATATTTGGCGCTGCTGGTACTGGTGCTACTGCCGTCAAAATAAACGAGCGGCTGGTCAACGCCACTGCCATGGATGTAGCGCTTGGTCATGGCTTGTGAATGATTGTACTCAGCAATAAGCGCATCCCCATCATACACAAAATACGTATTGGTGCCGCCGCTGTTGATGCGAATTAAGCGCCCTTTCGGGTCGTAGTAGAGATTGGCGTTTTTGCTGCCTTGTACTTGGGTTAAGCGGTTTTCAATGTCGTAGGTGTAGGTGTTTTCACCGTCACCGGTCATGTTGCCATTGCTATCGTGGGTGATGGTGAGCCCGCCTGCACTTATGTATTGATTTAAGCCATTCACTGCATAGTCGCCTACGCGATTCCCGCCCCTAGTGTAATGATAGGCCGTGTTACTCAGCGTTGATGCCTTGATTTGACTGGCGGGGTTATAAGCAAAACTGGTGGTCAGGTCATTGGCACTGCCACTTAAGTTATGGTTTGAGCAACGAGAATGTGTCGAGAAATGGCTCTTTAGTTGTCAATATTTGTCAATTTGATTGATATCGTGAAACCGCAGTCATCCCCGTACACACTTTTTAAGTCGGTGTTTTCCAACAAGCTTGAGTCGACAGAGAACCATGCCGTAAAGCTTCTTTCCTCTTCAAATAGTGCAAGAGGAAAAGTAAAAGTGGTCTTCGCTTCTCGCGTAACGGCAATGCCAACAAGTTCCTCGTTTTCAATTGCTTTAGGTACTGTAATTTTAAAGTCAAAAATACCCTGCTCAGCATGTTTACTAATTTCTATATGATGGGCGTATTTTCTGGTGTATAAATCTTCAGTCTTTTGCGAGGTTGAACACCCTGCATAGGCGTCATTTATCACGTTAAGCATCAACAGAATAATTACTATTTTCATGGGTAAACTTGGCTCATTACGTAATCTGGATTTGTAGCTCTTAAATCTTTTGGCAAGTTTCTAAATGCACCTCTTTGATAAACGTTTCCATATTTATATGGTGTCTGGTCTTGATACTTTGGATGGTATAAGCCTGCGTTATGTAATGACTCATGACCAATATTCCATTGTAGCTTGGAGGTGTTTGATTTTGTAAAGTCATGATGTTGTGTGGCCATTACTATTGTTTTACTGTCTGGGGCGTATCCATATTGATTCGAGTCAGAAAAACTAGAAACAGCATGAGCTTTATAACCATTTGCACCGTCATCATTAAGTGCAGTAACAGCGGAATCTAGCTTACTTGCCATCGAATTTAGCTCGGATGAAGAATATCCATCTGATGTAAGCTCGCCTTCCGCTAAAGTTGAGGCTGCTTTTTTCAAAGAGGCTGAGGCATTCGACATATCTTTGGATAGCTGTTGTTGTGCAGCATCAAACTTTTTCCAATCTTCATCGCTCCAACCTTTTCCTCTGCCATACATTCCGGTAGGATCATTCATATTAATCGGATCATTCCCCACATAAGCATACAAGTTCATCTGGTCTTCGTATCCGATGGGGTCAGTTTGCATAAAACGACCTAGCTTCGGATGATAAATCCGTGCTTTGTAGTAGTATAGCCCAATTTCCTGTAGCCAGAGCTGCCCGGTATAGGCAAATCGGCCACTTATGCCGTTTTGTGCAATTCCAAAGGCATCATAGGTGTTTATCGCCAGTTTGTTGCCGTTATAATCGCTCAGCGCAATAATGCTGCCCTGATGATTGGCATGTAAGTATTTGGCGCTGCTGGTACTGGTGCTACTGCCATCAAAATAAACGAGCGGCTGGTCAACGCCACTGCCATGGATGTAGCGCTTGGTCATGGCTTGTGAATGATTGTACTCAGCAATAAGCGCATCCCCATCGTACACAAAGTACGTATTGGTGCCGCCGCTGTTGATGCGAATTAAGCGCTCTTTCGGGTCGTAGTAGAGATTGGCGTTTTTGCTGCCTTGTACTTGGGTTAAGCGGTTTTCAATGTCATAGGTGTAGGTGTTTTCACCGTCACTGGTCATGTTGCCATTGCTATCGTGGGTGATGGTGAGCCCGCCTGCACTGATGTATTGATTTAAGCCATTCACTGCATAGTCGCCTACGCGATTCCCGCCTTTGGAATAATGATAGGCGGCGTTACTCAGCGTTGATGCCTTGATTTGACTAGCCGAGTAAAACGTAACCGTATCAATTTCCTTATTTGCATCCATTCGTTTCACTGAAAATAAGCCAGATTCGTGAATCTAATACAAGCCAACTTAAAAAATTACGGAAATATTAGTAACTCAAAACCGTTATTTTTTACTACATTTTTGCCTCGTGGTTAATGCTTAATTGAAATTACCGATGACAAAAATCTCTGACAGATAGTAGATAAAAAAACCTAAAAAGAAACTTTATATTCTAATTCGGTTTGATTACTAGCTGGATCACAATTTTCATCGACACCAAGCAAGTTATAATATTTCAAAGCTTTTTCTCCGCTTTTCGAATTCCTAAATTGCGATGGTTTATATTCGAACAGCAAAACATTTGATAAAAAGATGGTCTTAGCAATATTCTGATTGATTTTGCTATGTTTTTCGCCGTAGCTAAGATTTAAACAAACTTGTAAGAAAGATGTTCGATCGAATGTGCCATCTTGCAAATAAATATCGCATTGTGTTTGCGCTGAACCAGTAATTTCGCAATTTATCCAATTCCAACCATCTAACCCACCAATCGCTACAGCGGATTCAGGCACATTGGGAGGACGGTTTTCTGAGTAATTAATTTCAGAGCAAGAAAAGATAATTAGTAACACAAAAGGAAAAAAGATGATGAATTTTAAGTCCATTAATTGCACCTCCTTTATTTTTATGGCGCAAACGCCACAGCCACACTTTACAGCATAATCTGAGTATCGAAAGCAAGTGGACTGGTACGGTTCGATTAATTGATGCACGCACTACACCAGTTCAGCGAATGTAAACGGACATCTAGCAACTACTACCGTAAAATGTGTAACTTGGCTAGATGGTGGTCGCTGGACGCTCACGTTCGAACAATATTGTTACTGCTGATTTATTGCTCAGGGATAAAATACTACTTCTCGATCATTTTTCTTACAGAAAATCCACACCCCTTGCCATAGTCAACATACAAAAAAATATTGTCAAACAAACTTGCATCAATGTTAAACCAACCACTTAGATACATGTTCTCTTCATACATAGATATAGGGAATACAAATATTTCTTTCTTATTACTGTCGTCGAATTTTACAATGTAAGCTTGTTGAAGCTCACTATCGTTTAAAAGAGAAGGAGCACTTATATTAATACTGAAACCATTATTAATCTGTTTAATATTTGTTTTTAAAAAGTGTTCATATTTCTTACTATTCTGACTCATCATTTCCTCGGTGTATGAACACCCAGCTGAATGACATTCATTAATAGCAAGTAGTAAAAGGAAAAACAAAGAAAGACTTCTCATGGATATACCCTTTTGAGTAAATGGTCTGGATTGGACGACCTTCTGTCTTGGGGTAAATCTTCAAAGCTTTTTCTTTGTCCAAATATGCCATATCTGTAGGGGACGAATCCTCTCCATTTTGGATGAGACATACCTGCATTATGAAGTGATTCATGACCTGCATTCCAGCGAAGCCTCGAAGTATCTGAATTGGTAAAATCTGGATGTTCCGTTGCTATCGTAATGGTTTTAGAACCAGTGGCTTCACCGTATTTTAATGGATTATCAAAATTAGTTACAGCATGTGCGGTATAACCATCAGAACCATCATCATTCAATGCGGCTGCACCAGCATCCAGCTTATCTGCCATTGAGTTTAGCTCTGATGCAGAATAACCATCTGCACTCGTTGCCCCATCTTTTAGGCCAGCAGCGTCTTCACGCATTGAAGACGCTGCTGACGACATATCGCTTGCAGCTTGCTTTTGTGCCTTATCAAATTTCTCCCAGTCTTTATCACTCCACCCACTTCCACGACCATACATTCCGGTAGGATCATTCATATTTATCGGGTCGTTCCCCACCTAAGCATACAGATTCATCTGGTCTTCGTATCCAATCGGCTCGGTTTGCTGGTCGCCCCGAGTAAGCAACGTGCAATGTATTTTCTAAATTATTGAAGACCCGGCATCTACATTCAAAATGTTTAGCACGTGCCTTTACCGCAAAAACATTGTTATCGTAATCATCTTTTCTAACAGACTCGCTGGACTTTTTACTTAAATGTAACTCTGCGAGATAGAGGTTCTGTATCGAGATTTGCTAACGGTACAACTAAAACCAGACCACATCTTTTGTAAAAAATCGAAACTCTTGAATTTTTATAATTTTCTTTGTCGACAAGGAATGACAGAACTTTGCCAGATTTATTATTTCTTATCTCTAAGGGTACAGAAACCAAAATTGCATTAGGTGATTTTCTGCTTTCAATTTCAAAACTTGCTCCAGTAAGTTCATAACCATCGAGTTCTTGCTGAAAATAAATGTATATTGCGTTGTGAATTTCGCCTTGAGATACTGTAATTTCAAGACTATTAATGTGACGTGACAAATAATAATCGGTAGTTTTTTCATCGTAAATGCAAGAGGATGCTTTTACTTGATAAAGATTACCTAAAAAAAGTATTAAATAAAACGCAAATTTTAACATTTGTATACCATACACATGTGATGATCAGGGTTCATTATTTTTTTACTGTGCGGAAGGCCGTAGAATGCTGTTCTATTCATAGAATTTGTTCCATACCTGTAAGCTTTGAACTTACCGGTTATGTCTGTCTGGTCATCTAAACCGGCGCTATGCAGAGACTCATGTCCTACTGCGAATGGCATCCGTTCACCACCGAACTGATTGTTTGTAACATCCATCGTTAATATTTTACCTCCCACCTTATCCATTCGAGCAAAGTAGCCTCCCGTATCCTTAGTATTACCTGCGTTTGCCCAATGTCCATCGGAGCCATCATCATTTAATGCTGCTGCGCCAGCATCCAGATTATCTGCCATTGAGTTTAATTCTGATGTTGAATAACCATCTGCACTCGTTGCCCCATCTTTTAGGCCGGCAGCTTCTTCACGCATTGAAGACGCTGCTGACGACATATCGCTTGCAGCTTGCTTTTGTGCCTTATCAAATTTCTCCCAGTCTTTATCACTCCACCCACTTCCACGACCATACATTCCGGTAGGATCATTCATGTTAAGCGGATCGTTCCCCACATAAGCATACAGATTCATTTGATCTTCATACCCGATGGGGTCAGTCTGTAAAAATCGCCCCAGCTTTGCGTGATAAATCCGTGCTTTGTAGTAGTATAGCCCAATTTCCTGTAGCCAGAGCTGTCCGGTATAGGCAAATCGGCCACTTATGCCGTTTTGTGCAATTCCAAAGGCATCATAGGTGTTTATCGCCAGTTTGTTGCCATTGTAATCACTCAGCGCAATAATGCTGCCCTGATGATTCGCATGTAAGTATTTGGCACTGCTGGTACTGGTGCTACTGCCGTCAAAATAAACGAGCGGCTGGTCAACGCCACTGCCATGGATGTAGCGCTTGGTCATGGCTTGTGAATGATTGTACTCAGCAATGAGCGCATCCCCATCATACATAAAGTACGTATTGGCACCGCCGCTGTTGATGCGAATTAAGCGCCCTTTCGGGTCGTAGTAGAGATTGGCGTTTTTGCTGCCTTGTACTTGGGTTAAGCGGTTTTCAATGTCGTAGGTGTAGGTGTTTTCACCGTCACCGGTCATGTTGCCATTGCTATCGTGGGTGATGGTGAGCCCGCCTGCACTTGTGTATTGATTTAAACCATTCACTGCATAGTCGCCTACGCGATTCCCGCCCCTAGTGTAATGATAGGCCGTGTTACTCAGCGTTGATGCCTTGATTTGACTGGTGGGGTTGTAAACGAAACTGGTGGTCAGGTCATTGGCACTGCCACTTAAGTTATGGTTGATACTGCTTAAGCGTGAGGCTCCATCGTAGGCTAAGCTGGTAGCGCCTATATTTCGCTGCATGGCGCTCAAACGGCTCTGCGAATCAAAGCTTTGAATGAGCAAATCAGTGCTCGCCCCATTATGAACTTGTCTTAAACGGTCTTTAAAATCATACTCATAGCTAAAATACTGATTATCAGGATGAGTAATACGTGTGCGGTTGCTGTTATCATCATAACTGTATTTAAGCGTACGCGTTACGCCAGTGGCGTTTGAGCTGGATTGTGTCATGCGCCCAAAACCGTCAAAGGTGGTCGTAATCCCACTGCCACTGATTGAGCCAAAACGGGCGCGCGTCTCAAGTCCGCGGTTGTCGTACTGGTAATACACATCTGCACTTGTGCCGGGCACATTTTTAAGCGTCATTTGATTGAGGGCATCATACTCATAGTAAATTGAGCGGCCGTCGCGCTTGCGCAAGCGGGTTTGGTTGCCGTTGTTATCGTAAAAATACTGCTCATAATCGCCGGTATTTACCGCGCCAGGATTGGTTTTGTGTGGGAATATCCACTTTTCGAGTCTATTTTCATCGTCATAGGTGTATTCAGTGCGATTGTTGTTAGCGTCTGTCACCGCCGTAATATTGCGCCAGTAGTCGTACTCATATTCTTTATAAACTTGCTCAAGCGGCGTATCGTAGGCCTTGATGACTTTTTCAATCACACCAAAGGGTAAATACTCGTGTTTGGTGTAACTTGCGAAAGATTGGACAATATTCGATGTTCCATATCGACATCCTTGAATTGTAAGATCTTCAAGCTAGCAGGGGCGTTACATTTTGGCAACATAATTTTTACACTGCATCGAAAATTTTTACCGCCACCAACATATTAGATGGTGGAGCTAAGCTTTCTGTGAGTCTTCTTATTGAAATCAGTATGGCTATTTAGCCATATTCCAATTATATTTTCATCATGAATAAAACGGATTTTGAGTGGCATAAAGCAAAAAATGACGAAAATCTCCAAAAGCATGGAGTAACGTTTCAAGAAGCAGTTCATGCTTTTTATGACGATTTTCGAGTTATCGCTTTGGCCCAAAAAAACAGCACGGAATTAGAGAAACGATACTTTTGCTTCGGTAAAGATCGTAACAATAATGGTGTTCTGACTGTGAGCTTCACATATCGCAACAAAAAGATAAGAATCTTCGGTGCAGGCTACTGGAGGAAAGGAAAGAAACTTTATGACCAAAGAAATAATTTACAGCGATGAAGATATTGGTGATGTTAAGTTTTTGACTGACTTTTTACCATCACCTAAAGAGTTAAAAGAGCGAAATGAAAACACCAAAATTACGATATCTCTGAGTAAAAGAAGTGTTGAATATTTTAAAAGAGAGGCGACTAATAACGAAATGCAGTACCAGAAATTGATCCGACAGCTGTTGGATGAATATGTTTCTCATCAAGAAAAGGCTAAAAAGAGCAGTCAGCGGACCTAGTGTCCGCTGCTGCAGGCTTTACATAGATAGTTTTACGTCCGGTCTAAATTCATCACCTTCGTCCACGCCTTAACAAAATCATCCACAAATTTTTGCTTCGACGTGTCATAAGCATATACTTCAGCTACGGCGCGCAATTCAGAATTGGAGCCAAAGATAAGATCTACTGGTGTGGCTGTCCATTTTTCCTGACCGCTCGCCCGATCTAATCCAACATAAACGCCTTCTTCATCTGCTTTTTTCCAAACCGTAGACATATCCATTAAATTCACAAAAAATGCGTTATTCAATGCCCCTGGTGTTGTTGTTAATACGCCATGTTTTAAACCGTTGAAGTTAGCATCCATGGCTCGCATACCGCCAATCAGAACTGTTAATTCTGGCACGCTTAAATTTAACTGGTCCGCTTTATCAACAAGCATTTCGGTGGGAGACTGATAGCTTGCCTGAGCATCATAGTAATTTCTGAACGCATCAGCGTTTAACTCAAGAAGTGAAAACGAGTTCACATCTGTTTGCGCCTGATTCGCATCACCTCTTCCTGGCATAAAAGGAACGTTAATGTCATAGCCCGCAGCTTCTGCCGCTTGTTCAATGCCAACCGCACCCCCTAACACAATCAAATCAGCAAGTGATACCTTGCCACTTATCATTCCCTTGTTCGCTTTTGACTGAATTTCCTTATAAACGCCAATCACTTTATTCAGTTCTTGTGGATTATTCACGGCCCAGGTATTTTGTGGGGCTAAGGCAATTCTTGCACCGTTGGCACCGCCGCGCATATCAGAAGCCCGATAGCTGGCAGCGGATGCCCAAGCCACTTTAACCATCTCTTGCGAGCTTAAGTCGGTATCAGCTAAGGCGTCTTTTAATTTTTGAACGTCTGCATCACTCAATTGTGAATAGCTGTCTTGATCAATCGGGTCTTGCCAAATAAGCACTTCGTCAGGTACTTCGTTTCCTAAGAAGTTGCTTGGAGGTCCCATATCTCTGTGCGTAAGCTTGTACCAGGCTTTTGCAAAGGCTAATCGATACTCTTCGGGATTCGCCAAAAAGCGTTCGGCAATTTTACGATACTCAGGGTCAAATTTAAGCGCCAAATCTGCCGTGGTCATAACTGGCGGATTGCGCTTGCCTTCAACATGGGCATCGGGAACAGCGGTGTGCATTGCTTTATCTTTAGGTACCCATTGAATTGCGCCTGCCGGAGAACGGGTTTGCTCCCATTCATTGTTAAGCAAATTACTTAAATACAGGGTTGTCCATCGAGTGGGGGCTTGTGTCCACGCGCCTTCTAGGCCGCTTGTAATGGTATCTTCTGAATGGCCTTTGCCACAGGTGTTTTTCCAACCAAGACCTTGCTCTTCTATGCCAGCTGCGCCGGGCTCTGCACCCATACAGTCTTGAGGTTTGTGGGCACCATGCATTTTACCAAAGGTGTGTCCACCAGCAATGAGCGCAACGGTTTCTTCGTCATTCATTGCCATTCGACCAAAGGCCACGCGAATATTTTTCGCCGAACCCACTGGATCCGGTTTTCCACGAGGTCCTTCTGGATTTACATAAATAAGGCCCATGTGAGTTGCGCCAAGCGGACGCTGTAATTGACCATCTTTGTCTTCGCGGTCACTGGCGAGCATTTCTAGTTCAGGCCCCCAGTACACTAAATCGGGTTCCCAATCATCAGCGCGCCCACCGGCAAAACCATAGGTTTCAAAGCCCATGTTTTCCAGCGCAACATTACCGGCGAGTACCATTAAGTCTGACCAAGACAAGGATTCGCCATATTTTTGCTTAACCGGCCAAAGTAATCGCCGAGCTTTGTCTAGATTGCCGTTATCTGGCCAGCTATTGAGAGGGTCAAAACGCATTTGTCCGCCGCCTGCACCGCCTCGACCATCGAGAGTACGGTAAGTACCGGCACTATGCCAACTCATACGAATAAAAAACGGACCGTAGTTGCCAAAGTCTGCTGGCCACCAATCTTGTGAATTGGTTAAAAGCGCATCAATATCTTGCTTGACGGCATCAAGGTCAAGCTTACTGAAGGCCTCTTTGTAATCGAAGTCCGGCCCATAAGGATTTGATCGTGCGTCATGGTCGCGAAGCGATGAAAGGTCTAACTGATCTGGCCACCAAAATTGATTGGATTTTGCCTGACTCGGCTTTACAGAAACTGAAGAGCCTTTGCCTGCTGTGCCGGCGGGCTTGCTCATTTCCTGGCTGAAGGCAACGTTAGCAGAACTTAATAAAAGCGCTGCAGTAATCGTTCCCACTGTTTTTTTGATTGTTGTTTGAAACATATCCAATACCTCGTATTGAAGTTGAGAGCTATTGCTCAATAAAGTTGTGTGTCATGCTCTGCGAGTACTTAACTAAAGTTTCAATTCAGCACTTTCAATTCAGCACCCTTACAGATGCACTAAGTATAGGAGAGCTTTTGAATAAGTGATTGCGAATTAAATCGATTGACCTAATCGCTTATATCTATCAATTGTTATATTTTTGTTAAATGCAATCAAATGGACCTTTTGTGCATATGTTCTAGTATTAGCTTTAGATGTTAAAAACAAAGCAGCGCAATGAGCAAGAGGAGTCGGGTGTAATGAGTAGTTATCGTGAGGAAAAAGATAGTCTGGGCATTGTAAAAGTGCCCGTTGATGCAATGTATGGCGCGCAAACCCAGCGCGCAATTGATAATTTTCCTATTAGCGCAAAGCCTATGCCTGTGCGCTTCATCAAAAGTTTACTTTTACTTAAATTGACGGCAGCAAAGGCGAATGCAGAACTTGGCCTGATTGAAAATCAGATCGCCGTTGCGATTCAAGACGCTTGTAAAGCAATCGAAAACGACGACAAGATAATGAGACATTTTCCGGTGGATGTTTTTCAAACAGGCTCAGGCACGAGCACAAACATGAATGCGAATGAAGTTATTGCACACATAGCTAATGCGAATTTAAAGAAGAATAGTAGTGAGCAAGGCGAGCAAGAAAATCAAATTCATCCCAATGATCATGTAAATTTTGGTCAAAGCAGTAACGATGTGATCCCAAGCTGTATTCATATTAGCGCCTGCCTGCAAATTCATTCCTCATTACTGCCCGCTATAAATAAATTAATTACATGCATTAATACAAAAGCAAAAAGCGTGGATGATGTCTGTAAAACCGGCCGCACCCATCTGATGGATGCAATGCCTATTCGTTTATCACAAAGCATGAGCGCGTGGTCTTCGCAGTTGCAGGTGCAAAAAGACGCTATTGAATCGTTAATGCCCAAGCTTGAGCAACTGGCGATCGGTGGAACCGCAGTGGGAACCGGTGTAAATACTCACAAAAATTTCGCCGCCAAAGTTTGCCAGATTCTCGCGCAGCGCAGTTCAGTGCCCTTTAAAACCGCTGAGAATCATTTTGCCTTGATAGCCTCACAAGATGTCGTTGTCACTTTATCTGGCATGTGTAAGGCGCTTGCTGTTACCTTGATGAAAATTGCGAATGACTTACGCTGGATGAACTCAGGACCGCTTGCAGGTATTGCTGAGATTTCCCTTCCTGCTTTGCAGCCTGGCTCGTCAATTATGCCCGGTAAGGTCAACCCGGTTATCCCTGAAGCAGTTGCAATGGCTGCGGCTCAGGTTATCGGCAACGACACCGCTATCACAATCGGAGGACAATCGGGCAATTTTGAGTTAAATGTAATGCTACCTATGATTGCAAGCAATCTGATCGAAAGCCTCGATTTACTCACGAACAGCATGAATACACTGGCTGATAAGGCCATTCAGGATTTTTCAGTAAATAAGGAAAATATTGAAACTTCATTGAGTAAAAATCCCGTGCTAGTTACTGCCTTGAATCCCATTATCGGTTATGAAAAGGCCGCGGAGATTGCTAAAGCAGCATACAAAGACAAGCGGGCCGTAATTGATGTTGCGATTGAAAAGACCTCACTTTCCAGAGAGGAGCTTGAACATTATCTGAACCCTGCCGCGCTTACAGAAGGAGGATTGTCGAAGTAGTTCTGACGATTTAAATAAAGGTGAGCGCCTCTTGGCTTCTGACCTTTAAAAACAAAAAAACGCCTGATGGATGATATCGAATCATGCACAGGCGCTTTTTTTAAGTTCGTGTGTGCGTTTACCAAAACACACGTTTTATTTAGGCTTAGGATTTTACGAAGTCGACGCCTAATTGAATATCGCCGCGCAGCCCGTCAAGCATGTCATTTTTTGCCTTCTCTTCAAACGCGCTTAATTTGCCGTAAGGTAAAATCTCTTCTACTCCGTTTTTACCCAAGCGAACTGGGTGAGCAAAAAATGGCGCGTCATCTGAGCCATCTACTTGTACGTAGGTATATTCAACAACAGGCTCGCCCTGCATTGCCTTGACCAAAGACAAGCAGAATCGAGCGGCTGCCTGCCCCATCGAAAGCGTTGCTGAACCACCACCTGCTTTTGCTTCTACAACTTCGGTTCCTGCATTTTGAATACGCTTAGTCAAGCTGGCAACTTCATCTTCAGAGAAACTTACACCTTCAACTTGTGATAAAAGCGGTAAAATCGTTGTGCCCGAGTGGCCACCAATGACTGGCACATGCACGTCTGAAGTGCTCTTACCTTTTAGTTCTGCCACAAAGGTTTCTGAGCGGATCACATCAAGTGTGGTGACGCCAAAAAGTTTGTTTTTATCGTAAACGCCTTTCGCTTTAAGCGCCTCCGCGGCAATCGCTACGGTAGTATTAACTGGATTTGTGATCACGCCAATACAGGCTTTCGGACAATTATCTGCACATGCTTCTATAAGATTTTTTACAATACCAGCGTTGATATTGAACAGGTCGGAACGGTCCATGCCTGGCTTTCTTGGTACACCTGCTGGAATTAGCACAATATCGCATCCAGTCAAGGCATCTGCTAAATCGTCCTTTCCATAACCTTTCACTGCAACGTCGGTAGGAATATGGCTAAGATCAACTGCAACGCCCGGTACAACAGGGGCTACATCGTATAAAGACAATTCAGAGCCTGCTGGCAACTGGGTTTTTAATAAAAGTGATAATGCTTGACCAATACCGCCGGCAGCGCCTAATACGGCTACTTTCATGTTCAATCTCCTGTTTTGAAGGCATTAAAATCGGGTGAGAGAATAATCTATATAGGGTGATATCTCAATGACACAATGGTCTGATACGATTTATTCCTGAAATAAAGCGTACTTAATTCCATAAAGCACATACCAATAAGCGGCACGAGCCATATTTTTACCTGGTAAAATTTGTCATCATGCGATAAAACTGCGCTGCATAAATTGCTTATCATGAATTCATATAGCACAATGCAATCATCATCAATCATCGCCAATAAATTATGAGTGCAAACAAACAAGACGCCTTGGTAAAAGCCTTTCGTGAAATACTCAACACTGAAAGCTATGGCTCTCAAGGTGAGATTGTCAACGCCCTTAAAAAATTGGGCTTTGATAATATCAGCCAGTCTAAAGTATCTCGCATGCTCAGTAAATTCGGCGCGGTACGAGCTCGAGATGCGCGTGGCGATATGGTTTACTGCCTACCGCCTGAACTTGGCATGCCTACGGCAAAAAGCCCTCTCAAGCAGTTGGTTCTGGATATCGTGCACAACAATGTAATGGTAATTATTCGAACGAGTCCTGGCGCTGCACAGCTTATTGCCCGACTTTTGGACTCATTGAGTCATACCGATGGCGTGTTAGGAACGATTGCTGGTGATGATACAATTTTCATTGCGCCCGCAGACATTACTAAAATCGAAATATTGCGACAAAAAGTCCAGGATTTGTTCGATTCAGTCTAAAACTGTTGAAGCGACTTTTATACACTTTCATTCGTGCTTGTTTTCATTTGAGCTTGCTTTCATCTATTTTCTTTTGCTTTAAGCCCGTATTCATACAGAGACTTTTTGTTTAGGTCATAGTGCTGAGCAACAATAGATGCCGCTTTTTTAGGTGGCAGTACCTCAAAAAGCTGTTCCAGTAAACTTATGGCTTCTGAAGGAATGTCATTTTTACAGGTAAGTGGTGTATAAAGCATAAATACAAACTCCCCTTTTTCATGACTTGGGTCAGCTTGCAAATAATCGAGCACTTGATCGATTGAGCCTGTTACGTAAGTTTCAAAGGTTTTCGTAAGTTCCTTTGCCAAGGTATACCGGGTTGACGCTGGCAGTATTGATTTGCATAACAAGAGTGTATCCTTTACCCGCCGAGGCGACTCATAAAAAACCTGAGTTATATTACTATTTGCTGCATCGAGTAACGCCTGTTCTTTTGCCTGTTTTTTTAAACTCAAAAAACCTGAAAACATGAACCTGTCGGTAGGAAGACCTGAGGCGCTAAGGGCCGTGGTGAGCGCACATGGTCCGGGCAAGGCTGACACTTTTATGTTCTTCAAGCGACATTCATTAACCAATTCATAGCCAGGATCACTGATCAGGGGAGTACCTGCATCGCTTATCAGCGCTACGGAAATTCCTGCTTCCAACTTTTCAATGAGTTGCTTACTGCGCTGCGATTCATTATGAGAATGAAGGCTGATTGTGCGTGTTTGAATACCGTAATGCTGCAACAGACGGGATGAATGACGGGTATCTTCTGCCGCTATGAGGTCTACCGTATTTAAAACTTCCAATGCTCTTGTACTTATATCAGATAGATTTCCGATAGGCGTAGGAACAATATATAAACAAGCAGTGTCTGACATACAGATATCTTTATGGATTTTTCGTTCATTCTACCTGAGCTTTAGCTGAGTTTCTTCTAATCTTGCTAGCATTTTTTACGGATAAAGATAGACTAAGGGCAGTAATGAATTTAAGGGCTTAACTACAAACAGCTTATCGCGATTAAGGGCTTGAGTTTAGGAGATAAAGTGACACTTTGGGAAAGAAAAATCAGTATGGCAACTCGTTTTGTTCGCTTGTTTCTTATTGTTATTGTAGTGGCGAAATTAGCTGCCTGCACGACAACACCTTCGGCTGTTAGTCAAGGTGAAACCAAAGAGGATGTTAAAACAACGTCAGAACAAGTGCTCGCAGAATCAGAAAGCGAAGCGATTGATACGGTCGGTCAAAGTATCAGACAATTTAACAGGGACCAAAACAAACAAAGCTTGATCGAGGGCCTACTCAACACTGCTGATTCACTCGTGTTGAACTTCTCTGATAAACAAGACTGTTATCAAGCTGAGATAATCCTAAAACACTTACTCGAAATTGGCCTGGAACCTTATGAAAAGGCCAAAAGCAATATTCTTCGAAGTGAGTGCGCCTTTCTCACTCACTCGGATTTAGACAGCCAGACTCAAACTTTAGCAAATGTTGCAAATAATCCTCTTGCAAATAAAGTGCACACCGGGATTTTAAGGGTAGATACATGGCTCAAGCAAATTCCCGATACTATTGTTTTAGAGCAACCCTGGCTCAATCGTAAACATATCTTAGATGCCTATTTGGAAGCCTACAAAAGTAATTATGAACTTGCGTTAACGCGTTTGTTTGAAGCGACTGAAAATCGCTTTAGTGGTGAAGATGGCAAATTGATTTATTCACCGCTAGTGAATAAAAGCCAAAATGCAGCTTTTAAGTGGTACAGTCGACTTGATCCTGTCTCAAGAGTTGCCATGGTGCAAAGCTATCCCAGTCTTTTTGTTGCACAACAATGGTTAAGTGTAATAGAGGATAGCTCACTTAATGATAAACAGCGGCAGGCACAGTTGCTTGCGCTAATCAGACAACAGCAAAATAACAACCCCGGCCTGCTTATTCCCAATGCAATCACTCAATATTTAAGCGTTGACGTTCCGGAACAGCAAAAAATAGCCGTATTACTTCCTTTAAGTGGTCGTTTAGCGAGTCAGGGAGATGCAATCAAACAGGGCATTATTGCCGGTTATATGCAGAACTTAGTTTCCTCAAATAGCGCGGCCTTTGATGAGATTTCGGTTGTGCCTTCACCGTTAGTAGAATTCATCGATACCGGCTCAGAAAATACACTCAACGATTCAATTAACGCTGAGCGCTTATCTGCCTATACGAGCGTTGTCGGGCCTTTGCTTAAACCCCACATTGATGCGGTTAAAAACATGGTGGATAAAAATACCTTATTAATCGCATTGAATACTATCGAAGCAGACACAGAGGATAAGAATGAGCCAGGTCTGCTTGTTAATTACTCTGAGCCATTGCAAGCGGAACATGCGTTAAATCAAAGCCAGGCGATCACACCAAACGCCGAAGAAGCACATCAAACGCTTTCTGCATTTTTTGCACTTTCGCCGGAGCAAGAAGCAGTGAACCTTGCACGATTAATTCAGACAGAAGGGATTAAACATCCGATCATCATTCATGATAACGCCAGTATTACGCATCGAATGTTGGATGCCTTTCTAGATGAGTGGACATCCACACAAAAAAGCATGCTTAAAAACGAAGATAAACTTTACAAGCCGAGTATTGTTTCTTATGCAGACAATCAATCAATGCGAGTAGGAATTACCTCAGCGCTTGACGTATTGCAAAGCGAAAAACGAATAAGTCAGTTGTCTAATCTTGCGAATGAGCGTGTTTATAGCGTCACACGCAATCGTCGGGATGTTGATGCATTTGTCGTATTTGCCCGTCCCAACGAAGTAGAATTAATCAACCCGATTATAGAAAGCAGTATGAGTCTTTTTAGTGACGAACAGATCCCTGTATATGCTAGTTCGATGAGCTATAACCATAAGCAAAATAGAAATAGCTTGCGCGACTTACGGAACCTCGTCTTTTTAGATATGCCATTTTTAATGCCAGAGATGCGAGAAACGTCGTTGGCCAAGCAAGTAGACGAGGTCTTTAACTCCCCCTCCAGTACCTTTTTACGCCTGTTTGCTTTTGGGTTTGATGCCGCCAAGCTAACGCAACAAATTCTGAGAATGCAAATATTTGACCATGTCGAGGATACAGGGATAAGCGGTCGCTTAAGCGTTGATCAAGATGGCATTATTCAGCGTGAACTCGATACCCTAATTATTCAAGGTAGTTAACCACGCATCCACTCAACAACCATAAGATTTGAAGATAAAAAAGACAAGGAGGTTCTTTGGCAATTGTACAATGGAAAGCAACGAGTACCGGTGCAGCAGCAGAGCAGCAAGCTAAGGCTTATTTAATCGATAACGGACTACGCTTCATTGAACAAAACTATAAAGCGAATGTGGGTGAAATAGACCTTATTTTCAAAGATGCGCAACAATGGGTATTTGTTGAGGTCAAATATCGCGAAAGTGATAGCCACGGTTTCGCAGCAGAGATGTTTAGTCAATCAAAACGAAGTAAATTCGTTCGGGCAATTATGTGCTATTTGCAAGCACATGAATTAAACTGCCATCATACACCAATGCGCATAGATCTTATCGCTATTGACGATAAGACACTCAATTGGATAAAAAACGTGTAAGTCGTTACAGGAGCAGAATTGCACATGCTTGATAATATCAAAAAAAGTTTTACTGAAAGCATACAAACAAAAATTGCCGCTGCCGAAGAGCTTCCAGAGCCCATAGAAAAAGCCGCGAAAATGATGATAGAAGCGTTGATCAGAGGCAATAAAATCTTGAGCTGCGGGAACGGCGGTTCAGCAGGGGACGCTCAGCATTTCTCGTCTGAGTTATTGAACAGATATGAGCGAGACAGACCGCCCTTACCTGCTATTGCGCTTACTACAGATAGTTCAACCATAACGTCTATCGCAAACGACTTTTCGTATAATGAGGTATTCTCAAAGCAAGTAAAGGCGCTTGGTCAGCCAGGTGATATTCTTTTGGCGATTTCAACAAGCGGTAATTCACCAAATGTTATAAACGCAATGCAGGCTGCGCTAACGCGCGATATGACCATAGTTGCTCTCACCGGAAAAGATGGCGGGGAAATGGCCGGTTTTATTGGCGAAAATGATGTTGAAATCAGAGTACCTTCTTCTCGGACCGCCCGCATACAAGAAGTGCATCTGCTTGTTATTCACAATCTTTGCGAATGCATTGATAATACCTTATTTCCAATTAGTAGTTCGGAGGACTAGGTTTTATGCTTCGACTGGGCATTGTTTTGATAGTGCTTTCGCTTTTAAGTGGTTGTGTGTCGGTGGTTGCCGTAGGCGCAGCAGGCACCGCTGCGGTATCCGCAAACGACCGACGCACAGTAGGAACGCAAATTGACGATAAAACCACAGAAGCAAGGGTTAACGCTGCAATCGCAGAAATCCCGAAGGTAGATGAGGACTCCGCTATAAGCGTTCATGTTTATAACGGTCAGGTGTTATTGACCGGACAGTCTCGTAGTCAGGCCTTAATCGATGCGGCGACAAATGCGGCGACTAAAGTCGCTAATGTTAATAAAGTCCATAATCAAATTCGCCTTGGTCCGCCCATACCGGCCACTTCAACAATGAATGATATTTGGTTGAGTACTAAAATCCGAACTTTGATGACCGCTGATGAAAAAGTGCCTTTGCTGAAGTTAGACTTAATTGTGGAAGACAGTGAAGTATTCATTATGGGTCGCTTGACAAAACAGGAGGCGACCGCGGCAGTGGAGATTGCGCGAAACGTTCAGGGCGTTAGCCGTGTCGTTCGAGTGATGGAGTTAATCAACTAAAGACAGTAAAAAATAAAGCAAACACTGGCGAGCATGTGTGCGCTCGCTAGCGTAAAATCGCTATTTCACAACACGTAAACTGGCTTTTTTACCACCACTTGGAGGCGTTGGTTTTTCTGGCTCTGAAGAGTTCTTGTCGTCGCTACCCAATAATGCGGGAGAAAATACCGTTCCAGCACCATTTTCTTTGGCATATATAGCCGTTACCGCCTTGCAAGGAAATTTCACGACCATAGGCTGACCACCAAAACGCGCCTGAAACGATATGCTATCCAAATCCATGAAGAAATTAATACACGCATTAGGAGAGACGTTTAAAACGATTTGACCGTCTTTGACAAAATCCTGGGGTAGCTCAGTGCCTTCGACATTCGCATCTACTACCATGTAAGGTGTAAAGCCATTGTCAATGATCCAATCGAAGAAAGCTTTAAGAAGGTAAGGTTGATTGGATGTCATGCCGTGCATACAATGCTCCTTGTTTAAGCAGGGCGCTTCAAGCGCCCTGCAAATCGTTAAAGAGGGTTATGTATTTCGCGCTCTTGATCAGTTAAAGAAGCTTTAAACGATCCTCGTTCAAAAATACGCTTCATATACGCATTTACTTCACGCGAGCCTGTTCCGCTCAAACTGATATTCAAGGCAGGTAAACGCCATAGCAATGGAGCCAAATAGCAATCGACCAAGCTAAACTCCTCACTCATAAAATAAGGGGTTTCAGCAAAAACCGGAGCCAGACTCAAAATGGCTTCTCTTAGCTCATTACGTGCTTCCTCTGCACCCTCTTCATCTCTGAATATTCTACCAGCCAGACTATACCAGTCTTGCTCAATCCTATGCATCATTAACCGACTTGTGCCACGAGATACAGGGTAAACAGGCATAAGTGGTGGATGCGGAAAACGCTCATCAAGATATTCCATAATGATATGCGATTTATACAATACCAACTCGCGATCCACTAATGTTGGGACGGTCCCATAAGGATTAAGCTCAAGAAGCTCTTCATTCATTTGAGTAGGATCGGTAAAAAGTATTTCAACACCCACGCCTTTTTCAGCAAGTACGATACGAACCTGGTGAGAGTAAATGTCAATGTTATCGGAAAACAAAGTCATTATTGAGCGCTTATTGGTGGCCACTGCCATTAAAACCTCCGCATTCTTTGAAACAAAGAATTGATAAAATATTTAGCTTATGCGTAAAAAGGGGCATAATGCCCCTTTAAAAAAAGACTCGCGATTATAGAGTATTACTTGACGTCTCGCCAGTATTCTTTCTTGAGCAGGTAAGCCAAAACAAAGAATATTGCGATAAAGATAAGCACATTTCGGCCTATTGCTTCAGATTTCAGACGAGTTGGTTCCCCTGTATATTCGAGAAAATTAACAAGATCACGAATGGTTTCGTCATATTCTTCAGGTGTTAATGCACCTCCAGTGGCTACAACATCAAACACTTCTGTTTTTTGCATCTCGCCGTCTACCATTTTTTCACGATAAACTTTCACTGGCGTACCTTGAAGCGGCTCAAGTACATGCGGCATACCTACATTTGGAAAAACTAGATTGTTAACACCAAATGTTTTTCCTTCTTCTTTGTAGAATGTACGCAAATATGTGTACAACCACTCAGGGCCTCTCACACGTGCAACCAAGGTCAAATCGGGCGGAGGTGCGCCGAACCAGGTTGCTGCGCCTTCCTGTGGCATTGGAGTGGTGATGTAGTCAGAGACTTTTTCACCAGTAAACTGCAAATATTCTTCGCCTAATTCTTCGGGAATACCTAAATCGTTAAAAGTACGCTGATATCGCTGATACTGCATTTGGTGACAACCTAAACAGTAGTTCATAAATATCTTTGCACCGTTTTGCAAAGAGGCTTTATCGGTCAAGTCGATATCTACATCATCAAGCGGGTAATTAGAGCCAGCAGCAAGCGCCATCCCCGGAATCAATAATAAAAGTGCTAGGCATTTTCTCATCTGGGGATCCTCTCTGGTACCGGTTTCGTTTTTTCATTCTTGGAGTAAATAAACAGAAGAATGAAGAAGCCGAAGTACATAACCGTACAAATTTGTGACGCTGTGATTTTCCAGTTTTCTTGTGGTGTTCCGCCCAGATAGCCAAGGAATACGAAAACTGCCGCAAAGACTAAAAGATTGACTTTATGCAGTCCGCTTCTGTAGCGCCATGAACGAACGTTACTACGATCAAACCATGGTAAAGCAAACAGAAAGCCAATGGCCGCAAACATAGTCAGTACACCACCAAGTTTATCAGGCACGGCTTTTAAAATTGCATAGAAAGGCGTGAAATACCACACAGGGAAAATATGTTCAGGCGTCTTAAGTGGATTCGCAATTTCAAAGTTTGGGTGTTCCAGGAACTTACCGTCCATTTCAGGCGCAAAGAAAAGTATGTAGCAAAACGCAAATAAGAAAACGGCAAAAGCTACCAAGTCTTTTAAGACAATATGTGGGAAAAACGGCACAACGTCATCAGCAATATCGTATTTGCTGGTGTAGTATTCATGGATTTGCCACTTGGTTTTTTCACTTTCAGGTAAACTGCCTTTCTTGTGCTTGATAGCAACACCATCAGGGTTGTTTGAGCCAACTTCGTGCAGAGCAACAATGTGCAAAAATACCAAAATAACAATCACCAGTGGCAGCGCGATCACGTGTAAGGCAAAGAAGCGATTGAGTGTTGCACCAGAGATAACATAGTCACCCTGGATCCATTCAACTAAATCGGGCCCGATAACAGGAATGGCGCTAAATAGCGATACGATTACTTGTGCGCCCCAATAGCTCATTTGGCCCCAGGGAAGTACATATCCCATGAAAGCTTCTGCCATAAGCGCCAAGTAAATAAGCATACCGAAAACCCAGAGCAATTCGCGTGGTTTTTGATATGAACCATACATCATGCCTCGGAACATGTGCAGGTACACAACAACGAAAAACGCAGATGCGCCGGTACTGTGCATGTAGCGAATCAACCAGCCGTAATCCACTTCTCGCATTATGTATTCAACAGAGGCAAACGCGCGCTCAGCCGAAGGCTCAAAGTTCATCGTTAACCAGATCCCTGTGACAATCTGATTCACTAAAACAATGGTGGCCAAAAAGCCAAAGGCATACCACATATTCATATTACGTGGCGCTGGATACTGGATGGCGTGCATATTCGCCACACGCATCATCGGGATGCGTTGTTCAATCCAAGATAAAAAACCAGACATTATGCAACCTCCGCGTCTGAACCAATTAATATGGTATTGTCGTCAATGAAGTTGTAAGGAGGAACAACCAAATTCAAACCAGCTGGTACATTTTTGAAAACGCGACCAGCCATATCAAACTTGGAACCATGACAAGGACAGAAAAACCCGTTTTCTACACCCTCTTCATACTCGGTAAACGCCCCTTCAGCCAAAAACTGTGGAGAACAACCTAAATGGGTGCATATACCTACCAAGACAAGTATATCTTCTTTAATAGAACGATATTGATTTGAAGCATAAGCTGGTTGCTGCTCCGCTTGTGAGTTCGGGTCTTTAAGTTTATCTTCAACCTTACTCAGTTCTGCCAATATTTCAGGGGTGCGTTTTACGACCCATACTGGCTTACTTCGCCACATTACGCGAATAAGCTGTCCTTCTTGCAAACCACTAATATCCACTTCCACATCAGCGCCAGCGGCTTTAGCTCGCGCACTTGGTTGCCATGATGCAATAAAAGGGACCGCTGCACCTGCCACACCAACTGCACCAACCACCGAGGTTGCCACCGTTAGGAATTTCCGTCGGCCTTCACTCGACGGATTAGACGGGTTTTGCGATGATTCTTTGGCATCAACTGATACTTCACTCATCAACTGTTCTCCGAGGGTTAGTCAGGCTATTGCCTGCTACAAAGTCATCCAGTTTACAGTCTTAAGCGCACTTGACATAGTGCTCTTCACTTAAGAAATTAAAAAATTGGATTTTTAGCTAAAATTTTTCACCGCGTATGGTAAAAGAAAACACTTAGTAAACACAAGGAATTAGTGCTAAAAAAGCCATGTCATGCTAGTTTTGAGTCAACAATTTTGCACACCCTTGCCAATTTGCACATCAGACATTGGTCTTTTTTAAGCAAAACTTGGCCTTTCATGGTAAATAAGCCTATCGACCTGGGTCGAAGATTTATGTCGAAGATTGTTGGAATGCCGATTACGTGTGCCTCAACTAATAAGCAAGAATGAGATAAAGATATTGATTGAAGCTTTCATTGATATATTGCTGTGGTGGCTGCACGTCATCGTTATTTTATTTAACCTGCTTGGTTGGATATGGCAAAAGACGCGACGAGCTCATCTAATTGTTTTATCTTTCACCTTGTTTTCCTGGCTCGTTTTGGGTCTGCATTTTGGTTTAGGCTATTGTTTTTTGACCGACTGGCATTGGCAAGTCAAGCTGGCTATGGGAGAGCGGGACTTACCACATTCTTTCATAGCTTATCTGCTCAATAATCAAATGCAAATGGGAGTTTCAATTCGCATTGTCGATACCCTTACGGTTCTTGGTATGACCTTAAGTACCGCACTTTCCATTTATATTAATCGGGATTTGTTTAAGTCAAAGCAATGAAGCATAATCGATTCTCTTTTCTATCAGAGCTTGTTTATCGTTGTTCATTAAAAATAAAACGTCGAATCAAATACATGTTAAAAAATAGTGCATTAATTTTTACCGCGGGCCTAGCCCTTATATTGTTTAGTCCTTCAGCTTTTGCATTCGGTAATCTTAAGTGGAATTGGCACTGGTATTTGATAGGCATCAGCATTGCTTCGAGTCTTGGCGCCTACTTTTTTGTTCGTCGTAAACCAAATTTGGAAAATACAGGCATAAAAATTCTGGTTTGGGGAATTTACTTTTGGGTACTTACTTTTATCCAGCTTATCATTTTTTCTGTCGCTTATTACTTTTTTGGATAACACTTTTTTGGATAACACTTTTTTGGATAACACTTTTAGAGATAACAGAGAACGATCCAACAAGCGGGAATAAGCAAAAAGCATTGCTATACTAAACTTGGCTGCTGAAAACAAAAAACCCCGCAAAGGCGGGGTTTTGAAAATTCGAAACGTAATTAACGCTTTGAGAACTGTGGACGCTTACGCGCTTTGTGTAGACCCACTTTCTTACGCTCGACTTTACGTGCATCGCGCGTAACAAAACCGGCTTTACGAAGTGCTGGGCGTAAACCCTCGTCATATTCCATTAGTGCACGAGTAATACCGTGACGAATCGCGCCTGCCTGACCAGAGATACCACCACCAGAAACAGTGATATATAAGTCAAACTTGTCGCTCATTTCAACTAATTCCAAAGGTTGCTTAACAATCATTTGCGCTGTTTCGCGACCAAAGAATACGTCTAATGGACGTTTGTTAACTACAATGTTACCGCTACCTGGACGAAGGAAAACACGAGCGGTAGAGCTTTTGCGACGGCCTGTGCCGTAATATTGAGTATCTGCCATGTTGCTCGCTCCTTAAATATCCAATGCTTGAGGTTGCTGTGCCTGATGCGTATGCTCTGGACCGGCAAAGACTTTCATCTTACGGAACATTGCACGACCAAGAGGGCCCTTAGGTAACATACCTTTAACTGCCTTCTCTAACACCATTTCAGGCTTCTTCTCGATCATTTTTTCAAATGTCGCTTCTTTCAAGCCACCTGGGTAACCAGAATGTGAGTAGTACATTTTACCCAGAGCTTTATTGCCCGTTACGGTAATTTTCTCAGCATTCACAACTACAATGTAATCGCCAGTATCGACATGTGGTGTGTACTCTGGCTTATGCTTACCGCGCAAACGACGCGCGATTTCAGACGCTAGGCGTCCTAACGTTTTGTCAGTGGCGTCTACCACGAACCAGTCGCGTTGAACGCTTTCTGGCTTTGCAACAAAAGTTTTCATTAATATTCACCCGAAAATAAAATAAATTTCAATTATATCAACCTTTTGACCCCTTCGAGCCTGTTGATCTTCCACCGTCCCAACGGTGGGTGTAACTGGGCAGGCCGCGAATTATACAGATTCTGAAGCAAAAACGAAGTGTTTTATCTAATTAAATGACAATTCATGCATTAATGTCTAGAGAGCGACGAAAAATTCGGGTAACGTTCACTTGAATACAAGAAAAATACGAAAGCCCGCCTGTCTCATAATGTGAGTCGATAACGGGGCAGGCATATCAAGTATCTCACGAGCCAGGCCTGCCAGGCTGTGATATATGGAGATTAAAAAATGATTGTCAGACTACTATTCGCTCTTAGCATAATTTTAATATGCCAGTTTGCTTACTCGCAAAACGCTTCTTCAACATCGACACAAACGGCGCCGGATTTATCAAGCATCGATGAAAAACAAATAGAACTCACCTGGCCAATACCTGAGCCTGTTGATTTTGTTTGCCCATTTAAAAACAGTATTGACTATGAACCAGGCGAAATAAGCTGCGGATTTATTACGGTTCCTGAAAACCGGGAAGACCCTGACACACGAATGATTCGCCTGCATTTTGTAAAAATTGCCGCAACCGGGGAAGAGGAAGAGTATCGAAGCGACCCAGTTATTTATTTAACCGGAGGGCCAGGTGTTGGCGTAAATACGTATGTAAAACGATTAAAAGATCATGATCTGCTTAAACAAAGAGACCTCTACATTCTAGAACACCGCGGCATCGGCGCAAGCGGAAACTTTTGTCCTTTTTATGGTGCTTACCAGCGAGATCTTGTGCATGCAAAAGATCTTGAAGAAGCCCAGCGCAATGCTGCAGATGTCACTCGCAATTGCTTTGAGGCAGCGCGTGATGCCGGCGTCGATTTATCCGCATATAACACGGTGGAAAACGCCAGAGACGTACAAGCATTACGCCAGGCATTAGGTTTTGAAAAATGGAATGTTTGGGGAATTTCTTATGGCTCGCACCTGGGTCAAATGCTTGTTTTACAAGACCCTGAAGGCATTCAGGCGTTGGTAATTGATGCCATCGTGCCTAATGATTTAACAGATTTGATGCGTATTGGTCGTTGGGTGAACCTGGTATTAGAGAATATGTTTGCGACCTGTGCTGATACAGACGTATGCGAGGGACTGGAACAGCGCTTTGATGCAGTATTGGATAAAATGCGAGGCAAGCCGGTGCGAGTAACGCTGGAAGATACAGAACTTTTCCCTCAAAAAGAAATGCTTGTAGATGCAAGCGTACTGCCGTATGCAGTATTTATGATGGCGTATGAGCAGGATTCACACCCGGCCATGCCTGCTGTTTTGCAATCACTTGTAAAATATTTTGAAACTGACAACCAGAATTTTTATAAGGTTTTCGCTGAGTCTATGGGAGAAACTGACGGAATATCCGTAAGTCAGGGCATGAGTCAGGCTATTCGATGTAACGACGGATACACCCACGCAAGCGCAAATGTAATCAAAGAAGATCTGGCTGAAAATCCGCGTTTTGCAAATATGATCCGAACTGAGACTGGCGCAAAATATGCCGCTAATATGTGTGAAGAATCAGGCTTGGCTCCCAGAGATAGATCAGACTATCGCTTTGTTGAAACCGACATACCTACCTTAATTGTAAACGGTAGCTGGGATCCAGTGACACCTGCCGTACTTGCTCGATATATTGCACCAGGCTTTAGCAATGGCCGTTATATAGAAGTCCCATACGCCGGTCATGGCCCTACCCGTTCGATGTCAGAATGCGCCGGACCTGTACTAAATGCATTTTTCGATAATCCAAATCCAAATAATGTAGATGCAAGCTGTCTGGAAAAAGGAGTGGGGGTACCAGATTATCTGGAATTTGTACCAACGCCTGCCCCTATACTGTTTGCTTCTTTAGCCAGTGATGCGCCTAAATCGTTCTTAATACCTGGGCTATGGTTTGGCCTACCAACCCTTGTTTTGTTGCTTAGCTTAGTTTTACTGCCGGCTAACTTTGTATTACGACGCTTTGCAAGTGAATCAATAGCTGAGCCTGTATATTTAAAAAGACTTCGATTAATCGGCTTTTTAACGACTGTTAGTGGTCTTGGCTTTATCGCTTTAGTTGCCTTTGGTTTATATGCCGCCAGTGAAGTCTCGGAAATTGCGGTAATAGCAGGATTGCATCCATATGCCTGGTTGGCACCTTGGCTTGCTATCCTTACGGGTCTGTTTGGTTTATATGAAATTTATGATATTGCTCAACATCGCATGGCAGGAAAGCGACGCCCAAGACGCTCACAATTAGGTTTGTGTTTGGTCGGTATAGCAGGATTGGCGTTAAGCCTTTTTGCAATCGTCTATGATTTAAGTGTTTTTTAGATAAACTCAAGCATTAGCGCTTTTTGGCAGCCTGCCATAGCGCTTCTAATTCATCGATGTGAGCGTTCGACATATCGATGTTCGCTTGTTGTGCCATCTGTTTGACCTGCGTAAAACGCTTATCAAACTTCTGGCATGCCTGTTTAAGTGCGTCATCGGGGCTAATATTAAGATGGCGCGCTAAATTGACCACAGCAAACAAAAGGTCACCGACCTCATCGATTTGTGCATTTTTGTCGCCGGTCTTTAAGGCACGACGCACTTCATCTAATTCCTCTCGCACCTTGTCAAAAACCGGCGAAATATCTGGCCAGTCAAACCCAAGCTGCTTTGCTTTAATCTGAATATCATTGGCAAGCGCCAAATTGCTATTTGCATTTGTGTTTTCTGGTTTCATAGTGTTTTGCTTACAATAATGTTTTGCTTTTGATAGCGTGTTGCTGCCCTTTCCAAAGCTCTTTTATGGTGAAACGTTATGGTGAAACTTGGCGGCCTTTCAAAAAATCGAACGATAATTCACGCTAGACGCCTGCTTGTTGTCATCAAACTTAATTTCACACACAAACAAATGAAAATTAAGCGCGCTGCTATGATGAATAAGGCTTATTTGCCCGGTCTTAGCGTCTTTAAACTGTTCATAACGAGAAATATTGATTGTGTTGAGCTGCCTCTGCACGTCGTCCAGACGAGTGCCCGCAACAAAATTTCCACAAAGAAAGTACACTTCTTTTCGCGCTTCGTTAGCTATCCAAACATACAGCAGCATGCATAAAAACAACATCCCGCCAGCGAGTTTTAAAAACATCGATTTCGACATCAGTAATGTATTCCTTTTACGTCCACCGCAACGTTTTAGTATCGAGTGATATCCATTACACCTTTGACATTTTTAAGCCGCGTAATCAATTTATTCAACATGGCAGCATTAGGCACTTCAACCACGAGTTTTATAAGCGCAGTATTGTCTTTTGTATTGGATAAGCTGTTGACGCCTAACAAGGCTATTTTTTCATTCGAAAGCTCGGTTGTCATATCGCGCAAAATGCCATCTCTATCTTCACACTGAACATCTAAGGTGGTTTTAAACGCGCCATGTTTCGTATTTGCCCAGCTTACTTCAATCTCGCGCTCAGGATGCTGCTTGAGCAAATTTTCTAACTGTGCGCAATGCTCTTTATGCACACTAACACCTTTTCCTAATGTGATGTAACCCACGATATTATCACCGGCAACGGGTTGACAACATTTTGCAAGCGTACTTAAAAGATTCCCTACCCCTTCAGCAATAATAGGCTGTGAAGACTTAGAAGCCTTCGATTTACCTGTCCTGCCAGGTTTAGGAATAAGCGGCAGCTCTGGCTCTGGTGCGTATTTTTGTACTAAAGTGTGCACAACTGTCATCACTCGCACGTCGCCTGAGCCTATGGCAGCGTATAAATCTTCCACCGTTTTCACATTGTATTTTTCAGTGAGCTCAGCCGCATGTTTAAGCGCAATATTGACTTTTGAAAGCTCACGTTCAAGCAGCTCTTTACCCGCCTCTGCGTTTTTTTCTTTATCCTGTTTCTTAAAATAGGAATGGATAGTTGCTCGCGCCCGTGCGCTGTGAACGTAGCCTAAGCCCGGATGCATCCAGTCGCGTGAAGGCGTTGCGTTTTTACTGGTGAGAATATTGATTTTATCGCCTGTTTGTAATTTGTAGGTAAATGGCACAATTCTGTCATTTACCTTGGCACCCGTGCACTTGTGCCCAACATTGCTGTGAATATAGTAGGCAAAATCCAAAGGCGTTGCGCCTTGGGGCAAATCAATCACATCACCTTTAGGTGTAAACACATATACCCTGTCTTCAAATACCTGACTTCTAAACTCTTCAACCAAATTACCCGATTCCGCCATTTCTTCTTGCCACTGCAAGATTTTACGAAGCCAGTTAACGCGCTCGTCTGCGCTTGCCTGTTTACCCGTGGTGCCTTCCTTATATTTCCAATGCGCGGCAACGCCAAGCTCTGCATCTTGATGCATTTGCTCGGTACGAATTTGAATTTCAATGGATTTACCCGCAGGCCCAATGATAACCGTATGGATGCTTTGATAACCGTTTTGTTTAGGCGTGGCTATATAATCATCAAACTCTGCTGGTATGTGCCTATAGCTTGCATGCACAGTGCCTAAAGCCGCGTAACAGTCCTGCAGTCTTTCGGCGATTATGCGAAGTGCTCGAATATCAAAAAGCTGTTCGAAGTCTAATTGCTTTTTCTGCATTTTCTTGTAAATGCTGTAAATATGCTTAGGACGCCCAATAACCTGCGCTTTGATATTTGCATCGTCTAGCAAGCCCTGTAGGTGAGCAACAAAATCGCTGATATATTGTTCCCGCTCACTGCGCTTTTCTTTTAGCATCTTGGCAATTTTTTTATAGGTTTGAGGATGCAAATATCGAAAGGATAAGTCCTCTAGTTCCCACTTAAGCTGACCTATGCCCAAGCGATTCGCTAGCGGCGCAAAAATGGTTGCACACTCTCTGGCAACAATAACACGCGTTTCCTCGTCTTCATCCTTTATTTGATGCAGTGCACAGATTCGTTCTGCCATTTTTATGACCACCGCGCGCACGTCTTCAACCATGGTCAATAACATATTGCGTAAATTTTCTACTTGTGAAGGGTCTGAGGGATTACGAGACTGTAGCGTTTTAATGGCATCCATTTTGCGTACACCGCTTATCAGCGCAGCGATACCCTCTCCAAAGCGTTCAGATACCTCGTCATTATCTAATTCGTGGATATCGCAATAAGGGTAAATCAGCGCCGCTTGCAGTGTTTCATCATCCATATGCAACTCGTGCAGTATTTCCACCATTTCTTGACCAATAAGCAGAATTTCTGGCTGATCAGATATGCTGCGCAATTTGGTTTTTGTGCTATCAGACACAGGCAAAGCAGCAAGCCACTGCTCAAAGCTCGGTCTTTGGGAACGGTGCACACTGCGAATTGAAACCATTGCCTGTCCTTTGGTTGATCAAAAGGGAAACGTAAGCTCCCTGCCGTCAAATTTAATTAATGAGGCCTTTGTCAGATATCATGTATTATGATTCGAGTAAGACCATTGTTTCAAGGTGCTGGGTGAAGGCAAACATGTCAAGGGTCGACATTTTTTTTATCTTATAGCGCGTTGCTAAAATCGATAAATCACGGATGAGTGTGCTTGGATTGCACGACACATAAACAATTCGCTTTACTTTTTCAGCGCTTAACTTTTCACAAAGCGCCTTTGCGCCATCCCGAGCCGGATCTAATAAAACAAGGTCATCTCTTTTCAGCTTGAGAGATGACAATGCTTTTTCATCTGACAAGTTTAGACAGGTAAACTGACAATTGTTCAATTCGTTTTGTTCAGCGTTTTCTTTGCCGCGCACAGTCATTTCACTTACACCTTCATATGCAATGACCTGCCCGCAGTGCTTTGCCAGTGCCAAGCTAAAATTTCCAATACCACAATAAAAGTCGTGAACTATGGCCTTACTGTCAGGCGCAAGCCACTCAAGCGCCTGATTTATCATTTTCCTGTTGACGGGCCCATTGATTTGGAAAAAATCGTTGATAGCGACACCGAGGGACAAGCCGGCTATATCTTCTATTGCGAGCAAGGCATTTTCGGCACAATAATCTGCTTTTTTATGGCCTTTTTCGCTAACTTGTATACGTAATTTAAGTGCTTGCGCCAATTGCTGAAAATAATCAAGCTCGTTACTAAATAATGGTTTACTTGCATTTATATGCACTACAACACCCGTTTTTAGCGATGCTGCATCAATATGCCCCAGCTTTTTTAAAATCGCTTTTGGTGCTGATTCTGTTGATAGTTCTCCATCTTCACTCGCTCTTAAAGATGCCAGTAAACTCAGCACGCTTATTTCCAGTTCGGGAACCAGGATTTTGCAAGAACGGATATCCACCACTTGATTTGAATGTTGTTGCTTGTATCCCAAGCGCACTTTATTGTGATTGCGCGCATCTATGGCAATTCGTACCTTACGGCGGTAGCCTCGCCTTTGCTCAAGCGATGTTTCGTAATCAATATCCGCCAATACCGAGGGCATAAACACTTCGTCTTCTAGACCAAACTTAGTTTGCATCAGACGTTTTAATGCGCGCGTTTTCATTGCTATGCCGTTTGACGCGCTCATTGATTGCATAGAGCAGCCGCCGCATTCATCATAATGAGGACAAAAAGGCTCAACACGCTTTAAGGAAGCTTTTTCAATCTTAACTGGTGTCGCAAACTGCACTTGCTTGCTTTGGTGAGTCAGCCGCACTTTCAGACGTTCTCCCTGAAGTGCATCTTCTACAATGGTAATTGGGGTAGTGGATAAGGCTATTCCTTTGCCGTGATAATCTATCTCGTCTATATCCACAACAATCTGTACTGAAGACTTAGCATTTTGCGAGCTTTTCATCTGACGCTTGCTGCGATATGAATTACGCCTGTTCGTATCATTCAGTCCAGATTTCGGCGCTTTATAAAATTTTACCATAGGGCTAGTCTTGCCTATTTGCTTGCTTCAATCACAACGAAGGCTGAAGCATAATCCTGCTCGTCGGCAATACTGATATGCATGGCATTGACGCCATTCTCTTTGCACCAAATGTCAAACGCACCATGTGCAATTAGTAAAGGCTTGCCTTTTTCATCGTGAGAAATTTCAATATGCTGCCAACTCATTCCATATCCAATGCCTGTTCCAATCGCTTTTACTGTGGCTTCTTTACTGGCGAATTTTTTGGCCAGATAACGGCTTGGATGCAAAGAGATCTCGAATTCGGCGTATTCATTATCGGTGAGCACTCTTCGCGCAAGGGCATGAGACTTTTTTAACGATTGATCGATGCGCTCTATTTCAACGATATCCGTGCCAATTCCAAGAATCATGAGATTACCTGCGATTTACGAGTTGAACCCTCGCCTCTTGCATCAGCGCTCGCATATCCCTAACCGCTTTGTCCAAACCATCAAAAGCAGCTCTGGCAATAATTGAATGCCCAATATTCAACTCTATGAGCTGCTCAATAGCAGCAATAGGCTTAACGTTGTGATAGTGCAAACCATGCCCGGCATTCACTTTTAGACCGAGCCTGTCTGCGTACTCTATCCCTGCAATCAATTTTTCCAGTTCTTTTTGCGCAGTATATTCATCTGCTGCTTCGGCATATTGACCGGTGTGTATTTCAATGTATGGTGCCCCCGCTTCAACTGATGCCTCTATTTGTTTTTCATCTGCATCAATAAAAAGCGAAGCTTGCGTGTTTTGTTCATGCAACTGTGAGCAGGCATCTTTAATTTTGGACAAATTGCCAGCCACATCCAAGCCACCTTCAGTGGTAAGCTCCTCACGTTTTTCAGGAACCAGGCAGCAAAACGCCGGTAAAACCTTGGCCGCAATCGATAGCATTTCATCTGTCACTGCCATTTCCAGGTTCAAGCGGGTATTGATACTTTGTTTTAGTAAGAATACATCTTCGTCTTTTATATGCCGTCTATCTTCACGTAAATGCACGGTAATGCCATCTGCGCCAGCACGTTCAGCAACATCTGCAGCGTGAACCGGGGCTGGATAATTGGTCCCGCGTGCGTTTCTGAGGGTAGCAATATGATCAATATTTACACCTAAAAGAATATCTTTCATTAAACAGGCCTAAAGAGGATTTACATAAGGTAAGTATGATACCAAATTTAACGCAGAATCGATTGCTAAGATTGGATAAAAAGTTCTCTGGATTTAAGCGGTTTGTCACCAATTATGGGCAAAAGCGCCTGGCGGCAGATAAATTTAGCCGTTTTACGAGCACTTTTGCTGAAGTGTCTAGCATCTATCGCAAGTAAGTCTTCACCTTTAAGAACATAGGGCTGTAAGGCAGGGCAAGATATAAAACCTTGCTCTGCGATAAAGGTATAAAAGCCATCGGCCTGAATTGGCTTGGCTGTTTCAGCGTCGTGACTAAAATCAGGTAAATATCCGAGTTCTTGCAGTAACATCAACTCAAAGCTGCGCAGGCAGATTTCAATTCTTTCCAGACTGTGCGCTTGCTCAACGCTGGCGTTTGAGATCTCTGATAGTTGTTGTAAACACTGCTGGTATTGCTCAAAAAGCAGGCTGGCGGGTTCGGTTTCTGGCAGCGCTCTAACAAGCAGTTCATTCAT
This sequence comes from Ningiella ruwaisensis, assembly GCF_004798935.1. GTDB lineage: Bacteria > Pseudomonadota > Gammaproteobacteria > Enterobacterales > Alteromonadaceae > Glaciecola > Glaciecola ruwaisensis. The sequence goes on along the minus strand of NZ_RAHT01000009.1, from coordinate 50,653 downwards.
ATAAAAAGCACTGTAAAAACAAGAGCCCTTTAATTGCCATGCACTTTGCAATGCCTCAGCTAGCCCTAAGTTTTTTAGCTGAGTACGACCGCTCAGCTCAAATGAAAGTAACTGCAGCGGTTGAATAAGGCTTTTTCGGTCAGACTTATTATTACCTCGAGCGCCTTTTGCTACCGCGCTTATACGACCATACTGGCGCGTAAAAAAATCCACCAGCAAACTCGTTTCTCTGTAAGGTCGTCGGTGTATCACATAGCCTGTAGCTTGCAATCTACTCATTTTACTGACCTATCTTTTTGAGAGAAGGCATTTTTAACAAAGCCGTACTTAACAAGGCGCTAAATCACTCACCAGTAACTGCACGCTAACCTGATTTTGATACTCATTAACATCTAAACGGTAGGCTAGATGAACGCGTGGTATCTGCTTGTCTGGCCACACAGTTAAATCCACGTTAAAGGCAATGGCATCGAACACTTGCTCGTCTTTTTTGACAATCAACTTGAGGTGCTTTTCACCTACAATGCGCTGCTGAATAATCTCAAATACATCGTCGAACAATGGCTCTTCAAATTGTTGCCCCCAAGGCATACTCATTTTAAGCAGTTGCGCCGTTTCAAGCTGTAACTCATTTGTGTCTAGAGGGCCATCAGACATTAGCGTTTGTGCGCTCGGCAAGCCTCGCATCGCTTCATCTGCGCATTGTAAAAATGCCTTTTCAAAGTCGTCCAAACTGGCTCGCGGCAAAGATAAACCGGCTGCCATGGCATGACCACCAAACTTATTAATAAGTCCCGGATAAAGACTATGCACACGTTCTAATACGTCTCGTATGTGCACGCCCGGGATTGAGCGCGCCGAACCTTTGAGGACCGCATCAGGCGAGTCAGCCTGGGTTTCATTTTCAAGCGCAAAAGCAATGGTTGGCCGAAAGTATTTTTCTTTTATCCGACCGGCTAAAATTCCTACCACACCTTGATGAAAGTCCTCATCAAATAAAACAATAGCTGCTGGAAGGGTATTTTCATCTAGACTGATACTTTCAAGCGCCTCTTGTGCGCGCAATTGCATCTGCTGTTCGATGCTGCGTCGCTCTCGATTTAGCGCATCCAGTTGCGTGGCAAGCGAGTAAGCATGTTCGTAGGACTCGCTTATTAAACACTCTATACCCACAGACATATCGCTAATGCGTCCGGCGGCGTTTAATCTTGGGCCTAAAACAAAGCCCAAATCGCTTGAGGCGAGCCGATGCGCTTTTCGACTCGCTACATCTAGCAGGGCCTGAATCCCTGGACGCGTCTTTCCAGCTCGTATGCGCTGCAAACCTTGATGCACCAGAATACGGTTGTTGTGATCGAGCGGAACTACATCAGCAACGGTGCCAAGGGCAACCAAGTCCAGATACTGCGCCAAATTTGGTTCACTTAAATGCCGCTCTGCAAAGTAACCTGCCTCATTAAGCGCGTGCTTAAGCGCTGACATCACATAAAACGCAACGCCAACCCCTGCAATATGCTTGCTTTTAAACGAACAGTCCGCTTGGTTTGGGTTCACAATGGCATCTGCTTGAGGCACTTCTTTTGGGGCAAGATGATGATCGCTGATTAAAACCTTAATTCCCTTTGCTTTGGCATGTGCAACACCCTCAACACTTGAAATACCGTTGTCGACGGTCATTATAAGGTCTGCACCTTGCTGATGCGCCATGTCGACCACCGGTGGCGTTAAACCGTATCCAAAGTCAAATCGGTTTGGCACAATATAACGTAATTTGTCAGGCTGATGCCCGAGATCTCTCAGGCTTAACATGCAAAGTGCCGTACTGGTAGCTCCATCGGCATCAAAATCGCCAACAATGCAAATCGTCTGATTATTAATCACCGCATCACGTAATAGCTGTGCTGCTGCAAAAATGCCTTTTAAATCTTTAAAATGCAGTAGATGAGAAGCTTTCGTGCTTACTTCGTTTGCGTCTTGAACCCCACGTAATCGTAATAAACGGTCCAGAATAGGCGGAAGCTTCGGATCGAGTGGAGCTTCATTTGGCAACTTTCGATGTTTGATTAACAAGAGACTATCCTACCACTTTTGTTTGACTCTCTACTTCGCTCAGGTGTCCCGCTGGCTTGAAAGAATTTGCAGATGCCTCCTCAAAGTCAAGCTTGTAGCGAGCAGGAATATCACCACTTACAAATGAGCCGGTTTTAACATGCGGAAATATTTCATCATACCGCTTTACGTCTTGTTGACTGACACGCCTGAAAATGTGCGTTCTGTTTAAAGACTCTGGTCGGTCTATCCCGGCTGAAGACATAATATCAACCGCTGCATGCACCGTTTTTTCATGAAAGCGGTACACTCGCTCTGCTTTTTCCTCAGGCACCAAACCTTTAAATAGTGCAGGATTTTGTGTTGCCACGCCCGTTGGACATCGATTAGTGTTACAACTTAAAGACTGAACACAACCAAGCGCCAGCATCATACCACGAGCGCTGTTACATATGTCAGCGCCCAGGCTTAAATTTTTAACCAAATGAAAACCAGAGATGATCTTTCCGCTGGCAATGATTTTTACCTGTTCACGCAAACCAAATCCTGTTAAGGCATCATCTACAAAAGCAAGCGCTTCTCTTAAAGGTGAGCCAATGGAATTTGAATATTCCAAGGGAGCAGCTCCCGTGCCGCCTTCTCCACCATCGACTGTTATAAAGTCTGGGCCATCGTCTAACTGACGCATGGCTTTACAAATTGCCATAAACTCTGACTTTCTGCCAATTGCCAGCTTAAACCCTATTGGTTTGCCCCCCGAAAGCTTTCTTAATTGCTGTATAAACTCAATCAAACCGATTGGCGTGGTAAAAGCAGTGTGAAAAGGCGGAGAATCAACTTCAGTCCCTGGCTCCACACCACGAATTTCTGCAATCTCAATGGTATTTTTACTCGCAGGCAGAATGCCGCCATGACCTGGCTTGGCGCCTTGTGAAAGCTTAATTTCGATCATTTTAACTTGTGGGTCGCTGGCGGCTTTTGCAAAAAGATCCGCATCAAACTTTCCATCTTTTGTTCGACAGCCAAAGTAACCGGTTCCCACCTGCCAGACCAAGTCGCCACCATGCTTTTGATGATAAGGGCTTATGCCTCCCTCACCCGTATTATGATAAAACCCCCCTTTTTTGGCGCCTTCATTCAATGCAAGTAAGGCATTTTGACTTAGTGAACCAAAACTCATGGCGGAAATATTCAGAATACTTGCATGATAGGGCTGCAAACAGTGTTTAGCGCCGATTTTGACTCTCGGCTGGCAATCCATATCTTTGACATTGTAAGCAGAAATTGAATGGCCAATCCACTCATAACCGGTTCGATAAGTATCGAGCTGTGTACCGAAAGGCACAGTATCACGATTGTTTTTTGCTCGTTGATAGACGATTGAACGAAACATACGGCTTATCGGCGCGCCGTCTGTTTCTGATTCAATAAAATACTGTTGTACAAAGGGGCGAATTTCTTCCATAAACCAGCGTCCGCGCGCCACGATTGGGAAGTTACACCAAAGCGCATGTCGAGTCTGAAGCACATCATGAATGCCAAGTATTAAAAAACCCAAACTAAACGGCAATAGCCACCAAAATAGCGGGCTAATAAAAGAAAGGCCAACAATCAGCACATTCATTAGCACCACCGTAATTATTATGATGATAGCCATTAAAATCCTTAAAAATCAGAAAAAATATGTGCTCAGTCTAAGTCGGAAAACGCATTAAGACAATCACGCCGGTGTGATCAGGCAAGTTATCGATGCTCAATTCACCGCCATGATACTTGACAATCATATGCGCAATGTAAAGTCCAAGCCCTAAATGGGAAGAAGACGACGACTTACCTTCTCTAACCGATACCATTGAATCAAGCAGTTGATGCTTCATATTATCAGGTAGCAAAGCGCCACGGTTACTTACAGATACCGCTATTGCTTTTTGCTTTTCAAATACGCGTACAATGATTGGATCTTTATGTTCTGAAAAGTCGATGGCATTACTCAGAATTTTATCCAGCATTTGCGCAAAGAGTTCTGGCGAACCCCGTAAACTGGCATCAGGTAATTCATTTTCATATACAAAAGTGAATTCCGGGTGGGTCATGCGATAGCCATCAATGCATCCGCTAAGAACTTCTGCAAGCATGAATTTTTGTGCTTCGCTGCGCTTGATAGCTTCTTCGAGACGCGTTGCCTCACTCATATTATTCAGGATCTTACTTAAGCGCGAAATCCCCTGCTTGGCCCGCTCCACGTATATATGTCTGTCTGCTGCATCTGGGTCGAGCATTAAGTTGTCCAGCGAGGAGTTAACAATGGCAACGGGAGTTCGCAGCTCGTGAGATAAGCGTGAAGCCATATTTTCCAGATAATGATTGTACTGACTGAGTTTGCCAAGTACTTGGTGAAAGCTTCTCGACAAATCACCAATTTCATCGGCTGAATTAGATGGAACAATTTGCCCTACAATTTTACCGCTGGCATCAATGGCATTTTCGGTATTGTCTCGCAAACGCCGAATGCGTGAAGAAATACGCGAGGCAATTAAAAACAAGGAAATAATGCCAAGCAGAATTACCGCGAGAATGAAGTTAAATTGTTTTTCTAGCGCCTGATTTCGCAAAGTACGAATACCATGGGTGGTTTGCTCAACCACTACAGCACCGCGCACCTCGTTATCAATATATATAGGATGCGCTGCGGACAAAATGACGGCTTTGTTATCAGGACTTAAGCGCCAAAGTGTATCGGGGCGACCTGATAGTGCATTTGCAATATCTTGACCTTGTAGCGCAAAAGCATCAGATAAATCGTCAATAAATTCAGCAGGCGGTTTAGTTAAAATTTTATAATACAATGGAAGCAAAATCGCTTGCTCAAAACGCTGCCAAAGTCCTGTGTTTGTTGACTCAGCCCTTGCATCATTTGTGTCTTGCTTTATGGCCTGCTCGTCGTAGCTATTTACTTCTTGTACGCCTTTTGCGCTTTGGATATTGCCAGAGCGCGCTAAAACGCGCATGTGATTGTCTACCACCCACACGCGAGCATTTGAATACTGTAGACCTCTTATGATCCGCTCTATCTCAGGTGACGGCACTAACACTGTGCCTAGATCATCCGACTTTGCCGGATTGGCTGTACCCATTACATATTTCACGCGCCTTGATTGAGGATCATCGACATCTGAAATTGCAAAAGCAATATTACTTGAAACCATATCTAGGGGGAAACGTAGTTCCAATTGATAGCCCTTTTCAGTATTACGCCACTGTCCTTGAATTTTGGTTTCAAGTGAAAGAGGATTTATGCCACTGGATTCGGTATCAAGTGCGTAAGCATTCACCCACCCTTCAGAGTATGGTGCGATTGCGTAACGCCTGAACTCGCCCATCGCATTTACCAAAGCAATTTGCACAAAATCATTGCGATCAATTCGCAAGGCATTTTGAGGTCGAAATAACACCTTGTCGTCGGTCACATCAAACATCGCATATAAAAAGTTTTCGTATTGACCCACCATATGTTCAAAATTAAGACTTTCAGGTGAGTAAACGGCGCTCTGTTCAATTAAATTTTCTGCGCCATAGCGTAAACTTAAAGCACGATAATCTTGCCAGTCTGACAGGCGGCCATCTAACTGAATTGGATATTGTATGCGGTGGGCATATAAATCTTTACTGGGGCGCACATCCGATAAAAATGCCGATTGATTGTCAAATAATGCCGGGCGTTCATGCAATGCAGTTGCTACAGCTCGAGCAGTGCCCACAAGTGTTTGCTCCTGGCCGATTCGAAGATAGGTTTCCAACTCCCAAACAAATTGATATCCCAAATAAGGGATCACAAATAAAAAGGAGGAAAATAAAAGTAGCTTTGTTCTAAGCCCTAAACCAAAACGCTTTAGCATGCTGACTTCCAGCGGTAACCCATGCCATACACCGTTTCAATGCAGTCGAACTCAGGGTCAATTTCAACGAATTTTTTGCGAATTCGCTTAATGTGTGACGTAATAGTGGTGTCATCCACCACCATTTTTGACTCATCCATTAACTGCTGGCGACTTTTTACGTGACCAGCATATTTTGCAATCGCATGTAACATCCAAAATTCAGTGACAGTGAGCTCTACTGCTTGCCTATCCCAATTGACGGTCATACGATTTACATCAATACGCAACTTTCCATTTTCTACTAAATCCTCGTTATCATGAACTGGACTATTTGACTGTAATAGCGCGTTACGCCTGAAAAGGGCTGCTATTCTGGCTAATAAATGCGGCAGGCTGATATCTTTTGTCAAATAATCATCTGCCCCCATACGCAAACCGCAAATAGTATCGTAGTCATTATCGCGAGCCGTAAAAAAGATGATAGGAAGTGTTTTCGACAGACTTCTTAATTGCTGACAAAGTGCAAACCCACCATCAATCTCATCTTCAAGACCAATATCGATAATCGCTAAATCAGGTAAGGCCTTCGCAAACGCTTGCTCTGCCGCAGGTCGTGTTGCATACGCATTAATGTCATAGCCCTGCCTGGATAAGGCCGCAATATAATTTTCGCGTAGCGCAATATCATCTTCTACTAAAGCAATGGTTTTAGGCATGATGTTTATCCTGCAAGTTTCAACGTGTCCCGCTAGGGTTCATTGAAAATACGATTCACCCGGCTGATGCAGCCACTATAACGAAATTTTGTTTAAAGCAAAGACCAGAGCGACAATTTCCATTTTTTCGCCACAATTGATCGTCACATTGCCATTTTTGATGCCTCGAATTGCCATTTTGTTTGTGTGTAATAGCACTCAAGCAACGCCAACTGTGCATTTTGTACAGACCAAGCTTTATCAACTTAGGCATGTAGCCGCAACATCAAAAAAGGTAGATACAATGAAAAAATTACTTTTAGCAAGCACACTTACCGTATTGTTAAGCACTGGCGCTTTTAGTCAGGCCCAGGCGCAACAAACAACCGCTGATGAAAACGCGCAAACACCCGACAAACCCTTGATTAAAAAAGAACAACGCAACGAGTTAATTGGGCTAGGCTCAGGTGCTGTCACGGGCTCAATTATAGGTGGACCGGTGGGTGGCATTATTGGCGCGCTGTTTGGCATTTTTATCGCTAATGATGTCAATAATGATAGTGAAATCGACATGCAGGCCGGCGAAATCTTAACTTTGCAAAGCGATTTAAAACAAAAAGAGAATGCCTTGTACGCGCTTCAAAATGATTTCGAAGAACTTGAAAAAACACAAATGCTTCAGATGGCCAATTTTGACGATAAAGCGGCGACAGAATGGTTGCGCGCGCTCCCAACATTAGAATCGAGCATTCAGTTTAAAACGGCTTCATTTTTAGTAGAAGATGCATTTACTCAGCAACTAGATAGCCTCGCTGCCCTGCTTAGAAAGTATCCTGAATTGCATGTTTCACTCACAGGCTTTGCCGATGTTCGTGGCGACTCAGCTTATAACAAAACCTTATCACAAAAACGTGCACAAGCTGTTAAGGAGTACTTACTTTCTCAAAATGTGAAAAACAGTCAATTTAGCATGTTTGCGCAAGGTGAAATCCAAAGAGACGAGCTTGTCGGTCAATCGGCTGTTAATCCTGAAGCGCTATTTTTTGACCGGCGCGTGACGCTTCAGGTAGGTCCAAACCAGAAAAGTTTGCAGGCGGCTTCAGAACTTGGTTCTAGTCATACAAGCTCTGGCAAAAACGAAGCTCGCTAAGCGTGAAAATCATAACGTCTGTTTAGTTAACGAAGCAATTTATTGGGCTTGTCCTAAAGTGCTGGCCCATTTCACTCTTGCTTTAGGGCCATATTAGGAAGCCTTCAAATGACCAATACGAAAAAAATAATGCTGGTCTTGGCTGCTGCAAGTATCATCGCAGTAGTAAGCGCATTTGAATCAGCAATCAGTCAGGCAAGCAATTCTGCCTATTCATTAATCAATAAAAAAAGCGCTGCCGAGCGCCATGATTTACAAAATAGTGCAAGCAACATCGATGAAAAAAACACAATCAAGGCGCTTATTAACCTGGGCGATAACGGAACTGAGCACCACATCACACAGGCGCATATTATCAACAATATATATGCCAGCGGTCGCGGAGGTTTTTACCTTCAAAGTGATAGCGGGCAAGCAGCGAAAGATGACGAAAACGCCCCACCATCCTGGCTCGCCGCCAAACTTGAAAAAAGTGAGTTTGATGTCAGTGTCAGTGGAAATATTGCCCGCACGCGAGTAACGCAACACTTTACAAACCCGTCAAACAAATGGCAACACGGCACGTTTGTGTTTCCCCTTCCAGAGGATGCTGCAGTTGACGCCATGTTAATGCAAATTGGCACACGAAAAATCGAAGGCGTAATAAAACAAAAAGAAGAGGCGAAAAAGGCCTTTGAAAAGGCTAAACAAGCGGGAAACAGCGCAAGTCTTGTTAATCAATTGCGCCCAAATCTATTTGTAAATAAAGTGGCTAATATTGCGCCGAACACCGCCATTATTGTCACTATTGAATATCAACAGGTATTATCAAATGAAGGGCGGCGCTACAGCTTAGTCATTCCCACGGCAATTACACCTCGTTATTCACCGCACGCAAGAGCGACTGAGAATCAAGATCTGCTTCATTCACTAAGCGGCGAAGCTGATGAAGAAAGCACCAGTATTGAGATGGCCCTTGTCGACACCAAACTGGATATCAAACTGAACATCAATATGGCAAGCGATTTATTTGACTTTGAAAGTGAACATCATGAAATTGATGTAGCCTATTTGAATGACGATAGCTACCAAATAAGGCTTCAAAATGCCTCTGCTTCATCCCAAAATTTAACCAAGACTCTCGCCAAAGATTTCGTACTAAATTGGACCCTTGGCGAGTTAGCGCAGCCTCAGGCCAGTCATGTCGTTCAGCAAGTCGGCGATTACGATTACGGCATCATTCAAGTATTACCACCAAAAGCCTCTTTAATCGGCGCAGCGCGGGATCTAACTTTTATTCTCGATACCTCAGGCTCTATGGTAGGAGACTCAATCGAGCAGGCAAAGTCAGCTATTTTTACCGCGATAAATGATTTAAAGGCAAATGAGCGATTTAATATCATTGAATTTAATAGTCGCTCTCGCGCATTGTTTCAGTCAGAGCAAGCCGCCACTGTTGAAAACAAACAAAAAGCAAAATCATTTATCAATAGCCTGCAAGCAAGTGGTGGGACAGAAATGAAAGATGCGCTGGAGCTAGCGTTTTCACTCAGAAACAAGCGGCCTGAAAGCCTACATCAAATCCTGTTTATCACAGATGGAAGCGTGAGTAACGAGGCACAATTGATACAGTTAATTGCCAATAATCTAGAGCAAAGCCGGTTATTTACCGTTGGAATTGGCAGTGCGCCAAATGCCTATTTTATGAGTGAAGCAGCGATTGCCGGGCGAGGTACCTTTACCTTGATTGGCGATCTTAGTACCGTCGAAGAAAAAATGCAGCGCTTGCTCGACAAAATTAAACGTCCTGTATTAAGCGACATACAGTTAGTTTCGGCAAATAAGCTGGCGTCTGCACCCGAAATTTATCCTCGCATCATCCCGGATGTGTACGCAAATGAGCCAATCGATATTGTTTATCGACAAAAGCGTATCGATTCAGGCGATCAACACAACGCTGGGTTTTATCTTCAAGCCAATTGGCATTCTAATCTTCACGCTGACGAACAAGACATACTTTGGAAAAGTGCGCTGCCAGCCAAAACCATCAGCTATCAAAGCGGTATAGATAAACATTGGGGCTATCAAAAAATACGCAGTATCGAGCGGGAATTTGCTTTACGCTCTCAAAAACCTGGCCATGGTCAGGGAGAAGCATATTTAACACTTAAGCAACAGACAGAAAAAGCAATCACCGAAACTGCGCTAGCGTTTCAATTAGTGAGCCAATACACAAGCCTGCTGGCAATTGACGAACAAAACCATAAGCCCTCAGCAGAATATCTTGCCATGCTTAAAAACACGCAGCAGGATTTATCCGACCTGCAAACGCAAACATGGCGAGCAGCACAGGTCAGCCTGCCGCAAACTGCTACACCATCAGCATTGCTAGTAATAAGTGGCGCATTAGTATTGGGCTTATCCCTTTTATTTAAATTACTAACAGGTTTTAGAGTATTGACGCTAAAGGTGAACAGATGAGTCGATGGCTACCGTCTTGTTGGCAACAAAGTGTCTTCTACGCCCTGTTGATAAGTGCACTGCTGCTCATTGGCAAAGGACTTTACATTCCGCTAAAGGCGGAAGTCGCGCAGCAACTGATGCAAAGTGCCTGGGAGCGAGCACTTACTTTTCCAGACAAGCAGTCCGGCACAGGTAGAGACAAGATTGCGCATATCGCGCGACCCTGGCCTTGGGCCGACACTCAAATAATAGGTAAATTAAAGTATAAAGACCATGAAGACTTTGTACTTGCAGGCTTGAATACGCGCAACTTAGCCTTTGGTCCATCAGCACTTATGAACTTTTCAGATAATTTTAACAAGGAACAAAGTAAAAATGTCGTTATCGCGGGGCATCGAGACACCCATTTTGCTTATTTGAAAAAGGTAAAAGTAGGCGATATTTTTTCATTTGAACAAGCAGATGCGCATACAAAGTTTCAGGTGACTGACGTCATGGTTGTGCCTGAAACTGCGTTTGAAGTGACTGCGCCGACCAACGTGCCGGCGCTTACTTTGATTACCTGCTATCCTTTTGAGTCAATCGAAATAAACCCAAGGTTTCGCTATGTTGTTAGAGCAATAGAATTGCCTACAGCGCAGCTTGTTGCAAGGCAGCCTCTAAGTTTTTAGCAGGCTGATATCCCGGCACAACTGAGCCATCAGGAAGAATGATATTAGGTGTGCCATTCACGCCGATTTGTTTTCCAAAGTTATACTGCTCTGCGACTTTGTTTTCGCAACTTGCATCGGCAACCTGCTCTCCAGCTTTCGCTCTTGTAATGGCGTCTTGAGGGTCTTCAGAGCACCATATAGATACCGCATCTTTATATACCTGGCTATTTATGCCCGCTCTTGGAAACGCCAAATAGCGCACAGTAATGCCCAAATCATTAATTTGATCCATTTCGTTGTGAAGCTTACGACAGTAACCACAGGTTGCGTCAGTGAAGACATTCACGACGTATTTTTCATTATCGGCCTTAAAGGTAATGGCGGAATCGGCAAACTTTTCTATACCGTCCAGACGCATTTTCTTCAAACTGTCTTCAGTTACATCGACAATTCCGTCTTTGAGGCTATAGACTCTTGCTTGCAGAAAATAATCTCCGCTTTCGCTGGCATAAAACAAACCTCGATCGGTATATAGCTCAAGCAAGCCTGGCACTTGAGAGTCAGCAATCGAATCTATTCGCAACTGTAGCTTTTTGCTTAACTCGGCAGCAAGTTCATCTCTTTCTCCAGATACTTGAGCGTCAGCACTAAAGGCAAAAACGAGAGTTAAAATACTTGCAGAAAACAGTGCCAATAGTCGATTTAATCGACTACCTACAAAAGTATGGCGTGAGCAAGCGATTTGATGTGTAGTTATTGTCATGTAAAACGTCCAAATAAAAACTGATTGATAAAATGCTTTGGTTAAAATGATAGACCGTGCTTATCAAGATTAAATTTCAGGGTGTAAGTCACCCAATTCATAACAAATAATAGCAAATGCTAAGACTGGCAATAAGCAGTTATCCGTAGGTTTACGTAAAAAGGCGAACATTTGATGAAAAAAATCTAAAAAAGTTTCTTGGATGTTTGCCCCGCCTGTTTGAGTAACTTGCGCATTTTAATTCGACCCACTTGATTTCAAGGTATTCACTCGCCTCATTTTATCCTCTGGGGTGATGCTCCTTAACAAGTGTTTGCAAGCGCTGGGTTGCGATATGCGTATATATCTGAGTCGTTGATAAGTCGCTATGACCTAAAAGCATTTGCACCACCCGCAAGTCAGCGCCATGATTCAACAAGTGAGTGGCAAAGGCATGACGCAAAGTATGTGGCGACAAATGCACTTTTATATCGGCCTGACTGGCGTAAAACTTTATGCGATGCCAAAAGGTCTGACGCGTCATCGTGCTACCGCGCTTGCTCGGGAAAACGGTATTACTTGGTTTTTTAAGTAAAGCTGGCCTCGCATTTTTTAAATAGTCACTTAGCACCTCACAAGCAAGCTCCCCCATAGGAACCAATCGTTCTTTACCGCCTTTACCTGTTACCCTTATTACACCTTGAAGCATGCCCAACTCATGCATTTGTAAATTAACCAGTTCGCTAACACGAATTCCAGTGGCATACAAAAGCTCCAACATGGCTTTGTCACGCATTTGAACAGGATCATCATCACTCGGCGTGCTCAATAAGCGCTCAACCTGTGACTCTGATAGGGTGCTTGGCAAGTAGCTCGGCAATTTGGGATTACTGACATTTTCAATGGGATTTTTATCGATTTTTTTATTTGCAATTAAATGCCGATAGAAGGCTCGCGCACTGCTTAAGAACCGGGAGGTCGAACGTTGCGACAGTTTTTTATTCAGCCGATGCGTCAAGTAGGATTTGACTGTATCGCTACTGACATCAAGCAAACTGCTTTTGACAAACAGCGCAAATTTGGTCAAATCGCTACGGTATGCGCTTGCTGTATTGTCACTTAAGCCTTTTTCCAGCCAAAGCATGTTGATAAAATCATCAATTAATTGCTGATTTACCGACGAAAGTTCTAGCTTCTGGGGCTTGTTTGTTGAGTCTAGCGCTGTCACCATGTGATTATTCTTGATTATTTTATTGACCTAATGTTGCCATTAGCAAAAGATATTGCCCAAGCCATATTGTCTGGATTTAACCGGCACTATCACACGTTTTTGTACTTCACTCAAGGCGCAAACGCTCGCTTTGAAAGTGCTGACTGGAAGTCAGTCCAGGAACACTCTGCTCTTCGCATTCAGTCATACGATGCGAAAGTAAATGAAGCCGTCACGCTTTTAAAAAATCGCTTTGGCATAAAAACGCTTGATGAGCATATTTGGCATTGGGTTAAGGCGGCGTACATTGAACTCTTAAGCGATCACAAGCAGCCGGAACTGGCAGAAAGTTTTTTCAACTCCCTTTTTTGTCGAATGTTCGACAGACGATACTATTTAAATGAAAATATCTTCGTTAAAACTCAGGTGGATCCTGACACCTTCTCGGCCTATACCGAGTCTGACCGATACCAAATAAATCAACAGAACATTCACGATGTATACAAAACAATCATCGACAAGCTTCCTCTTACTTTGCCAGTGAGGCAAGACCAAACGCTTTACCGATTGATGGATGAGGCGCTGAGTGAACAAATTCAGGAAGATATTGATACCCTGCAACACGCAGAGCTGGAAATTTTACAACCGCTTTTTTATCGCAATAAAGCAGCTTATGTGGTGGGTAAAATTAGTGTAGGACCATCAAAGACGTTTCCGTTTGTACTGCCTGTTTTAAATAACGAAAAGGGTGAGCTGTATATCGATAGCTTGATTGCAAATAAACAGGATACAGCGATTATTTTTGGATTTGCGCGAGCTTACTTTATGGTTGACACACAATATCCGGGTGCCATCGTGCATTTCCTGAAGTCTATACTGCCAAGCAAAACGGCGTCTGAGCTATATACCTGTATTGGCTTACAAAAGCATGGAAAAACACTGTTTTACAGAGACTTTTTAGAGCATTTATCGCAAACCGACGACGACTTTGTAGTGGCGCCAGGCATTAGAGGCATGGTCATGACCGTCTTTACCTTACCCAGCTATCCATTTGTCTTTAAACTCATCAAAGATAAATTTGCCCCGCAAAAAGAAATGACGCATGCGACCGTAAAAGAGAAGTATCAACTGGTGAAACAACATGACCGAGTAGGAAGAATGGCAGACACACTTGAATTCTCCTGGGTTGCATTTCCCTTGAATAGATTCTCAGACGAATTGCTTAACGAATTGAAAAAGACGGTACAAAGCCAGTTGCGCATTGAGGGTGATATGCTGTTGTTAAAGCACGTCTATATCGAAAGGCGCATGACGCCATTAAACCTGTATTTAGACGATGCAAAAACAGAAGAACAATATATTCATGCTATAAGAGAATATGGCTTAGCGATCAAACAAATTGCGGCGGCAAACATATTCCCCGGTGACATGTTGTTCAAAAACTTTGGTGTAACGAGGCATGGACGGGTCATTTTTTACGATTACGATGAGATTTGTTACCTAAGCGAATGTAACTTCCGCCATATCCCGCCACCCCGCTATCCCGAAGATGAGATGGCCAGCGAGCCTTGGTATTCTGTGGCGCCAAACGATATCTTTCCTGAAGAGTTCGCTTCTTTTCTATTGTGTGACCCAAACACCCGTAAACATTTTAAAGCTTTGCACCCGGATTTACTTGAAGCCACTTTTTGGCAATCCAAACAAGCCAATATTCGCTCTGGTCTGTTTGAAGATGTATTCCCATATAATGAACAAAAGCGCTTTAAAAACCGCGCTTCTCTTTAATTAACTCATAAGCTGACTGAATTTCCTGAGTGCGTTGATTCGCCATTTCAATCGCTTGCTCTGGCAAGCCTTTCGCAGCTAACTTGTCTGGGTGGTGCTGTGCCATTAATTTTTTATATGCGCGTTTTATACTTTTATCATCGTCTGATTCGCTAGCACCGAGTATTTTGTAGGCGTCTTTAAGGGCGTTTTGACTGGAGTAAGCATGTTGATATTGTTCCTGCCTACCCCGATTCGCGCCCCCGCCAAATCCAGCGCCCTGTCGAAAACGCTGCCCTGCTTCAAAAGTAGCAATCAAAAACTGTAGGTCTGCCTGACTAAAGCCTAAGCTTGCTGCGACTTTTGAAAGCACATTCACTTCGGCCTGTGTTACCTTTCCATCAGCAAAGGCTGCTGCAATAAGTATTTCAAGGAATACTTGCAATATATCGCGTCGGCCATGCGCCTGCTGTCTGAAGGTTTGCAACATATCTTGCAAAGGAAAATCTCTTGCCTTGCCTTCTCTAAAGGCTTGTTGCGCTTCTTTTTTGAGTTCACCACTTAAGCGCATGTCATCCATTAATTTAGAGGCGACTTTTATTTCTGCGGGCGTAACATGCCCATCCGCTTTACAAATGTGCCCCAGGGACGAAAACAAGGCATGAAAAAACACAGCTTGTCGTTGAATGCTTTCTTTATTTGAAAAAAAGCGAGCAAAGCCACCTTGACGCGAAAAATCTCGCGCATAGTTGATGTCAAACATGTGCCCAACAATCAGACCTAATATTAAGCCTGGCAGTTTAAAAATTGCCATTCCTATAATGGCACCTACAATTTTTCCCCAGTACGGCATAATTAACTATATGATTGTGAATGATTGGTTTTGTCATATTTTAAAGGGTTTTTAGTCAAAAGTACGCTTTTTAGCGCTTTTGTTTAGATTAATCTTGGGTTTTGCGTCGATTACCATTAAAATCCTGAAGCTAAATTATTTACCTACCTTTTCTTACTCGTACACATGAAGTCTGCATGAAAAAAGCTAAAAGATGTCTGCTGTTTTCTACTCTTGCATTAATCGCGAGCCCATCAGCGCTTGCCCAATTGACATGCGAAGTGCAGACCTTTGAATTTGAATTGCCTAAAATTGCTGATGGCACAATTGAAGTGAGGTCTGAGGCGGCGCAAATTATCAAAAATGAAGTGGCGGTATTTCAGGGTGATGTGATCATCACTACTCCGGAATCAATCATTACGGCAGATTCCGCCAACTTGCAGGAAAACGGCCGCACTATTGAAGCGACGGGTAACGTGTCTTACACAGACGAATTACTGCAAGTGCAAAGTTTAGGGATAGAGGCTAATGCTGAACTGGAATTGCTTCAGTTGCAGTCTTCTGAGTATATGATCAAAGGCATTAATGGACGTGGTGGTGCGGATTTACTGTCTATCTCTAAAGAGCAAGGCGTAATTTTAGAAGACGTCTCTTTTACTACTTGCCCAAAAGGTGGTGAAGATTGGAAAATTCAGGCAAGCGAAATTGCAATTCGAAAGGGCCGCCCATTTGGGGAAGCTAAACATACGCGTTTTTACATTGGCGGCATCCCTGTTTTTTACCTGCCATATTTCGCTTTTCCTATCACAACAGAGCGACAAACTGGGTTTTTGTTTCCTGAAATAGGTTCAACAAGCAGCACCGGCGTTGAATATGCTCAACCCTTTTATTGGAATATTGCGCCCAATTTAGATACAACCATCACCACAAGATACATGACCAATCGCGGTTTACAGCTTAAAAACGAATGGCGATATCTAACACAAAATCATATGGGTGAATTGCAACTGGAATATCTTCCTAGCGACACTGATTTGGCAGACAGTGACGACCGATATTTTTATCGTTTTTTCCATCAGGGTAAATTAAGTGAGAATTGGTCAATTAGTGCAGATATCAACGATATAAGTGATAACAACTATATCGTTGACCTGCGCAACGAATTTTATAACCAGGCGGATACGCATCTTCAACGAACAGCAGGTGTCAATTATTACAGCCAAAGCCTGGACTTTTCTTTATTCGTGAGAGATTTTACTACCATTGGTAATTTCGAAGATAATTATCGCGCCATTCCCGAAGCGAAATTGTTTTATTCTTCAAAGCTTAACGACTGGCTGGATTTTGATATAAAATCTGAATTGGCCTATTTCGAAAATCCCCTCGCGAGTCGAGGAGATGCGCTTCGTTTTCATGTGGAGCCGTCGATAAGTCTTCCTTATCAGCGAGCGTGGGGCGAATTGCTTGCTCAGGTGAGTGTGATGCACACTTATTACGACCAAGACGTAGAAAATATTCCTGATACCCCGCTTGAGGATGAGGTCACTCGTACCTTGGGACAAGGCAGGCTCTACGGCTCTTTGATTTTTGAAAAAGACCAAAAGCTGGCGAATAACGAATACCTCCTTACCTTCGAACCGAAAGTCCAGTATCTTTATACCAGCTATCAGGATCAGTCAAATATTGGGCTGTATGACACAACAGAATTACTCACCACCTTTTCAAATATTTTTCGTGGTCAGGAATTCACGGGTTTAGATAGAATTAACGATAATAATCAAATTACATTAGGGGCGACTAGCCGTTTAATAAATGATGCGAACAGAGAGGTCCTGGTCGCCAGTATCGGTCAAATTTTATTCCTGGAGGATTCAGAATTAGATGCCAGCAATCGAGACGATAATCGTTCATCCATTGCGGCTGAAGTCGATTGGCGCATAAACCGTAATTGGTTTGTGCATTCGGATATTCAAGTTGGGAATCAAAGCAATAAGGTTGAGCGAAGCAGTGTTTCAACAGAGTATCGCTTGTCGGATACCAAGCTTATCCAACTGAGTCATCGTTATATTCGCGAACTTTCTAACGAAAAAATTGACCAATTTGGTATCTCTGCAAGTTGGCCTATCAATGAAAACTGGCATTGGGTAGGTCGTTATTATCGAGATTTTGAGCTCTCACGCACTACTGAGGCGTTTGTGGGTATCGAGTACGAGAGTTGTTGTTGGGCGCTTAGACTGACAGTTCAGCGTCATCTTGCAACACGATTTAATAATGAGGGCATTCGCAACATAGATGAATTCGATTCTGGAATTGCGCTACAATTTGTCTTTAAAGGCATGGGCAATCAAACGAACAAAGTCGATATGTTGCGTCAGGGCTTATTTGGGTATCGTCAACCCTTTGTTTTAAATTAATCTAACGCGTAATACTTGCTCAGCATATGGTTTTGCTGTGCAATAAATTGCATCAACATTGAGAAGTTATGAAAATTAAGTTTACACATATTGGCTTGTTATTTTTCGTTTGCTGTATGGCATTTACGAGCAATGCAAAGCAATTGCTAGATAAAGTCTCCGTTATTGTCGACCAAGGCGTAATACTGGAAAGTGAAATACAGGAATTGGTTGATACCGTTAAACGCGGGGCGGTAGCGCAAGGTCAGGCACTGCCTTCCGACAACGCATTGAGAACGCAAGCGATTGAACGTTTAATAATGGAAAATTTACAAATGCAAATGGCTCAACGCATGGGCATTCAAATAAGCGATCCGCAACTTGACCAAACCATTGCCAATATCGCTCAAGGCGAAGGGATGAGCGTTCCACAACTTAGACAAGTCATCACATCTGAAGGCACTAGCTATGATTCGTATCGTGAGTCGGTTCGAAAAGAACTCATCATGGGCGAAGTAAGACGCGCAAACGTTCGGCGTCGTGTATATATCACACCTCAAGAAATTGAAACACTGGTAGATATTTTGAATCAGCAGGGCGATGCTCAAGCCGAATATCGACTCGGTCATATCTTGATAGGATTGCCGGGCAATGCGACTGATCAGGAAATTAGCGATGCTCGCGACAGGGCGGATAAAGTACTGGAGCTGTTAAACAATGGCTCGGACTTTACCAAGATTGCGATCGCTTCTTCATCTGGCGCAGAAGCACTTGATGGCGGAGACATGGGATGGATGAATATCAACTCAATGCCCACACTTTTTGCTGAAGCGGTTCAAAATAAACCAAAAGACGAGCTGATTGGCCCAATTCGTTCAGGCGCTGGATTTCACATTCTTAAAGTATTGGATACACGGGGCGTCGAACTGGTGCAAATCGAAGAGGTGAATGCGCGACACATACTCATTCAGCCGAGTATCATCTTAAGCGATACCAAAGCGGAACAAATGCTGCTAGAGTTCAGAAAAGACCTGATTGAAGGTGACGCGGACTTTGCCGAACTGGCGAAAGAGCATTCACAAGATCCTGGTTCAGCGCTAAGAGGCGGCGAATTAGGCTGGAATGACCCAAATATTTACGTACCTGCCTTCAAAGATGCATTAGCCTCATTGGAAAAAGACGAATACAGCATGCCCATTCGTTCGCAACACGGCTGGCATCTCATCCAGTTGATTGACAGACGCGTAGACGATGCGACAGAGCGTAAAAAAGAAGAGCGCGCCTATCAGTTACTCTTTAACCGTAAATTCCAAGAAGAAACCGATGCATGGCTTCGCGAAATGCGTGACCAAGCCTATATTGAAGTTGTTAACGCCTAAGGAATAAAGCATGTCATTGCCTTTAAGAATTGCGGTTACACCGGGAGAGCCTGCAGGAATAGGTCCGGATTTGATGATCCAGCTTTCTCAGCAAGCCTGGGATGCCCAAATCGTGGTGTTTGCAGATCGCGAGGTTATGGCGCAGCGCGCAGTTCAATTAGGTGTTGAATTGGATATTTTGCCATTTGAACCTGGACTGGAGTATGTGCAACAAGCCGGTGAAATGATTGTGCATCACATACCATGCGCTGTTGATGTTGTGGCGGGAAAGCTCGACAGTGCAAATGGCCAATATGTGGTTGAAACTTTGCGCCAGGCATGTGAAGAAAATATGCTTGGCAATTTTGACGCAGTAGTAACGGGGCCTGTCCACAAGGGAATAATCAATAAGTCGGGCGTTTCCTTCAGTGGACACACTGAATATTTTGCCCAGCAGTCTAACACCGCAGATGTAGTGATGATGCTGGCAACTGATGGCCTGCGTGTATGTTTAGCCACCACTCATATTCCCCTTGCGTATGTATCAAAGGCCATCACTCCTGAGCGCATTGAAAAGGTGATTCGCATTATCAATACCGACCTTAAATTAAAGTTTGGTATTCCTGAGCCAAGCATCTATGTCTGTGGGTTAAATCCTCATGCGGGTGAGGACGGACACCTAGGGAAAGAAGAGATACAGATTATTACGCCAACGCTTGATAGATTGCGCTCTCAAGGGCTGAATCTGATTGGGCCTTTACCCGCAGACACCATTTTTCAACCAAAATATCTTGATAAAGCCGATGCAGTCCTTGCGATGTATCACGACCAAGGTCTACCGGTTCTAAAATTCAAAGGATTTGGAAATTCTGTCAATATCACTTTAGGCTTGCCTTTTATTCGGACCTCAGTTGATCATGGAACAGCAGCCGATTTAGCCGGTACAGGAGAGGTCGACGCGGGCAGTATGCGCAGAGCACTAAATAAAGCCATCAAATTAGCGAAGAAAAAGCAGTGAGTCGAACCTATTTAGGCCATACCGCGAGAAAGCGATTTGGCCAAAATTTCTTACATGATGAATATGTCATCGACCAAATTGTCAGTGCAATCGACCCGAAACGCGGTGAAAACCTCCTCGAAATAGGTCCGGGATTGGGCGCATTAACTGAACCCGTTGCCGAAATAGTTGATCGGCTACATGTTATTGAGCTCGACAGAGATCTCGCAAAGCGGTTGCGCGAACACCCATTTATACAGTCAAAGCTTAATGTTATTGAGCAAGACGCTCTGCATTTTGACTTCTCCTCCCTTGCGAATAATCAGAAACTGAGGGTATTTGGCAATTTGCCCTATAACATTTCCACACCTTTAATGTTTCACCTTTTTAGCTTTGCAAACTACGTTGAAGACATGCATTTTATGCTGCAACTTGAGGTGGTAAAGCGATTATGCGCAACCCATAACGACAGCCTGTATGGCAAATTATCTGTGATGTCACAATATTACTGTAGTGCGCAAGCTGTTGTTATGGTGCCGCCAAGCGCGTTTAAACCGGCGCCCAAAGTCGACTCGGCAGTGGTAAGGCTTGTGCCGCATCAAAAAGCTCCCGTAGAGGTACACAGCGTAGATACACTTGAAAACGTTGTAGGAACCGCTTTCAACCAACGCAGAAAAACTATTCGCAATAGCTTGAAAAATTTAATCAGCGAAGATAGCCTTGAAAGCCTGGGCATTGATGCGCAGCGCAGAGCGCAGACCCTTTCTTTGAATGAGTTTGCACACATCGCAAATTGGGTTTATGAGGCAGGAATTGACTGATTTGATTTCTATACACGTCGACACAAAATATATCGGAACGCAGCAAAAATCAGAGGACAGTTTGGTTTATGTTTTTAGCTACACTGTCAACATTACCAACCTCAGCGAAAGACCAATGACCTTAAAAAATCGTTATTGGTTGATCACCAACGGAAACGGCGAAAAGGTCGAAGTCAGAGGGGAAGGTGTTGTTGGAGAGCAACCTACAATCAACCCAAACGATACGTTTCAGTATACCAGTGCCTCGATGTTAAAAACGCAAGTTGGCAGTATGCAAGGCTATTATGAGTTTGAATGTACTGATAAATCTATGTACAAGGCACCTATTCCTGTATTTAGACTTGCTGTGCCAAACGCGCTCCACTAACAATGAGAAATTTTGTAGTTGGCGACATTCAAGGTTGCTACCAGGCGCTTAAACGCATTTTGAAAAAAGCAGGGTTCAATGCTGAAACGGATAAACTGTGGGCCGTTGGCGATTTAGTTGCCCGAGGACCTGAGTCACTCGATACCTTGAAGTTCTGTCGAGATCTGGGCGAGCACTTTGAAACGGTTTTAGGTAACCACGACCTCCATTTAATTGCCATAGCTCATGGCGTCCGTTCTCCTAAAGCACAAGATAAACTTAACCCGCTAATCAATGACAAATCCTTCGATGATATTGTTTCATGGCTTATGACAAAGCCATTAGCCGTCAAGCCGGCAAAAAAGACTCTCATTTCCCATGCCGGGCTTTATCCTGCTTGGTCAATTAAAAAAGCTATTGCTTTATCAGACGAAATCCAGTTAGCGCTTCAAGGTAAAGACGTGGGTGCGTTTCTGCAAAGTATGTATGGGAACACCCCTGCTTTATGGTCAGAAAAACTGAATGGAACCGATAGACAGCGTTTTATCGTAAACGCCTTCACTCGGATGAGATATTTGAAAAAAGACAGCGCACTTGAGTTTGAAACAAAGTGCCACCCCAGTAGCGCACCTTCTGACTTGCTACCTTGGTTTATGTTTGATAACCCTAAGCTAAGTGAAAAGCACACCTTATTTTTTGGACACTGGGCGTCTCTGATGGGTCATTTACCTAAAAAAACTACTTGCAAGGCTAAAGTTCACGCCCTCGACAGCGGATTCGTGTGGGGCAACAGCCTGTCTTTGCATTGCCTGGAAACGCAAAAAACAATTCAATATCACGCTTAAGTTATCTGTCTGTTTACCGATACTACTTGATAGGCATTCAAACTCAATCCTTAGTATTAGGTTCACAGGAGCTCTTATGAAATTAACGGTAGCGATGCGCATCATCGGTGGATTTGCCATTATCAGTCTACTTCTGCTGTTACTTGGTTATTCCTCAATGTCCAGCTTGAGTAAAGTTGGCAATGCATCAAACGAAGTTACATCCTTGGCTATGCCCACCGTTACAGGCACTTCAAATCTGAAAGTTGCCTTTCTTAATATGGGACGTTTGTCATTTGAAGGCTTTGTTAGTGATGATGAAAGCGAAGTCTCTTCCAAGCTTAGTGAGTTTGAAACAAGCGATGCCCGCTTTAGTGAAACACTTCAAACGCTCAACGAAGTAGTCAAGAATGATGAAGGTTTGCGTGGCTCCGTGGCAAATCTTAATGTGATGTATCAAAATTATGTGAATACGTCTCGCGATATGTTCAGCGCACACCAAAAAGCGCTCAGTCTAAATGCTTCGATTGCACAAATGATTGAGACACTTGAAGAAAGCGCTGACGATGCATCTTCCCTCTTACTGGATTTTACCGACTTAGATGAAGTGCAAGAATCGGATGCCTTGCAAGAGGCGGCAACTGTTGCTAACTCTCTTGAATCAAGCTTGCTAACGCTACTTAGCGTTGCTATCGACTACAGTAATACTGAAGACATGCAACGCGCTGAAATTCGAAGCAAAGAAGTTAGCGTAGTATTAGAACAAACTAAAGAACGCTTCGCTCAAATGGATGCGGTCTCAAATGGAGAAGATGAATCAGGAACCATTGAAGAAGTTGGTGAATATATCGATCGTATTTCAACAACATTAAGTTCTGAAAGCGGTTTAGTTGCAACAAAAATAGCGGAACTTGATCAAGTTAGCGCTGCTGAGAAAGCGCTCTTGGCTGCCGACGAGATCATCACGGACGCAATTGTAGAACTTGATACCTTAAATGCCCTAGCCGACTCAAAAGCTAATGTAATTAAAGAGAGCGTCAGTAAACAGATATCGAGCAGCACCATGACAATTATTGTTGTTGTGCTTATTTCTTTTGCAATTGCAGGGGGTGTAGGTTACATCACAGTAAACGCCATCACAAAACCACTTTCTCGCGTAAATGAGCTGTTAAAAATTGCCTCGTCTGGTGATTTAACACAAAAGCTGGATGATACAGCGCAAGATGAATTCGGAACCTTGGCAAAAAATGTCAATTCACTCATCGATAATCTTAAGCAACTGATCCACGCAATTAATCAGCGTGCCGATCAATTGGCAGCCGCTTCAGGTGAAACATCGACGATCACGCTTCAAACCACGACATCGATTGAAGATCAAAAATCGCAGATTTCGCAAATTGCGGCTGCGACCACTGAAATGCATACCACATCGGAACTAGTTTCAAGCAGTGCTCACGATACCCTGGTCGAAATCAAGCACGCTGACGCTGAAGCTGAGAAAGTGAAGAAAATATCAGCAGAAAATAAAGATACTATTCAAGTATTGGCGAACGAAGTGCAGCAAGCTGCCGAGGTTATCAATAAACTGCATCAAGATAGCGCAAGCATCGGCGGGATTTTAGATGTGATCCGCGGTGTTGCAGACCAAACTAACTTATTGGCACTTAATGCCGCAATTGAGGCTGCTCGTGCTGGTGAGCAAGGTCGAGGCTTTGCCGTTGTAGCGGATGAGGTGCGTACCCTAGCGAGTCGAACCCAGCAGTCAACGCAAGAAATTAACTCCATGATAGAAGTATTACAATCGGGTGCTGAAAAAGCCGTAGCAGTAATGAATCAAGGCAAAGAGCAAACTAACGCATGTGTTGCACAAACAGAAAAAGCTGGGGCCGCGCTTAATTTAATTACTGATGCAGTGCATAAGGCATATGAAGTGAGTACTCGCATTGAAGAGGCCGCCAGAGAGCAGCACACCGTGTCATCTCAAATTAGTGAGCGCCTGGAAAATATCGTAGGTATTGCCGAACACACCACTATTGGGGCCAAGCAGACGGCAGAATCCAGCTCTGAAGTTGCCAGACTGGCAGAAGAGTTACAGGCCTCTATTTCCCAGTTCAGGGTATAGTCGCCTACTTAGTACAAACCAAAACGGCAGCTTAATCGCTGCCGTTTTTTTGTATAGCTATGCGCTATTCAAATAAACTGGCATGAAGCGCCTTAACCACTTCATCACTATCGTTTTTATCGACCACAAACGAGAGGTTATGGACATTCGCACCAAAGCAAATCATGCGTAAATTAAAATCTGCCACTGCTGCAAAAATACGAGACGATACACCTGCTGCACTGTGCATATTGTTACCAACTACGGTTACAACGTCATAATCGCGTTCGACTTTCACTTCACAAATTTCACTCAGCTCCAGTAGCGTTTCTTTGTTCATCTTCTCCGACATACTGTTGGGCGGATTGTCCAAAGTAAAAGAGACCGCAATTTCGGATGTCGTAATTAAATCGACGCTCAAGTCATGTTTGGCAATAATATGAAATACCCGCTCCAAAAAGCCTTGCGCATACATCATTTTAGGTGTTTTTATAGTGACCAGAACCTGGTCTTTGCGTCTCGTTACCGCGCGATATGGTGGCTCATGTTTGCAATCTCGTACAATCCAGGTTCCGCCTTTTTCAGGTTCTTTACTGGAGCCTACAAACACTTTGATATCTTGTCGAAGCGCGGGTTCCATAGTTGCAGGATGCAGCACTTTAGCACCAAATGTTGCCATTTCTGCCGCTTCTTCGAAGCTAAGTTCTGGCAATGGTTTCGCTTTGTCTGTTATACGAGGGTCAGTTGTATAAACGCCTATTACATCTGTCCAGATTTCGCAGGTTTTTGCACCCAGGGCCTCTGCCAAAAGTGCGGCCGTAAAATCTGAGCCACCGCGACCTAAGGTCGTCGTGCGCCCCTGAACGTCGCTTCCAATAAATCCCTGAGTAACTACAATTGCTTTTTTAAGCTCAGGATAAAGCAATTGTTGGCTCAGTTTGCCAATGGTTTCAATATCAGGCGTTGCTTCGCTGAACCTGTCGTCTGTTCGCATCACTTTGCGAACATCGAAGTTAATTGCCTCTTCACCATGCTCTCGTATGATGGCCGCAACCAATAACGAAGACATGCGCTCTCCCATCGATAACAGCGCATCTTTTAAATCATCTCTGAAATTAAGCTCTTCATGCCTTGCATACACTTCAAGTTCATCAAGCAAACTAAACAGTTTGTCTTCTACTTCACTTGGTTTTTTAAGTGAATTTAAGATTGCTAACTCGATTTTGCGAATATTGTCGATGACTTCAGAAATTTGTTCAGACGTGAGAGCCGTGTTGGCCAAAAGCACTAAGTGATTAGTAATGCCCGCTGCAGCACTTACAACGACCACACGCGTATTCTGGTTACCGACCACAATCTTTGCGCAGTTATTGATAGCTTGATAGTTAGCAACGCTAGTGCCGCCAAATTTTGCCACATTTAAAGCGTGTAGCATCTTTCATCCTTCTGGTTAAACGTTAAAAGTTAGTGGGCGATTTTAGTTAAGTCCGCTTGTAGGCTTCACTGTCTCGGGAAGTTTGACTTTGTCGCCTACTTTTATGCTGTTTTTTTCAAACCAGCCCTGATTCATCTCCAAGGCATATAGCACCGGCACTGAGGATGTAACAGAGGTCAGATCATGAGGCTCAAGCGCTTTGATGTCGACTATTTTTCCAAATGCGTTGATGTAGGCAAGATCTAAGGGAATATAGGTGTTTTTCATCCAAATACTTCCTGTTTGCACGCGGTCAAACTTAAATAGCATTCCGCAATCCTCGCACATCTCACGACGATACATCAAGCCAAGCTGACGTTCATGCGCCTCGTCTGCTAATTCCACATCAATGCTCACATCATTTGAAAAAACCAAATTCACCGTTTCAACGGTATTCGCGCTCTGCGCCA
Organism: Ningiella ruwaisensis; assembly: GCF_004798935.1. GTDB lineage: Bacteria > Pseudomonadota > Gammaproteobacteria > Enterobacterales > Alteromonadaceae > Glaciecola > Glaciecola ruwaisensis. Next base: position 24,514 of record NZ_RAHT01000009.1, on the reverse strand, counting down.
CCTTGTCTTGGCTTAGCTCATCTATTGCCGATTGTGCATCTCTTGCATACACAGTCGTCGCGTTATGCAAAAAGCCAATCACTATTATTGCGCACAATAGCCGCGTGAAGCCGAAGCGTTGATATGTCATAACATTTCCTGATACTCGTCTTACAGGACGCGCATTTAGCTATCTAGATGGCTAAATCCTACTCTTACTGAATTGATTATTCAATCAAAATTAATGCAAAAACAAGCAAATCAGGCCTTGAAAATAAGTAACCCGCCTTTCGGCGGGTCACTTCAATCGCTTTTAATTAGCTAGCTTGTCGCTAAACTGATGCTTGGCAATTAGGCGACATTCAATGTAGGAATAATCTTGGCTTTCGCTTCTTCTTCCGCTTTTTTGAATACGTCCATTTGATCAAAGTTCAAATAGCGGAATACCTCAGCACTCATTGAATCAATCTTGCTGGCGTAATCCATGTACTCTTCAGTGGTTGGTATTTTGCCTAAAATTGAGCCAACAGCCGCCATTTCAGCAGAACACAAATATACATTTGCACCATCGCCCAAACGGTTAGGGAAATTACGCGTAGAGGTAGACAGAACCGTGGCTCCGGCTAACACACGAGCCTGGTTCCCCATACACAGCGAACATCCTGGCATTTCGGTGCGCACACCGGCTCGACCGTAAATGTTGTAATAACCCTCTTCCATTAGCTGCGCCTGATCCATTTTGGTGGGAGGCGAGATCCACAAACGTGTTGGTAAGGTTCCGTTATACTGCTCAAGCAATTTACCCGCAGCTCGGAAGTGACCAATATTTGTCATACATGAACCGATGAATACCTCATCAATCTTATCTCCCGCAACTTCTGATAAGGTTTTTGCATCATCAGGGTCGTTTGGACAGCAAAGGATAGGCTCTTTAACTTCATCCAAATCAATTTCAATCACTTCAGCGTATTCTGCATCAGCGTCAGCTTGCATCAATGAAGGATTAGCAAGCCACTCTTCCATTTTCTGCGCTCGGCGCTCAAGTGTACGCGGGTCACCGTAGCCTTCGTTGATCATCCAGCGAAGCATTGTGATGTTAGAGCGCAAGTATTCAGATACCGACTCTTCAGATAGTTTGATGGTACAACCGGCTGCTGAGCGCTCGGCAGACGCATCTGAAAGTTCAAAGGCTTGCTCAACTGTGAGGTTTTCCAAACCTTCAATTTCCAAAATGCGGCCAGAAAACGCGTTGATTTTGCCTTTTTTCTCAACCGTCAATAAACCTTGCTTAATTGCATAAAGCGGGATCGCATGCACTAAATCACGCAAGGTAATACCAGGCTGCATCTTACCTTTAAACTTAACGAGTACTGATTCTGGCATATCTAATGGCATGACACCTGTCGCAGCAGCAAAAGCTACCAAACCAGAACCCGCGGGGAATGAAATCCCCATTGGGAATCGAGTATGAGAATCACCGCCGGTACCCACTGTATCAGGCAATAACATTCGATTTAACCATGAGTGAATAATGCCATCACCGGGGCGAAGAGAAACACCACCGCGATTCATAATAAAATCTGGCAGAGTATGCTGAGTATCGATATCTACCGGCTTCGGATAAGCGGCAGTGTGGCAAAATGATTGCATTGTTAAATCAGCGGTGAATCCCAAACAGGCTAAATCTTTCAATTCATCACGCGTCATTGGGCCGGTAGTATCTTGCGAACCCACAGTTGTCATTTTAGGTTCGCAGTAGGTGCCCGGAAGGATCCCGTCAACGCCACACGCTTTTCCTACCATTTTCTGAGCAAGGGTAAATCCTTTTGCTTTTGAAGTAGGTTGCTCAGGTTTACGGAACAAATCGCTAGGCGCTAAACCAAGCGATTCACGTGCCTTGTCCGTAAGACCGCGACCGATAATGAGGTTGATACGACCACCTGCTCTTACTTCGTCTAACAGCACTTTAGACTTATACTTGTATTCGGCTATTACTTCACCTGAATCGGCGTTTTTGATAACACCTTCGAATGGGTAGATTTCAATGACATCACCCATTTCCATTTTTTCAACGTCTGCTTCAAAAACGAGTGCGCCGGCATCTTCCATCGTATTAAAGAAAATAGGGGCAACTTTAGAACCGATACAAATACCGCCACCGCGCTTGTTAGGCACGCCTGGCAAGTCTTCACCAAAGAACCAAAGAACCGAGTTTGTAGCAGATTTTCGAGAAGAGCCCGTTCCTACCACGTCGCCTACAAAAGCAACCGGGTAGCCTTTTTCTTTCACCGCCTCGATTTGGGCCATTGGTCCCACTTCGCCATGCTTTTCTGGCTCTAAGCCATCTCGCGTCATTTTATACATTGCTTTTGCGTGAAGCGGAATATCAGGACGTGACCATGCATCAGGGGCAGGAGACAAATCGTCGGTGTTTGTTTCGCCCGTTACTTTAAACACTGATGCGGTAATTTTTTCAGGTAAATCGTTACGCTGAGTGAACCATTCACCCTCAGCCCATGACTCCATGACTTCTGTCGCATACTTATTACCTGCTTTGTGCTTTTCTTCCACATCATGAAATGCATCAAACATAAGCAAAGTGTGCTTTAATTCTTCTGCTGCGAGTTCAGCTAGTTCACTGTCATCCAGCAAGGCCACCAGTGTTTCAATGTTATAACCACCGTGCATATTACCAAGAAGCTGCACAGCAGCGTCTCTGGAAATAAGATCACAGCTTTCTTCGCCTTTAGCAATTGCGCTTAAAAAACCAGCTTTTACATAGGCTGCCTCATCAACGCCTGGAGGAACACGTTCTGAAATTAGTTCTAGCAAAAATGCTTCTTCGCCCGCCGGCGGGTTTTTCAACAGCTCGACTAAACCCGCAACTTGCTCTGGGTTTAGTGGCTTGGGGGGAATGCCTTCGGCTTCGCGCTCGGCGACATGCTTGCGATATTCTTCTAACACTATAAGGTCCTCTAATAAATGCTCAGCTTTGACTAGCTAGGCGTTGACTTAACGGCGGGATTATACCCACATAAGCCCTAAAAATGAATGCCACTGAATGAAATGCTGATTATAACCGATATTCATCACGCTAATTGAAAACTATTTGTTAATGCATTTCATCAATACATTGGTCTAATGTAGCGTCACGAGCATAAACAGCGTCGCTGGCTGACCGTCACCCAAAACCCAGATGCGACCCTCAGGATCACTTTCGATATCGCGCAAGCGTGTATCGGGTTCCCGTAAAATTGTAAAGTCCTTTCCAAGTGTTGGCTCTATTTTTTCAGTGTTATTCGCATCAGTATTCGTATCAATATTCGCATCAATATCCGCTCCGATATCCCCATCGTAAAATAAGGGAACTGCATAGATTTGCAAAAATTTGAGCGAAGTTATCAATAAATGACCTTTAAGCGCATCAAACTTTTCACCTTGGTAAAGCACCATACCTGAAGGTGCTATAGATGGTGTCCAATCCAGATTGGGTTGTTTCATACCCTCGTATTCTGTAAATGGAGAAATGGTCGCGCCGATATAGTCTTTACCATTAGTAATTACTGGCCATCCGTAATTATCACCAGCATGTAAAAAATTGATTTCATCTCCTCCGGCTGGCCCATGCTCATGACCAATAACAACATCTGTATCAGTGATGACCAAGCCTTGTGGATTACGATGCCCATATGAAAAAACGAAAGATTCTGGTGCATCTGGGCCGTTATAAAATGGATTTGCGGGATGCGCCTCGCCGGTGTCAGTCACGCGAATCGTTTTACCCATCTGATTATGTTTGAGCTGGGCTTTTTCACGATAATCAAAACCATCTCCAGTCGTAATATAAAGTGAATGCTCACTATCAAACGCTAGTCTGCCACCGTAGTGCACCGGCGTATCTTTTTTATTGGCGACCTCAAATACGGGTTCAAGTTGAGCCACTTCGTTATCAACAAGTTTAAAGCGAACCACTTTTAAAGCATTGCTTTGCTCTGTACCTGCCGAATACGAAAGGTAAATCCAACCATTATTCAGATAATCAGGGTGGAAGCTTAAATCGAGTAAACCTCCCTGCCCGCCAACCAACAAATCATCAGGTAAAAATCGAACGCTTATCACCGGCGAATTGACTGTTTGTAAGGCGCTGGCCTCATCCTGCGAGGAGATGTCAGCCATCAATACTTGCTGCAGATCCTCTTGTTCAAGAGACAGAATTGAAAAATTCCCTAATCGGTGAGTAATGAACAACTGGTTATCGGGCGAATAAGCAAGTCCCCATGACTGGGGCAAGTCTTTCATCACCGCTTGCAGTCCATACACTTGCGATGCAGGAGTAGTATGAGAGGACGATTGAGCATACGCCGCACCAATGACACAAGTCATTAAAAAGCTAGCAGAAAAGACATAAATGATGAGTTGTTTAACTGAATAAGGACGTGGCAAAGCAATTCGTGCTTGCTGAAATGAAAGAGATAAGCTTAGGTGATTCAAAACTGACTCCATAAATAAATTTTAGGCCAAAACCGGCGTATCTTCGTTTATGGCTTAATTGTGGTATAAAATAATCATAAACGTAACGAATTGCATAAAGGATTGATAATGCTTAAAACTTGGTTAATGCGCATCTTCGTGCTTATAGTAGCATCCGCCGTGGGTTTTGTATTTGCAAGCATCTTTCATACTCAGGCAGTATTGGCGAAACTTAGCGAAATTGATATCCAAATTCCGTTTAATGAGCGATTAACAACCACAGGCCAAGATTTAATTGGACTGGCTCCTACTTATGGTCCGCTTGTTTTAGTGGCACTATTAATTGCATTTAGCATTGCCGGTGCGCTGAATAAAAAGCTTCACCTTAAACGCGCTTATCTTTACCCCGTGGCTGGCGCAGTCGCTTTTCTGGTGATGCTTTTAGCCATGCAACCTATTTTGAACGTAACACTTCTAGCCGGCGCACGCGGCCTTTCAGGCATGGTATTGCAAATGATAGCGGGATTAATTGCCGGCCTAATATTCGCACAATTACATCAGCAGCAAAAATAGAGCTTAATTGATGAAAGTTAATCAATACTTTACTGTATGAATATATGGCTATAAAGCAACTAAAGTAAAATTTTTCTATGCATGTGTGCAATGATCCTCTAATGTAAAAAATCTGTTAAAACAATCTGAAACAAACTGGCAAATGCAGTTGCAATTGCCGATGGATGGTAAAAACGTTTTGAGGATGCTATGACTCGCTCTGCTTTAATACCTAATCACATTAATAGTCTTGCAGATTATATTGAAGAGACTTTTCGCAAATATGCAAAACGCCCCGCTTACTCTGCGCTCGGTCAAGAACTAAGTTTTGCCGATATGGATACTTTATCTGCAAAATTTGCAGCCTATCTGCAGCATCACACTAACTTGAAAGCAGGCGATAAAATTGCAATTCAATTGCCTAACTTAATACAGCATCCCATTGCCGTGTATGGCGCCTTGCGAGCCGGACTGGTCGTTGTCAATACAAACCCGCTTTATACCACAACAGAAATGGAGCATCAGTTCAATGATTCAGGCGCAAAAGCCTTGGTGATACTGTCTGACTTGTTGCCAAAATATGAAGCCATTAAAGAAAAGGTCGGCATTGAACATGTGATTGTTACCAGTGCAACGCAACTGCTGGATAATGCGCAGGTGAGCGGCGAATACCCTTGTTATGCCAAAATATTTAACAGCGTAGAGGCAGGTGATATTCAAGCCCGAACCGAGAACGATTTGGACGATACCTGTATTTTACAGTACACAGGCGGCACAACTGGCGTATCAAAAGGTGCTGAATTGACGCACCAAAATGTACTGGCAAATAGCATACAAACGCTCGACAGATTGGGCGGCGCGTTTAAAGAGGGTGAGGAGCTCATTGTCTGCCCACTACCGCTTTATCATATTTACGCGTTTACAGTATGTATGATGACTTTTTTTGCAAAAGGCGCAATGGTACTTTTAATTCCCAATCCACGCGATATGGATGCCTTTGTAAAAAGTTTACAGCCCTATCAATTTACGGCCTTCGCCGGTATTAATACCCTTTTTATGGGTTTATGTTCGCACCCTGAATTTAAGCATCTGGATTTTAGCAAACTGCATCTCACCATGTCGGGAGGTACCGCGCTAACAAAATCTGCGGCTAATTTGTGGCAGCAAACCACTGGCTGTTCTGTTACCGAAGGTTATGGTTTATCTGAGACCGCACCCGTGCTTGCATTTAATCAACCAGGTAAAGAAGTGTTAGGAACAGTGGGTTTCCCCATGTCAGATACCGATATCATTCTCCTGGATGAAAATGACAAAGAGGTGAGTAAAGGCCAGGAAGGACAAATTGCGGCAAAAGGTCCGCAAGTGATGAAAGGCTATTGGCAGCGTCCTGACGAGACTGCAAAAGTGATGACTGACTCAGGTTATTTTAAAACCGGTGATGTAGGAGTCATAACTGAAGAAGGCTGTATTAAAATTGTGGATCGTCTCAAAGATATGATTATTGTCTCTGGCTTTAATGTATATCCCAACGAAGTTGAGGATGTGCTTACTCAGCATCCTGGCATACTTGAGGCTGCCGTTGTTGGGAAAAATGATGAAAAAACCCAAGAGCGTGTTTGTGCGTTTGTTACCGTCAATGATGAATACGACGAGCAGGCCGTGCTTGAACACTGCAAAGCCCATTTAACTAACTACAAGTTGCCTAAAGAAATACACGTGCTTGATGAACTGCCAAAATCGACGGTAGGTAAAATATTAAGACGCGAGCTTCGCAAAGACTAAAGCCGCTTGCAGTTAGCATCGCTGAATTAACGCTCACTCTTAAATAATTGAGGCAAGCGCTTAGCAGCTACACTTAATGGAAAACACATATGTTTAATATTGCAGTAGAGCGGGTTATCAACAAACCCATCAAAACCGTTTTCGCCGTTTTAAGTGATCATGCAAATTACGCTCAGTTTAAAGGGGTGGATGCCTCCACCCTTCTTCAAACAGGAGAGTATGAAGTAAATGGACAAGGTGCATTACGAGAGATCGTCGCAGGAAAATCTGTGCTGCATGAAAGAATTGTAGGCTTTAAACCTCCCCGTTACATGGCATATAAAATTGAATATTCAAAGCCACTTCCTTACGACCATGAGCTAGGGCAACTTACCTTAACGGAAATAACGTCTGGCACACATGTGCGATGGGAGTCAAAAGGCCATATCAACATTCCGCTAATAGGAGGTTGGTATTTTGACAAACAAATTGAAAAGTTTGGTGCAAGAGCATTTGGTAGTATTCTCAAGCACATCGATATGCAATAATTTTATACAGTCTTTGCTCACTTAATGCGGTCTTTTTATTACAGCGCTTCAAGCTTTTATTGATTTTTCGATTTCAGTTATTGGCCCCGTCCTGGTGTTAATTGCCTTCGGCTACGGTTTTTACAAGCAGTCTCTGCTAGACGACAGCTTTGTTGAAAAGGCATCACGGCTCATATTTAATTATGCGCTCCCTGCTCTTTTATTTGTCAACATAAGCGCTAGCGACCTTCAAGCCTTAACTGAGCCTAAAACTATCGCTGTCGGGATCAGCGGAACGCTGATTGTTTTTATAGCATTCTTAATATTAGTTAGTTTGTATGTGCCTGCACGTCAAGACAAAGGCGTTATTATTCAGGGCGCATTTAGATCTAATATGGGCATTATTGGCTTAGCATATTGCGCCAATGCTTATGGACAGGAAGGCTTGGCTTATGCATCCATTTATTTAGGTGCATTGACGATTTTATATAATGTGCTCTCAGTTGCTGTGCTTAATGTTTTTGAAGGATCACAAATCAGTATAAGGCGGATCAGCAAAGGAATTGCGACCAATCCTATCATACTGAGCATTATTGCCGGGCTTGTTGTGTCAGTTTTTAAGCTACCGATCCCAGATTTTGCGCTCAACACCTTAGGATATTTTGCCCAGCTTACGCTTCCGCTTGCTTTACTTTGTACAGGCGCATCTTTGCGATTTTCGAGTTTAGGCAGTGAATACAAGTTAGTTTTGCTCGCACTGATCGGAAAATGCCTCGTATATCCAGCGGTGCTGGTTTTATTGGCCATCGCATTCGAGGTTAGTGGCGTATCCCTTGGCGTGGTATTTTTAATGGCGATGGCGCCAACAGCAGCGGCAAGCTACGTAATGGTAAGAAAAATCGGTGGGAATCATCAGCTCGCAGCTCAAATAATAGCGATTACAACGATAGCCTCTTTACCTATTACAATATTGGGATATTACGCGATGCTTAAGTTTACTTCGATTGCTGCAGCCTAACGACTAAAAGGAAGATTTTAGTCGCCAGGCCTTGGCATGTTTGATATTTGATTTTTTGACGTATTCTGTGTCAATTGAGCGGCTTAAGGCTTATTTTGTCGCACTAATTCATCCATAAAGCGCACACCCCAACCTTGACTACCTTTTGGCGCCACGTCGATGTCGGCACTTAACCAGTCTACGCCTGCAATGTCCAAATGAACCCACGGCAAGTCTTCATCGACAAAAGTAGCAATAACTGCTGCGCCAATGCTTGCTCCCGGATTCCCCGCTCCCGAATTTTTAATATCTGCAATATCAGATTTAATTTGCTCAAAATGATTAGGATGCAATGGAAGCGGCCACACCAACTCACCACTTTTTTCACCAATCTGCATGATTTGCTGCGAAAACGCAAAGTCTCTGGTGATAAGTGCTGCGTATTCATCGCTTAGTGCGCGCGCTGCTGAGCCAGTCAAAGTAGCGATATTTAACAGCATTTTAGGTTTATACTTTTGTTGAGCATAATAAACCGCATCAGACAATATCAAGCGCCCTTCTGCATCGGTGCTCATTATCTCGATGGTTGTTCCTTGCATGGTATTGAGCACATCACCCGGTCGAATAGCATCTTCTGCAGGCATGTTCTCAGCAAGTGGCATTAATCCCACAACGTTTACCTTTTCACCGCGCTGAGCAATTGCATATAAAGTGCCCGCTACTGCAGCCGCGCCTGACATATCAGACTTCATTTGCCACATATTGTCATTACCTTTTAAGCTTATGCCGCCGGTATCAAAAGTAATACCCTTACCTGCCAATGCAATTGGTGCTTCACCTTTTTTAGCACCCGTATATTCAATCACCAACAAACGCGGGTCGTGAATGGAGCCTTTTCCAACGCCCAAAAGCGCCCCCATATTGTTTTTTTCCATATCGCGTACATCCAGTACATCGATATTTATATTATCAATGCCTTTAAACTTTTCTTTTACGCGCTCAACAAAGGCTTGAGGATACAGCGACATACCAGGCTCAGAGGCTAAATCACGAGTAAAGTGAACGCCTTCCGCCAAAAAGCGCAAGTCGTTCTCGTAAGCGTTTTGGTTAAGACTCACATTATTGACTACAAAGGTGAGTGATGACTTACCATCCGCTTTCGAGGCTTTATATTTATCAAAGCTGTAGTGGCGCAAGTGGTATCCGAATGCAATTTGAGCAGCCGCATCATCAAGCTCGGCGTTTAAATTGTCTGTAAGAATTATCGCTTCAATATCCTTGTTTTTTGATGACAAGGTCGCCGCTATTTTACCGCCTAAGTTCTGAAGCTCTGGCGCAGTTAATGGCAGATCGTTCTGCGTGCCTACCACCACAACGTGTTCAAAGCCGCCAATCAGCTGCAAGGTTTGCACTTCGCCAAATTTTCCAGTGAAATTATTCAAACTTAACAAGGCAGAAAAATTTTGTTCTGTGCTTTCATTTAAGGTTTTCGAGTAGCCGGTGAGAGCCCCTGGTTCGTTGACAACAAGTACCAAGGTGTTTTTTGAATCATCCATGCTGTCTACAAACCTGACATCAATGTTTGCAAAACTTACGCTACTAACAAACAAAAGCGATATAGCGAAGAATTTAGCGAGCAGCCCCGCCAGTGCTTGGATATTTTTCATTTTCATCGATAGTCCTTCTTTATTATAAATTTATGATAGTTTTATTGCTGATTTCTATTGAATGGAGTCTACAAGCAAGGTATGCATAACAAAATCTCGATTTACTTTATATAAAGCATCTGTTTTTGTGATGTTATTCTTGCGCAACATTTTGAAATATCTAATACGCGCCGCTTTGCATTTATTCAGACCAAACTGAAAATTCATTGCCTGTAGTATCCAAAAAGTGAAAGCGCCGACCACCTGGAAAACTGAAAATAGCTTGTGAAATTTTAGCCCCCGCACTTTTAACTTTTTCAAGTGTTTGTTCTAGATTTTCAGAGTACAAAACAATTAGTGCACTGCCCCTTTCGACCCGCATCGGCGTTTCAGATAGATAAAAACCGCCATCAATATTTTGACCGGTAAAGCATGTATATTCAGGACCATAGTCAACAAAAGTCCAGTCAAACACATCAGAGAAAAATGCTTTTGCGTCTGTAACATTAGTTGTAGGTATTTCTAAATAATTAATACGGTGATGCTTTGCCATGAGAATTTATCCTTTTACATTATTTTTAAAATAACAGTTGCTACAACACACCACACTATCACGTAAAACACAGGAAGTTTAAAGCGCATAAGTAAAGCAAGCCCTACAGCAGAAATTCCAAGCTCTGCTCCCGAGTTAATAGCATGCAAAAAAATAGGGTCGTATAAGGCCGCCGCCAAAAGGCCAACCACTGAAGCATTTGCGCCTGCAAGTGCACCCTGTAGTCGCTTGTAATGATAAAACCGCTGTAAATGCGGGAGAATAATTAAGATTAATAAAAACCCAGGTATAAAAATGGCAATAGCTGCAACAAAAGCGCTAATAAGCGGCGACCCCAAAATATGGGTATTTGAATCTGCGATGAATCCCAAATAGGCTGCAAAAGAAAACATAGGACCTGGCATTGCCTGAGTCGCGCCATACCCTGCTAAAAATTTTTCTTGAGAGAGCAGATCATTTGCCACGGTCGCCGATTCCAATAAGGGCAATACAACGTGACCACCACCAAACACCAAAGCGCCTGAACGATAAAAGATGTTTACCGTTTCGCTAATGTATGGCAGCGCGAAAAAAAGACCTGTGAATACGCACAAATAGCTAAATGAGATAATATTTGCACGACGCGGCTTGAGCGCTTGCTCTTGTATTGCGTTTGATAGGCCATTCTCCTTGTCATTGGCAAGTAACGCTGCTCCACACATCGCGCCAAGCAAAATAACGAAAAATTGACCCGCCAGTGAGTTTGCAGATAAAAGGATCACAAAGCTCGCCAGCGCCAGTAAAAAAGTCGGTTTTGTATTACAACTTCCCTTGGCCATTCCAAGCAAGCCTTGAGACACAACAACAAAAGCAAGAATAGCAAGTCCTTGTAAGGCCGCCTTTCCTATTGGTGAGTCAAACACATACAAGTAATTTGCAAATACTATCAACAGAATCACGGAAGGAAGGGTAAAGGCGATAAACGCAACAAAAGCACCAGCAATGCCACCGCGAAGCAAACCGATAGTAAAGCCTACTTGACTGCTAGCCGGCCCCGGAAGGCTTTGGCTGAGGGTGACAATGCTTTGATATTCTTTGTCATTAAGCCATTTAAGCTTCTCAACAAAGGTTTGCCTGAAGTACATTAAATGCGCAATAGGACCACCAAATGAGCTACAGCCCAGCTTCAAAAATTCCCAAAAGATCTGAAGGATTGTGCGCATGATGTGTTTTGCTTTCTACAGGTAGTTTAATAAAAACCAGTTAATTGATAGACGAGCATAAAGCCGGTGTAACGCTAAACTGCAGATATTTATCGTGTTTACGTCGCATCGCATTAAGCTTTACGTCAATACTTTTATCATTACTTAGGGCTTTTTGAAACTCATCGTGTTGACACACAAAAGCTAAGGCCTCTGCCCTGTAGCCCTTAATCTCACCCTCAACACCGCTTACGTTAACCGTTAATTCAACGCGATCGCCCATGTTTCTGTACGTTAGCAAAACTGCAGAAACCTCTGGCGATGTAAACATGTCATTTTTTATATCTTCAGCCATGTCCTGATAACTTCCTACTGCATTGAAGTTATAAATCAGCAATACAAAAAGAAGAGTGAGAACAGCAATTCCTATTTGGATAAGTGTGAACTTATTAATTTCATATTTTTTGTTCATTTTTACCCTTACTAACGCGTGTTTTGAAACCGTATTACATAGTTGAAATACGTTGTATTTCATCATTTAGCGCAATATTATCGTTCATTTCCTTTTACTATAACGCGATTAAATCTAGCACTTCTAATATTTCAGAAAAAACGCCTGCCAGTGAGCGCAATGAAAGTAGCAAATATACCGACTAAAGCATAAACCACTTCAAAAGCACCTACTTCATCCCATCGACCAGCACTGGCCAATTGAATAAGCATCGCAGCAAGCATGATAGAAGGCAACGCGCAGATACCAATGATTATACGGATAGGTTTTGAAAGGACTTTAGGTTGTTTGGGATTTACTTCTTTTGCCATTTTCCATCTCGTTTTTCATATGATTCTTTGACAGCAGACCATGCCACTTTAAAACTCACTTCTTCGCGCGAATCATCTCCATCCCGATCCTCTGGCTTGGCATATTGCTCCCATGCACTATTGTATGCTTCTAAAAATATCTCTTGCGCGTGTTTGGGTAAATTGTCAGTAACGGCATCGGGTAAATCGCTGATATTTTCATAAGGCATTGCTTTCTCCTATTTTGCGCGACACATTATTTTAAAATAAGACTTAAAAATAAGACTTAACAATAAGCTTTAATGCGTTAAGAGTGACGCATTTACCTTATTTGATACCAAAGATAGATAAAAATTGATTACCTTGCTCACTAAAGAGCCAAAAAACGGCGGCAATATTTACAGCAATTGTGACTCTGTAGACGCGCAAAAACTCAGCTTTGCTTGACTTATGTCTTAGTTTTAACTGTGCTAGTAATGCGCTGGGCCAAGCGCCCAAAAGACTCATCATATGCAAATTGGCTTCGGGCACTCGCCTTTGCCTGTGCTGCGCTGCCCGCTTGTCTATCCAATAAAAAATGAATGTTAGTACGTTCGCGCCAATTAAAAACCAAAACAGTTCTTTTGGAAGTGTCTGCGTCATAACTAGATAAAAGATGATGAGGCAAAAACTAAGGCTTAGTGATTTTTCTAACGTGCGTTTGCTGGAGCGTCGGCTCTTATACTGTTGGGCTCTTGAATCGTTTTTTTTCCGCTTATTGTCGGCGGCCAAAGTGACGTTTAATGCTTTGAATTTGCCCGGTTGCTCCTCCGTTTGCTCATAGATTAAGATATCTCCTTCCACAGGCCTTCTCGAAGATTTTGCGAACGACTTAATGTGAACAAATGCGCGATTCCCTCCTCCATTAGGCTCAACAAAGCCAAATCCTTTTTCATCGTTCCAATTAGATAGTTTTCCTTGAAATCTCACCTAAACTCCTTAAAAGCGCTGATTTAGTTCCCTGTTTCTTTCGAACCGCAGACTATTCGCTCTTCTCCCAGATGATAAATGTTATTGATGGCAACATAAGTACCGGATACAACGCCTGAAATAGGGATGAGTACCAAACCGCTGATAGAATAAAAAGTGTTTGTATCTTCAAAGCCATTTATTATTTTTAGTGTTTTACGATCAGAGGATATCTCACAGCGATTCACTTTTACCGTATCTTTTTCAGGGACCACCACGCAAGCGCTGAGCAAAAACAAACAACATACAAACAATGCAAGTATTCTCATACATTTCCTTTAAACATAACAAGTTACGGTGAATTAACTTGTGACTTTTTACCTTAAACAAATATTGATAACTCAGATGACGAGTTTGTCACACTTTTTGAAAAACTTTTTTTTGAGACATTAAAATATCGTTATGTATCTTCTTCATGCTTCTCCGCGGGAGATGAGGGTTTGCTTGCGTTTAGATAGACCATGAAAAAGCAGATGAGTGAAATTATCACAAGTATTAATGATGAAACCGCTACTTTCATTAAACTCAATTCACTCACACACCAAAATATACCCGTTACAGTGCTGCACACTCCGATTATCAACAGACCTCTACCAATTGATTTTGCGTAAGCTTCTGGTCGCGCAAAATTCGTTTTATTAACTCCCGGCAGTAGATCAAATCTGCGCTTGATAGCGATAAGATAACCGAATGTTATCGCAGGAAGTGACAGGGCGATTATCATGGCAAATGCATAAGGACATAACATAAGTCATACTGCCTTAATGATGAATTTATTTGGAGAACTTATACCAATCATAAACACCCTCAGTAAACCATTTTAGATCAATCTCTACTAACATTAAGGTGAGGCTTTTCGTATCCTTAAACTGTGAACATCGTATCGCAATTTGGACAACCAATAAAGAACGCCAGAGCAATATGCAACGCTCATGAAAGGAAGCGTATTTTCATATTAAACAAGCATATCGGGTATAATCTTCAGCCTTATTGGCCATTAATACATTCCCGTCAATTAGGCACTTTAATACTGCCTCCTTAAAACTAAATGCCTCAATGATGAGTCAGCAGGGTATGGCGTGACAATTGCGAAAACAAATGGCATGACATAAGCTGTCAATCTCTGTTTATCGTTTTGTTATATTTCCCGCTAAAGACTTTCACTTGAATCCATCAAAAAAGGCTAATGCTATGTAAGCACCAATTAGCCCGATAGTTACTTGAGAAATAAAGTGCTAGCTTGAGTCGACTCTTATATCACCTTGCCAATACGTAAGAAAAAAAGAATTAACCGTCGCAATCACTAATGCCAACAATATTCTGAACAAAATACACAGTCTAAAAACTAAAAAGTAACCTTATCATTTTTGTAGAGAAGTAACACTTTTGATAAGCGGTTTGCCGCCGCTTTTGTGACAAATCCGTCTTCATCATTTTGTTATCCCGTGATTAGTCAATACGTTTTGCCAATTTCTTATAGATCGCATCTTTGTCTCGCTTTCCGACAGCTAAAACGTAGACTAAAATCTCATCATCAAATACTTCATACGCCATTCGATATCCGGCAGTTCTCAACTTAATTTTATAGACTGATTTATAACCTGTCAGTTTGTCGGCAATGACATGTGTGTTTTCAAGCCTCTCTCTAAGCTTTTTCTTGAATTGAGATTTTATTGACGCACCTAGTTTGTTCCACTCTTTATATGCAGATGGAACAAACTTTAACCTATAAGTCATCCAATTTAACTTCTATTGCATTATCAATTTCGGAGCGGCGGTTCTCTACGATTTTTGATAGTTCGTAGTCATCTAACAAATCCATCAATTGCTCATAAGTATCTGCCGGAACCAGATAGGCTGCAGGTCTGTTGTGATTTAGTATCGCAATTGTTGCACCATCAGCTTCATTTAGCAGTGCAGAAGGATTTTTCTTTAATTCAGATATGCTTGCTGAACAATCAGCTAAAACTTGTCGCATGGTTTTACCCTCCAATAAATATAGAGCCAAATATAGCTCTTTATTTAGAGCTTAATCAATAGCTCACTTCTAAGGGGTAACACAAAGTTAACGAGTTATCAGATTATAGCGTGGCTCTTGCAGATGCAAGTGGCATGACATGAGCTGACAATTTCTGTTCAACGTTTTGTTGTGCGCAAATTGCCACACCTGATGCATCTTGCTACAATAAACTTAAATTTGTTGGAGATATACCATGGCAACCGCAAGCATAAGGCTAGATCAAGAATTGGTAGAAAAAGCCACTATCATGGGAAAAGCATTTAATCGCACAACACCTAAGCAGATTGAACATTGGGCTAAGATAGGTGAGATGATGGAAGATAACCCAGACCTACCCTATGAATTTGTGAAACAGATAATTATCTCTAAAGCCGAGAAAGAAGCGGGTAAGTTGGAGCCGTACAGCTTTGGCTAAAATTACTACCGTTTTACAAACGCAAAATTTTAAAAGAGCAGTTAAAAAACTGCATAAAAATCAAAAATCCGATTTAGACAAAGCAGTAAAAGCAATCATGGAAGATCCGTTGCTTGGAGAGCAAAAGAAGGGAGATTTGTCGTTTCTACGCGTACACAAGTTTAAAATGGTCAAGCAACTGACACTGCTCGGATATAGCCATGAAAATGGAACTGTGGTGCTAGAGCTGATCGCGCTTGGATCGCATGAAAATTTTTATCGCGGTGTGAAAAAAATCTTCTGAATCTTTGCGCATAACTCCGTATTAACCGGCAGAGTGATTTTGGGGGCTGTTTTGTGGCTTCTTGCAAAAAAGGTGACAAGATTGCTACGTCCGTGTTCAATACTTTGGTAGTTTCACATTCCAAATACTTCATCAAAACTATGCCCTTGTTTCATCCTCTCAAGGTTTGCATAGAACTCACTTTTATCAACTGATTCAACTGCTAATCTTGCTGCTTGATAATTCTGAAATGCATTATCAGTGTAAAAATGATGCCCATAAAAGATGCTTTTAACAGCTTCGATTTCTATATCTTCAAGACTTATATTCTGAGGTAAAAAAGGATCCCTCAAATCAACAAGTAACGAAACCCCCTCTTCAAACCATCTCGGCATGTCTAAAACCCAAGTCATCCAACCCAATCTTGCGTATATTTCAGCATGAACAAATTCATGCGCCATGACATCTACGTTCTGACCATTCGATCCTAGAACAATGCAAGTACCAAATGGGCTAACATGTGATGTAGCTGTATCAGAAGCGAAAAACTTTTTAGATTCATCCACGGCATCGGCAACTATTATCATCGGCGAAGCTATTGTGGGTCCAAAAGTATCATTGACTCTCTTCGCCCCTTGTACAATAAAGTCTATAGACTCCGAAGTCTTTATGCTGCCCCTTGCAACGAAAATGTTTTGACGTATTTCTTCATATCCTAAAGGCTCGGCTATCTCACAAGCGATAGCCCCTTTAAAAATATATAGCGGAGTAATCAAGAAAAGACCGCTTGCTAGAAGGTAAAAAAATGATGATTTCTTCATCTATCCTCCGTGAAACTAACGCTAAGCTAACAAGCAATGACACTGCGGTAAAGTGCGTAAGCACCGCAGTGTTATTGTCCCAGTGACCGAAGGGAACGAGTGAGGCGCCTTGTTAGGCAACATGTTTTACACCTAAATCGATTTCTAACAAAGAGAGATAGCGCCCTCTAATACTTTGAGACTCTTTTTTGCCAACAATATTTGCGCCAGCCTTAAGATAAAAAGGCTCTGCATTGGGTTCTGCTTGTAGGATTATTTTTGTGCCTCCACGTTGAGTAACCAAAGACTTGGCGTGATCTATTAATTGATTTCCAACTCCCTTGCCAATGAATACTGGCTCTACAAAAAGCGCATCCAATTCGTAGGTGTTTGAATCCAAGTGGCAGACTGCGTAATAACCAATAATTCTGTTTTCGTATTCCATGACACGAAATTGAAATTTCGAATTATGAAATTCGCCAGGGGAAATTGAAAGCTCCTCTTTGCATGCGTCCAGAAAATCCTGAGAGTAGCCCCAATATCCTTTTGAACGCAAAGCAAGGTTACTAACGAAATCCAGTTCTTCTATTCGTAGTGCTCTGATAAGGCCTTTCATGCAAATATTGCCTAACACTTTGCATAAGCAGTTTTGTGGCGCTTTTCCACAAAATCCGTCTTAATGCATTTGTTATTCGCCACTCCGCTTATCTCAGCTCGCTAAAAACTTCAGGATGTTGTTCGGCTATCCTTAGTAATGCAACTGCCGGTCCTTGAGGGTTTCTTCGTCCCTGTTCCCAATCCTGTAGCGTTCTTGTGCTTACACCGAGTAAACCTGCAAACATAACCTGAGACATTTTCAATTTAGAGCGAATAACTTGTGGCGCTGATGGCTCACTTAATTCGTTATTGCGTAGAGAAACCTTTCCCTTTTTATATTCCTTGATCTCATTTATACCTGCAAGAATTTCGGCACCTATATCTCTATTACTCATTGTCGATTGCCTCTGCTATTTGTTTCAACACATGACCTGCGATAGTAGCTCGCTCCGATTTACTGTACATAGTGAGCATCCATATCTCATGTTCAGCTTTCTTCCAAAAATAAATAGCGCGCACACCACCACTTTTGCCTTTTCCCAAAGAAGCCCACCTTACCTTTCTGACACCACCTGAGCCTTTAATAATATCGCCAGCGTCTGGTTTTTGAAGAAGGTAAGACTGCAATCCACGATATTCATCATCTGATAAATAATCTGGTAGCAGTTTTGTAAATAGGCTTGTTTCTATAAAGATCATGGCCCAATAATACGGCAATGCCGTACATTGTCAAGCAATGTCTAATGGCGAATAACGCTCGTTTAAGCGGCTTAGTTTATTTGGATAAAACTGCGATAATTTTTGCGAAGCAAAACGCAGTTTTATCCAAATGCGCGACAGCGAGTGGCTTTAAACCTTTGTTAGCTGCCATTGCCTAATAAATGCATCGTATTTGTGATAATACAAAATAGCTTCAACAAATTTCTCAACTGAAAAATCGTATTCACTATTTACCAAATTTTCCTTTATTTCCTGTAATTGCTTTACGCTTAAAAAACTTCTAAAACCTCTTGACGTAGCGAAAACCGGATCATCATTTAAATCCCTTTCTGCTTCCTCATCATCATCTATTACCAATACTAATTGCCCCATGTTCGAAAGACTAAAGTCAGTAATAAAAACCTGATGATCCCAAGGTAAATTATCTATCGAATTCAGAGTGATTTCTAATGATTGCTCTAATCGCATGGCTGTTCCATTTGGCAGCTAACGCCTGATTAAGCGGCGTAAAACCTCTCTTGTTTTATGTCCGTTTGAATCATTTGTTATGTGCAATTGCACAATATGCCTCCTTGCCAACTTTTAGCACACCGTATAAACATACAGCAATAAGCCCGACTATTACTCCTGCCTCTACGCCAACCATATCACCTATAAAAGCAGATATAATGCTAATGATTGCTGTAGAGGTCGGAGTTACTGCTTCGTCTAACTGCTTTCGTAGTTTGTCGTAGCGTTTATCATCAGTACAAAAGAACAGATGAAATTCACTTTTTACTGAAGTCCAATATGATTTAGGAGGGCGATTATCAGCAGACCTTGTATAAATCGTTCCCTTTATCAATTTTAATTTATCTTCATCTTTTAAAGCAGCAAAATACCTTGGACTATCATTCAACATCAGGTGTGCAGCGTCATCGATAGTATATTCATCACTCCAATCCAATATTTGTACTGGAGTAGCGTGCAACATTACATCTTCTGCTTTTAAATATTCAATCCATGCCAATGGAGCCTCCTTGCACATAACACCCGCTTAAGCGGCGAAAATTGCTTTTTATTTTTGTCCGCTTGAAGCATTTGTTAGGCATCACTCGATTAGACCTTCGAAACACTTTTTGCAAGCCTCTTCGTTGAAACGTTTTCTACAACTTTGAAATACTTCCTCGGCAGGATAGTTAACTGTGTGACTACGATATTCTGCACAGGAAGATCCGCTCAACGCCAAAATTTCGGGTAGTTGCGCAACTACCGTTCCTAGCTTAGATGATGTTAACCTTGAGCCATTAGAATCTGACCGTAACTCTATTGCAGAATTGTCGTCCCATAAATGTAGTGCACTTCCTCCATCTCCACCTGAAACGAAAAGCGCAGTTTGTTTTTCTTTTGAATCCAAAGTGAGTGCAATGCTGTCGTTACTAAATGTAAGATAGCCCCCTCGTTCTTGACCGTCTTGATCATATAGCATTAATCCAGCGGCAGCATTTCCTCTTTCAATTTCTTTGCCATTGATCATAGCGTTTGGCATATCCCCAGATAAACGGGCGCGCACTATACCGTTTGAGTCTAGTACGACTAGTTCACTTACCTCTACGGTGCTTTGATTAGGTTTTTTTAAACTGGATAATAAAATGTAAACAACGAATAAAAAAAGAACAACTAACGCAATAAAAAGAACTCGGTTAGCCGTTTCAAGTCTTTGAATTCTTGTATTTAAATCAACTTCCATTGTCCCATATTCCTCATGATGCCTAACACTTATGATAAGCGGTTTGGCACCGCTTTTGTGCCAAATCCGTCTTCATGTATTTGTTATACGTTTTCACTGATACCAAACGCTTCGATTCTATCGAAACCATCTTTATTATGCTTGACCATTTCTTCTTCTGATTCTGGGTCATTAGCGATACACATTTCTTGCAGAAACCATTCATATTCAATCTCACCGGTTTCAGCTATCTCATAAAACCGTGAATTTGTGAATCGACTTTCGCCATAAGCACCTAATAACTGCTTACCATTTATTTTTTTTAGTTTGTAACTGCAATAACTTGAGCCATTCCGCAAAGTGCCTTCTGGATTTTTGATTAACCAATCGGATGAAATATCATCCGGAACAAAACCACGCATTAACTTGTTGAAGGTAGTTACCATATCCATATTAGTCACCTGACGTATAACGCTTCAATAATGGGTGACACGCAGTGGCATCCCAGCGCAGCGAATTAATTGATTTGTTATATGCTGACATAAATTGAATAAACACCTTGTTCATCGTGAAAAAGACCTTTGCTAACATATTTGCAATCGCCAACGTTAAAAAACCCGTTTCCGATATAACCAAGGTTTATTTCACTATCGTTTTCAAAAGCGGCCTCTAGAACTAATAAGGATTCTGAGTGGATTTTTTGATTGATAAGTGCATTGCGATTTTTCCATTTGTCTGCATCATAATATCCGGAAACATCGATAATCTCACAACCTGAGTTGTCATAGTTAAAATTGTCAATCACCCTCGCAATGAAACGAAACTTAAAAGTGTCATGTAAGAGGTTTTCGATTTTTACCCGAAAGGTACTGCCACCTGCCACAGCTTGAAAAGAAGTGAGCGAGATAAAAACTATAAAAGCTGAGATTTTCAAAGGCATATAACACTTAGCATAAGCGGTTTGCCAGCGCTTTTCTGACAAATCCGTCTTCATGCTTTTGTTAGGGTCCGCTCTCACTTACGAAGCCTTTAACTCTTCACGGATAATTCGTCTTAAAGATTCTTCATCAACTGGCTTCGACTTACATGCTTCTCTTAGCGCCGCGTTAATTAAAGTTTGATAACCGATCCCCTCGGCTTGTGCCCTTTCCTTAAAAGCGGTTAGCACATCATTATCAAGCATTATCGTGATTCGCGTTTTGCCATCATTTTGAAGCTTTGATAAGTGCGGAACATCTTTAGCTCTTTTAGAATTTGAAAAATCGTATTCTTTACGCATATTGTTTCACCTCTTTACGTGTAGCTTTTCGAGCTGAAATCAAACGAATAATTTCATCTTCTCGAAGTGTATAAACGACCACGAGCAGTCTATCTTTGCTACTCATCCCTAGAAGAACCCACCTATGCTCATTTTCAGAATCGCCGTCCTCAAAACTCAGTCCCATAGGATCAAAGAGAACGCTTGCTGCTTCTTCGAACGAAACACCATGCTTCCTTTCATTTATTTCAGCTTTTAACGGGTCATATTGAATTTCCATGACTTTTAGTATGCATATTCAATACATATATGTCAATCCGTTCAAATTACCTCTTTAAAAGACTACTTTAGTGACCCTAACGCTTGTTTATGCGGTGAACGAAGTGAATCCGGCAAGCTTGCTTGCGAACATGAAACACTTGTTAGAGCCACGCTACGCTGTATTTAACAACGTAAAATAACGATACTATTATCACTAAATGGAAGAGACCGAAGCCTAGTATCTTCTTATGTTGCGATGATACATTTTCTGATTTAAGTATCCCATCTAATTTAGCTAAGCCCCAGAGAATAAGCAAAATATGAAAAGCGACAGCAAAAACTACTAAAGCATAATCATATCTATCATGGTAGATCATAAATCCTAAACACATTGAAAACAAAGTAGCAGCCCCTGCCGCTCCTGTTGTAAAAGTTGCATTTAAAGGATGTACATACAATAACCGAAAACTTTTTCCATTGTTTGTACAATAATCCGGATTTGCCCAATAAAAAACACTTCCTGAAAGGAGCGAAAAACTCCCCAATAGGTTGAATGACAACGGTGACATACTTTCAGCCCAAAGTTTATAATATGCGGTAGTTTCTTCATGAAATTTGCCACCACTTATAAACATTAGGAAACATGAAATAATAAAGAAAAAAAGTATCGTCGTATTTATTGCTTCCATATCTAAGGTTTTCATCACGTTCCTGTCTGTGGCTCTAACACTAAGCTAAGGGGCAAATGCACAATGCGATAATTGCGAAGCCGCATTGTGTATTTGTCCCAGCAGCCCGCGCAGCGGGTTGCGACTTGAGCGTTTTGTTATATCGCAACTTAAAAACTACCACCGATCTTTGTCGAAAATTCTTCTGATTTGGTTTCAATAACATATTTGTTAAGTGTTAATGCATAGCCTTGAATATTGGGGCTTTCATTTTCAGACGAACCGTCTAAATAATACATTCGGAAATCATTTGGAGCCGTTTTTGAACGCCAAATGCCTCCAATTAATTTGTCAGTACAACCGCCAGTTTTGCCTTGTGTTCCCATGCATGCTGAGTGGCCAGAGCCTTCATAATAGTAACCAGTATCATCTTGGTATTTAGGAATATAAGTACCCTGTTGTACTCCAAAAAACCAAGTGACCATACCCTTTTTTACTTTGTAAACAACATCATCGCTGAGGTTTATGGCTTGATTTGACTGATATGCCGTTAGATTATCTTTAGATTGAAAGGTTGGAGTAGATGCGCAACCTGAAGTTATAAAAAGAAAAGCACTGACAATCCAAAATTTCATTTTATGTATCCTTTTTCAACATGCGATATAACACCGCCATAAGCGGTGCGTAATTATTCATGGAATTTGCGATAATTTAGCGCAGCTAAATGCAAATTGCATGAATGATTGCGCATCCGAAGGAACGACAGTGACTGGCTTGATGGCTTTGTTAGTTGTCACTCCACAATACTCAAAAAGACTAAAATCCAACTACTAATTATTGTTATCTAATCGCTCGCATATAAAAGTTAGCTCGTATCTTGCGAACACGCCTATTGTCATTTCAGTCTCGATCTCGTCTTGAATTACTAAACTTGCATTATTTTCGCTACATTTTTCCTGAGCTTCCTTGAGAGCCTCGGCTTTGAGTCTACTTAATCTATATTCTTGCCCAAGTACCGGAGTACCTCCCTCCTTGAACACTTTAAACGTATCGCCAATCTTGACAATATCGCTGGAAGCACATGCCGTAACAAATAAAATTGCTACAATGGGAATAGATCCTTTTATGTAATTCAAAACTGTCTCCATAATTTTTTCGACAACTAACACTCGATTAACGAGTGGCTTGCTAATGGCACGACGATTGCGGATGCAAGCGACATGACATTGGCTAAACATCTCTGTTCAATCACTTGTTAGCTTTCGCCTTTAAAGGATACTTGTCTGGATTTTCGAGTATTTGCTCGCTTAAATCCACGTCCAAATCAGGCCAATGAAAATGACCTGGCGCAAACTCTTCAATATTAAAAATCTGCTCAATTGGCTTGGATTTAAACCAAGGATAATCTTCGAATGACAAAAAATATTCTTTATTCGATGATGTAAGAAGCCATATGCCAAAAGGTGATACGTTTGTAACTTCAGTCTTTAAAGTGTCGTTGCCAAGCGCTGATGAGCTCATCTTGATGCCCCCTGACCAATTGCTCGATTCGAGATAGTTGTTTACTAGAATAACCGAAAGATTTTGCTAACGCTATTTCTGGCTCTAACCAATATTTTGCTTCGCCGTCACCAGATAAAACATGAACATGCATACGAGACTCCTCACGTGAGAAAAAGAAGAACCGATAACCATCTTCCCTGAAAACTGTTGGACTCAATTTCTACTCCTTAGAAAGCTAACACCCGCATAACGGGCAAAAACACGTAGGCTACAATACCAAGCGAAGCGCAGGGAGCCTAAGTGTTTTTGTCGCCAGCGAGCGCAGCGAGTGGTTAATCCGTTTGTTAGCCGCGCCCCAAACAATCATCGATAAAAGGGTTTTCTGGTAGTTTATTACCACACCATGGGCAGAAAGAAAAAAACTCGAAACCGAACTCTCTGTCTTTTTGCTCAATCATCCACAAGTATTCGTCTCGAAATTGCCGAAATTGCAAATGGATACCTGCTTGATTCGATTCTTCGACAGCAACAAACATTTGTGGGCAACAATACTGGCTCAGCCTTTCCATCCTTTCCAAGTTATCTGTTGTTGTAAAGTCTTTTGCCCAATACTGACATTTCTTACACGACTGTAAATGTTCAACCGCTTGCTGGCCTTGCTCAGTACCGTCATTTGGAAATCCATCCGAACCCATGAGTAGCATGGGAGCAAGACTCTCTAATGCTCCCCACTCGATCAAACTTCTACGTGATTTAGTGCAATTATCCATAATTCACTCTGTAGCGGCTAACGCCTTTTTAACAGGCGTTTTTTGTGTAGTGGAGTC
>NZ_RAHT01000008.1 GCF_004798935.1 Ningiella ruwaisensis | reverse complement strand
CCCCTCTAAAAATAATGGGCTCTACCCCATAAACGGGGGATCAGCGTTCATCTTGTTATATTAATAATCCCATTCCAAGCACAATGGGTCATCACTCTTATACGATAATTTTCAAAGTTTCTGAAACCATACGCTCTTCTCGATATCATTTCCATTTTATTGTGAAAGCCTTCTGTTATTCCATCATTTATTCCTAGAGCGCCAAATGGACACTAACCGAGCCTTTGTAAATGGAATTGAAGGAATTTTAACGAATTTGCTATCTCCTCAATATCGGGACGCTCCCCATACACAAGGTCGGCAAATACACCGTTATACGTTGTGAGTAGCCTTTCATGCCAGTCAGAAAATTGGTTAAACAATGGTGCGTCTGCTAATGAATTATTAAAACATTTTGCGCTAAAAAAGTTACCTGACGATTCTTCATCAATACAGATTTTGCACAACGTTAAAAATTCATCGCTTTCAACAAATACAGCGTTTTCGGTCTGTTGAAGAATGAGACAAATATCATAGAGATGTCGGATACGCTTTGATAGCTGGGCAACAGGATCATCACAATAACTATCTTTTATGACACCGAGCATTTTTTCTACCAGCGTTCGCTTGACGGACAACACTTTGATTTGAAAGCTTTCTAAGTCAAAGTTGCTGATAAGTTCTGTACCGTTCAGGCTGGGAAGTGTTTGGGCAATAATGGTTTCAATACTTTTAAGCTCACAGGGTTCAGGGTGCGTGAACGCGTTGACTTCAATGAGTAACTCGGGTGAAGCTTGTCCAAATTGAGTGCCATCTACATGGCGTGGATATTGGTAAACTGTTTTACGATATGTAGAGCCTTTCGAAATGCGAGGATCATCTATTACAGCAACCAAACCTGCACTTACAGTCGCCTCTGCTGATTTTAACAATTTCTTGCGAGCTGCATCTGTTTTGTTAGCAGCAAAGATAGCGAGATCAATGTCTTCTGAGAATCGTTCAACGAGCTGATAGGCTTTTGATAAAGACGTGCCGCCTTTGAATACGACATCTTCTACGTAGTTAGATTGGGATAGTTGTTTGAGTGATTTTGTTACCCAATAGTCTTTTTCAATGTAAACTTGAGGCAATCCAATGTACTCAGCGGTTTTTTCAATTAATTCAGAGAAAGCGTCCTTGTCTTCGTGTAATCGCATTAGCGTATATTCCAATCCTTAGCTTCAGGCCAGTTCTTTTCGTCAAGATTCAGATTATAGCTTGTTGTTGGGTTAAGAGAACAAGCCAATGTTTTTGATAAGGGTAGCCGCAAGTTGGAATACAACAAACCAACCAAAGCCTTGGTTTGTGGGCTATAAAACTCCTCTGCTAAAGCAACCAGCCGAGATTGTTGTGCCTTGCTTAATTCAGAGACCTTTTTACGCATGATTACAAGAGAGAAATCGACATCAGCGTCGGGTATGGATTTGATGTCTTTTAGTACATCTAAATATTGCAACAAAATAACTTCTTTTTGCTCAATGGGCACGCGCGTTGACTGAGTTTTGATACTGATAGTACCAAAATCTTTTCTTTGACGCGCTCCATTTACTGCGACCGTAATAGTACGAGGCATCTGCGTCGTTAGGCCAAGTTGATTGAACAGCGATAAACCTGTGATGTAACCGCGTAATTTACCACCTTTGTACAGCACAGAGCGAACAAGCTCCTGATCAGAAGGTTTGCGTGTACCAAGTAACCCTTTTTTTGGTACATAAAATTTGCCTTTTGATAGACGCTTAACACGTTTATCATCAACCATTCGTTTTACAGCTTTTATTACTGCATTAGGCGAACGAGCATAACTTGGCAACTCCTGGTAGCTAAACAGCGTGCCAGCAGGGATTGTTTCAATGCTTTTTTGAACGGTTTGAGCAATACTCATTATAAAACCTCCTTGTTGCATCATAAGCAATTATGCATTGGTAGGCAAGTTTTTAATGTTATAAACATGCCTCATTTAGATTGCAGGATAAATCTGAAATGAGCCCAATTCACTCTTCAAACAAACTTGGGTACCAATTTCCCATGGTTATGCCAATAAGCCCGGTTAAGAATATCAGTGAAATAAGCGACAACACCAAACCTAGAGACACTTTCGATTTTCTGGAATTATTGCGGATTGCATATCGATACCATTCAAATATCAGTAGCGGAAGCACATAAGAGCAGATACTCACGGCGTATACAGTAGGTCCGGTAAAATCGCTGGTATTTACCCCTAAAGGACCGAATAGTAGAAACCAGCCAAATATGAATAGGCGAAAAAACAGTACACCATTTGCAGCTAAAAATAATCGGATTGCCCATGTTTGATGGCGCTTGATATCTTTCCCGCGGATAGCTTTAATGGCGAAAAAACTACTGCTTAAAACAACAAGCCCACTAAAAAATGTCATGCTGTGAAGAAAAAGGTCACCGACCGTTCCTCGAACCAGAATCAAGTACATGCCGGCAATTGATATCACGCATGCCAAACTAAGATACAATCTTCCATTAAGGCGATGAAAACTGATGAAACGATTGCGAATAGAAGGAATTAGCTGCAAGCTTCCTCCCGCAATCATCACAATCGCCAAGAGTACATGTAGCCCATAAAAGAAATTGCCAAGAGTATCGTTTGACACGTAGGCCGTATTGTTAAATTTGTTCCAGTCTTCAATTCGGTTTTCAATGGAGGCAAGTCCATAACCTAGCATGAGATAGGTAATAAAGATTATTTGTGCCAGAATTAAACACGACAGCCAAAGGCGAGTGCCAATAATGAGCGTCTTTTCCGAAAGCGAAGGAGTGGTTGAAAATTGAGCTGACATACTTACCTGATGTTTCTGATTACATGCATCAGATAGTAGGCCGTTTATTACGTAATTCTTTTCAAATTTCGAATTCGACTATATAAAAATGCGAAATGGCTTACTTTTTACTACCACCAATTTTACATATTTCCTTACAAACGTAATTTGCGACCCGTCATTTAACTCAATAGACTCAGATAATATCAAAATAAATACCATCGAGAAAAAAATGGACTGGCCAAATCTATTTCTTCTTATCGCAAGCTGTTCCCTGATGCTTTTGCAGGCAGTTCAAAAAAATAAAGAAACAAAGCATTATTTATTCGCTATATTTTGCGGTTCAATGGTGATGGTTTCTTTACAAAACCTCAGCGCTCCAGCATTAGGCGCTTATCAGCATCTTATAGGTCTTGGCGCTTGCGCCACTTGTAATATGGTATGGCTCATCTCCCGTTCATTATTTCGCGACAGGAATGCAATTGCCATTGAACATATTGCGGTTGCGGGCGTTATCGCAATAATGATAATGCTTAACCAAACGAATGCTTTTTTGGCTGGAATTGATATTCACGCGCCATACCTCACACCACTTAAGGGCGGGTTGAGCGAAGTGCTCAATCTTTTGTCATCTACGGTGCTAGCCTTGACCTTTTGGGAAGCGTTAAGGCAGTTTTCATGCAAGTCAAAGCAGGAAAAACTCCAGCGATTAGTTTTTGCAGGTGCATTTATTTTTGGATTGTCGGCGTGTATGGTGTATCCAGCCATGGTTCAAAATAGTGTAAAACTTGAACTTATCATGCCTTATTTGATGGCGTGTTCAGCATTTGCAATTATGCTGAGTATTCAAATTATTCTGATGCTTCAGGCTCATCAATCTCGTACTAAACCAGAGGAAAATTTACATGAAGGTACTGAACGTCAGTCTTTGAACCCGATTAGTAGTATGAGTTTTCATTCGATTGAACCCAGCACTATTATTGCGATTGAAAAACTGATTTCAGATGAGCAGATCTTTTTAAAGCCGAATCTAAAAATCATTGATATTGCGCAGGCCATTAATGAGCCTGAATACAAAGTAAGCCGCGCCATCAGGCATCATTTCAAATCGCAAAATTTTAATGCCTTTATTAACTACCATCGTATAGAACATGCAAAACATTTACTAAGCTCAGATAATACCAAAGCTTGGAGCATGCTGGTGATAAGTCTGGAGAGTGGTTTTTCATCGTTAGTAACCTTTAATCGCGCATTTAAATCAAGCGTCGGTTTGTTACCAAGCGAGTATAAAAAACATAGGCTGATTTAAGAAGCTTTGCGATGTTCTATTAGATAAGCAGCCTCGCTGTGCTTTTCTACTCATCCCAATAAAACACATTTTCAATACCTACGTTGAAATGCTTCGCAATTTTAAACGCCACCTCAAGAGATGGCGAATACCGTCGCTGTTCAATGGCCGCAATAGTTTGGCGGGTTACGCCAACCGCATCACCTAATTCTGATTGCGAAATCTGTCCATTTGCTTCTCGCAAGGCGCGGACCTGATTCGCAATAGGAAATTGCTTAGACATAAGATATACACGCTCTAAAACATTGGCCTTCTGAAAAGGTAAATTTGTATGGCATACTCTGCAATCGATGCAAGCAGCAGGCTCGAAAAAACAAGATAAAATAATGCGTCGCCGTTACCGATAAGCAAATAGAGCAGTAAAGCGGCAACCACACCGACGTCAAAAATGACGCCAGATGTATTTCCTGCCTTTTCTATCACCCGACTTTCTCTTTCATCTGTTTTTCCATTTGCATCCTTTGGGCTCAGCGCTGCAATAACGATATGGCCAACAATAGATAAAAGCGTTAATACGATTGTAAAGCCAATAAATAAAGGAACCGATGGCGCAATTATGCTACCCATCTCTATATTTGTTAGCACCGCACGTGAAAACAAAATTCCGGTCACAAGAAGTGATATAAGCATCACCCACGCAGATTTTTCTTTAAATGACATAAGCTCTCCTACACTTAAAAAACAACACAGCACTAATTACTGCCCGTTGCAAATGTTTGATGTTAAAAATACTTAACATTCAAAATAGCTGTGTTTTAATGTTATGTCAAATATTTTTAACATCGCCTGTATTCGACAGATTAAGCAATATATACAGATTTTCGCTAACTTCTTATTTCTTTCGAACTTATTAACTGGTTAAAACTCTTATATTTACATAAGATAATGGAACCTAAAAAAGCAAATAAGCTCGCAATCAATACCTATTTAGAGTGTAAGGAACTTAGAATGCAAACTGTACGTTTACTAATATGCGCTGTGGCAGCTATTATTTTGACGGCTTGTGCCAGCGGTCCAAGAGTCTATACAGATTATGATCCTGAACAGGATTTTACCCAGTATCGCACCTTTACCTGGACAAGCGATGAACCACTTAAAATGCAAAGCGATGCTATCATCAGCCCCTTGGTGCAAAATCGAATCATTGATGCGGTGAAAGCGACGATGGAGACCAAAGGCTACACATTTGTAGAGTCTTTAGACCAAGCGGATATTGCCTTATCCTTTACAGTAGGTTCTCGCGAAAAAATGCGTGTCATGCAGGAGCCAACATTTATGGTAACAAATGGATGGCGATGGGGCGGCCAATACTGGGGCTTAAACATGCCACTTTATCAGGAATCTACTCGCATTTATAACGAAGGTAGTTTAGCGATTGATGTATTTGATAATGCGCGCAAACAGCCTGTTTGGCATGGTGTCTCATCAAAAAACTTATCTAGTGAAGAAAAAGCCGGAAAAGAGGAATTTGTCAATTTGGCAGTAGCCAGCACTTTAGCTGACTTTCCAAATCAGGGGCAGGCTTTAAAAAGTGCTGTTCAATAAACGTAAACATAAATAGCGAAGAAGTGGCAGGCGGCGCCTGCCACTACACAAAGATGCCACAGCGCGTGTGAATAATGGCGGCTTTTTAGCATATAAAGAGGTATTCCTGCGCTGTAACTCAAGCCTCCAGCCAGTAATAAAATAAAACCAGTTAAATCAAGCGCCTGATATATTGGATATATCAAAAATAACGCTAACCACCCCATAATCGCATAGGTATAAACGCTAATCTTAGGATACTTGTAGCCAAATAACAGTTTAAAAGTAATACCGGCGATTGCGACCGACCATATCACGCCAAGCCCAAGCCAGCCCCAGAATCCTTTAACCGCTAGTACCAAAAATGGTGTATATGAACCTGCAATCAGCAGATAAATCGAAATATGGTCGACTTTGCGCAAAAATCGCCGTTTCTTTTCATCGATAGAGATGTGGTAAAGCGCTGAAGCAGTGAACATGGCAACCAAACTTAGTCCATACACAACAGCAGTAAGGCTGGCGACGACGTCGTTTGATGCAAGTAAGAGTAAAATCAGGCCTGCAACACCTAACAGTGCACCTAACGCATGAGTGAGAGAGTTGATCCACTCTTCACTTCGAAGATAGGCATTTAAATCGCTGTCCTTCGATTTTTTAGGAAGCATATGTGTATATCGTTAAAGTAAGAATAGTGTTCCTAATCCCAAAAAGGCCACAAAGCCAACAATGTCGGTGACGGTTGTTAAAATAACGGAGCCAGCCAACGCAGGATCAATTTTGAGCTTATGTAAAATCACAGGCAAGGTAACGCCTGCAATTGCTGCCGCGACAATATTAAATAATATAGCAAGCGCAATCACAACGCCTAGCATCGGGTTTGAAAACCAGAAATAGGCCACAATTCCGATAACAACAGCCCAAACGGCACCATTGAGTCCGCCAACACGCAGTTCTTTTTGAAGCAAGGCTTTTCGGTTAGCACTAGTGACTTGTTTAAGCGCAAGGCCACGCACTATAAGCGTTAAGGTTTGACTGCCTGCGATGCCTCCCATGCTAGCAACCACTGGCATCAATACCGCTAACGCAACAACCTGCTGCAAGGTGGCTTCAAAAAGACCGATAAACCATGATGCCAAAAATGCGGTGATCAAATTAATACCAAGCCATACTGCTCGATTCTTCGCACTTTTTCGAACCGGCGAGAATAAATCTTCTTCCTCGTCCATACCAGCGCTTGCCATGACTTGTCGCTCATAATATTCATTCACCAGTTCGCTGGCGATGAGCATATCCACGCGACCCAATAACTGTCTGCCGTCGTCAATCACCGGTAGTGAAGCAAAGCCAGACTTTTGTACCCTGCGAGCAGCGGCTGTACAGTCGTCATCGGCCTTGATAACGTCAATATCATCCTCAGACAAATCAACCAGTGGCAAATGCTCAGGGGCACCGAATATTTTGGTTAGTCTGACTGCTTCTGAAAACTGTCCGGCTCGATTTAACAAAAATATCGTGTCTGCATAATCTGGGACTTCGCGTCTGATTAGTCTTAAGGCATCTCTTACCTTGGCATTTAAAGGAAGCACTAATAATTCATGGCTTAGCCAATGACCAATTTGATTATCAGAGTACTGACTTGCATCTTTAAAATACTGACGCTGCTGCTTGTCCATCGCAGTAATTGCGCGATCAACCAGTTTACTTGGAAGGGTGTCGGCTAATTCGAGTAACTGCTCAGCGTCAACATCGGCGAACAATGCATCCCATTCTTGTGCGTCGATATCATTTATTAAGGTTTCACGCGCATCACCGCGCATCTCCACCAAAACATCGAGTTTTTTCTGACGCGGGATATCACGCCAAACCGTTAAGCGCTGCTCATATGGAAAGATTCGAGTAAATGGGCGATGTCGTCTTCATCTTGGGAGATGATGACGTTGGTAATTTCTTCTACACGCTGTAAATCTGGTGCAGATACTATCTCATCAATGAGGTCGGGAATTTGTTCAGACACAAACGCTCCTAAATGTTAAAGCTACAACCATTTGCGCCACAGCATAAAAGCAAATATTAACAAGGCAATAATGCCCATCGTGCCTGTCAGATACAAAAATGCGCTGGGACTTTGTGTACCTGGCAAACCAGCGACATTCATACCAAACACGCCGGTCAAAAACGACAATGGCAAAAATATTGCCGTTACCAAAGATAGTACGTACATGCGCATGTTTTGGGCTTCAGCAATTTGGCTTCTGATTTCTTCTTGCAACAATAAAGCACGCTCTCTTACTAAATCCAAATCTTCAACGTAACGCGTTATTCTATCACTATGCTCTCGCACATCGTGTGACTGTGCTTCGTTTAACAATCCCTGGCTTCGGGCAAATTGTTCCAGAGCCTCTCGCTGTGGGGCTAAATATCGGCGTATAGCACTCGCTTGTCGACGAACGAGTCCTAAGTGCTGACGGTCTATTGAGCGTTGATAATCGGTGATGCCTGCTTCAAAATGTTCAATTATCTCTTCAATACTGTCAACGGTTTCGCTGACGATAAAGGTTATCTGTTCTACCAAGCTACACGCTAACCATTGAGGTGTATGAGGACCTTCTCCGCTCTCTAAAAATCGCTTTACGTTAAGTGCAGACATTAGCGCCTTGTCGCGTTTGCGCGCAGTAATGATTAAATTCCCGTGTAACCACATTCTCAGTGATACCATATCCTCTAAGGCAGCGTTCTCGTTTTTGTTTATACCGCGTAAAAACATAACTAAGCCTTGCTGAACTGCAAGAGTTCGTGGGCGTGTCTCGTTAGCAAGTAATGCCTCTATAACCTTCTCAGGCGCATCAAGAGAATACAAAAGTTCGCTTGCGTCTTCGCCGTCGCAATGAAGGTGCAGCCAAGTCATGGCATCAGGATTTAAGCGCTCGACTTTATCGTTGCTGATACCGCCCTGACCATTCAGTTCAAGCGCCCAGAGTAAGGACTGATATTGATTAAGCGCCTTATTCATCTTGCTTACCTTTCAATGCGCTTGCGTCACTATGCTTTTGTTGATTGTCGTTAAGCAGATTGTGAGGGCCGCTGGCTCTATCTTCTTGTCTAATAACAATAGAACCATCTAAATGCACGTCTCGCTGAGGGAAGGCTATTACAATACTGTTTTGTGCAAAGAGCTTGTCAATGGCAAAGCGCACATTTGAGCGAATAACACGCAAATCTCGCTCTACCGTGGCATTAACCCAAAAGTAGACCTCAAACATCAAGGCATTGTCGCCAAAATCGTCAAAAATCACCAAAGGGGCTGGGTCGCTCATAATATCTGGGTTTTCTTTGGTCGCTTGTTCAATTAACTCCGAGACTTTTCGAGCAGGAGAGCCGTAAGCTACGCCTACACGCACTGACGTACGAATTAAATTATCTACAAGTGTCCAGTTAACGACGGTGTTTTCAAGCAGTTTACTGTTTGGAATAAGCATATGCACGCCATCAACTCGTCTTATGCGGGTAGAGCGTGTGTTAATAGCTTCTACTTTGCCTCGCGCAACATTATCAATTTCTAAAAAATCATTAATTCTGATTGGACGCTCCCACATGAGTATCCAACCACTAATAAAGTTGTTAATGATGTTTTGCGCGCCAAAACCCACACCAATCGCAATGGCACCTGATACAAAGGCAAAGGCGGTAAGCGGTACATTGATCAAATCAAGCGTTGTGATAAATACGGCGATTAAGGCGATGATGTAAAAAATGCGCTTGACCAAATGAACGACATCAGGCTCAACTTTTTGTGCCGTTAAGCGTCGTCCAATAAATCGTCCAATCCAGCGAATAAGCAGGATACTAACAATTAGATAAGTTGGCACAATCAGGATTTCACCGAGCGTAACTTCATAGTCACCATAGGTAAACAGAACCCAATTTAAGGTAGCGTGAATTTTGTCAATGAACGAAATAATCTCGTCTTTCATACAAGCCTTTTATTTTATTGAAGGTTAGAAACTAGCGATATGCCGCATGAAGAGATAATGCCTTAACGCAATAATAGCTGAAATTAATTTAACTTAGAATGAAAGTATTTGTTTATCTTCTTTGCATTTTACAGTAAAAAGCAGGCAAATTAACTTATAGGTAATCATCCACTTATGATACCGCTCGTCCAAATATTCTTGCATAGGTCGCGAAGACAGCCAGCGTCTGATACGGTAGCGCTTAAAATTACATTTTGTAAAAGGACGCAATTATGAAAATTGCTATTTTGTCACGTAATAAACGTCTTTATTCCACGCGTCGCCTTAAAGAAGCGGGCGAACAGCGTGGGCACGAAGTAGACGTTATCGACACCTTGCATTGCTACATGGATATCACTAGCGCAAAACCAATGGTTCGCTTTAAAGGCGAAGCTTTGCCGCAGTATGATGCTATTATTCCCCGCATTGGTGCATCGATTTCGTTTTACGGCACAGCCGTTGTTCGCCAGTTTGAGATGACAGGTGCCTTTAGCGTTAACGAATCGGTGGCCATATCTCGCTCTCGCGATAAATTACGCTCAATGCAGCTTTTATCCAGAAAAGGCATTGGTTTGCCTCGAACGGGTTTTGCTCACAGTCCTGATAATATTAAAGACCTCATTCGCAATGTGGGCGGTGCGCCCTTAGTAATTAAATTGCTTGAAGGGACACAGGGAGTAGGGGTGGTACTTGCTGAAACCGGTAAAGCGGCGCAAAGTGTTATCGAGGCATTTATGGGAATTAATACCAATATTTTGGTGCAGGAATTTATTAAAGAAGCAGGTGGTGCAGATATTCGCTGTTTGGTTGTTGGCGGAAAAGTCGTTGCCGCTATGAAACGTCAAGGTCAGGAAGGTGAGTTTCGCTCAAACCTGCATAGAGGCGGTTCAGCGCAAATTACAAAAATTTCAGCTCAAGAACGGGCAACCGCAGTGGCAGCTGCTAAAGCGATGGGCCTGAACGTATGCGGCGTTGACTTGCTGCGCAGTAACCGAGGACCAGTGGTTATGGAAGTAAATTCTTCTCCCGGGCTTGAAGGCATAGAAACCGCAACCGGCAAAGATATCGCCGGAATTATTTTCCAGTTTATTGAAAAGAACATGCGTCCATTCAACACGCGTACTAAAGGAAAAGGATGAAATGAGTCAGATCCTCACCATTGGTGATACGCAAATAAAGCCAGGAAGTCGAGTTAAGCTTCAGTTGCCTGTTGCAAGCTTGTATACCGATACAGAGGTATCGATGCCTGTAGAGGTTATTAGGGCGAAAAAAAGTGGCCCTACTTTGTTTATCAGTGCGGCAATTCATGGTGATGAGTTAAATGGCATTGAAATCATTCGCAGACTTTTGGCGCAAAAAACCTTTCGTTTATCGATGGGAACAGTTATCGCAGTTCCTATTGTAAATGTATATGGTATGTTGAATCAGTCGCGCTACATGCCAGATAGAAGAGACCTTAATCGTTGCTTCCCGGGCTCGCCAAAAGGCTCACTTGCCGGGCGTTTGGCGCATTTATTTTTGGATGAAATTGTTAGCAAGTGCGACTACGGCATTGATTTACACACAGGGGCCATTCATCGTTCTAATTTTCCACAGGTACGTGCAAACCTTGCGGACGAAGAAACGCAAAACATGGCACGTATATTTGGCGTTCCCGTTCTGCTGAATTCAAGCTTGCGTGATGGCTCTTTAAGAGAAGCAGCCTCTGAACTTGGCACAAAAGTATTGCTATATGAGGCAGGGCAAGCCTTGCGCTTTGATGAGCTATCGATACGAGCTGGAGTACGAGGCATTATGAATGTGCTTACACACTTGGGAATGGTGCGCAAAAAGCGTTCAAAATCAAAATTGGTAGAGCCATTTATTGCTAATCATTCCAGTTGGGTGCGAGCGAGCTCAAGCGGTACGGTTCGCGACCTGAAGCGATTGGGCGATTTTGTGAGAAAAGGCGAGAATCTTGCAGAGATTTGTTCACCCACGGGCAGTTTTGTCGAAAAGCTCAAGGCACCAAAGTCGGGGGTTATTATAGGCAAGCAAAATATTCCTTTGGTGCAGGAGGGGGATGCGATGTACCACATTGCCAATTTTGAGGAGCCAGACGAGGTGGCCGAACATATAGAACAACTGCAGGATAATTTAGTGCCGGCAGAAGACAGAATAGAAACCATGATGCGCTAGAAAATTCATTACACTTTAACGAAGAATAAGAGTTTTGCATGACAACTGAAACGCAATCGATACCTAACATAGAAATTGACAATAAAACCCTGGTTGGAGCGGTGGAGAGCATTGATTTGCCAGTGCTAGGCCTTACGAACATAAACACGCGTATCGATACTGGCGCCCAAACCTCAGCTTTACATGTTGATCATATTGTAGTGCATGAAGACAAAAAGCATCTAAGCTTTGAGTTTCATCCTGATTTTCATGACATAGACAAAACCATTCGCTGTAAGGCTGAAATCCACGCGAGGCGATGGGTAAAATCGTCAAATGGTGAGCGAGAACGACGCTATGTTATCAAAACGCAAGCAGTGATGAACGCCATAGAGTGGGATATCGAGCTTACCTTAACCGACCGCTCGACCATGACACATCTTATGCTGTTGGGACGAGAAGCACTGGCTGGCCAGTTTGTCGTTGATCCAGGTTCAGACTTTGTTGCCTCAACTGAGGTCAATACAAGCAAATAAATTGTGTAGAAACCGGGCAGAAAATTCCTGCCCGGTTTCTACACCAACGCTTTAGATGCGCTCTACAAGATAACTTCCAGTGAAGGACCTGCTGTAACAAGCATTTTTCCATGCTCTGTGTCTGTAAATTTTTCAAAGTTATCGATAAAACGACCTGCCAAGTCTTCAGCCTTTTCATACCAATCTGATTCGTCTTCATAAGTACGGCGAGGATCAAGCAGTTCGCTAGCTAAGCCATTTAGCTCTGTGGGCACCTTGAGATTAAATATTGGCAGGCGCTTGGACGGTGCAATATCAATACTATCGTCCAATATTGCGTCGATTATCGCTCGCGTGGCCTTTATAGAAATCCGTTTGCCCGTCCCATTCCAACCTGTATTGACCAAATACGCTTTGGCATTTGACTGTTGCATGCGCTTTTCAAGAACGTTCGCATATTGAGTTGGATGCAAGGTAAGGAAGGCTGCGCCAAAACAACTGGAAAACGTTGGCGTGGGTTCGGTAATACCGCGTTCCGTCCCTGCAAGCTTGGCAGTAAAACCTGAGAGCAAATAATATTGCGCTTGTTCAGGGCTTAAGCTGGCGACTGCCGGAAGCACACCAAATGCATCAGCTGTCAAAAATATCACTTTGTTAGCGTGACCGGCTTTAGAGACGGGTTTTACAATATTATCTATGTGATAGATTGGATAAGACACGCGCGTGTTTTCGGTTAAGGATGAGTCGGTGTAGTCAATTTTGCCGTTTGCATTAACGGCAACATTCTCCAACAAGGCATCTCGTTTTATAGCGTGGTAGATATCGGGCTCATTTTCTTTGCTTAAATTGATGGTTTTGGCATAACAACCACCTTCAAAATTAAAAACGCCATGATCATCCCAGCCATGTTCATCATCGCCAATCAGCTTACGTTTAGGGTCGGTTGAAAGCGTGGTTTTGCCTGTGCCAGACAATCCGAAAAAGATCGCCACATCACCTTTTTCGCCAACATTGGCACTGCAATGCATTGATGCTATTCCTTGTAACGGCAGGTAGTAGTTCATAATCGAGAACATTCCCTTTTTCATCTCCCCACCGTACCAAGTGCCGCCGATAAGTTGAATTCGCTCGCTTAAGTTAAATGCAACAAAGTTCTCGGAATTTAAGCCCTGCTTTTTAAAGTCCGGATTGCTTGTCTTAGCCCCATTCATAACGATGAAATCTGGCGTGAAATCATTTAGCTCTTCTTTAGCAGGCCGAATAAACATATTTGTGACAAAATGCGCCTGCCAGGCCACTTCCGTGATAAATCGCACGCACAGGCGAGTATTTTTATTGGCGCCGCAGTATGCATCAACCACAAATAGGCGTTTGTGGCTTAACTGCTGTGTAACCAGTTGCTTGAGGTGGTCCCAAGTCGCTTTATCGATTGGTTTGTTGTCGTTTTTTCCTTGATCAGACCACCAAATTGTATCTTTTGTCACATCATCTTTAACAATGTATTTGTCTTTTGGAGAGCGTCCGGTAAATTTACCGGTCTTTACACAAACTGCCCCCGATTCGGTGACTTGACCTTTTTCGTAACCCTCTAGGTCGCTTTTAGTCGTTTCTGTAAAAAGTTGCTCGTATGATGGATTATGAAGAATTTCAGATTTGGTATTTATTCCGTAAGTTTTCAGTGAATTGATCAGTTTCACGCGCAGTCTCTTAAGTCGAATTGTTTTATATTTCCATTAAGCTAATCTTAGACAATCTATGCAAAACAATCTATAGCGAGGATTGTAAATACTACTAATAGCGTATACAAAATTTCATAATAAGCTTATTTAAAACCTAAAAGTGTAATAAAAATGACTTGAAGATGAATAATTACATAAAATTGTAATTAATTTACAGAAATAATTATAGCGAATTGCGACGGCGTAAGAAGATTTTCGGTATGCTTGTTAAACCGATAGGCTAATAAGATAGTTTATTGACTTAAATGAAAAAGCTCGCAGTGCTTAAAATACCTTAAGCATCAGTGCGAGCTTTTTTAAGCGATAAGATGAGGCTTATTTGACTTCTTCTCCCATTGCCTGTTTATCAGCATGATAGGACGAGCGAACCATCGGGCCACAGGCAGCATGCGTGAAACCAATGCTTTTAGCATAATCACCTAAAGCATCAAACTCTGCGGGTGGCACATAGCGTTTGACAGGGTAGTGGTGTCGGCTCGGCTGTAGATACTGTCCAAGGGTAAGCATATCAACATTATGAGCCCGTAAATCATCGAGCACTTGCTGCATTTCTTCGCCCGTTTCGCCCATCCCCATCATAAGACCAGACTTAGTTGGAATGTCAGGATGTTGCTCTTTAAATTTACGAAGAAGTTCAAGAGACCATTTATAATTGGCGCCGGGACGACACTCACGATACAAACGAGGTATGGTTTCAAGGTTATGGTTGAAGACATCAGGTACGCCATTTTTAAGAATGTCTAAGGCGCGATCCATACGGCCTCTAAAATCGGGCACGAGTACTTCAATCTTGGTTTTGGGACTGTGCTCACGGATGGCATTAATGCAGTCAACAAAGTGTTGCGCCCCACCGTCGCGTAAATCATCTCTATCAACAGAAGTGATTACAACATAGTTCAAACCCATTTCAGCAATAGTTTTCGCCAGTTTCTCGGGTTCTTCCGCACTGGGAGGTAAAGGTTTTCCATGGGCTACATCACAAAACGGACAACGTCGAGTACAAATATCCCCCAAAATCATAAAAGTCGCAGTACCGTGATTAAAGCATTCCGCAAGGTTGGGGCAGCTTGCTTCTTCACAAACCGAGTGCAGTTTATTCTTGCGCAAGGTTTTTTTGATGTGATCAATGCGGTCGGTTGAACGAGGAAGCTTTATTTTTATCCATTCTGGCTTACGAAGCATTTCTTCTTTTTCAGTTGGTACAATCGTAATCGGAATGTGTTTAACCTTTTCGCCGTCGCGAAGTTTTACTCCAGCTTGTGCTCGTGAATTACTCATTAAAGCCTTCTCTAAATTCCTGATGTTGAATATTTAATGCTTTGCAAAAATGCATTAGTACTTTTTGTTCGGCTTCTGCCAAGTTAGATGGACCAGCAATTTCCTGACAGTCTATCATTTTCAAGCCTGCATATCCGCAAGGATTTATGCGCTCAAAGGGTGACAGATCCATATCTACGTTAAACGCCAAACCGTGAAATGAAGATCCCTTTCTGATGCGAAGCCCTACCGAACAGATTTTTTTCTCATCAACATAGACACCTGGCGCGTCTTTTTTAGCATATGCGTGGGTGCCATAGTCTTCTAATGTCGCAACAATACAGTTTTCAAGGGCAGAAACCAAATCCCTCACGCCCCACTTTGCACGCCTGATGTCCAATAAAATATACATCATCAATTGGCCGGGGCCATGATACGTAACTTGACCGCCACGGTCGACTTCCACCACAGGGATATTACCCGGCATCAGAATATGTTCAGCTTTGCCTGCCTGACCTTGTGTAAACACAGGCGTATGCTCTGTAAACCAGATTTCGTCGACAGTTTCTGCCGTTCGCGTATCGGTAAAGTGCTGCATGCGTTGCCAAATAGGCCGGTAATCTTGCTGCCCTAAGCGACGAACAATTACCGTTTTAGCATGATTGCTATCCTGCCTGTCGGAGTTTAATTCTGCACCCACTATTACAGCACTACACGGACAATATCGATTTTCGCGAGCTCGGTGTAAATGGTTTCCATGTGCTCTTTACTGGTAACACGAACGCCAATAGAAACAGCATGGTAATTTCCCTTGCTGCTAGGCTTTACCCTTGGGCTGTAGTCACCCGGTGCATGTTCCTGCAAACATTCAACGACCTGCTCCGGCAGAGTAGGGTCTGCTATGCCCATGACTTTAAACGTTTGCATACACGGAAAGTCCAGCAATTCATCAAAACGTGTATCCATAGAAATTAATCCTCCAGACCAAGCTGTAGACTAATCCAATCCATCGCGCGGTCAAAAATGCCGCCCTCTTTTACTTCTTCAAGTGTAACCAAAGGATAGGTAGCGATGGTTTCGTCTTCCAGCTTTAAATGAAGCTCGCCTACTTCCTGTCCTTTTGCAATAGGGGCCTCGAGTTGTTGATTGAGTTCAAAATGCGCTTTTAGTTGCGCAGATTGGCCGCGAGGAATAGTAATGGGGGTACTTTGATTGATTCCAAGCTCTACCGTATCTTTGTCACCCATGTAGATGCGATGCGCAACAAAGCTTTGTCCAGCTTGATAAGGCGTGATGGATTCAAAAAAGCGGAAGCCGTAACGCAGCAGTTTTTTATTTTCAGCTTTTCGGGCACGTTCACTTTCCGTTCCCATCACTACTGATATTAAGCGCATGTCCCCCTGTGTAGCCGATGTAATTAACGAGTAACCAGAGTCAGAAGTGTGACCAGTTTTGATACCATCAACATTTAAACTTTTATCCCATAACAGGCTGTTGCGGTTAAATTGTTTGATGCCGTTATAAGTATATTCGCGCTGACTGTAAAATGCGTATACTTCTGGTAGTTCTCTGATTAAGGCCGACGATAATACTGCCATATCGCGAGGCGAAGTATAGTGGTCAGGATCATGCAAGCCGTGACTATTCACGAAGTTTGAATTTGTCATGCCCAGACTTTGCGCGTGAGCATTCATCATCGATGCAAATGCCGATTCTGACCCTGCTACATGCTCGGCAATGGCGACACAGGCATCGTTACCTGATTGAACCATAATTCCTTGCAGTAACTCTTCAACAGTCACTTTCGTGCCAACTTCAATGAACATTTTTGACGAGTCGGGAAAGTTCTTTGCCCATGCGTTTTCAGAAATAGTGACTTCGTCGCTCATGCTGATATTACCCGCTTTGAGCTCTTTTCCGACTACATAAACAGTCATGATTTTTGTCAAGCTAGCAGGATGCAAACGCTGGTCAATGTTTTTCTCAGCAATAATGTCACCGGTTTGATGATCCATCAGTAAAAATCCGCCTGCAGCAACGGATGGTGGGGGAGGGATAACGACCGCGCTTAACGCAGAAGGCGAAAAGGGCAACAAAAGGGCAAAAACAAGTGTAAATATAAAAGTCAGTCGGCGCATCTTATTCCATAACCTATTTAATCTTTAATGTGATTTCTTATTATTCATACGGTGGACGATTTGTTTCGATTTATATCAAGCGAAACAAAGACGGATAAATGAGTCTAACACCCTCATTTATCAACATGTCGATTTATTAGTCGTGATTTTAACTGATTGAGGAATTGAATCACAGCGCTTTAGCCTCAAATTGCCACAGCGTTTAAGGCGTGAACTCTACGGTAAAAGCACTATCAAAACCAATCTTTTTCAGTTCTTGGATAAGCTTTTCTGCTTTTTGTTCATTTTCAAGCGGACCTAAATGCAGGCGATAGATATTATTAACCTTAGGAATACTATTTGGGACTTGTAGCATATTAGATAAGCCTGTCGCTAAATCTCTTGCTTTTACGCCATCAGATGTTGCAGCAACTTGCACAAACATCAGCGGATCGCTTAATGACGCTTCGATGCCGCCCGCTTGTTCTTGCATACTTCTAATTTCAGTCGTTGTAGCTTGCTCGTTAACCGAACTGCGTGCAACGTTGCTTGAAAAGCCAATAGGCTTGGCAGCCTCAACAGACACAGTTTTGTTTTGAGTCGACTGATTGCTTGCATATAGCGTTGATTGCGTTTCACCTTTACCTACGGTTACCAAGCCATCTTGTGATACATGAATGACTTCAACTTTCACTTTTGTCACGCCTTTGTTGTGAAAGCCTAATTTTTTGGCAGCCGCGTAAGATAAATCGATGATGCGATCATCATGAAAAGGACCTCGGTCATTTACACGAATAACAGCGCTTTTGTTATTTTCCAAGTTAGTGACCTGCACAAAAGAGGGAAGAGGCAGGGTTTTATGCGCAGCTGTAAGCGAAAACATATCAAAGGTTTCGCCGTTTGCCGTTGTATGACCGTGAAAC
The DNA here is from genome assembly GCF_004798935.1 of Ningiella ruwaisensis. GTDB lineage: Bacteria > Pseudomonadota > Gammaproteobacteria > Enterobacterales > Alteromonadaceae > Glaciecola > Glaciecola ruwaisensis. Next base: position 152,575 of record NZ_RAHT01000008.1, on the reverse strand, counting down.
TTTTGTCCATACCAAGAGGCATAACCCTCTTCAGCGTATCCTTTGCCCGTTAGCAGCGGTGTGTAGTACCCGCCCAAAACCTCATATGGACGTGAATTCCAAACATTATAAGGCTCGTACGCCGGAACAGGTTCAATATACTCAATATCCCCGTAATTAAACTGGGGGGCAGAATCTTGTTTTTGAGAATAGCGTCCTGAAGGTTGAGTCGAGCATGCTTGCAAAACCAATAGGCTCACACAAGCAAACACAAGCTTAGGTCGCACATTCCCCAATGATGCGATTTTCAACATAGCGCGATTTCCAATTTATATTTTTGTTATTAGAGCGTTCATATTATTAAATAGTAACGCTCAATAATTATTCACTTAAATTGGGAATAACACAATAGGAGAAAATTATCTGACTAGATTTATCTGTTTCGCTGCAGATAGATTCTTTTTAGTTTATCGGTGATTTATGTGATTTCGATGAGGAGGAAAGTCTGAATCTGCCTCTGCGTCAAAATGCAGGAAGTGATCTGCAAGGGCGAAAAAATAAGGCGAACAAAACGCTCGCCTTTATTCTTAATTAAGAACTTGTAATTAAGAACTTGCTTAAGACTTCGTTCGGCTTCTAACTGCAATACCAAACGCTGCTAGCCCCATCAATAAGATTGTTGCAGGCGCGTTGACTGCCGTGACAGAAACGTTGTCCAATCGCACGTTTGATAGCCAGTCTTGCTTTTCATTAAACGTGAAGCGAATCCGTGCGTTAGGCGAGCGAACTGCAGGTGTATAACCGTCAAAGAAAAAGGTTAAATCAACATTTGTCCAGCCAGTACTTTGATTGGTCTTCAGGATTTTCTTGTAAGTGTGATTATCCCAAAAGCTTCCTGATTCACCTATACTGATATGCATATCTGCAATGAAGAAACTCGCTGGATCAACACCAAAGGGATCTGGATTTCCCGCTTCGCCAAAATTACCTAAAAAGTCGAAGTTGACCTTCAATCCAGACACGGGTCCACCAAATTCTGTGACGGTAGGTATGGTAAAGAATTGTTCTAAACGAGCTTTTAAAAATAGTCTCGCTCTTTAAGATCAACATACCCTATTCTGTTGTAAAAAGGACATTAGGCTGGAGCTTGTGGTTAATTTAAAGATAAATGATGTCTTTTCTAGTTGGTGCCATTGTTTGTAACACACGGTTTTGTACCCGATGAGGAATGTCAGCTTTCTCCATTGCCTTAATGAATAAATCTACGCCGAGGTTAAAATCGTGTTCGGTGATATTCATTCCGGTATGGACCTGAACCATCGTATCACCGGTGTACTCACAAGGACCTTGAGTTAGCATACATAAATGCTCAATCAGTTTTTCTCTAAATCGCTCTACATTTGTGTTTGTGAAATAGGGGAAGATTTGCGGATTAAATTCAATTTCGTAAATGAAATTGTCAACGATTTCTTCTACTTTGCTTTGACCTCCAAGTGTGAGATAGAGACTTTGCTCAGAAGATGTTGTTGTGCTCTGGCATGCCTGGAGCAATACGCAAGAACCCAAGACCAATATAAAACGGTAAAAGCTTCGATAAAGCATCATAAACTTCCTTGCATGGATAAGTATAAGCCTTGCTGATCATCGGCACCGGCAATACTGCCTAAATCTGCCCAAGCAAGCGTGAAATTAAAAAATTTGGAGGGAATATAGCTAATAAAAATATCTTTAAAGTCTTCTTCACCCAATCCCAGGTTGTCGGGCTTTTGCCGATATTCAAATCCAATTGCGACATGACGAGATAATAAAACACCGGCCGATGCTTCCAGCATGAGTTGATAATTGTCCTGATTTGCGTGACCGAAGCCTAACAGCCCCATTTGGTTTGCCTTTGTAGCTCTTAAGGTCACATTCCAAACGGCGTTGTAGCCCGCTAAGGCACCAAGATGTACTTTCGTTGCCGCAAGATAAAAGTCGTTGCCTGATTTGGCATTGTCAGCGCCAAGTGCATTTGCAATCGCACCATCGTTTAGCACTTTATGCTGCCAACCGAAACTAAGCTGAGGGAGTGTGCTATACACTACATCACCATAAAGCCTGACTTTAGCGCCATAGATGTTTTGCTCAATTCGAGTATTAAGCGCCTCTACATCAAAGCGTTGTTGAGCGACAGAAAGCTCGACTCTGTCATAAATGGATACTGACGCGCCGAGCACGTCCAATTCATAATCATCTACACTGACGCGAGTATACACAGCATTGAACGCGACTTGCTCTCTACTATCGTATCCGGCAAGTGTTGCCCAGGGAACAATGCCGCCGCCACCGCTGCCCTCTAATTGCATCAGCCCCGCAGTGCCAATTAGTTTTCCGTCTGCTGCAAAGGTTTTGCCTGAGTCAAGCAAGGTGAATATAAGAAACAAGCTTAACATTGAAAGCCTAAATATAACTTGGGTGATGTTATGCATCATTTTGCTTAGTGATCTCTCTGGATTAATAATTCAAGATTCAAGCATATTCACTGCTTGTGTGTTCAGTTAAAAAGGAAATAAGGGCGTCTGGCGGCACAGGCCGACAAATAAAATAACCTTGCGCCCAGTCACACTCATATTGTTTTAATAAGGCAAGTGAGGTTTCATCCTCTATGCCTTCTGCAACAACTTTTAAATCAAAGCTTTTAGCAAGCGCAATAATACTTTGCACAATCTTCTTATCATTGTTATTGCTAGCCAGTTTTAATACAAAGCTTTTATCAATTTTCAAACTACTGACTGGCAGCGTTTGTAAATAAGCCAGCGAAGAGTAACCGGTGCCAAAGTCGTCAATTGCAATATCAAATCCGCAGCGTCTGTATTCGAGCAGCTGAGATGCTGCTTTTTGAGGATCAGTAACAATATCGCTTTCTGTAATTTCAAATGACAGGGCATCATGATTCAGATTGGCTTTATCAAGCTGCATTAGAATCCATGGCAATAACTCTGCATGCATAATATCTTTTGCAGAGAGATTGATTGCAGCACACAACTCGTGGCCTTTTGCGCGCATGTCTGACACATCAAAAATTACGCGTTGTATAACATATCGCGTAAGGGCGTAAATCAAATTTGCCTGTTCGGCGATTTCAATAAATTCATCGGGCGGAACAAAGCCAAGCTTTTCGCTATTCCACCTGATCAGCGCTTCAACTTTGGAAATGCCATTTTTTTTAAGGCACATTTTAGGTTGATAAACCATGGAGAGCTCATCATTGTTATGATTGAGTGCCTGCTTCAGCTCTCTAATGATGGCCAGACGTCTATCATATTTTTCTTCAAACTCGCGATTGAAGGCAAGATTGGGCAAATTAAGTGAGTTGGCCTGATCAAGGGTAATATTGACTCGTCTGAAAATCTGTTCAACGCTCGCAGCATCCTCGGGTACGCTCAAGGTGACCAAGGTGACTTTGGGTAAAATGCTAATATCATTTGAAGAAATCGGTGCCTGAAGATGCGCCTGAAACTCTTCTAAACCCGTTTGAGATAGCGGCTTTCGGAGCACGAGCATAAATTCATTACCCGAAATACGTGCACATAAGGCATTCTCCAATTGGCAACGCTCAGCAATTTGTTTTAAACATAAATCCCCGTTTTCGTGACCAAAAGTATCGTTTAGCTGCCTAAAGCCGCGTAAGCTCATTCCAATAACCTGAAAAGTTTGTGCTTTTACCAAACTTTGTACGTGTTCACTCAAGTAAACCCGGTTGTATAAACCGGTCACGAGATCATGCTGTGCCTGATAACGAATTTTTTGCTCGCGCGACTGAATATTGCGCTGCATGGTGTCAAAGGATTTCGCCAGAATGTTGACCTCTTTAACTCCCTTGGCATTAAGAGAAAAGGCTTCATAAGACCCGCTGGCAATTTTTTGAGCCATTTGAACCAGTTGTGCGATAGGTGTGCTGAGTCGTTTAGACATTAACAAGCCAAACAGCAGTGCCAAAAACACGGTTGCGACACCGATGGTAAAAATGCTGGTCTGAAGGCGCTTAAATTCCTTAAATACTTTATTTACATCTGCGCTTAGTGTGATTATTACTGGCGAATCATCAATACTGCCTAGTTGGATAGAATTTGAAATATAGCGATACTTCGCGCGATTTAAAGAAAGCCACGTTAGCGAATGTGAATCACTGGATAGGGCATCTTCAATATGCGCTTGCGGCAGTGTGGAAAGTACAAAAGGGCCATTACCCATCGTTTGAATATTAATGCTTGTATGAAGCTGAGTGACTTCATCAAAACTGCTCAGTAAGCTCTGATCAACTTTAAAACCCACTAAAGCCAATGCTATCGGTGTTGGGGCGTCAACTGTCAATAAGATACTTTGATATAGCCCACTTTCTGTCAATAGCCAAAGAGTGGTGCCACCAAAGGTCAAAGCCTCTTGAATGTGCGAGTTTGAAATGAGCGTCCTGGTTTTGTCACTTGTGGTCGTCTGTGTGCTTGCAATAAGGCTTCCTTCAAGGCTTATCAGGGCCATTACGTCAGCTTGGATCCTCGCTCCATGATTTTCAAGCGTGCTTTCGATTGTTCTCTGGTCGCCTGTCGCGACAGCTTGCTTAAAGCCAAAGTCATCGGTTAATACCTGCGCAGAATTGATCAATAAGTCTTCTCGATTTTGAAAGCTACTTAAGAGCACGTTTTCACCAACACTCAGTGCATCCAAAATTTGCGATTTTCCGCTTTTTGAAGAAGAAATCCAAACGTTCGTCATTATCGCCACGGACGAAAAGGCCAAAAGGCCAATCACCATGGTCAAAACGTAACGTTGCAGAGTAGGCTGTCTCACTGAGTCACTCCAGACTGAGTGTCACCAAATCTTCGCTTAAACCCCGTCGACTTAAATTTTGTATTTTCACCATGCTCAGCATGATTGCTTGTCTTTCGTTCAGTTGTTTCAATAACAATGGTGTGGTCGGAGTCGGCATGCAAGCTTACTGAGGCTAGTGAGGCTTTTGCGCCAACTTGTTCAGGATGCCAAATAGTCAGGTCAATCGGATATGTGCCGTTAAAACTGACGTTTCCCTCAGAGTCCGACTTTTTTGCGCTGGAACTGCTATCCACATATATAAAAGCGAGCATGTTGTCATGTATATTACATCCAAGTTCAACAATGCCTGCCGTATCCATAATGACTGGCTCAGTTTGCGTGTCTTTAAAAAGCTTTAATTCAAAGACCTTTGGTTTGCTGAAGCTATAAACATGATGGCGGGTATCATCACTATTTGGAAAACTTACCGCCTGATTTTTTTGCACAATTAAAACATGCGGGACAAACTCTTCGTTAATCTGATCCATAATCGCCACGGGAAGGTCGGTATACTTCTGATTGCCTGGAAAAGATGAATCGATGGACGACATCTCTTGTAAGGTCACTACTGCATCTGACAAGGGCTCTCCATGTTGATTGACTAAACGAACGTTAATAGAGGCTTGAGCTTGCAACGGCATAAAAATGCTAACAACAAGCAAAAGGCAACAAAGCGATACGCGGATTGTGCGTCCAGGCAGATATGATAAATGCATGACAACCTTCAAACATGAATTCAGTACATGTAGTCGGTCGTGGCAGGGAAAACTTTAAGCTTTGTGCATGCGTGTTCAAAAAATAGGCTAAAACACGTGCAAGACTTCGCTATCTTGATAAGAGGCGCTTTTGTGTACCAATGGACATTAAGATGCCAAAGCCTGCCAGCAAGGTAACCATCGATGTTCCCCCGTAACTGATCAGAGGCAGAGGTACTCCAACTACCGGAAGTAGTCCCGATACCATGCCCATATTCACAAATACATAAACAAAAAAGGTGAGGGTGATGCTGCCTGCCAGCAATTTACTAAACGCATCCTGTGCGCGGTTTGCAATGTAGAGGCCGCGTAGGATAATGCACAAATATAAAATGAGCAGTCCGATTACCCCAATTAAGCCAAACTCTTCACTGTAAACTGCAAAAATAAAATCAGTATGCCTTTCAGGTAAAAATTCTAATTGAGACTGAGTACCCTGTAGCCATCCTTTGCCTTCAACCCCGCCTGAACCAATTGCAATTTTAGATTGGATAATGTGATAGCCAGAGCCTAAAGGGTCACTTTCGGGGTTTAAAAACGTCAGTACGCGCTGTTTTTGATATTCCTCCATGAGAAAAAACCACATGATGGGAGCAAAGGCGCCGCCCAATAATGCGATAAAACTAATCAGCTTCCATGCCATTCCCGATAAAAATAGAACGAAAATGCCTGAACTTGCGATCAATAAGGAGGTCCCTAAATCTGGCTGTTTGGCAATTAAAATGGTAGGAGCGACAACTAAAATGAAGCCAACAAAAATGTCTCGATATCTTGGCGGCAAGTCACCGCGAGCAATATACCAGGCGATCATCAGCGGAACGGCTAATTTCATAATTTCAGATGGCTGAAAGCGAATAAAACCAAAATCCAGCCAGCGCTGGGCACCCTTACCAATATCACCAAATAGCAGAACCCCAATTAGCATAAGGACACCGCCAGCATAAGCATAAATTGCAATTCGCTGCAAAAACCGAACAGGGATCTGGGCCAAAAAAAACATTACAAAAAGCGCCAGACCGAGTCGAACCAACTGCCGCTGAACCAATTCCATGTCCTGACCACCTGAGGAGTAGATGGTAAGCAGACCAACCAGCATTAAAGATAATAAAGAAAACAGCAGAAATCCGTCTATGTGAATTCGCTCAAGCAGAGTGCGGCGGGCAGGTGTAAACGCTTTATTCATTTACTGAAGCCTCTGCAGCTTGCGCGATTTTTTTATACCCTGTTTTCTCGAAATAAAAATCCATCACTTCACGAGCCAATGGCGCAGCGTTTGAACCACCCCCTCCAGCATTCTCGATAGTAACGGCAATGCTGATTTCAGGATTGTCGTAAGGCGCATACCCAATATACATTGCGTTATCGCGCAAATACTCCGAAATTTCGTCTTCATCGTACTCTTCGTCTTGCGCGACAGTAAACAGTTGAGCAGTTCCGGTTTTACCCGCCGAGATGTACTCAGTATTTAAAAACGCAGTGCGTGCGGTTCCATGCTCGCGATTGACTGTACCGTAAAGCGAATCAAGCACAAGATTCCAATTTTCTTCGTTTTTCATGGCAATAGGCGGGAGTTCTTCAGTAGGCAATAAGTCAACTTCACCCTCTACCATATATCCTTGCAATAAGCGCGGTACCAAGCGCCGACCTTTGTTCACCAAAATGTTAAGTGAGTTCGCAAGCTGCAGTGGCGTTGCGTTCCAATAACCTTGGCCAATTCCAACTGAGATAGTGTCGCCAATGTACCAGGCTTCGTTAAAGCGCGCCCGCTTCCAGCCACGGGAAGGTAAGATAGCATCTGACTCTTCATATAGGTCAACACCGGTAAATTGACCAAATCCAAAATCGCTCATGGTTTCGTGAATGCGATCGATGCCAAGCTTATAGGCCAAATCATAGTAGAATGTATCGCACGACACTTCTACAGACTTGGTAACGTCAACTTCGCCGTGCCCCCATTTTTTCCAATCGCGCCAAACATGTGAGACATTTCTTAAGCGATAGGTGCCCGTGTCTTTGATGGTTGTGTCGCGATCGATTACGCCATCCTCCAGGCCAACTAAGGCCAAATGTGGTTTTATGGTAGAAGCCGGCGGATAGCGGCCTTGTGTGGCCCGATTGAGAAGCGGGCTATATCGAGAGTTTAAAAGCTTTGAATATTCTTTTTGACTAATGCCGTGCACAAATAAATTAGGATCGTAGCTTGGACTTGAATAAAGTGCGAGGATCCCGCCTGTCTGGGTGTCGGTAATTACTACCGAGCCGCGTCTGCCGGCTAACTTCTCTTGTGCCTTTTTCTGCAGTTCAATATCTATATTCAGCACTATGTCTTTGCCAGGCTTGGGCGGTTCAAAATCCAGAACCCTTATTATCCGGCCCTGATTATTGACCTCAACCTGTTGATAGCCAACTTCACCATGTAATAAACGCTCGTGATATTTCTCAACGCCTTGCTTACCAATATCATGCGTTGCCGCATAGTTGGCTTCTTCTCCATTTTCACGCAACTTTTCTACGTCCCGCTTGTTGATTCGCGCAACATAGCCGAGCATGTGCGTAAGCGTATCTTTAAAGGGATAATAGCGAGATAGGCGTGCTTCAATATTAACGCCTTCGAACTTATGTTGATTCGCTGAAAACAGCGCAACTTCAGTTTGTGTCAACTGATTGCGTAAAACAACCGGCTTAAAGCGTCTTTGTCGTTTTCGTTCTTGATGAAAATCCTCAATCTCATCTGGCGTCAGGTCCATTAAGTGACTTAGCGCTTCAATGGTGGCTTCCAGGTCTTCAACTTGTTCTGGAATGATTTCCAAGCTAAAAACCGGGCGATTTTCGGCCAATATTACGCCGTTTCTGTCGTAAATAAGCCCACGATTAGGCGCAACAGGCAATACTTTTATGCGATTGCCGTTTGAACGTGTTTGATAGTCTTCGTATTGCTTGACTTGCAGGTGATAGAGATTGACAACAATCAGGCTTAAAAACGCGATAACAATGACAGATGAGATAAACGCGCGTCTGGCAAATAGGTTTGCCTCAGCAGAATGGTCGCGAATTGTTTGCCTTTTTTTAGCCATAAGTCTGAAGTACTTTACTCTTTAATTGTCATGTCATTCGCGATGGTAAGGATGATTCTGAGTTACTGTCCAGGCGCGGTAAAGCGCCTCGGCAACAATTATTCGCACCATTGGATGAGGAAGCGTAAGTGCAGATAGCGACCACTTCTGCTGCGCCGCTGCCTTGCATTCAGAAGATAGTCCCTCAGGTCCGCCAATCATTAAGCTGACATCACGTCCATCCATTTTCCAGCTCTCTAGCTGTTTTGCCAGCGCGGGCGTATCCCAGGGCTTTCCATCCACCTCTAAAGCAATGATGCGATTTCCTTTCGGAATAGCGGCAAGTACTTTCTGACCTTCCTCGAAGGTCACTTTTTCAATGTTGCTGGTTTTACCGCGTTTTAAAGGCGCAATTTCAACAAAATGCAATTTACAGTCAGGAGGGAAGCGCCTTGTGTATTCATTGACGCCTTCGACTACCCAGGCAGGCATTTTGTTCCCTACTGCAAGCACTTGAATCTGCATAATGAACGGATTATTGCCAGAGCTTTTCTAATTGGTAAAAGTCTCGTGTTTCATCTTGCATCACATGCGCGACGACATCGCCTAAATCGACTAACACCCATTCGCCAACATCTTTACCTTCAACACTTAAAGGCGGATGTCCGGCATGTTTTGCTTCAGTGATCAGGTTTTCGGCGATGGAAGAAACATGTCGCTTAGAATTTCCCGAGCAAATCACCAATGTATCGGTTACCGTACTTTTGCCGGTAACATCAATCACGATGACATCACGGGCTTTCATATCTTCAATTTTATCGATGACAAATTGCGTAAAATTACTTTGATTCAATATTTGACCTTTAGTTTTTAACTGTGGTGCATAGCTTATGATGCTTAAAGCCTATACAAATTATGTTGCAAAATGTAGTCAAGTACAGAGCTTGGCATACACGTCAACAGTTTCTGTTTGGCAAGTTTGATGTCTTGTCGGTTTTCGCTCTCCCATATCGTCCTGACGAGTTTACGTATGTCAGTCGACGACATATTAACGGGTGAGTTATTGAAAAATATCACTCTGCCAACATCATATGCAGATAGTATACCGCTTATTATCTCTTCTTGTGTAGTGATTGCATAATTGCGTGTCGGGTAATCAGGATGACTATCATCTAAAACAGGCGCTAAATTGTCTTGTAAGCCTTTTTTGGATTGGAGGGCGTAACATAAGTTCACTTCTTCTGAGTGGTCTTTGATCGTATTTTCACACGTCGCTAGCAACTCATAAAGCGATAGAGCATGTTTCGATTTACTATCTTTTAAACCTAACTGAGCTAGCGAAACAGGTCCTGTTTTTAATTGAGCAATGCAAGTACAAAGCATGTTCGCAAGGGCCTTCTCATCCTGTGATTTAAGCCCCTCGCTTCCACGCATTAACACAAGAAGATGACAGAATTTCAAAATTTCGGTGGGTTTGTACCAGGCGCAAAGCTGGATAAAACTGTCCAAACCTATAACAAACAATAAACTGCGCTCCGGGTACCGGGATTTTAAGGCAGTAATTGTATGAAGGGTGTAGCTGGCCTCGTCCTTACGAAGCTCTATGTCGTTCAGGCGAAGTCGAGTATCGCACTGAACAAATAACTCTGTCATTGCCTTTCTGTGTTTTGCACAAGTAACGGTTTTTTTGTGAACGGGAATATGCGCTGGAATAAGCTCACACTCTAATTTTGCAAAATGTCCTAATAGCTCCTGCAGCGGCAATAAATGGCCAAAATGAGGTGGATCGAAAGTGCCACCAAATAGCGCGAGTGGTTCGAAGTGAGTTTCCACCTGCTTGTTTGATGTTGATTTTCGCATTTCATAATCAATCATTAGGCAATAAGCGGAAACTGTTCTAAGGGGGCGGGCAAAAATAATAGCGCTAAATGACTTAGTGTGACGTAAGGTTTTTGTACGCTCGTCGATTTAAACAAGGCATCTGCTTGCTGAAGGTGCGCTATCAAGACACGAATATTAGCGGGGTTAAGACGCATAAGCGCGCTATTGTATAAACTTTGCTTACTTTGCCAAATTCGTAACTTCTGATAAGGAAGCGTTTCATTTCGAGCTCTAAAGGCGCTTAACTGCTCAAGCAATTGCGCTTCTTTCACTAATGACCACAAAATAATGTTCGGCTCCAAGCCCTCGCTTTCTAGCCGATATAAGATCTTGACCGCCTTTTGCATATTGCCCGCTAATACTTCGTCAGTGAACTGAAATACAGTAAAACGTGATTGATCAACAATAGTTGCTGCTACCTGCTCATGGTCGAGCGTTTGTCCTTCGTTGAAAATGAGTCTGAGTTTTTCTATTTCTTGATTAGCTGCCAGTAAGTTGCCTTCGCTCATCTCAGCAATCGTAGTAATTGCCTGACTCGTCAGCGCCAGTTTACGTTCATTCGCCCTTTCTTTAATCCATTGATTAAGCTGGGAGCCTTGCAGCTCGTAACAGTGACAAAACCACGCTCGCTCAGCCACTTGTTTAAACCATTTGGCATTTTGTACATCCTTACCGATTTTTGGCCCTTGAATAAGCAACAATGTGTCGTCTGAAATGGTCTTTGCAAGCTCTGTCAGCGTGGCGGCACCCTGCGCGCCCGGTTTACCGCTTGGAAGAGTCAATTCGATAAACTGTTTATCAGAAAACAATGACATTGCCTGAGTCGCGTCTATTAACTGCTGCCATTCAAATCCGCTTTCAGCCACTAAAGACTGCCGCTCATCAAAGCCCTCTTTTTTTGCCCGCGCTCGGATTGCATCAATAATGTCCATTTTTTGCTGTGGTTCATCGCCAAAGAGCAAGATCAGGTTTGGCAAATTTGCCTGAGCAAGTTGATGAATAAACTGATTGGCTCTGACTTGCATTATTTTGATTCAGCTTTTTTTTGTTGCTTTGTTTTTGTGGATGGGCTTAGCGGACGAGTTTGCGCAATTTGATACTGATTAGACAACAAACGAATTATTCTATCTGCTGCTTCGTCTCTCATTTCTTCAGTGATTAAATCCAGTTCACGGGATTTGGCCAATATCTGTTGGGGGTCATCCTGATATTCCCGCGATACAGACATCGTGTTGTTTAGTGGTTCGCTACCGGGAAAGACAACTTGATAGCTTACGGAGTAAATCAGCTCGTACTCCGCTACCTGACCACTGGAGAAAACCGACAACAAACGCCTTTCCAGTGTTTCAGGACGCAGTGTTAAAAGAACTGTCTGTTCTGCTTCAAATGCTAAATCTTTCGCCGCTGTCGCGCTTAGCCCTTGAAGCTGATAGACCGGTAGCCGCTCATTTAACGCGCGAGATAAAGGCGAATATTGTACTGGAGAATTGATAATTACTGTATCAATTGTTTCTGGTAGTGTCTGCGAACCTCTTAGCTTAAATCCGCAAGCACTTAAACAGAGTATGGCTGAACATACGAGTATTACCTTGAGCCTGTACATATTCGCCTTTTTACCTTTCATCGCACTAACTGGCCACAATGTTAACAAGTTTACCCGGCACCACAATAACCTTCCTAATGGTTTTGCCATCGGTAAAGGCTGATACATTTTCGTGATTAAGTGCCTCATTTTCCAATGTGGCTTTATCGATATCTGCTGGTACCGTTAACTTTGCGCGTACCTTGCCATTCACCTGCACGATAATCAGCTTTTCATCTTCAACAAGCGCAGACTTGTCAAAACTCGGCCAGTCAACCGTTTGCAACTCGCCTTGCAATGATTTTTGTTCAAGCAAATCCCAAAGCGCTTCACAAATGTGCGGCGTAAAGGGGTTAAGCATTTTAACAAGCGCTACAAGCCCTTCGAAATAGAGCGCAGCGTCTTGTTTGTTACTTACGGTATATTTTTGCAAAGCATTGAGTAATTCCATCATCTTTGCAACGGCCGTATTAAAGCTTTGACGGCGCGCGATATCATCGGTGACAGACTCGATTTTGCTATGAATTTCTTTTCTTAATGCCTTTTGATCTTTATTTAAGCTGGCAATATCGAGTTTGAGACCATGTAAATCATTATATATATGCTCGCTTTCGACAAATTCATTGGCCAAACGCCATAATCTGCGTAGAAAGCGGTTAGCGCCTTCCACGCCTGATTCAATCCACTCCAAATCCTGCTCGGGTGGCGCGGCAAACATTGTATATAAACGAATGGTATCTGCACCGTATACGTCTATCACTTTTTGTGGGTCTATGCCGTTATTTTTCGATTTGGACATTTTGATCATGCCCGCATAGTGCACTTTTTCACCCGTTTCAGTCACATAACCGCCTGTTATACGTCCTTTATCATCGCGCTCAACAGTAATGGTATCGGGAGCGTGCCACACTTCTTTTCCATTGTCCGCTTTTGAATAAAATGCGTTGGCTAGTACCATGCCCTGACACAATAAGCGCTTAAATGGTTCATCAGATGAGACTAGACCTTCATCTCGAAGCAACTTATGAAAAAAACGCGCGTATAAGAGGTGTAAAATAGCGTGCTCGATGCCGCCGATGTATTGGTCAACCGGCAGCCAGTAATTGGCCTCAGTCGGGTCGACCATTGCATTATCTGGTGCGGAAGCGTAGCGTGCGTAATACCAACTGGACTCCATGAAGGTGTCAAAAGTGTCAGTTTCACGCAACATGTCTTTGCCGTTATGCGTCGTTTTTGCCCATTCAGGGTCAGACTTGATCGGCGATGTCACACCATCCATCACAACGTCGGTGGGCAACTCTACCGGTAAATCTTCTGCATTCACCGCGAAGGAATTTCCTTGCTCATCATTAACGATAGGAATAGGTGCGCCCCAGTAGCGCTGACGAGATACGCCCCAATCGCGCAAACGGTAATTGACGGTTTTTTTACCTTTACCCATGCTTTCAAGTTTAGTTGCAATGGCATTGAATCCATCGTTAAAAGAAAGACCTGAATACTCAGCAGAATTGATAAGGGTATTTTTTTCAAGATAAGCCGCTTTAGCGATATCAGCATCAGTGTGCTCAGGTGCAATTTCAACCACTTGCTTTATTGGTAAATCATATTTGCTGGCAAATTCCCAATCGCGTTGGTCATGAGCGGGAACCGACATCACAGCCCCCGAGCCATAGCCCATTAACACAAAATTGGCAATCCAGACGGGCAGTTTTTCACCTGTTAGGGGGTGTATTGCATAAACTCCCGTTGGCATTCCCAACTTTTCCATAGTAGCCAGTTCTGCTTCGGCAGTTTTAGTATTTTTGCATTTTTCGATAAACGCAGTCATTTCTGCATTGTCTTTTGCCATTTCAAGCGCAATGGGGTGTTGTGCGGCTATCGCTAGATATGTCGCACCAAAAAGAGTATCCGGGCGCGTGGTATAGACTTCAATATTGCTGAGTCCTGCACATTCGCTTTGTAAATCGAATTGGATTTCCACGCCCTCTGAGCGTCCTATCCAGTTTTTTTGCGCTAACTTAACCTGGCTTGGCCAATCATCGAGCTGTTCCAAATCAGCCAATAGTTGCTCTGCGTAGTCGGTAATTTTGATAAACCACTGAGGTATTTCTTTTTGTTCAACGAGCGCGCCAGAGCGCCATCCGCGCCCATCAATCACTTGTTCATTCGCTAACACGGTTTGATCTACTGGATCCCAGTTGACGGTGGCGTGCTTTTTGTAGACCAGGCCCTTTTCAAATAAACGCGTAAAAAACCACTGTTCCCATCGATAATAATCGCTTTTGCATGTAGTGACTTCACGTCGCCAATCGTAACCAAACCCCAGTGCGTTAAGCTGCGACTTCATGTAGTCAATGTTTTGCATGGTCCACTTGGCAGGCGCGGTTTTGTTTTGAATCGCTGCGTTCTCTGCCGGTAAACCAAAGGCATCCCATCCCATCGGTTGCAGTACGTTTTTCCCCTGCATTCGATGAAAGCGGCTAACCACATCACCTATGGTATAGTTGCGAACATGGCCCATATGTAGTCTTCCGCTTGGATACGGGAACATTGACATACAGTAAAATTTCTCTTTGCCCAGATCGAGATTAGCCTCAAAAACTTTATTTTGAGTCCAGTGAGTTTGAGCTTGTTTTTCAATGGTTTGTGGATTGTATTGGTGCGCTTGCGCCGCATTTACATCAGTGCTAGACATTGATTTTGCGATTCTCGTTATCGTTGGTTGATTAAAGCCCTATAGAATAACTTGGCAAGGCGCAATATCACAAGGTAAAAATGCGATAATTGTGTGCTTATCAAACTTCATTTCAGCTTAAGCGGCGATTGTTATACACTCGTCTTTATTAATGAATAAGAATAACAAAGAGCTAGTTCAATTTATGACACAGCATGACATTGCATCGCAGTTGCAAACCAAATTGCGTTTGCCTGCCAGTGCACTACGCGCAAGTATCCGCCTTGCAAAACCGAGTGTCCCGGGAGTAGAAGGTGGCACAAAAAATGTTGAGGCGCATGTTGAAGGGCAAGTAGGTCAGCTTGTTGACGATAAAATCAGCGCCAATCGAGAACATCAGGCATTGGAGCTTGACCTCGTATCGCCAGCCGATAAATCCCTGCCAAGCGACCAGCTCATTGGTCAAGAGCGAGCAAAGCGTGCGGTTGAATTTGGCTTAGGTGTAAGTTCTCCAGGCTATAACATGTACGTGATGGGCGAACAGGCCACGGGGCGTTTTACGCTAATCAGAGAATACATTCAGGCAAAAAAGCCGCGTTCAGGTGAGATTTATGATTGGTTGTACATAAATAATCTCGAAAATGAGCGAGAGCCTAAAATGCTTAAGCTTCCCGCTGGAGAGAGTAAGGAGTTTGTCAAAGATATTGAAAACCTCATTGATGAAGTGTTAGCGACCTTTCCAGCCAGCTACGAGAACCCGGGTTATCAAAGACGCAAGGCTGCGATAACACGCCATTTTGAGCAAAAGTATGACAAAGCCATTGACGACGTTGAAAAGCTCGCAATTCAAAAAGGTGTTGCCCTGATTGAGGAGGGTAACAGCATTAGTTTTGCACCAATTGTAGAAGGGCGCCCGGTAAGTGACGCTGAATTTTCACAACAATCTGACGAAACACGAGAATACTATTATGCACTCGTAGATGAATTAGAGATTACCCTTACGGAAGCTTTGCTCGAATTACCCTCATGGCAAAGAGAGGCAAACGAGCAACAAAAAAGTCTTAAAACGCAGTTGGCAGAGCAGGGGGTTAAACCGCTTATAAAGGAGCTGGAGCAAAAGTACTCCAGCAATATCCCAATCCTCAAATATTTGCGTCAGCTCAAGTCTCATATGGTTGAAACTATCGTTGAAGCGCTCAGCGAGGAAAGTAAACATGATAAACAGGAAGAATTTGATCGTAAAGCCATGATGGTTGAGATGTATTTACCCAATACCTTGGTCAACAATAAGCAAGATAGCAATGCGCCTTTAATTTACGAGTCCAATCCGACTTATCAGAACCTCTTTGGTAAAATTGAATATACCAGTGTACAAGGTTCGGTTTATACCAATTATCGCATGATTACAGCAGGCGCCTTGCACAAAGCGAACGGAGGCTATCTTGTTCTGGATGCTGATAAACTTTTGTCTCATGCTCATATTTGGGAAGCATTAAAACTCGCGCTTAAATTTGAGCGTATCAAGATGGAATTGCCTCAGCAGGACGTGGGCATGGTAAATTCCATCACGCAAAGCCCTGAGCCAATTCCTTTAAAGTGTAAACTTATCCTGCTCGGTTCAAGAGACCTTTACTATACCCTGCAAGACTACGACCATGAATTCCCGGAGCTTTTTCGAGTACTCGTTGACTTTGAAAATGAGATTGAGCTTAACGCACACAATCTCCAGCATTTTATCAACCGGGTAAAAAAGGAAGTGAGCGCACAGGGACTAGCCGACATCGCAGATGATGCGATGGAAAAACTCATTGAGCAAAGTCTGAGGATAGCCGAACATCAGCAAAAACTGAGCGCGCGTTTTGCCGACATACTTGAGCTATTGCACGAAGCTAAATATTTTTGCGAGTTATCCTCTCGAAATGAGGTGCTTGTGGAAGATATCAGGGCGGCATTAAGTGCAAAAAAAATGCGAACTGGCCGCGTCTCAGATGCCTTTTTGCAAGATATACAAGAAGGCCATGTGTTAATTAGTACAAGCGGTGATGCAGTCGGCACATTAAATGGCTTAACAGTTTTAGAGATTGGTGATACAACATTCGGCACACCCGCGCGAGTAACTGCTACTGTTTATGCAGGCAGTAATGGCGTTGTCGATATAGAGCGAGAAGTTGAATTGGGTCAGCCGATACACTCAAAAGGCGTGTTGTTACTAACTGGTTATCTAGGGAACAAGTACGCACAAGATTTTCCACTTACCTTATCGGCAAATATTGCCCTTGAGCAGTCTTACGGCTATATAGACGGTGACAGCGCATCTTTAGCAGAGCTACTGGCGCTTATCTCTGCATTGACCGATATTCCACTCAAGCAAAGTATCGCGGTGACCGGCTCCATCAATCAATTAGGCGAAGTGCAAGCGGTCGGTGGTATCAATGAAAAAATTGAAGGGTACTTTGAACTTTGCAAAACCCGGGGCTTGACCTCGGATCAGGGGGTTATTATTCCACGCTCCAATTACGTCAATTTGATGTTAAATCAGGAAGTGACAACAGCTGTTGAACAAGGCCAATTTCATGTTTATGCAGTAGAAGATGTCGACCAGGCGCTTAGCCTGATGACCGGTAAGGTAGCAGGAAAGATGAATACACGGGGAAGATTCCCTAAACATAGCGTGCATGAGCGGGCGGTCAATCGGCTCTACTCAATATTTGCAACGGTTAATGGCGCGCATGATGATTGAGGCGCGCCTCAAGGGTTTTGAAAAAAGATAAACACGCTCAAATTATTTAGGAGGCATCCTCAAGCCGCCGTCTAGACGAATGGTTTCACCGTTAAGATATTTATTTTCAAAGATATGCAACACAAGCTTTGCAAATTCTTCGGGCAAGCCCAAGCGTTTTGGAAATTGCACGTTAGCTGTTAATGCATCTTGTACCTTCTCAGGCATTGCTAGCAACATAGGTGTTCCCATCACACCAGGCGCAATGGTATTTACTCGTATTCCCAGCGGCGCCAGATCTCTTGCCATAGGCAAACCTAAAGCGATAATACCGCCTTTACTTGCTGCATAAGCAGTTTGACCAATTTGTCCTTCGTACCCGGCTACTGAAGCTGTGTTAATTATAAGCCCGCGCTCCTGCGCTTCGCCATCAGGTGCTAGCTTACTGAAATGGCTTGCAACCACACGCGCAACGTTAAACGAACCAATGAGATTGATATTGATGACTTTTGAAAAGTCGTTCAATGTCATTGGGTTACCGTCTCTATCCAAAGTACGTTTGGCGGGGGCAACACCTGCGCAGTTTACGCACAATCGAATATTGGGGCGCTCATTAAAAGCTTGTTCAACTGCAGCTTCTACCGCAGCAGCATCGGTTACATCCACTCGAATAAAAGAAAGTGATTGCTCCGAGTGCTCTGCGATGTGCGATTGAGCCGCTTCCTCATTCATGTCGAACATCACAACATGAAAACCTGCGTCGATTAGCTTTAAGGTGCTGGCATGACCTAAACCTGAGCAAGCACCTGTCACAATGGCTGTCAAGTTAGAAGACTTCGTCATATTGTATCCTTTTTTAATTCAAACGCGAGTCGATAAACTACTTGCGAGGAAGCGTTATTTTCTGTTCCTCACTTGGCTTATATAGAACCAGTACATGCCCGATTGTCTGTACTTTGTGAGATTGCGTTTCGCCAACAATGGCATCCATAATCAATGCTTTTTCGTCACGGTCGTCCGACGGAACTTTGACTTTAATCAGTTCGTGATATTTAAGCGCGTTTTCGATTTCTGCGACAACACCTTCTGTCAGTCCGTTTGCACCTAATTGAACAACGGGTTTAAGGGGATGCGCAAGGCCTTTTAAATATTGCTTTTGTTTTGTAGATAAATGCATGAAGCTCTAATCATTAAGTTAAAAAACGGTGTAGACAGATATTATCCGTTTAAAGCACCTTGAATTTCTGTATTCTACCTTCACTTATTAGCTAATGCGACACCAAGCAGGTTTTAAATAACAAAAAAGAAAGCGCATTAAATGCATGATTGACCAAAATTGGCGGGAACAACGTAGCTATTATGTTGTCTGAATGTGTTGCCTGAAAAGGCATCGATAATGCGCTAACATTAATTCATCTTTTTAGTGCTGAAAATTAATTTTGTAAGAAAATTTTTCCACGGATAAGGTCCAATCAGTTTTTCACAGACGTCAAAAACGCATATCCGGGCGTAAGACCAGAAAGCCTGATTCATCAAAAGCGAGATCGCATGAGGTCTACTTGGTGGCTAAAGGGTATAAAGTGTAGTAGTCTTAAGGTAGGTCGTTAGGGGAATGACAGCCTGCATTTTAAAAATTTTTAAAAGCTTATTTATTAGAGGTAAGTAGCGTTGAGCGACATGGCAAAAAATCTCATTTTGTGGTTATTCATAGCGGTAGTGCTGATGATGGTATTCAAGAACTTTTCAGGTCAGGAATCCGTCAGAGCGCAAACCGATTACAGCACATTCGTTGAGCAGGTGCAGCGCGGTGACATCCGTGAAGTAACCATTAGTCAAAACGAAATTAAAGGCGTTCGCTCAAACGGCGAGCCCTTTGTAACTTATATCCCATATCGTGATGATAATCTCATTGACGACTTAATAAAAAACAACGTAAAAACATTTGGCCAGGAGCCTGAGTCGCCAAATATGCTGGCGCAAATTTTTATTTCCTGGTTCCCAATGCTTCTGCTTATTGGTGTATGGATATTTTTCATGCGTCAAATGCAAGGCGGCGGTGGCCGTGGGGCAATGTCTTTTGGCAAGAGCAAAGCACGGCTTTTAAGTGAAGATCAAATCAAGACGACTTTTGCTGATGTAGCAGGCTGTGACGAAGCGAAAGAAGATGTTGCTGAGCTTGTTGACTTTCTACGCGACCCTAGCAAGTTCCAGAAGTTGGGCGGAAAAATTCCTAAAGGCGTTTTAATGGTAGGCCCTCCAGGTACGGGTAAAACGCTTCTTGCGAAAGCCATTGCAGGCGAAGCGAAAGTGCCGTTTTTTACTATTTCAGGGTCCGACTTTGTTGAGATGTTTGTGGGTGTAGGTGCATCACGGGTTCGTGATATGTTCGAACAGGCTAAAAAATCCTCTCCCTGTATCATATTTATCGATGAAATTGATGCTGTGGGTCGTCAACGTGGAGCAGGTTTAGGCGGCGGTCACGATGAGCGCGAACAAACCCTTAACCAAATGCTGGTTGAAATGGATGGCTTTGAAGGGCATGAAGGCATTATTGTTATTGCAGCAACAAACCGTCCAGATGTTTTAGACCCTGCACTTTTACGTCCAGGTCGATTTGACCGTCAGGTTGTTGTTGGCTTACCTGATATTCGCGGCCGTGAACAAATTTTAAAAGTTCATATGCGCAAAGTACCTATTGCAGATGACGTGGTAGCATCAGTCATTGCGCGTGGTACACCTGGTTTTTCAGGCGCTGATTTGGCTAACCTGGTAAACGAAGCCGCTTTATTTGCCGCGCGTTCTAATCGCCGCGTTGTATCAATGGAAGAATTTGATAAAGCCAAAGATAAAATAATGATGGGCGCAGAGCGCAAGTCCATGGTGATGACGGAAGAAGAAAAAACCATGACCGCGTATCACGAAGCAGGACATGCGATAGTAGGTCGTTTAGTACCAGAGCATGATCCGGTTTATAAAGTGTCCATTATTCCCAGAGGCCGAGCACTGGGTGTAACAATGTACTTACCAGAACAAGATCGCGTGAGCTACACAAAACGCCATCTTGAAAGTATGATTTCCAGTTTATATGGTGGTCGTTTGGCTGAGGAAATAATCTATGGTGAAGACATGGTCACCACAGGAGCCTCAAACGACATCGAGCGCGCTACAGATATAGCCAAGAAAATGGTAACTCAGTGGGGCTTATCGACCAAGATGGGTGCTCAGCTTTATGCAGAAGAAGAAGGTGAGGTTTTCTTGGGTCGTTCTGTGAGCAAATCTGCAAGCGTGTCTGATGAAACTGCGCGTGCGATTGATGCTGAAATCAAAGCAATAATCGACCGTAATTATCAGCGAGCAGAGAAAATTCTTCGTGAAAATATGGATATTCTTCATGCGATGAAAGACGCGCTTATGAAATATGAAACTATTGATGCCAAGCAAATTGACGACTTGATGGAACGTCGTGAAGTTCGTCCTCCTGCGGATTGGGACAAGGATAATACGCCAAAAGACGACACTCCATCTGGTGGCGCGAAACTTGACGTAGGACGTGAAGACAAGCCGAAAGAAGATGATGGCGAAGGTGAAACAAACCCGTCTTCCAGTTAAAAATAATCATATTTAAAACACCGGCTTAGGCCGGTGTTTTTATTTACGTTGATGCTTAGTCCCAACTATTTTTTGTGAGCAATAGTGTCAATTATCCTGACATTTGCTGTATCATATCGCTTTTATTTATTTCAGCGTTTACAGCAAAAATTTTGAGGAAATTGCTTATATGATGACCTTCAGAGATAAAACGGTGGTATTTAATGCTCCAAAAGTAATGGGCATATTAAACGTTACGCCGGATTCATTTTCTGATGGTGGGCAATTTAACAAGCTGGATGATGCGCTTAAACAAACAGAGAAAATGATTGCATCTGGTGCAACATTCATTGACATTGGGGGTGAATCAACGCGACCTGGTGCGACGCCAGTTACGCTTGAAGAAGAGCTTGATAGAGTCATCCCCGTTATTGATGCTATAACAGAACGTTTCGACACTATTGTATCGATTGACACCAGCAAAAGCGAAGTCATGCTAGAGGCCGCCAACCATGGCGCATCATTAATTAATGATGTTAGAGCCTTGTCACAACCCGGGGCTTTGGAAACGGCAAGTCGCCTGGCACAAGAGCATAATATCCCTACTTGTATTATGCATATGCAGGGAACGCCTGAAACGATGCAAGACTTACCTCGTTACAACTCGGTTGTCGACGAAGTCATCGAATTTTTTCGCGCCCAGATAGAGCGTCTCACCGCGAATGGATTCGAGTATAAGCAAATTATGTTAGATCCAGGATTTGGCTTTGGTAAGACGCTGGATCATAATTATGAGATCTTAAAGCGCTTTGATGAGTTTACTCAATTTGATCTGCCCGTTCTCGCTGGGATGTCTCGCAAATCAATGATTGGAAATTTGCTTAATAAAGGTATCACAGAGCGTTTAGCTGGCGACATTTGCGTAAATACCGTTGCAAGTTTGGCAGGGGCAAGCATATTGCGTGTCCACGATGTTGGAGAAGCGGCAGACGTGTCGAAAATAATCGAAAAACTCAATCAAATTAACGTATAAGGTAGAAGCATGTCACAACGACAGTTTTTTGGAACGGATGGGATCCGCGGTAGAGTGGGGATGAGTGTTATTAACCCCGAATTTGTGACCAAACTGGGTTGGGCAGCCGGTAAAGTGCTTGCAAGCAGCGGTACTAACAAAGTGTTAATCGGTAAAGATACGCGTATAAGTGGCTATATGCTCGAATCAGCACTGGAAGCAGGGTTGTCTGCCGCCGGTATCAATATTGGCCTGCTAGGACCAATGCCCACACCAGCTATCGCATATTTGACCAAAACTTTTCGTTCCGAAGCGGGTATTGTTATCAGCGCTTCTCATAATCCTTACTTCGACAACGGTATTAAGTTTTTCTCGTCTAATGGACAAAAATTAGACGATGACATTGAACTTGCCATTGAGCAGCAAATGCAAAAGCCGATGACCTGCGTTGAAAGTGACAAACTTGGAAAAGCAAGTCGAGTTAATGATGCGGCGGGGCGTTACATTGAATACTGTAAGGGAACTTTTCCTTCCGAACTTTCCTTAAAAGGACTAAAAATTGTTGTCGACTGTGCGCATGGCGCAACATATCACATTGCACCTAACGTTTTAATCGAATTAGGCGCTGAAGTGGTCGAGATTGGAACCGATCCTAACGGTTTGAACATTAACCACCAGGTAGGCGCGACATCATTGCGTGCCACGATCGATGCTGTTAAGGAGCATCAGGCTGATTTTGGATTTGCCCTGGATGGCGACGGTGACAGAATCATGATGGTGGATGAAAACGGTAACGTCGTTGACGGTGACCAAATTATTTTTATCATTGCCAGAGACTCGCTTAAGTCTGGTAACCTGCATGGCGGCGTAGTGGGAACAAAAATGTCTAATTTGGGAATGGAACTGGCTTTGGAGCAGTTGGGCATTCCTTTTGAGCGCGCAGATGTGGGCGATCGCTATGTGTTTGAACTACTTAGCCGTCGCGGCTGGAGTATTGGCGGTGAAAATTCGGGGCACGTCTTAAACCTGAATTATGCTCCTACTGGAGATGGGATTGTGGCAGGACTTCAGGTTATTGCCGCTATGCTGCGAGCCAATATGCGTTTAAGTGAGATTACGAAAGGATTTAAAAAATTCCCTCAAAAATTGGTCAATGTAAAATACAGCGAGTCTCAGAAGAGTCCGATTGACGATGAGCGAGTATTGGCTGTCGTTGCCCAAGCAGAAAAAGAAATGGGCGATACGGGGCGCGTTTTGTTACGTAAAAGCGGAACGGAACCACTGATTCGCGTGATGGTTGAGGCACAGGAAAGTGAAATCGCCACCAAGTGGGCAAATCGTATTGCTGATGAAGTAAAAGCCGCTGGATAAGAACGAAAATTTTTAAATTACGTACTTGTATAATAGTACGCACTTGGTTAATATCAGCGCCGCTTTTGAGTAGCCTTGTTTTAGGTATACATCTGACGCAAAAGCTAGGGCGCGAAAGGAGAGCATAATGCGGTTTGAACGAAAGAAAATGGTCGCCGGTAATTGGAAAATGAACGGTAACGCTGACTTAGTGAAACAATTTATGCTTGAAATAAACGCGCCGGAAAATGTGGATGTGATTGTATGTCCTCCGTTTGTGTATCTGGCGCAGTTTGACAGCCAGCCCTTTGCTCTAGGTGCCCAGAACATGAGTGAGCATGAAAAGGGCGCTCACACCGGGGATATTTCAGCACACATGCTCAAAGAACTCGGCGCTGAATTCGTGATATTGGGTCACTCTGAACGCAGACAGGATCATAACGAAAGTAACGAATTAGTGGCACAAAAGGTCAAGCACGCCTTGATAAATGGTTTAAAGCCTATACTTTGTGTGGGTGAGCCTTTAGACGTTCGTGAGAACGGGGATGTTTTTGCCTACGTGCAAAAACAAATCGATGCAGTTGTCAGTTTGTGCAGTGAAGATTTTTTCGATAAAGCCGTTATTGCATACGAGCCAATCTGGGCCATTGGAACCGGAAAGACCGCATCCCCGAGTCAGGCGCAAGAGGTGCATCAATTTATTCGACAGCATCTAGCAAAAACGAATGAGAAAGCACAGCGCTTACAAATTTTATATGGCGGCAGTGTAAATGCAGACAATGCGAAGCAATTGTTTGCCCAAGACGATATCGATGGCGGATTAATTGGTGGCGCCAGCTTAAAAGTTGATGATTTTAATGTAATTTGCCAAGCGGCGAGTTAATAAGGAAAAATGATGTTATATGAGGTTTTGTTAGTCGCCTATTTGATCGTGGCTATTTTGTTGGTAGGCTTCGTTTTGATACAGCAGGGGAAAGGCGCAGATATGGGCGCTTCTTTTGGTGCTGGCGGCTCTAACACGGTGTTTGGCTCAAGTGGTTCAGGTAATTTTATGACGCGCACCACCGCTATTCTTGCCACCTTGTTTTTCTTTATCAGTCTTATGATTGGTAGTATTACAGCAAACAAAGACAAAGACGTGAGTGAGTTTGAAGTCATCGACACGCCAGTTCAGGAAGTTGAAGAGTTTACGCTTCCCGATGAAGCCCCGGGTACACCAGTTGACCCGATTGAAGTCGAGCAAACGCCTGAGTCGTCTGAAGACGAACCACAGTTACCTAATTAAGTAAGCAATTTGAAAGAATATGCGGAAGTGGTGGAATTGGTAGACACGCCATCTTGAGGGGGTGGTGAGCTATGCTCGTGCGGGTTCAAGTCCCGCTTTCCGCACCAAACAAAAAACGACGCTGTATTGCGTCGTTTTTTATTATTAACGATTTATTCAAGTACGACTGGTAATGCTTGAACCTAACCGCACACCTCTATGATGTTTCAGGTGTCTTTCAATAGCGCGTTTACAGCGCTGAAGTGCTTGTGTACAGGCATATTCGGTATTTCTGGCTCTGTCACGAATTTGTATTTCATGTCCTGCATGTAAAAGAAGATTGATTTTGCATTCCACGGGCAGTGAGTCTTCGTTTGATTCCTGTCTTAATAAACAAATGTGACACTGTTCAATTAAATTTGCGTAGCGAGAAAGCGTCAGTCCTATGCGCGTGTCAATCAAGTGACTTTCGTCGTCACTTACAGCCATATTGTTTACATCTAAAGAATAATCCATGTAGTCCGCCTCAGTTATGGTGATATGGCGTGATGGGTAAACTGCACGTCAATCATCAGTTTATTTTTACTAGCCGTGCAACACTATCAAGTAAAAGTGAACGAATAAATTCGAATATATGTATAAGACATAATCGAAAAAAGTGAGCTGTAGTTTGGAAAGCAATCTTTACTAAGCTTTGAAACTTCACATCAAATTTTAATTCTATACTTGCGTTCTGTTAAAAAAGACTCGAATGGACAATAAGTATATTACGCGGCGGACAAAATGGCGGATAACATTAATTATAAACACCTTCATTACTTTTGGGTCGTGGCCACAGAAGGCAGTATTGCTCGAGCGGCAGACAAGCTATTTATCACACCTCAAACAATCAGCGGGCAATTAAGCATGCTTGAAGAGCGAATTGGCCAGCCGCTTTTTGATAGGGTGGGTAGACGATTACGCTTAACGGAAACCGGAAGACTGGTATTACGCTACGCGGACGACATTTTTGAGTTAGGAAAGGAATTGACTGACGTACTTCGTGGCGCGCCACTAGTCGGAACCTCAGAATTTATAGTAAGTGCTGCCAGCGCCCTTCCCAAAACCATTGTTTATAAAATACTGGAGCCTGCATTATCACTTTCGCAAGAAGTGAGCCTTATGTGCAAAGAAGGGCCAGTAGAGGCAATTTTAGGTGAGCTTGCTGTGCATGAGGTTGATATGGTGCTCACGGATACACCGCTTAGTAGTGCTTTTAGCATCAAAGCATACAATCACTATCTTGGGCAGTCTGAGCTTTCGTTTTTTGCCTCGCCAGAGCTTGCTAAAAAGTTAAAAGGACCCTTTCCCGGCTGTTTAAACGAGGCGCCTATTTTGTTGCCGACAAAACAATATGCTATCAGGCAACTGTTTGATAAGTGGTGCCATGATGCAAACATTTACCCGATCATACGAGGGCAGTATGACGATAGCGCCTTAATGAAGTCTTTTGGAAAAGCCGGTTTTGGTGTGTTTTTTATGCCAAGTATCATTGAACAAGAAGTGCAAGAGGGTTTTGGTCTTGAAGTGATTGGTCACCTGAAAGATATCAAACAAAAGTTCTACGCCATTTCTGCCGAACGAAAGGTTACACATCCCGCTGTAGCTGCTGTTTGTAGTACGGCCAGAGATATTATTTTTAAATAGTTTAAGCCTTATACAGGTGCGGACAAGCAAACTGATGACCTTGTTGTTTGGTTTTTGTCCGCTTTTCAGGCAAGCGAAGCAGGCTTAAAGCCTCGCTTCTCTGGCTCAAGCGCCAAACTATAGCGATATGTTGAGCACATTAGCATTGCATATTCTCTGCTATCTGATTTTAAACAATAAGCCAACTCCTTTACTTGCGCAGGCGGCAGATTTTCAAGCCATTCACGGTAAAAGCCTTCGGCCAAGGATTGTCGCTTGTACTTGCAGCGAAGAAGAAAAGACCCGCTTCCAATCAGTAAAAACAAAATTAAAATGGCCCACGATGATTGAATCTGTCCGAATACGCAGGCTGTCCCGGTTATAAGAGAGATTGAAAAAGAAAAATACAGCGTTAAATATTCAAAAGGACAGGGACGGGATTTGAAATCTTCAATGGTCATAAAACGTCTCATGCTTGCCAGGGCTCCTATAAACTCCAAGGTATTCAATCACGGCTTTCACAGGCTGATCCTGCGTCCGACTGTGCGTTTTAAATAGCGTATTAATAATGCTATCGGCAGAGGTCCATTTGCGTTTATCGGTTTTAAAATACCTAGGTATTATTCAGGAGGGTAAGGGCGAGAATATGATGATTTGTTTTCAGCGAGTGTTTATCTTTGTCTTTTAAGAGCTTTTATGCCGCAGAACATGGTATTAGCAAACAACAACCGCTATACTATGCGCGCGATAAAAAGCGAAAATAAAATAGATTAATGAAAGGATAGAGTGTGACTCCTATTACAAAAACATTTCAGTATGGACAGCATACTGTAACATTAGAAACTGGCGTTATTGCCAGACAAGCCACTGCCGCTGTAATGGCAAGTATGGACGATACCGCGGTTTTAGTAACCGTTGTTGGGAAAAAAGAAGCAAAAGAAGGCCAGGACTTTTTCCCGCTTACCGTGAATTATCAGGAAAAAACCTACGCGGCCGGCAAAATTCCCGGTGGCTTTTTCAAACGAGAGGGTAGACCGTCTGAGAATGAAACGCTAATAGCGCGTTTGATTGACCGACCAATTCGTCCGCTATTCCCGGAAGGCTTTAAAAACGAAGTACAGGTTGTAATCACTGTTGTCTCAGCCAACCCTGAAATTCCAACTGATATTATCTCCCTAATTGGTACTTCTGCTGCTTTGGCGATTTCCGGTATTCCATTTAATGGTCCGGTTGGCGCTGCCCGCGTTGGTTATATCAATGATGAATTCGTTTTAAATACGCGTAGTTCCGAGCAAGAGAAAAGCGCACTAGATTTGGTGGTTGCAGGTACTGAAAGTGCTGTTTTGATGGTTGAATCTGAAGCTAAGGTATTGTCTGAAGACGTGATGCTTGGTGCGGTAATGCACGGTCACGAACAGTCACAGGCGGTAGTCAAAGCGGTAAGTGAATTTGCCGCTGAAGTCAATACGCCTAAGTGGGAGTGGACACCTCCGGCCGAAAACACCTCACTAAAAGAAAAAGTAGATTCCGCAGCCCGTGAAGGTATGCTTGCAGCTTATCAAATCTCTGACAAACTTGAGAGAAAAGACGCAGTTACAGCAGTGACAGAAAAAACAGTAGCGGATTTAGTGGCAGAAGATGAAAGCCTTGATCCAAAAGAGATCAGTGAACTATGTCATGAATTGGAAAGTGATGTTGTGCGTTCACGTATCTTGGCTGGCGAAAAACGAATTGACGGTCGCGACCCTGAAACCATTCGCGCACTTGACGTTGCAACGGGTATTTTGCCTCGTACGCACGGTTCAGCACTTTTCACTCGCGGTGAGACTCAGGCAATCGTTATTGCAACGCTAGGTACTGAGCGAGATGCGCAGATGATTGATGAGTTAAGCGGAACTTCTAATAGCCGCTTTATGCTGCACTACAATTTCCCTCCATACTGCGTGGGTGAAACCGGTATGATTGGCTCGCCCAAGCGTCGTGAAATTGGTCACGGCCGATTGGCAAAACGCGGTATTCAGGCAGTGATGCCATCAGCAGAAGAATTCCCTTACGTTGTGCGCGTTGTATCTGAAATTACTGAATCAAACGGATCATCATCAATGGCTTCTGTTTGTGGTACTTCTCTAGCGCTTATGGATGCCGGTGTACCGATTAAGGCGTCTGTTGCAGGTATTGCAATGGGACTTGTCAAATCTGACGATAACTTTGTTGTACTTTCAGACATTCTTGGCGACGAAGATCATCTTGGTGACATGGACTTTAAAGTAGCAGGAACTACCGACGGGGTTACTGCGCTTCAAATGGATATCAAGATTGAAGGAATAACAAAAGAGATCATGCAAATAGCGCTAAAACAAGCCAAAGAAGCACGTTTGCACATACTCGGCGTAATGGATAAGGCGATCGGCGGCCATCGTGAAGAGATGAGTGAATATGCTCCTCGTATTTACACAATGAAGGTCGACCAGGACAAGATCCGCGATGTGATTGGTAAAGGCGGTGCGACTATCCGTTCAATTACTGAGGCATCGGATACAAATATCGAAATTGAAGACGATGGAACGATCAAGATTTTTGCAACAGAAAAAGCGAAAGCTGATATCGCGATTGACAAGATCAAACAAGTTACAGCTGAAATAGAAGTAGGTGCAACCTATAACGGTAAAGTAATGCGTATTGTTGATTTTGGTGCGTTTGTTGAAGTCTTACCCGGTAAAGAAGGTTTGGTGCACATTTCACAGATTGCTCATGAACGCGTGAACAAAGTGACTGATCATTTATCTGAAGGACAGATGGTTGATGTGAAAGTTATGGAGATTGATCGTCAGGGGCGCGTGCGTCTTAGCATGAAAGAGCTCATTGAAAAACCGCAAGCTCCGCAGCCCGATACTCAGCAAAGCGACGACTAGTCTTTCAATAGCAATTATAAACTAGTGATACAAAGCCAGGCAGTTGCCTGGCTTTGTTGTTTTTGAATTCTCTTGTTCTGGCGCTCGCTAATGCTGCGCTCTTCATTGAAGTAAGGGGTGTTTTTACTACAATCAGCGCAGGACTCATGCTTGATGACTATGCATCGCCATCTTTTTTTATTACACTAGCAATATGATTGATCTACATATGTGGCGATCTTGAGCTATTATCGATTTCTCCCTATCGTTTTCGTTTCTATGAGTTTGGCACTTGGCGGTTGCGCGTCTCAGCCCCGTGGCGTGAGCGTTAATTCTTTATTGCTTGCTGAACCTGAGCCCACCAGTCAGCGTTCTCAAATGGTGATTGCCCGCTACACGCATATTCTTTATCAAGCGCCTTTAAGTGATGAAGAGCGCGCAGAACTTCTGTTCCAAAGAGGTATCGCCTACGATTCAATTGGCTTAAGCAGCCTGGCAAAGCTTGATTTTACCGAAGCGCTTCGCTTAAAGCCTGATATGGCCGAAGCATATAATTCTGTTGGTGTACATTACGCGCAAGAGCGTCAATTTTTGCAAGCCTATGAAGCTTTTGATTCAACCCTTGAAATTAATCCGGATTACCACTTTGCCCGATTAAACAGAGGCATCGCGCTGTACTATGGTGGTCGCAGTGAGTTGGCCACAAAAGACACAAAAGCGTTTTTAAATCAGGATGAGAGCGATCCAATCCGGGTGCTTTGGCATTATATCGCGACACGAAAGGTCGATGAGCTTGCAGCACAACAGGTACTGTTAAATGCCCGCAACAAGCTTGATGAAAGTCTATGGTCAGTCAGTTTGGTTGATTTTTACTTAGGTAAAATTGATGAGGCAGGCGTGGTTGCCAAACTAATTGGTGACGTGCAGTCTCAGGCACAGCTAAATAACCGATTATGTGAAGCCTATTTTTATTTGGGCAAATACCATGCAGCAAACAATAATCGAAGTACCGCTGCAAATTACTTCAAACTTTCTTTAAGTACCAATGTGCACGAATATGTTGAGCACAAGTACGCGCGAATGGAGTTGGCTAATTTACGCGCCGAAAATATTAAAGCGCAAGAATCTCGCGAAGCCGCCTTTGAGAATCAATAAGCATTCATGCTGCTAACATCTGCTCGTAAGTATCGGCCCAAATTAATACCAGTAGCCGCGCTTTTATTCACTTGCTTTATACTATTTTTGTTAAAGGGGAGTGATAATTATTCTCCGGCGCTGCTTTATTCTCAGGCTCAAAATATCAATTTAGATGATTCAAGTCGCTCTGGCTTACTTTATCAGAGTGCCATTTTGGGCAATGAAAATGCACTGGACGCTTTAATTTTAAAAAGCGTCAATACAAAAAACAGCTATTGGTTAGAAGCATTGGCTAAACACGAATACGCTGAGGCAGCTTATCAACTGGCACTTTTAAAAGATGCTCAAACGCAGCAAAAAAAATGGTTTCGCAAAGCCGCTGAATTAGGGCATTCGCAAAGCCACTTCGAAATGTCGCTTATTTCAACGAAAGCTTCGCAACGCTTTGCTCATCTCTATGCCTCTGCACAAAAAGACTATGCGCCTGCGGTAATTACGATAGCACGTTATTTTTATCAGCACCCTGATGATGCGCAAAGTGATTTAAGGCAGCATTTACAATCAATACACAGTCAATTACCAGACATGAATATAAATCAGCTGGATGCACAATTTGAGCAGCAACTTCATGCAAAATACTGGTTAGAAAAAGCTGCAAATTACGATGGTCAGAGTGCGTACTACCTGGCGAATATATATTATGCAGAGCATCAGCTTGATAAGGCAAAGCGCTGGTTGAAGCAGGCCGTTCACAATGGTTTTGCGCCAGCTGAAAACTATTTACATGTGTTAACTCACTACCAGATTCAACCCGCGCACACGCTCTTTTCAGATGAGCCTGTTTCAGCTTCTGTCAATCGCGATTGCGCGCAAACACTGCAGTTTGTAAGCACAAGTTTGCATTCTATGGTGCAAGCCAAAGCCTTCAAACAACGCTTTCTCGAAGACGCACGGTTTTCCGAACTGCCCATTTGTATTAATGATATTGCTTGGTTAGCGCCAGATGTATTAAATTGCATCACGCACGAAGCGAATAATCGCATTAGCTGTAATTTAGATGCCTTGACAAAAATAAAAAAGTACCCCGACTTCACTCATTTGGTTGTTTTTGCGCCGCAGGGCAAGGCCTACGTGCAACGAGGTGTAATGTATCTCGACCAAGCTGATGAATATTCAGTGTTTATTCATGAGTTAGCCCACTTTGCCGGTTTTGTAGATGAATATGCGCTTAGCACTCAATTGGCCGAAATGCACTGTACTAATTCCGATGCGCCTAATTTGTTGGTACAAGCGTTTTCTCAAGAAAACGTGAATATGTCGACTTCATTGATGGCGCATAGCAAGCATCAGTTGTGGCAAGAACTTGAAGGGAGTTTGTCACTTGCACCAAGTCGCACATGCAGCAATGCAAACGTACAAAGCTATAAACCAAGCGCGGATATCACCTTTTTGGAGCATCATGATACGCAATATATACCCGATATTTACATTAGTTTGTGGCGCCATCAACTTGATAAATACCGCTCACAAATGCCGTTTATCTATGCGTTTCTCCATCATTTACATGCACATGCAGATGGGTCAATTGAACAAAGTACTAGCCTTGAGCATTGGCAAGGGGTGCTTGAGCGTCACGCATCGCTAGGGCATCATCACGAAGGCGTTCAGTCCACATCGCCGTAGCGCCGCATATGGCAACTGGCATCACTAAAAAATTTACAACCGGTATGAGCGAGAATATGTTCACCATCAAACCAAAGCTAAAGCAATTACTTTTATGCTGGAGTAATTGCTCGCGCATCGGTTTAAAGCCAATTTTGTGATTATCAAACGGATAATCGCAGTATTGGATAGCCATCATCCATGCGTTGAATAAAAACCAGATAATTTGACCGATAACAGGCAATATAAAAAAGAGGATCAAAAAGCCAAGCGCTCTCGGGATGAAATACAGCAGCTTTGAAAGCTCCCGCCCCAGGGTCCGGGGAATGTCCTTAACAACATCCAGTAAACCTTCATCGCCCATGGGAAGATTTAGCAAATGGCGCTCTACCTTTTCACTTAAGAGGCCGTTAAAAGGCGCTGCGATCCAATTGGCAAGTGTTCCAAATAGCAAGGCAAATACTAAAAGCACGGTGATAACAGCGACGGGCCATAAAAGGTAAACCAGCGCATCCTTAAGCCAGCCTAAAAAGTCCGGGATAAAGCTAATCACCCAGTCTACGCCTAGCTGGATATAATCCAGAATGAAATAAAAAGCCGTAGCAAACAGAATTATATTGATAAAAAGAGGGACAAATACGAAACGCTTCAGTCCTTTGGTACGGATAAGTTCAAAACCCTGGAAAAAATAGTTGTAGCCACTTTTGTTTGGGTCAGCATTGCCATTTGCCGCTGGTGTTTGCATATCGACCTTTTTCCTTTAAAGAGATAAATTAGCGTTCATTCGCAGTTACATGATAGAAGTGTACCTAATAAAAAAGGTGTTTGCAGTGTGCTCATAGCAAAAAGATATTTTCAATTGTTACGAAGTTTTTCTATCATGCATAGCTTACGCGATAATCGTAGTAATGTAGTATGTGTGGCGGACCTTATAATAAATAAATGCGCTTAAAACGAATTCGTCTGGCAGGATTTAAATCCTTTGTAGACCCAACCAATATTCCCTTTCCCGGTGATATGACTGCGGTAGTAGGGCCAAATGGATGCGGAAAATCCAACGTGATTGATGCCGTACGTTGGGTCTTGGGTGAGAGCTCTGCAAAAAATTTGCGTGGTGACGCCATGACAGACGTGATTTTCAATGGTTCTAGCGCACGAAAGCCTGTTTCACAGTGTTCAGTTGAACTGGTATTTGACAATAGTTCAGGGCGTATAGGCGGAGAGTACGCAAAGTATAACGAGCTATCGGTAAAACGCATCGTTACCAAAGACGCGATATCCAGCTATCAATTAAACAGCGCAAAATGCCGACGCAGAGATATTACGGATTTATTTCTGGGGACGGGATTAGGCCCGCGAAGCTATGCGATCATCGAGCAGGGCATGATTTCGAAACTTATCGAATCAAAGCCTCAAGAATTGCGTATTTTTATAGAAGAAGCCGCTGGCATTTCCAAATATAAAGAACGACGTAAAGAAACGCTAAACCGAATCAGTCATACCAAAGATAATCTCGACAGACTGGAGGATGTACGCCAGGAATTGGGCGATCAGTTAGCTAAATTAAAGCGTCAAGCCGCTGCTGCCACTCGCTATAAAGAACTTAAAGCGCAAGAGCGATTATTAAAAGCGCAGCTCGCTACCATGCGCTGGCTCGTTCAATCTGAATTACTCAAGCAATCCGACGATATCATTGCCGACTATCAACAGGAACTAGAGGAAATTATTTCAGGCAAACAAGGTGATGAGTCGGGATTGCAAGCTTTGAAGAACGATCAGTCTATTAGCAAACAAGCCATCAGCGATCTGCAACAGCAAATTTATCAGCTTGGAAACGATATAACGAAACTTGAACAGTCCCAGTTGTTTGCGCGCAAGCGCGGTAGTCAGATTCAGGCGGAAATTGACCAGCTCAAACAATCCACGCAACAAATAAAACATGCGCTTACCGGGATGACTGATGAGTTAGCGCAACAAGAAGCGCAAATCATGGAAAGTGAGCCGGAAAAAGAAAGCCTGCAGGCGCAGTTAGACGAGGTTCAGGCAAAGCAATACGAATTTCAGGACAAACTTGATGAGGCAAATCACCAATTAAAGCAGGCAGAGGACGCCTATCACGCTCAAAAGCAGACTTTGCAGCAAAAGCACGGTCAGCTTCAACAAACCTTAAGCTTACAGCAGCGAACAGAATCTCGTATTCACGAGCTTAAAGACGAACTTGAGCAGCATCAGTCTCAGTCAGATGACCAGATACAGAGGCTTGAAGAAAATCTTTCAGATTTAAGCCAGAAATTGCATGAACAGGCAACGCATACCAGTCAGCTTGAGTCTGAATTATCCGATCTTAAGCAGAGCCTTGAAAATGAACAACGCGTACTGCAGCAGATAGAAACGCAAGCGATTCAGCTTCAAGCAAACTTTGATGCCTTAAGTGCGCTCCAACAAAGTGAACAGCAAAGCCCGTCATCTTTTATCGATGCTTTTAAAACCCTTCCTGCCTGGCAGGCATTTAGTATCGAAGAGGGTTATGAAAAAGCGCTTGAAACTGCGCTCAATGCCATAAGTCTGATGCAGTCTGATACGCTTGTTATAGAGGGGATAACAAGCAGAAAACTAGTGGATATGTTGAAAGAAGGCTCAAGACGAGAGTCGGCAGGCACAGACGCCGAAGCGCTTGCAACTACTCTGCTATTTCAAGACAACTTCAGCGAGAAGAAAACCCCCGGAACGCTTGCACAAAAAGTAAAGCAAAGTCATGTACCCGATATTTTTAACCAATATGTTTTAGCAGAAACACTGATTGATGCACATCAGAAGCTTGATTCACTGGCCCAAAATGAATACATCGTTACGCGCGAGGGCTATCTGATCAATCATGCTATTTTTGCTTCAAAGGCCAAGCACGAAGACGGGAAAGTGATCCGGGAAGCAAGGCTTGCGGAGCTTACAAAGCAGTTAAGCCAATTAGCGGCGCACAAAGAAAAGCAGATGGGTATCGTTTCCGTTAAGGAACAAGCGTTCGAACTTAAACGCAGTGACGTTTCGCAAGCGCAACAAGATTTTCGTGAAACGCAAAATGCACATGCGCTATTAAATCGCGACGTAGAAAATGCGAAGCAAGTTAAAGCGCAATTTGAAGCAAGACTCAGTCGTTTGTTAGACGATATTGCCAAGCAGGAAGAAATGCTTGTTCAGGAGCAGATGAGCTCAGAGAGCTTAACCGAAGAAATTGAGCAGGCGAGTATTGATGCTGCCGAACTTGAGTCGCAAAAACTTATCCTTGAGTCTGATAAACAAAGTCTGCAAATTCAACTTCAGGCTGTACAAGGCCAGTTTCAGTCCTTGCAAAGCCGTTTGCACGAGCAAATGCTACTTAATCAACGTTTGCAAAACAGTTACCAATTGCTCAAAGAACAGCGCAAAAATAAAGATCTGCAAATTCAGGAGAATGAAGAAAAGATACTCTTGTTACAAGAAGAAGCAGAGACACTGCTTTTACCAAGTGAAGATCAGCAGGCTAAGTTGCAGGATATGTTAGCAAGTAAAGAAGCCTTAAGCGAGCAACAGCAGGCTAAACAAGTTGAACTTGAACATATCGAAGAGAAAATTGCGACAATTGAAAAAGGTCAAATAGGCATTAATGCGAAAATTGACGAAATTAAACAAAAAATCGAAAGCGAACGGTTAAGTGCACAAACTGCAAAAGTAAAAGCGCAGTCGTTTATTGAACAACTGGCAGAAATGAAGCAGAACGTTAAGGAAGTCCTTGAAAACCTTCCCGATGACGCCAACGAAAAAGAGTATCAGTCGCAGCTCGATTCTGTCAGTGCAAGTTTGTCCCGTTTAGGTGCAGTGAACTTAGCGGCAGTAGAAGAGTATGAAGAACAGGCGGTTCGAAAACAGCATCTGGACGATCAAAACACCGATTTGACCCAAGCGCTTGAAACACTTGAAAATGCAATGCGCAAGATCGACAAAGAAACACGCGCAAAATTTAAACACACCTTTGACCAAGTGAATGAGGATTTGAAAACGCTTTTTCCAAAAGTGTTTGGGGGTGGTTCTGCTTACCTGGCATTGACGGACGATGATTTGCTTGAGACTGGTGTAACGATAATGGCAAGGCCACCGGGCAAGAAAAATAGTACAATCCATCTATTATCCGGTGGTGAAAAAGCGTTAACCGCATTATCATTAGTATTTGCGATATTCAGGCTTAATCCGGCACCGTTTTGCTTGTTGGATGAAGTGGATGCGCCCTTAGATGATGCAAATGTGGGTCGATTCTGTAAACTAGTCTCTGAAATGTCAAAGACGGTGCAGTTTATATACATTACGCACAATAAAGTGGCGATGGAAATGGCGACTCACCTTACCGGGGTTACTATGGCTGAACCTGGCGTATCACGCATGGTCTCAGTAGATATGGAAGAAGCACTCGCCATCGCAGAATAAACGAGATAAGAATAAAATTAAGAGCAAGTGTTATTAACAAAATTGCGGTATAACAAAAATAAAGGACTGTAATGCAAGAAGAATTACGAATTGCTTTTTTTGTGATTGGGATCGTGTTCATCGTGGGCATCTTGGCGCATGGCTGGTGGACGGTCAGAAAAAACAAACAACAAAGCCGCCCCAACAGTTTTCAACCAAGAGGCTATGAGCCCAGATTTTCAAACGACGATCTAGCCGAAGATGTTGAACTGGACGATTTCTCTGATGATGATTACGACGATGTCGGTGTGAGTGAAGCGCGCATTATCAGTTCAAATAGTCAAACTGCCAAAGGCAATGTATCTCAAGCTCATAATGGCCCGGGCGCCCATGAAGACGAAGATGAGGAAGACTTGGCACCGTCACAATTTTCAACGCCTATTACGCGTAATGCTCCTGAGCGTGTTGTGATCACCGATGATGACGTTGCAGAACATTTTTCTGAAGAAATGGGAGCGGACAGCAAACGCGCCAAGCCTGACGGTCCCGTTTATGCGGGAGTGGTAACGCAACCCAAGCCAGGATTTAAGAAACCAGAACAAAAAGAAAAACGAAGCGACGATCCCGCGAAATCGAGCGATTTTGGTCCCATTCCTGAACCTCCAGGATTTTTGTTAAAAAAGACAAAAGATCAGGCGGAGCGTGAGACTGATGCTAATCAGAATAAAAGCACCACGCATGCCCAAGAACTGACAAACACAAATAAAGATGCATCTTCATCAGAAAAACAGCCTTTTGAATCTGCACCTGACTTTTCACTTGATGTCCAGCAAGGCCCTGTTTCTAATGCTGCTTCTTTAAAAGATAATGATAAACCAAGTGCTGCTGTAAAGGAGCCAATCGCATCAACAAATTCAGAAGCTACTGGCGATGATGACAAGGAAAAAATCAAGCCGGTTGAAGGCGTAGAAAAAGAGTTAAGTTTTGCTGAAAAAACGAAACGTCTTATGCGCGGTAAACGCAAAACACTTGCCGAAAAAATTCGAAAGGAACCCAAGCTTGATGCCGCAAGTAAAAAAGCTGAAGATCAAATGCGTATCGATTTTGAATCTTCACAAAGTGCAGAAAATGAACCATCCCGTGGCACTGATGCCAGCATCGATAATCAGGCAGATACACAAATTAAAAGCAGCGAAGGTACAAACGAGCAATCTCGTCAGGAGCATCCACCAGAGTCAGATGTGTTAGTGCTTAATGTGCGTGCGAGCGACGATAATCCAATTAGTGGGGCGGCACTTCTGCCAATGTTGCTGACCTTAGGCTTTAAATTTGGTGAGCACGATATCTTCCATCGTCATGTGAACACAAATGGAAAGGGCCCTATTTTATTTAGCCTAACGAATATGTTTAAGCCGGGAGTGTTTGATATAGATAATATTGAAAACTTTTCCACCTACGGTGTTTCGCTTTTTATGATGCTGCCAATTGATGGGGAAGCGCAGCAAGTATTTAATATGATGCATAATGCTGCGCGTAAAATATCTGAAGAATTCGGCTGTAAGATACTCGATGGAAATAAAGTGCCTTTATCAAAACAAAGCTTACAGCAATACAGTGAGCGGATTCGTGTATTTGAACGCAGCCGATACTCGCGATAGCGCGCGTCCAGGCACTAACCTAATAATCTAACGAGATAATCACCGAGATGTCGACACTCTCTTTAGCACAGCAACATGCGCAAATTAAACAGCAATTAGAACAATTCGCACACGAATACTATGTACTCGATGCGCCTACCGTGCCTGATGCTGAATACGATCGCCTTATGCAATCGCTGATTGCAATAGAAAAAGAGGCGCCACAATTAAGAACCGCAGATTCTCCCTCTCAAAAAGTTGGCGGTGCTGTTTTAAGCAAGTTTGAAAGTGTTGAGCACGAAATTCCAATGCTTAGCTTAGACAATGGCTTTGAAGACGATGATCTCGTCGCCTTTGAACATCGCATTCATGACAGACTAAATATGTCTGAAGATATCGAATTTGCTTGTGAACCCAAACTGGACGGTTTAGCGGTTTCGATTTTGTATGAAAAGGGTATTTTAGTCAGAGCGGCGACACGTGGCGATGGCCAAACAGGTGAAAATATCACTGAAAATGTGAAAACGATCGCCAATGTTCCCCTGAAACTTTTAGGTGAAAATCTTCCCTCTCGTTTAGAAGTGCGAGGCGAAGTGTTTATGCCGAAAGAGGGTTTTGAAAACCTTAACCAAGTACAAAAAGAAAAGGGCGCTAAAGTGTTTGCTAATCCTCGAAATGCAGCGGCAGGCAGTCTGCGTCAGCTGGATTCGAAAATTACCGCCAGCCGCCCGCTTCGTTTTTATGCTTATTCTGTCGGTGTATTGGAGGGCGGCGAAATTGCAGCGCTTGAAACTCACAGTGCTCGCTTGGCGAAACTTTCAGACATGGGCCTGCCGCTATGCCGCGAGAGTGACGTAGCCGTTGGAGCCAAAGCCTGTATTCACTACTTTAATAAGATTGGTGAAATGCGCAGTGATTTGAGCTATGACATTGACGGAGTCGTTTTTAAAGTCAATTCTCTCAACTTACAACAGCGCTTGGGCTTTATTTCAAAGGCACCGAGATGGGCTCTCGCACAGAAGTTTCCTGCTCAGGAAGAAATGACAATCTTGCGAGCCGTTGAATTTCAGGTGGGAAGGACAGGTGCAATCACACCTGTGGCCAGATTGGAGCCTGTATTTGTAGGTGGCGTGACTGTGTCAAACGCCACTTTACATAATCAGGACGAAATTAAGCGTTTGGGAGTCAAGATTGGCGACACAGTCATAATTCGCCGTGCAGGTGATGTGATCCCTCAGCTTGTGTCAGTGGTTGAAGCTAAGCGACCCGAAGACGCACAGGATATCGTGTTTCCAAGCCGCTGCCCCATTTGCGACAGCCATATTGAAAAAGTTGCATCAGAAGCTGTTGCTCGCTGCACCGGCGGCTTGGTGTGCGGTGCACAGCGCAAAGAAGCGATAAAGCATTTCGCATCCAGAAAGGCGCTCGATATTGATGGTTTAGGGGATAAACTGGTTGAGCAATTGGTTGAACAGGGATTGATTAACAATCCTGCTGATTTATTTAATTTAACCATACCTCAGCTTACCTCCCTGGAACGCTTTGGTGATAAATCCGCTGTGAATTTACTGCGCGCACTTGAGACCGCGAAAAATACCACACTGGCAAAATTTCTGTATGCCTTGGGAATTCGCGAAGTAGGAGAGGCAACCGCGCGTAATTTAGCACTTCATTTTTTAAGTCTGGATAAAGTGATCAGTGCGAATTTGGATGAGCTAACTGAAGTAGCGGATGTAGGTGAGGTTGTTGCCCATCATATTTATGAATTCATGCGAGAGCCTGCGAATTTGGACATTATTCGTCAGCTACAGGAAGCCGGCGTAAATTGGCCTGACATAGAAGTAGCCTCTGCTGAGCAACAGCCTCTGGCAGGCAAAACCTTGGTACTCACTGGGACGCTTTCTCAAATGGGAAGAAGCGAAGCAAAGGCGAAGCTGCAAGAGCTTGGTGCGAAAGTGTCTGGAAGTGTATCCGCAAAAACAGATTTGCTTATCGCAGGCGAAAAAGCGGGCTCAAAGCTGAGTAAAGCAAATGAACTCGGTATTGAAATTTGGGACGAACAGAAGCTTGTTGATTACTTAAACAGTTTGTAAGTTTTCGCGCTTTGATAAATACCGTTTAGACCTTGTCAAAGCGCTTGCGCCATGCACGATTGACCGACCATCTCCAAACCCAGTCCATTCCAAAATAGCCAATTGCGCCAGCAATAATTGAACATATTAAACAGCCCAACAAAAAGGCAGGTCCGAAGGTAGTCAGTGATTCAGCTACCCATGCCCAGCTCAATTCAAAATGAAACTGCGACATTTCAGTCCCAAGTACAGTACTCCCTACAAGATAAGCGCAATAAAATATAGGTGGCATGGTAAGTGGGTTAGTGATCCAGACGGTTGCAATGGATAAGGGCAGGTTAACACGCAGCGGAATTGCCATTGCAGCAGACAATACCATTTGAAAAGGAACAGGCCAAAATGCAAAAAAGAGTCCCAGGCCAAAGGCGCCTTTTGCCGAGCGCCTGTTTAGATGCCAGAGATTAGGATCGTGCAGCAAGCTACCAAAAATCTTGAGTGATTTATTGGCAATCACGGTTTTGTGATCAGGTAAATATCGCTTAATAAATTTTCTAGGCATATTTTCTAAGCATATTTGTTAAAACTTCTTTTAAACATTGTGTTTAGCCAACTGACTGGTACGAGCGCTAATTTGTTTACTATTCGCATTGAGGTTGAAATTGAGCGTTACTGACAAGACACTTTGTGTGTTTATTGCCGTATTCTTAAGTTCTATATTATGGCCTAAATTGCCAGGCGTTTCATTGATAGTCTGCAGTTTATTGCTCGTTATATTCGTACATTTAACGCCAGTTAAGTCATTACCTACCTTATCGGCCTGCTGCGTGGGCGCTTTACTGGCTTTTGCATGGGCCTCAAGTATGGGGCATTGGTATAGTCAATGGCAACTCAATGATGCAATATTTCATCAAAATATCATCATTGAAGCGCGCGTCACATCGGTAATTTCGCCGTCACTTAACAAATCGGAACAACAAGATTCACTTGAGGGAATCTCTTCGCTTCGCTTTAATGTTGAGTTAGCCCGCGCAGGCAAGTACAGGCTCTATACAGAACCTGAAGTTAGACTCTCGTGGTATAAACCGTCATTTCATATTCAGCAAGGTCAAAAGCTTAAGCTCCTGGTAAAACTCAAACCACCTTCAAGCCTTGCTAATCCGCATAGCTTCAATTACCAAAAATGGTTGGCAGGTAAAAATATAGTTGCAAGTGGCTATGTGATAAATAGTCCTTCAAACGAAATACTTAATGCGAGTTCTTCATTGCGACAGCGGGCAATTAACGAGCTTGCCAGGCATTCTCTAAAAACGACTTCGTGGCTAAGTGCACTGAGTTTTGGTTATCGGGGAGATTTTAGCGACGATGATTGGGAACTCTTGCAAATAAGCGGAACCGCGCACTTATTTGCAATATCGGGACTGCATGTAGGTGTCGTATTCAGTTTCTGTGTATTGCTTTTTAAGCGACCGCTTGCTTATTTGCTAAGTCTATTTTTTCACAGGCAGCTACAGCTTAATCCAGTCTATTTTGTGCTTGCAGCCGGTATTTGTATTATTTATGGCTATCTTGCAGGCTTTGAGATCCCCGTTGTTCGAGCTCTCATTGCGATGGCGCTTGGCGTTTACCTGCTCGTGTTTAATCAGCACTGGCGTTTAATCAGCATCTTTTTACATTTGTGCTGCCTCATATTCTTATTTTTCCCATTGAGTATATTAGGTTTAAGTTTTTGGTTTAGTTTTTTAGCCGTTGTCAGCATTTGGTTATTTTTATGGCGTTTTAAAGCGCAAGGATACGCAACAAAACAGACATTAAACGACAGCAAAAACGATAGCTATGAGCAAGGCTATACAAGGGTAAAATCAGCATTCTTTCGTTTTTGCTCTAATTTTTGGCTAATGATAAAACTGCAATTTTGGTTATCTGCTGTCACTTTACCGCTTAGTTGGTATGCATTTGGGCACATTCCAATGTTCGGAATTATCGCAAATCTTCTGCTTGTGCCAATAGTGAGCATGGTACTGGTGCCTTTAACGCTTATTGCAAGCGCATCTATGCTTTTTGGTTTAGATATGCCCACATTATTTATTTG
Source organism: Ningiella ruwaisensis (assembly GCF_004798935.1). Lineage (GTDB taxonomy): Bacteria > Pseudomonadota > Gammaproteobacteria > Enterobacterales > Alteromonadaceae > Glaciecola > Glaciecola ruwaisensis. The sequence continues at coordinate 110,283 of NZ_RAHT01000008.1, read as the reverse complement.
GGCAGATAAGATTATGGGTGTTTGCATCGACATCATGAAGTATTTGAGCGCTCAACATATAGCCTCGGGCTTTGTGGTTCAATCTCCCGATCTTTCTGTTTTGATAACGATTGCGATAGTCATCTTACTCTTGTTACTTCCTTTTATGAAATGGCGCAAAAGGATGGTCGCGTTTGGGTGTTTGCTAATCGTCAGTAAGACAATTCCGGATAACATGCACGTAAGTGAAAGCCTTTCTCAATTAGCGCTTGGCGTGGATAAAAAAATTATGGATAAAAATGTTACCAGTAAAATAAATAAAAATGCCGAAATTGAGTTAATTGTATTTGACGTTGGGCAAAGCAGTGCGGCTTTATTAATCAATCAACAAACATCATCAAGACCTCGTATGTCAGAGGCCTTAGCAATGAATTTGCCAGCGGCAAATAGCCACCAGGACGAAAACGCATGGTTGTTTGATACCGGCAGCGCTTCGCCGTCGGGATTTTCCATGGCTGAATCTGTGATTTATCCTTACTTGAAAGGACAGAGAGTTGAGCGACTTTCCCGCGTCTTTATTAGTCATTTTGACAACGATCACGCGGGTGGTTTGGCTTTTTTACAGTCTCACATTGAGATCCTGTCAACGCACAGTGTGCGCGATGATTGTATTGCTGGTCAGCGCTGGCAGATGAATAAGTTTGTCAGTGTTCAAGCGCTTTGGCCCCTTGAGCAAACATCGGGAGATAACAATAATGACAGTTGTGTGCTGATGCTCAATGTTAACGGAACAAAAGTATTGTTTGCGGGTGACATTGAGCATGAAGCTGAAACGGCAATGCTGAGTTATTATTCGTCGCAAGATGGAGATCTTGACGCGCTTAACGCTGATATTCTTCTTGCTCCTCATCACGGAAGTGAAAGCTCATCCACTCCAGCCTTTGTCAACGCTGTTTCAGCACAGACGGTGATTTTTCAATCCGGTTTGTATAATCGCTGGAACTTTCCGCATCAAAAGGTTGTAGAGCGCTATCAAGACACAGCTCAGGCGCTTTATGAAACGGGGAGAAATGGCGCGATACGCATTCGTTTTTCCGTTTCGCTGCATGCGAAAGCATCTACTGATGATTTATATAAAATAAGTAGCTATCGGGATGATGAATACTCGCGCTGGTATTTTAAAGTTAAGTGACGCTGATGTTTAGGTCTTGCTCTAACTATCTGGTATACTTGCGAAATAAATTAAATAAGATCCCAATCTGTATTGATGAATATCCCTGTAACAAAAAAGCCTGTCACCAAAAAAATCATTCGTCGTTTTCTGACCTATTTGCGCCCTTATAAAGTGTTATTTCTGGTGGCAATTATCGGCATGATTGGCTACTCAGCTGTCGATACTTTTGTGTTTATGCAGCTACAGCCTCTTATCGATAACAGTCTAAATACGGGTAACTATAATTATTTGAAATTAGCCGCTTATTTTGTGGTGCCCCTATTTTTACTGCGTGGTGTCTTTAATTTTATGGGTACCTATACTTTGGAGTATGTGGGGACCAAAATTGTCATGACGATGCGTCAGGAGCTTTTTGATAAATATATTCATTTACCTACTGAATTTCATGACCACACTTCTAGTGGCGCACTTATTTCAAAAATAATTTATGACACAGAACAAATAAGAAATGCGGCCGGAAAGGCATTGTTAACTCTGGTGCGCGAAGGCGCGCTTGTTATTGGCTTATTAGCCGTAATGTTTTACTACTCTTGGCAACTTTCGCTCATCTTCTTGTTTATTGGGCCTATTGTCGCGCTTATTGTGACTTATGTGAGCAAACGTTTTCGCAAGGTAAGTAAAGCCATTCAAGCGGCAATGGGCTCTTTGACTTCATCAATAGAGCAGGCCGTAAAAGGGCACAAAGTTGTATTGATGCACGACGGCCAGGCGCTTGAGTCGAAGCGATTTTCACAGCGAAACAATCAAAACCGTCAGCAAACCATGAAGCTTGTTACTTCACAAATATTAAGTGTTTCAAGCATTCAAATCATCGCGTCAATTGCGCTTGCGGTGGTCTTGTTTGTTGCCAGCACGCCTACCATGGTCGAAAAACTAACCATTGGCGTGTTCATGAATGTGCTGGTTTGCATGATCATGTTGCTGAAACCTTTGAAAATGCTTACTACCGTCAATACCGAATTTCAAAAAGGCATGGCTGCCTGTGCGAGTATTTTTGAAATATTGGATAACGAGGATGAAGAGGACAAAGGTGAAATAGAAATTGCGCGGGCAAGCGGCGCACTGGCGTTTAAAGACGTAAGCTTTACCTATCCTACTAAAAACGAACCAGCCCTTAAAAATGTCAGCTTTGAAGTCAAACCTGGTCAGACTATTGCATTGGTAGGGCGCTCAGGAAGTGGCAAATCAACCATGTCTAACCTGCTTACTCGTTTTTACGCGCCAAGCAGCGGTGTAATAGAGTTAGATGGACACAACATTCAAGACATAAAACTACGCAGCTTACGCAAACAATTTGCGCTGGTCTCTCAACAAGTGACATTGTTTAACGATACGATTGCCAATAATATTGCGTATGGAAAACAGGAGCAGGTGACTCGCGAGCAAATTGAACGTGCATCTGACATCGCGCATGTCACCGACTTTGTTGCAAAGCAGTCACAAGGTTTTGATACCCTCATTGGGGAAAATGGTCTGATGCTTTCTGGCGGGCAGCGACAGCGTATTGCAATAGCTCGGGCAATATTGGCCGATGCGCCTATCCTGATTCTTGATGAGGCCACTTCTGCGCTTGATACCGAGTCTGAAAAATTCATTCAGAATGCCTTGGACGAGCTACAAAAATCACGCACCAGTATTGTGGTTGCGCATCGTTTATCAACTATCGAATCGGCGGATTTGATTTTAGTGGTGGAAGATGGGCAGATTATTGAGTCTGGCTCTCATCACGATTTGTTAAATGCTGATGGTATGTATGCCCAGCTTCATAAAATGCAATTTGCAGGCTAACTAGTGTTAAGCCAAGCGTGGTATTCAGATTTACGTCATGTTAAAAATTGGTGGCTTGTTCTTCTGTGGCCACTGGCTCTTGTATTCTTTCTGCTTAGCATATTGCGACGCCTTGCCTATCAATTTGGAATACTAAAGGTGTATCGGCCTCAGCTGCCTGTTGTAGTGGTAGGTAATATCAGTGTTGGCGGGAATGGCAAAACACCTGTTGTACTTGCCTTAGCGTCGCATTTTATTTCGCAGGGAGTAAAGTGTGCGGTGCTTTCTCGCGGCTATGGGGGCACTCAAAAAGCGTTCCCGCATTTATTGGATACTTGTAGTTCACCAAAGCAGGTGGGAGACGAACCCGCCCTGATTTTTAAACGCTTGGGAGTGGATGTCGTAATCGATCCTGTGCGGGCGCGTGGCGCACAGTTTATTGAAGCGAATACGCAAGCTCAAGTCATCCTCTGTGATGACGGCATGCAGCATTATGCCCTCGCACGCGACGTGGAAATTTGTGTTGTCGATGGGCGGGGACTCGGTAACGGATTTGTCATGCCGATGGGACCACTTAGGGAAACCCGCTCACGACTGAACGATGTTGATATCATCATAAGCAATCGCTCACAAAAGCTCGATGATCAAGCAAAACCAGGCAGGCAAATAACGGGTGATAGTGATATAAAATCCGCCCGCGCGACTAGATGCTTTGACATGCAGTTAAGACCTGCATCGTGGATAAATGTAAAAAGCGGGCAAAGCTTGGCAGTGAATGAGGGAGTCGAGCGCTTTTTGCATCAAGAAGTAATTGCGCTTGCAGGCATAGGCGCTCCGCAACGCTTTTTTAATACGCTTCGCGAGCTTGGTTTGACACCAAAGCAATCTTTAAGATTTGATGATCATCATAAATTTGTGCAGTCGGATATACCGCAAGCACCTATTGTCTTGATGACAGAAAAAGACGCTATAAAATGTAGCGAATTTGCCAATGATAACTGGTGGTATCTGGCGGTAGACGCAGATATTTCAAATGAGTTTTTTGATAGCGTAATGCAAAAACTTCATTTAAAAATTGATAATGACAGCGAAGATTAAAAGCTTGCGCTCTAATAAAAGAGAAATCTATGAGTTTTAATAAAAAATTGCTGAACGTTGTAGCTTGCCCGGCTTGTAAAGGTAAGCTGGTGTTACATGAAGAGGGTGAAACGCAAAGTCTGGTATGTCGCTTCGACAGACTCGCCTATCCAATTGTTGATAACATTCCCGTTTTGCTTGAATCGGAAGCAAAAGAGTTAAGCGCCGAGCAGTTGGAGCAGGTTAAAAAACATGACTAAGTTCACCGTGGTTATTCCGGCTCGCTACGCATCGACACGCTTCGAAGGAAAGCCACTCGCATTGATCAAAGGCAAGCCTATGCTCCAACATGTGCATGAGAGAGCACTTGAGGCAGGCGCAAGCTCGATTATTGTAGCAACCGATGATCCGCGTATTGAAAAAGCCGCAAGGGCATTTGGTGCAGACGTCTGTATGACGTCTAGTGAGCATCAATCGGGCACGACGCGGATCAGCGAAGTAATCAGTATTCGCGGCATTGAAAAAAGCGAAATTGTGGTCAATGTGCAGGGGGATGAGCCTTTTATCCCACCCGAAAATATTCGACAGTGTGCAGATAATCTTGCGACAAACACAAACTATCCCATGTCAACGCTCTGCTATCCCATTGATGACGCAGAAGACGTGCTAAATCCCAACGTCGTAAAGGTGGTTAAAAGCGAAAAAGGTAAAGCCTTATATTTTTCCCGAGCACCCATACCATTTACCCGCGGGCAGATTATTTTAAATGAGCAGGGACAATTGGAAGCAGCGAATCTTGCGCTTAAAATGCAGTTAAACAACGGGCAAGCAGAGTCGCAGTTTAAGTATTTTCGCCATATTGGAATTTACGGTTATCGAGCCAGTTTTATTAAAGCTTATGCAAATATGCCTGATAGTGCGTTAGAGCACATCGAATCATTGGAGCAATTGCGAGTGTTGGACAGGGGCTTTGATATCCATATCGAGATTGCCAAAAAGCTACCACCTCATGGCGTAGATACGCCTGAAGATTTGCGCAAATTTTCTTGATAAGGGTTAGGGTATTTAGCAAGACGCCAAGTGAGCACATATGTCGAAACGTTTTCTGAGCAGAGCTATGCCGCAAAATAAAGACGCTGCGAGCTCATCCTTGAGGCGCTTGACGAAAAACATCCATGTTTTTCGACACTTTATTTTGCGGCATAGCTCTACTCATATTCTTATTCGACATATGTGCTCACTTGGTTTTTTAGCAATACCGCGAAGCTGAATCCTAATCTTAATCTTGCTCTTCGCTTGGTACTGCCCACATGTCGTGTTCATCCGTATGGATGATTTCAACCCAAAGTCTCTGACCGATTTCAACATCGTGCACACCGTTTAAATGGATGACGCCGTCAATTTCAGGCGCTTCCCCAAAGCTTCGGGCAATCGCTCCTTCGCTGTCAACGCTGTCGATGACCACATTGTATTCATTGCCAATTTTCGCCTGCAGGCGTGAGTAGCTGATTTTTGATTGTACTTTCATGAACCGTTGTAAGCGCGATTCCTTGATATCTTCCGGAACGGGATCGGGTAAGTCATTCGCGCGAGCGCCTTCTACGGGCGAATATTTAAAGCAACCGACTCGGTCAAGTTGCGCTTCTTTTAAAAAGTCAAGAAGCTCTTCAAATTCTTCTTCCGTTTCACCGGGAAAGCCTACAATGAAAGTTGAGCGAATGACTAAGTCTGGACACATCTCACGCCACCTACGAATGCGTTCAACCGTTCTTTCTGCGCTTCCCGGACGCTTCATAAGCCGCAGAATACGTTTGTTGGCGTGTTGAAAGGGAATATCCAAATAAGGCAGTATTTTTCCTTCAGCCATTAAAGGAATTAAATCGTCAACATGCGGATAAGGATAAACATAATGCAGGCGTACCCATATATCCATACTTCCGAGTTTTTCGCAAAGTTGCTGCATATGCGTTTTAAGGGGCATGCCGTCCCAAAAATCTGTTTTATACTTAACATCGACACCGTAGGCACTGGTGTCTTGTGAAATAACTAAAAGCTCGTTTACACCGGCTGCCTTTAAACGTTTCGCTTCACTTAAGACTTCGCCTACAGGACGGCTTACTAAATCTCCACGCATGGAAGGAATGATGCAAAAGGTGCAGCGGTGGTTACAACCCTCCGAAATTTTTAAATAAGCAAAGTGTTTAGGAGTCAGCTTAACGCCATGATCCGGCACTAAATCAATAAATGGGTTGTGACTCGGTTTGGGTAAATGATCGTGAACTTGCTCTACTACAGCCTCGTATGCATGCGGCCCCGTGATTGACAGAACATTAGGATGCACTTCTCTAATCTCATCTTCTTTCACGCCCAGGCAACCGGTAACAATGACTTTGCCATTTTCAGCTAAAGCTTCGCCGATAGTATCCAGCGATTCTTGCACCGCAGAGTCAATAAATCCACACGTATTGACAATAACCAGTTCAGCATCTTTATATGTTGAAACGACATCGTATCCCTCTGTTCGAAGCTGCGTCAAAATACGTTCAGAATCTACCAGGTTTTTCGGACAGCCAAGCGAAACAAAGCCAATCTTTGCACCGCTACCCTGATTCATTATTTTCTGTTCGTTTAATTGCTTAACCGGTGTTTCCAAGGTAGTGGATGTTTTAAGCATCGCATTCTGTTTGGGGTTGTATTGCTCTACGCTCATTTACAGACTCTGTCGTTTTAAAATTTTGCGTGATCAATTTACTTCACGCGCTCTTCCATTTGTTACTGCCTTGTTCTTTCACGTGGCAAAAACAAACGAGATTATATCGTACTTGTATTCAAGGCTCTAATTCTTTCACTTGTTTAATTCTTGCCAAGCGCCATAATAAAAACATACGGTCATCAGATACGACAATATTCAGGACAAGCCATGTTGATAAAAAACAAAAACAAGCATTCGATTTTTACAAAGTCAGTTTTGAGCGCTGTGTTTGCATCCATCGCATTAGCTGCAGGATTACATGCGTCGTTGAGCACAAACGCTTTTGCACACGATGGTAATCAAGCATTAGCAGGCGTCGTTCTTGACAGAAGCGCAGAGAAACGCGCCAGAGATACTCAGCGCAGGCCGGTTCAAACCCTGTCGTTTTTTCAGGTAGAGCCTGGAATGCGCGTCGCCGAAGCCTTGCCCGGTGGTGGCTGGTACTCTGAGATCCTAGCCAACTATTTAGGGAAAGAAGGCGCGCTTTACGGAATTAATTATAATGACAGCATGTGGCCACTTTTCGGATTTTTCACTCCTGAGCGCATTGAGCAAATGTCGGCTCGTACAGCAGCTTTTCCGACTCTGGTAGCTGAGCTAAGCGATACAGGGATCACAGCAGGGGGCTTCACCTTTGCAACTGCGCCTGACGACTTGCATGGAAGCCTGGATAGAGTTTTGTTTATACGTGCCCTGCATAATCTAGCGCGATTTGAGGAACAGGCAGGCACCCTGAGCGAAGCCTTAAATCTGGCAAATTCACTTTTGAAAGAAGATGGTTTGGTTGGCGTTGTTCAACATCGTGCACCTGCTGATGCTGATGATACCTGGGCCGATGGTTCTGCAGGCTATTTAAAACAGGATGACGTGATCAAGGCATTTGAAAAGGCCGGTTTTGAGTTAGTCGCATCGAGCGAAATTAATGCGAATGAAAAAGACAAACCAACAAAAGATGACATGGTTTGGCGTTTGCCACCGAGTTTGAATGGCGCTCAAGATGATCCTCAAAAGCGCAAAGCTATGGAAGCAATAGGTGAAAGCGATCGGATGACACTCTTATTTAAAAAGCAGGGCGCAGAGGTGAGTGTACATTCTCATTAAATCTGCCTTCAGGATAGTTTAACTTGGCCCTGATATCCGTAAATGCGTAGCAGTAGATAAAGCATGCCTTTGAAATTTCCTTTACATCACTACGATGAAGCGGGGCGCTTAAAGCCGCCCCTCTTATTGTATTGTTTTCTGCTGTTTTTGTGTCGTGGACTCGTATTGTTGATTGTTTCTTTGTCGTTTCGAGAAGACAGTAGTCGAATGATGGCCTTGTTTTATCCAAACAAATGGGATTTTTACCTGTCCTTAGTACCGATGATACCTGCAGTACTGATATTCATTCTCTTGGCTAGACGTAATAGTTTGTGGTCAAAAGAAAAACATGCTTTGTTTCGCTTTATTCCAGCCTTGTTTGCGATCGCCCTGTTAGGCGACATAGCAGTGCAGCTAAGCATTTTGGCCCGTATCGGTTTTACATTTTCGGCTACGCACGGCGTATCGCTGATACTTGCAATTAGCGGGCTTTTATATCTTACTAAGAGCCGTCATATGCGCGATTTACCGCGAGACTGGCAAGCCCCTAATTAGTGTGATTTCCCAATGCTTGCGAAAAATAGCTGCTTACACTGACGTCTGGGTTTTTGACAAGCTTTTCATAACATATCCCAGCAAAGGCATAAGACTTATCGTCGACCACCAATAGTATGGTGGGCGCTTCAGGTGTGCTCGTATCGTAATGCCATGTTCCACCCGCTAGTGAACGAAATACTTCACCAAGGTAAGCACCGTACATATTACATATGGTAAAGACTGCTTTATCTTCAAGTGACTGACTTGGAAAATTTTTCACAAAGCCCATTATGGTTGAATCGACATTTGCAATGCTATCTGCGCTGAAATCCAGTTCAATATTAAATTCTTCTTTTGCTGCCTGTACCGCATCCCTGGCGGTTTCTTTCATAAGGGTGTCGAGCTCAATTTGTGTCATGGCGTCTAATCGTTTCTTTTTGTAAGGCTTAAAAGTTTGACGGTAAATCAATTTGACGATGTTGTAAAATAAGATTTTCCAGCATTGCAGTGCCGGGCCCTTTATCATCTGGTGTTGGACAGATTAAATAAGCTGTCATTTGTTTATACTGACTGCCTTTAACCGTTAAAAGCGTTAGGCGACCTTCCTCAAGTAATGGTGATACTTTATGCAAAGGAAGCCAGCAAAAACCGATGTTGTTCAACATCAAGTCGATGGCGGTATCAAACTGGGAAACCGTCCAACGATTTTCGGATTTAAGCCAGCCTTGCTTTTCCTCTGGCTTGTCAGAGGTATCTGCAATAACGATTTGGAGGTGTTGAGCGAGTGTTCCTGGATCGATGTTGTTCGGCATTTGAGCCAGTTCATGCTGCGGATGGGCGACCAACACAAATTCTACGTGGCATAAGGGTTCACCCAAGAAGCCCCTCGGTATCGACATATGAATGGCTAAATCTGCCTGATGTTTAATGATGGCATCGTCTGTGCCAGTAAGAACGGTATCTTTAATCTTTAAGCGGCTACCCCTGCATTCAGGCAAAAATGCCTTCAATACCGGAAAAAGAGCTTCACGAGGGTAGGCCAGGTCAACAGCTAAAATTATTTCTGGTTCCCAATCCTGGCGAATGTTTGTTGCGAGCAGCTCTAAAGACTCCACGTTTTGCGTTAAGTCTCGTGAACGCCTCAGCATGACTTCACCTGCTTCTGTCAATACTGCTTTTCGACCAATAACTTCAAGCAACTGAACGCCGAGCATATTTTGTAATTTTGATACCGCGTGATTAAGCGAAGACTGAGACTTATTTAACGCATCTGCAGCCTGAGCATAGCCACCAAAATCAACTACCGCCTGTAAAATGCGCCACTGCTCAAGCGTTGTTTTGGGTCTGTACAAAAGAAATTCCTCCAACTCAAGCCTGTCAAAAAAACAAGCGAGTAAAATAGTAGACCGCGAACCTAGGTTAATAATTCGTAATTTTTTAATATAATCTTTTCTTGGTGCTTTGGTGTATCCTTTGTTAGCACTTAATCTACAAATAACTTTATGAAATACGCTTCCTTTTTACCGCTATCTGCACTTATCGCATTAAGCTTAATCAATGCTTTGGTTTACTATCAAGTCATTCCGCCTGGTATGCAAATTCTTGAATCTTTGCAAGGGGCGCTTGATGAAGGCTTTTACATGGTTATTTTCCTGATCATACTGTTAGAGTCGATTATTTACGTTGGTTTTTATTTTCCGGGACAATTTTTTGCTGTATTGCTTGTTGTCGGGGCCAAACCCAGCGCAATGGATGTGGTTTATTTAACCCTGGCAATGGTTGCTGCCGCGACCCTTGGCTCTGTCATCAATTACTTTCTTGGTAAAAGCACAAAAGATAAAGATGATAAAGAATCAGAAACCAAGCTTAAACATCTGTTGCTTGCCATGATCCATATTAATTCCTTAGCATTTTTCATGTTTTCTCAAGGTGCAAATAACAAGTCTTTCAAAGTCGTCTGGTTAGCGGGCTTGCTCAATTTGCCCTATTATTTGCTTCTTATCGCAGGTACCGCCGTGCTAAGTGAGCAAGTCATGGCCATGGCTGAAAATACAGTATTGCTATTCACTTTAATTGCGATCTGGCTTTTTATCGCACTTGCTTATGATGTTCGCCAACATAAAAAAGACAGTGCTACCGTTAGATAGATGCGCGTCGAAGAATCGCATCGATTGCACGCGTTGCTGCGAGCATTCCAAACGTGGCAGTCACTCCAACAAAAGCGCCAAATCCTGTGCTGCAATCCATTTTTCCAGCACCTTGAGCGGCATTTTTAGCAAACGAGACGCCACCCTCACTATCCGGGTATCTAAGTTGTTCAGTGGAGTAAATCGCTTCAACAGAAAATCGTCGTTTGGGATTATTTGAAAAATGATAGTTTCGTCTTAATTCGCTTCGCACTTTCGCTAAAAGCGGGTCTTGAGTGGTTTTAGCCAGATCGCCAACGGTAATTTGCAAAGGATCAATTTGTCCGCCAGCCCCACCAACGGTGATAATTTTAATTTTATTTCTTTTCGCATAGGCAATCATGGCTGCTTTTGCGCTAACACTGTCGATGGCATCAATAATAACATCAGGCGCGCCCTCAAAAAGGAGGCTCAGATTGTCTTTTGTCACAAAATCTTCAATAGCGTGTACTTCGCAATCCGGGTTTATATCCAGAATTCGCGCTTTCATTACCTCAACTTTACTCTGCGCAAGTGTGCTATCGAGTGCGTGAAGCTGCCGGTTTATATTAGATTCTGCAATATCATCAAGGTCGATTAATTCAATCCGATTAATACCCGAGCGTGCTAATGCTTCTGCCGCCCACACACCGACACCACCAATTCCTGCAATTGCAACGTGAGCACTTTTAAGTGTTTGTAGGCCATCTTTGCCATAAAGGCGTAGCAATCCAGAGAATCTTTGTTCGTAAGACATACAGTAGATGATTTCCTTTTATCGTTTATCGCTTTTTTTCGTTTATCGGTGAGCGATGGAAATAGCACAATCCTTTTATAAGGTGTAGAGATTTATGTGTACAAAAGTTCTAAAAATTAGAAAGAATTGTGCAATTTATACCAATATTTATTCGTTTAAATTAATGTTTTAATGGCGCTATCAACAAAATAGGAGACCAGTTATGGGATTATTAGTAGACGGCCAGTGGAAAGACCAATGGTACGATACAGAAAGCAATGATGGCAAATTTGTTCGTCAAGCCTCTAAATTTCGGGACAAAATAGAAGCGAGCGCAGATGCAAAGTTTCCGGCAGAATCTGGTCGCTATCATTTGTATGTATCACTCGCCTGTCCGTGGGCACATAGAGCCTTAATATTCAGAAAACTGAAAGAATTGGAGTCGCATATTTCAGTCAGTGTTGTCAGTCCGAATATGCTTGAAAACGGATGGGAGTTCGCTGATTACGAAGGCGCAACCGAAGACCATTTATTTGGCTTTAAATATCTACACCAAGTCTATACCAAGGTGAAAGCGGATATCACAACAAGAGTGACGGTTCCCATCTTATTTGACAAACAAAGCAATCAAATTGTGAATAATGAGTCGGCAGAGATTATTCGTATGCTAAATACTGCTTTTAACGATATTACGGGTAATACAAGCGACTATTATCCGGCGTCACATCGTGAACAAATTGAACTTATCAATAGCTTTGTTTACGACAATATTAACAATGGCGTTTATAAAGCAGGCTTTGCGACTAAGCAACGCGCTTACGAAGAAGCTGTAAGCAGTTTGTTTGAAGCGCTTGATAAGGTAGAAGGCATATTGTCAAAGCAGCGTTACCTGACGGGCAAGCAATTAACTGAGGCAGACTGGCGTTTATTTACAACGCTTATTCGTTTTGATCCGGTATACGTTGGGCATTTTAAATGTAATTTAAAACGCATTGCAGATTACCCAAATTTGTACAATTACACTAAAGAGTTGTATCAAATAGCAGGCGTGGCTGATACCACCAATTTTGATCATATCAAGCAGCATTACTATTACAGCCATAACATGATAAACCCCACTCAGGTTGTGCCAAAGGGCCCAATTCAGGACCTTTTAAGTGCGCACGACCGAGACCGATTTTAGGCGTGCCCTAGGAGAATGACATGACACGTATCACTCAAAAAGTCGTTGGTATGGCCGCATCAGACGGCGCTGGCGTCAAACTTAAGCGCATTATTGGTCAGGCGAGTTTAAAGCGCCTGGATCCGTTTCTAATGTTAGATGAATTTGGATCGGATGAGGCGCAGGATTATATTGCAGGCTTTCCGCAACATCCACATCGTGGCTTTCAAACGGTCACCTATATGCTAGAAGGCAAGATGGGCCATAAAGATTCAGTAGGTAATAGTGGCGTGATTGAAGATGGTGGCCTGCAGTGGATGAACGCAGGCAAAGGAATTATTCACGAGGAGATGCCTCAGCAAACAGAAGGACGAATGCGAGGTTTTCAGCTTTGGGTGAATTTGCCAGCCAGCGAAAAAATGTCTGCGCCAGGGTATCAGGATATTCCCAGTGCGCTAATTCCTGAGCACGAGTTTGATGGTGGCAAAGTGCGCATTTTGGCAGGTCAGTTTAAAGAAGTGACGGGGCCAGTGAAGACACAAGCCGTTCAGCCGCAATTTCTGGATTTGCACCTATCAGCTGGTGCAAGTCTGGAGATTGATACGCTTAGTGAACACAATGGTTTTTTGTATGTGTATGAAGGAGAATTGATGCTTGAACAAGATTCACTTCATAAAGGCCAACTTGGCGTACTCGCGTTTAGTGAGCTGATGCATCTGCGGGCCGAACAAGACTCAAAAGCTATTTTTGTCAGCGCTATGCCTATCAATGAACCCATTGTGCAATACGGTCCTTTCGTGATGAATAGCGAAGCTGAAATTCACCAGGCCTTAAAAGATTATCAAAGTGGCGTACTCGCCTAAGTCGTTGATTGTTCCTGAGGGATTACATACTATATCGAGTATGATTTATGGCGCTGCTTACAAGACCGTTCTTCTTTAAGAAGCGCCCTTTAAAAGGATTTCAATGAGAACAATTACTTGCTTTAAAGCTTACGATATTCGTGGGGAATTATTAACGCAATTAGATGAAAACATCGCCTACCGAATTGGGCGTGCCTTCGCATCTTATCTTAAGGCTAAATCAGTCGTTGTGGGTTCCGATGTACGCCATACCGCCCGCCCATTAAAGCTCGCACTTAGCGCGGGCTTAATTGATGGTGGAGCGAAAGTTTTCGACTTGGGAATGGCGGGTACGGAAGAAATTTATTTTGCTACGAAGCATCTTGGTGTTGACGGTGGAATTGAAGTGACCGCCAGTCACAACCCAATTAACTATAACGGAATGAAGCTGGTAAAAGCCGGTTCAGTGCCCATCAGTGGAGACAGCGGACTCAACGCCATTCGAGATATTGCACAAGATTTTGATGATGAACTTGTGCAAGCGCGTTTAGCCCATTATGGAACGATTGTGGATGATAAGGCTTTCTTAAAAGGTGAAGCAAGCGTTAAAGATTTAAGCTTATTAAATACAAAAGCCTACGAGCGTGTAAGTTGCGTGAACGATTACATCTTGCACCTTTGCGAATATATCGATACCAGTAAACTCAGACCTTTAAAACTTGTCGTAAATGCAGGCAATGGCGCCGCAGGGCATATTATTGATGCTTTAGAGCTATTATTTGCTCATCAAGGTGTAAAAATTGAGTTTATAAAAGTGCACCATTTACCCGATGGTGACTTTCCTAACGGCATTCCCAACCCACTGCTTGTAGATAATCGTGCAGACACAGCCGAGGCCGTAAAAGCGCACAAAGCCGATATGGGTATCGCCTGGGATGGTGACTTTGACCGCTGCTTTTTGTTTGACGAAAGAGGCGAGTTTATCGAAGGCTACTATATTGTTGGCCTTTTGGCGCAAGCGTTTTTAAGCAAAGAAAAAGGCGCGAAGATAATCTATGACCCTCGAGTTTACTGGAATACCGAAGATATTGTAAAAAACGCGGGTGGAAAACCGGTTAAATCAAAAACCGGGCATGCGTTTATCAAAGAGCGGATGCGCAAAGAAGACGCAATTTATGGCGGCGAAATGAGCGCACATCATTATTTCCGTGACTTTGCCTATTGCGATTCCGGAATGATCCCATGGCTTTTAGTCGCCGAACTTTTATCCACAAGTGGCAAGACCTTATCTTCGCTGGTAGAGGAGCGGATTGCAGCATTTCCGTCTTCTGGCGAAATCAACTATCGCGTTGAGAATGCAGGGAGCACCATTAAATCGATCATTCAACATTTTGAGGCCGATGCACTGTTTATTGATAAAACTGACGGAATTGGAATGGAGTTTGGAAATTGGCGCTTCAATTTGCGAAAGTCCAATACCGAACCGGTTATCCGCTTAAATGTAGAATCTAAGGGCGACATTGCGCTGATGCGTGAAAAAACCGCCTTATTGGAATCGCTTATTGAGTCTTAAAAACAGGCCTCTTTAAATTGAGGCCATCAATAAATGACAAATCACTACAATGGTCGTTAGTACGACTCGCATAAATGTGTAGTCGATTAAGATATCTTTCTCTAGCGCCAGTACGTATTTGTCGTACATCAAAATACCGATATAGGCAATGGAAAGGGTGCTGAACAGCCAGTGTCCCTCTAAAAAAATAAGCGCTAAAAAGCCAGTAATACTGGGTAACATTGCAATGTAAAGCTGGTGATCTTTTCGTCGATTCTGCAAGGCATCCAGCCAATGGATACCGCCAAAAAAAGATAGAATAATGGCGGAATACTGTGTGAAGTAGGTATAGCCTTCAAAATAGTGAATTTGCCCTGTTAAAATGAGTACGGGAATACCAATAAATGGAAGTAAGCCGAGATAACCCAATATTTTTGCAGCGCTGTGCATGTTTATCCTTATGATTGTTTAAAACCTGTTTGTATAGAACGAGACCGCCTGACTGAGAGTTTGCCCCAATGTAAGGGCAAAAAAAAGCACATTCCAAAGAATGTGCTTATCATAGTTTTTACTTTATTACTTCTTCAGTGGCGTATAATCGCGCTTGCTATGTCCGGTATATAATTGACGAGGACGGCCAATTTTCTGTCCTGGCTGGCTCATCATTTCGTGCCAGTGTGAAATCCAGCCAACGGTTCTTGCCAGTGCAAAGATACAGGTAAACATGTTGGTAGGAATACCAATGGCGCTAAGCACAATGCCTGAATAAAAATCCACATTCGGGAACAGCTTTTTCTCAGCAAAATAAGGGTCGCTTAATGCGATCCGCTCAAGTTCCATCGCGACATCTAAAAGAGGATTATCGACATTAAGCTCTTCGAGAACTTCATGACAACTCTCTCGCATGACTGTTGCACGAGGATCGTAGTTTTTGTAAACGCGGTGACCAAAGCCCATTAAGCGGAAGGGGTCGTTTTTATCTTTGGCGCGCTCAATAAACTCAGGAATGCGATCGACCGTGCCAATCTCCTCAAGCATTTGCAAACATGCCTCATTCGCGCCACCGTGCGCGGGCCCCCACAGGGAAGCAACGCCAGCAGCAATACAGGCATATGGATTTGCACCGGATGAACCTGCCAAACGAACCGTTGAAGTAGACGCGTTTTGCTCATGGTCAGCATGAAGAATAAATATTCTGTCCATTGCACGCTCAACCGCGGGACTGATCTTATAGTCTTCGGCGGGCACAGAGAACATCATGTTCAAGAAGTTCGCTGCGTAGCTTAAATCGTTGCGTGGATACACAAAAGGTTGTCCAACATTATACTTGTAGCACATAGCGACAAGTGTCGGCATTTTGGCAATCAGACGATGAGCCGAACGCTTGCGTTGCTCTGGGTCGGATACATCCAAATCACTGTGGTAAAAAGAAGATAAAGCACCCACCGTACCGCATAACATTGCCATGGGATGAGCGTCATTTCTAAACCCGTGGAAGAACATATTTAATTGTTCGTGAACCATGGTGTGACGGGTAATCGTGTGCTTGAATTCTTCATACTCCTCTTCACTTGGCTTGTCGCCGTGAAGCAGCATGTGACAGACTTCTAAATAGTCTGAATCGCGAGCTAAGTCTTCAATTGAGAAGCCGCGGTGTAGCAAAACACCTTTTGCGCCATCGATGAAAGTAATTGAAGATTCGCATGAGCCAGTCGCCATAAAGCCCGGGTCAAAAGTAAAATATCCGTGGCTTCCTAAAGAACGAACGTCAATGACGGGATGTCCTTCGGTGCCTTCTAATATGGGTAATTCGACTTCAACATCGCCGGCTTTTAAAGTGGCTGTTTTATCTGACATGAATACTCTCCTAAGTTGGGGTTCCGCTTAAACGGACAAAATGCGCAAATCGTTCACAAAATGCGACAAAATGCTCATATCTGTGCGAAAAGTGGCGATAATCTTAACCGTATGAAGATTTAAGTCAATTTAAATGCATATCTGCTCAATATATATTCTAAATAGTTTACGTCGATAAAGGGGTATAAAGATTTGTTTACGACTAATGTCCTAAGGCGCAACATTTAATTGCTATTAGACAAGCGGATTGCTATATTTCAAACCCACTGAATTTAAAGGGTTATTTAGCAATAACTTTATAAAATCTGATTCACAATTGGTTAACAAAGTCGGGCGTTAAATCGCATTTACACACACAACCAAAGTTGCATATTCACAGGCTTACAACCTATGGTATCAATACGGGAAACAACAACAGGCGTTTTATTGTGAAAAAACAAAGACCAGTAAATTTAGACCTTTCTACGATGAAATTCCCACCGTCTGCACGCGCATCTATTTTGCACCGTGTGACTGGCGTGGCAATGTTCTTTGCTCTTTTATTCGTAATTTGGGCATGGGCAACCTCACTTACTTCTGCGGAAAACTTTGCGTTTGTTCAGGAAGTCATGAATGGTGTAATCGGCAAGATTATCGCTATTGGAACACTGTCTGCTTTTTCATATCACATTATTGGTGGTTTGCGTCACCTGGTAATGGATATGGGACATTGGGAAGAACTCAACTCTGGTAACTTGAGCGCGAATATCGCCATTGGGTTATGGGTCGTTATAACAATCGTAATTGGAGTTGCATTATGGTAATTAATCAAGCCTCTATGAAACGTGACGGAATTCAGGATTATGTTACGCTTCGCGCGTCTGCAGCCGTGATTTTCGCCTTTGCGCTTTACATGCTGTACGTTTTTGTTTCCACACCCGTTATGACCTTTGAGATCTGGCAAGGTGTCTTTTCCTCTATATACATGAAAGCATTCACGCTTGCGGCACTGGTCGCGGTAATGCTTCACACCCGTGTAGGATTGTGGCAGGTTTTGACAGACTACGTTAAAGCCACGCGATTACGCGCCGTACTTAATTTTATTCTAAACCTGATTGCTTTTGCTTATGTTGCGGTCGGTTTGTTCGTTTTATGGGGTGTTTAAGATGACCTTACCAGTTCATGAATTTGACGCAGTCGTTATTGGTGCAGGTGGCGCAGGCATGCGCGCGGCCTTGCAAATTTCGCAATCAGGTCGCTCATGCGCCTTGTTATCTAAAGTTTTCCCTACGCGTTCGCACACGGTGTCTGCGCAAGGCGGTATCACAGTTGCTTTAGGCAATTCCCACGAAGACAACTGGGAATGGCACATGTACGATACAGTAAAAGGCTCTGATTATATTGGTGATCAGGAAGCCATCGAATATATGTGCAAAACTGGCCCTGAAGCGATTATCGAAATGGAAAATATGGGCCTGCCTTTTTCTCGTTTTGAAAATGGAAAGGTGTATCAACGTCCATTTGGTGGCCAGTCTAAAAATTTTGGTGGTGAACAAGCCGCAAGAACAGCGGCAGCAGCTGATCGCACGGGCCACGCTTTATTGCATTTGCTTTACCAGCAAAATGTTAAAAACAAAACAAAAGTCTTCAGCGAATGGTATGCACTCGATTTGGTAAAAAATCAGCATGACCAAGTCGTGGGTTGTACCGCGATTGACATCGAAACTGGCGAAGTGGTTTATTTCAAGTCACGTGCAGTGGTGCTTGCAACTGGCGGTGCAGGTCGTATATATGCCTCCACCACAAACGCGCATATTAATACCGGCGACGGCATTGGCATGGCCTTAAGAGCTGGCGCGCCAGCGCAGGATATGGAAATGTGGCAGTTTCACCCAACCGGCATTGCCGGTGCGGGAACGCTCGTTACCGAAGGGTGTCGTGGTGAAGGTGGTTATCTGCTAAACAAAGACGGCGAGCGATTTATGGAGCGTTACGCGCCAAACGCAAAAGATTTGGCAGGTCGTGATGTCGTTGCTCGCTCAATGATGACTGAAATTCGCGAAGGTCGGGGTTGTGAAGGTCCATGGGGCACGCACATCAAACTGAAACTTGATCACCTTGGCAAAGACGTTTTGGAATCCCGTTTGCCAGGTATTCTTGAATTATCTCGCACATTCGCCCATGTTGATCCAGTGAAAGAACCTATACCTGTTATTCCAACTTGCCACTACATGATGGGTGGAATTCCAACCAATGTTGACGGCCAGGTGATAAGAGTAGATTCTGATGGCAACGAACGTCCGATGGACGGATTGTTCGCATGTGGTGAAATTGCATGCGTATCTGTGCACGGTGCTAATCGCCTGGGAGGTAACTCTCTGCTTGACTTGGTTGTTTTCGGTCGCGCTACAGGTCTACATCTTGGTAAGAGCATCGATCAGATTGATGTTAAATCAGATGCCTCTGAATCTGACATAGAAGGTGCGATGGCACGATTTAATCGTTGGGAATCTTCCGAAAAGGGTAAAGGCGAAGACCCGGTACAAATTAAGAAAGATATGCAGCAGTGTATGCAGCTTAATTTCTCTGTGTTCCGTGAAGGTGACGCAATGGCTGATGGCCTTAAGCAACTTAGAGAAATTCGCGAGCGCTTACAGCACGCACGTCTTGATGACAAGAGCAGTGACTTTAACACTCAGCGTATTGAATGCTTAGAGTTAGATAATTTGATGGAAACTGCATATAGCACAGCAGTTGCCGCAAACTTTAGAACAGAAAGTCGCGGTGCACACAGCCGCTTTGACTTCACTGAACGTGATGATGAGAACTGGTTATGTCACTCTATCTACCTTCCTGAGTCGGAGGAGATGCGCAAACGTGATGTAAACATGGCACCTAAGTTGAGGGAAGCCTTCCCTCCGAAAGTGCGTTCTTACTAATAGGAGCTTATCGATGCAACTTACTTTTTCGATTTATCGTTACAACCCAGAAGTGGACGATGCGCCTCGCATGGAAGATTACAAGCTCGAGGTTGAAGAAGGCCAGGATATGATGGTGCTTGACGCATTGATTGCGCTCAAGGAAAAAGATCCGTCTTTGTCGTTTCGACGCTCTTGCCGTGAAGGGGTGTGTGGCTCTGACGGCATGAATATGAATGGCAAAAATGGACTAGCGTGTATTACTCCGCTTTCGGCCTTGGGCAAAGGAAAAATTACCATACGTCCTCTGCCTGGACTTCCAGTAGTGCGCGACCTGGTTGTAGATATGACGCAGTTCTACACGCAGTATGAGAAGATTAAACCCTTCCTGATAAACGACAGCAAGCAACCGCCAGCGCGCGAACATCTTCAGAGTCCTGAAGAGCGAGCAAAGCTGGACGGCTTGTATGAATGTATACTTTGCGCATGTTGTTCGACATCTTGTCCGTCATTCTGGTGGAACCCTGACAAGTTCATTGGTCCGGCTGGCTTGCTCCACGCATATCGATTCCTGATCGACAGTCGCGACACAGCCACTGAAGAACGATTGAATGATTTAGACGATGCATTCAGCGTATTTAGATGTCACGGGATAATGAATTGTGTGAGCGTATGTCCAAAAGGGCTTAACCCTACCAAGGCAATCGGCCATATAAAATCGATGTTGTTACAGCGAGCGGTATAATTGATTGAAGTTGTAAGTACATTCTGACGATATACAATAGCCACCTAGCAATAGGTGGCTATTTTTTTGTTTTTTTAAGCTTTATCCAAATGAAATACAAAATTTTGGAAAATAAATGCAATTTTTTGCAAATTTCCTTACCACTATAGTGTTAGGCGATTTAAAAAGAAATTTACTTAGAATACAATACGGTTATCAACACAAGTCAAGGCGTAATAATGCAAAATAGCGTGATGCAAGCATGGTGGGATTCCTCTCATATGGCAGGTGGCAACGCTGCTTATGTAGAAGAACTCTACGAGGCATACCTCGAAAATCCTCAAAGCGTCCCTGAGACGTGGAAAAGTATATTTGATGAACTTCCAAAAGTAGAGGGAGTATCGGTTGAATCCAATCACTCTTCAATTCGAGATGAATTCAGGAAAATGGCCGCACTCGGGCCTGCTGCCAGGGTAGGTTCATCCTCAGCAGTACAAACTGAAGCCCCAAGCGACGAACGACAAGTTAAGGTATTACAATTAATTAATGCGTTTCGCTTCCGTGGTCATCAGCATGCCAATCTTGATCCGCTAGGGCTTTGGCAACAACCTCGTGTCCGTGATTTAGAACTTTCTCATCATAATCTGAGTGAAGCCGATTTTGACACCATGTTTAATTTGGGCTCTTATGCAGTTGATGCTGAGAAAATGAAACTGGGTGATTTGTTTAAATCTCTCAATCGCACCTATTGTGGTTCGATTGGCGCCGAGTATATGCATATTACCGATACTGAACAAAAGCGCTGGATCCAGCAACGCTATGAGTCAGTTGAAGCAAAACCGCGTATTGAACGCGATGAAAAAATTAAGATCCTCAAAGGATTAATTGCCGCAGACGGCATGGAAAAATATTTAGGCTCCAAGTTTACTGGCGCAAAACGATTCTCTCTAGAAGGCGGTGATGCGCTCATCCCCATGTTAAAAGGCTTAATTACTGAAGCAGGCGCTGCTGGTGCAAAAGAAGTCGTAATGGGCATGGCTCACCGTGGTCGCTTGAACGTGTTGGTAAACGTACTAGGTAAAAACCCTTCTGTATTGTTTGACGAATTTGCTGGCAAACACGACGAATCACTTGGTGCAGGTGACGTTAAATATCACGCTGGTTATTCATCTGATTTTGCTACGCCAGGCGGTAATGTGCACTTAGCACTGGCGTTTAATCCTTCGCACCTTGAGATCGTCAATCCCGTTGTAATGGGGTCTGTTCGCGCTCGATTAATGCGTCGTAACTGCAAAGATGGCTCAGCAGTCCTTCCCATTACTATTCACGGCGACTCTGCAATTGCTGGTCAGGGTGTGGTGCAAGAAACCTTTAATATGTCGCAAACCCGTGGTTTCTCGGTTGGCGGTACAGTTCGCATTGTGGTAAACAACCAAGTCGGTTTTACAACCTCAAAAACCGAAGATACGCGCTCCACACAGTATTGTACTGATATTGCCAAAATGGTTCAGGCACCAATTTTCCACGTGAATGCTGATGACCCGGAAGCGGTTATGTTTGTTACAAAATTGGCGCTTGACTATCGTAACAAATTTAAAAAAGACGTGGTGATTGACTTAGTGTGTTATCGCCGCCATGGTCACAACGAGGCTGATGAGCCTAACGCAACACAGCCTTTGATGTATCAAAAAATCAAAAAGCATCCCGTCCCGCGTGCAATTTATGCAGAGCAACTTATTGCTGAAGGCACTATAGATGAACATGAAGTTGAGAAACTGGTTGCTGAATACCGGGCAGCTCTGGATCACGGCGCATGTGTAGTTGAAGAATGGCGTCCGATGACTGAACATTCAGTTGATTGGACACCATATCTTGGCCACGATTGGGATGTAGAATATGACGCAAGTTTAGCTAAAGATAAACTCGTTGAGTTAGGTAAAGCGATAACGCATATTCCAGACAGTCACAGACTTCAGTCTCGAGTCAATAAACTATATAAAGATCGCGTTGCGATGATAGAAGGTGAACGTTTACTTGATTGGGGGATGGCAGAAAATCTCGCTTATGCAACAATACTAAGCGAAAAAACCAATATTCGTATAACTGGTCAAGATAGCGGCCGCGGTACCTTTTTCCATCGTCACGCCGTGTTGCATGGACAAGACGATGCGTCTGAGTATATGCCTTTGCAACACTTAAGCGATGATCAGGGTCGAATCGAAATTTATGACTCGGTATTATCAGAAGAGGCGGTTATGGCCTTCGAATATGGTTACGCAACCGCTGAGCCTTCTACCTTAACCATATGGGAAGCACAGTTCGGTGATTTTGCCAACGGCGCTCAGGTTGTTTTCGACCAGTTCCTATCCTCAGGTGAGGCAAAGTGGGGACGCTTATGCGGATTAACGGTATTATTGCCACATGGTTACGAAGGCCAAGGGCCTGAGCATAGCTCAGCACGTTTGGAAAGATTTTTACAAATGTGTGCAGATCACAACTGGCAGGTGTGCGTACCGTCAACACCCGCACAAGTTTATAATATGTTACGTCGTCAATCGGTTCGCCCAATGCGCAGGCCGCTTATCGTCATGTCACCGAAGTCTTTGCTTCGCCACCCACTTGCGGTTAGCAGTCTGGACGAATTGGCGTCAGGTGTTTTTCATAATGTGATAGATGAAATTGACGAAATTGATGCGAAAAAAGTAAAGCGCGTCGTGATGTGCGCTGGCAAAGTGTATTATGATTTGTTGGAACAGCGTCGCAAAAATGAACAAGACGACATCGCCATTGTTCGAATTGAACAATTATATCCGTTCCCTCAGGAAGAGATGAAGAAGGTCGTTGAAAAATACAAACACGTACAAGACTGGGTTTGGTGTCAAGAAGAGCCACAAAACCAAGGCGCTTGGTATTGTAGCCAGCATCATTTTTGGCAATCAATTCCTGATGGCGCAAAATTAACTTATGCAGGTCGTCAAGCTTCTGCCTCGCCAGCAGTTGGCTATGTATCTGTTCACAATCAGCAACAAAAAGCGTTGATTGAAGACGCACTCACAATCAAATAAGGAACCCCAATGGCACATGAAATAAAAGTTCCCGTCCTTCCGGAATCTGTCGCGGACGCCACTATCGCCACTTGGCATGTTAAAGCGGGCGATAAAGTTACTCGCGATCAAAACTTGGTCGACATCGAAACCGACAAAGTCGTATTAGAAGTGGTTGCTCCTGCAGACGGCGTGATTGCAGATATTTCAGCAGAAGAGGGCGCAACCGTGCTTGGAGAACAAGTTATCGGTACCTTAGAAGAAGGCGATGCAGCGGGTTCTGACAAAAAAGCTGAAAAGTCGAGCGACAAGAAAGCAGACACCGCTAAAACAGACAAAAAAGATAAAGAAGAAAAGCCTGCCAAAGCGGATACAGGCAGTTCAGGTGGAAGCGAAACTGATATCAAGGTTCCTGTTTTACCAGAATCGGTTGCCGACGCCACAATCGCCACCTGGCATGTCCAGCCTGGCGAGTCAGTGAGTCGCGATCAGAATCTTGTCGATATTGAAACCGATAAAGTCGTTTTGGAAGTGGTTGCACCTGCTGATGGTTCTATCAAAGAAATCATTGCAGAAGAAGGTACTACGGTATCGGCAGAAGAAGTGATTGCCAAATTTGTTGCAGGCGCATCAGGTAGCGCCAGTGCGTCAGATAAGTCATCCTCCGACGATGAAAGTAGCGAAAGCGGTGACTCAGACAGCGATGCACTCTCCCCCTCAGTGCGCCGATTGCTGGCAGAAAAAGACATCGATCCAAGCAAAGTCAAAGGAACGGGCAAAGGCGGACGCATCACGAAAGAAGATGTGGAAAAACACTTGAAAACGGGCGGTGCCGATAAATCAGCCAAACAGCCTGGCACCGCTGAATCCAGTGCTCCAAGTGTGGCTGCTGGAAATCGTACTGAAAAACGCGTACCTATGACGCGTTTGCGTAAAACCATTGCAAATCGCTTATTGGAAGCTAAAAACTCAACTGCCATGCTAACGACTTTCAACGAAGTTAACATGAAGCCTATTATGGACTTGCGCAAGCAGTATCAAGAAAGCTTTGAAAAACGTCATGGTATTCGCCTCGGCTTCATGTCTTTTTACGTAAAAGCCGTAACTGAAGCACTTAAGCGCTTTCCTGAAGTTAACGCATCAATTGATGGTGATGATATTTGTTATCACAATTATTTTGACATCTCTATTGCGGTATCTACACCGCGTGGATTGGTCACACCGGTGCTCAAGGATACCGATACCTTAGGTATGGCTGGCATTGAAAAAGGGATAAAGGACCTGGCTATTAAGGGGCGAGATGGAAAGTTGTCTATGGATGATTTGCAGGGTGGTAATTTCACCATTACCAACGGTGGTGTGTTTGGCTCATTGATGTCGACACCGATTATCAATCCTCCGCAAAGTGCAATTTTGGGAATGCACAAAATCCAGGATAGACCAATGGCGGTAAATGGTAAGGTGGAAATATTGCCAATGATGTACCTTGCGCTTTCTTATGATCATCGGATTATCGATGGTAAAGAATCGGTTGGTTTCCTGGTAACTGTCAAAGAGATGTTGGAAGATCCAACCCGACTATTGCTCGATGTGTAAGCATCAGCTTCATGAAGGACTATAGACCTGCACTTGATACTTTGGTCTATAGGCAAAACTTTAGGTGATGCTTCATGTATCATCTGTAATTACGCAGGATTCATGTTAGAATCCTGCGCTGTTTAACCGAGCTAATCGTTTGGCTCATCACTCAACAAAATCGGATAAATCACCATGAATTTGCATGAATATCAGGGTAAACAGTTATTCAAAGAATACGGCTTGCCCGTGTCTGAAGGATATGCTGCTGATACTCCCCAGGCGGCGGTTGAAGCTGCGGACCGAATTGGCGGTTCTGAATGGGTAGTTAAGTGTCAGGTACACGCAGGCGGCCGCGGAAAAGCAGGCGGTGTAAAGCTTGTTAAAACTAAAGATGAAATTAAAGCTTTTGCTCAAAATTGGTTGGGTAAAAACCTAGTCACTTATCAAACAGACGAAAACGGTCAGCCTGTCAGCCGCATTCTTGTTGAGTCGTGCACTGACATTGACCAAGAACTTTATCTTGGTGCAGTCGTAGATAGAACGTCTCGCAAAATCGTTTTTATGGCGTCTACTGAAGGCGGTGTAGAAATTGAAAAGGTTGCTGAAGAGACACCTGAAAAAATTCTGAAAGCTGAAATCGATCCGCTAGTTGGTGCGCAACCTTATCAGGCGCGCCAGATTGCGTTTGATTTAGGTTTGTCAGGCGTTCAAGTCAAACAGTTTGTAGGCATTTTCCTTGGTTTGGCAAAAATGTTTGAAGACTTGGACATTGCACTTATTGAAGTGAACCCGCTTGTAATAAAAACTGATGGAAACCTGCACTGCCTTGACGCAAAAGTAGGGGTCGACAGCAATGCGCTATATCGTCAGTCAAAAGTTCGCGACATGCATGATCCTTCGCAGGAAGATGCTCGTGAAGCACATGCAGCGCAATGGGAACTTAACTACGTAGCGCTCGATGGAAACGTTGGTTGTATGGTTAACGGTGCTGGCTTGGCAATGGGTACAATGGACATCGTAAATCTACATGGTGGCAAACCTGCTAACTTTCTCGATGTAGGTGGCGGCGCGACCAAAGAGCGTGTTGCAGAAGCCTTTAAAATTATCCTTTCTGACGATAACGTTAAGGCAGTATTGGTTAATATCTTTGGCGGCATTGTGCGTTGCGATATGATCGCAGAGGGCATCATCGGCGCAGTTAAGGAAGTAGGCGTAGAAGTACCTGTTGTGGTTCGCTTGGAAGGAACAAACGCTGACTTGGGGCGTGAAGTCTTGGCTAACTCTGGTTTAGACATCATCGCAGCAGAATCACTTACCGATGCAGCACAAAAAGTGGTTGCAGCAGCGGAGGGCAAATAATGTCTGTATTAATTAACAAAGATACCAAAGTTATCTGTCAGGGTTTTACAGGTGGACAGGGAACTTTCCACTCTGAACAAGCAATCGCATATGGCACTCAAATGGTGGGCGGTGTAACGCCTGGAAAAGGTGGAACAACGCATTTAGGTCTGCCGGTGTTCAATACGGTAAAAGACGCAGTTGAAGCAACGGGCGCTACCGCTACCGTAATTTATGTTCCTGCACCATTTTGTAAAGACTCAATTATTGAAGCCGCTGATGCAGGCATCGAATTAATTGTTTGTATTACAGAGGGTATTCCTACTATTGACATGTTGTATGTCAAAGAGTACGTGGACAGAAAAGGCGTTCGTATGATAGGTCCAAACTGTCCGGGTGTGATCACGCCAGATGAGTGTAAGATTGGTATAATGCCAGGCCACATTCATAAGAAAGGTAAAGTCGGGATCGTTTCACGCTCTGGCACCTTGACTTACGAAGCGGTGAAGCAAACCACAGATGAAGGCTTTGGTCAATCCACATGCGTTGGTATAGGTGGCGACCCAATTCCAGGTTCGAACTTCATCGATATACTAGAGATGTTCGAAAAAGACCCAGAGACAGAAGCCATTGTGATGATTGGCGAAATAGGCGGAACAGCTGAAGAAGAAGCTGCTGCCTATATTAAAGCGAATGTATCTAAGCCGGTCGTATCATATATAGCAGGTGTGACGGCGCCTCCAGGAAAGAGAATGGGGCACGCTGGTGCAATCATCTCTGGTGGTAAAGGAACTGCTGACGATAAGTTTAAAGCACTTGAAGATGCCGGTGTTAAAACGGTGCGTTCATTAGCCGAAATTGGAAAAGGACTAAGAGAAATTACTGGTTGGTGATCGCTTTTAGCTAAATTATCTATCGTAAAAATCCGCGTGAGAACGCGGATTTTTTTTTATTGCGTTTAAAATAAAAATCTTGTTCTCAATTTGTTAACAAAACATAATCTTTCTTAAATTTATCTTAAAAAATGATGCTCAGTTAAAAATGCAAAGCCTTTTTATATAAAGGCTTAAACGTTTAAGGAAATTGTTGCAAAAATATTAAAAATCTGAGACATTAAAAACCGCAATTGTAAAAATTATATTTTTGCCACGCAAAAATACGTAATTTTTTAAGAGCTAGATGGAATAAAATCGGCTTCGAATGTCATGTTTGGGTCAGGTTTTTCTGTCTGAGAGATGCTTTAAGTTAATGTTTACATAATTATTCTTTTTGAATACGTATGTAAAGGTTAGCAAGAAAACTCGCATGTGAGTATGATGCGTGATGTTAAAAAACCGGTGTTAAATTGTAAAGTAGCTTCACAAGTGCGCATTTCGTGAAAAAGAAACTTAACAATGACACCAACAAACTCAGGGCACACAGATGATAAAAAAACAACTATTCAAGCCAGCACTTTTGTCTATTGCGGTCTCAAGTGCACTATATACAGGGGCAGTTGTAGCACAAACGGACGCTACTTCTGAATTACAAGACGAAAATACTGAAGTCATTGCCGTTACCGGTATTAGAGGTTCACTTATTCGTGCGCAGGCAGTGAAGCAAGATAACTCTTCAATTGTTGAAGCAATTTCAGCAGAAGACATCGGTAAACTACCCGATTCTTCAATTGCTGAATCATTATCACGTTTGCCAGGTCTTGCTGGTGAGCGTAGCGGCGGTAGAACCTCGGGCATTTCTGTTCGTGGTTTCAAAGAAGATTTCACAGGCACCACCTTAAATGGCAGAGAGCTAATAGGTATTGGTGATAACCGTGGTGTAGAGTATGACCTTTACCCAGCTGAAATCATGACTGGCGCTACTATTTATAAGACATCAGATGCGACTTTAATGGTGACCGGTATCGGTGGTACGGTTGATTTGCAAACCGTTCGTCCCTTGCAAGCGCAAGAGACCTTAACCATTAACGCTGCTTACGATTTAACTGAAAAGTCGGATAACCCAGAGTTTGACGACAGTGGGTATCGTGTAGCAGGTTCGTGGGTCGATAAATTTATGGACGACACACTAGGTATAGCCGTAGCAGTTGCTTCAATGGAATCTCCTACTAACCAGCGTAAATATGGTGTATGGGGTTATGGTGAAAACAGCGATGGCGATTTCTTACCAAGCGGTCTGGATACCTTCGCAATATCTAAAGAATTAAAACGCGATACAATCTCAACGATAGTGCAATGGCAGCCTACCGATGATTTGGATATTGTTGTTGATTATCTGAACATTGACTTTGAAGATTCGGGCGTTCTACGCGGATTCATTGAACCTTTCGCAGGTGTTGTCACCTCAGGTTCAGGAATAAATACGGAAGGTACGCAAATCAATGCAAACCCTGTACTTCGTACCGACCCTGAAGTTATTGAGGGTGACCTTGAAGTTTATGGTTTAAACTTAGAGTACGCACTAAGCGATAACTGGACTGCGACGGTTGATATTGCGCACAATGAATCAACCAAAGAGTATATTCGTGCCGAGTCTTATGCTGGTATCGGTCGTTCAGGTTCATTGTTAAATGAAGATTTAGGTCAACGTTCATTCCGTATGAGCTCTGACGGTATTTTCTTCACCGGCATTTCCGGCATGGACTTCAGCTCTTTTGAAAGCACTCGTTTGACTGGACCACAAGAGTGGGGCGGTGGTTTAGCATCAGAAGCCGATCGCTTTACATCCTCACTTCCGCGTGCTGACGGTGTTGGTAATTATAGCTTCCTCAATGCGCAAGATGGTTTTATTAACTACGCTGATTTTGAAGAAGAACTAACCACTGCCAAGTTGTCTTTTGAAGGTTTGGTTGATTGGGGTCCAATTACCAAATTAACTTTCGGTGGTTATTACAGTGACCGTACTAAGAGCAAAGATAACAATGGTGACTTTGCGACCGCACCTACCTATCCATTCGGTAATGCCACTGGTCCTGTCGATGGTCCAATTCCAGAGGAATATCGCTACGGTTTAGCAGATTTGAGCTGGGCAGGTTTAGGCCAGGTTGTTGCTTATGATGGATTTGCTCCTTACAACGACGGCACATATTTACGCGTACAGGCTGAAACCCTTGAGCCAGATCGTTTAGGGGATACCTTTACGGTTAGTGAAGAAATATTCACTTTATTCGGTCGAGTTGACTTTGAAACTGAAATTGGCGATATGGTTTTATTCGGTAACACGGGCGTACAAGTCATTGATACTGACCAATCGTCAACGGGTTTCATCGGAATTGTTGATTCAAGCTTCTCTGTTTGTCAGGATGGGAATGGCGGTATAGACCAGTCTTGTGTCATTGAAGATGGTGCTGAGTATACACATGTACTTCCTAGCCTAAATTTAAATCTTCAGGTAAATGACGAAGCGTTTGTTAGATTTGCTGCGTCTAAAACTATCAGCCGAGCCCGTATCGACCAAATGCGTGCATCAGGTTTTGTTAAATTCGATCAAAATATCGAATTCATTGCGATTCCGGATAGTGAAGAAGCGGTAAGAGAATTTGGTTCGCCTTGGTCAAAAGTTCAGGGTACGCCAACGCTAAGACCGCTTGAATCAAATAACTATGATATTTCTTACGAGAATTACTTTGCACCAGACGGTTACGTTGCAATCGCTTACTTTATGAAAGATTTGATCAACTGGACGGACGATGGACGCCAATTGATCAACTTCTTTAACGATGAAACAAACGATGGTGCAAACTACTTCATACCGGGTTTCCATGACCGTATTGTTCCTGAAGACGGCATTTACGGTCCGGCAGAAGTACCTTTAAACGCTGGTGATTATTTGGCGCCACCAAAGTTTGGTTTCTTTGAGAACTTCCAAGACGGTCTAACCGGTAAAGTAGAAGGTATTGAGTTAACTGCAAACATTCCGCTGAATGTGTATGTTGAAGCGCTTGATGGCTTTGGTATCGCAGGCTCAATGACTTTCATTGATGCAGAGCTTGATAACGGAAATCCAATTCCGGGTCAGTCTGACGAATCTTACTCGTTAACAGTCTACTACGAGATGGAAGGTTGGGAGTTCCGTGTAGCAGGCACTAAACGTTCTGATTTCGCAACTTACGAGCGTGGTGGTTCTAACAAGATAGCTGAGGCCACTCGTAGCGGTGTGAGTATCGTAGATGCTCAAATCTCCTATGACTTTGACTACAGCGATATCGAAATGTTAGAAGGTTTGCGTGTATCTCTGCAAGGTCAGAACCTGACAGATGTTGAGGAAGAAAGTATTGACGAAAATGGAATTGTTCGTGTTCGTCGTACATTCGGCCCTCGTTACATGCTGAACTTCAACTACGATTTTTATTAATAAATGAAACTGTAAAAGCCTCTAGCCAATTGGCTAGGGGCTTTTTTTTGACTTTTTATGTCTAAGTTTGATGAGTTTTGGTATAACCCTAATGCCGAACTTAGATATAAAAATTCAAAGGGATGATGTAAATGCAAAAGCCCATAAAAAAAGTAGTGATCGCCGGCGGCGGAACGGCTGGATGGATGACAGCGGCACTCATGCAACGTGTTCTGCATAAACAAGTCGAGATAGAGCTGGTTGAGTCAGAAGATATCGGCATTGTTGGCGTGGGTGAAGCCACGATCCCCCCCATACAAATTTTCAATGAATATTTAGGTTTAGATGAAAAAGAGTTCTTACGAGAAACCAACGGTACAATTAAGTTAGCGATCAAATTCGACAACTGGAAGAAAAAAGGTGAAAGCTATTTTCATACCTTCGGTGCACCTGGCGCCAACTTGGGTTTTTGTAATTTTCAGCACTATTGGTTAAGAGCAAAAAAAGAGGGCGTACGTGAATCACTGTGGCATTACGACCTTAATTATTTGTGCTGTGAAAAAGAAATTTTCAATAAAATCAATACACCAAATCCAGTATACCAAGTACCTTATGCCTATCATTTTGATTCAGCGCTATATGGCCGTTTTTTAAGAAAACGGGCCGAAAAAGGCGGTGTTAAACGAACAGAAGGGATCATTGAGCATGTTAAAACGGATGAGAATACAGGGTTTATCACTGGTCTACAGCTCAAGGATGGACATCAAATAGAGGGTGACCTCTTTGTAGATTGCACAGGTATTCGTGCGCTGCTTATTCAAAAAACGCTGGGTGTTGAATATTTAGACTGGTCGAATTTATTACCGGCCAATACTGCTCTGGCAGTACAAACAGAGCGTTTTGAAAAGACGCTCCCCTACACGCGCAGTATTGCCCATGAAGCTGCTTGGCAGTGGCGTATTCCGCTAACGCATCGGAATGGCAATGGAATCGTTTACTGCTCAGATTATTTGTCAGATGAGGATGCTGAACGAACGCTTTTGAGTCATTTAGAGTCTACGCCGGTAAACGATGTTAGAAAAATACACTTCAAAACCGGTCGCACAGCAAGACAGTGGCATAAAAATGTTGTTGCTGTGGGGCTGTCCAGTGGCTTCCTGGAGCCTTTAGAAAGTACAAGTATTCATCTGATCCAGTCCGCGATTGTGCGCCTGCTAAAGCTCTTTCCTCATGATGGTATTCGCCAGGCTGCTATTGATTTATACAACGAGGAATCTGTTACCGAGTATGAAACAATACGAGACTTCATCGTATTGCATTATGTGGTTAACGAGCGAGACGACAGTGATTTTTGGAATGATATGCGCAGATTGAAGCTACCGCATCGGCTCGAACAAAAAATAGCTGCGTTTAAGGAAGTAGGTGCCATTTTTAACGACCAGCATGATATATTTAAAGATGCCTCCTGGCTACAAGTGATGTTGGGCCAGGGAATTGAACCTGAAGATTATCATCCTGCAGCAAACGTTTTACCGCAAGCGCAATTGAAAGATACCTTAGATAAAATACGGCATGCTAAACATCAGCCTTTGAGCAAGATGTTGCCACATGATGATTTTATTAAGCAGTATCTGAATGCTTAACGCCGCAAGCGCAGCAGAATTTACACTAAAATGAATAAGCATAATCAGTCCATCAAAGTTGAACACAACAACAGTCAGCACAAAAATAACGGCAAACGAATGAAGATTGTTATTGCCGGCGGCGGCACGGCTGGTTGGATGGCAGCCAGCCTTTTACAGCATGCCTGGAAGGATAAACATATATCTATCGATTTAGTCGAGTCACCAAGTATCGGTATTATTGGAGTGGGCGAGGGTTCAACGCCGTCACTAAAACGTTTTTTTGAGAAGCTTGAGATCCCGGAAAGCGAATGGATGCCCGCATGTAATGCCACGCACAAAGTCAGCATTCAGTTTAATGGCTGGAGTCCAAAGGCTGCCTTTAACACTTATGCTCATCCATTCATTTCGCAATTAGATGCTTTTACCGAGCGAAGGTTTTACGTTAATTGTTACACCCGACGTTTGGGACTGGACGTAGAAACTCGCCCTGAAAAGTTTTTAATTAATGGCTGGCTAGCCGCACAACGAAAATCGCCTATTACACCGCCTAATTTTCCATTTGAGATTGAATACGGATACCACTTCGACTCTGCATTGCTCGGTCAATTTCTAGCAAAACGGGCAAAGTCCCTAGGGGTTAATCATATTCAAGGGGATATTGCCTCTGTTGCTCAAAATGAACAGGGAGAAATCAAATCTCTGCATTTAGAAAGTGGTGAAGAAATCCGCGGAGATTTTTTCATCGACTGCACTGGCTTTGAAAGTTTACTATTACAGCAAGCACTGAACGTTGAGTTTGAATCATTTGCAGATAACTTATTCAACGACGCCGCCGTTGCTATTCCTTCTGAAGCGCTTAATCCTCTTGAGAATCAAACTCAGGCGACAGCGCTTTCTCACGGATGGGCCTGGCAAATTCCGCTTACCAATCGAACCGGCAATGGATATGTTTATTCGAGTCGATACATCAGTGCAGACAAGGCAGAGCAAGAACTAAGGCAGCATCTTGGCTTGCTGGATTCAGACACTCCTGCAAAACACCTTAAAATGAAAGTAGGACAGGTTAGCGAGCACTGGGCAAAAAACTGCCTGGGCTTGGGTTTGGCTCAGGGCTTTATTGAACCGCTTGAGGCCACTGCTTTGCATCTGGTTCAGACCAGCATCGAAGAATTTATCGATGCGTTTTCACAAGGCAATTTCAGCGCGAAGCATCGAGCTGGATATAATCAAAAAATCCGTGTTAATTTTGATGCGGTTCGAAACTACATTGTTGCACATTATAAGTTAAATTCACGCGATGATAGCGATTATTGGAAAGACAATCGCAACAACTCAGCCATTTCGGATTCATTGAAAGCCTTGCTTCATGTTTGGTACAACAAAGGCGACCTGGCAAAGGAAATTAAAAGACAGAATCTTCACTCCCATTTTGGCAATGCTTCCTGGCATTGCCTGCTTGCCGGATATGGTGTATTTCCGAATTTGGCACCAAATCAACCTGGTACCGGAGATCTTTACAAAGATTACGATTTAAAACGGTACTTTTCCGGCTGCATGTTAAATTTTAATACAATCGTTTAGGGCATGTTGCCTGACCATTATCCCGTAAAATTTCTTAATCGTTTCAGTTAGATAATCCCCATCCAACATACATCTGATGAATACGTATGCATCTCAGATTCTCGCTTATGAATACGTATGCACGCAGATGTTAAAAAATTTACTTAAATGTAACATTTCATAATTGGAGTAGCAGTGCGCTTTACTCGCGTCAAAAAACAATATTGTTTTTAGTCAAAAGCTGCCTGCCTCAACCATACGCACTTATTTAGAGTTACGGGACACACTTATGAAAAAATTTAAGCCCAACCTTATCACCAGCGCTTTTGTCGCCAGTGGTTTGCTAATGGGAAGCCTACCCCTGTATGCACAGGAAGAAGCGCCAACAGCGCCCACCACGCCTGCAGAAGAAGATGTTGAAGTCATCGAGGTACGCAGTTTTGGGACCAGTCTTATTAAGTCTTTAAACGCAAAGCGCTTTAGCGATACCGTTACTGAACAATTATCTGCCGACGATTTAGGCGGTTTACCAGACGTATCTATTGCCGATGCGCTCACGCGCTTGCCCGGTATTTCTGCGGTAAGAACTGGCGGTCAGGCAGCAGAAATCAACATTCGCGGTTTATCCGGAGATTTTGTATTTTCTACGCTTAACGGCAGGGAACAAGTATCTACAAGCGGAAGTCGAGCCATAGAATTTGACCAATATCCCTCTGAGCTCATCACATCTGGTGCCGTATATAAATCACCTAAAGCCTCATTAATTGAAGGTGGTGTGGCAGGCACGGTTGAATTACAAACGGCAAACCCGCTATCCAATACTGAAGAACATAAGTTTAACGCTAACGTTCGCGGCATGTTTAATGACAGAGCAGGCGAGGTAGCAGATGCAGATGAGTTTGGTCACCGTATCAGTTTTTCTTATCAAGGACAGTTTTTAGATCGCACCTTAGGTTTAGCGCTTGGATATGCGCGCTTGTACCAACCGAGTGTGTCTACGCAGTTTATCGGCTTGGCCTACAACCGTGAAGTTGACGTTGATGGGGTAGCAGGCGATAGAGAAAACTTTAATCCAAATGTTGCCGAAGCAGATCAATGCGTTGCCTGTGAACGCGTAGGTGAAGGCTTTGAAATGCAGCACAAGGGTGGGGCAGAAACGCGCAATGGCTATGTTGCCTCTTTAGAGTGGGCTCCGGTCGATAATTTTACTCTCAAAGCAGATGCTTTTTATTCTGAGTTTGATTCAGAAGAATTTGCGAGGGGCTTCAGGGTTAAGTTAGAGGCGCCAAATGTTGCTATTGCCAATCCAGTTGTGGTGGATAACCATGTTATCGGTGGCACATTTAATCGCTCAGGCTCTGGATTTACACGCGTGGAGTTGGTTAACGATGATAATCAGGACTTCGACAGGATCAAAAACCTGGGCCTTAATGGTGACTGGCAAATAACTGATCGCTGGTCAATGAATTTTGATATTTCTCATTCTTCTGCCGAGAGTGACTTTAGAAATGGATTGTTATGGTCTTTGGTGTCTGAGGATGCAAATGCAGAAGACCCGGAACTCGATACTAATGTATCCATCAGCTATCGCTTAAATGGTCTGGATTTGCCTGATCTGGGCTTTAGTCAAGCGGATGCATTTTCAGATATTAACCGAGTATTGGTATCCAAATATGGTATTTATCCCTTTCAAAACTCAGACGAACTTGACGCCTATCGCGTTGATTTTCGCTACGAGTTGAGCAATGACTTTCTCTCCAGCATAGAATTTGGAGCTCGATATTCAGATAGAACCTATACCAATGACCGAAGCGTGTTTGAATACGGAAGTGATTCAGATTTCTCTACCACGCAGCCACCTTTGCGTTTAACACAAGATATGGTTGAAGTTGTCAATTGGGAAGGCGATTTTGGCTATTTCCCCAGCTATTTGTCGATTGATTTAGATGCTGCTTTAAATGCATGGTTCCCAGGTGGCATTCCACAGCCTCGTCAAACTTTTGGGGGGTATGACGGGGTCATTAATGCACCTGAGGGCGTATTGTTAGGCGCAGATACCTCATGGTCTGTGTTGCAAAGCGGCGAAGTCTATGAAGAAGTGACGGCAGCCTATTTGATGGCGAATATTGATACTTATGTTGGCGATATTGCCGTCACCGGTAATTTAGGTGTTCGTATGGTGGACTCAAAGCAAGCATCGACATTCTTGCAAGATGTTGGTGGAGATGTAAATGCCGGTGCAGAAATCATTCGCGATGAAACAGGTTTAGCGACTGATCAATTCCGCTCAGTCATTTTAGAAGACACCTATACTGATTATTTACCTTCACTCAACCTCAACTTTCAAATTACCGACAGTAGCTATGTTCGTTTTGCTGCTGCAAAAGTAATGGGAAGAGCGCCAATTAACGAAATGTTTGCAAACTCCCGAGTGGATGTTTTCAGACCTATCGCAGAGCGCGATATTGATACAGGTATCATCACAGTACGCGGTGAGGCAACAGTTTCAGGACAGGCTGACAACAGCCCTTACCTGCGACCTTTTTACGCAAACCAGTATGACCTTTCATTTGAACACTATTTCACTGAAACTGACGGCGCGATAGTAGTCGCTCTATTTTACAAAGATATTCAATCGTTCGTAGACAGAAATACTACCGACCCTTATGACTTCAGAGCGAATGGCTTCAATGTGCCTGAGGAAGTTGACTTAATAGTTCAGGAAGACAGCGGAGATGGAACACTTGTCCCTGTATTAGATGCAAATGGTCTTCCGCTGACGGTCACTGTACCTGTTGAAAATGGCGCCTACACTACAGCGGTAAATAATTCTGAGGGCGGTTATATTCGCGGTGTCGAAGTGGCTTATACCCAGGTCTTTTCCTTCCTGCCAGACTTATGGTCAGGGCTTGGTGTCAGTGCAAGTTTCTCGCACACTGAAACGGAAATTATTCGCATAGCGGATCCAAATAGAGGCGTATTCTCGTCTGATTTGCCGGGACTTTCACCAAATGTATTTAGTGGTACTTTATTCTGGGAGTACGAAGGGTTTGAAACGCGGATTAATGCGCGCTACCGCGACCCCTTTGTTTCGCAACAGGTGGCGGTAAATTCCCAGGTAGTTAACTTTGATTCAGAGCTAGTGCTTGATTTTCAGGCGTCATACGAAATCAATGAGAATTTAGGGGTTTTATTTCAGGTTAATAATTTAACTGACGAACCCACAAAAAGCTACTTTGGAAGCGAAGCTCGCACGGGCACCATTCAGTACTTCGGTACTCAGTACTTCCTCGGGGTAACGTATTCATTATGAAATTTTTAGCATCATTTAAAGATAGTCAACAAGCGTTGCCAATGCGGCGCGAGACATTGGAGTTATCAAGCATGATTAACTTAAGAAAAGCCATCGGTGCAGCTTTCCTCATCCTGAGTGTATTTATACTCTCAGGTTGCGGTGGCTCAAGTGTTGAGCCAGGAGAGGTTGCCCTAACCTGTAATGTACCTAACGTACCAAATGCTGAAGGCACGCAATGTGTGCCTCCACCTCCTATAGCATGTACACCGCCTACTGTGCCAAACGAAACCAATGACGCATGCGTGGTGGCGGCCGATCCAAGCTTGCCGGATCCTGTGTTTTTCCCCGGAGAAGACCAAGCCGTGCTGTATTACAATCGTGGCGACGTTGATGCAGATAATTCTGCCAACGATCCAGCTTACGAAGGATGGAGACTACACACTTGGAGCAATGATGCCTGTGATGCATATGCAGATCCTGATACGGCATGGGCAGATGGTCGTGTACATGACGGCATTGACCCAAATTATGGTGCTTATTGGATTCTGGATCTTAAACCAGGTTATGCAGGCACGCCCGGCGCTTGCCATAATTTTATCATCCACATTGGCACTGAAGATTCAGGAAAAGAAATGGGAGGCGGTGACTTTAAAGGGAACCTCTCACAAGATGACCCAGACTTTGCCCGCATGAACTTTACCTTATCTGGTGTTGCGGAAGTATTTGAATTTCCAATCATGTCACTAGGTGAGCAGCCAGTATCCGTTGAGGGCGCGCAAGCTCATTGGTTGGATGCGCAAACCGTGTTATGGAATGTGGATTTTGCAGTTGTGGATACGGTTAAACTTCATTATTCACCCGATGCAAATATTGAGATAACTTTGGAAGATGGTGTGCTTAATAGCACAACGGTGGAATTAACTGAGCTTGATTTGACGGACGAGCAACGAGCCATTGCGCCGCATTTAGCTGACTTGCCGGCTTTTGCCGGAAACTGGAGCGATGACGATGCAAAAGCCGTACTAAAAACGCAAGCTATTTTAGGTGCTTATGATAGCGAAGATAAATTGGTTGCTGCTACACGCCTGCAAATTCCCAATGTTCTGGATGAGCTTTATACAAGCGGAGAAAACGATGCGGATGAAGCCATGCTTGGACCAATCTACAGCGATAACGGCATCACTGCGCGGGTTTGGGCGCCTACTGCACAAAATGTTCGTTTAAAACTTTACAATGATGATAAAACGCTCGCTTCTGAAAATGACATGAGCTACGACGCTTCAAGCGGTATTTGGACCTTTGAGGGCTCTATGGACCTTGACCGCGCTCTCTATCGCTATGAAGTCACGGTGTATCATCCAGCGAGCGATCAAATCGAAATTTTGGATGTAACCGACCCCTATTCAGTTAGCTTATCGCTCAATGGCCGCTTTTCTCAGTTTGTAAATCTTGATGATGAGGATTTAAAACCAGAAGGATGGGATACCCATGAAATCCCCACGGTTGAGAACTTTGAGGATATTGTCATTTATGAAGGGCATATTCGCGAATTTAGTGCACGAGATGAAAGCACTAGCGAGGCTAACCGAGGCAAATATTTGGCTTTTACCGAGCTAGATTCAGCACCCATGCAGCATTTAGCAACATTGGCTGAAAAAGGTATGACGCATTTCCATGTGCTTCCGGCCAACGATATTGCAACTATTAATGAAGATCCAGCTCGTACGGTTGACTGGACGAGCACCATTCAGCAATTTTGCGCACTTGCGCCTGCTTCAGATGTATGTAACGACGGAACCAACCGTAATCTAAGCATTGCTGAAGTCTATGAGTCGTATGATGTGTTAACAGAGCCGGGTGCTGCCCAGGCGCTAGCGCAACAGCTTAGAGGCTTTGATCAATTTAATTGGGGTTACGATCCTAAGCACTTCAATGCACCAGAAGGAAGCTATGCTTCAGATGCCGACAGTGAAGTTCGCATTAAGGAAATGCGAGCTATGGTGCAAGGTCTGCACGAAGTGGGCCTGAGAGTTGCGCTCGATGTGGTTTACAACCATACCAATGCGTCAGGCTTGTTCCAGAACTCTGTGTTTGACAAAGTGGTTCCGGGATACTATCACCGCTACACTATTGAAACGGGTGATATCGTACGTGAGACATGCTGTGACGATACCGAGCCACGCAATCGCATGATGGAAAAGTTCATGGAAGATTCACTTCTGCTTTGGGCTCAGCAATATAAGTTTGACAGCTTTAGATTCGATATCATGTCTCAAGCGTCTAAAACGACCATGGTCAATCTCTTTGAAGCTGTTAAAGCCGTTGATCCTGACACCTACTTTTATGGTGAGGGCTGGGGTAAAAATACCGGGCCATATGGCGATTTTGAAACGGCCAATCAGCAAAACATGGCAGGGACAGAAATAGGTACTTTTAACGACCGCATTCGAGAAGCCATTCGCCAGGGACATATTTTTGCTGCTGAAGCCAGCGACGCTGCCTTATCCGCTCAGGACCGTGTAAAAATGAGCATGGCAGGTACATTGACAGACTTTGTCTTAAAAACATCGGGTGGCTCTGATGCCAATACCTCAGCGCTAGGCGGCTATGCGAAAGACCCCGCGGACATTATCAACTATGTGTCAAAACATGATAATGAAACCTTGTGGGATCAATTCAATTATACGCTGCCAAGCGATATCACGCTTCAGGAGAGAGTGCGTGCGCAAAATATCGGTATTACCTTACCGCTTATGTCGCAAGGTATTCCGTTTTTGCAAATCGGCGGTGATTTCCTTCGCTCCAAGTCGATGGACAGAAACACCTACGATGCAGGCGACTGGTTTACTTATACTGACTTTACGCTGGCAACGAATAACTGGAATGTCGGGCTTCCATTGGCCGAAGATAATCAAGGGCGGTGGGAAGAAATAGCGCAGTTTATGTATTCACCTGAACGCGCTGCTACGATGACTGACATTGAATTTGCCGCTGAAGTCTTTCAGGAGTTTTTGAGCATTCGTTCAGACAGTCCATTGTTTAGATTAACTACGGCAGACGCTATTAAAGCGCGAGTTGGTTTCCATAACTTAGGTGACAGACAGCAACAGGGCTTAATTGTGATGAGCCTTGATGACGGTATTGTCGAAGGAGCTGAGGAGCAACCTGCTGATTTAGATCCGCAGTACGATGCTGTTGTCGTTGTGATGAACTCTGGGTATGAAGAAAAGTCAATTGAGGTCGCAACCGCTGCGGGTTTCGAACTCCATACCATTCATGCAAACTCAGTTGACCCAACGGTACGTGGTGCTAGCTTTAGCGATACCAGTGAAGGCGAAGAGATAAAAGGCACCTTTACTGTTCCAGCGCTTACAATGGCGGTCTTCGTGAAAAATCAGGGAACGGAACGTGGTTATGGACTATCTGCTTTTGCTACTGCTGGCGCACCTGATATCGTGCCATATGGCGATACCACTATTTTCATTCGCGGTGAAATGAATGGCTGGGGTGAGACCAATCCTATGACCTACAGAGGTGAAGGCGTGTATGAAGCAACTGTTGAGCTAACAGGTGGCACAACGTACGCGTTCAAAGTTGCCTCTGCTAATTGGAGTACAGTTGACTTTGGAAATGATGATGCAGTTGTAGAAGAAGATATGGAAAAAACACTCGTGCGCGGTCAGGGGAACTTGAGCATCACACCAAGTGTCACGGCAACCTATATCTTCAGTCTCGATGCGTTTGAAGCAGAGTCACCAGTACTTACCGTAACCAATGAAGAGCCATATGTGGGTAATCCTATCTTTATCCGCGGCAGCATGAACGGTTGGGGAACAGGTAATGAGTTAGAGTATGACGGTGGTCGTATTTATCGCACAACAATCGAACTCGCTGCTGAAGAGCATCAATTTAAAGTGGCAAATGATGGTTGGAGTATGCCTAATTTAGGTGGCGCGACCGCTGCCGATGAAGATGTGGTGCTGACTTTAGCTGAAAACATGCCGGTATTTGAGGGTGGTGAAAACCTCAAGCTTACTATTAGCGATGCTGGAAGATACATCTTCGTATTTGACACCGTTGATTTAGATGCACCTAAGGTTCGCGTATTCGCTGAAGAATTCTTTGGAGGTAACACAGTTTATGTGCGTGGCTCCATGAACGGCTGGGGTGAAACAGATCCACTCGTGTATGAGGGCGATGGCGTTTACTCTGTTGATATTGACCTTAGCGGCGCTGATGAAGCCTTTAAAGTAGCAACGAGTGACTGGTCGACAGTTAACTTAGGCGCCTTTAATGAAGCAGAAGCTGCGGTGTCAGTGGGTGAGCTTAAACACCTTAACCAAGATGGCAACAGCGGCAACTTGACATTAACGCCTCCAGAGGCAGGCAACTATCGCTTCGAGGTCATTGGTCGTGATGTGAAGGTGATAAAAAACGACTAAAACCTAAATAAACTGACAAAATAAGATTTTGTGCCCTTAAGCCGCTGAGCAGAAATTGCCAGCGGCTTTTTACTCTAACCTCATATGTGAGGTTAATTATCTTTATTCTTCCACTGGCTTTGTTTATTCTTAGTTTTAAATCCTAAAAACAATTAACAATAAGCTATGATAAACGCTAGTCAAACTCCTATCCAAATTCGTTCTACATTAAAGTTAAGTCTAGTGGCTTGCACGTTTTTATTAATACAGGCCTGCTCACAAACCACTGACAACAACTTTACCGAGACCTCAGATTTCAGTACGTCGAATCATTTGATGGATAGAAGCTTTACCCCTCAGTGGTCAAATAGCGATATCGGAAAAGATATGCTTGCGGTTAGGCGTGCCAGCGAAAACTCACTATTGTCGTATGACATTGTGAAGTCGCTTACCGTAGAAGTTGGCCCGCGTATTCCCGGCTCAAAGGGAGATAAGGCCGCAGTCGCCTGGGCAGAAGATAAACTACAATCACTTGGTTTTGACAAAGTATATAAACAGCCTGTGAGGGTACGAA
The DNA here is from genome assembly GCF_004798935.1 of Ningiella ruwaisensis. Classification (GTDB taxonomy): domain Bacteria; phylum Pseudomonadota; class Gammaproteobacteria; order Enterobacterales; family Alteromonadaceae; genus Glaciecola; species Glaciecola ruwaisensis. Next base: position 68,158 of record NZ_RAHT01000008.1, on the reverse strand, counting down.
ACTGGGAAAGGGGTTTTGCTGATGCTCGCGTGCTTGCGCCTTTTGAACAAAACTTAGTGATTACTGCGCTTGGCGGAAGTATTGCTACCCCTGAAGAGGGCTTGCAGGCCAAGGTGTTGATGTTCGATTCTCTCAACGATTTACAATTGGCAAGCAACGGTGAGGTAGAAGGCAATATCGTTTTTCTCAATACAAAAATGCAGCGAGATAGAGCAGGGAAATTTTACGGTCAAGTTGTGCCTAATCGCGTAAACGGCGCAGTGGAGGCGGCAAAACTCGGTGCTAAAGCAGTGATTATTCGTTCGGTGGGTACCGATAATTCGCGCTTTGCCCACACCGGTATCATGCGCTACAACGATGAAGTCAAGAAGATACCAGCCGGCGCCATTTCTACAGCCGATGCAGATATCTTAGAAGCCATGTTTGAAACGCTCCAGGGGAGTGACCAGGAAATAGTGTTAAGTCTTAACATGCAAGCGAAAGACGCAGGATGGCAAACGTCTTATAACGTGATTGGTGAATTCACAGGAAGCGAGCGCCCCGAAGAGGTGGTTCTTATTTCTGCACATTTAGATTCTTGGGATGAGGGAACCGGTGCCCTTGATGATGGCGCAGGGGTAGGCATTGTCACTGCCGCGGCCAAGCTGGTTAAAGAAACGCTTGGTCAACCTAAACGCACGATTCGAGTCGTTCTGTATGCCGCTGAAGAAATTGGTCTTGTGGGCGCTTATCAGTATACGCGAGCAAATAAGGATGACTTACCAAATATTATTATGGCCGCAGAGTCCGATTTTGGCGCAGGGCAAATTTATCAATTAGATACTCGCTTTAATTCCGCAGTGCGAAATAACGCTGAGGATTTATATGCAGCACTTGCCGAAATGGGGATAACACTTGGTTCGAACGATGCACGAGGCGGACCGGATGTTTCCATGTTGCCCGCGCAAGGCGTACCAGTAATATCCTTAAGGCAGGACGGGACTTATTATTTTGATTATCATCATACTGCCAACGACACGCTCGATAAAATCAAAATAGAGGATATTCAACAAAATCAGAGTGTTTGGGCAATGGTAACGGCTTATATGGCAAATACAAATTTTGATCCTCGACCTGCTGAGCCGCTTGAATAAGCGGCTTAAATTTCTACCAGGTTCATAAATCTAGTTATGATATTTAGTTAATAAAAATAATAAATAAAAAACATAACACTAAAAAACATAACATTTAAACAAAAATTAACAATTAATTTTCATAACATTTACCTCTGCCAGGGGTTTACTCTCTTGGCTTTCCTACCTAATCTATGTTTGTTCATTTGCTGAACAGACACTCGCAAGACACACGCACACAACCATTCTTACAATCAATTAGGAATTTCTACTATGTTTACTGATACAAAAAGTAGTGCTCTATCGAAAAAGTCAGTCGTGGGACTTTTAGCCTTTGCAAGTTGCGTCAGCATTTCCCTCGTAGTTCACGCAGCGTCCTCATCTGGATTGGAGCGAATTTATGCAGGTAATTATGCATCAACTGCCTGGCAAAGCGATAAATTCGATGGAAGCAAGTTCAGAGATCTCAATACGGATCGCGTCACAATAAGCGTTGATCATGAAAATGGTGGCTTTGACGCTAGTTTTGCGGGCACATTCAGCATCGACAAAGTCGATAATGTATCAAACGATTTTGCGGTTAATGCGTCTTTTTCTCAAACTGGCAGCGGCAGTGGGCAGTGGTGGTATGGACCCAAGATATCCGTAAACTGGATCTCTGGCAATCCGAATGGGAATGCCGGATGGTATGAAAACTATATCGTTGACACAGCGAAAAGAAACCCGCAGCAGATGCATGACTGGTTGCTCAATGACTGGGACCCCAATAATCCGCAAAATGAGTATCTTGGCGAGACAAATCATGACGGTGCAAGCTATAAACACTATAAGTTTTATTTTAACTCATGGGTACAGTTTTGGGCGGTAAGACAGACATATCGAAACAGTGGTACAACGTCTATCAAACCTATCTTAAACAAATGGCGCAATCATGGATTACCTAACAAAAAGGTAGATGGCATTAAATTTAATGTCGAAACACACGGACAAAACTATCGCGATTTTACAATCACCCGTAAATGCCTTCCTTCCAGCTTTACTGATGACGCCTGTAAAAACAGTAATACCGATGCAATCGTCGGTAACAAACGTATCAAAGGGGGATGGAAAGGCCGCTACATTCATGCAGGCGGCAATTTCAACTGGGCCGATACTCAGGTGTTGAACCTGAATACCGATTGGAGTTCGCAAAAATGGAAGCTGGAAAAGGTATCTGAGGGGATATATCGCATTAAAAACCAGTGGACAGGTCGTTACTTAAGTGCAGGCTCTACCGACCAATGGGATATTGTTAAACTCGCTGATCTTAATACGTCCTGGAGCTCACAAAAGTGGAAGTTTGAGAAGGTAGGGAATCAATACCGTATTAAAAATCAATGGTCAAATTTGTATCTTCATGAGAATGGCAACAATGGAGATAACCTGGTGCAGGCGCCTTTAAATACAGCTTGGAGTTCTCAAAAATGGTCACTTCAGGCGTATTAATCATGTAAAAATAGGAATTAAGATCGTATTTAACTCACATGCCGCTGTTTAGCGGCATTTGCTTTTATTCCTCTTTTGTCTCCAAGCCATACTCTTGACGAAGTCGCTCGGTGATTATACGGACAGTTGTGTCTACTTCATCATTCACTGCTCCGGCAAGTTGTGCACGCCGATAATAATGCAAAGCTTCGTTGAGTCTGTTTTGCGCAAACTTGTGCTCGGCAAGCTGCAGATTATACAGGCCATTATGGGGCAGAGCATCTGCCAGTATTTGCAAGGTTTTAAGACTCATTTGCTGGTTATTCTGAGCGCGATATTGCACAAGGCTTCGCTCCATCACCTGCATCCAGCTGAGCTTTTTTTCATACCAGCGTAATCCGAGTTCTTGCTGCCAGTCTTGTGGAGCAGGGAGCTTTAAAGGCGAGTTGTCATGCTCCTTGAGTGCTACAAACGGATAGTCTGATTTTAAATGCAAAATAGTGGCAAAGCCAAAATACTCCTCAGCAGGTAATATTAATCGTTCATTCCAGGCTTGATCAATTGGAACATCGACAAAGGGTGCGAAAAGCCCGGAGGACTTTATTGCCTGATAAAAACTTTCAGACAATACGAAGTAACCTTGCAGATTGGGATGCAGATGTTCAAGCATGAGATTATTCCCAATAATCCTTTGCGGGCTTCGAGCTTCAAAGGCCTTTAGCGTTTCTACCAGATACACATGTTCTTCTTTTGCAAATGCTTCAATTGCATCGTTAATTGCCTGAGGAGCTCGAAATCGCAGTAGATCATGTTCAATCGCATTCAGGTAGTGTGCCTTTGCATGTGTATGCAAGTCATAGGCATTTAAGTATGTCGCCAGTTTAAAGTGCAAATCTGCTGAATCTGAATCCATTACGCTTTCACTTACTTTTACTAATTCACGTCGCGCCTCATTGCGTTGAGCGGCAGTGAGCTTGTTTGCTGGTAGTGAAAGCGAAGGAAGCACGCTTTGTAAAAGCGAAGCGTGAGCCTTCGAGGCGCTCTTGCTGGCAAATGGCGCTTGGTCAGACTGGTTGCTTGCCACGGTGCCAATAAATACCGGTATTCCTGCTTCTTTATACTTTTCGAGCAATAAAGTCATGTTGCGCTTAAATTGAGATATGCCTGCATTGAAAGTAGTGCCCGATTTTGGAATGTTAGTTTGTTTGGCCACTTTCGCCATAAAGGTTCGTTTTTTAATCTCACTACCGGGCGCGACCTCTATGACAGTATCTTGCGTACCAGGCGGTGTTTGTATATTCAAAAAAAGGTTCTGAATGAGTTGAAAGGTGCGTAAGTGTTTTAAGCGGATAAACCAAAGCGTAGTGTTAGCCGCCTCTGCAATACTGTAATGACTGCCAACTCCTAAAATACCCAAAAACTCATTATGACCTGCGTAAATTAAAACCGCATCTGGACTTTGAGCAATGATTTCATCGGCTAAATCGAGCATAGTGTAGCTGTTAACCGCCGAAAGCGCGGTGCTAACCACCTCTACATGCCTGCCGGGAAGCGCCTGTTTCAAGCGGTGATCTAAAGTTGAAGCGAGAGATGCACCCAATCCATAGGGAAAGCCGGCGGCGGTGCTTCCACCTTGCACAAAAATACGCAGTCCGTTTTCAGGTTTGTCCTTTAATAAAAAATTAGCCTCGAGGGTGACCTGTGGTTGACTGGCTGGATCGGGAAAATAGCGAGACATGATGTCTGGTCGGGGAAGGATGTAGTGAGAGTTTGCAGGATTGTCGATAAAAAGCGGTGTAGATTTGCCATAATCGAATAATCTCAGCGTAAATTCCAGTAAGACAAAAAACAAAACAGGAATGAACAGCGCAATGATATAAAAAAGAAGCTGTTTTGATAGCTTGCCTGATTTTAAATGGGGTTTATTCATACAACTGGTCTTTTTCCATTTGTTCTGCTGGTTACTTTTAGCGGTTCATGCCTGCATATCTTCAGGGCGCAGCTTATCTTGAGACTGCCTCACGAATTTGTTTTGCTTTCATATTATCAGGCGCCTTAGCGATTACCTTGTCAAGCAAACGGACAGCTTCCGCTTTGCGCCCTTGTTTATAAATTATCTCTGCCAAACTAAGTTTAAAATTGCTTTCGTCTGGTGCGAGCTTCACGGCCTGTTGTGCATAATATTCTGCAAGCGGCAGGGCATTTTCCTGCAACAATAAAAGTGAGGCCACCCTGGCAAGCTGTGGCTGTTGTGGGATGGCATCAAACAACTTACCCGCAGCTATACCTGCCTCCAAGCGCCTTCTTTGTATTTGTAATTGCTCTATCAGATTTTGCTGTACTTCGATAAAACTTGCATTGTTTATTCGCTGCTCAATTAAGGCAAGCTCCGTATCCGATACGTCCAAATTTAAACTTGAAAGCTTTACACCGCGTGGGTCAGGCTTGTCGGTAAAGGGATAGTCCGACATTAACTGGTTTACTTTAAATTGGCCGTAACCCAAATCTACCTTACTTAAAGGTTGCCAGGCATAGGCTTGTTTTTGTGAAACCGGATTTTGTGGCGGCGGTAAAAGCTTTGACGACAACAGAGCCTGGTAAAAACTTTCGGCTATCAGAAAATATCCCCGCGCATTAGGATGTAAGTGTTCCAACATATACGCATTGCCAATAATGCCATTTGGCGTATCCTGCTCAATTTGTTTGTAAGCGTCGACAAAATATACACTGTCGTTCGGCGTTGAGGCGAGTTCTTTTATGATTGCATTAAATGCACTAGGCGCTCTAAAGCGAAGTAAGTCATAGTCTTGAGCGAGCACAAAATGGGATTTTGCTTTTTGAATATCGCCTTCATGTAAAAGTGCATGCCCTAGCGCAAATTGAAAATCCGCGTGATAAGTCGATTCAAATTCAGCGTCTAACAGCTCATAAGGAATAAAGTTTTTATCATAGTTTGTAGCATGAATAAGATCATTGCTTGCTTCATTTAAGCGAGGATGTGACAAAGAAGCAAAAGGAGCGAGGTCTTGTTCATTCGCCGCAATACTTGAAACAAAAAGCGGAATATTGTGCTTGGCTATAGCATTTAAGATTAATGATAAGTTGTCTCGAAATTGAGTCAGTCCTGCGTCATACAAAGGACTTTTATATATAATTTCTTTTTCTTTTGCCACCTGCGCCATGAGCGTGCGGCCTGATAATGAATCAGGCTGATTTTCTGTCTTACTAAGCGCTTCATGGTTATGCGTAACTATTTCATCCTGAAAAATAACGGAATATGCCATTTGCATTAACTGATAAAGACGTAACTCTTTTAATTTTAAAAACGCCAAATTGGCCGAGTAGCTGCCTTTCCCAGCAAAACTGGAGCCGACGCCCATAACGCCTAAATATTCATTGTGTCCGGCATAAATCAAAATGGCATCGGGATCAATTTCAATGACTTCGTCTACAAAATCCAGCAAGCTAAAGCTATTGATACTCGACATTGCCACAGAAATAATTTCAAGATCCATCTGAGGGTGAGTTGCGTTAACGCGTTGTTTGAGCATGTCGATGGGTGAGCCAACCCTTCCATACGGAAAACCTGCCATGGTCGAGCCGCCCATTGCGACGATACGTAAGCTATCTGATGCTTTTTCTTTTTTGAACAAATAGGTGTCTGGTGCAACTTGAGGTGCCTTAGAGGCGGGATAAAAAAAGCGTTGGATAATATCGGGATTAGGCTGCAAATATCCCTCAAACTGTTTTGACTCAACGAATAGGGGATAAGACTGCCCAAATCCAAAAGCTCTTAATAAGAATTCGGCGCAAACTAAAATGAGAACGGGAAGAAAAAAGGCGATAATATAAAATATAGGCTTTCGAAAGCCGCCCGATACTTTCGAAGTTTTGCGTATTTTCGTACTGTTTGGGCGTTCGTTACTTGAGGGTTTCAATAAGAATGACTCTTTTGTTAATCTGAAATTATGTAAACTATGTGTTAAGAGAGAACATCATAGCTTTGCTTATGTACGCGATTCAACCAATTTCGTTTGGTCTTGACCCTTTTGCCTAAGTACATTTTGCGACGGCGGAATTGGACGATGATACGCTTTTTGAAAGAGATAATTCGTAGCGCTGTGCATCAAAATAAAGACGCTGCGAGCTCGTCCATGAGGTGCTTGACGAAAAACATCCATGTTTTTCGACACTTTATTTTGATGCACAGCGCTACGAATTAGATTGATGCAAAAAGCGTATCATTGTGTAATCCCACCGTGTTCTAGGAGATGTATACGTAAAAAGCAGTAACATTTAATTTATTGTTTCAGTACACTTGCCTGAAAACCTCAGAGCACACCTAAAAACAAGATGAGCGCAATATTAGGAATTTCAGCTTTTTATCACGATAGCGCTGCTGCCATTATCGTGAATGGAAAAATTGTCGCTGCTGCTCAGCAAGAGCGTTACTCTCGATTAAAGCATTATCCACGATTTCCGAAAGATGCCATCCAATATTGCCTCAAAGAAGCGCAGATTGATCTTGAGGCTTTAGACGCGATTGTTTTTTATGACAAACCGCTATTAAAATTTGAGCGCCTCTTGGAAACCTTTTTGGCGCATGCGCCGCGAGGCTTTTTAGCATTTTCACGGGCCATGCCTATTTGGTTAAAAGAAAAGCTGTATTTGAAAAGTTTGATCCGTCGCGAAATGCGCGAGATAGCCAGTATCCAAAAAGCAAAAATCGATGGTATTGAATTGGCTCAAGCGCGAAAAATAATTAAAAAAACCAAGTTGCGCATCGCGCCTTTGTATTTTACTGAGCACCATCAATCTCATGCTGCGGCCGCTTTTTATCCGAGTCCCTATCAAAAAGCGGCGATAGTTTGCCTGGATGGTGTGGGAGAGTGGGCGAGCTCGTCAATATGGTTGGGTGATGGTAATCAAATCACTCCCCTGGAAGAAATACAGTTTCCCCATTCATTAGGCTTACTGTATTCCGCATTTACTTACTACTGCGGATTCAAAGTGAATTCTGGCGAGTACAAACTAATGGGACTGGCTCCTTATGGTCATCCCGTTTATGTAGATACGATTAAAAAACATATTGTCGAGATTTTTGAAGACGGTAGCTTTGCACTTAACATGGAATATTTTGCTTATCCGGTTGGCAAGCGCATGATCAATCGCAAATTTGAAAAACTATTTGGTGCTAAAGCGCATCCTTTCGATGCTGAGATCACCCAACAACAAATGGACATTGCTCGCAGTATTCAAGTGGTGACAGAAGAAATTGTACTCAATATTGCGAAACGCGCAAAATTGCTCACAGGCTGTGAACATCTTTGTATGGCAGGCGGCGTTGCACTTAATTGCGTTGCCAACGGAAAACTGCGCTTAAGCGGCTTGTTTAAAGATATCTGGATACAGCCCGCGGCAGGTGATGCAGGAAGTGCCGTTGGTGCCGTTTTGCAGGTGTATCATCAGGCCCTTAAGGGTCCGCGTCAAGCCTACAAAGGGGCAAAGCAAACAGAAAGTCTGGCAAGTGCTGAGCAACACGATTTTAAAAATGATGCCATGTGCGGTGCCTATTTAGGAGACGCTTTTAGTGACGAAGAAATATTGCAGGCATGCAGTGAACAGGCGCTCGTTACTGAATCACTGGATGATGAAACCTTATTCAACACAGTAGCTGAGTTACTGACACAAGAAATGGTGGTTGGCTGGTTCCAGGGGCGCATGGAGTTTGGACCGAGAGCATTAGGAAATCGTTCGATACTCGGCGATCCTCGTAGTCCAAGTATGCAGTCGCAAATGAATCTAAAAATCAAACAAAGGGAATCGTTTCGCCCCTTTGCGCCAGCGGTTTTAACAGAGGATGTTACGCTTTGGTTCGATATGCACAGCGCAAGTCCTTATATGTTAATGGTAGCCTCCCTTAAACAAGAACATTGTTTACCTCCCGAGTCGCCAACTAAGGGGCATAGGGCAAATACAGGCTCTGAACTTAAGCGAGTGAACGAGATACGAAGCAGTGTACCGGCTATTACCCATGTTGATTATTCGGCACGTGTGCAAAGTGTTCATAAACAAACGAATCCGCGATTTTATGCACTTATTGAGGCCTTTAAGGCAAAAACTGGCATTGGCATGTTAATTAATACCTCATTTAACGTAAGAGGCGAGCCGCCTGTACGCAACCCAAATGACGCTATTCGCTGTTTTTTAGCTTGTGACATGGATATTCTCGTGATGGGTAATATCTTGCTTCGCAAAAAGGATCAGCCCCTCGACGCAATCAGGCGAGCCAAATTAGTGAGCTTTGAAAAGGACTAAGTGCCCATGCAAATAACAAAATCAATAGCTAAGATATTCTCTTCAATCATGCTACCTATGGTGAATAAAAGTGATACGGACGCGCTACAATCATTTGCACTAACCATGGCAATCGCATTTCCATTTGTATTCATGGGACTCATCCCCTGGTTGTTTTCCTTAAGCGTGCCATTGTGGCCAGCATTGCTTACGCTGGTGCTGATGCTCTTGCATATTGTGCGTCCTGGCGCGCTTTATCCTATTTATGTGCTTTGGATGTTTATTGCCTCAGTGCTTGGATGGCTAAATACAAAAGTGATTTTGGGTATTGCATACGTATTCTTAATTGTTCCGACTGGTATTGTGATGCAGTTATTAGGTAAGCTCCAATATCAAAAACGTGTTAACAAAAAATCAACATGGGTGAAGCGAGAAACGCCACCGACTGCAAAAAACCTAAAGGAACCGTTTTAATATGTTCGAATTTTTAGAAGACTTGTGGTCTTTTTTGCGGGTACGGAAAAAAATATGGCTACTACCTATTGTGGTAGTGCTTGCACTGTTAGGTGCCATCGTAGTTGCGACGCAACAAAGCGCATTAGCCACCTTTATTTACACGTTGTTTTAGGCCAGTAGTTACACGCTCTACTTACACTAACCACAAGGGACTTTAAGGATGCGTATTCCTTCCTGTTTGTTTACTCGCTATAGCAAAAGCTTAAGTATTGCTTTAATTGCAAGTATTGCCTTATTTGGGTGCACTCCCTCAAATCAAGCTGAATCTGTAGCCGAAGCTCAAACGGCTTCTCAAGCTGAATTAAGGAGCGAAAATGCGGTAAGTAAAGGTGTCAGTGAATCAACACAAGAGCAAAGCATGGATAACAAAATGCAGCACAGCAATGCACTCGGTCATTTAGCACAAGGAGAGGGTAAGCCCGTTATCTACCAGGTTTTCACTCGATTGTTTGGTAATACCAATACGACAAATAAACCGTGGGGCACAATAGAGGAAAATGGCGTTGGCAAATTTGATGATTTTACCGATGAAGCGCTCTTAGGTATTAAAGAACTGGGGACCTCTTATATTTGGTATACCGGCGTGCCGCATCATGCCGTGATTCGCGATTATCAGCAGTATGGAATTTCACTGGACGACCCTGATGTAGTGAAAGGCCGTGCGGGTTCGCCTTATGCGGTTAAAGATTATTACAACGTCAACCCTGACCTTGCTATCGATGTAAATAATCGACTTCAAGAATTTGAAGCACTAATTAAGCGCACCCACAAACACGGTATGAAAGTGATTATCGATATTGTGCCAAATCATGTCGCACGGGATTATCAATCATTAAGCGCGCCTGAGGGAGTCGAAGATTTTGGTGCAAATGATGACACCAGCGTCGAATATGCGCGTGACAATAATTTTTACTACATAGTGGACAAAACTTTTAAAGTACCGCAATCACAAGGCTACCAGCCACTTGGCGGCGAGCCACATCCTTTATCTGATGGGAAGTTTGATGAAGACCCTGCAAAGTGGACGGGGAATGGCTCTCGACTGGCGCAACCTGATATTAATGACTGGTATGAGACGGTTAAGGTAAATTACGGTGTGAAACCCGACGGAACCTATGATTTTCCGCAATTGCCAGAAGGCTTTGAATCACTTGAACATCCAGCGCATTTTGCCTTTTGGCAGAATAAATCCTTGCCAGATTCCTGGTACAAATTTGAAGATATTGTCCACTACTGGCTAGATAGAGGTGTGGATGGTTTTCGTTTTGATATGGCAGAAATGGTGCCTGTGGAATTTTGGTCATTTTTAAATTCATCAATCAAGCACAAGCATCCCGATGCGCTACTATTAGCTGAGGTGTATCAACCGCACCTTTATCGTGATTATCTGAACCTGGGTAAAATGGATTACCTTTACGATAAAGTCGAGTTTTACGATTCGCTTAAATTACTCATGCAAGGAAAGGGACCTGCCCAGCCATTAGAAGATATTCAAGAGAGTTTGTCCGATATTGAGCAACACATGCTGCATTTTTTAGAAAATCACGATGAACAGCGCATTGCCAGTCCTGATTTTGCCGGTGATGCGCTAAAAGGGAAACCGGCACTTGTGGTATCTGCATTGATCAGTCGTTCGCCCACCATGCTCTACTTTGGTCAGGATGTGGGAGAAGATGGCAGCGAAGAAACCGGTTTTGGCGATCCGACGCGCACGACTATTTTCGATTATGCCGGCGTTCCTGCCCATCAACGCTGGATGAACGATGGTCGTTTTGATGGCGGGCAGCTAAGTGAGCAGGAAAAGGCTTTGCGACAATATTACATTGATGTAATGACTATTTCGGCGACGCATCCAAGTATGCGAGAAGCGTATCAGTCTTTACATGCTTTAAATATTGCTAATGACTCGGACTATTCACAGAATCAATTTGCCTTTGTTCGGTATCCTGAAGCGGGCAGTTCAAACACCAAAGCATTGATAACAGTGAGTAATTTTGCTGAAGAAGCGCGCGAGTTTTCTTTAATGCTGCCTGATGATTTAATTCAAAAGTGGGGGCTGGGCGAAAGTGATTATTCTTTGCGGCACCTGCTTGTTGACGAGAATAGTAAGGCAAATGATGAAGTATTTCTGAGAGTGAACGCCGATAAGACAGGGCAAGTTAACGTTAAGATTCAGCCCTTGGGTTCAGTGATTTATGAGTTGAATCTCGAGCAGAACAAGCAATAGGAATAAGAATGAAAAGGTTCTTCTTGACAGGTGATTTTGCATCATTAGCGTCTAAAAAACTCGAACATGTACGCGGCCTTGTACCACAGCTGAAACACCCGAAACAGCTTCTGCAATTGTTCTTGCTAAAACACGTGCAGCAGCACTTGCAACAGGTAAAAGGCGCGCTTTATATTGCGTTTACCCTCTCGATTGTTTCAACTTCACTTATGTTTGCAAGCGGCAATGTGCTTGCCAGTTCAGCCAATGCTAAGCCGCTTTCTCTTGAAGTCATCTCATCTAAAGTTATTTCACGCAAGGCTATTTCACGAGAAATAAAGCACGCTGAACTTCGTGATGGAGTTCTAAGTATTGAGCTGAGCGAGGGCAAATTACACATCACCGCGCTTAACCAGGAATCTGTCGAAGTTTTTTACCAGCCCCCCAACGTACATCAGCTCCCCTCATTTGCCTTGCCTGAAAATCACGCTGTATTTAAAGAAGTTGAGCTGATTACGTCTTCCGATAAGCTTGTTATGCGCTTGCCTGAGCTTGATGTGCTTATTGATCGTTCACCCCTAAAAATTGCCTTTAAAAAAGGCGATAAGCTGCTCTTGGAAGAAGAAAGCGGGCTTTTTGCATACGATACCTTAAGAGGTTTTCGCTTTCAGCTAGATGACACAGAGGCCATGCTTGGAGGCGGACAGCGCGTTTTAGGTATGAACAGGAGAGGGCATCGATTGCCTTTATACAATAAAGCGCACTATGGTTACTCCACTGAATCTTCGCAAATGTACTACAGTTTGCCTGCAGTGATGAGCAGTAAACATTACATTCTTGCCTTTGATAACAGCGCCAGCGGCTTTCTTGATATTGCGCACACCGAACAAAATATTTTGCAGTTTGAAGCAGTCTCAGGCCGCACCGCTTACATTTTCAGTGCAGGTGACTCAGCAAGCGATGTGGTATCAAATTTTGTTAGCATCACAGGCACACAACCGCTCCCTCCTCGATGGGCGCTGGGTAATTATGCCTCACGTTTTGGTTATCGAACGCAAGAAGAAACTTTAGCAACCATCAACAAATTTATAGAGCAGGACTTCCCTGTTGATGCAGTTGTGCTCGATTTATTTTGGTTTGGTCCAGATATAAAAGGGCATATGGGAAATTTACAATGGGATAAAAATGCCTTTCCCGAGCCTGAAAAGATGATTGCCACACTTAAAGATAAAGGCGTAAAAACCATTCTTATTACCGAACCGTTTATTCTTACAAGTTCTTCACAATGGCAATCGGCGGTTGATAATAATGCGCTTACTAAAAACCTGGCAGGAGAGCCACGCCGCTTTGATTTTTATTTTGGCAATACCGGGCTGGTCGATGTGTTTGATAAAGGCGCTCAAGACTGGTTTTGGTCATATTACGCCGAATTAAACAAGCAAGGCGTGGCAGGCTGGTGGGGCGATTTAGGTGAGCCGGAAGTGCACCCCGCTGACAGTTTGCATTGGTTTAACACATATACAGACGACACACATTCAAATACCAAGGCGAAGTGGGTGACGGGTGATCAAATTCACAACGTTTACGGCCACAAGTGGGCTGAAATGGTGTATTCACGACAAGCTGAGATGCGCCCTAATGAACGTCCTTTTGTGATGATGCGCGCTGGCTTTTTAGGTTCGCAGCGTTATGGGATGGTACCCTGGACAGGTGACGTAGAGCGCTCGTGGAATGGGCTTAAACCGCAAGTAGAACTTGCATTGCAAATGAGTTTATTTGGCCTTGCATACACGCATTCTGATTTAGGCGGCTTCGCCGGTGGCGAGGTCTTTGATCCGGAACTTTACGTAAGATGGATGCAGTATGGCGTTTTTCAACCGGTTTATCGTCCTCATGCACAGGATCATATTGCGCCGGAACCTGTGTTTCACGACGAGTCAACACAGAATTTAGTGCGGCCATTTGTAAAACTGCGCTATGAATTACTGCCTTATAACTACAGCTTAAGCATGGAAAATAGCATGCAGGGTATCCCTATGATGCGGCCACTGTTTATGGTATTTGAAGGCCAGGATATTGGTCGCACAGATGCCTATATGTGGGGCGATGCATTGTTGGTTTCACCCGTGCTATCACCTGGCGTGGAGGCGCAGAGCATTGAATTGCCTGAAGGTGGGTGGTTTTATTTTTTTGGTCACTCCCCGTTTTTTAAAGGCGGACAGAGCATTTCTGTGTTGACGCCTCTTGATGAGCTGCCGGTTTTTGCAAGAGCCGGAAGCTTTATTCCCATGATTGATGCGATTCAAAATACTGAGCAATATTCAAGTCGCTTACTTAAAGTGCGACACTTCACTCATGAAAGTCAAACCAAGAGCCTCTATACCCTGTATGAAGATGATGGTAAAACGCCAGCAACCATTGAGAATGGTGATTATCAGCAAATCGTATTTAACAGTGAGCGTAAAGCAAACACTTTACTGCTTGAAGTCAAGGTCGAAGGCAAGTACCCGGATGCGCCATTAAAACGCCATCTGGTATTTGATATTACAGGACTGAATTCAACACCTGAAAGTATTTCAGTTGCGCAAAAACAGGTAGGCGAAGTGTTTGACAAAAATGCGCTTAACATGCAAACCGGGTATTACTGGGATGAACAAAACAAACGTTTGTATGTGTCGGGTGAACTTACTCAAGCACTTTCATTTAAGATAGTGCTTTAAGTGCATCTTGGTGAGAAAGAAAGCGCCCTTTGGTGGCCTGTAAAAAGCGCCGAACCTGCTTGCGCTGCTCACTGATCTGCTCACTTATTTTTTGGTCATAGTCTACGGTGCCAGGCTTATTTTTAAAGCGCCCGTATCCGGCTAATAAGCAGTACCACGATACCGCCGGATAATATTTATCCATGCCGCGAGCTTGCAAAACCGGCGTGATATCTTTCCCGGCATCCCAGGTGTCTAGTACTGCGCACAAGTTGTCGGAAATAGGAATATTGCTTTTTACATCGTGCCAATATTCAGTGTCGTTTCGGGTATTCACTTTGTAATGACACACAATGTAATCGCGTATGCCTTCGTAACGCGCCGATATTGATTGATTAAAATGCTCAATGTCTTTTTGGGAAAAGTCACCCTGTTTAAAATGCGTGAAAAAGCCAATCATCGTCTCTAAAACAAGGTGTAATGCGGTAGCTTCTAATGGCTCAATAAAACCTTGTGAAAGTCCAAGTGCTATCACATTTTTGTTCCATGTTTTTTCAAGTTTGCCCACCTTCATATGAATTCTTCTAGCATCTTCAGTGCGCTTGCGGTAGTCTCAGAACGGATTGCTTGTTCTTCAGTTGAGGCAAGGGCAATCGCGCTGCTAAAAAATAGTCATCTGGATTTGCCTGAATGGGCACGCCTCTAAACCCTAAGTGACAATGCATAAGAAATGCAGCCGCACTTTGTCTGTCTGCATAGGAGGGAAAGGGATGAAAATACCGATTTTGTTCAAGATGTGAGGACCAGTCTACAAAGCTGATACCATTTTTATAAGTAGCATGACATGCGGGCATCCACTCCTTTTCACTAATGCCTAAATCATCAAAAAACACTTTTAGATGCGGTGTTGAGCCTTCACCCACGCCAATAATCCCAATGTCGGGACTTTCAATTAAGCTTACGCTAAATCTATGCGCGTCAAGATGCTTAACAAGCAAGTTGGCGCACATCCAGCCAGCAGTGCCGCCGCCTAAAATCACAATGTGTTGCATATTTCTGCTTAGTCGTAGGTGGAAGTTTATTTACGCATAAACATAGCGCATTTTATCGCATGCTTGAAGCGGCTTTATGTTTATCCATGACTTAACTTAAATCTTCGAATCTTTTCACCGAATAGAATTCCTGCGTGAATACGTATGCAGATAAATAGTGTTCTTAGAGCTGTGCATGTACAATCAAGCGCAAATAACAATTAGTTAACAAAATACTGTTAGTGTATAAAAATAAAATAAAGAGCGAATAATGGGAAAACAACAACCTCAATTATCTTTCTGGCAAGTTTGGAATGTCAGCTTTGGCTTTTTAGGCGTGCAGTTTGGTTTTGCTTTGCAAAACGCTAACGTGAGTCGGATCTTGTCTGACTTGGGCGCCGACCCTCACCAACTTTCGTTCTTTTGGATTGTTGCGCCTTTGATGGGGCTTATTGTGCAGCCATTTGTGGGTGCAGCATCAGATAGAACCTGGAACAGAATGGGGCGACGAACACCCTTTATATTTGCAGGTGCTATTGCTGCCGCAATCGGTATGGTACTGATGCCGAACGCGCCTTTGTTTGTAGCGTTTATTGCGCCTATGATTTTTGGCGTACTGATGTTGGCGATTATGGATGCTTCGTTTAACGTGTGTTTTCAGCCATTCAGAGCGCTGGTATCCGACATGGTGCCACCTAAGCAGCGAAACGTAGGCTATTCAGTGCAATCGCTGTTAATCAATATTGGCGCAGTAGTAGGTTCACTATTGCCATTTTTACTGACTAATGTGATTGGCCTGGACAATACTACTGAGCCTGGCTCTGTTGCACAAAGTGTCATGTGGGCATTTTATATTGGTGCAACTGTGCTGCTTGGAACAGTACTTTGGACGGTCTTTAGAACAAAGGAATACCCGCCTGAGCAATACTATGCTTACAAAGGAATGGATGCGGTAGAGGTGGCTAAAGCACGGGAACAAAAGCCACCGGTTTCCGAGCGCCTTTCAAACTTTGTTCGCTTAGTCATTCATATGCCTACTACTATGAAGGGTTTGGCAGTTACTCAGTTTTTTTCCTGGTTTGCCCTTTTTATTATGTGGGTCTATACCACAAATGCCATCACGCAGCATATTTGGGGGGTTGATAAAAAGTGGTTTGATCAAAGTTTCTTAGCAACGCTTGACGCGGTACCGCTTGAAATCGCTGCGGCAAAGGGTGCGGCAGGAGATTGGGTAGGTATTATATTCGCTGCGTATTCGTTATTTGCTGCTATTTTTTCAGTGTTTTTGGCAAAACTGGCAGACAGATTAGGCAGAAAACTTGTGTATTCAGGTGCACTCGCTCTAGGCGGTCTGAGTTATATTAGCTTTATGTTTTTTCAGGATTTAACACCCGTCGATGTTAATTTACTGATAACGCAAGTCACTGTGCCCATGGGCGCTTTGTACTTGCTTGTTCCCATGATAGGTGTAGGGATTGCGTGGGCGGCTATTTTGGCGATGCCTTATGCTATGCTGGCGGGCGCTTTACCTGCCGATAAAACTGGCATTTATATGGGAATTTTTAACTTCACTATTGCTGCGCCGCAGATTATCAGTGCGCTTACCGCAGGCCTTATTCTTAAATATGCGTTTGATAATGAAGCGATAAACATTATTGCCTTGGCAGGAGTCTTAATGATTTTTGCCGCAGTGTCGGTGTTCTTTGTAAAAGAGACGGAGCGACAGGTGGCTGACTAAGCTCAGGATTTGAGGTGTATTGGCGAAGGCTTCTTTAAGAAGCCTTTCTTTATTTTACAAACCTTCCGCAAGATTCTCGTATCACCAGTTCTGGCTGCATCAAGGTATCCTCAACCGCTTCGCTGCGAATAAGTTTTATCAAATTACTAACGAGCAGTTGTCCTGCCAATAAAGTATCCTGGCGCACGGTAGTGAGGGGCGGTGTTGAGAATTCGCTTATCTGAATATTATCGTAACCGACTACCGCAATATCTTCAGGAACTTTCAGTCCGGCAGTGCGTAGCGCCCGAATACAGCCAATTGCAATCAAATCAGTGGCGCAAAAAATGGCATCTGGCAGCGGGGCATCTTTAAACAATTTAAGCAGGGCGTTGGCAGCCTTAAAGCCAGAAAGTTCGGTACTAATAGCATCAACTTGCTTGATATCGGAGGTATCGACGCCTTGCTGCCTCATTGCTTTTTTCAAACCGTTTAGCCTTCCCAACAACTCGGGTGCGCCGCGATTAGCTTCGCCCACAAATGCAAATTTACGATGTCCCAAGGATAACAAGTGTTCTCCCATCAAATAACCACCTAATACGTTATCCGAGCCAATCGATATTCCCGGATGCTTGGTATCTGGTGCGCCCCATCGTAAAAAACGGGTACCTTGTTCTTCCAATTGGCTAAGTTTGTACTCGTAGTCGGTATAGGAGCCATAGCCAAGCAAAATAATACCATCGGCTTTGTTTGAATCTTCGTACACAGCATGCCAGTCGTCGTTCATATTCTGAAATGAAACAAGTAGATCGTAGCCTGCCGCTGCGCTTGCTTTGGTAATGCTGGCAAGCATACTGATAAAAAACGGATTTATGAGCGAATCATCATTAGTGGGGTCTTCAAAGAGTAAAAGTGCCAAAGTCTGGCTTTGTTGCTTGCGCAAATTACTGGCGTTTTTATCCACTTTATAGTTGAGTTCTTTCGCAATTTGCTTGATTCGGTCGCGCGTTTCTTTGTTAACTAAGGGGCTATCGCTAAGCGCGCGAGACACGGTGCTTTGTGACACACCTGCCATATGAGCAATGTCAAAAGACGTGGCTTTATTTTTCATTCAGGAATTTGACCTATTGAACAATATTTATTGTTTTCTAGGAGTTTATACACGAGAGCGCTCAATTTGTTCAAGTATAAAAGTATAAGGGCTTGAAAAAATGCATGATGCAGTCATATTTGAAGTGTTATACTTTCACGCAATTGATTACTGAACACGCTCAAGTTAACTGAGTATTGCGCTTGTAAAACAGAGATATCTGTTTTGCAGGTTGGCAGTTATAATAAGGAAAACATTTTTATGGCCGAGACTGCGCCACGTCCGACCAATTTTATTCGACAAATTATCGATAAAGATCTCGCTTCTGGTTTACACACTAAGGTTGCAACCCGATTTCCGCCTGAGCCCAATGGCTATTTGCACATGGGACACGCTAAATCAATTTGTTTAAACTTTGGCATTGCCGAAGACTATCAGGGAACGTGTAATCTGCGCTTTGACGATACCAATCCTGAAAAGGAAAATATCGATTTTGTCAATTCGATCAAGCACGACGTTCACTGGCTTGGTTTTGAATGGAACGGAGATGTTCGCTATTCCTCTGATTACTTCGATAGGCTATATGCTTATGCCTGCGAGCTAATTGAAAAGGGCTTGGCCTACGTCGATTTCAGTTCGCCGGAGCAGGTACGCGAATTGCGTGGCACTCTCACCGAGCCCGGCCAGAATAGTCCGTACCGCGACACCGCGCCTGAAGAGAATCTTGCTCACTTTGAGAAAATGAAGGCAGGCGAATACAAAGAAGGTACTTGTAGTCTGCGCGCAAAAATTGACATGGCATCGCCTTTTATGTGTATGCGTGATCCCGTCATTTATAGAGTCAAGTTTGCGCATCACCATCAAACAGGAGATAAATGGTGCATTTACCCAATGTACGATTTTACGCACTGCATTTCTGATGCGATTGAAGGCATTACGCATTCGCTTTGTACACTGGAGTTTCAGGATAATCGTCGCTTGTATGATTGGGTTATTGAAAATATCAGCATTGACTGTACGCCTCGTCAGTACGAATTCAGCCGCTTAAATCTGGAATACACGGTGTTAAGTAAACGGAAGCTGATTCTGCTCGTTGACGAAAAGCATGTAAATGGCTGGGATGATCCGCGCATGCCCACTATTGCCGGTATTCGCCGCAGAGGCTACACACCCGCTTCAATTCGTGAATTTTGTAAACGCATTGGTGTGACCAAAATGGATAATATGGTCGAGATGAGCATGTTGGAAGCCTGCATTCGTGATGAGCTCAATCAGAACGCTCCTCGCCGAATGGCCGTTCTGGACCCAATAAAAGTTGTGATTGAAAATTATCCTGATGATAAAATTGAATGGCTCGATGCGCCTAATCATCCCAATGATGAAAATATGGGAGCACGTAAAATACCCATGACGCGAGAAGTGTACATTGAGGCTGAGGATTTTAGGGAATCGGCAAATAAGAAGTTCAAGCGAATGACCTTGGATAAAGGGGTGCGCTTGCGCAACAGCTACTGTATTTATGCCGATCGCGTTGAAAAAGACGCTGAAGGTAATGTCACAACTGTGTACTGTCATTACGACCCGGATACGCTTGGTAAAGATCCGGTAGAGAACAAAGTGAAAGGCGTAATTCACTGGGTCAGCGCAAGTGAAGGAAAGCCTGCCAGGTTTAATCTGTACGACCGGTTATTTACCCACCCAAATCCTGCTGCGCAAGAAGATTTTGCAGCGACAATTAACCCTGAGTCTTTAATTATGGTGAATGGGTTTGTTGAGCCTGAATTATCCAAAGGTGAGGCTTTGGAGCGCTTTCAGTTTGAGCGCACTGGTTATTTTTGTATTGATACTGAAAGTAGCCAGGAAAAACTGGTATTTAACCGTACGGTAGAGCTAAGAGATACCTGGGCTAAAATTGGCGATTAATGCACGACTGTCTATTACCAGGTGCTTTTAGTTCTAGTTTTTTAGTCTAGCTAATAAAAAAGGATGCGTAACTAAAAGCGCATCCTTTTATATTTTGATTATTAAAAATAAACTTTCTTACGTTGGCCTGTGCTTATTTAGGTTGGCAATCAAGCGACTGACCGTTCACGCCGCGAGATACATCAGACATTAAATAAATATAAGTTGGCATGATTTGCGCCGGTGTCTTTAATTTTTTAGGATCTTCCCCCGGATAGGCTTTAGCACGCATATCTGTACGAGTGGCGCCGGGATTAATACAGTTAAATCTTAGCGCTTTATTTTTATACTCGTCAGCAAGTAACTGCATCATACTTTCAGTGGCAAACTTACTCATCGAATAAGTCCCCCAAAATGCTCGGCCTTTTCGCCCGACGCTTGAGCTTGTAAACACTACCGAAGCAGTCTGGTTTTGTTTAAGCAAGGGCAAAAGAGCCTGCATCATCAAAAACTGACTTTTGACGTTTACCTGCATGACCTGATCAAATTCTTTTTCCTTAATTTCAGCAAAAGGGCATAAGGCACCAAGCAAACTGGCATTAAATAATACGCCGTCTAATTTGCCGTATTCACCTGCGATAGTATCTGCCATGCCTTGATAATGTTGCAAAGTCGCGCCTTCCAAATCGAGCGGTACGATACTGGGCTGTTTACCACCATTGGACATTATCTCGTCGTATACTGCTTCAAGCTTAGAGACAGTTCTGCCTAAAAGAATCACAGTGGCCCCACACTTTGCATAGCTTAAAGCCGCTTGTTTTCCTATGCCATCGCCAGCGCCAGTCACCAAAATGACTTTATTTAATAAACTATGTTCGTGCGCTTCAAATGCCAAATGTGGAAGAAGTTCAGACATGCATCAACTCTTAAATACCGATAAAAAAAGTGGCCGAATAGTAGCGCAGAATTTGAATTAGCTAAAGTAACTGCTAATACTTACAAGCATATTCTATTTTTTTATTACATTACGTTTACAAACACTTTGCAAAGTCAACGTAAAGTACATACTATAGGCAATTATTAACTGGTCTTACTAGTTGTGCAAAAAAGCATCCGTTAGCAGACCGTACAATTTGTCACTCAAGATTATAAAAAGCATCTACAGATTGAGTAGGGAGAAAGAATGAAAAAACTGTTAGTAAGCACAAGTATCTTAGCAGCATTGGGGCTTGCCGGATGCGGTGGCGGAGAAACTATCTCCGAAATCCAGGAAGAAACAGTGGTGCAAACACCTGTTTCACGTATTGTTTTTAATCCGGGAGAGGGTGAACTTAACATTCCTAATGATTTGTTAATGCTTCCGGGGGACGACGGTTTTTTTGACTTCACTTTAAATATACCGGTCGATGATCCAAGCGATTTCAGTGATCCACAGAATGCTTTGAATGTTTTAGATGGTTGGTCAACGAATACACCATTTACTATTAATGTTGATGTGCCCGCTGGCGTATCAATCGATCCAAACACCTTATCTGCAGGCATTCGAATTTTTGAAGCAACGCTTGCGCTTAACCAACAAGACCCGGATTGTGCCGTTATTCAAGTTCCAAGCGCCGGATGTAAAGTGGGTGATGAGTTAAGCTTTGGTCAAGATTATGTGCTTAGCCTTGGCGACGAAGACACGGTTAATGTTGTGCCGCTTCGTCCACTAAAAGAAGCGCAAAGCTACGTACTTGTTATGACCACCGACCTGAAAGACACCAGCGGAAAGTCGGTACAAGGTTCAACAACATGGGATTTGGTCAAGCAAGACATCGATACGAATCCATTATCAACAGAAGACCAGTTAAATCTGCAGGGTATTGTTAACTCTCACATTGACACTTTGGAGCCAGTGGGCTTTAGCCGAAATGAACTGACCTATGTAGCGGCTTTTACCACGCAGTCTATTACACCGGTGATGAATACTATTAAACAATTGTACGTAAGTGAATTTGCGCAACGTTCGGCTGCCGGTGACCCAAGTGCCGGTGAAGCATTACCTGCCATTGTTGTTACCGGGCAAGCAGAAGAAGGCAATGTAATGGAAAAGCTGGGCGTTGTTTCTCAGGATGCGGTTGATGGCGCAATCGCTACCGCGCTTGAGAATCCAGCTGCTGCACCGCTTGCTCCATTCTTTGAATCAGGTGATTTTACAGCGCTTACCACTTGTAATGGATTACTTGCTGCCGCCAGTGGTCAATTTGCTGCTGCCACAGGGCAGTCTTTTACACCATTTGAAGCGGAAGTTAATGGCGTGGTTCAGCAAATAGGAACAGGCATTCTGGGACAGGGCGCAGGTCCATTATGTGCTGCCAATCTGTTCGAAGGAAATGTATCTCTACCTTACTATTCGCCAATTCCGCGAGCAGATAACCCGGCCGCTCCTGCAAATGAGTTTTGGACTGCGGCATGTGATTCAGGCTTGGTACTGGCGCTTGCAGGTGATGCACTAGCCGCTGCTGAGCCAGGCCCGAATGATGCGTTCTGTCAAGCGGTTGGATTACGTGATGTGACGATTAACGGGCAACCTTTAGATAAAGATCGTAACCTGACTAAATTCAACCCGGTTCCGCAGATGCAAGGCGGAAATATGGGCAGAGAAACGCTAGACGTACAAGTCACCATTCCCAATCCAACGGTAGCGGGTGCCCTAGGGTTTGATATTGCGATGCCAGAGGGTGGATGGCCAGTTGTGATGCTCATTCACGGCATCACCTCGCAAAAAGAAGATATGCTTTCTATCTCTGGAGCATTATCACTTGCCGGTTTTGCAACGGTAGCGATAGATCAACCCCTTCATGGCTCACGCGGCTTTGATGTAGACCCAACAAATCCGGGCGATGAAATCAATGCTACTACAGTAAGTGCAACGGCGTTTTTAAACCTTGCCAGTTTACCGACAGCTCGCGATAACTCTCGCCAGGCCGTGTCTGATTTATTGGGTATTCGTTTAGGTTTGAATGCGTTTGTTAATGCTACCGGCAACGATATGGTGCAAATTAACGGCACTGATGTATCGGCAATGGGCGTTTCCCTCGGTGCAATCACTGGCGGTAACTTTGCTTCGCTTGCGAATACGCCATTTGAAGGCCAACTGGCGCCCTTGAGCGGATTATTTAATGTACAGGCTGTATCGCTTGAATCACCTGGCGGTGGCCTGGCGCAGTTCTTATTGGAATCTGCCGCTTTTGGTCCCCTTATTAAAGGCTTCTTGCTGTCAGAAGCGTCTGCTGATTTTCAGGCTTTCTTACAAGCAACTTATGGCTCAACGGATGTTACTGAAGCCCAATTAGTCGAAGCAACAAACAACTTTTTGGCGGCCTTGACGCCTGAGCAAGCTGCTGGCGTAAATGCAGTGTTTGCTCAGTTTGCTTTTGCTGCGCAAACCGTGAGTGACCAATCAGACCCGATAAACTTTTTTGAAACGCTTGGACAAAATACAAATGTTCATATGATCACTGTTGTCGGTGACGGAGGCGAAAACCTGCCAGACCAAGTGATTCCGGTGTCTACATCGGTTCCGCTTTCAGGCCAGTTACCGCTCGCTACATTGATGAATCTCGAAACAATTTCATCTACTGTGATGTCAAGCGAGCCACTTAGCGGCATTGTAAAATACACCGCTGGTGCGCACGCAAGTAGCATTAACCCGGGTCCAAACGCAGCGGTCACTGCTGAAATGCAGTCTCAAGTAGCGACTTATCTAGGGTCTGATGCAACGGTCATTCAGGTAACTAATGAATCTATCGTGGCAAACTAGTGACTACATTAACGTTTTTAAGCGCAAATGAAGTAATGAACTAATGAATAAAAACCCACTTTTGAAGTGGGTTTTTATTGTAATACAGCGTATAGAAATGAATCGCTGCAGTGGGATGGATTTTGCTGCGGCGTTTAATTCAAGAAGCACCTAACACAACACAATAATTAAATTCTTATTAAAAGGATACGACTATGAAATTACGACGCAGATCCAGAGCAGTAAAACCCCTCTGCATTGCCGTGTCAGCACTATTACTCGCGGCTTGTGGTGATAATCAGAATGATTTTTCTAATATTTCTCCTCCAGAACCGCCTGCTGTTACGCCTCCAACGCCCCCAGTTGCAAGTGTGCCGAACTTTGATGAGGATGGTGTGTTAGATGCTGAAATTCGCTGGACAGAGTATGGCGTGCCTCATGTTAAAGCGGATAACTTAGAAAGCATGGCCTATGGAGTTGGTTATGCGTTTGCACGAGATAATTTATGCATCTTGGCCGACCAGATCGTTAAATATAATTCAGAGCGAGCAAAGTATTTCGGTCCAGATCTTGTTCCCGGCAGTGGAGACTCTGAGCATTTAATTAACGATTTTGGCTTTTTAACAGTGGGCATAAGAGAGAAGGCTGAACAAGGTTTTGCAAGTATGAGCGCAAACTCGCGTGCGCTGTATCAAGGCTATGTGCAAGGCTATAATCAATTTATGTTGGATAACCCAGATGATATCGACCCACAGTGTGCTGGACAGCCGTGGGTAGAGCCAATAGATGAAATCGATCTTTTGACTTACGCACTTGGCGTTGCACTTTTACCTGGTGCAGCAAACTTTTTAGGGCCGATGTTTTTAGCGGCTCCTCCTGGTGTTGATCCGCTCCCGCGCATGGTTTCGCAAAGCACTATCAGTAATCCTGAACAGTTGCCCATGTCTATTAAACCTGAAGTTAAAATGCCTCAGCGCAATCCTCAGGATATGGGCTCTAATGGCTGGGGCTTAGGCTCCGATATGACAGAAAATGGCATGGGGATGGTATTAGGTAATCCTCACTTCCCGCATACAGGCAATTTACGTTTTTGGCAGTTCCAAACCACCATTGAAGGCCATTTAAATGTTATTGGTGGTTCACTAATGGGCATACCTGGTGTTGTTAATATTGGTTATAACGAAAACGTCGCATGGACACACACCTTTTCAACGGCAGAGCACTTTGTCGTCTATCAGCTAAGCTTAGATGACAGTGATGCTCAAAACCTGACGCACACGGTTGACGGTGCCAAACGAACTATTTTTAAAGAAACGCATACGATCGAAGTGGCTGTTGCTCCAGGGCAGACTATACAACTTGAAAAAGATAGCTATGTGACCAATTATGGCCCGATGATTGTTGTACCAGGTAATTTTGAATGGGGGCCGGGCGGTAATGCCTTTGCGATAAAAGATGTGAACCTGCCAAACTTTGATGTCGTTGATCATTGGTTGGCAATGAACCTGGCCGGAAGCATGGATGAGTTTAAACAGGCATTTATGGATTTTGACGGCGTTATTTTTAATAACACCATGGCAGCATCTAAAGATGGTCAGGTTTTTTATATTGATGACTCAACCGTTCCGGACCTGACAAACTCAGCCATACAGCAACTCACGACCAATCCAACCTTAATTGCAACGAGACAGGCAGCAGGCTTTACTGTATTGCCAGGTTTTGCGTCAGTATTTGATTTTGATAAACCGGTTCCGTTTGAGCGCGCACCTCAGTACGCTGGCACCGACTATGTGCAAAACTCAAATGACAGCTTCTGGTTAACTAACCTTGAGTCTCCTATCACAGGCGTTTCGCCGCTGTATGGACAGGTTGGCAATGAACAAAGCCTTCGCTCTCGAATGGCACATGAACTATTGGCAAGCGAATCGGGCGCTGATGGTAAATTCTCCCCTGCAGAAGTTGAAGAAGCGCTTATGGGGAATCGGAATTATTTATCAGAAGCCATTTTGCCTGAGCTACTTCAAATATGTCAGCAAAATCGTGAAACGCCCGTAGATGTTAATGGTACCATGGTCAACCTTGGTCCAGCGTGTGATGCCTTGGCAGGTTTTGATGGCACCATGAACAAAGACAGCACGGGTGCACATATTTTACGTGAGTTTGCCTTCCAATTTCGCTTTGATCCCCAATGGGAAGTGGCTTACGATCCAGAAATGCCAGTAAGTACACCAAACGGATTAATTGCAAACGATACGACAGTAATGCAGTTAGCCACAGCGGTTGCTAAAATTCAGCAGGCGGGCATAGAACTTGATGCAAGCCTCGGTGAAGTGCAGTTTGTTGAAAAAAGCACTGTTACAGGCATGCCGTCAGGTGAGCGTTTGCCATGGGGCGGGGCGCATAATATTGAAGGTGGATTTAATGTCTTTGATGTTCGCACTGGCGATAACGGTACGCTGTTACCCCGTCACACTTATCCGGTAATCGATTCAAGCACCCGTTTAAGTGCAGAAGCAGAGGGCTATCACATTACTTACGGAACCAGTTGGGCCATGGTAGTTAACTTTACAGAGGATGGTCCTAAAGGAAGAGGTATACTGACTTATTCACAGTCAAACAATACTGAATCTGAACATTTTGATGATCAGAGCCGTTTTTATTCTGAGCAACCTTCTTTGCGTCCGATGGCGTATACAGAAGCAGAAATAGAAGCAAGTTTAATCGAATCAATTGCTATTTCGACTGGCGTATCTACTCAAGAGACAGCAGTTCAAAACTAGCAAGCATGATTTCTTGATTCAGGATCACGCTTATGTGATAAACTTTGAAAAAGAGCCGTTGCGCTCTTTTTCTTTTGTGGCCTGTTTTTGCGGTCAATGTGTTTTTAAAAATATATACGGAGTAGTTCCTTGGAGTTTTTATTCGAATATGGCTTGTTTCTGGCCAAAGCAATTACCCTCGTGGTGGCAATATTAGTTGTAGTAGGCGTAATCATTGCGATGGCGTCTAAACAAAAACAGCGACCGGGGAATCTTGAGTTCGACTCAATTTCTGACGTTTATGATGACCTAAAGCATCAGGCAGAGGCAGTGCTTTTGGATAAAGAGCAGCTCAAGGCTAAACAAAAAGCCGATAAAAAAGCAGAAAAGCAGAAAAAAGCTGAAGAAAGCAAAAAGAAAAAAGACGCTGAAAAATCGGACGCTAAACCGAATCTTTTTGTGATCAACTTTGAAGGCTCATCAATGGCGAAAGAAGTAGATTCACTTCGTAAAGAAATTACGGCTGTGCTTTGTGTTGCAAAAGAAGGAGATGAAGTGCTTGTTAATGTTGAAAGCGGTGGAGGAGTAGTGCATGGATACGGTTTGGCAGCGTCTCAACTTAAACGCATCAAGGATAAAGGGTTAAAGCTCACGGTCAGTGTCGATAAAATTGCGGCAAGCGGCGGTTATATGATGGCCTGTGTGGCAGATGAAATAATTTCTGCGCCTTTTGCTATTATTGGCTCAATTGGTGTGGTTGCACAAATCCCCAATTTCAACAAAGTACTTAAAAAGAACGACATTGACTACGAAATGCATACAGCAGGTGATTTTAAGCGGACACTAACCTTATTTGGTGAAAACACCGAAGAGGGCAGAGAGAAGTTTAAAGAAGAGCTGGAAGAAGTGCATCAGATGTTTAAAGACTTTGTGTCACAACATCGAAAAGATGTGGATATTGCAAAGGTTGCAACAGGTGAATACTGGTACGGACAAAAAGCTTTGGAACTAAGCCTGGTAGATAAAATTCAGACTTCTGATGATTATCTGTTAGCGGCAAACGAAACGCATAAGCTATATAGACTCAAGTACGCCACTAAAAAGAACCTGGCACAAAAACTTGGTCTTGCCGCATCACACGGCGTGGAAACGGCAATCAATAAAGCCATTACTCAACTCAAAAACACCTGGATGTAACTTGCACGCTAGCCTGAGAATTGGGAAAACAAAAAAGCAGCGTCGATAAAACGCTGCTTTTTTTGAATGCTCTTTTGGGATGCTTAAGGCGGAAAACTAGCGAGGTGCTTTACTGCCCGGATTGGCTTCCATTATTTGCTGTGTGTAAAAGTCTTTCACTGAAAATGCGCTAGCAGGCTTTTTCGCTGTCGCCTTTTTCTTCACCGCTTTCTTCTCACTTGGCTTTTTATCGGCTTTAGCTTCGGGCGCTTCGGCTTTTTTGCCTGACTTCCCTGCGCCTTTACTCAACTCATCAGCCATCTCGTCAAGTTGGGCTAAACGCACATTTTTATCACCATCTACGCTATACCAGCCGCCTTTAGCCTCAATGTTAGGAGCTTTGCCGTTTGCCGCTTCATACGCTTTGGTAAATTTTTCTAATACACTGTCTTTATCTAATTTGCTCATCGAGTAGAATACACCCTGTTCTTGTATGTAAAATGTTAATATCACTAAGTTTATACACAAAAAATATTAAATGTCTAATTTCTTGATAAAAAGGGCTTCAATTTGCAACGAAATAAGTTAATAAAAGCACTCAGTCAGCTTCTTTCGCCAAATGGAGTAAAAGATTACTGTCCAAATGGCTTACAAGTTGAAGGTAAAACTGAGGTAAAGCATATCGTCACAGGGGTTACGGCAAGCTTAGCACTTATTGAAAAAGCCATATCACTTCAAGCGGATGCGATCCTCGTCCATCATGGCTATTTTTGGAAAAACGAGGCTTATAACATCGTTGGCATGAAAAAACGCCGAATTCAGCAATTATTAGCACATGATATCAATCTGTTAGCCTATCATTTACCCATCGATATCCATCCTGAATTTGGAAATAATGCACAATTGGCGAAAGTGCTTGGTTTAAAGAATGTGAGACCGCTTGAAAATATCGAACCGCTGGGAATAGTAATGCAGGGTGAGTTGCCGGAGCCTGAGTCTCATCAGGCCTTTTCAACGCGCCTTAGTTGCGCTTTAAGTAGAGACATCGCAAGCGTTGGTAACAAAGATAGTATTCAGCATCTTGCATGGTGCACAGGCGGCGGGCAAGCCTACATAGATGCTTTTGAATCCTTATCCGGTGAGTCCATGGAAAACGACACCCC
This sequence comes from Ningiella ruwaisensis, assembly GCF_004798935.1. Taxonomy (GTDB): domain Bacteria; phylum Pseudomonadota; class Gammaproteobacteria; order Enterobacterales; family Alteromonadaceae; genus Glaciecola; species Glaciecola ruwaisensis. The sequence goes on along the minus strand of NZ_RAHT01000008.1, from coordinate 39,245 downwards.
CGTCATCGACGCCTTTATTTCGGGTGAAATTTCAGAACAAACCACTCACAGCGCGCGAGAACTGGGGATTGATTATTTTGCTGCCGGTCATCATGCCACTGAGCGTTATGGCGTTAAAGCCGTGGGAGAGTATTTGGCTGCAGAGTTTGGTGACTCCCATGGTTTGAAAGTAAGCTTTGTAGACATTGACAACCCAGCCTGATTTTAAATGAACATCCTCAATTAAGGAAATGCGCTTTATGAAAAGCGGCAATTTTGATGGCATCGCAAATAAGTTTGATCAGAATATCTACGGCACAACAAAAGGGCGCTTGCGTCATTTACTCTTATTGCATTACCTAAATGATGAAATTGAAGCCGATAAACCTTTAGATGTGCTTGATGCAGGCGCGGGTACAGGCATGATGAGCCTGGCTTTCGCCGAAAAAGGACACAAGCTGCACCTGCTTGATGTATCGGCAGAAGCTTTGGAAATCGCAAAATCGCGCTTAAGCGCATTTGCAGCTGTAAACTTCGAGTTGGCAGATGTAGACGCGTTTAAAAGCAATGCATTCAGCTTTGACATGGTGTTGTGTCACGCCGTACTAGAATGGCTGGATGAGCCATTGAGGGCGCTAGACATTCTCATTTCAAAGTTAAAGCCAAACGGGGTCTTAAGTTTGAGTTTTTTCAATCAGGATGCAATGCTGTTTAATAATGCGATTTATGGAAATTTTGACTATATCGCGAAGGGAATGAAAGTGCGCAATACCGTCAGACTAAATCCGCATAACCCTCAAAAACCAGCTGATATTTTAGCGTTTTTAGAGCAAAGGACAGATATAAAAATTGAACTAAGCGCCGGGATACGCTGTTTTCATGATTATATGCGCGATATAAGTCAGCAAAGCAGTGGTTTTGAACAGATACTGGCGCTTGAAAAACAGTATGGCAAGCAAGCGCCGTTTAAATTTATTGGTAAGTACTTTTACATCAAGGCGCGAAAGGCTTAACAAACTTTTACGCGCTCAAGGCATCTTTGATGTCGCTTGTTATCTCTTCAGGCTTTGTAGTAGGGGCGTAACGCTTAATAACCTTGCCGTTTTTATTTACTAAAAATTTCGTAAAGTTCCACTTAATGCGCTTTGAACCCAATATGCCAGGCGCTTCATTTTTAAGTGTTTTATAAAGTGGATGCGCATTATCTCCATTGACTTCGAGTTTTTCAGAAAGCGGAAAGCTCACGCCAAAATTCATTTCACAAAATTGCGCGATTTCCTTGTCATCACCAGGCTCTTGATGCCCAAACTGATCGCAAGGACAGCCAATCACCATCAGGCCCTTGTCTTTAAATTCATTGTAAACCGATTCAAGGCCTTTGTACTGAGGGGTAAAACCGCACTTACTTGCCGTGTTTACAATCAATAGTACCTTTCCGGCATGCTCAGATAAGTCAAGGGTTTCACCATTGTTTAAGGTGAGCTGATGTTGATAGATGCTAGTTGTCATGCTGATCCCATTTAACTTGAAAGCCTATGCTTCAATATATCAGCATAACGATAGAAGCAGTATGATTTATTTGAATCCATAACTATTCATTGCTTCTCCATAAACCAGCTAGACGATAGTGACTCACCTGTTTGTTCAGGCAAGCGCAAGTTTTTCTTTGATGGCGTGCATGCGCTTTTTGTTGTTGTCGGAGAGACTTAGCCCGCTTAGCTCCAATATGAGAATATCAATGGTTATACCCTTGTATTCGGTTTGTTTGGCATCGGTTAAGCATTGCAAGAGATTTAAAGCAAAAGCAGGCACGCCCGGAAACATGCTGTAAGCGCGATAAAAATAAGTAAGAGCCTCTGCATACTTTTTATTACTATAAGCCTTCATGCCTTTTTCATTGACTTTGAGCGCGCGCTCTTTTTCAAGGCCAAGGGACTTTTCAATGTTGATTACAAGATCAGTCGCAATAAGACTTTCTATATGATTTTCCTGCTCAAGCAATTGGTCGTCGCATTTTTCCAGAATTTCTTTCGCTTTATCTTTGTGACCAAGCCCAAACCATACTTTAACCGCGTCTATCATGGTGCTGACATTTGCTTTGGTAAACTGATGCTCTTCACTGGTTTCTTTAATGATGCGCTCTGCGCGGGGTAAATCGTTATCAAGCAAAAAGGCCAATGCCAGCATGGTATCTTTTTGTAAGGCCGCATGGCGATCATTGATATTTCTGGACGCTTTGCCAAGCATCACGCGTGCTGACGATACGTAATCTGCATATTCATCTTTAAGGCAGAGTTGCTGACTTTCTCTAAACTGCTCGGCAAGATGCAGATGGTATCGGGCGAGCTCCATGGCGTAATCAACAAGGCGTTCTTTAACGCTTAAATTGCTTTGTACTTTCTTCTCAAGCAAAGCAATCGCATCTTCGGTTTTACCCTGCATCTTGTAGCAAAGTGTTTTTAGTCGAGTAGCCTGAATCGTTAGTTCGCTGTCTTTGATATTATCGAGAAGCTGCTCTGCCAAAAAATAATTCTTTTTGCCAATCTCAACGCTGGCCAACCATTCGTAGGCTTTGTCTTTTGTCAGACTTTCTTCGATTAATTTATCGAGCATTTTTTTACAATGCTGCCATTTGCCAGTAAAAAACTCACTTTTAATTAAGCCCCAATGAGCCCAAAGCACGCCGTTTGAGCGCTCTAAAATAGAGGAGTAGAGTTGCGTTGCCTCATCAAAACGCTTCGCTGAAATAAGCAAGCGACCTTTTAATTTTATAAAATCGGACTCTATTCGTTTTGAAATGCCTTTGCGCAACTGCTCGTTCAAAAATTCCAGCGCATGTTCTTCTTTTTTCTGATCCATGTACTGCAATGCCGGCAGCAAATGCTTCCTGGCATGAAGATAATGCTTAACCGTTGTACTCAAATTTTTGATGGTATAAGGCTTAATAATGATGGCATCAGGGTATAAATCCAGAATTTGTCCAATGGTTTGAGGCAAGCTATCTGACGTAATAAAGAATATCCCGGTGGATGGCTTCAATAGTCCGGTTTCTTTCAGTTGCTGAATCCACTCAACACCGTTTTTTGCCTGACCTAAATGAAAGTCGATAAAAACCGCATCAAAATTAGAGGTACGTAAGCCATTGCGTAGTTCTTTTCCGTTGCTGTAACTTGCAATATCAAAACTATCAATTGACATTAGGTGACTGCGCAAATTCATGCGAGCGGTTGTATTGTCTTCAACAATAGCAACACGCAAATTGACTTTTTGAGGAGCCTGATAGCCCTGTAGTTTTATCATTGGCTTGACGCAATCCCGCACGTTAAAATTCGATCATTGATGGTTCTTCTGTTATCAGGTCCATCACTTTATCAGTTCAATAAGTCCAAAACGTAGTCAGTTCCATATGCAGGTATATAAGCAGTCAACACTTAAGCGTATGTAAGTTGGCCTCAGCCTGCTTGAAGGTAATTATTGAACAAAGATAAACATACTTTACTTATCGGCATGCTTTTTATTTCCTGATATTTTTGTTCAAAGTTTCTGCATTTAGGGTCATCAGTCCCTAGTTCAAAGGGTGTAAGTAGTGAAGTGTGCTTTACAAATTCGCTTACGATTAAGCACCACAATCATTTAACAAGTGATTTACAAGCAGTAGGTCGATCCTTTATAGTTGACGTTAACGTAAAGGTTAATCTTTAGACGCAAGCCCTTGCACAATCAAAAATGATTAGTTTGCGGTATCGCGTTCGACCCTCATGAGAGTAAATATGCAAACAATTCAGCAACTTATAAACGGCCAGTTTGAGACATCTCAGTCAAAAGAGATGATTGACGTCACTAATCCTGCAAATAACGAAGTGATCGCAAAACTTCCAGTTTCAACAGAATCTGAAATAGAGCGAGCAATCGCGTGTGCAAAAGAAGCATTTAAGACGTGGAAAAAAGTGCCTGTATCAGAGCGTGCGCGGGTAATGCTTCGTTATCAGCACCTGCTTAAAGAACATCACGACGACATTGCCAGCATTTTGTCTAAAGAAACCGGTAAAACATTTGAAGATGCTAAAGGTGATGTGTGGCGCGGGATTGAAGTGGTTGAGCAGGCTGCAAATGTGGCGTCTATGATGATGGGTGAAACCGTCGAAAACGTGGCGACCGATATCGATACTTATTCGATGATCCAGCCTCTTGGCGTTTGCTTGGGTATTACACCTTTCAATTTTCCTGCCATGATCCCGCTGTGGATGTTCCCTATGGCCGTCGCTTGTGGCAACACTTTTGTGTTAAAGCCTTCAGAGCAGGATCCTGCCACACCAATGAAATTGGCCGAATTGTTTATCGAGGCAGGCGCACCTGCTGGCATATTAAATATTGTCCATGGCGGCAAAGACCAAGTGAATCATTTGCTAGAGCATGAAGACATTAAGGCAGTGTCTTTTGTAGGCAGCGTGCCGGTTGGTCAGCACATTTATCGCACGGCGACTAAAAATATGAAACGTGCTCAATGTTTTGCGGGGGCAAAAAATCACTCGGTTATCATGCCTGACGCAAATAAAGAAAAAGTCCTGAATAACCTGGTAGGTTCGTCTGTTGGTGCTGCCGGTCAGCGCTGCATGGCAATTTCGGTGGCTGTGTTTGTTGGTGATAGCGCTAACTGGATCCCCGAACTGGCTGAAAAAATTGGCAAAGTAAAACCTGGTCTGTGGGATGATAAAAATGCTGGTTTTGGTCCGCTAATCAGTCCACAAGCCAAAGCGCGAGTGCTTAGCCTCATACAAAAGGGGAAAGACGAGGGCGCAAGCTGTTTAGTTGATGGCAGTGAATTTACGCTTGAAGGTTATGAAAACGGCAATTGGGTAGGCCCAACAGTATTCGCTGGCGTTACTGCCAACATGGCAATCTACCAGGAAGAAATTTTTGGTCCGGTATTATGTTGTATGCAAGTCGACACGCTAGAAGAAGCGCTGGCACTGGTTAATGCCAATCCTTATGGAAACGGAACGAGTATTTTTACCGCAAGTGGCGCAGCTGCGAGATATTACCAGAGCAATGTAGAAGTTGGACAGGTTGGCATCAATGTGCCCATACCCGTGCCATTGCCTTTCTTCTCGTTCACTGGCTGGAAAAACTCTTTCTATGGCGATTTGCATGCATACGGTAAGCAAGCAATCCGTTTTTATACTGAAACAAAAACAATTACTGCACGCTGGTTTGACGACGAGAGCGACTCTGGACCAAACATGACAATTAACCTGCGATAGGCGATATGCAGATTAACTCACTAAGCTTATACAAAGACACACATAGTAAAATAAAGTATTGAGGTAGCGATGAATTTTGAACTAAGCGACGACCAAATAGCGTTTGCCGATACAGCTAAACAATTCGCCTTAAGTGAAATGGCCCCTTATGCCGCACAATGGGACAAAGAACATCATTTTCCGGTTGAAGTCATTAAAAAGGCAGGCGAATTGGGTTTTTGCAGTTTATATACGCCAGAAGAAGCAGGCGGCCTTGGGCTGAGTCGGCTTGACTCATCTATTATATTTGAGCAGTTGGCCATGGGCTGCACCACCACCACTGCAATGCTGACTATTCATAATATGGCGACATGGATGATTGCAACATGGGGCAGCGACGCGGTCAAATTAGCCTGGATGGATAAACTTGTAACCGGTGAAAGTATCGCCAGTTATTGTTTGACGGAACCGGGGGCAGGATCAGATGCTGCGTCTTTGCGTACTTCTGCTGAAAAACAAGGTACCAATTATGTGATAAATGGCTCCAAAGTGTTTATTTCTGGTGCAGGTTCAACACAAGTGTTGGTGGTAATGGCCCGAAGCGGTGGAGAAGGAGCAGGTGGTGTTTCTGCCTTTGTTGTGCCAGCGGATGCAAAAGGGGTCAGTTACGGTAAGCCAGAGGAAAAAATGGGTTGGAATGCCCAGCCCACACGCATGGTAAGCTTTGACAACGTAGAAGTAAGCGAAGAACACCGGCTTGGACAAGAGGGAGAAGGTTTCAAATTTGCTATGCAAGGTCTAGACGGTGGGCGAATCAATATCGCGACCTGCTCCATAGGTACGGCGCAACAGGCTTTAAATACTGCTCGAGATTATATGCAAGAGCGCTCCCAATTTGGTAAGCCTCTGGCCAGCTTTCAGGCACTTCAATTTAAACTTGCCGATATGGCTACCGAACTAGTCGCCGCTCGACAAATGGTAAGGCTCGCCGCAAGTAAAATCGATAACAATCATCCAGATAAAACCACCTATTGCGCCATGGCAAAACGCTTTGCAACAGATGTTGGATTTGAGGTGTGCAATCAGGCCTTACAAATTCATGGTGGATATGGTTATATCAAAGAATATCCGCTGGAGCGTCATGTTCGCGATGTGCGTGTTCATCAAATACTCGAGGGAACGAATGAAATTATGCGCGTGATCGTGGGTCGACGACTATTAGGCGATGACCGGGATATACTTTAAAAAAATCAATGCCGTTTCGCGCATTCTTTTAAGATGACTTTTCATTTAGCAAAGGCCTGCTGATGCAAGAACAGAACATGCAAGATAAAAAAAGAGCAAATAACGATATTAAAACCGGCAGCGACAAAGTGCTGGTCAGTTATCACCCAGTTAGTCAAACTCTGAGCCAAACCCACAAAAAGCAAATTGTTCGCTTCACTTTAAATAAACCAAAAGCGCTACATGCACTCGATTTAGAAATGGTAGAAAGCCTACTAGATGCATTTGCGCGGGTCCGAGATGATGAGAGCGTATTAGCTGTATTTTTAGACAGCGAAGGTGATAAAGCATTTTGCGCGGGCGGTGACATTGTTTCGATGTACAAAGCAATGAAAGACGATGATACAAGTGCTCGAAAAGACGTAAGTGGTGAAACGCCTGCGTTTTTAAAAGACTTCTTTACCCAAGAATATCGCTTGGATTATTGCATTCATACCTTTCCCAAACCGGTCATTGTTTGGGGAAATGGCATTATCATGGGCGGTGGACTCGGTTTATTCAGTGGCTCTCACCTTAAGATCGTAACCGAAAGCGCTCGCATTGCCATGCCAGAAATCACCATTGGGCTTTTTCCTGATGTAGGTGGCAGCTATTTTTTAAATACTTTGCCAAAAGGCGTTGGATTATTTTTAGGCCTGACAGCTGCCAATGTAAATGCGGCTGATGCGCTTGCGGTTAACATGGCCGATGTGTGTATTGCTCATGCGCAAAAGCAAGCGTTTTTAGACGAACTGTGTCAGCAAAGTCCAGAATCAATTGCTAATAAAGAGCGTGTGAAGCAGTTTGCCATGGAGTTTGCACAGAGCATAGACGGCGACCCTGGCGACAACGTACTTTTGCGGCCAGCCAAGATACATGACTTTATTACAGAACTTGCCTTATTAGACGCAGCTCAGGGCCCAATCGAGGCACTTGCCAGCCTTAAAAGCATTCATCAGGGTCTACAAGACACAAACCAGAGTGCAGGTGAATATCTGGCAAAAGCTATTTCGGGTTTAACACATGGTAGCCCAATTACAGCGCATCTTGTTTTTCAGCAACTTAAGCGAGCTAAAGGCTTAAGTCTGGCTGAGTGTTTTAGAATGGAGCTTGGCATGGCACTTACCTGTGGTGCGCTAGGGGAGTTTCAGGAAGGCGTAAGAGCCTTATTGATAGACAAAGATAATCAACCCGACTGGCAGTACAAGAGTATGGCTGATGTGCCAAACGAAATTATTAACGCGCATTTTGAGTGCTTGGGCGAATACACGTCGAATAATGCTTTGCACCCGTTAAGCGATTTGGAAAGAGACTTTGGCGAATAAATAGGTCTTGCATTGAAGATTAAGTCGATGAAAAAAATAACTAATTTGCTTGAGAAATGTCAAGCCTTGAGGAATTGCTATGGCAAATGAAAATCCGTCAGCGAATATTCATTCTGATCCACAAAAGCGCACAAAAATCGCCTTTTTTGGCTTAGGTAATATGGGCGCTGGAATGGCCGCTAATCTTGTTAAAGCAGGAATGCGCGTTTGTGTTTACGACTTGTTAGAAAGTAATGTGAATGCTTTTTTAAATCAGCATCCGAATAATAAAGATGTTATGGGAGCTGCACAGCCAGATGAGGCTGTTAAGGAAGCAGATTTTGTGATCTCTATGCTGCCCGCCGGCAAACATGTAAAAAGTTTGTATTTTGGCGATGAAACATCTGGTACTAAGGGCATAACTGCAAGCGCGCCATCAAGTGCTGTTTTTATAGACTGTTCAACCATTGAAGCCAGTGAAGCAAGAGACATTAATCAACAAATGCTATTGCTAGGTTTAGCCTTTGCTGATGCGCCTGTATCGGGTGGAGTAGCAGGGGCTGCGGCTGGTACGCTGACCTTTATAACAGGTGGCAGCGAAGAAACAGTATCGCGCATTCGCCCGGTGCTTGAGACTATGGGAAAAAATATCTTTCATGCGGGAGATGTGGGTGCAGGGCAGGTTGCCAAAATATGCAATAACATGCTCTTGGCAATATTAATGGCTGGCACGAGCGAAGCGCTTCAATTAGCTATGGACAATGGCATTGATGCCAAAGTGATGTCTGATATTATGAAAGCAAGCTCAGGGAATAATTGGGCGCTACAAGTGTATAACCCATGCCCTGGTGTGATGGAAAATGTGCCGTCTTCTAACGGTTACAAAGGTGGCTTTATGGTCGATTTGATGAACAAAGACTTGGGTTTGGCGATGGCCACTGCCGCTAAGCATCAATCGCTTGTGCCAATGGGATCATTGGCTAAATCGCTTTACCAGTTGCATAGCGTCAACGGCAATGGTGGCAAAGACTTTTCAAGCATCTTCGAGTCGTTAAAAGCCAAGCGTTGATTTGTTGTTTATACTTATCGCTTTTACCAAAATTGAAAATAAAATAAGCAAGTGACGCATAAAGCCAGAATTTCTGTTGATACTTGGACAAATTCCACCTAGTATATGCGTCCTCAACGCGCCCGTAGCTCAGCTGGATAGAGCAATTGGCTTCGAACCAATCGGTCGGGAGTTCGAATCTCTCCGGGCGCGCCATTTCTCTCAAGCTGCCTACCTGATAAATAGGCCACAAAGCTTCATCACTAATTAGCGCCCAGTTATCGCCCAGTTAGCGTTTAGACAACCATTCCATAGCTTGCTTACGAGACAAGCATGCGCTTAATGGCTTAACGCTAAATTTGTTCGGTTTTACATTCACAGGCGTGCTGCTTTGCTCTACGCCTTTGTGTGTTCGCTCAATCCAGCATTGAATATTTTTCTCCTCTTTAACATACGAAATCTTGAGCGAATCGGAATGTTTAACCAATGTTTGGTATAAGAATCCTGAGTCTGCAGATGAAACGTTCAGTGTTTGAGTAGATGTATAGGCAGCAAGATTTGTGCTTGCCAAAGCAATGGTAAGCGCGCTTGCCAGAGTGAAGAGTTTGTTAGCTTTCATATAGGCCCCTCGGTTATGTTTTAACACTTTTAATGTGCAATTGATGGTGCATTAACGGTTGTTGAATTAAATAACACTGCGAAGAATAGGCACTCAGTAAACATTCAACAAACGATAAAAAATAACCTATACTTAAGAAAATCTTAACTATGTTGTGTTTACATTCTTGGAGCACGAGATATTCAAGCAGGCATTGCAAACGGTAGGGTCGGTTCATGGAAAAAGCATATCTTCCATCTTTCAAGTCTTTGCATTTTTTCATGGTGGCTGGCCAAAAACTTAGTTTTAAACAAGCGGCTCAATCGCTTAATGTTACCCAAGCGGCGGTTAGTCAGCAGGTGCGTAGCTTAGAGGAATATATTGGACAGGCACTCTTTTACCGCAACAGTCGCAATACCTGTTTAACGGAAACAGGTGCCAGACTACTTCCTTATATCGAGAACGGGTTCGATCAATTTCAAACGGGTTTGCGCGCTATTTCTGGTGACCTAAACCCGCATATTCTGCGTGTTTCTGCGATACACTCTTTTACGTCGCTGTGGTTAATGCCGCGTTTGCCTGATTTCCAATCGCAACACCCTGAACTTATGATCCAAATTGCGCCATCGAATGAAATAACAAATTTTGAAACCGATGAGGTTGATTTAGCCATACGCATGGGAGGAGGCAATTACAAAGGTTTAAAAGAAATAAAGCTGATGCGTGATGATTTGGTGTTTGTTGCAAGTCCAAGGCTTATTGAAACACTGCCAAATAAGAAAATAACGGCCCCGAAGGAGGTGTTCTCACTCCCGTGGATTGAAGATCCTAGCCCACAGACACAAGAGATATTTAACAAGGCCTGTGAACATTACGACGTTGACGCTAAAACAATGACCGCATCCATTCGCTCAAATAACTCCATGATTTTAATTGAACATGCGCTTGCCGCTAAAGGATTTACCTTTATCAATAGGGGCTTGGTAGCGCAATATTTAATTAGCGGTGAATTAGAACAAGTGCTCGATTTTGAAGAAACCAGCCCATGGTCACTTTATTTAGTTGCGCCAGAGCATCACTTTAATTGGCAAAAAGTGGCTAATTTTCAAACTTGGATACTGCCTGAATTACGCACCTCGTTTGGCGATGTAGAAGCTTGGTAAGTATCAGGGATAACTCCTTGAATGCAAAAGTATTGAATAAGTCTACTGAATTTAGGGTGAGATGTTGTTTAGGTTATTGAAATTACTATTTTTTTATAAAGCGAGATTTCTCGCTATGACGATTTTTCTTCAATGCGTTACGTTTTAGTAAGCTGATTAAACTGTTGTTTTATTGACATATAAATAAAAATACAGCAAGAATGGCATTAAAGCATTTATCAAGTATCTGCACTTTGAATATGATGAGAGGTGTGGATAATAAAGTATTAGGCTTATCAAGGAAAGAGCGTGAAATTCCATATCACAATTTTATTTACGTTAAGTTTTATCTCATTCGGTTGTTTTTCAACAGCTCAAATTCCTGATGCAATAGAAATTAATGAAGTTAAGTATCGACTAAACACAAACCCATTAGAACAATATTTAACTGAGATCAAATGGGAAATTTCAGAAATAGCTACTATTTCATCAGCAAACTGGAGAGGCTATGTTGCCTCTTGGAAAGTAGAAGCAGGCAATTTACTTTTAACGGATATGACAATCGGAGTTGCCTCAAAGACTGAAGAGCACCGTTACGATCAAGTAAGTATTTTAAATAGCATTTTCCCCAATAAAAACAAAATTTTCGCCAACTGGTATTCTGGAGCCTTAATTGTTCCCTATGGTGAAATGACCAACTATGTTCATATGGGCTACGGTTCTAGCTACGAAAAATATATTGTCCTACAGATAAATCAAGGAGTGGTTATCGAACATCTTGACATTTCAGCAGTTGAGTTCGAAACATACAAACGAATAAAATTTCAAACGTTTAAAGAAACTGAAAAGTTCCAAGAGGAACTCAAAAATCTAATGGGGGGCGAATACAATTGGTCAGAAGATGAAGCAATAGATTTTATGAATAGTTTTTATGCTGAATATTATTTATCGCTGTAAAAGTAAGCCTAACAAAACAATTTGAAGGATTTTGCCCAAAAGTAGCGCAATGCCTCATATTGAAACGTTAGCCAATTTATAGTTATGGAGTATCATGGAAGAAAATAAATTTTTTAAATTAGTTTGGCGATTCAATGGATTAGTCATCTCTGTTGTTGGTGTATTAGCTGTCGCTGTCCTCGCATTGGTGACGTATAATCTTTTTCAGGAAGTTACTAGAGATGGAAGCACTAGCAGCATTGTAAATCTTGAAGGAAGTTCTGAAATAGAGGAAAACTGGAGATTTGGGCAGTTATCAAAGCTCAATGATAATAAGACCATCATGATTCCACTTTTTTCAGATCAGTCATTTAATCGCGCATATTTTAGTAAATCATCTAGTTCAACTCGAAATTATTTGTTTGTTAATACCGAGACGTCTGAAAAGAAATGGCTATTTGATCATACCAATTATTTGATTGAACGAAGCGATAAATTAAGGGAAGGTGATTACAGTTCTGACAAACCAGTGGTCGCGATCTTGTATCAATTAGTTCAGCTCGACTCAGACCAAAATAATCGCTTGGCAGCAAGTGACTTATCTACATTGGCAATAACTTATCCGGACGGAACAGGATATAGAGAAGTAATTAAAGACGTAGAAAATATCGTAGACCATGCTATGTTGAATCAAACTGAATTGTTTATTATTTATCAAAAAGCCGGTATTTCATACTCAGCAATACTTAATTTGGAGCGCTTTGAAATAAGTGAATCAGAAAAGCTCCCTCGAGTTGGCTCATAACAAAATGCTGAACAGTAAACCACAAGTCTATATTTTTAAAAACTCGTTATTGAACGGTTTTGTGTGTGATGGAGTTCCGTTATGAGCATAGGAGGTCTTGGTGCTAGAGCGGCAATGCTCAAGAACCAGAAGCCAACAAAAAAGTGCGAGCGCTGTGGCTTAAGGTACGTTGAACCTAGCCCTGATAAATGCCCACATTGTGGAGACCTATGTGAGGCTCGTCTACATCAGCTGTTGGATAAAGTGCAGCGTGAGGCGAAGGCAAGTAAGTCTTTGGGTAAATATTTCCTTTTTGCCGCTATTTTGACTGCTGTTTTGTTGGTGTTAGCTAGTGTTACTTAAAACACATAACAAGGCCAAGCAGTTTGCCTCATCTTACCTGGCGTTATATGGGACAACATTGGTCCCTCCTGTTGGCGGTGTTAACTGCCAACGCAGACTTCGAGTTGCGCATAATACTGTACATATGTTCAAATCAAAGTAGAGTTGTTCTAGTTATAACAAACCTTTATTGCCGCCTACAGTTTGTAGACATTAGGGGAACGTCCATAGCAAGCAAATTTATCGCCCCGCTGTGACATAGTGCCCAGAGAACAGGGCTCCATGCTCAGGAATAAGGTTTATTTGAGGATAAAAAATGCATGGATACAGGGATAAAAACACTGTAAGACCAGTAATCAGACTATTATTAGGCGCGATACTGTTGTCGCTTTTCTATGCGATACTTAAAATGTTTTTGACCGCGCCGTGGCTTATTAAAGAGCAGATATTAATAATATCAGTGTCGACAATAGCTATGATTTTTATTGGTTATTTGTGTCTTTTTGGTCATGTGCCTAGATGTGTAATCAAGATATCCATCAAGGCAAACAAAGCTGAACGAAAGTTGTGTAATAAGCTTAAGGCGGTTTTTAAAAAATCAGTTTTTTGACTTAAAGTCTTAAATTCTTAAATTCACAACGAACTAGGATTAAATTGGATTTATGTGTAGTAAACGCTTAACTGTCTGACAATGCTTTGCCGCACTGAGTGGGCGAGTATTTTGGTTTTTAAAGGAACACTAAGTTTTATGGATGATTTAGGCTCATCAATAATTAACGGTTTTTTTCGAGGTATCGGCTACATTTTGGCTGACATCTTTTTTGGGACAATATGCTATTGGATAGGCTGGCCGATATGCAAGGTTATATCTGGCGGCAGATACCCGAGAAAAGGTCAATATACATATTGGTCACACACGAATTCTTCTGGAGCTTTGTGCAGCTTTGTAGGTTTTCTACTGTTAATAGCAATCTGCATTTACATCATATCGCACGAAATTTAATTGATGGTTGTTTTCAGAGCTTTATGAATCTTTATCTATGCGCCAGCGCTTTTAATGGGGATTTTACCAGGGAGAAAATGAATGCGTTTGAATAATTCGGGAGAAACCCTTTTGGCCTTAGCTGGCGTTTGGTTTATAGCTTCCGTGATTCCTGATTTTATAGTATCTATATTCAACATTAGCATGCTAAATAATAATAAAGAGCAGGATGCATTTTACTTATTAACTTATGCTTATTTGCTTACTAAGCTAGTAGTCGGTTTATCTATTATCTTTGCGCGTAAACTCATTGGAAAACTTCTTGGCTTTAGTTCTCAGTTGGATTGTACTGCAAGCGAATTGTTATCAGCAGGAATTTTTTTATTAGGCTTATATTTCGCTTTTAATGGTGTTGTTTCAATCAGTCAGCACTATTTGGTGTTTGCAGCATTATCAGAGCCAGAAACTTTTTATTTTTGGCAGGGGATCGCAAGCCTGTCGTGTGGCCTCACTCTGTGTGTATTTTCTTTCAGCTTGACTAAGCTCTGGCGGTTTTTTAAATTTGCAGGAACATAGAAGTTTACCGAATGAAATAATACGGATCTGTACAGGTTATTAAGGATATATGTTGAATCGATTTTGGTTTTATTTTGGAAAACTTCACATAGTGGTTGCCGCAGGCATCGGTATTTTTCTTCATGCAAAAAAAACTGCATTTTCAGACGCGTTTACGTCCTTAGTTTTATGGATAGCTTTTATCGTTATTATTGTGTGGTATGAAAATAAAATGGAGTCTAAACGAATAAGATTTGTTTCAAAAAGACCCAAAGATTTATCGATAATACTGCAAGAACTTAGCGCGTACTTGGCAATTGACTATAGCGACGTTGTTGCGTTTAAAAAGTCGCTGCGTGGAATAAGACGAGCGAAAAGCTTTGAACAAAAATTCAAATTAAAACAAGAGGGAAATTATCTCGTGCTAACCCAAACCGGTGATTTGCCATTTCCCGTCTCTATATTGGTGCGTAATCAAATCAATAAAAAGATTTCACACGAGTTAGCGCGTTATAGTTACTTTGATACGCAGTCAAAAGTCTAATTAGATTAACTAAACGGTATGATTTGAAAACGAAATTCCTAAAAAGCATCTTGGCATGGCTGCCGAATTTATGGCAAGCATGTTAAAAAGTAATCCGACAGAGTTTTCTGCCGTCAGTGTTGAAAGGTCATTTGCTTTTATCAATAATGAGGCATATCACGTTGCCTGCGCAAAATTGCCTCTGCTTCACTTAAATTGTGACTAACGCAACGTAACACGGCAAAGGAAACTAAAGACATTCGATGATTTCTATCTTTATTGGTTTAGTTCTTTCACTCTTAATCATCGTATTCGCTAAGTTGACTCGTTTTGAGCAAGATCTGAGCTTTTATCCTACCTTATTAATTGTCATAGCATCTTATTATGTGCTGTTTTCAGTAATTGCTGGACACTCAATATTATTGGAGGCGTTTATCGCGCTTGCGTTTTTTGGCATCGCTATTCTAGGCGCATACAAATCTCTTGTTATTGTGGGCTTAGGTATCGTTGTTCACGGCGCGTATGACATAATCCATGCGGTCTATTTAAATAATAGTGTATCGCCGTCATGGTGGCCGGCTTTTTGCGCTACTGTAGACATAGTATTAGGTAGTTGGGTGATTTACTCATGTAAAAAAGGGCGCTTGCAGTTGCAGGCTAAGAAGCATAAATTTATGTGAAGTGGTTAAGCTCGCTTACAAAAGAAATTAAACTGTTGCTGCGATTAGAGCATTGTTTTTCTGCGCAAAGTGCAGTAAGTATAAGGATATTCATGAAACGACTATTTGTTTTTTTATTTGTTTTAGTATTAGTTGCTTGTTCATCTACACCGACTACGCCAAATACACCGACTACGCCAAAAAAGCAACTTTTAGGTCAGCCGATATCCATAGGGAATGCAGATCTTAATCAGTATTGGGTGCAGCAAAATCAGACCTTTAGCTTTAAAACGCCGTCAAACATCTCCCCTTATAACATCCAACCTGGCTTTGTCGTAGTTGAATATTTAATAGATTCCAATGGGCATACTTTTGACGCCCAAGTAGTAGAGTCTCAGCCTGAGGGAATGTGGGATGAAGCAGGTTTAGAGGCCGTCACTAACTTAAGGTATAAACCTTCGAAAAGTAATAATTCCAGAACCCCAGTCATAGTGCAGAGCACATTCTATTTTAATTAGCGCTTTGGCTTGAGAGTGAGTTTCATTAAATAAGGAGTATTTCTATGAAATATATGTCTAGTCTGTTTATTCTTGTAGTATGCGCATTGTCTGGCTGCGCCGCAACAAACAGTCAAAAAAAATACGGGGATTTACCGCTTAGTGAGGGGGCTTTTAATAAATCTAGTTTTTCAGAATTGAATAGATTTCCTCCCAGATACCCAGAAAGAGCTGCAAAAAACTCAGAGGAGGGCTGCGCTACGGTCGAGTATGTGGTCACTCCTGACTATGAGATAGAAGACATAAAAGTTGTTTCTGCGACCAAACATTACTTTGCGACGTCTGCTAAACAAGTAGTTCAAAATTGGAAATGGGCAGAAATAAGTTCAAAAGAGTTAGATAAGCCAATTAAAGTGATGACGAGATTTGAATTTTGTTTGAACGAATCTGATTTCATTTGTTCAGACCAAAAATTAAGCAGTGCCTGTCCAGGTCAAGATGTAATCTATTCTGTTGGCAGTGCGATCATACGTTGAATCACAGCAAAAAGTATTTAAATCACGCCAAGCAGTAAATTAATTCTTGTCGCTGCCCCGGCTGCAAATACCTATTACGAAAAAATATGTTTTACTCATAATCCTCGATGTTGGGTTTTGGAGAGAGATTCTGATATCGTCAGTTAGTGCAATGCTTTCTCAAACATTAATTTGATATGAAGGAACGAAGCATGAACCAGTATTTTTTGTCCCTAGTTTTACCTCTGTTAGGAATAAACAGTCTGTATAAAGAGGAATCAGCAGGGTGGTTTCTTATTGGCTTTGCTATTGTCTTTTTTCTCATACAATTTACCGGCAATCTCAACCTCAATCGTAAAAAGTCTAATCAGCTTGGGCCGCATTGGCCCAGCTTAATTGTATTTTTGATAGCTGCTTACGCGATATATTCCTATTTTACAGGCGCACATCTTGGCTTTTTATTTATTGGCATTGCCTGTGTCTTACAGGGTATCTACACCTTACAATCGATGCCAGCGAATGATTTTACGCCCAAATTATTAGCCAGTGATCCACCTAAGCAAACAATTGACGTGCCTATTGCACACAAGTTGTTGCTATTTGCATCGCGAGCTTTTGCGTTGCTTGGATTATTGCTGTTTTTAATTTAAGTGTTTCTGACTCAAGTGTCAGGCGTATGTCGGGGGAATGTCGGCTAGTTGTCGGGCTCTTGTCAGGGTAAATGATAATAATCAGACTAAGATGGCCTTTCATTTTATTGGTTAGAAAGGTTGAGTGATGAGTAATGATATGAAGTTAAATAAAGATAAAATACGAAAATTACGCGCTATCAAATGTTGGAGCCAGGAGGAACTGGCTACAGCAAGTGGATTAAACGTACGAACAATTCAACGACTGGAAAAAAACGGAACAGCCTCCTAAGAAACAACCAAAGCACTTGCTTCGGTATTTTCATTAACCCCTGATGACTTGCAAGTATCGAGCGGCTTTGAAAATATGACCTTTCAATTTATCTGTAAGTACGCCTGGTTAATTGCCTTTGCCTTATCAAGCGTGTTTTTTGGTCTTTGGATTGTAGATATTCTCATTCCAACACTAAAAGGAGCTGACTTTAATCAGCAATATGAAATACATGGCAATTTCAGATATCTCGATTTTGGTGGAATTTGCTTTCTTGTTGGGTTTATTCTGTTGAGTACAAACATTTGTTTAGAACATTTGAATAAGAAAAGACTGTATAAGAGCATTAGCTAGCTTATACTTTTGTTTCCTTTCCTTCTCATCCGATTTTTGTTGAATGGTCACAATCGAGTAGCGAGGGTATTTGCCGAAATTAAGCGATTAATATGACAAAACTTTTAATTTTCGGGAATTCAGGCTCTGGAAAATCGACGATGGCAATGCGCCTTGCGCGGGAAAAGGGGCTTGCTCATCTGGATTTAGATACCATTGCCTGGACCTCAAGTTCGCCGCCACAACGTCGCAGTTTAGATGAATCTAGAGAATGTATTCAGGCGTTTATTTGTGCGAACACTAACTGGGTTATTGAGGGATGTTATTCAGATTTACTCGAAATGGCCTTATCTGACGCCTCTGAAATTATTTTTCTGAATTTGCCGGTCGAGGCGTGTATTAAGAACGCTGAAGCACGGCCCTGGGAGCCTCATAAATATGCATCTAAAAATGCTCAGGACGCTAATTTACCTATGCTTATCGATTGGATTAAACAGTACGATAATCGCAAGGATACTTTTTCGAGAGAAGCGCATGAAAAGCTCTTTCAACGTTTTTCTGGTCGCAAGATAATGCTAACATCGAATCACTAATTTAATTAAGGATTGAAAATGAAACATTTGTTTCTTTTAAGCGCGTTTCTGCTTTTTTCTAGCTTTAGTTTTGCTGATGACACATTTCGCGTATCAACATCGGTTTACGTTAACGGCGAATTGCTAGGTTCACCTGAGATGATTTTGGAATCAAATAAGTCTGCTACACTTAGTATTGGCGAGAGTTTTAACTATCGTGTTACAGTGCACCCGAAGTCAATTAATACAGCTGAAATTGTTACCGAGTTATCTGATTCAACAGGCGCAATGAACCCTAGATTTGTAGTAGAGTATGGAAAAGAGGCTTCTATAGAGATAGGCGAGAAGCTGATAACAGTCTTGGTAACCAGAGAACTTGTCGGTTCGCTGTAACATATTTATTGAATTGACCTAAGCTTATTCATGACAAGTCAATTCAATGTAAAAGGAAAGCACTATTCAGCTCAAACCCGCAAAATCACCCAACACGAAAAGTCCTGAGTTTAATAAAGCATTATTTTTAGATCGGGACGGGGTGATAAATCTAAACCACGGCTATGTTTATCAACAAGACAATTTTGATTGGGTTGACGGAATCTTTTCGCTGATTCAACAGGCAAAGGAAAAAGACTACTTAGTCATTGTAGTCACAAACCAGTCGGGAATAGGGCGTGGCATGTATAGCGAAGCAGAATTTGAGTCGCTTAGTCACTGGATGATCAAAGAGGCAGCGCATCACAATGCATTGATTGATGATGTGTTTTATTGTCCGCACCACCCTAGCGATGCCAAGCCGGCCTATTTACAGTACTGTGAGTGCCGCAAACCCTCACCAGGCATGCTGCATGAGGCAGCTCAATTATGGCGTATCGATTTAAGCAAAAGTGTAATGGTGGGGGATAAAGGCATTGATATGCAGTGTGCATCTCGCGCAGGTCTTCTAAAAGGCTACCTGTTTAGTGCACTTGATAAATCAGATGCCGCCATTAGTAAAGCATACCAACTTAGCATTCCTGTAGAATCGGTAAGTGCGTTAAGCAATATTGTATTGCCATGATATTTGGCGGGACTCAATAGTAAAAGCGTGTGGCTAAACTCTGTAGCCACACGCTTTTAGAATAAGTTAGCGAACAAAATTCTCTAAATGCTTGATTGAGCGGCTTAGCATATTGGTATCAATGTCGCTTAGCACCGTTGATTGGTCGCGAATATCAATCACCTCGTATGAACCGTCTTTTGCAACCTGAGTTAAATAGGGCGCTTTAAAATACACAATATTATCGCCCATTGTGCTAACCAACCAGTCGCGTCCTGGGGCCTGTAGCGCCTGACCTGTTGAAAAACGATAAACATCTGCAAGGCATCCAAATTCCCTCATTACCGTCGGCGCGATGTCTTCGTTAGTAGAGGCCATATTGGTATTGGTAAAGTTGCTATGCAGTTTATACAACTGGGTTTGCGCATCTTTTGCGATAACCAAAACGCTTGACGATGCCAACAAGGTATCGCTTATGGCGGCTTCTAATTCCGCTGCCGACAACACACCAATAAATAAACCGGCTTTTGCGGCTTCAAGGTCTGCCTTGAACGCTGAAAACCCTTCGTTTTGTGCAGCTTCTCCAGTTACATTGGCCTGCTTGGCCGCATCCGATAAAAATATTTGATGGGGTACGTCAAAAGCGTCGAGTAAATCAATCATTACCGGCGGCGAACTGGTTCTAACAATCAGATTTTTAGGAATGCCGTATTGAAGCTGCGCTAGAAAATCGGCCTCATTTGTTTGGGTATTCAAATGAAAGGCATTTGAAGGTAAGGCATTAAATAGTGGTGATGTATTGGTGTTTAATGCTTCAGTGCTAGCAAGTACGACAACCTTTTTCTGCCCATTAACGCTACAGAACACATTTTGTGGAGGATAGATGAAGCGATTTGAAATACCCTGAAGTTGCAGCTCCTCTCGCTGCTGACGGTCTTCCAAATCTAAAAAGCCATACCGGGCCATAAGGGTTTTAGCTGTGGCGGGGTAGCTTAATGGAAACATATTGTCCTGCTTTAATACTGGCGTATAAAGCTTTGCATCTGCCCAAACATGAATGGCATGACTTGCGATAAAGCAAATTACAAAAACAGATATGATATATGGCCCTAAATGCAAACGCGACAGACGATGCATGCGTTTATAAATGGCATTTGCGATCACTAATTGAAACATGAGCCAAATCACAAATAACAGTGCCAAATAAAACCACTGTAGCCAGCTAAAGGCACTGACCTGAACTTGCGTTTCGCTTCTTAATAATTCTGCTGTGCTAAAGCTGATGTGAAACCCCGTATTGTTGTAAACAAGGGCGTCAAAAGCCAATAATGCCAGGCCGACTGCCGAAACAACAGAAGCAATCCCTCGCAATACCCGCATGCTGGTTAATTGATAACAAAGCGGTAGTATGACTACAACAAATACAATAAAGGTAATAAAAGGGATATGGCCCAGCCAGGTTAAAATCATGTAGCTAAAGCTAAGCGGCGTTCCTGCCAATGGCGTGGCAAATATATATACGGACGAAATGACCAGCGCCATGATGATATTTGCCAAAGCAAACCAATGTCCCCACGAAACCTGCTGGGTGATTTGCTTACGTCTGGGGGATTCTGTGTAAATCATAGTGTTACCGTTGCAATACTTCGTTTTTATTATTTATTGTGTTTGCGTACTTTTTTTCAAAATCGCACAAAATTGCTCAACCATGTCTTTACGGTTTTTTTCATTAACCTGCTGGGTAAATATAGAAGAAAGTACATTCCCAAGCACCATTATTGATAAGTCACGATTGGCTCCATGCTTTTCGAGGCTATTAAACACGTCACTCATAAGCGCTTCGAATTCTTCATTGGAGTATTTTGACTGAATGGGCATGCATTTGTCCTGTGATCTTTGCTGAAAAAATCGGTACAATCACGGCTTTATTTCAGCGGGTAAGCGAGTTAATTGCCTGAAAGTATAAAGGCAGTTAAGGCGAACACCAACTTTTGTTTTTAAATTATCAATCAGTCCAGTTGTGAGTGCGAAAATATGAGCGCAAATGTTCAACAGTTTGTTGTCCACAGAATATTATTAACTAAAGACGGAAAGTTAGAGTTTCTTCCTCGCGGTAGTTGCTTTGAAATCACTCCCGAAATTGCGAATCTTGCAGCGCAATTACATAACACCTTTAACGCCAAACCCGGAAAAGGGATAGGGGGCTTTGCATCCTTGCAGGAAAACGCTGATTCGCAGCCGACTAATCCTGTACAGGATTTACTCCCTCAGGTATTAAGCGAAGAAATGGATTTTCATGAGTTTAGCATTATTACCGGAAAGCACCTTTTAGATACAATTGTCAATGAAGCCATGCTTGAAACCGGTTTTGTTATTTTTAATCGCTATGAATATCTGGCAACGGATTATCTGATGATTGCCATGCTCGATACAAAAGAGCATGTCGAAGTAAATCATCATTTAGAAATCACACAAAGCCAGCATTTAGATTTGTCTAAAATGCAAATTGCAGTGCGTATTGATTTGACCGCTTTTGACGTGAATAAAGATCAAAACCGCTATATTAGTTTCTTAAAAGGTCGCATGGGCCGAAAGGTGGGTGACTTTTTTATGCGCTTTATTGGTTGCGACGAAAAGGTCGATATTAAACAGCAAAATAAACGATTGCTTCACGAAGTGGATGAGTACTTATCTGGCGAGCCATTGGATAAAGAAGAAAAGCTCCAACACAAAGAAGCGCTAGCAAATTACTATAAAGAAAAAGTCAGCTTGGGCGAAGAAATTCAAATCAAGGATTTAGATAATGTACTCCCACGCCAGGGCGCAAGCGAAAATGGCTTCTCCAGCTATAACGCATCATTACCTCAGCCTATTGAGCCTCAGTTTCAGCCCGACAAGAGCATGTTAACGGCGATGAAAAAGTTCTCAGGTGCGGGCGGAGGCGTGTCCGTAAGTTTTGAAAAGAAGCTCTTGGGTGAGAGAGTAAAATTTGACCCTCAGTCTGACACACTTACCATTAAAGGAATACCGCCCAACCTGAAAGACCAGTTGATGAAGTCTATTACTAGCGAGTCAGATGAATGAAGCTCTTTGTAAATGATCTTACCGTTATGGATTTCTCTTACCTTTGTCCAAAGCGAGGCATGGTGGGAGAAAGCTGGATTGTAGATATCATACTAAACGGGGCATTAAACGACGAAAGCATGGTGCAGGACTTTGGCATTGTGAAAAAGCAGCTGAAAAAGCTGATAGATGAATATGTCGATCACAAATTGGTTGTGCCTGCTGAATACGCGCACACGCATATTCAACATGATCAGACGCAAGGGCGAGTAAAAGTGGATTTTGCCTTTAAAAACGATGCAGATAGTACTTCTGAATCTGGCACAAAGAGCATCCATCTTCTTTGCCCGCCAGAGGCTTACGCCTTTGTATACGATAGCGAAGTGAGTATGCAATCGGTCACGACTTACTTAAAAGATATCATCAAAACGCATTTGCCTGACAATGTGCACGATATCGAAATTATGCTAAGAGCAGAAGTAATAGATAGTCCTTATTATCATTACACTCACGGGCTTAAAAAACACGATGGAAATTGTCAGCGGATTGCTCATGGGCATCGCTCTAAAGTGATTATTTTTGAAAACGGTGAACGAAGCGAGCAAAACGAAAATTACTGGGCAAAACGCTGGCGAGATATTTACATCGGTACACAAGAAGACTTGGTCGCGGCAAATCGTTTAAAGTTACAACATGACGCTATCAGTGACGACACGCATTATTGTTTTGCTTACGAGGCCTCTCAGGGTGAATTTGAAATGGCCATTCCCAAGCAGGTTTGCGAAATAGTGCCTTATGATTCGACCGTTGAATGTTTAGCTCAGTATATTTTAGAAGAGTCGGAGCGCCTTAACAAAAATACACGTTTTGTTGTTAGCGCCTTTGAGGGAGTAGGCAAAGGCGCAATGGTTGAGTCTTCAAACCTTTAGCGAGGCTGTTTATATGATACTCACACGTATTCAGGTCAAAACACGATGTCTTGCCTTAGTTACAGGTATTGCAGGTATTGTAGCCATCAGTCTAAGCCTGCTTTGTTCATTATCTGCGCTTGCGCAGGTGCCAACACTAGCAGATGGGCCTGTTTTAATTGGACCTGTTTTAGATGGAAAAATGACACAAGGTTCTTTGATCCGCGGTAAAACAGAAGCAGGCGTCAAAATTTGGCTGAATGGTAAAGCCATCGATGTTTCTGAAAATGGTGACTTTGTTTTTGGCTTTGGACGGGATGCTCCATTAAGCCATGAGCTGAAGTGGCAATATCCGGCGCACTCAGAGAATGCAAACAGTGCTGCAAGCGCTAAAGACAAACAGTCTATCGCGACTTTTAGCAAGGAGCTTACATTAAGCAAGCGTGAATATGACATCGACCGCATAGAAGGGGTGGAACAAAAATATGTGAGCCCTCCTGAAGCAGTGTTAGCACGTATTCGACAAGATAATCGAGAAATTGCTAAAGCAAGACGAAATCAATCGCAGCTAAAAGACTTTTTGAGTGATTTTATTTTACCTGCTGAAGGGCGAATTTCAGGTGTTTACGGCTCTCAGCGCGTGTTTAATGGAGAACCGCGTCGTCCGCATTTTGGATTAGATGTTGCAAACAAGGTAGGTACGCCGGTAATAGCGCCTGCTGGCGGGATTATTACGCTGACACACCCTGACATGTACTATAGCGGTGGCACAATTATTATGGATCATGGTTTTGGCGTATCTTCTACGTTCATTCATTTGAGCAAGCTTGATGTTGAAGTTGGCCAACGGGTGGAGCAAGGCGATAAAATCGGTGAAATTGGCGCAACGGGCAGAGTGACCGGGCCACATTTAGATTGGCGAATTAATTGGTACAGTGAACGACTGGATCCTGCTTTGCTACTTGCTGATTTTGATGTTGATGCCAATGCTAAGACTAATACTGGTACAAAGAGCGCTGCCAGTAAGAAATAAAGCTGGGTTTTAAGATACTTGCTCACAAAAAAGGACGCGTTTTGCGTCCTTTTTTCGTTTCTTTTATCGTTTCTTTTACATTTACATCAAACGAATGCTTTATCTCAGAAAGAGTGCATTACACATCGTAGGTGCTTGAAGAGGTTGCACCGCCTCTACCTGTCCAGTTAGTATGAAAAAACTCACCGCGTGGTTTATCTTTGCGTTCGTAAGTATGCGCGCCAAAATAATCACGCTGCGCTTGTAACAGGTTGGCCGGCAGGTTTTCAGTGCGATAACCATCAAAGTAGCTTAGCGCAGATGAGATACATGGCATGGCAATACCGTTGACCGTTGCTGCTGCAATGACATTTCTCCAACCGGATTGAGCGCTCGCCAGTACATCATTGAAGTAATCGTCTAACATGAGATTATCCAACTCCGGATGCTTGTCGTAGGCCTGCTTTATATTTTCTAAAAACACTGAACGGATGATACATCCTTCGCGCCACATCATGGCGATACTGCCGTAGTCCAAATCCCATTTGTATTCTTTGGCGGCTTCTTGAATTAAAGCAAAGCCTTGTGCGTATGATACGATCTTCGCTGCCAACAAGGCGTGTTTCAAATCGTTCAAAAAGGCTTGTTTGTCACCTGAAAATGATGGCGCGGGTCCTTTAATTAATTTAGCGGCTTCTACTCGTTGAGATTTTTGTGCAGACAAGCATCGCGCAAACACTGCTTCACCAATTAAAGTCAGCGGTACACCAAGGTGTAGTGCGGTAACACCTGTCCACTTGCCAGTGCCTTTTTGACCGGCTGTGTCCAGGATTTTCTCAACCAAGGCTTCACCGTCTTCTTTAAAGCCCAGTATATCGGCGGTGATTTCAATTAAGTAGCTGGATAGCTCGGTTTGATTCCATTGAGCAAAAACGGTCTGACATTCGTCAGCGCTCATGCCAAGGAGGTCACGCATAACCAAATAGCCTTCACAAATGATTTGCATATCGCCATATTCAATGCCGTTGTGCACCATTTTCACAAAATGGCCTGCACCAGCTTCACCTACCCAATCACAGCACGGCACAGTAAGTTCGCCGTTTTCGTCTTTCACTTTAGCGGAGATGGCCTGAAAAATTGGTTTAACGTGAGGCCAGGCTTCAGGGTTACCCCCAGGCATAATAGATGGGCCTTTTAACGCGCCCTCCTCTCCGCCTGAAACGCCCGCACCCACATACAAGATGCCTTTTTCTGCAAGCGCTTTCGTTCGGCGATTCGAATCTTCGAACTGGCTGTTTCCGCCGTCGATAACAATATCACCTTGCTCCAGGTGCGGCAGTAATTGCTCAATAAAATCATCTACTGGTTGTCCTGATTTTACCATCAACATAATTTTTCGAGGACGTTCTAACGACGCTACCAAACTTTCGATTGAATCGGCTCCGCGTATGGATTGGTCTTTAGCTCGTCCAGCGAGAAAAATTTCGACTTTATGATAGGAGCGATTGTAAGCAGTCACAGTGAAACCTTTGCTCGCCATGTTAAGAATTAAATTTTCGCCCATTACGGCTAAACCCACTACGGCGATGTCTGATTGTGCTTTCAT
This sequence comes from Ningiella ruwaisensis, assembly GCF_004798935.1. Taxonomy (GTDB): domain Bacteria; phylum Pseudomonadota; class Gammaproteobacteria; order Enterobacterales; family Alteromonadaceae; genus Glaciecola; species Glaciecola ruwaisensis. The sequence continues at coordinate 13,448 of NZ_RAHT01000008.1, read as the reverse complement.
AAAGTTCCTTATTGTTGTATTTGCTGCTCAAACACACAAGGGGTGTGTTTACAGGCCTTATGACGCAGCGCGTTGAATCAAACCTTGTGCGCGCAGGAAGCGTGGACCAATTTTAAAGTTGCTGTAAACCCATCCATGGGCGCTCGACAAAATCATCCATGATTTTGACGCTTTAAAATTGCCCCACGCTTCCTGCGAGCATAAGGCCAACATTCAATCACAAGCGACGTAAAGCCGATGAATTTCATTGATGTATATTGTAGGTTGTCTAAATACGATAACAACTACTTATTTTGGCAGGTGCTTATTTTATTTTGTATTTATTTTTTACTATAAGATATATCGCAAGCACTCTAACAAGTAGCGTAGCAAGTAGTGCAGACTGCAGGCCACTTTTGCTTGTCTTTTATTCATGCCTTTTAATCCCAAGCCATTGCTCAAAGCGTGCCGAGTCGTCTATGCTTAGGTAGCATGTGTCCATTACGCCTGCTTCAAGCACTAATGGCAATTCAATCAGTTGATGATCGCGCATAAGATGCAACAGTATGCAATCAGATTCAGCCTTTGCATTCAGTTGACGATACAAGAGCCCAATGTCTGCTTTGAATTTATCACAAGCAATAATTACGTCATTGAGCTGTATACCGGCTTTTGCAGCTGCACTGCCGGCAAGTACCTGATTCACTCTTAATCCGAGCGGCTCTTGTGTAAAGCTAGCACCAATGTCGTGTTTTAGTGCCGTTTCCGCTGCCTTTCCGCCTTTGTCTGTGTTTGAGCTTCTTGTTCGCATGTGCAAACTTAAACCAATGCTGTTAATCATTGAAGAGAAGGGTAAATCCATGGTGGTGTTAACCGCCACATGCAAAAAGCTTGAGATATTTATCCCCAATTTTTCTGCACAGATTGTGTCTATGACCGAGTCAAGCGTGCCAATTTCCTCTTTTCCATACTCGTGCCAAAGGACGCGCATGACATCGTCCAGAGAATGTGTATTCTGGGTTTGCTGTCGGATGGTGATATCAAGTGCTAAAGCGACAATGGCACCTTTAAGATAATAGCTAACAATATGATTTATTGAGTTCGCATCTTGCTTGTAAAACCGCGTCCATGCATCAAAGCTTGACTCACTGATGCTTTGCAAATGTCGACCGGGATTACGCATAAGGCGTGTAAAGTTTTGCCCCAAAATTTCGCAGTACTGCTGAGGATCAATTATGCCTGTGCGTGCAAGCGTCAAGTCATCGTATAAAGAGGTAAACCCTTCGTAAATCCAGAGTTGTGGTGTGTATGATTCTTGACTCAAGTCAGGCATCACCATCATTTTTGGCTTAATACGTTTGACATGCCAGGTATGAAAGAGCTCATGTGAGCACAGACTTAAAAATTGCTGATAACCTTCAGGCAACTTTGCCTTCTGCTTTGAAGCAGTGCTCGCATCTTGGAAAGATTCGTTGGGGAAAGGAAGCTCAAATCGCGAAAACTGAAGAACCGTCGAGCCCTTGTGTTCAAGCCCACCAAATCCTCGCTCACATAACAGTGTCATAAAATAGTATTCGTCAACCGGGCTTTCGCCAAACAGTTGAATGTGGTGTTCGCAAATCGGCTTCAGATCCTCGCAAATACGCGAGAGATCCATTGTCTCTTTTCCGGTAAATACAACATGAAAGGTAACACCGCTTTGCACAAACTGCTTTTTGCATAACTCACCCAGTAAAACTGGATGGTCAATTAGGGTATCGTAATCTGGATTGCAATATTGAGTGAGCTTGTTATCAAACTCGTTAAGCGCATTTTTGCTTATAGGCATTGCGGTGACGCAATCCCAGTGATGGATATCCACGTTGCACTGATCAAAAGCGAGCTGCACATAGTGAGGAAGTTTTTCAAAACCTTTGACATTTAAACACATTGAAGTGCCGTTGAAAAAACCATACTCATGATTTAAATAGGCGCTTCTCACCGATAAATCAAAGGCAAACACTCGATAGCTAATTAGCACCTGCTGAATGTTGTTGCCTTGCTTGTGAGTAAGTTCCCAGGTTTGTTTGTCTTTTTTTAAGATACTGATATTTGATTCGCTACAAGACACTTCAATGATGTTTCGCGCAAAATCTCGAATCATGTAAGAGCCGGGGATCCAGGCTGGTAGGCGTAAAGTTAGCGACGATTTAGCTTCTTCATGAGGCAGCACAATCATCATATCAACAGCAAAAATATGTTCACTTAGGTTAATGGGGGCAATGTGGTAGCTAATTCGCGGGTCTGCTTGAGAGCCAGATTGAGCTTTGTCTGATTGATTTACAGATAGGGAGTTTAATTGAGACATGTAGACCAAAGTTTTTAAATTTTTACTAGTTTATCAAGCTCTTTCGTGTTTTAACATTCCCCGGCTTAGATTACTTGTCGGATGAGCAAAGCCGTTGTAAACTTTGCTTTAACAACTTCTCAACAAGTCAACAACAAGAGTGATGTATGCGCGAGATAGAACGTTTAATTAACCATTATGGCGAAAGTCATCAGAACAAAACGAATATACTGATCCACGCCATTGCTGTGCCGAGCATTTATTTTGTCACAATTGGCTTAATCTGGTCTATTCCTGTGCCAGAGTTTTTGGCGCAAATGAAAGTGACCTGGGCACATGTGCTAGCTATTCCCACCTTGTATTATTATTTCAAGCTATCGGGACCAATTGGCGCAGCCATGACATTACTCACCATTTTAGCCTTTGGCGGGATTAAACTTCTGGTGATGCTGGATATTAGCGTTTGGCAGTTTTGTTTGGCGCTTTTCGTTGTTATGTGGATTTTACAGTTTGTTGGTCACAAAATTGAAGGTAAAAAGCCTTCGTTTTTTGAAGATCTGCGCTACCTCCTGGTGGGACCTGCTTGGTGGTGGGTGCATTGGCTCAAGCGAATGAACATTAGCTATTAGCACTGGCTTACTTTGGCTAACGCCGATTTTGCAAAAGCCCAATATACAAAAGCCCAAATATACAAAAGCCCTAATATACAAAAGCCGAAAGTAAGTAATATTCACCTTCGGCTTTTCGTGTTTTGGGAGGATTAATTGCTAGCCGAGCAGGGTGATTTTATCGAGCATGCTCATGGAATAGTGATTTAGCGGCTTTCTATCTTCGCGACTATTTTCCAGCGGAACAGATTCTGGATAACGATGGCGAATCCCCGCCATTCTTCCTCTTTCATTGTTCATCACCATTTCAACAGCGTAGGCGCCCAGTTTGGTTGCCAAAATGCGGTCTTGCCAAACAGGTGAGCCGCCGCGCTGCACATGACCAAGGGTTAAAATACGCGTTTCTACACCGGTTTCACTTTGTAGCGAGTCACATAAAATATTCAGTCCACCGGGCCACAAATTTTCGGTGATCACGATAATATGGCTGCTGTTAGCGTGATTTTTTCGTCGCTGATCCAGCTTGTCTAAAATTCTGACTAACTCATCACCCGCGGATTCAAAGGTCTCAGGCAAAACAACATGGTCAGCACCTGCCGCTATGGCAGAGTTAAGTGCAATAAAGCCTGCATCACGCCCCATCACATCAACAATAAAAATACGTTCAAATGCGTCTGCGGTATCGCGTACTTTGTCTATACTTTCGACTGCGGTTTGAATAGCGGTATGATAGCCAATGGTGTAGTCGGTTCCGGCAATATCATTATCAATAGTTCCAGGAACTCCTATGACAGGCTTATTCCAAATTTGCTGAAGAAGCTCTGCACCTTTGAAAGACCCATTTCCGCCAATGACAATCAACCCGTCAAGTTCAAGTTCTTCGAGATAAGATGCCGCCTTTTTGCGATGCTCTTCTTTGTGAAACTTTTCACAGCGAGCACTGTAAAGCACAGTTCCACCGCGCTGAATCAAGTTACGAATATCTTTATGGGCAAATTCAACGTAATCACGTTTTAACAGGCCATTGTAACCATGCTGAAAGCCAATAACATCGATACCTTCATTTCTTGCTGCAAGATATACCGCACGAATACAGGCATTCATACCCGGTGCATCTCCACCCGATGTTAAAACTGCAATTTTCTTCACACTCATTCGAAACCTTTTTTATTATGATTGTCGTATATATGCTGTCATAGAGACGCAAATAGACGCAAGCGCTTGTGAATAAAGATAAATGCTAGCATAACAAAAACCTCGCAAAAGCAAAGAAAGGAAACCTCTGCATGAAAAAAATCATCGTTTTATTAACGGTATTTTTAGTGGCAGGCTGTTCAACCAAATTCGCATATAAAAATATCGACTGGTTGGTGTACTGGTATATCGACGATTACATTGATATGACAAAAGCACAGGAACAGCAGTTCGATACTTATTTAGAGCAGTGGCTTAGCTGGCACAAGCGCTCAGAGTTGCCTTTGTATCTGGCGCATTTGGAAGAGTTAAAAGCAGATATTGCGTCACAAAACATCAGTATTGCGCAAATGGATTATCATCAGGAAAAAGCAAGAGAGCACTGGACACGGTTTCGAGCGCACATCGCGCCCGATTTAGCGCAGCTTGCCACCACACTGTCTGATGAACAAGTTGTGTATTTATTTGCCGCGCTTGAAAAAGAAAACCTCGAAGATGAAGAAGAACGAGAGGAGCGTGCCAAACGTAGCGAAAAACGCAAAAAGGCGGATTGGCTTGATCGTAACGAAGATAATCTTGAAAAATGGCTAGGAAACCTGACCGATGAACAGGAAACCTTCGTTGAAAACAGTTATGGCAACTTCAGTTCCACATCTCAATACTGGCTGGAATATAAACGCAATTATCAGCAGGCGCTTAGAAAAGTGTTTAGTCAAGCAGGGCGTGGCGAGGAGTTCACATCAAGGCTGGCAGAATTATTGACCGACCCTGAGCGTTTTCGTAGTGACGAAATGCAGGCAGTAAGCGCCAGAAATGAAAGTGCGAGTAAACAATACCTTTTGACTATTTTCAGCTTAAGTACTGAAAAACAGCGTCAACATTTAATTGAAGAAATTGATAGCTTGCGAGATGATATTACAGAATTGGCTAACTAGTTGAATTAACACGTGATGAAATCTTCCTTAAGCCCATCTATGATGGGCTTTTTATTGGCACTAACTACTGCACTTATGTGGGGTGTTCTTCCTGTTTTTTTAAAAGTGCTGCTAAGCCATACGGATGCTTATACGATCACAGCGTCTCGCTTCATATTTGCCGCGCTATTTGTGTTGGCTTCACTTGCGCTGTCTCGCGCGCTTCCGCATGCTAGACAAGCAACTGGGGCGATATGGATTGTGCTTTTTCTCAGTACCTTTGTTTTGCTCATTAACTACGTTACCAATGTTATTGCTTTAGCCTATGTGAGTCCCGCTACGGTGCAGCTGATTCTGCAACTGGCTCCTTTGATATTGATGATAGGCGGGGTAGTGTTTTATAAAGAAAGTTTTTCGCGCTTGCAGTTTTTTGGCGCAATTGTGCTTTTTGTGGGGATGGGGCTGTTTTTCAATCAGCGTATCCCCGTAATATTGAGCTCAGCGGTAGAATCAATTGAAGGCGTATTTTTGGTTGTGCTGTCGGCTATTGCCTGGGCTGCTTATGCCTTAACGCAAAAAAAGCTATTGATGAGCTTTACGAGTGCGCAATTGACTTTGCTTATTTACATCCTCGGCAGTTTTTTGCTTTTACCTTTTACAGACTTTGCATCTTTGCTGACGCTATCAGATTGGCAGATATTCGCCTTGCTTTTTTGTTGCCTAAATACCGTTATAGGATACGGAGCTTTCACGAAAGCGATGCATATTTGGGACACGTCAAAGGTCAGTGCAGTCATTACGATTGCGCCTGTTTTTACTTACGTGAGTAATAAATTAGCCATTGAAATTGCGCCAGACATTTTTATTGATGCGCAAATGGACATGCTGGCTTATTTGGGCGCCTTGATGATTATGGGAGGTGCAATGCTTGCTTCTATCGGACGAAAAACCGCTAAACCTTTGTAGGTTTAGCCAATGATTTTTTCAACATCTTCTCTCATATTGGTAAACTTTGTCTTATGCACGTCTTTTAAGGGCATGTCTTTAATAAAGCGGTACAGCTCACGAGACTGTTTAATATGCTGACCTTCAGGTTTGTTGGTTTTTTCTATGAGTTTGACCAAACATTGTAAGAGATTTAAATTCACGTTGATATTTAAAGGGCAAACGGCTTTTGCTGCTGTGAACTCTTCATACGCTTCACCGTAGCTACCTTTACTATACAAGCTAACGCCTTTCTTGTTGTGTTTTATATAGGCTTGACGCGTGTCTGATGCATTAGCGAGCTCACTTTCCACAAGATAAAGTATGGATTGATCGACCTTTTCTTTGTTGGCCTGAATAATCTTAACCAGTTTACTTGCCTCCTCAAAATCCCCTAAATCAATCATTAATTTAAGTGAGTCGGGTGCCATGGCAACCGGATAGTCAGAAAAATTACGCTCAATAAGGATTTGCGTTTCTTCAAATTGTTTTTTTGCTTCAGACTGTTTGCCTTCAATAAATAGCATTCGCGACTGAATGACTTGTGAGAAGATATCAAAATCAAAGTCATCTGGATTATCAAACATCGATTCCGTTGTTTGCAGTCGCTGCATCGTTAGCATGGTGTCTTGCAAAAAGCGATTTCGCACGCTTTTGTTTTCAGCGTTTGCAGCAATATCGAGTATCGAGCGAATATAGCCGCACACATGATTCACATTCTTGTGTACAGAGCGCTGTGACAATTCAAATATGGATTTTGCACTTTGCATAGCCAGTTCATAGTGCTTGTTTTCACGGGCTATCTCGCACACTCTAAAATGCCGGTCGATTGAAAGTGGGGAGAGCTCCAGAGCTTCAAGTATATATTTAAGCGCTTCTGGCTTTTTATTATCTTGCAAGTATGCATCAGCAATAATGTCGTAGGCTTCTACAGTATTTGACGAGCTCTCAATAACGCGTTTTGCCAGTTCAACCGCTTTATCAAACTTTTTCTGAAGCAAATTGGTTTTAGCCATGCAGCATACAGCCCAATGCAGAGCGCGTTCTTCGAGTATTTGATTCAAAAGACGTTCAGCCGAATCGTATTGCTCTAATTTCCAGTAAAGCTTTACAAGATATTTGAGTAAATGGCTGGTGTATCGCGGCTCAGTCTCCAGAAAGTGCTTTGCCGTTTCAATGGCAAGTTTATATTTTCCGTGGTCAATTTGGCTATACAAGGCAGCAAGTGTTGTGCGCCTTTGTGTAGCGCGAGTGATACGCGAATTTAGCTGTGCCTGTGAAAAGGGTTTGATAAGATAGTCGTCAGGCTGTTTTTCAAGCGAACCGAGCACAATACCTCGCTGGCTGTCGCCGCTAATCATAATAAATACGGTAGTGGGTTTAACCAGTTTGGTTTTACGTATTTCTTCTAAAAACTCAAATCCGTTTTTGCGATTGGTACCTAAATGCAAATCGCTTATTACAATATCGTATTTTTTGCTCTTACATGCTTTTATACCTGCTTCAGCCGATAATTCTGTATCCACTTTTTTTGCGCCTAAGGCATTCAGCAAGCCACGCAGGAGCATCATAAAAGGTTTACGATCCTCTACAACCAGACATCGCTTATCTGAATAATCTAATTTTTCCATGGTGATATGAACTGCACTCTCATACGGTTAAGCATTAGGCCTGCTATGTTTAATATCGCCCTTTTAAAGAAAGGCTTGAGGCTTTTTGCCCCTTGCCGATACAAAGCCATGTTGGTTGATTAACATTTGAACATACGCGATAAAACGATGTGTTTTTATAAATATTACAATCACGAATTTGCTTCAGGCGACTAAATACAAGATACATGAATATAAATGAATACCTCGCGTCTCAAGCGCGACTAAATGAAAGTCTGCATTTAGCTGCGAACGCGCAAACATTGCATAATGAAAATAAAAGCGGTGTGAATCAAAGCGGCGGCGATAAACGCGCATCCTTTCAATTGTTTGCTGCGATGTTGCTTGAAACACAATATTTAAAAGCCATGGAGCACGAGCGTGATCCTATCCAAGCGTTCAGAGAAAGACCATTCCCTCATGCTCTACAAGGTATAATTGACGATACCCTCGAGCATTATCATCAAAAGGCCGAGCCCAATGATTTTGCGCAACTTGCCAAAATTAATGCTGTGTTGAATACGAATACTTCAGACGCTAACTCTTCAACAAATGAGCTAAAAAGCACTTATTTACGCTGGATAAATAATGCTGCTCCCATTGCACTATCCTTACACAATGATGCACAGCGTTTGAGTGACGACATAATCGCCAATTGTCCTCATCATTGCCAAAAAGAAATAGAACGCTCGCTGCACGACGATAGTGAGGGTATCAATGAGCATTGGAGTGATAATAATCTAGGGCATCGCTCTGTTACTGCAGCATTTAAAGAAGATAACACCTTGTTATACGAGCTTATTCAAGCTTCCACTGCTTATACGCCCACTGCTCATACAGCAGAGAACACACACTGCTAAGCTGCTTTTTATTCGAAAAATACGTCAGAGTGTGCTAGTCTCGCCGCCGTTTTAAAAGTCGTTATGCAATTTGCATTGGTTTTACGTTCCAACTAGCAAAGGAAAATAGAATGAAACAGTATTTGGTGTGTGCGCTATACAAGTTCGTTACGCTGAAAAATTATAAAGAAATGAGAACGCCACTTCGCGAGTTTATGGAATCCCGCAGTATCAAAGGGACCATCCTACTTGCAAACGAAGGGCTAAATGGCACCGTTTCAGGCTCAGAATCATCCGTCGAAGAATTACTGGCTTACTTGAATAAAGATAGCCGGATAGCGCCAATTTCATTTAAAAAGAGTTGGCACGATGAACAGCCGTTTTACCGCACAAAAGTCAAACTCAAAAAAGAAATTGTCACCATGGGGGTTGAGGGTATTGATCCTCGCCGAACTGTTGGTACTTATGTAAAGCCCGCCGACTGGAATGCCTTGATTTCTGATCCTGAAGTGACGCTTATTGATACCCGAAATGACTACGAAGTAGAAATCGGGACCTTTAAACGTGCGATAAATCCAAAGACAGAATCATTTCGTGAATTTCCTGAGTATGTGGCAAAGGAACTGGATCCAGCAAAACATAAAAAAGTCGCGATGTTTTGCACCGGCGGGATCCGCTGCGAAAAGTCTACCGCTTATTTGAAAGAGCAGGGCTTTGAAGAGGTATATCATTTAGAGGGCGGAATACTACAATACCTTGAGGATGTGCCTGAAGAAAACTCCCTTTGGGAAGGTGACTGCTTTGTATTTGACAATCGCGTTGCAGTGAATCATGCACTGCAAAAAAGCGAATACGACCAGTGCTATGGCTGTCGCTTACCAATTACCGAAGAAGATAAACAAAGTCCTATGTACGAAGCGGGCGTTACTTGTCCTAAATGCTATGGAACTCACACAGAAGAGCAATTGGCGCGATTCAGAGAGCGCGAAAAACAGGTACAGCTGGCAAAAGCTCGTCAGCAAGAGCATGTGGGCACAGAAGCGCGTGATCTAATGCGTCAGAAACGTGAAGAAAAAGCCCAAGCGCAGCGCAGGCGGGCACTGGAAAAACAGCAACAACAGCAATAGACAAAATCATCAGGTTTTTCCCTGGACAGCGCAAGCTTTATCAGAGTAAACTGACCCTAACATTTCACAAACAGGGATTGCCCATGAGTGATTCACAAACGCCTGCGGTCAGCAAAATGACCGACGAGCAGATCGCTGAGATCAGAAAAGATTTCGATTTTTTTGACAGAGACCAAAACGGCCAAATCGATCTTCAGGAATTTATAGAATTGTTGACGATTTTATCGCCTAAAACCAAGATCAATCATGTCCAAGAGGGCTTTGATCTAATTGATGGTAATGGCGATGGCTATATCGACTTTGAAGAGTTTTTAGCGTGGTGGCAAGAATGCTGGTGGGAATACTAAGCAGCAACTTCCATAAAATGCATTAAATGATTCTAAAAGCGCCAAACGGCGCTTTTTTTAATATTTTCCATATACGCTTTTGGTTGTAGTTATTTGTACCGAAATTTAGATTAAATTGGCCAAAATCTAATAAATTTATATTTTGGTAAATTCGATGAAATGTATTGAACGGTTACGAAAATATGCAACATACATTGGAAAATATTAAAAATGCTAAATAAGAAGAACCTGCTTAAGGAGATTGGCTTATGAACTTTGAACTAAATGCGCTTGTTCCTTATTTACTTGGCTTATCGCTTATTATGGCACTGATTGGCTATTTTTTGGGGCGACGCAAAAGCAAGCGTCCTTTTGTAGCGACCTTTCTGGGCTTTTTATCTGGGTTTTTCCCGCCTTTTGCTTTTGTATTTTTGTTAGTTTTACTACTGCGTGAAGATATTAATTAAACACGATTGTCTAAGCTGATCGTTTAAGCTTATCGTTCAGCATAGCTTAAAACGCCTTCTCCCGTTTTTACAAATACGTACTAGTTACTATCACTTTCTGAGCTGTTATCGTTTGAGGTATCGTTTTCTTTCAAAGGCTTACGTTTGACAGGGATAAAACCGGTTTCTTCAGAAGAAAGCGGATCAAAGCGTTTTTTCTGTATTGCTTTATGAGTCGGTTTCTTTAATTTTGTTGAGGCTGATCCTGACGGCTTTTTTTGCCAGTTCCTTGGTTTGCTTCCCATACCCTTAAACTTTGCCTCAAAGCCATCTAAGACGGCAAACTCAAAACGGGTTTCAAGTCGAGTCTGAATGAGCAAAAAGCTCTGCCAGTCTTTTCTGCCAACAAGTGACAGCGCCATACCTTTACTGCCAGCGCGACCAGTGCGGCCAATTCTGTGAACGTATTCATCAGCAAATTTTGGTAAATCGTAGTTAATGACGAGGGCGACATTGGCAATATCCAAGCCACGAGATGCCAGGTCGGTTGTCACCAATGCGGCTATTTTGCCACGGCTGAAGTCGTTGATAATGGCGGAGCGCTGATTCTGCAACAGGTCACCGTGCAAAAATGCCGCATCAATACCTTGTTGCTGCAAGTGTTTTGCAAGCCGCTCGCTATCTTCACGGGTCGCCGTGAAAACAAGGGCCTGTTCTCTTCCTTCAATGTTCAGCAAGTGGTTTAAAAGGATATTTTTATGCTCAACCCCATCTGCTAAATAAAAGCGTTGTTTTATATCTGCATGTGGTGTTGCCACTTTATCAATAAAAATAGTATCTGGTGATTTGAGCAAGAGGGACGTTAAACTATTTACTTGTGCGCTGTCTGCTGTGGCTGAAAACATCATGGTTTGTCGCTTGCGGTGATCGGCACTTTGGTGAATTCGCTTCAGCGCTTCTTCAAACCCAAGCTCAAGCATCCGGTCTGCTTCATCTAATATAAGCAGTTCCAAACCATTTAGGAACAGATGTTTTGCTTCAAGGTGATCAAAAATCCGGCCAGCGGTGCCGACCACAATGTGAGGATCTTTTTTTAGCATTTTTGCTTGGTCGTTATAGTTCTCTCCGCCTACCACAAGTGTGCATTTGATATTCAATGATGAGGCAAGCTGCTTGGCCACGCTAAACACTTGTTTCGCCAACTCTCTTGTAGGCGCAAGAATGAGTGCTCTCGGGTCTCTTTTAGACAGCGCTTTTTGCGTAAGTAAACGATTAAAAGCGGGGATCAAAAAAGCAAAGGTTTTTCCTGAGCCTGTTTTAGATGCGACAAGAATGTCTTTGCCCAGCATTGCTCTTGGAATCGCTTGTTTTTGTACCTCAGTGGCTTCGCTCAACTGAAGTGTGGCGATGGCTCGTTGGAGTCGATTGTCTAATGAGAGGTCAGTGAATTGCAAAGTAGCGCCCGTGCCAGAAAACATATAGTGAGAACTACACGCTTTAATTTAGTCATTGACGCAAGTATATCGTTTATAGCGCTTCCACTAAACGTTAAATTTAGAAGAAGCGCATTTTCTTTTACAAGAGCAAAGCTCCAAGTGGACCTAATTGACCTGCATTTCGGGAATATCACCTTCAACAACCAGTTTTCCGGCAGTTTTTTCGCGAATTTCTTCCACCGTAACGCCGGGCGCTCGTTCTTGCAGATGATAGGCACCGTCTTTTACTTCTAACACGGCAAGGTCAGTAATAATACGGGTGATACAATTTACGCCCGTTAATGGCAGGGTACATTCAGACAAAAGCTTGGAATTACCGTGCTTATCAGCATGAGTCATTGTCACAATGATGTTTTTTGCACCGGCCACCAAGTCCATTGCGCCACCCATGCCTTTTACCAATTTTCCCGGGATCATCCACGAGGCGATATTACCGTTCACATCAACTTCAAATGCGCCTAACACAGTAAAGTCAACATGTCCGCCGCGGATCATGGCAAAGCTTTCAGCAGAATTAAAAATAGAGGCACCTGTGCTTGCGGTGACGGTTTCTTTGCCCGCGTTGATCATATCTGCATCAACTTGTTCTTCGCTAGGGTAGGGTCCCATACCCAAAAGTCCGTTTTCAGATTGAAGCATCACGCTAATACCTTTTGGTACGTAATTCGCCGCAAGTGTTGGAATACCAATGCCAAGATTAACGTAATCACCATCTTTAAATTCTTGCGCAACACGCATTGCGATTTGGTCTCTACTTAACGCCATTAGTTTGCCTCCTTCGCTAATACTTTACGCTCTATACGTTTTTCAAAACTGCCTTTTATAACACGATCAACATAAATACCGGGAGTATGAATGGCGCTTGGCTCCAATTCACCTGGCTCGACAATTTCTTCTACTTCAACCACGGTAATTTTACCGGCGGTTGCTGCCATAGGATTAAAGTTCATGGCAGTGTGGCGGTAAATGCAGTTACCATAGCGGTCTGCTTTCCAAGCTTTAACAATAGCAAAATCACCGGTAATGCTTTCTTCCAATATGTAAGGGCGACCATTGAATTCTTTTACTTCTTTGCCTTCGCCAACGGGCGTTCCGTAGCCGGTAGCGGTGTAAAACGCAGGGATACCTGCACCACCTGCGCGCATTTTTTCGGCCAGTGTGCCTTGCGGAGTAAGTTCTACTTCCAGCTCGCCATTAAGAAGCTGCTTTTCAAACAAGGCGTTTTCACCCACATAAGAAGACACCATTTTTTTAATCTGCTTATCTTCTAACAAGAGACCCAATCCAAAACCATCTACACCGCAGTTGTTTGATACAACGGTAAGACCTTTTGTCCCCATGCGTTTAATTTGCGCGATTAGCCCTTCCGGAATGCCACATAAGCCGAAGCCGCCTGCAATTACCGTCATGTTATCTTCAAGACCTTGCATGGCCTCTTCATAACTCGACACAACTTTGTCAAAACCTGCCATTGAATGCTCCTATTTAATTGCATGCGTATAAGTATTTACGACTTGTTAACTTATGTAAAATTAAATTAATATTAAAATTGATAAAAAT
>NZ_RAHT01000007.1 GCF_004798935.1 Ningiella ruwaisensis | reverse complement strand
AAATTGATAAAAATAATTTATTAATAGCGGAAGAAATCACTAGGCAAAGGTAACCATGTCTGTATCACATAAAAACCTGCTGGCTTTTGTTAGCGTAGCGCAATCAAGCACATTCGCTGAGGCTGCTGAAAAGCTTTACTTGTCTCAGCCTGCCTTGTCTACTTCAATTAAAAATTTGGAGTCGCAGCTTGGTGGGCTTTTATTCGCCCGTTCAACTCGAAAGGTATCGCTCACTCCTGAGGGCCAGGCATTTTTACCCGTTGCTAAACGTTTATTGGCTGACTGGGATGGCGCCATGAATGATGTAAAGGATTTGTTTAGCGTACAAAAAGGGCGTTTGACGGTGGCGGCCATGCCATCTTTTGCAGAAGGTCCTCTTGCCGATATCTTACGCCGCTATCACGCAGATTATCCGAATATAGCGATTCGTGTGCTCGATGTTGTTATGGAGCAGGTGATTGATGCGGTAAAGGCGAATCGGGCCGACTTAGGCTTTATTTTTGAGCCTGAGTCGCAGCAAGGTCTGCGATTCAAAGCTCTCATGCAAGACGATTTTTGTGTGCTTATGCCCGCTGGTGAGTTAACAAAAACAAATCATAAAAGTATGTTTCAATTGAGCGATTTGCAGTCAAAGCCAATGGTTGCCATGAACAAAGGTTCGTCTATCAGAAAATGGGTAGACGATGCATTTGCAAAAGAAAACATTGCGTATGATTTAGTGGCAGAAGCCTCTCAATTGGGAACATTAGGTCAGCTCGTAAAATCGGGTTTAGGATGGGCAATTGTTCCGCAGCTTTGCAATCAGCAGATGCAGGCTAAAGGTTTAATTTGCGCTCCACTTTCAAGCCCTACGCTGAGTAAACAAGTTGGCGTTATTGCTAATGCAAATACGCGGCTTTCAAGCGCAGCTCTAGAGCTTTGGGATAGTGTAAGTATCTGAACTTAATTGAAAAGACTTACCATTTTTTCTTGGGTGCAAACAGCTCTTCGATGTCTTCTTTTTCTTTCGCTTTTTCATCCAGGATGTGTTGCACATTTCGGTCTTTAACCACACTCTCCAAGTTCATGAGCATGTCTTGTAATTCGCGCGTTTTATTGGTGGTGTACTCAAACTGAGGTTTATGTTTTGCCAATGCTGCCAGTGCCTTTTCAAGATACTGTCTGGCAGAACCCTGCATTTTATTTGTAACGGCGTCATTGGCGCGTTTGTGAAGCGTTTCGATATTCACTCGTAATTGTAACTTTTCAATAGCCGAGTCTTCAGCCTGGTAGACATCAGCAGGAATATTGCCTTTTTTAAACTCGCTTCTTAATATCACGCGAATTTTTTTAACGGCCTGAATGTATTTAATTATGATTTTATCTGACTTTGGCAACACAAAGGCAGATTGATCAGGCATGGGCTCGTCAGGATTGATTTCTTTGACTGCTTTTTGCAATTCCTCCACTTTGCCTTTTAAGTCTGGGCTTGGATTTTGTTCATAAATTTCTATTAGCGCTTCCAAAGATCGTTTGCGAATAATTAATATTAATCGCTTTGAAAGAGGCATTTTGGTAGCTGCGCTGTGCGCCATCTCACTTTCGTCCAGGATGGTGCGATATTTGTTAATTTCTTCGCGTTTTTTGGCGGCCTTTCGTTCGTTGTGCTGCTGTACCGCACTTGCGGCAATGCCCGCTACAATTAATGCTGCGATGAGTATGATGATAATGATATAAGTCTGATTCATAATAGTCCGGCCACTTCCAAATGAGTCATTTCGATTAAGGAAGTCGCAGCGTAAAAATGCTGCCGCCTGTATCTTTGCTGTTGGCAAGTTCGATACTTCCGCGCTTACCACCGTTTTTATGGGTTTGTGCCATCAGGCGAGCAAAAAAGAGGCCCAAGCCGGTTCTACCTTCACTGATACAATGTTGGTCAAGTACTTTGCTTGACATGGCCAGCATGCTATCTGGATATCCGGGACCATCATCTTCCACTTTTACCACCAGATAATCGTCACGTACATCTGCTGTAATCGAAATGTTTTTACAGCCATAACGCACAGCGTTAATTAACACATCGTGCAAAAGTAGATAAATCAGTTCTCTGTCTAAGTACCAGGAGAGGTCTTCATCCACAGATAAATTCACTTTAATGTTTTGCTGTTTGGTATAAATGGCGTTGGTTTCTACGATTTCGTCAAAAAGCTCAGCAATAAATACTTCGTCGATATTGACGGGTAGGGCGTTTAATTCAGCGCGATAGAGTGACAGTACTTGCACCAAAGTTGTGTTCATCCTGTTGGCTTCATAATGCACGCTGTTAAGACTATTATGAGCCTGTGTCACTTCTTTGGGGATCACATCAGACATTTGTTCAATACTTTGCATGAGCAAGCTAAGCGAGTTTTTCATATCGTGAATAGCCACAGCAATGACCGACGAAAAATCGACCATTTCTTTTGTCTGCGCTTTTGTCTGCGCTGAGCTGTGTTTAGTCTGTTGCAATTGAATATCTGTCACTTGCTTTATCCATGTTGAGTAAAATTATCTTGAAGTAAGCGTTAAAAGTACTTGCAAAAGCCTTGGAAATACGGTTTCTTATGCACTTAAGTTAGATTGCCCAAACAAATCTCACTAAATTTACATAAGACTTATCGGCCGTTCTGCCATTAGCTTAAGTCCAAGAGAAGTAAAACTACGCAATAAACCTAACGGTAAAAAAACACGCTAAATTTGCTAAGGCCTTAAATGAAACTGCAACAACTCCGCTACATCGTTGAAGTGTTAAACAACAACTTGAACGTTTCAGCTACTGCTGAAAACCTCTACACCTCACAGCCAGGTATCAGCAAGCAAGTCAGAATGTTAGAAGATGAACTCGGCATTCAAATATTTGGAAGAAGCGGAAAACATTTAACGCACGTCACAGAAGCGGGTAAAGAAGTCATTAATATCTCGCGTGAGATCCTGGCAAAAGTTGAAAGCATAAAGGCGGTAGCACGTGAACATACCTTGCCAGATCAGGGTAAGCTGAATATTGCAACGACTCACACTCAGGCGCGCTATGCCTTGCCCGATGTGATCCAGGGATTTATGTCAAAATATCCGCGGGTGTCGCTACATATGCATCAGGGAACACCCTCACAAATTAGTGATTTGGCGGCAAAAGGTGAAGCCGATTTTGCAATTGCTACCGAATCACTTCATTTGTATAACGATTTGGTTATGTTGCCGTGTTATCACTGGAATCGTTCAGTGATTGTTAATAAAGCGCATCCTTTGGCAAAAAAGACATCCATCACCATTGAAGATATCGCCAAATACAGTTTGGTGACTTATGTGTTTGGTTTTACCGGGCGCTCAGAATTGGATAGAGCATTTTCAAAAGCAGGGCTTGAGCCTAAAATCGTGTTTACCGCAACAGATGCAGACGTAATAAAAACCTACGTAAGATTAGGGGTTGGAGTTGGCGTTATAGCTTCAATGGCTATTCATGAAAAACTTGATGCCGATTTGGTCAAAATTGATGCCAGCCATCTATTTGATTACAGCACCACCAAAATAGGCTTTCGAAAAGGCTCATTTTTACGTAGTTATATGTACGAATTTATTGAGCGTTTTGCACCACATTTGACGAAAGACGTTGTTGAGCGAGCTATGATGCAAAAGAACAACGATGAGGTAGAGAAAATGTTTAAAGGATTAACTTTACCGGTGAAATAGTGTACTAAGAGAATGCCCTTCATGAAAAAAACGGCGAACAAAATTAACGGTATTTACTTTTTTATTGTTGCAGGTTTTACACTAAGCATTTTTCAAACGGGCGTTCATGCACAGTGGACGCATCAGTATTCAAAGCTGGATGACTTTGGTCATCATATCTATTTAGAACAGCATGAACTTCCGGTTTTTTCGCATGGCGTTACTGACCCTGCCGCATCTCCTGACGGGCGTCACCTTGCCTTTGCTTCAAAAGGATGGATTTGGCTGCTGGATCTTCAAACCGGTGTTGCTACTCAGCTTACTCAAGGCTCTGGTCAAGATTCGAGTCAAGCGTCAGATGGAGAGTCAGGTAAAGGCCCCGGCATTGATTCTCGACCTCGCTGGTCCAACGATGGCACTAAACTCAGCTTTGTGCGTGATTTCGGTGACGATACGGCGATTGTAGTTAAAAACCTCCAAAATAACGCTGAACAAGTAATTAATACGCCAGCTATTGAACTTGACCCTGAATTTTCAAGCACCGATACGCACTTAGTTTATAGCAGTGGTCAATCTGGCTCGGTTGATTTACAGCTTTATGATTTTAAGACGAATACGAGTCAGGCCTTAAGTGAATTGACGCAAGTTGAGCGAAATGCAAGATGGTTGTCAGGACAAAATGCCTTTGTCTATTTGCATGGAGAAGGACCGCTTCGCGCGCTTAGAATGCGCAATCTGACCGACGGTAGCGATATCCTTATACACCAGCAAACCCTTACCTACCATTTGAGTAGTGACACTCATCCAGGCTTACCCTTGATTGTATTTAGCGCGCCTTTTGATAACGACTACCATCTCTGGACCATGGATCTTGCGTCACCGGAGGTATCAAATCGGCTTACACCACCAGGAAGTTTTGCGCTGACACCTAGCTTTAGTGCAGATGGTAATACAATTTATTTTGTGACTTTAGATGAAAAACGACAGTTTATTTTGATGAAAATGCCTACCCATGGCGGTGAAGCACGGCGCGTTGAGATAAGGCAATGGAAATACCAAGTACCCACGGGTCAATTGAATCTTAAAATTGCCTCAGATAATAAACGCCCGGCAGTGATGAGAGTATCCATTACAAGCGAAGATGGTCATCCTGTTGCCAATCCAGAAGGCGCCAGCTTTATCGATTCAAATACCGACAGACCTTATTTTTATGTCGATAAAAGCCTTTCTTTGAGATTTCCAAAGGGTAATTACACTGTAGAGGCCGTACAGGGGCCACAAACGCAAGTCATTCGAAATACGCTGAGCGTCAAATCAGGAAAAGTGACAGAGCTGAGTCTTTCCCCTGAGCCTATCTGGGATGCTGTTTCCAATGGATATTTGGCGGCAGATTTTCACGTGCATTTAAACGGAGATGGTCATCACCGGGCAAGTCATGAAGACGCGCTGTTGCAAATGCAGGGAGAGAATTTGCATATGCTGAGCCCTCAGTCCTGGAATCGCTGGGAGCGTCGAATCGACCAAGCCATTGTTGGTAAAATCAGTAAAGCAGAGGGTGGTAACACGGCGTTTTGGGTGCAACAGGGTCAAGAAGTACGCTCGCATTTTCACGGGCATCTTGGGCTAATCAATGTCAGCGAGCCGTTTTATCCGTGGTTTTTTGGCCCCAACAACCCAGTGTTAGGCGATCCAGACCTCAGTAATGCGCTGGTGTTTGAATATGCAAATCAAACAGGCGCCTTTGCCACTTATGTACATCCTGTTTCAACAGATGGTGACCCTTTTAACGAAGACAATATCTCAACGATACCGCTTGAGTTAGTGAGCGATGGCGTATTAGAGGACAATATGGGGCTAGAACTGGTATGTGCCTGGACAAGTCCGCTTGGAACTGCACAGTTGTGGTACCGGTTTTTGAATATTGGCAAACCGGTGGTCGCGATGTCGGGTACAGATACGTGGATTGATTTTCATCGCACGCCAGCAGTAGGGACTGGGCGTGCTTATGTCCGTTTGCCAGATACTTCAGAATCATCAGTAGACAATATAATTCAAAGTGCATTAGCAGGTCGAAGCGTGCTTTCAACCGGTCCGATGATTGAGTTTACTATTGGTAATAATTCACTGCCGGGAGACACGGTAGCATCTGGACAGCAGCCTTATTCAATCAATATATCAAGTGTAAATGCACTTTCTAATGTGGAAGTGATTGTAAATGGCGAAATTGTTGCCACACATGCTGCGGCCAAAGCGGGCGCAACTTCAAACTATGAAGGTAAAATAAATCTTCCTGAAAATGGCTGGATAGCTGTACGAGCCTACTCTGAGAGTAAAAACGAGGATGAATGGCCAAGCATGCACGTAAGAGCATTTGCTCATACTTCGCCAGTGTGGATAAACACCGTTGCTAGTGTTGACCCTATGGCAAGAAAACAGGCCAGTCTGGATTTGTTAAAAGCCATTGATGCATCTGAAAGGCGAGCAAAAGCGGCCTACGGTGAACAAGAAATGCCCATCTTGTACAAACGCTTTAACAAAGCGAGAGAGCGATTAAATTACTATCTAGAATAGCCTGAATTATAAGAGTCAGATGGGTGTAAATCATTTCGCTAAAGCCTGATATGCTTATTTTATGTTCAACACTCAATAATATTAACGGCTAAGCCACCTCGAGCGGTCTCTTTATACTTTGTTTTCATGTCGTTCCCAGTATCCCACATGGTTTTGATTACCTTATCTAGCGACACTTTTTGCGTGCCGGTGCCGCGCAAGGCCAAACGAGACGCATTTATCGCTTTAATTGCACCCATTGCATTGCGCTCAATGCAGGGAACCTGAACCAGACCGCCTACCGGATCGCAAGTTAAACCAAGATTGTGCTCCATGCCAATTTCAGCCGCATTTTCAACGGATTCAACAGTGCCGCCTAAAATCTCTGTAAGCGCACCGGCGGCCATAGAGCACGCTACACCTACTTCTCCCTGACACCCAACTTCGGCACCGGATATTGAGGCATTTTTCTTATACAGTATGGCGATAGCACCGGCGGTCAGTAAAAATCGACAGGCGGTATCATCGTCCATCGGGCGAATAAATTTATGATAATAGGACATTACCGCCGGAATGATGCCGGCCGCTCCATTTGTAGGTGCGGTAACCACTCGCCCGCCAGCCGCATTTTCTTCATTAACTGCCAGGGCAAACATATTAACCCAGTCCATCACCTGCATCGGGTCGTCGTTCTTTTCATTTTGCAAACGACGATAAAGCGCAGGAGCACGACGCGCAACCTTTAAACCGCCAGGTAACACGCCTTCAGTCTCAATTCCGCGATTAATGCATTCTTGCATTACATTCCAGATAGTGACCAACTGCTCGCGAGTTTGTTTGTCAGATCTCAGGGTTGCCTCGTTTTTCAGCATGAGCGAACTGATTCGAAAGTTGTTTTCCTTGCAGTGAGCAAGCATTTCCGCAGCGGTAGAAAAGGGAAAGGGGGCATCCTGCTGTTGCTCAATGATTTTCTCTTTCTTCTGCGCTTCAAATTCAGATTCTTCAACAATAAATCCGCCGCCAATGGAATAATAGGTACGAGAAAAAACGCACGCATCGTTTTTCATTGCAAATAAGGTCATACCATTGGCATGTAGCGGAAGGGTCTTTCGGCGGTGAAATACAATGGCGCCGTCTTTTGGAAAGCCAATATCCTTTTTTTGCATTAACGAAAGCGTTTGGGTTTTATCCACATCCGCAAGCATGGCATCAACTTGATCCACTGGAACATTGTCAGGTGTGTAACCAAGCAGGCCTAAAATGACGGCTTTACCCGTTCCGTGTCCTTTCCCGGTTTGTCCCAAGGAACCAAATAGCTCTGTGCGAATGGTCTCTACCTGGTCAAAGTGGCCCTCGGCTTGTAAATCCAAACCAAATTGTCGAGCAGCGCGCATGGGGCCAACAGTGTGTGAACTGGATGGGCCGATGCCCACTTTAAACATATCAAATACGCTGATCATGCAAGCTCCTATAAATCGCACCGTCACTTGAATAAAGGTGATAAACCAAATATTTCGAATTAGCTTGTTAGTGTCACACAGCTACGTGCTTTAACAAGCGAAATATATTTATCCTAGATATTAGTTTTGTTATTAATTTGTTGCAAGTTCAACTAATTGACTGCTTGAATTAGGTATGAAACAGGATGTGGTCACGTAAATGGGCCATCATACCGGCGGTTGCGCCCCAAATAACGTGGTTTTCATGATAAACATAATACACCGGAAAATGCAGTTCGCCGCGATGGATATGATGAACAAAATAATTTTTCTTGTTCATTAAGTACGCGAGAGGCACTTCAAATACCTCACCTACTTCATTTTTATCGATGATTAAATCGTCAGGTACATTCACGCCGAGTTTATGTTTAGCGACAATGGGCGTGACGGCAAAACCACTTATTGTGCGGTAGGGGGGCAATTGGCCAATCAGCGACAAATGCTCTGGCGCAATGCCGATTTCTTCTTGCGCCTCACGGTAAGCGGTGTGCACAATCCCCATGTCGTCATTTTCAGCCTTGCCACCGGGAAAACTAATTTGTCCTGCATGATGTTTTAAATGAGTAGCGCGCCGAGTAAAAATGACCTTTAAACCATCGTCTGTTGGGTTTAAACAAATAAGCACGGCGGCAGGGCGCTTTGACTGAGGAAAGGGTTCTCCCGCGTCGCGCTCTACTAGCCAGGGTTGATTAAACGCTGCTAAAAAATCTCTTTCATCCACCTCAGCTTACCTTTTGTTCCATATCTGTTTTAAACTAAACTTTACTCTTGTTTATTTGATGATTTATTTCGCTTTTTGTTTCATTTTCATCCCATTTGCTACGCGTCTCCGCCAGGCTTGGCAATATTTTAGACACTTTGTGAAAGGATTCCTGGTACTCATCCTCAGCCTCAGAATCAAGTACAATCCCACCGCCAGCCCAGCAATACAAGCGCTGATTTTCAGCAAGGAGCGTGCGGATGCAAATGTTGGTATCCATATCGTCACGAATGCCCACATATCCAATACTGCCACAATAAATAGCGCGCTTATCCGGCTCCAACTCCTGAATGATTTGCATTGCCCTCACTTTTGGTGCGCCTGTTATAGAGCCACCGGGAAACGCGCCAGATAAAAGTAAAAAAGGATTGGAATCATCTTTTAGCTCACCAACAACCGTACTGACCATATGATGCACCGCCGGATAACTCTCCAGTTTAAAAAGGTGCGGTACTTTAACCGAGTGTGCTTTGCAGTGTTTACTTAAGTCATTTCTGAGTAAATCCACAATCATTAAATTTTCAGCCCGGTCTTTTTCTGAATGCAATAATTGCTCGGCAAGCGCTGCATCTTCATCTGCGTTTTTAGCTCGTTTTCGAGTGCCCTTAATAGGTTTGGTAATCACTTTGCCCTCTTTAAGCTGTAAAAAGCGCTCAGGTGATACGCTTAATACAACTGATTTCTTCAAGCGCATAAAGCATGAAAAAGGGGCTTTGTTGATTTTTCTTAAGCGTAAGTAAGCATCCCATTCAGAGCCTGTGTAAGTGGCGCTAAAGCGCTGCGCAAAATTCACTTGATAACAGTCACCGGCGCGAAGATAAGCATCAATTTTTTGCATATTTTGATGATATTGCGCCCGAGTCATATTCGATTGCCATTCACTCGTTAACGAAAAGCCGCTCTCGATGACATGCGATTTAGTCTTTGCTTTCGCAAACTCACAGGAAACCTTGTTGTCCTTTATTTTGTCTGTTGAAACAGACAAGCCGAGTCTATCAAGCCAGTCGATGTCGGCTTTGCCAAGAGAATGTGGCGTGTGTTTTGGTTTTTGTGTATTTGCTGACTTTCGCGTTTGCAGCCTGTATTGATTTTCCGCCACAGTAGGGTGAACAAAATATACTTTATTATCTATGTTATCGAAGATTAAGCTGCGCGAATAAAACCCAACTGCAATATCGTCTAACGCGTACTGATTTGGTGCGTCATCCTGAATATGGTCAGTAAGGGTATTTATATCGTAAGCGAACAATCCAATAGCACCGGCTAAAAAGGGCAACTCATCGGTTTTTGACTGACATTGAGGTGAAAGGGCAAATGCTGTACAAAACCAATCGTGTAAACGGGCTAAATCTTCAAACGGGGAATGGACGAGTTTTACCTTATCAATGCTCTGCGCGTTTTCTGTGTCAGTGATTTGTCCCATATCAATCTTCGCTTTCTGCTGCTTAAATCGATAAGTAAAGAGCGGAGAATAACTTAGAATATCAAAGCGCCCATCGCTAAGGGTATTTTTACAGGTATCTAATAATACGGCACCGTTAAGCGCCTGAACCTGCGCAAAAATCTCTGGTGCGTCAATGTCTGTTGAGTCAATACCTGGAGCGTCAATACACGAAGCATTTTTTTCTGTCGCATTTTCGGCGTCTGCCACAGGTGAGCGCGTTATTGTTAATTCAGTCAGATTTAAATAGCGAGATGGCATATCAATTCTCGGCATTGGTCTTCGTCACAATACGTTGTAGTATACGTGGCAAATAAAACGGACAACACCTTTTTATATGGGGACTTTATGACCACTATTCGCCAACAAGATTTTATCGATAGCATAGAAGATGCCTTGCAATTTATTTCTTATTATCATCCTCTTGATTATATTCAAGCCGTTGAGCAGGCTTATCACAAAGAAAAAAGCCAGGCGGCAAAAGATGCAATGGCGCAAATTCTTATTAACTCTAGAATGTCGGCAGAAGGTAAGCGACCAATCTGCCAGGATACGGGGATTGTTACCTGTTTTGTTAAAGTGGGGATGGGCGTCACATGGGATAAAACCGATTTGACTATCCAGCAGATGGTTGATGAAGGAACGCGTCGGGCTTACCTCAACCCTGATAATCCATTACGGGCTTCTATAGTTGCTGACCCTGCCGGAGCGCGCAAAAATACCAAGGATAACACGCCTGCGGTAGTGCATATCGATATGGTTCCGGGCGATAAAGTAGAAGTGATGATTGCAGCGAAGGGCGGTGGCTCTGAGAATAAATCAAAAATGGTCATGTTGAATCCAAGTGACGATATCGCAGAGTGGGTGGTAAAAACGCTTCCAACCATGGGTGCAGGATGGTGTCCACCGGGTATGCTGGGTATTGGTATTGGCGGTACCGCGGAAAAAGCAGCGGTACTGGCAAAAGAAAGTCTTATGGATCCGGTAGATATGCCCGAATTACTGGCACGAGGACCACAAACAACGGAAGAAAAATTGCGCGTAGATATTTTCAATAAAGTAAATGCTTTAGGTATAGGCGCGCAAGGCTTAGGTGGTTTAACAACCGTTGTAGATGTAAAAATTATGTCTGTACCAACGCATGCGGCTTCAAAGCCCGTTGCAATGATCCCCAATTGCGCAGCGACTCGCCATGCTCACTTTCATCTTGATGGTTCGGGGCCAGCCGAGTTAAAACAACCAAAACTGGAAGATTGGCCAGAAATTACCTGGGAAGTTGGCGAAAACACGCGTCGCGTTAATTTGGATACCGTGACAAAAGAAGACGTGAAAGAGTGGAAAGTTGGTGAAACCTTACTGTTAAGCGGAAAAATGCTGACAGGAAGGGATGCTGCTCATAAACGCTTGCAAACCATGTTCGATAACGGAGAAGGGCTGCCAGACGGTGTTGATTTAAACGGCAAGTTTATCTATTACGTGGGGCCAGTAGATGCGGTGGGCAACGAAGCAGTAGGGCCAGCAGGTCCAACAACGGCAACGCGCATGGACAAGTTTACCGATATGATGCTTGAAAAAACCGGTATACTTGGCACCATTGGTAAGGCAGAGCGCGGTCCTGCAACGGTAAAAAGCATTGCCAAGCACCAGTCGGTATATCTTATGGCAGTGGGTGGCGCAGCCTACCTGGTTTCTAAAGCCATTAAAAAAGCCCGCGTGGTAGCCTTTGAAGACTTGGGAATGGAAGCGATTTATGAATTTGAAGTGGAAGATATGCCTGTGACGGTAGCAGTGGACTCAAGTGGCGCGAACGCACATGAGACGGGCCCTGCAATATGGAAAGCTAATATCGCTGAGCTTGACGCTGCTTTATCTAAATAAGGCTTTTACTTTAGTAAGTGGCTCAGTTTGCACAGATGGCTTTAGTGCAAAGGCCCTTATCAGGACACCTATAGGACATTAACAGGAGAGGCTTCATTGAGCGCTTGGGAATTTTTAGTAGCAAATCCCTTTTATTTAGTCACGGCAAGCGTACTGGTGAGTATGCTTGTTGCTGTCATTGTTGTTTTGTCTATCAGCAAGCGACATCAGCTTCAGCGATATGAGCAGCAACAACAGCATGAGAAAGTGCTCAGTGAACTTGAGCACCAAATTAGCTTGCAGCATCAGCAGTATAGTCAGTTGGAGCTGCAATTAAGCGCTCAAAGTAGTCAACACGATGCACAAGTGAACAAGCTGGAGTCTACTTTAAGTACTTATCAACAAAAACTGTATGAAAGTGAGCGCAAACGCGGGGAGTCTGAGCAGCAAAATCTGCAGTTGGAGGAACAGCGTGCCCAGCTTAGTGAATTAAAAGCTCGCTTTGAGTCTTTACAGACTGACTATTCTGCGCTTCAGGCAAGATTTGAAGCAAATCAGGCAAGTATTGCTCAAGAACGCAAGGGCTTTGATGAAAAGCTTAGCTTACTTGAAAACGCAGAAGCGAAACTGAATACGCAGTTTGAGAATCTCGCCAATAAAATTTTTGAGCAAAAGTCAGAAAAATTCACCAAAACAAGTGAGTCAGGATTAAATCATTTGCTAAGTCCGCTCAAGCAGCAAATTGAAGACTTTAAACGTCAAATTACGGAGCAATACACGCGTGAAGGACAAGAGCGTGCTTCACTGAAAACCGAAATTTTGGGATTAAAGGAGCTCAACAAACAAATTACTGAAGAGGCCGCCGCTCTAACCAATGCGCTTAAAGGGGACAATAAGCAGCAAGGAAACTGGGGAGAGCTGGTCTTAGAGCGCATATTAAGTGAATCAGGCCTGAGAAAAGGGCACGAATACGAAGTCCAAATATCGGTTAAAAGTGAAGAAGGTAAACGCTACCAACCGGATGTTGTTGTTCATTTGCCCAACGAGAAAGACATTGTCATTGATTCCAAGGTGTCCCTTGTAGCCCATGAACGCGTAGTAAATGCACCTGATAAAGAGGCGCGATTGCGCGCACTCAAAGAACACGTTGCTTCCATAAAAGGACACATTAAAGGCTTGAGCAAAAAGGATTATCAGGATCTGGCGGGTGTGAAAAGCTTAGACTACGTGTTGATGTTTATTCCCATTGAGTCTGCTTTTATAAATGCCGTAGAGCAGGAGCCTGAATTAATTAAGCTGGCGCTGGACAATCAGATTATGTTGGTGAGTCCCACAAATTTATTAGTGGCATTACGCACCATCAATAATATTTGGCAATACGAATATCAGAATCAAAATGCCAAAACGATTGCGGATAAAGCCGCTAAAATGTACGACAAATTCGCGAATTTTGTGCTTGATATGGAAAAGTTAGGTCGCAATCTGCAAACCGTTCAAACCAGTTACGACGGCGCAATGAATAAACTATCTACTGGCAACGGTAATCTGATGCGACAGGCTGAAAGTTTTAAAAAACTGGGTATCAGCAGCACCAAGCAAATTGACAAGAAATATTTTGAAGCTGATGCCGATGACGATGAATTAGACGAAATGGTAGAAGGAAAAGAGCAAGACGGCAAAGAGCAAGAAGGAAAAGAGCCGGAAGCAAATACAGACTCTGATCCTAAATCAAACAAAAGGCTTTCAGGTACATCTTTGGAAAAAAATAAGAAAAAAGCAGACTTAAAAGATCAAAAAAGTGCAAAGCTTTAAAAACTAGCTTATGCTAGAAATTGATCGAAAGGGGCAATACTTCACAAGACCCTGTGCATAATTTAAGAAAAGGGAATAAAGCATGGCTTTAGATATTAATATTGAACTTAATGATAGCGATTTAGAACACTTTCGAACCTTGATGCAAACGGCCGTTGATAAAGCGAAAGGCTTACCGGCAGAAACAATCATAGAACGTGCTCAGGCACTTTGTGCTGAAATGGAAAATGCCAACGTGCCAGATTTTGTGGCCAAACGTTTGGTATCGCTAGAAATGTTAATAAAAGCAATTCAAGATGAAGACTGGCAAATGCCTGAAGATGAAAGGTTAGAAGTACTTACGTCGTTAGCCTATTTTGCCGAGCCCCACGATTTAGTGCCTGACAATATTCCTGGATTAGGCTACTTGGATGACGCCATCATGATTGAACTGGTGATCCGTGACATGTCTTTGGATCTGGAAGCTTACCAAGCCTTTTGTGCATATCGCCATACCGAAACTAATCGTAGAGGCGAGGCCTCAAGTGTAGATAGAGGAGCGTGGTTAGATGCTAAACGCTCGGAATTGCGTTCGCGCTTGCGTAGAAATAAATCAAGTTCGACTCGCCGCCGGTTATTCCGAGTCATGTAATTTTCGCGAGTCCTTGTCTTCTCGCTGACAAGGCATGCATTTTCAGTTATATGTTTTTCGCCTGGCAGAATTAGTCAGGCTGTAAGCAGATAATGCCGCTGAGATAATGCCGCTGGAGATAACGCCGCCGTCAAGAGCTCATACAAAGCCAGTGTAAAGGCTTATAGAAATCGTGGTCGCTGTTTGGAAGCCCTAACTTTGGAAGCCGTAAAAGCTAAACCAATTGGCGGCCACAGGCCTTTAATCACTTTCAACTACCTTCAACTACCTTCAACTACCAAACCCGTTTTAGTAAATCTCGCGTTTGTTTTATTCCCGTGACCGGATCGCCGCCGTGTCCTTCATATTCGACGCTGTGATAGCCATCAAAATTATGCGCTTGCGCAATCTTAACCATGCGAGCAACATCAATCGTTGTTTCATTGCCTTGCTTATCAAAATCATAGGTTTTTACACTAATGCAGTTGGTAAAAGGCATCAGCTTTTCGACCCCTTCGTAGCGGTCATAAACCTGCTCGGTTTGCCAAATTTCCGTTTCAGACCATTTAAAATTATCGTAGTCTAACAGCACCTGAAGGGCATCGTGGTTTGCCTGCTCCATTAATGAGACCAGCCAATCGGCGTTACTCGACAGGCCACCATGATTTTCGACCAATAAAATGAGTCCCTGCGATTTGGCGTAATCTGCAAGCACAGTACAGCTTTCCATTGCGTTAGATAATTGCGTGTCCCAATCACCAATGCCGTGGGTGTTAACACGCACTGAGTTACAACCTAGCTTTGCGGCAACATCAATCCATTTTATATGGTTTTCAACGGCTTGCTTGCGCGCCTGCACTTCGTTATGGGCAAGAAAGCCTTCCTGATCAAGCATGATATTGTTGGTCACAATTTCGTTATCTTTGCAGCGTTGACGTAATTCCTTCCAGTAACTGTCATTGTTTACCTGATCAAAATAAAAGGTATTTACAAAGTCAACGGCGTGAATATCAAAGGTTTCTTTTACATACTCGGGAAACATCAAAGGAGAAAGCTCACCTTGAAGCACGCGTTCTGGTGTGGTTTTTAACCAGGCTTGCCACTGTTCATAATTGTTATTAAAGGTATCGCCAAACTGAGCGCGCTGCAGTGCCCACTGGGCCAGAGATAGCTTTAGCTCCGGTTTTGTAGTGCTGTCAGTGGCATGGGCAGTTGTTGCGTTTGGGTTTGAGAAGGAATTGTCGCTTCTGGAGCACGCGCTAATAGCAAGCGCAGCGCCTGTATACATCATTGCTTTAGTAAATTGCCTGCGCTGCGTATCAATGCAATGCGCACCAAAACCCAATGTTTGATTCTGTTGTTGTTTGTTTTTATTGCTCATGCCAGTCTTCCTTCGCATTAGGGTTGATTTTGTAAAGCTTGGTATTCCTGATTGCTGATGTCAAATACGTACAATAAGGCGTGTTTTGCCTGATCTTGCAGTGGATCAGACGGATCCGTTGCGATGCTAAATAGCTTATTTTTTAATTCGCCAGAGCGAGGAATAACACCCGTATGAATACCGTCCAGTATGCTGTATCTCGCCTCAAGGTCGTTTTCTTCCTGGATCAGGCGATTGGCTAATTGTTCACGCTGTTGAGTGTCGCTAAAGCGCAAAACATGATTAATTAGGCCGTAGGGAAGACTTTCATCTGCACTTTCATAACTTTCATAACTTGCGCCGTTATCTATCGGTAGGTCATTGTTATTGGTGTTTGCCTGAGTATTTATTCTTTCTTCCAAA
The DNA here is from genome assembly GCF_004798935.1 of Ningiella ruwaisensis. Lineage (GTDB taxonomy): Bacteria > Pseudomonadota > Gammaproteobacteria > Enterobacterales > Alteromonadaceae > Glaciecola > Glaciecola ruwaisensis. Next base: position 218,002 of record NZ_RAHT01000007.1, on the reverse strand, counting down.
AGGGAATTTAATGAATCGACAATTTGCTGTCTTTCAACATCACTTACCTGATAGGGCATAATCAAATCCAGAGCATCCATTTTCATTTGCATTGGCTGTGCTGAATACAAGGCGATATCCACCAGGCCATTTACAATCTCGGGATTATTTGTTGAGTTATAACTGTTTCGTACTAAATGCATAAACTGCTGACGGGATTTTGGGTCGTTAAATTGTGAAAGCTGAAGCGCAAGATTATCCATTGCTTCGTAACCTTTTTGCTCAGGTAAGCCTTGAATAATAGATGTTGCATAATGAAATGCATTGGATTCAAAATCCAGTGTAAGCAAATAATCCATTAAGGTGGCAAGTTGCGAAGGGGAGTTGGCAAGCACTTGTCGCAACTCATCAATGGCTTGCGTAAACATTTGCATTTCTTCTTCAGAATTTGGCTCCGATAAGGCCAAAAGCGCATTGAGCATAAGCACCACATCTTCATTGCTATCTATCTCTGCTGGACTATCAGCTTCGCTAGCTTCATTATTTTGCTCGTCTTTGGACGCCAAATCTGAGTTATCATTGTTCATTGCGTCAGCGCCAGTGATCTTTTCTTCACCGGTACTGCCTAAGGAAGCAAAATCCCATGCATGCGCTTTCTTGCCTGTATTTCCTCGCTCAGCGGAGTTGTTTGTAGCGTCATTTGCGAGAAGCCTGTCTTGGTCATCAACATGTTCCAGCAAGCTATTATTGCCGTTTTCATTGCCGCTTTTGTTTCCCAACAAATAGCCGCCACTAAACGCCAGGGCGGCGATAATGAATGTAATAACAAAAGAGCTGCTGTTTGGTTTTTGCACTGTTTAATAAACCTATTTCAACACGTTTTATGTTTCTCGAATTTCATAGCTTGTTTTTATATCGACTTTTTCATTTAGCATCAACATTACTGAACAATACTTTTCACTTGAAAGTGCTACCGCTCGTGCCAGATGCTTTTCGTGCACATTGGACCCAGATACCACGTAGTGAGCGCGAATATGCGTAAACACGCGAGGCGGCTCATCAGCGCGCTCGGCACTTAATTCACAATGGCAGCTTTCAATGCCTTGTCGCGCCTTTCGCATAATCTCAACAACATCAACTGAAGAGCAGGCGCCTACCGATAACAAGACGGCCTGCATGGGAGACAAGCCCTCACCCTTACCATCTAGATACAAGGTTTCGCCGCTATCCATTTTGCCATTAAAACCAAGTCCGTTCTCGCTCGGTACCCAAGATACGCTTGCTTTCATTTACTGCTCCTTATTTAGTTTTATGTAATCTGGACTGATTGTAATTTTACGCGACTTGTATAACTGTCCCAGGGCTTTTTTATAGGCGCCTTTACTGACATTAAATCGCGTGCGGATATCTTCTGCACTGCTTTTATCGGTGAGACTTGAAATCCCGCCGTGCGCTTTTAAATCTTCCAGAATTTGCGCATTAAGGCTTTGACGCTGAATTTTATCGTGCCGCTGAAGGCTAACGTCTATTTTTCCATCGTCTCGAATTTTACTGATAAAACCCTTGTGCGTATCGCCAATATGAACAGGCTTAAACAAATCGCTTTTGTAAAGCAAACCTTCATATTTTTGATTGATCACGGTTTTAAAACCGAGCGGCGTTTCGCTGTAAATCAATAGATCAACTGCCTGGCTGTAATCCCACTGGCTTGGCGCATCTTCTAAATACTGCTCAATCTTGGTGGTGGCAAACAATTTACGTTCTTTAGGATGATGGACGAGCCTTACCACTGCGGGCATGCCAACAGCAATCTGGGAGTGCGTATGTTGCTTGGGCGCAAATAAATCCCTGGGTAAGCCCCAGTCTAAAAAGGCGCCTGCTTGCGTGATATTAATGACTCTTAAAGCGGCCAGGTCACCCATTTGGATATGTGGTTCGGTAAGGCTTGCATGTACTTGTTTATCTTCTGAGTAAAACAAAAATGCTGAAATTACATCGTCTACTTCAAATGGCTTTGTGTCTTTTTTTGTATTAGTGTTGCCAAGCGCTAAAAAAACCTCTTCCTGATCTATTGAGCCCGCCTCTAAGCCCGATGCTTCATTTTCTATCGTTGATTTATTTTTGGTATTAACAGGTCCCCAGGGGCTTTTAGCAAGATTTGTATCAAGCGCCTCTCGCTCAGGCTTAACATGAGCTTGCTGGTGTTTAGTGGTCGAAATGCGCTTATCTTCAACCAGAATACAGCCAGCAGGGTTGATTTCTTTAATTCGAAGACGGTTGATTTTTCCAATTTGAAGCATATGGTACTTCTGTAAACTATGATAATTTGGACCAGTATAGCAAATCCGATATGAGGAAGTATTTAACTTGATGAAACTAAACGCAGACCTAGGTGAGAGTTTTGGTCATTGGCAGTCAACAAGTGACGAAGACATAATGCCTTTTATTGATCAAGCGAATGTTGCCTGCGGATATCACGCAGGGGATCCAAAAGTGTTGGCTAAAACTATTGCCTTGGTGAAAGCGCATAATGTAAGTCTGGGTGCGCATCCCTCATATCCCGATCTACAAGGATTTGGACGTCGTAGCATGCGTATACCCGCGCTGGATCTTATCCCGATGCTTCATGCACAAATCGCTATCGTAGAGGGGATGGCCAGGTGTCAAAATGTGACCTTAGATTACGTGAAGCCACACGGCGCCTTGTATAACGATATGATGCAACATGCACAAGTGTTTGAAGATGTCGTGTTGGCCCTTAGTCAATATCATCAAAAGTATCCTTTAATGATTCAAGCGCTGGCTAACAATGATTTTCATAAAGAATTGGCAAAAAAACATAGCGTTCAGTTGATTTTTGAGGCCTTTGCCGATAGACGATATACCAAAACTGGATATCTGCTCAGCCGGCAGGAAGAGGGTGCTGTGCTGAGTGAAGAAGAGGCATATCAGCAAGCTGTCGGTCTAATACAAAGAAACGAGGTTGTGGCGCAAAATGGCGATGTAATTGCGCTACAGGCAGACTCGCTTTGTGTACATGGTGATTCACCAAGCGCATTGGCCTTAGTCAGGCGTATAAGAGCTAGGTTGGAATAATAGGTCTCACGCATGCCTTTTATAAAAGCAGTCCAAGCAATCGCAGATGAATAATAAGTGTGCAAATGCAACTAAAAAGAAACCCGATAAATACACTGAGTTTACAAAATGAGACCAAATTCCGGCTGTTTCAAACTTGTCTAAACAATGATCAGACAGACGCAGATCTCAAAGAGCAAGGTGAAGCATTTTCAATCATTCTGCAATGGCTTAACGAAGAGACGGTTCTACTCACTCCTGAGTTTGAAAAGGCCTATGCCAAAACATCACAGGCGTATCTGCTAAGAGCAAATGCACTGGTTCAACAATTAAGCGCAGATTTGGCAAACTCTCCGCCAGCCTGGTTAGCAGATTTGGTTCCTTCTTTTGATTCACTGCTTGTTGGCTTTACGTTAAACGTTGACCACTTTGCGGTAACAGCCTATTTAAAATCGCTTTGCAAAGATAGTTTAGACGCATTTAATTTTGACACCCATCTAAATGCAAGTAACGAAAATAAGGGGGATGAAGCGCGGCATACTGGCGAAAACAATACGTCATATCATAAGGAAGCAAATAGCACTTCAAGCCATGTTATCGAGGTATGTTATGAGCCAGAACTGCAGGCAGCAATGGTGGACGCATTTAAAAAGGATCCGGCTTTAGCGACTATTGCCAAGCCAAGCTACGAAAACGACATCAGTGCAGTTGAGCGTCATACCCAACTAAGTGCCAAAGACATTATCGATTTACATTGTGCAAAGCCTTATCGTGTTTTTACCGTTGGCTTTTTGCCTAATTTTGCTTACATGGGTTTAACTGATAGCAAACTTACTATGCCGCGTTTATCTTCACCGCGAACAAAAGTGCCTGCCGGTGCGGTAGCAATTGCAGATAATCAAACGGCTATTTATCCACAAACCTCGCCGGGCGGATGGCATATTTTAGGCTACACCTGGCAAGATCTAAGCGGTGGCGATAATGCTTCGGTCAATTTCATGGCAGGTGAGCAGGTTCAATTTAAGTCAATTAGCATAACGCGCTTTATTGAACAATATTTAAAGCGCCTGTCAGATAATCATCAATCCTTAAGTGCCCACCAAAATAAGCTTGCTTCAGCGACAAAAACGACTCAAAGGCAGGCGAATAATAAAAGTAAGTCAGCCGTCTTAAGCATAAAAAACAAAGGCTTTTACTCACAGTTAGTTGACGCGGGGCGAAAGCAAAGCATGGCTCAAGGCTTTACGCCATCAGGTGCGATGGACTGGCGAGCCTACATGCTTGGAAATGCTCTACTTGGAAACGATTTGCATGCTCCTGGTATTGAAGTTTGTTTAGGGCCTTTTGCATGCGAATTTAATCAAAACGCTGTTGTATCAGTAGTGGGCGCTAGTGCCAGCATTTTTATAAACGGAAAAGCTGTCGAGGCACGTTTTGGCGTGTTAGCACTTAAAAAGGGTGATGTACTTGAAATTAAACAAATAGGAGAAATCAATGCCAGCTCTAACCTGTTTTGTGATCACTTAATAAATCTTATTGGCAGGCAAAATGTCCAGGAACAGGCTCATTCGTTAAACACAGCAACACAAGGATTAGTTTTAGGCGGAATGCGCGTATATCTTGCGATTCAGGGGGGGATAGATGCGCCACTTCTTTTTGATTCAGTGTGTAGTGTGATGAGAGAAGGCAGCGGCGGTTTAAATGGTGATGGTCAGGGGCTTCAAAACAACGATGAGCTATATACCAAACCCTTTAAATCATCTGAACAACACGTTGCGACAACGCTTTTGTCAGATGATGAAATAGACGAAGTACTATCCTCAAACATTTTTAAGCGCTTTAAAATGCCTTATCGTAAAGCCTGGCAGCAATACGATCTTGCTTATATTATGAATCAGGCATCAAGTGATGATGAAAAGACGTTCATGCATTATGGAAATGATCCTGCAGTTAACATCCATTTACTTCCGAGCTATCAATGGCAGAATTTTAATCGCTCTGAACGCAGCAAGCTTTTTGTCAGTGAATTTAAAACTACACAGCAAAGCAGTCGTATGGCGATCAGGCTGGCGGGTGACAGTTTAAAAATAAACGACAAACAATTGTGGTCACAGGGTTTATGTAACGGCGCCGTGCAATGTGCTGGAGATGGGCAACTCATGGCGATGCTCAACGACCGGCAGACTATTGGGGGGTATCCTGTGATTGGCGTTGTTGATGCTATCTCACGCGGCATTTTGGCGCAGCTTAAGCCTGGAACAAGCATTCGTTTTGTGCAAAGTGACATTCTGCAAAGTACCTATAATCAGCATATGTTTATACGCTTCGCTTTACAGGTAAAAGAAAGTGTTCTAAAAAGGTGCGCTAAGCGCTAAACATTTGAGAGAAAGTAAATGCCAAAAGTTCTGCTAAACGGGAAATTTGTTGAAGAGCAAGATGCCAAAATTTCACCTATGGACAGGGGGTTTTTATTCGGTGATGGCATATACGAAGTGATCCCCTGTTATGCACAAAAACCAGTTGGGCTGAAGTTACACCTAGCGCGCATGAACAATGGTCTGTCTGAAATTGGCATTCGTTATCGCGCCGACCTCGACGAGTGGCAAGACAATATTTCCCAATTGCTTAAACAATTCGATTCACCCGATATGGGGATATATATTCATATAAGTCGAGGCGCAGATATAAAGCGCTTTCATGCCTATCCAGACAATATTAGTCCTACCGTATTCGCCTATGCTTTTAATATTGCGCCATCCCAAATTTTAGACCGGGAAAAGGCGCGTTCATTTAGTGTAACAAGCGCTCAGGATCTGCGCTGGCAGCGCTGCCATATAAAGTCTACGTCTTTGCTTGGAAATGTGATGCATTTTCAGCAAGGGCAAGATGCGGGAACCGACGAAGTTATTTTGTATAACGATAAAAAGGAAATCACAGAGGCCGCAGCATGCAATGTTTTTATAGTTAAAGACGATGTGATTTACACACCTCCTTTAGATAATCAGAAACTGCCCGGTATTACGCGTCGCATCATTTTGGATGCGCTAGAGAAAGCAGGTGGCTTTGATGTGCGCGAACAAATTGTGCCGCTAAGCGCACTTAATGACTGTGATGAGCTGTGGATCACTTCAAGCAGCAAAGAAATAGGGCCGGTTACCAAGATTGATGGACGAGTGCTTGGCGATGGGAAGCCCGGCCCAATGTGGCTTGCCGCGCAGCAAGCTTACAATGCTTACAAGTTTTTGTGTTGATATTGAGAAACTAGTCCTCGCACCTAATATGTCGTCTTTTATCGAAAATTGACTTACTCAATATCATCATCACAGTTTTCTTTCTGGCATTCACCGTAAAGATACAAACTGTGATGGGTTAACTTCATATCGTTCTGTGCGGCAATTTCTTCTTGTCTGCGCTCTATCATATCGTCTTCAAACTCGATCACTTTGCCGCACTTTAAGCATACAAGGTGGTCGTGATGGGCCTTGTGGCTAATTTCAAAGACTGATTTGCCGCCTTCAAAGTGGTGACGGTTAAGTATGCCTGCATCGTCGAATTGGTTTAAAACGCGATAGACCGTTGCCAAGCCAATTTCTTCGCCTTGATCAATCAATATCTTATACACATCTTCAGCGCTAATATGCTGATTACTGGGTTCTTGAAGGATCTCTAAAATCTTTAGGCGTGGGAGCGTAACTTTGAGGCCAGCTTTTTTTAATTCTTTATTTTGGTCCATGTGCGTCCTGACGTTCTGCAATTCTTCCGGACATTATAAGGAAGAATTCAAGTTTTAGCACCTTTTGCCGAACAATTAACAAGAGAAATCATCAGTTTTACATTGGTGAACACTATATTGTTTATTTAGACGTGGTTTTTATGCATCTCACAGTTGTTCGCAAAATGGTAATTGGCTTCACAAGTCTTGCCTTACTCCTCATTATTACGAGTTTATTGTCCTACTTGGGATTAGCCGATATTAAGCACTCGGCTGAAAAAGTAGCGAAAGAGAAAATGCCTATTCAGGCAGTCGTATCAAAACTGAATGTGGATATTTTGCGTTTGGGTACGCTCACCACCAATGCGTTTTATGAAGCAGACAAAGCCCAACTGGAGTTACTAAAAGAGCGTTTTGATCTTGGGTTTGCGCAATACAGTGAGGAACTTCAGGCTTTAGAACAGTTGGTTTCTGGCAGTAATCAAGATGTGCTAGACCAAATCAAACTAAATTCCAATGCCTATTTAGTTGCCAGCGAAAATATGTTTACGGCTAAGTTTAACGCCATAGCCACAACAATAAGCCTCTCTGAAAAAATTCAAGATGCGCTTAATTACACTGATGAAGCCAGCGCGTTGATGCTTGACCTCACTTATCTTGAAGATGATTCGCCCGATCTTGAAACCTTAATAGGCATGAGCACAAATATAGATAACAAACTGGGCCTGATGCTTAACAGCATAGAAGAACTGCAAAGCGCAACCCAAAGAGAGCGTGTTGAAAATACGATTGGTAACTTAGAATATAATTTGAGCAATGTTGAGGTTGATGCGCAATATGCCAAGCGCGTGTCACAAAACATTGATGACCAAGGCATCTTTGAAATGTTTGACGAACAATATTTGATGATGCAGGAAACGCTACTAAGCGAGCAGGGCGCTTTTAACTTAAAAAGAACACAGCTTGATCTGATTGCCAGTGCAGCAAGCCAGAAAGCGGCTGCTGACAACGAGATTAAAAAAGCAATTAGTGATCTGGCGCAGTTATCTGACCAGGCCAATGCGGCTGCTTTGCAAGGGCAAGAAAATATTCTAAGCGCTGTTCAAGCCAATACCATCAAAAGCTTCAGTGTTTCGTTTATTGGAATAATAGCCACTATTGCCTTAGCAATTATTGCGACCAGAAGCATCGCAAAACCCTTATCTTATGTAAATCGAAAGCTAAAAGTATTAAGCAGTGGTGATTTAACCGAAACACTTGAAGATGCCGGCAACGATGAATTCTCAACGCTTGCAAAAAGTGTCAATCAGCTCATCAATGGATTAAGAGAACTCGTTGGAAGTATTCGCGACAAAGAGCAAAACTTACGTAAAGTCATGCTGAAAAGCATTGAGATGGGAGATCGTTCACTTGAGCAAGTTGCTAAACAACAGTCACAAATAGATACTACCAGCGACAATACGCAGCAAGTAAAACGTACTAGCCAGTCAAATTTAAGTCAAATTCAAGCGGCCGACAAACAGATTGAAGAAGCAATAGGGCAAAGTGAAACCGTTGTTTCACTGGTTGAGCAATCAAAGCGCCAAGTTCATGAACAGTCGCAACAGGCAAAACAATCAGTTGAAATCGTCAATCGTTTAGGTGAAAACAGTAACAAAATTGGCAGTATTTTGGATGTAATAAAGACCATTGCAGAACAAACAAACTTACTTGCATTAAATGCTGCAATTGAGGCGGCAAGAGCAGGCGAACAGGGCAGAGGATTTGCAGTCGTAGCAGATGAAGTGCGCACTTTGGCAACTCGCACCCACGATTCTACTGAAGAAATCGAAAAGATGATTGCTTCACTTCAGCAAGATGCCAGAAGCGCTGTAGCTGCAATGAATGCAGGATCAGAGCAAGTGCAAAAAGGCGTGGAAATAACGAACGAAGTGACATCTCAAGTGCAAACGATAAAAAAGCTTATCCAGGGCCTTGTCGATTATAATCGTCAAATTGTTCAGGATACTCACACCCAAGATGCGCTTTTAGATGATGTGGTAAATCGCCTAAACACAATTGTGGAATTAAGCCGGGAGTCGGCAGATAGCACGCGTGCCTCTAACGATGCGACACATGAAATGGAAGTGCAGATGGATGGGCTTAGTGAAGCGGTTAAGCAATTTAGAATGCAAGCAACCGCAACGCACTAAACCCAGATAGCTATGATGTTAAAGCCAAAATATTAAAGCGCTATATTCGCTTGCGTACCAAAACCCGCACCATAAACTAGTGCGTTGAGTAACAAACGATTTGTGCCACGGGCGGCGCCTCTAAAGTTTGGCTGACCGGAAAACATGATCAATTGTCCTTTCCCAATACTCTCACGCGTGAGATAGCTGGAATTTGCCACGCGTTGCGCGGCTTCAGGCCAAACTAATCCGCTCATGCGCACATGCACTTCTTTGCCATCAGGAATGGAATACCATCCAAGGGCTTCTTCGTATTTTGCATCTTTGTTATCGCGATAAACACCGACAGACACGACTGACTCTGCTGACTCTGGCGCTATCAATACCGATTGTTCACGGTATAAAACAGGCAATTCTTCATTGACACCAAAACTTAGCCAGTGGTCTTGGTCGACATGTGCGGCAAGCATTGCTCCCGATGGCATAAACATACTCTGCCACTCATCACGAAGCTTGAGCGCCTTGTCATCAAGCGCTTCTGGCTTATCGTCCCAAGGATAGGCAATATCGGTATTGAGTGCAGACTGTGTAAGCGTATTGCTGATAGTATAGTCCTGCTGGGCAAGCAATCTGCGTTGCAGAGCCACATCAAACTGCTTAGCCTCTTCAAATATGTCAGAGATATGTTTTACTTTAGCAAAATCGTCTACTTTGCTCATTATCGTGCTGGCATTATCGTGAGTAATAAGCGTGCCGCCATCTTTTACCCATTCAACGAGTGCTTTCTTACTGCCTTCATTCATGCTCCAGCGAGATGGAAGCACGATAGTATTATAGCGACGTAGATCGGCTCGCTCTAAACTGGCTGTATCAAGATGGCTGTGACGGATGCCCAAATTAGTGTCGATGCTCCACCATACGGTTCCAAGGTCGTAACTACTGGTGCCTGCCTGTGAAGCCAGCGCAATTTGAGGCTGCGTTAGTAACACAAAGTGTTCGCCACCCCAATCGGGCAATACGCCATCACCATAGCCCGTTGTTGCACCGTGTAGCGTAAGATTAAGTTCGTCGGCAGTTTGCTTTAATAATGAAGCGAGTTGCTCATTTTTACGGTTATCTGTAATGGTGACAGCTACTGAGCCGCGGTTAAGTATAATGTCATCAAATTTAGCCGCTTTGTCTATAACTCTTACATTGACCCCTTGCTCCATTAAGCGCGCTGCGAAAGCGACAGATTTATCGTCAGCACCATCCACAAACCAAGCAATCGCGTTTTCATTAATTTGATTGTTCACTTTTGTTGGCAAGGTGTAGGGACTGACGTTGTTCGTAATTTCATCTTTAACCAGCACCGCTTCAAGACCGTACATCATGGTCAAGTTCCAGGCGGTTGTGTCATACATGATAGAGCGTCCTTCTTTGAGCACTTTGGCTCGCTCTTCTTGTAAGACTTCAGGTTTAATTGCAGCATCAAATTCCATGATTGCCGCTAAAAGGCGTGCTTCTGGCTGACGATTAACAATTATCAAACTGCCTTCAGGTACGCGTATGTCATCAACCTGCAGGCCAAGCTGATTGATTGCATCCACGCTAAACGCTTCATCAGCTACTTTTACTTCAATATCCTGAGCAAGCAGTTTTTCAGCAAGAAGGTGGGTGCGAGAATGATTGTCATTGGCAAGCACAATAAAGGTTTTATCTGCATATGGACTTTTGCTTGAAACAAGCATTTTTCTGTCTTGCCAATAGTCTTTATACATCTCATCAGAATACTTATCCAAGGAATGAAGGTTAGCCAAAGTGCTCACATACTGCAGGTGAACCGATTCTTTGTAGGTTTGAATGCTGCCTTCTGGTCGTTTAATGCCATCTTCTGCAATGCGAGCTTGCTCATATAGGATATGCATCGAGCCGCGGTATTCAGCATAATTGGAATAACCCGGATACCAGTTTTCAAACCATTCTCCGGTGTAATAGCGCCAGCCTTTTTCATCAAAAGCAGCGCCTTGATCTTTTGAGAATGTCACTGCCCATTTTTGTACACTTGGCGCAATATTAAAATTAAGTGGCTGGCGAGGCGGTCCCATTAAATAAGTATCTTGCGGCCCCATTTCGTGTCCATCGATCATCAACTGTGGACGCCACTTATTGATTAAAGCAACGCGACCCTTTGTTTCAGGTTGTGTGAGATAGAAAAAGTCTCTATTTAAATCAAATAAATAATGATTGGTTCGACCGTATGGCCAGTCGCCTCTATGCAAAAGGGATTGATCATCAACATTCGGCGCAGCGGAGCGATATTGCTCTAAAGATTTGGCAAAGCGAGCTCGACCATCAGGGTTCATCATTGGGTCAACCACTACAATCATGTCGTCTAAAAGCGATTGTGTTTTAGCATCTTCGCTTGCAGCTAAATGAAAAATCGTTGCTAGCGCTGCATCAGCGCCTGATGTTTCGTTGCCGTGAATGGAGTAGGCCATCCACGCCACCGCAGGCACTCGGTCAATAATGGCCTGAGCCTGGGCATCGCTAGTGTTTCGTGGATCAGCAAGCGCATTTAAATCGCTTTGAATATCATCCAGCTTGGCCAGATTCTGCGCAGTGGAAATAAACACGGCAAATAGCGGTCTGCCTTCGTGACTTTTCGCGTATTCAATGACTTTGAGCCGGTCGCTTTGACCTTTCCATGTGTTGATAGCCTCAGTTATTTGAGCTGGCGTAGCAACGCGTTGTCCCACCGCAAATCCCAGTATTTCGTCAGGATGCGTTACAGCGCTATTGTAATTTCCTTCTAAAATCGGACTCGTATAATCCAGATCCGGATGGTAGGTTGGCTTCATTAACAGGCTTGCCTGAGCATTGCCGCACAAAACAAGTGATGCAGCAAAGCCTAGCAAGCACGCTTTTTTAATACGCGTTGAAAAGGACATTTTCATGGAGTTTCCTGTTTTTGTTGTTGTATTTTTTTGCTGTTTTAAATAAGACAAAATCAGATTAGCACTTTTTATTAGCCGTTCACAAATTCAAGTTGCAGATCAAAGAGCAAAAAAAAGACCGTAAAAACGGTCTTTGGGTTATGCATAAGCATAAAGCGAGTGGCGTATATTTGCAGAGCGTCCTTTCTTTTAAATTATTTAAGCGTTCCAGCAATACATCTACAGAGCCGACATAATGATAATTAATATCCAGTTGTAGTGAAAAGTACTTACAACACGAATCTCCACAACCAGCAAGAAAGACGCCAAAAAATAAATTATAGTAATTTCATATGGTTAAGCAATAACCAAGGGTGCACTTATTTATCTTTGTAAAAAAGACTGACGTTACTAGAGTGTGTTTATTCCAGTTCTGAAAGACACATCTCTTCTTTTATTTGCGCGCACCAGGCTTTAACGCGCTCTTCAGTTAGTTCTGGCTGACGGTCTTCATCGATTCCCAAACCAACAAAATGGTCATCATCCGCCATCCCTTTTGAGGCTTCAAAGTCGTAGCCTTCTGTTGGCCATTTACCAATTAAAATAGCACCTTTAGGTTCCACAATATCGCGTATCATGCCCATGGCGTCTAAAAAGTATTCAGCATAGTCTTCTTGGTCACCACAACCAAATATGGCGACAAGCTTGTCTTCAAAATCTATTTCTTCCAGCTCCGGGAAAAAATCATCCCAGTCGCACTGCGCTTCGCCATAGTACCAGGTCGGTATGCCAAACATTAGCAAATCAAACTCAGCAATCTCTTCTTTAGTGCTCTTTGCTATGTCTTTTACCTCAATGAGGTGCTTACCTAATTCTTTTTGAATCATTTTAGCAATGTGTTCTGTATTACCAGTATCGCTTCCAAAAAATAGGCCTACACTTGCCATTCAGTTCTACTCCAAAATTTATAAATTTGTTTACGATATTCCCTGAGACTGCCAAAAAAGCTGAATAATGCCTTTTGCCACAAATCCTGCTGCGCCTAATCCTAGAACACCGTAAGCTACAAAACGACCGACTTTGGGCACGTCGTTTTTTTTAAGTACATCGTGAACCGCAAAAAACATGAGTGCAAAAAGAAGCACTAGTCCTATATTTAGCGCGATTGCTTCGACGCGTTGAAACATCTCAGGTGACATATCTTAACCAGCATCCTAGTTCTAAATGAGCTAAATGACTAATAACCTAAAGGGTAACTGATAATTGATGTCGACCCACGCATTCAGTCATGTTTAACCATAAATATGGAAGCGGATGCTATCATAATTTACTTTGAATATTGAGCAAAAATGCCGAATTTCAACGCTTCAAACAGGATTTAGATAGACAAAAGCGTATAGAATATTAACCACGTAAAAACTTTGTGATAAGCGCGTTAACAATCTGTGGTTTTTGAGCGTGTAGCCAGTGGCCAGCAGGAACCACCTTTGCGGTAGCCTGTGGAAACTGGGCTAAAATGGTGGATTGATGCTCTGGCATTACGTAGTTAGATTCGCCGCCAACCATAAATAAGGTAGGCCCATCGTAAACCAAACCGCTCTCATTCCAATCGCTGAGTTGCGCATAATCTCGCATAATGAGTTCAAGATTAAATCGCCATTGCCAATCGCCATTATCATCCTGATATAAGCTTTTTAACAAAAAGGCTTGCGTTCCTTTATCTTCAAGCTCATTGGCAAGTATGTTTGATGCATCACTGCGACTGGAAATGGCTTGTAGGTCTATCGCTTTTAGGCCTTTAAATACCTTGTGATGACGAGCAGGATAGGGCACAGGGGCAATGTCCAACACTATAAGTTTATCTACAATTGCAGACGCTGAAGAATGCTTAGTCTCTTTGGGTTGAATGCCTTTGCTTTGCGCGTTTTTGTTCTCTCTATCCCCGTTTTGTGTAGCGCCAGCCGAAACCTGACTATTTGACAGAGATTTAGCGACCAGCATAGCGACCTTACCTCCTAAAGAGTGCCCAATAAGCACGCAGTGTTTGATTTTCAATTCACTAATCAGCAGGCAGACACGTTTTGTATAATCTTCAAAACTAAAGCTTTGACTGCGAACCGATTTGCCATGATCGGGCAAATCAATCGAGACGACAAAATGCGAATCCTCAAAATGCCGTCGAATAACCGATAAATTATCAGAATTACCAAACAAGCCGTGTATCAGCACTAAAGCAGGCTCATTGTCGCTTTGCTTACCATGCGTTTGATAAAATAGTCCGTGTTCCATCTGCATTCTTTAAGTACTCGCTTCTAAGCGCTACATGTTCGGATAGTTTGGACCACCGCCACCTTCAGGCACCACCCACTGTATATTTTGTGATGGGTCTTTAATATCGCAGGTTTTACAATGCACACAATTTTGCGCATTAATTTGAAAACGTTTGTCGCCTTCATCCGTTTCGACCACTTCGTAAACACCTGCCGGGCAATATCGCTGTGCCGGTTCATTGTACTTAGGTAGATTTACGCTAATCGGAATACTCGGATCGAGAAGCTTAAGATGACAGGGCTGGTCTTCTTCATGATTGGTATTCGATAAATATACCGATGAAAGTTTGTCGAAACTCAATACGCCGTCTGGTTTGGGATAGTCAATTTTTGGCATTTCATCAGCGGTTTTTAAAGTCGCGTAGTCAGGCGTTTTGTCGGTTAAGCTAAAGAGTAACTTACCGCCAAAAATGTTCTGATCAAGCGTGTTGTAAGCACCGCCAAAAAAGTTGCCAAATTTGTGAATGGCTGCGCCAAAATTTCGCGAGCGATAAAGCTCATCATATAGCCAGGAGTTTTTGAACAATTCGGTGTAAGACTCTGGCTCCGTCCCTTGCTTGTTTTCATCACTTTGCAAACATGTAAATAGCGCTTCAGCAGCCAACATTCCCGATTTCATTGCCGTGTGATTACCTTTGATTTTAGAAAAATTCAGGGTACCAGCGTTACAACCAACCAATAGTCCGCCCGGGAAGGTCATTTTTGGCAAAGACTGAAAGCCGCCTTTTGTAATCGCGCGCGCGCCATAAGTCACGCGAGTTCCACCTTTTAGTGTTTCTGCAAATATGGGATGGTGTTTCAGGCGCTGAAACTCGTCAAAGGGCGACAGGTGGGGGTTGGCGTAATTAAGGTCAACAATAAGACCAAGGTAAACCTGATTATTTTCGCCATGATAGAGATAGCTTCCGCCAGTAGCTTTATCTAAAGGCCAGCCAGCGGTATGCACAACCAATCCTTCCTGATGCTGCTCGGCATGGATGTCCCACACTTCTTTAAAACCAATGGCGTAGTGCTGAGCTTGCTTACCTTCATCTAAGGCAAACTTTTTAATCAAAGATTTGCCCAAATGACCGCGACAACCTTCGGCAAATACAGTGTATTTTGCTTTTAATAGCATGCCAGGTACGTAGCCGTCTTTTTCTGTGCCGTCCTCGCCTACACCTAATGAACCCGTTATAATGCCGCCGACGCTTCCATCTTCTTCGTAGTGAATTTCACTGCCAGTAAAGCCCGGGTAAATCTCGATACCCATGCCCTCGGCCTGTTCTGAAAGCCAGCGACACATATTTGCCATTGAAAGTATGTAGTTGCCATTGTTATGCATGGTTTTTGGCGTGATTGCATTGGGTAATTTGGTAGAAGATGACTCGCTTTTTAGTAAGTAAATGTGATCTTCTTTCACTTCAACGCCTAAGGGAGCGCCTTTTTCTTTGTAATCAGGAAATAGTTCTTTAAGCGCTCTGGGCTCAAAAACAGCACCTGATAATATGTGCGCACCCACTTCGGAGCCTTTCTCCAATACACATACATTTATATCTGTGTCATTTTCGGCAGCTAATTGCTTGAGTTTAATGGCAGTTGATAATCCTGATGGGCCTGCACCCACAACTACTACGTCAAACTCCATCACTTCTCTTTCCATTACGGACTCCGTTTTGCTTTATTACATACGAAAGGTGCGAACAAAGTTGCGCACTAGAATTGACAGCTTATAGAGGAGTATTCGCTAAACGAATATTACAAAATGTCAAAACGTTGTAAAATCTAAGTGTGTGAAAGGTAATGCAGGTTGACGTTTACGTCAACTCTCTATAGATTGCGCACTAACAT
The DNA here is from genome assembly GCF_004798935.1 of Ningiella ruwaisensis. GTDB lineage: Bacteria > Pseudomonadota > Gammaproteobacteria > Enterobacterales > Alteromonadaceae > Glaciecola > Glaciecola ruwaisensis. The sequence goes on along the minus strand of NZ_RAHT01000007.1, from coordinate 201,990 downwards.
TTATCTGCGCTATTTGTACATAGTGCATTACTGGTCATCAATCGCTGCATCATTTTTGGCAGGATTTGCTACATGATCCGCGATTACTGGCTATACTCAAGTTAATTTTATGATTGAGTATCTATAAATAGAACGTCACTAGGGGATAATATGAAGGTATTAGTGCCGGTGAAACGCGCCATTGATTACAACGTGAAAGTGCGTGTGAAGCCAGATAATTCTGGGGTAGACCTGAATAACGTAAAAATGGCAATCAATCCGTTTTGCGAAATTGCGGTAGAAGAAGCGATTCGTTTAAAAGAAAAAGGCGACGCTACCGAAGTGGTTGTAGTGTCTATTGGTGAAAAAGCCGTTCAGGAACAGATTCGAACCGGCTTGGCATTAGGCGCTGACCGCGGCATCCACATTGAAACCGAAGCAGGCGTGTCGCTTGATTCTTTGCAAGTCGCTAAATTGCTCAAAAAGGTGGTAGAAGCTGAATCACCTGATTTAGTCATATTAGGCAAGCAGTCTATTGATTCAGATAATAATCAAACCGGACAAATGCTGGCAGCGCTAACGGGAATGCCACAAGGCACCTTTGCGTCAGAGTTAAAAATTGAAAATGGCAAAGCGGTTGTTACGCGTGAAATTGACGGCGGTTTACAAACAGTTGAATTAGATTTACCCGCAGTGGTTACTACCGACCTTCGTTTAAACGAACCTCGTTATGCCTCTCTTCCCAATATTATGAAAGCAAAGCGTAAACCGATTGATGTGCAATCAGCCGGGGATTTAGGTGTAGATCTTAGCTCCAAGGTTAAATTTATAAAAGTTACGCCACCGCCGCAACGACAAGGCGGGATTAAAGTGGCTAGTGTAGAAGAGCTTGTAGACAAGCTTAAAAACGAAGCAAAGGTGATCTCATGACTGTTCTTGTATACGCAGAGCACGATAATGAAGTGCTAAAGCCAGAAACCAATAAACTGGTCACTGCTGCAAAAGCAGTGGGTGACGACGTGACAGTATTAGTTGCCGGGCAACAGTGCGAAGCGGTAGCTCAGGCGGCCGCAAAGCTTAGCGGCATCAACAAAGTCATATTGGCAAACGATGCGGTGTACGGCCACCAACTTCCTGAAAATATCGCTGATTTAGTGGTTTCCCTTGCTTCAGGTTATACGCACATATTTGCCGCTGCAACCACCACTGGCAAGAACTTTATGCCTCGCGTGGCAGCCTTATTAGATGTAGCGCAAATAAGCGATATTATAGCCGTTGAGTCGGCCGACACTTTTGTGAGACCGATTTACGCAGGTAATGCAATAGCCACCGTTCAAAGCAGCGACAGTGTAAAAGTTGTGACCGTTCGTGCATCAGCATTTGATGCGGTAAGTGATGATGGTAACGCAGAAATTGAAACGATTGACAATGCAATTAAATCAGAAAAGTCCCGCTTTTTAAACGCTGAACTTACCGAGTCTGAGCGCCCGGAATTAACGGCTGCCGATGTGATCATTTCAGGTGGGCGTGGCATGCAAAACGGTGAAAATTTTGCCCTTTTAAACGGAATTGCCGACAAACTTGGCGCGGCTATTGGTGCATCCCGCGCGGCTGTTGACGCTGGTTTTGTTCCCAACGATATGCAGGTGGGGCAAACAGGTAAAATTGTTGCGCCAGACCTTTACATTGCAGTAGGAATTTCAGGTGCGATACAGCATTTGGCCGGCATGAAAGACTCTAAAGTGATTGTCGCTATCAATAAAGATGAAGAAGCGCCGATATTTCAGGTGGCTGACTATGGCTTGGTGGGTGATCTATTTGAAGTATTGCCTCAGCTAGAATCATCCTTGTAGTTGAAACCACATTTGATTAAAGGGCCTATTGCTTTTGCATAGGCCTTTTTTTTGACTGGAGCATAATGTTTTAATTATAGTGTAGCGTCCTTTTTACCATTATAACTTTTGCCGAATTTCAGCCCATTGCTGCATCATGAACTAAAAAAATAAAGCGCGTAAGAAAACTAGTAATTAATGTGGACATATGACTCGACCAAATTGTTTGAGAGCAGTTGCCACAACTGTTCGATAAGAATGAGGTCGAAAAAGCCCTGATCGTTCGATGATAATTTGGTAATTAAAAGTCCTTCTTCAAGCTAATGAGCATTAAAGCCTAAAAACAATAAATCATTAAAACCTATAAATAAAATGACAACAAAACCTATAAATGATATAACGCTAAAACCTAGTGGTGAGGATTGATAACTGGTCAGTATCACGAGTAATAGTTGGAGCGAACATGAATAACATATCACAAAAACTAGCAGATTCGCTTGAGCAATTACAACAGCTTCAAGAGTCAGGAGTTGTTGCCATCCAGTCAAAGCAACTCAGCAGAGTGCATCGAGAGCGGCTATTGAAGCATGGGTTTATTCGCGAAGTCATCCGAGGCTGGTACATCCCTGTGATGCCTGATGAAAAGCCGGGCGATAGTACTTCTTGGTATGCATCTTTCTGGGATTTTTGCGGCGCCTATTTGTCAGAACGGTTTGACCGTTCATGGTGCCTATCACCTGAGCAATCAATTAGCCTGCATATCGGCGATAGAACCGTGCCTCAGCAATTGCTCGTGCGCTCGCCCAAAGGAAACAATAAACCCACCGCCTTTTTGCACAACACCTCAATTTTTGATGTCAGGTTGAACATGCCAGCCACAGAACACATTGAAAACCTGGACGGGCTTAATGTATATAGCTTAGCGGCTGCACTTGTTTATTGTTCGGCGAATCAGTTTCAATGTGCGCCCATTAAAATGCGTACTGCCTTATCAATGGTGACAGATGCATCTGACGTACTATCCGTTTTACTTGCCGGTAATCATAGCGTGATTGCCGGCCGATTAGTGGGGGCTTTCAGAAATATTGGCCGGGATCTGATTGCTGACAATATTTTAAAGGGCATGCAAGCGGCCGATTTAAAAGTGCAGCAGGAGGATCCTTTTGTAGAAAAAGTGCAGGTCAGCTTTGGCCGTCGTGATGTCTCGCCCTATGTAAATCGCATGCGATTAATGTGGGCGCAAATGCGTGAAAGTATTATCGCGTACTTTCCAGAACAACCATATCATGCCATCGACATTGAAACCTACATGGCCGAGGTGGAAGACAAATACGTCACAGACGCCTACCACTCACTGTCCATTGAAGGCTATCGGGTGACACGCCAATTGATTGAACTGGTTCGCTCTGGCAAGTGGCAAGCTGAAGGCTCAGACGAAAATAAAAAACACTTAGATGCCATGGCAGCTAGAGGCTACTGGGATGCGTTTCAGGAAGTTAAAAATGCCGTGTTAGCAGTCTTAGAAGGTAAGAACCCTGGCGATGTATTGGAACAGACGCACAGCGATTGGTATCTCGCCTTATTTGGCCCAAGTGTTGCCGCCGGTATCATTAAACAGTCAGACTTGGCTGGTTACCGGTTAGGGCCTGTTTATATTCGCCAGTCTATGCATACTCCACCAAGCAAAGAAGCAGTTCGCGATATGATGCCGACGTTTTTTGCCTTACTCGCAGAAGAGGAAAATGCGGCCGTCAGAGTGGTACTGGGGCACTTCATTTTCGTCTACATCCACCCTTACTTAGATGGTAACGGCAGGATGGGAAGATTCATCATGAATTTAATGATGGCTTCAGGCGGTTACCCTTGGACGGTCGTACCTGTCGAACGACGAGATGAATATATGCAAGCTTTAGAAGCGGCGAGTGTCGGGCAAAACATTGTGCCATTTACTAAGTTTTTAGCCTCTCTATTGTAAGTCTCGTAAGTTCATACACGTCTACTGTTTTCCACTATTGAAAGAACATATACAAAATATGAGGTAGAAATTCTTGGGGTCCTGAAAGCTGGGTATAGAACTATAAGCCCTCCCGACCTCGATTCTGTATATTCGGCTACTCCATGGCATAAGAGATTAATTTCACGTTTATCTTTCCTTGTTAGTTTTGCCGATAATGCTGTCGGAACTTTAGACAGGACAATAACAATAGAGTACAGCTTCATGGTTGATAAATGGGAATAAGGGTTTCTGGGCTGTTAATATTAACGAAGACTTATTTGTCTCTACGCATAAAATTTATTTTCATTTACGCCTCAAAAACCGCTTGCTAAATTGCAAATTGTGTCTATATTTCGCTCACTTTTTTGCGGTGCCTGCTACACTGTTTTAACCATGGCATGCGCCCTGATTTTTAATTGGAGAATACCTTCATGATCCACACGCTTGTTGTGGTAGATGACCTTAGCAGCTTATCTCAGTTTACGACTGAGGGCAGCATATTGCCTGAACTAGGCGTGCCGGTGATCGAATTTTCGCAATATTTGTCTGACTACCCCAAAAAAGGGGAGCCGAAAACGCGCGTTATTAATTTATGCGCAACCGATATTTATTTAAGTCGCGGCTATTACTGTTCACTTCTGGCCGAGGCGCGTCAACATCGCGTGTTGCCAAGTGTAAATACAATCAATGATTTGATTATTCGTAGTGACAACGCGCACTTCGACAGCCATAGCATTACTTTACCGGCTCATCTTTGCCAATCGCTTACGTCGAGCGAAGTAGAAGCATTAAGTACAAAATCGGTTTTGGCATATTTTGGTCATGCCGAATATGCTCCCGTTCAGCGTATTGCAAAATATGTATTCGAGCGTTTTCCGATTCCGGTTTTGTCATTAAGTGTAAAAGTTGAACAAAATGTGACTTCGGTGAGCGTACAGCTTATTAGCTTAAGTGCGCTTGATCAGGTTCAACAATCAAAATTGTTTGAGCGTTTACAACAGTTCATCAATACAAATTGGCGTAAAACATCGCCTAAAAAGCGCGCTCGCTGGGACATGGCAATTTTGCATAACGAAGAGGAGAAAACCCCACCAAGTGATGCAAAGGCGCTTAAAAACTTTATAAAGGCGGCTGCACAAGTGGGTATTCACGCCGAATTGATTACGCCTAAGCAGCTTAATTTAATTTCGCAGTACGATGCGCTGTTTATTCGCGAAACCACGGCTATTGACCATCATACTTACCATGCTGCCCGCAAAGCGCAAAATGAGGGCTTAGTGGTGATTGACGATGCCACATCCATTTTACGTTGTTGTAATAAAGTTTTTTTACACGATGCATTTAGCTACAACAAAGTACCCGCGCCCAAAAGCGCCTTTGTATCAACAAATGATGAAGAATCGCGTGCGCGCTTAATTGCACAATTTGGCTTTCCCATGGTTTTAAAATTGCCTGAAAGCTCATTTTCAATTGGCGTATTTAAAGTCGACGATGAATCACAGCTTACCGATAAACTTGAGCATATGCTTAAGCAGTCTGCCTTAGTATTAATACAAGAGTTTGTATATACCGAGTATGATTGGCGAATTGGGGTCTTAAACGGTCGCGCCATTTATGCCTGTCGCTATTATATGGCCAGAAATCATTGGCAAATTTATAACCACAGTTCGAAAAAGCATTTTTCGGGTGATTTTGAAACGCTACCAACATTTGAGGTACCAAAGCCTGTTTTAGATGCAGCGGTTAAAGCGAGCGCTATTGTGGGTAGAGGTTTGTATGGTGTGGATGTTAAGCAAAGTAATGGTCAGGTTTATGTTATAGAAGTAAACGATAATCCGAGCCTTGAATCGAAAGTGGAAGATTTGTATCTGGGCAAAGAATTGTACATGATCATTATGCAAGAGTTTGCGAATCGTCTTGAAGCGCGCGGGCGCTAAGGTTGTTCGTCAATGATGGCGGCTAAAAAAAGTATGCAAACACAATTTAAAATGACGTCTGAAGATAAAACTTCACCCAACGTAGAGCTTAATACTTCTATTCCCCATATTCGCTTGGCATCGATCGACGATATTGATGCCTTGCTTCACCTGGAAAATGCTTGTTTTAGTAACGACAGGTTAAGTAAACGCCGTTTCAGGCACTGGGTCAATGCGCAGAATGCCTTTTTGATTGTCGCAGAGAAAGCTGTTGCGGAGAAAGCTGTCGCCCATACAGCGCTCGTAAAAAAAGAAACAGGCGCACTTGAGTCAGCAAACGACAAGCCTGCATCCAATTTACTGGCTTATGCACTCATTATTATGAGAAAAGGCTCGCGCAGCGCTCGCTTGTATTCTATTGCTGTTGATGAGCATGCGCGGGGTTTGGGCCTTGCCAAAAAACTCGTTTTAGATGCAGAGGAGCGCGCGCTCGCCAGCGAACGACTATTCATGCGTTTAGAAGTCGCGACTAACAATACAAACGCAATCGCGCTTTATGAAAAATTGGGTTATAAGCGTTTTGGTACTTACAGCGCTTATTATGAAGATGGCGCCGATGCGATCCGCATGCAAAAAGCCATTAAACAGGCGCATTCGCTAGCAAGCTTGCCTGACTTCCCTTGGTATCAACAAACTACACCATTTACCTGTGGGTGTGCATCTTTAATGATGTCGCTTAGGGCCTTAGGTTTTGGTATTGCCTTATCGCAAGAGACCGAGCTGGATATCTGGCGACAAGCCACAAGCATCTATATGACCTCCGGGCACGGCGGAACGCATCCAATTGGCTTGGCGCTTGCCGCTATGCAATATAGTGCCAAGGCAAAAGTGATCATAAATACCCAGCAAGTCCCATTCATTGACGGTGTGCGAACAGCGCATAAAAAAGCCTTGCTTCAAACCGTACATCAGCAGTTTGTCAGTAAAGCTCATGCCCGCGGTATCGAGATTGTTTACAGCGATTTAGATATCAATGCATTAAAAGGCGCACTGGATTCAAATAAGGCGATTATTTGCTTAATCAGTACCTATCAATTTGATGGTAAAAAAATTCCGCATTGGGTATGTATCACGCACATTGATGACAGCTGCTTGTACATTCATGACCCTGATTTGGAGCATGATGATAATCCGATGGATTTCCAGCATATCCCCATTGCTATTGACGATTTTCTTAGCTTATCTACCTATGGTAAACAAAAGCTGAGATCGTGCATTATTATTGAAACTTAGGATTGAAACTTAGGATTGAAACTTAGGATTGAAACTTAGGATTGAAACTTAGGATTGAAGGCTAGGATTGAAGCTTAGAATTCAAGCTTAGGTCATAGCGTAAGGTGTCTACGTGTCCAAAACTGTTAAGAATATGCTATATAGGTAAATTATTGTGTTTGCTTATTAAATAAGTAAACAAATTAATTTGCTTTTTCAAAGTGGTTTATATATTTATTTAACGTCAAATTCAGCTTTTCTCTTACAATCGGTTTATGCAGATAGTCATTCATTCCGGCGGCCATAGCGCGCTGCCGGTCTTCTTCCATTACGTTAGCACTCAGAGCGATAATGGGAATGTGCTTATCAAGCTTTCGTATTTGTCGGGTCGCCTCGTAACCATCCATTACGGGCATTTGAATGTCCATTAAAATGGCGTCAAATTTGCGCTGTTTGGCTGCTTTTACCGCCTCTTCACCATTTGCAGTTACAAGCACTGTAAATCGTTGCTCTTCAAGCATTGTTTTTGCCACGATGGCATTTATTTCGTTATCTTCAACTAAAAGTATTTTAGCAGCATGAGCCTGCTGTGTCGCATCAAGTGTTTCGTCGCTTTTTATTTGTTTGCAACATGCAGCTTGAATGAGATATTCAAGTACAGCGACTTCGTCTAATACATAAGGTGCTTTACAGTGTGTCTGAGTGATATCGTTAAGCGAAACTGTATTTGATGTGTTTGAGAGCATACTAAGTGTATCGCAAAAGTGTTTGGCGCGAGGATGATTGGCTTCATCAAAAATTAAATGCGGGATCTTGTTTAATGAACCTTCATTCTTGAGACTGTCTTTTAAACGAATGCCTTTACAAGGCAGTCTTACGGTAAAACAACTGCCTTGAGCTAATTTGGAGTGGACCGTTATATCTCCACCCATTAGCGCTACCAGTTCTTTACAGATCGCTAGCCCCAAACCACTTCCTCCGTAGTTTCGGGAAATTGAGGTGTCGGCTTGCTCGAAGGGGTCGAAAAGAGTAGGTAGATGTTTTTCACTAATACCAATGCCTGTATCTTCTACGCGGCAGATTAATTCTCCCTTGGCGTTATTGAGGTCTTCAGGCCATGCGTAAGAAAGCGAAAATGAAATTGATCCGCTCGACGTAAATTTTACAGCGTTATTAAGCAGATTTATTAAGATACGCTGAAGCCGTTTTTGATCGACCGTCACTTCAAATGGACACGTGGGAGCAACATCTACTTTAAAACTCAGCATTTTTTCATCAGCCATCACCTGAACTAAATTGCTCACGCTTCTGACAATGGAGCTTAAGGGCGTTTTTTCATAATGCAGTTGAGTTCGGTCTTCGTCTAAGCGTGAAAAATCCAGTATGTCATTAACGACAGACAGTAATAAATTTGAAGAGTGTGTTAATTGATTCAGATAGCGATGCAAGTCTTCCTTCACATTGGTACGTTCGCATAACTGCGCTAATCCTAATATGCCATTAATGGGCGTTCTCAATTCGTGGCTCATGTTCGCTAAAAACTGTGACTTCTTGGTTGCCAGATCTTCAGCCCGCTGTTTGGCTTCCTCAGCTGCCTGTAAGCTTTTTTGCTCTGCTACTAACATTTCGTTATAGGCATTAGCGATATCTTCAAACTCGTCGCTTGTGTTCAAACTAATCGGTGTATGTGTATTTTTTACGCTTTCGTTTTTGATGTACCGTTTAAATACGTCCAATGGTTGTTTGACGCACCAGGATATCAGAGCATAAAGGGCTGACACTAATAAACAAAAAAACAAAACTGAGATAACAATCGTCTTATTGCGGTATTCTGCGAACTGCTTATCTATATCGTAAGTGTTAAATTCAACCAGTAATATAAAGTCCAAGGTAGAGATTTTACTTTTACGAAGGGCAGCGATTGGATAGGCAAAGGCAAAACTTTGGTTTTTGATGGGACTAAACTGAGGCCATCCACTGTTTTTAACGATTGAATACGCACTTGCCGCGTTTGCTGATAAGTCAGATATTACAAGATCAGTAAATTTAAACTGACTGGATGCTAATATGCTATCGCTTTGCGGTTCAACGATAAGCGCTCTTTCAACATTATCGGCAAGCGCAACTATTGTTACAATACGCGACAAATCTTCTTCGTTGGTATCCTTGTCAAACAGCATTGCAACCTGACTTGCTGATTGTTTAATGCTTGATTGTGCCGCTTCCATTTGCTTTTGCGCGAATATATTGAGCAATATTGAAGCGGTACTGTGGGTAAGCAGGGCTAACAATAAGGCAAAAGGGAGCATTATTTTTGGCAAAAGTCGCAACTTGATAAAGTTATGTTGCACGTCAATGCTCCGCTTCAATTGCGTAATAGAAAAGATAGAAACAACAAAAATGAAACAGAGGATAAAAATTAAGCCAGTTGGCATTTAGAACAGTGAAAGCCTGTCTTTCTTGCTCACGATTACAGCCCGTCAATAAAGTTACGCGAACTAAGAAAATAGAAATGGAAAAAATACGTTGCACGTCCTCAAAATATTACTAAATCATCGGCACTGGGTAATATCGTATCGGCAGGCGTAGGTGATGCTTTATTAATCACTTTTGCGATTTTTTACAACATGGTCATTATTTGGTGCAGGCCTGAATAAGTGCAACATCATCAAGCGTATTAATTGCGCTGAAAGACAGACGAATAGTGCTATATCTTTCGTCAAACTTTACATCTGCTTGTTGTAATTTCTTTAAGATTCTATCGGCCTGATTAGCAGGCAATGGTAAGCAGAGGGTTGCAGAATAGCTATTCTGCTGATAATGCGAAGGAATTTTATGAGGATAGTTACTAAGAAACTGCGCTATTAACTCGCGGTTGTATTTTCGCAAAGTGTCAATGCCAATTTCTGCTAACGACTCAATAGATGCCGCAGCCGCTATGTAACTTTGTACATTCGGTGTGCCGCCCCAAAACCGGCGTGCATCAGGGTGGTAATTGAAGTGTTGAATATCAAAATCAAAGGGATTTTCGTGCGAAAACCAAGCGACATGATCAGGCAAATAATGTTTAATCGATTCTTTCGGCAACCATATAAATCCGGCACCCGGTCCACCGCTTAGCCACTTAACACAGCTACCAACAACGCAATCGACTTTCCAGCTTTTCAGGTCGATAGGAATAATGCCAACCGATTGCGCAATATCGACCGCGATAAGTGTATTGTGCTGTCTTGCAAGCGCTACAAGCATCTTAATATCCGACAGGTGGCCGGTATTGCTATGCGCATGCGTAAATAAACACGCAAAGGGCTTATGCGCTATTAAAGCACTTTCCCATGCGCTTAGATTATTAGGATCGCCATCAACAAATACACATTTGATATTGTATGTCTCAGACAAGCCATGAACGGCAAAGCCTAGCGACGGAAACGCAGACTTGTGCATTAAAATTGTGCGTGGTTTGTCTGATTTAAAGGCTTTTAGAGCCGCACTTAGCCACAAAGAAAAGCCAAGTGATACTGAGGGTTGCGGACAAATTTCTTCAGCTTGCACATTTAGCAGGCTGGCTAGTTGAACATTGAACTTAGAAATTTGTTCTAGCCAGTATGCCCATGCATCGCCACCGTGTTCTTCCCATTGGTTTATATAATGATTTTGAATCGCCTCTTTTGCTGCGAGCGTCATTGGACCGACAGAGTGGGAGAGTGCATAAACCCCCTGTGGTTTGATAAAATAATGAGCGTAGCGCGACATCTCAATGCCCTTTACTAATGGAAGGGCGCACTTTGCCATATTCACTTCCCCAGCGATTAGTCATTTTACTTCGTATTTCCCATAGCGCTGGAAAAAAGCGCTTGCTCGCGCCACTTTGTAATAAGTCTACAGGCCGGCCTTTTAAGGAGTCAGATCCCAGTCCTATACTACGATGGATGAGGAACAAATGTCGCCATCTGAATAATTGAAAAAGCTCATCAAACTCAATAAGCGCTTCAGCAACTGCGTATTTTTCGTCATGGCTATAGTCTTCGTCGTAAATACTATCAATGCTGATACTTCCACCGTCCAAATAGGCATTGACAAAATGCGTCCATAAATCTTGTGGCATTTTAAGCAAAGTACGAAAGCCCGGACTTTCTTGGCCACTGCCGTTACCAAGCTGCAATCGAATTTGCTGATATTCTTTCGGAGACATGGTCTCAAGGATGGCGAGCTGATCTGTCATCATTTGTTGAAGACGATGAACGCGCTTAAACAGCGTGATCACCCGATGACTTTGCTTTTGTTCCATGTATTGCATAATGTCGACAAGGGTAAACGCAATAAGCTTCATCCATAGTTCTTCCACTTGATGAACAATTTGAAATTGCAGTTCATCGTTTGTCGCAAGGCCATTTAAAGGCTTTTGACACGCTAACAGTTTGTCGCAATTTAGATAAACCCCATAATCGAGCATGTCGGGCGACTCAATCATCTCGTAATACTCCTGTTTGCTTAAGGTTTTATGGGATTTACCAGATTTCATGCAGACTAACTCCTAAAAATGACGAGACGAATCACATTTGTGAAAATAGTGTTATTGATTAAACAGTCATATAGTATCGGCGATTTTTTAAAAACATTGTTGCAATATGTTTGTCATTTTTTCATTAAATTGAGAGTTCATTCTTAAAAAGTATGTTATTTATAAACAACGTTCTGTATTGTCGCAAAAACGTGAGTAGGACAACTATGCAATTGACTAAAAATGATATTGAAATGCTAACGCGGCTAGAGCGCTCGGCTCGGGTGTCATTTTCCGAATTAGCTGAAGAAGTAGGCTTATCAAAAACGCCTTGTTGGAATCGTGTAAAAATGTTTGAGCGTGAGGGCATTATTAATGGCTATCACACAGAGCTCAATGCACAGGCTTTAGGTATTGAAATTCGTGCCTTTGTGCATGTTGTCCTTAACTTTAATGAGTCAGAAGCCTTTGAAAAAGCAGTATCATCTCATCCTAATATTCTGCGTTGTGATGCGGTAACCGGAGATTTTGACTACTTGCTCGAAATAGCTGCAACTAACATGCAGCGTTTAGATGATTTGCTTCGTAAAGAGCTATCAAAATTACCCGGCATTGCACGTTTTAGTACTTCAATTTCAACGCGATCTGTAAAAACTTCAACCCAGTTGATGCCATTGGTGAAATATTGAAAAAGCCAGACCATTGCTTTGTTAGTTGTATCCTTCGGAGGGACTAAATGGTGTCAGTATCTGAGTTGATTGTCGATATATGGCATTCTGTTACATTTAGACACAAAATTGTTGCTCTTGTCGCAGAAGTTTACGATTAGAGACTAACCCAATTAATCGCTTGCCTTGTATACTATATCGTTAAAGCAAAAATATAATTCAAGGTAAGATTGATGGCAGGCGGTTTAAAAAAAGTAGGCGTTCCGATTTTTATTTTAGTCGGTGCAGTGGTTTTGGCGATAGTAATGGCAATGTCGCGCCCTGAACCTGAGAAAAAAGAAGTTGAAACTCCCAAATTCCTCGTCGATGCGGCTCCCATCGAATTTAACAACGTGGACTTTTTAGTTTATGCGCAAGGTCCTGTCCAACCTAAAAATCGCACTATGCTGAGTACACAGGTCAGTGGAAAAGTGGTATCTATCGCGGATAATTTTATTGAAGGTGGCTTTTTCAACAAAGGCGATGTTCTTGTCGAATTAGAAGCAGTTGATTATGAAACAGATTTACTCTTGGCAGAAGCTGAATTGGCAAGAGCTCAAGCCGCTCTTGAAGAAGAGATTGCGCGCGGCCGAGTGGCGGAAAAGGAATGGAGCTCTTTTAATTCGGGCGCTCCACCTGAATTAGGTTTGAGAAAGCCACAACTTGCGCGTGAACAGGCCAATTTAAAGGCCGCTCAGGCTAATTTTCAGCGCGCTAAGCGAAATCTGGAACGAACAAAAATTCGTGCTCCCTATGATGGTTTAGTTAAATCCCGAAATGTTGATCTTGGCCAGTTTATCCCATTGGGTGGACAAATTGGTGAGGTATTTGCGACTGATGTTGCTGAAGTTCGCCTGCCTTTAACTGATGATGATGTGGCTTTTATTGGCAACGTGCGCGAAGAGCAACCACGCGTGACCTTAAGTGCTGATGTGGCCGGCAAACGCCATTTTTGGGAAGGGCGCCTTGTTCGTGATGAGGCTGTTCTGGATGAAAATCGTCGCGTGATTTATGGTGTAGTTGAGGTTACAGACCCGTATCGATTGAACGATTCAACAGGCGCGAGCGCAGACTTCACCCCCCTTAAGTTTGGACGATTTGTTAGCGCTGAAATCAGTGGTGTGCAGATGAACGACATCGTAAAGCTTCCTCGTTTTGTTTTGAGACTCGATGGTACGGTGTTGACCGTTGATGAGAATTCTGAAATTCAGATAAATCAGGTGGATGTTGTTCGCACGGATGAGGATTTTGTCTACATTGGCGGTGGGCTTGAACGCAACCATGATGTTGTTCTGTCGGCTGTCTCAAACCCTTATGATGGAATGCCCGTTAGAACCCTGGATGAACCGCCGAGCGAATCCGATTCTTCGTCAGCAGTAAAAGCCCAAGTTAACGCTAATGAGGTCAACTAATGAGTGAGCACATAGATACTAAAAGCGGCATCATTGCATGGTTCGCCCGCAACTCTGTTGCGGCTAACCTGTTAATGGTATCTATTATTGTAGGCGGCATTTTTGGCATCATTCAAGTCCAAAAGAAAATCTTTCCTCAATTTATCATCAATAATGTAGTGGTACAGGTGCCTTATCTTGGCGCAGCACCCCAAGAAGTTGAAGAGGGCGTAATTCTTAAAATAGAGGAAGCGGTAAAGAACCTTGAGGGGATTAAAAAAATTACCTCCACTGCACGTGAAGGCTTAGGCTCGGTAAGCATTGAAGTTGAAGACGACTACGATGTACAAGACATGCTTGATGAAGTAAAAGTACAAGTTGATGCCATTCCCTCTTTCCCCGCAAATACTGAAAAGCCGGTTGTTTATCGGGTAAAAGTACCCCAAGACGTACTTTGGGTATCGGTTCATGGAAATGTAAGCGAGCGTGAGCTTAAAGAAATTACCAAGTCGATGCGCGATGAAATCGCGAATTTAAATGGGGTGTCTGATGTAAGCGTGTTTGGCGCGCGAGATTATGAAGTATCTGTTGAAATTTCTGAAAATGAACTTCAGGCTTATGATCTCACCTTCGATGAGGTGGTCAGAGCGATTCGTGCAACAAGTATAGATATTCCCGGTGGTTCGATTAAAAGCGAAAACGGTGACATTCTATTGCGCGCTAAAGGTCAGGCGTATACCGCTTGGGAATTTGCCAGTATTCCTCTGATAAACCAGGCTGACGGTACACGTTTATTGCTTGGCGACATCGCGTCAATCAACGACGGCTTTATCGAAGATAACCAGTACGCATTATTTGACGGCAAACCCGCCATGAGCATTCGGGTAAGAGCGGTGGGTGATCAGAATGCCCTCGAAATTTCCGAACGTGTAAATGAATATCTAGACAAAAAGCGGGGAGAGCTTCCTCAAAATGTGAGTGCAGATTCTTGGGGCGACAGCTCGTTTTATTTGGCTGATCGCTTGTCTATGATGCTTGAAAATATGTTTTTTGGTGCGCTGCTTGTTTTTTTGGTCTTGTCACTATTTTTGAAAATCAAACTCGCGTTCTGGGTCATAGTTGGCTTGCCGGTGTGTTTTTTAGGCACGCTAATGTTAATGCCCATGGAATATTTTGATATTTCCATTAATTTGCTGAGTTTGTTTGGGTTTATCTTGGTGCTGGGTATCGTTGTTGATGACGCTATTATTATGGGGGAATCGGCTTATAGCGAAATGGATAAACACGGTCACAGTGTGGATAACATTATTCGTGGAGTCAAACGCGTTGCGATGCCTGCGACTTTTGGGGTCCTGACAACTATTGCTGCATTTTCGCCTATGTTAATGGTGTCGGGAACTTTCGGTGTTATCTGGAAAACTATCGGGCTAGTGGTTATTTTATGCTTGGTATTTTCTTTGATTGAATCAAAGCTGATTTTGCCCGCGCATTTGGCGAATATGAAAGTAAAACCCTATGATCGTGCCACTGCAAACCGCTTTCAAAAAATGCGTGAACGCTTCAACGATAGACTCAAAGGCTTTATCAACAATAAATATGCACCATTTTTAATAAAGGCAATCAAATATCGATACACTACATTGGCAGCCTTTGTCGCTCTGTTGATCCTCACAATCGGCCTTTTTGCAAGCGGCCTTGTTCGCTTCGTCTTTTTCCCGGATATCCCGTCAGATTTTGTTATTGCCAGTGTTGAAATGGAAGCCGGTAGTTCCCTAAAGCAGCGTGACCAAGCGATTACCAACTTAATGAACGCTGCGATAGAAATGGATAACGAACTGGCTGAGGAAACAGGCGCAGGTGTGATCAAGCATTTTTTAGCATTTGATAACGGTCCTTTGGCAGGTCAGCTGTTTATTGAGCTAACAAAAGGTGAAACGCGTGAATTAACCGACAAACAGATTCAGGAAGTCTGGCGCAAAAAAGTTCCTGAAATGGCAGGCATTCGCACCTTATCAATCGGTGGCGCTGGCGGACCGGGCGGTGGCGCTGACTTCGCTTTTCAATTCAGTTCGAGCAATTTGCAACAGCTTCAAAATATTACCAAAGATTTACGGGCATATTTAGATGCTTATACCGGCATCAGCGAAGTGAACGACACTTTCAGTGGCGGCAGTGATGAAATTCAGTTAGAGGTAAAACCGCAGGCGGAGGCCCTGGGTATTTCCTTATCACAGCTTGCTCAACAAGTGCGCTATGGCTTTTTTGGCGCCGAAGCGCAACGTATCCAGCGCGGAGACGAAGAGGTTAAAGTGATGGTGCGCTATCCCCAAGATCAGCGTAACTCGATTGGTAATCTTGAGAATATGCGCGTGCGCGCACCCAACGGTGACGATATTCCCTTCAGACAGGTTGCCGATATTACGCTTGCTGAAGGATATTCAAGCATCATTCGTGTAGATGGCTCTCGCTCTATCACAATAAGCGGAACGGTTAACAAAGACTTAATTGATCCGGGCGAGGTAACAAACGATGTCCGTGAAAACGTGATCCCGGAATTACTTGAACGTTACCCCAGTGTTAACTTTGAACTTCAAGGGAATTCTCGCGAGCAGGGTGAAGCCATGGTCTCTTTGGCGCAAGGCTTTTTATTTGCACTTTTAGCCATATTTGCGTTAATGGCCATTCCGCTTAAATCCTATTCGCAGCCGCTGATCATCATGTCTGTTATTCCGTTTGGTATGGTGGGCGCGATTTTTGGTCATTTGTTACTAGGTAAAGCGGTGAGTGTTTTATCAATATGCGGCATCATTGCGCTTGCCGGCGTGGTGGTAAACGATTCGCTTATCATGGTAGATTTTGTAAACCGTGCAAGAAGAGAAGGGCGCTCGTTAATAGATGCGGCTGTAAGTGCTGGCACACAGCGTTTCAGAGCGATTGTGTTAACGTCGTTAACGACCTTCATGGGATTGCTGCCCATTGTGTTTGAACGAAGCTTACAGGCACAAATTGTTATCCCAATGGCTATCTCGCTTGCCTTTGGCATCTTGTTTGCGACTGTTATCACCTTGCTGCTAGTGCCGTCTTTATATATGATTTTGGACGATATCAAAACCGCTTTCAGAGGGAAGAAGGGGCAGAAAGAACAGAAAAATCCAGCAGATGCCTCAGAGTTGGACGAGCAGACTTACGCGGTTGATAAGTAGTGGTTTAAAGATAAATAATCAGCTAAGCATGTTTTAAAATGAGTAAAAATGCGCCAAACGAAAGGATGGCGCATTTTTTATGGTTTGATTTTACCTGTACCTGAGTACCTGACTACCGCGTTTGCTCGAGCAGTTACTGAGGCACTTGCTGAATTTTTAAAAGCCGATTTGCTTTGCCCATCGCAACCGCATTGCCAATAATGACAAAAATAACGCCTATCATCGAATAACTCGTCCACACGTAGCCCTCAAAAAAGGTTGAAATTGCTAACGCGACGATGGGGTACACCAGCACAACATACGCGGCGCGATCAGAGCCAATTTGTTTTAGTAGCTTCATGTAACTGCCGAAGGCAAGTACAGAACCGAATACGGCCAAATAGATTAAAGAATAAAAATACGAGGGTTCGGAAGGTAGAGCAAAACTGGCACCGCTTAAGAAGGCCACGAGCGTTGTGCAACTAACACCATAGGTCATGGTCCAAAAGTTCATAGGTATGACGTCAGTTTGTCTATCTAAAATACGTTCAGAGACAATGTTTCCCATGGCAGCAGAGAAGAATGAGGCGCCAGCAAAGACTAAACCTATGGAAATTCCCGCACTTAATGAAAGCTGCTCAAACTCAGGTGCAAAAATAAGCCCAATCCCTAACAAGCCAAGGGTTGCACCAATGACAACTTCCACTCGAATAGGCTTGCCTAAAAGGATGCGTCTTAATACAACGTTAAAATAAATAACGCTGGAGCTTAATACCGCGAGCAAGGCGCTTATCATGTGTTGCTCTGCAGCATATAAAAATGAGTAATCTAAACAGTATAGAAAGACGCCAGCGGCAAATAAATACTTGTGCTGTCTTTTTGGAATTTTTAGCGAAATACTGCGAATGACGCACCAAAGCGCGAGTAAAGCTGCCGCAATAGCAAACCGAAGAGCAACGGATACCATGAGCGCTGCTTCTCCGGTCTGAAAGGTAATGGCTATCCAGGTAGAGCCCCAAATGAGCACGCAAGCGCTGAATAAAAATACGTTTGAATTAAGCATAGATTCGAAAATGTATAAGTTAAACCCTAAGAATTAAAATCGAGAAAACTCTATATAAAGACAAAAACAAAAAAGACAAACAAAAAGGCCAGTAATAAAACTGGCCTTCTTTATAAAGCGTTTATCGCTTAATAGAAAGTAAATTTCGCTTCAATACCGACTATACGCGGATCATTAACAATCCCTGTCAGGTTATTGAAGTCAATAGCACCTTTCACGTTGTCTTCGTCTGTAATATTGCGAGCAAACATAGAGAAAGTATAGCCATGGCTAAAGTTTTGATAACCTACGCGCAGTCCACCTTCAAATTGATCATCAGTTGTGAATTCAATCGCATCATATAAAAACAGATTAGTGTCGCCCTGGAAGGCCCAATCCGTAAAGACAAAGATTTCACCGTCATCACCAAATGGGATAGCATATCGGGCAGTGAAGTTAAAAATCGTTTCAGGCGCTTGCGGGAAAGGATTTCCATCTACCAATGCTAAACCATCTACCAGAGGATCTAAAACAGTACAGTTCGCGCCGCAAGGAGCTACTAAAAGAGTATCGTCTTGTAACTCAGTGTCATTTAAACTAAAGCCAGCTGTAATCTCAAAGTTTTCCGTCACTAAATAGCGAGCATCAATCTCAAAACCGAAGGCACGACCTTTATCTGCGTTTAACAATGAGTTACCGTTATTTGCACCACCGATGGCTGACAATTGAATGTCATCAACCTCGTAGGCGAATAGGGCTGCGTTGATACGCAAAGTGTCATCGAGTAAATCCGCTTTTATTCCGCCTTCAATCGAATTGATAGTTTCTGCATCTGCCACTGAAGGATTTCCTTCAAAAGCAATATCGCGCCCTTGTATAGACTGCGCTCTGAAACCATTTGCAAACCGTGCGAAAAGTGACACATCATCGGTCAAACGATAATTGGCGCTTAATTCAAAGCTGGTTTGCCCATCATCAACATTGACAGGTTGATAATCCTGAATGCTTGCAGCTCCAATAACAAGCGCAAAGCCATTCACGTTTTGATCGCCCACCTCAAGTGATTTTTCATCGTCGGTGTAGCGAACGCCACCTGTAACGGTTAAACGTTCTGTTAACTCATAACTGGCTTGTCCAAAAACGGCCCAGGTTGTGTTGTCATGAAACACGGTAGTTGCGCCAAAAAATCCATCGGTACTGGTCACGCTAAAAGATGAGTCGAAATAAAATGCGCCCGCTTGCCATTGCAGCGCGTCGTTGGTGTTGCTGGTAAATCGGATTTCTTGTGTAACTTGCTCCAGGTCGTTTAAACTGTCGCGAGTAACTGCGTCAAATGGAATAAAGCCAGGGCGAGGATCGGGAGTAAAATCGGCTGCACTGCCAAATCCGCCATCGATATCCCCTAAACTGAAACCGTCTGCTTCTTCGTAAGCGGTAATAGAAGTGATTGTGACATCTCCAAGGTCGTAATCGACTTTAAACGAGCCACCAAATCCTTCATATTCCTGAGGGTTGTTATCAAACCCGTTACCTAAAAGATTGGCATCGTATATGACTTTGTCACGCGTGTAGTTCTCGTTCAGCTCATTGGAGCCACGAGTAAAAACGTTCGCGCGGAAAATGGATGCAGTGCCGGTTAAATCGCGACCGTGTAGTTGAGCTAAAATCGAAAGGTCACTGTTTGGGGTGTAAAGTAATTGTGCTCGCCATGCCTTTTCGTCAAACCCGCCTATTGCATCGCCTTCTGGAGACGCAATATTATCAATCCAGTCGTCTCGCTCTTGAGAAAGCACCGAAATACGACCAGAAAGCCCATCGCCTAAACCACCGCCTATCGCACCTTCAATATTGGTGGTATTAAAGCTGCCATAGCTGGCTTTAACATAGGCATCAAAGTCCTCACTGGGTTTTACTGTATCGAACTTAATGATACCTGCAGTCGTATTTCGACCAAAAAGCGTACCTTGCGGACCACGGATAACTTCTACTTGCTGAATATCGAATAAAGGAAAGCTTTTAAGAACCACATTTTCCATTACCACATCATCCATAATGATGGAAACCGGTTGGGATGCAGCCAAGTCAAAATCGGTGTTACCTAAACCACGGATATAAAAACGTGGAGCTACACGACCGTTTGAAGATTCTGCGTAAACGCCCGGTACCCGAACGGCAAATTCCAATATATCGCCAGCACCTGAAAATAGATTTTCAAATTCGTCACCACTTAAGGTCGCGATTGAAATTGGCACCTCTTGAATACTTTGGGTGCGTCTTTGTGCAGTTACCTCAATAACTTCAAGGCCTTTCTGCTCTTGAGTTGCAGCGCTATCATCAGTTCGCGCTAGAGAGTGTGACGTAAATAGTGGGGCCAAAACAGCCAATGATATCGCTGAGGCCAAACGGGTTTGCTTAAAGCTTTTCATGTGTTAGATCCGAAAGTGTGAGAGTTAAAAGGGCTTTGATTTTAAGCGTTGTGTGCTGTGCTGTGTGCTTGATAAAACGCAATATTGTTACGCCAATGACAGAACAATTGCATTTTTGTGCCCAGTCCATTTCGGACGAAGAGTATACGTTATCTTGTTGCTAAAATCTTCAAAAAAACGATTAAATATCAAATTCACGATGAAACTTCGCACGATATTGAGACGGGGTCAAACCGGTCAGGTTTTTGAACAATTTGGCAAAAGAGGTGATATCTTCATATCCTATTTCGCTAGCTATCGATTGCGTGTTAGTGAAGCCTGATTCAAGTAATCGCTTTGCTTGTTCCACCCTGACAGATTGTATGTACTCGATTGGCCGCATATTGACGTATTTTTGGAAATGACGATTTAGCGTACGAGGCGTTATATTTGCCAGCGCCGCTAAATCATTAATTGTTAAGCGCTTAGCAAAATTGTCCTCGATATATTCCTGTACTTTTATGATGTGCGCCTGATTATGTTGTTTAAGGGGACGCAAATTTGTATAGGCGCTCTGATTGTGGCGATGTGTATCAATGACATGTGCCTTCGCTACCTGATTGGCGATATCTCGGCCGCAATAACGTTCAATGAGCATTAAGCACAAGTGATGGAAAGCTAAGCCTCCGCCAGCGCAGTATATTCGCTCGTCTTGCGTAACAAGCTTGTCTATTGCCAGCTTAACCTTAGGGAACATTTCTCTTAACTGTGTTTCATACCCCCAATGTGTGGTTGCCGTCTTATTCTCAAGCAAACCTGCTTTTGCAAGTAAAAACGCGCCTGAGCAATTGCTGGCAACGTCACAATCGTAATTTGCCAGTCGTTTGAGATGTGTACAAAGCTGTTCGTTTTCGTTTAATACTTTTTCAATCGATGCGCCAACAGTTGGTATCAGTAAAATATCGGTTTCGTTTAAGCTTGCAATATCGCAATGGGCTTGAAGAGTGAGTTTGTTAGTGCACTCGAAAGGCAGGCCGTGCATGCTCGCAATTTGCACTTTAAACCGCTGTTGGACACGTTGTTGGTTAAGTCTTTGCCAGCTAACGCCAGCAAATGAAAAAATGTCTAGTGCGCCAGTGATTGCTGAAGCAAGTGCGCCATTAAATCCAACAATGGTAACGATGTAGGGTTTAAAGTAAGGCACCGAAGCACACTCCTGTAAAAGTTAACGCGCTAATTGAGATAGATTGATAAACATAAATTTAGCGCAAATATTCACACGGCTAATATGTGTCACTTATGACCATAATAATGTCATAAACGACACTCAAAGCAAGCTTCGTAGTTCGTTAATATGGTGTTAATAAACAATTTGACCCCACTGACCTTGAATTGAGGTAAAGATGGCTAGTGATACACTAATTCACGATATGGAGTTGCCCTTTCAACTTTATGAAGTGCTCAATACGCAAGCTTTATGTGAGCACGCACGATTTAATGAGCACAGCAGAGAAACCTTTGACGCAGTATTAGAAACGGCAAATAAAATTGCAACTGACTTATTCTTGCCGCACAACCATATCGCTGACAAAAATGAACCGACGTTTGACGGTAAAACGGTCAGCATGATTGATGAGGTGAAAGTCGCTTTTGATGCCTTCAGAGAAGCCGGTTTTATTGCGGGACGCTATAACTTTGAAGACGGTGGCATGCAGTTGCCTGAAACCGTAATGACGGCGGTATCAGGCTATTTTATGGCAGCAAATCCCTCCACTACGGCTTATCCATTTCTCACAGCTGCTGCGATTAATGTGATTAATCATTTTGCCAGCGACACGCTCAAAGCGCAATTTATGCCGCGAATGCTTACAGGCGAATTTACTGGCACCATGGCTTTAACAGAGCCTCATGCCGGAAGTTCATTGGCAGACATCAAAACCACGGCTGTAAAACAAGCAGATGGTAGCTACAGACTCAAAGGCTCAAAAATATATATTTCGGGCGGAGAGCACGAATTATCTGAAAATATTGTCCACTTGGTGCTGGCGAAAGTGCCGGGTGGACCTGCAGGCGTGAAAGGCATCTCCCTGTTTGTAGTGCCCAAATATCGTTTAAATGAAAACGGAGAAATTGACCAGCGAAATGACGTACAACTTGCAGGTTTGCTGCACAAACTGGGCTATCGCGGTACCACCTCTACCGCACTAACCTTTGGTGAGAACGACGATTGTCACGGATATTTGGTGGGTGAAGAGCATTTTGGCTTGCGCTACATGTTTATGATGATGAACGAAGCGCGTATAGGCGTTGGATTTGGGGCCGCAATGATTGGCTACCGAGGATTTCAATATTCTCTGGATTACGCAAAAGACCGCACTCAGGGTCGGGTACCTCCACACAATAAGCCAGAAGATCCAGCCGCTCCGATTATTCATCACGGTGACGTAAAACGCATGTTGCTGGCTCAAAAAGCTTACTCTGAAGGCGGAATGGCACTTTGTTTATATGGTTCAAACCTGATTGATCGTATTAATACCTGTCAGTCGCTGGACGAAAAAGAAGGCTTACAGGAAATGCTGGACCTTCTTACGCCTGTGCTTAAAGCATGGCCTTCTGAATATGGACCTAAAGCGAATGATTTGGGGATTCAGGTACTAGGCGGTTCGGGCTATACACGGGAATACTTTGCTGAGCAATTTTGGCGTGATAATCGGCTTAATCCAATTCACGAAGGGACCAATGGCATTCAGGCGCTAGATCTCACCTTCAGAAAGCTTTGGCAGAAAAATGGCTTGGGTTTAAAAGTATTACAAGCCGAAATTCAAAAAGACCTTTCGACTATCTCAACACCCGAAACTGCTAAAATGGCAAAAAAGCTGGGGACTTACTTAAAAAAACTGCATGCAATCCTCATGCATATTGCTGAGTGTTTACAAAGCGAAAAACAGCTCGGTTTAAGTGCGAATGCCCAGGCCATGATGAATGTATTTGCAATCATTGTAGTGAGTTGGATATGGCTGAGGCAGGCAAACGTCGCCGAGCAAAAGCTTGCGCAAATTCATTCAGCGCAAGGCAATAAAGATGGCGAACAAAGCGACACCGCTGCCGATTTTTACAAGGGTAAAGTACAGGCAGCGAAATATTTCTTTGCATGGGAGCTACCCGCTATTGAGCGCGACCTACAGATATTGGAAAGCGACGATGACACCTGCGCGACTATGCAGCCCGACTGGTTCTAACTGGCAATATAATTATTTAATAGCAGTTACCTATAACGATTAACGTTTGGAGATGCACATGACAACAGCAATAAATAAACAATGGAAACTAAAATCAAGACCGATTGGAGAGCCGACACGCGAAAACTGGGATTTTACAGAATCTGAAATACCGTCTGTGCAAAAAGGACAAATGCTTGTTAAAGTCCTCTATGTTTCACTGGATCCGGCAATGCGCGGTTGGTTAAACGACGCCAAATCCTACATTGAGCCAGTACAGATTGGTGATGTGATGAGAGCCGGTACCGTCGCACAGGTAATCGATTCGAAGCTTGACGGTTTCAGCAAAGGCGACTTTGTGGTGGGTTATAGCGGCGTGCAACAATATGCGTTAAGTGACGGAAAAGGTGTGCACAAAGTTGACCCTAATTTAGCGCCGCTCTCTTACTTTTTAGGTGTATTAGGTATGCCAGGTATGACAGGCTATTTTGGTTTACTCAAATCGGGTGAGCCGAAAGAAGGCGAAACGGTAGTGGTTTCTGGTGCTGCTGGCGCGGTTGGTGGTCTGGTTGGTCAAATTGCCAAAATTAAAGGATGCCGTGTAGTGGGGATTGCTGGCGGTAAAGAAAAATGTCAGTTCCTGATTGACGAGCTAGGCTTTGACGCGGCGATTGATTACAAAAATGAAAACGTAAAAAAAGCGCTTAAAGAAACCTGTCCGAAAGGCGTTGATGTGTTTTTTGATAACGTTGGTGGCGAGATATTAGATGATGTACTTACGCGGATCAATTTCAAAGCTCGCATCGTGATTTGCGGCGCGATAAGCCAATATAACAATACGACGCCAGTAAAAGGACCTTCTAACTATCTGTCGCTTTTAGTCAACAGAGCAAGAATGGAAGGCATTGTTGTATTTGACAATGTTAAAGAATATCCCATTGCCATGAAAGAAATTGGTGGCTGGATCCAGGCGGGAAAAATGAAAGTGAAAGAGCATATTGTTGAAGATATCGAGACCTTTCCAGAAACGCTGATGATGCTGTTTAAAGGTGAGAACTTTGGCAAGCTTATTTTGAAGGTGGGAGAGGCTGAATGAGCGAGCTGGATGGGATGAGTTCACTAGCAAACCTTTTGAGTAAGCCCGCTGCAGACGTGAGCGGTAAACGCGTGCTAATTACCGGTGGTGCTTCGGGGATTGGAGCGGCTTCTGCTCTGGTGTTAGCCAAGCGGGGAGCAAAAGTTCTTATTGCAGACTTGGCACAGGATAAGGGGCAAAAGATGCTTGAAATAGCATCTGAACAAAAGCTCACTTTGCATTTTTGTCGGGTTGATGTGGCTGATTTGGCGTCAGTTAAGCAACTCTTTGCAGAAGCCATGCAAGTTTTAGGTGGTTTAGATGTGGTGATTAACAATGCCGGAATCGACCATAAACCGGCACCTTTGCACGAATTAAGTGATGAAGATTTTGATCGCAACATCGCTGTTAATTTAAAAGGTGTCTGGCACTGCATGCGCGCGGCGATTGCCTGTATGGCACAAAGCGGTGGGCATGTTATCAATGTAGCTTCTGTAGCCGGCCTTCGTTCGTCTCCCATGATTTCTGCGTACAGCGCAGCAAAGCATGGTGTAATGGGCTTAACAAAATCAGCCGCAGTGGAATATGCCCGTATTGGCTTACGTTTTAATGCGGTCTGCCCTAGTTTTATTGACACGCCAATGGTGCAAAATACTCTTGCGCAGATGGATGAGCGGGGGCAAAAGGCCATTATTAAAGCATCGCCACTTAAACGCTTGGGCAAAGTTGAAGAAGTAGCAGGGGCCATTGCTTGGCTTTGCTCTGATGAATCAAGTTTTATGAACGGCCATGCCTTCACCATTGACGGGGGCATGCTAGCTTGAGCTAGCGCATAGCAATGCACAAAGCAAAGCACAAAGATGAGCACAAAACATGACATGAAACCTTTCAAAAAATATGGGACAAATCATGAAAGACTTATTTGATTTAAGCGGTAAGATTGCTGTTGTTACTGGCGCCAGTCGAGGTATTGGCGAATCTATTGCGAGACTCCTTGCGCACAAAGGTGCACACGTTATAGTTTCTAGCCGAAAAATAGAAGGATGTGAAGCTGTTGCACAAAGTATAAGAGATAGTGGCGGGAAGGCATCTGCTTTCGCCTGCCATGTGGGTGAAATGCAGCAAATTTCTGCTCTGTTTGAACACATCAAATCAGAGTTTGGGCGCATTGATATACTGGTTAATAATGCGGCTGCCAATCCTTACTTTGGGCATATTCTTGATACGGATTTAGCCGCCTATGCAAAAACAGTGGATGTGAATATTCGAGGCTATTTTTTCATGTCTGCTGAAGCGGGTAAAATGATGCGCGATCAAGGGGCAGGGGTAATACTTAACACCGCGTCAGTAAACGGCATTCGCCCGGGAGATATGCAGGGCATTTACAGTATTACGAAAGCCGCTGTTATTAGCATGACCAAAGCATTCGCAAAGGAATGTGGTAAGCACAATATTCGAGTTAACGCCTTATTACCGGGACTTACCGATACCAAGTTTGCCTCTGCGCTTACTACCAACGATGCGATTTTAAAATCCGCCTTAACCCAAATCCCACTAGGGCGAGTAGCAGATCCTGACGAGATGGCAGGCACAGTGCTGTATCTGGTATCAGATGCGTCAAGCTACACCACCGGAGCCTGTGTTGTAGTAGATGGTGGTATGTTGGCTTAATAAAAAAAGTGGCGAAGCGCCCCTCGCGTTTTGCCGATGATATTTAAACGTTGACGCTTAAAACCCGAGTGTATTGCGAATATGCGCTCGGCTCATTTTGAGGCTTTCCTTGATGGGGCGAGTAGGCGTAAATCCGTCTTCGTGAGCCAACTCAATTATGGCATCACCTTTAAAATTAATTGCATCAAGCGTGTGACCTAATTTGGTAAAGTCAGTATCGCCCTCACCAATAGATTCTGCCCATGCACCTGAGGCATGCTGGTCGCGTAAATGCAAAAAGACTATATTGTCCTGATACTGCTTTAAAAATGCATTAGGCTCTACACCCGCGCGAACAAGCCAATTGATATCAGGGCCTAAAGGTATATCCGGAATGCGTTTGAGAGTATTTTTAAGATCAAAGAGTTGCTTTTCTACTTCGTAAGTATGGTTGTGAAGGTTTAAAACTACACCATGTTCTAACGCAAGCGCTTGCGTTCGCTGAATCAAATCTGCCTGTGCATCAAACTCTTGTTCAGTTTTATCTCGATTTTGCGGTTTACCAACGGATACACCGATAGTACGTGCACTAAGCACCTGCATATTGGTGAGTATGTTTGCTAAATCGTCATAAATCCTGTTTGATTCGGCTTTATCCCAAAAATTTGCGCCGTATGAAGTGCCAATTAATGGCAAACGATGCGCCTCAATTAATTCTGCAATTTCTCTTGTTTTGTCCTGTCTGCGAAGCGGTTGTTCCATCAATTCTATGCCATCCAGACCAGCGTATTTCACGTCTGCCCATATGTCGCTTAAAATGCCATACACATCATAGTCAGGCTGATGTTTGGCATACACCCAAACATGCATACCGACATTGATTTTGCGCGCACTTTTTTCATCCGCTTTGCTTTTAGTACCTGTATCAAGCGCAATGGACAGTCGACTTGCAGATAACAAACCTGCGCAAGTCGCTGCCGAAAGTGAAGCGTGTAAAAACCGACGTCTGTCCATGAGTTGTTTGTCCAAAAAATTTCTTATAAGGTACTTACCTTACGATGCCTTGAGCGTATCGGCAATAGCTTTAGCTAACACTTCAACGTTGGATTGGCTAATACCTGCAATATTTACGCGACTTGAGTCAACAAAGTAAACGCTGTGCTCTTTTCGCAAATGTTGCACTTGCTCTGGTGTAATACATAAAAAGGAAAACATCCCTTTTTGTTGATTTACAAAGCTAAAGTCTTTATCTACGCCTTGCTTGTTTAAGTTATCAACCAATAACTGACGTAAGGTAATCATGCGTTCGCGCATTTGAGCGACTTCATCCTGCCAGGTTTGTGTCAGAGATGAATCTGCCAAAATAATATCAACTAAAGCGCCACCATAAGAAGGAGGCATTGAGTATATGCCTCTGGCAACAGACTGAATTTGAGATTGTGCAATGCTGGCTGTTTTTGCATCTTTTGTCATGATCGCCGCTAATCCAACGCGCTCGCGATATAAACCAAAGTTTTTACTGCACGATGCTGCCACTATCATTTCATCAACACTTTGCGCCAGTAAACGCAAACCGTAGGCATCCTCTTCAAGGCTGTCACCAAAACCCTGATAGGCGACATCAACAAAGGGCAAAAATCCGTTCGTGGCGGCAAGCTTGGCTACTGCCTGCCATTGTTCGCGGCTTAAGTCGGCGCCAGTAGGATTGTGGCAACAGCCATGTAATAAAACGACATCACCTTTTTTGACGTCTTTCAGGCAGTCCATCATTTCATCAAATTTGATGCTGGCACTCGCCTTGTCAAAATATGGGTAGGTTTTAAGCGTTAATCCTGCATCGCCTAACAGAGGAATATGGTTAGCCCAAGTAGGGTCGCTCACCCAGACAACGGTGTTCTCGTTGCAGCGCATAAGCAGTTCTGCCAGTATTCTTAGTGCACCGCAACCGCCTGGCGCCTGCACGGCAGCAAGGCGCTTATCACTTAGCGCAGCGCTTTGCTTGCCAAAAAGCAAAGTCAACATGCTGTCGATGTAGCCTTGATGGCCTTGAGGGGTGATATAAACTTTTGAAGTTTCACGTTCCTGTAAAACGCTTTGAGCTTGACTCACTGCTCGCAGAATTGGAGTGTTTCCGTTTTCATCCTTATAAACACCCACGCCTAAATCAATTTTATGGGGGTTGTTATCTTGCTTGTAAGCTGCTGATAAACCGAGGATAGGGTCTGGCGCAAGGGCGGGTAGGGATTCAAACACGTGCTAATTCCTTAATTGTGAGTTACTTGTATCTTTTGAGTGTTAGCAAAGCATACGCTTTAAAGCGCCACATTATGCACGATTTGCGCATAATTTCGAGCGAAATCGCTGTATTACTGTGCTCGTCTGACCTTGCGTGCCATTTTTGTATCTTTTTTCTTTTTGCTACAAATCAGGCGCGTCTAATTTAAACAAATATGTCTGCTGATCAGTAAGTTGGGCGCTTGAATTAAAACTACGCTCCTGCCAAAACACCTGTCGGTATCGGTCTAGCAGCAATACAGTACTCGAGCGAGTGCCATAATCCGGAGATTCAATAAAGATGGACGATAATTTGCGTTCCCACTCAAGGGGAACACCCGTTTGCGGTAATACTTCATCTTGAGCTTTAGTGTTGTTACTCAAGAGCTTAAACAAATGCTCTACATTGAATACGTCGGTTTGCTGGCAGTACTTGGCCAGTTCACTGCGACCTAAATCCAGTTTTGGCCATGGCGCATTCAGATTAGCGTTGGATAAACCATATATTCCCTTGGTTAAAGAATAAATACTGTCTTCAAAATTGTTGTATACCTGTAAGTGCTCAAGTTCTCCGAACAATAGGTTGTAGCCGTTATACTGTGTTGCACTTTGCGAAAGGACTTTATGATAGTCGCTGGCGCTCATATCGTCGATTAAGTAATTCATGACCAATTCACCACGACTGATCGCTTGTTCGCGCTCTTTACCCGAGGAACGGATGTTAGTTAACGCGGCAAGTTTACCGGCGCGCGACACGCCCATCCATGAACCACCTGCCTGCAAGTCTTTCCCTGCCAAAACCTGCGGATACTGTTCCCAAAAGCCTGATGGCTGAGTGGGGCGTGCATGAAACTCATCACGATTCGCTGCAACAATTAATGGATAATCAGGGTGCTGGTCAACAGCGATAAATAAAATACACATGAAATAATATGAACAATCACAACTATTTAATAACAAAGCTGGCTATACAATAGAGAGTAGTTTCGCTAACATCAATTCAAATTTATGAATAGCTTAGTCATTTTAAGTACCTAAACGTGAAAAAAGACACCTGTAAACCCGCTTCGTTTTCTGCAAGTTCTGCAAGCGAAAAACGCCAACCCTTAGAAAGTTTGTTGAGCAATACGCAATTAGTACATGCAGACCGGCTTTTAAATCAGCCTCAGTTTGGTGCGGTCCACGAGTCAACGAATAACTCGGTATTGTTTGAGTTTGCAGATGTGGCCGATTTAGAGGCAGTATTTCAGGGTAAACAGGCAGGGCATGTTTATTCGCGCAGTTCATCAGGCTCGGCAGTTGCGCTACAGAATATGTTAAACGCGCTAGAAGGTGGTGTGGGTTCAGTTACCTTTGCAACCGGCATGGCGGCTATAAGTGCATTAATGTTTTCATTGCTTAAAGCCGGTGATCATATTGTGGTGAGCCGTTACTTATTCGGCAATACGCGCAGTTTTATGCAAACGCTTCAGAATTTTGCCATTGATGTTAGTTTTGTTGACGTTACAGATGTTAAGGCAGTTGAAACATCACTAAAACCTGAAACGAAGCTTGTGTTTTGCGAGTCTATTGCAAATCCGGTGACGCAGGTCAGTGATTTGGAACATATCGCATCACTTTGCCATAGCCGGTCAATTTTGTTTGTCATTGACAACACCATGACTCCAGCACCTATGTTAGATGCAAAAGCGCTTGGCGCATCAATGGTCATGACCTCATTAACAAAATACATTGCAGGACATGGAAGTGTGCTTGGCGGTGCGCTGACAGATTTAGGCAATTTTAATTGGGCTGCCTTTGCCAACATTGATGATAAGTATAAAGTTCAAGATACGCGTCAGTGGGGCTTGACGCAAATTCGTAAGCGAGGCTTACGAGACATGGGCGCAACGCTTGCCCCTGCAGCGTGTCATCAAATAGCGATTGGCATGGAAACGCTAAATATGCGCTTAAAACAAACCTGTGATAATGCGCTTATTGTTGCTCGACACTTGTTATCTCTCCCGCAGGTAAAAAAAGTTTATTATCCGGGCCTTGCCGAACATCCGCAGCATGCGCGTGCAAAACACCTGTTCAATCATCAGTTTGGCGGCATTCTGAGTTTTGAATTGCATGAAACTCTTGATATGCGCGACTTTTTAAATGCTTTGAAGCTGATTATAAGCGCAACACATTTAGGTGATACTCGAACCTTGGCCTTACCAGTTGCAACTACTATCTTTCATGAAAATGGAGCCAGTCAGCGCGCTGCAATGGGGATTGGGGATAAGCTTATCCGTATGAGTATTGGTATTGAGGCTTTTGAAGATATTGTTAAAGATATTGACCAAGCGCTGGCTTCTTTATAAAACCTTTCTATTTAATAGAACCAATCAACAAAGTTATTGCAATATTTTTCGTTATTCTTGAAGTGTAAGCTTTGTCTAGTTTGATGAGAGATACCCTTTGGAGAAAAAAATGAAGCATGTTTTGGTAATTAAAAGCAGTTTACAAGGTGAACACGGTAATAGCAGTATTGCCGCTGAACGATACATTCAGGCAAATTACGCGGATAGCGATGTGACTATAGCAAGGCTCGACTTAAGCGCGATTGATTTGCCGCATTTGACCGCTCAGGAAATGCAGGCTTGGTCAACGCCTGAATCAGAACGAAATAAGGAACAAAAAGCGCTTGCAGCTCGTTCTGAATCATTTATCGACGACTTGAATAAAGCAGACGATATTGTGTTTGCTGTTCCGATGTATAACTTTGCGATCCCTTCCACTTTGAAAGCCTACTTTGATCGCATTGCCCGTGCGGGGATCACCTTTAAATATACTGAAAACGGACCTGAAGGCCTAATAAAGCATAAAAACGTGACCGTACTTGCAGCCAGAGGCGGAATGTATCAAGGCACGCCACTCGATACGCAGAGTGAATATGTTAAAAATTTCCTGGCATTTTTAGGAATGAGCGAAGTAAAATTCCATTACATTGAAGGACTTGCGATGGGTGAAGAGGCAGCGAGTAATGCGTGGCAAAAATTTTCTTCACAAATTAGTGAACCAAATACAGCACTTGAACACTAATAATATGACTACTGATTGGTAGTTCCTACCAGTTATTAGTGTGTTCCTAGTTGAGTGTGTTGATAGCCCCGCGTTTGCGGGGCTTTTTTTATGGTGCTTTTGGAATTTAATGTTTATTAACGTCGTTGTCACTCAGAAGCACTGTCGGGCGCTATTGCCTGAGTAACATCTTTTAAAAAGTCCTCATCATCGGGTTTTACACGAGAACCATAATGCGCAAGAATTTTTCCATTTTTGTCCATCAGGTATTTATTAAAATTCCATTTAGGTGATTTGCCGGTTTCTTCTGCAAGTTTAGCGTAGAGCGGATCAGCGTTATCACCACGTACTGAAATAGGCTCAAACATTGGGAAATTCACGCCGTAGGTAAGTTCACATACCTCAGCTGTTTTACTTTCGTCTGCATATTCCTGCGCAAAGTCATTAGACGGAAAACCCAGAACGACGAATCCATCGTCTTTAAAATTTGTGTATAAGGCTTCCAATCCTTCAAACTGCGGAGTGAATCCACATTTGCTGGCGGTATTGACAAATAAAACCGCTTTGCCGCTATACGCTTCGCATAGATTGACAACTTCTTGTGAGTTTAATTTACGTTTCATGTGCTTAAGTACATCTGGGCACTCGTTTGCGCTTGCGCTTGCACAAGCAAGTAATAGGGCCGCGGCTGTAATTATCTTTTTCATGTTGGTCTCTTTTTAACTGATGGTTAATCACAAACAGTGTAAGCGTGTGAAAATGATTATAGGTACAAACTTAGCACCCTTTAGTAATGAAAACGATTTTATTTAGATCAGTTGATACGCTTCACGAGTAAAAGAAGCCTCAATACACATAAAAGTGCACATAAAAACAGTAAAAATTTCAGATCCGACGAAAAGAATTTGATAATGTAAGGCGTGTATTAATCTATCAACAATAAAAACGAGCTTTTATGAAAACAGCCAAAATATCACTCATTTTTCTTGCCGTTAGCGCACTGGGCGCATGCACTGCCACAAGCAGTTCAAGCAACGGACTTCCGTCTTCTGGTGCTAATACGCAAGCTTCTCAATCTGCGTTGACTTCTCCCCACCCAAGGCAGACCATTACCCAAACCGAAACTCTGGATCAACCTAACCAGCAAGTTGCGGTATCTTTAAGCCTTGAGCAAATTATGTCCGATCCAGATTGGCTTGGTCGGCAACCGGAAAACCCTGCTTTTTCACCTGGTGGCGTTTACATCACCTATGCTCGAAAGCAAGAGGGGTCAATCAATCGCGATTTGTTTATTACCAATGCTGGATATGGCAACGGTAATAAGGCCTCGTTAGCGACAATTCATCAGTACAATTATGACGAGTACATCGACGACAAAGACTTTGATTATTTTGCCTGGATTTTTGAGGGCGATGTATTTGCACAAAAGCGTGGAAGTGATGAAGTTATCCAATTGACTCGTGATACCGCTCAGGCAAAAAATTTAGCCTATTATCAAAATAACAGCCAGGAAAACGGCGTTTCCTTCCAAGTTGGCAACAGCTTTTATGCGATAGATGTAGACAGCGGTAGATTTAAACAGGTGCTAAGCTGGGAATTTGCGGAAAAACCTCAAGCAGTTAAAGCACCAGAAGATTATCTCGCTCAGGAGCAACTAAAGCTCATTGAATATGAAAATGTGCAGCGCAAGAATCGTCAAGATAGAGAAAACTTACAAAACGCACTGAAACAGGCTAACGATGCGGTTATGTCTGCAGAATTCTACTTCAATAAAGATCATACAAACGTGCTTGCGAGTCTCTCACCTGATGGACGCTATGCAATTATTGTCACGCGTGAAAATAAACCCTCGCGAAGTGACAGTGACATCATGCCAGACTATATTGAAGAAAGTGGCCGAATCGTTGCTCAGGCGGTAAGGCAGCGCGTAGCGGATGCACAGCCCGTTTCCCACGATATTCACCTTGTAAATATTCAGACAGGAGAAAGCCATCAAATCTCTTACAATAATCTGCCTGGCTATAACGAAGATGTACTGGAAGCAGAAAAACGAGAGAATGCAGAAGCGAGGGGAGAGACCTACGAAACGAATCGTTTACCAAGAGATATCGGTTTATTGTTTGATTGGTATGCTACCGAAATGCCGATTAGATGGCACGACAATGGTGAAGTTGTCGCGTTAATGCTGGAGGCCTGGGATAATAAAGACCGCTGGATAGTCACACTTGATCCAGATGGCGATAAGCGATTTGTGACGCAGCATCGCATGCATGATGATGCCTGGGTAAACTATCGTTTCAATCAATTTGGCTGGCTTGAAGACTCAGAAACCCTGTATCTGCTGTCGGAAGAGTCGGGTTATTCTCATTTATATCTTAAACCGCTCGATGGCTCTCTTAAACAAATCACCTCTGGGCGCTACGTGGTAGATGATGTGTATATTAGTCGCGATGATAAATATGCCTTTTACAAAGCCAATAAAAAGCATCCTGGTATTTACGAAATCTATCGAAGTGACCTGGCAAGCGGCGAGAGTATGGCGCTTACCGATTTAAATGGTATGACCGATTTTATAATGTCACCAGAAGAGGATGAACTCTTACTTACGCATAGTAAATTAACGATGCCTCCTGAATTGTATACCTTGCAGCTTGACGCAAATGCCGCTGCACAAGGACTGAGCCCTGAACGTTTAACAGATACCGTGAGTGACGCGTTTTTATCGATAGACTGGAAAGCGCCAAGCATTGTAGCGATTGAATCAAGCCATACCGAACAACCTATCTATTCGCGTGTTTATTTACCCGAGGAATCGGCAGGTGAGGCAGGTCAAAAACGCCGAGCGGTTGTGTTTAACCATGGCGCAGGTTACTTGCAAAACGCACATATGGGTTGGTCAAATTATTTTAGAGAATTTATGTTTCATAACCTTTTAATTGACCAAGGTTACGTTGTACTTGATATGGACTTCAGAGCTTCAGCCGGATATGGACGAGACTGGCGTACTGCGATTTACCGTCAGATGGGCACACCTGAAGTTCAGGATTTACGCGATGGTGTAAACTGGCTGGTTGAGAATGCGAATGTTGATCGCGAGAGAATTGGGACCTATGGCGGCTCATATGGCGGATTTTTAACCTTTATGGCGCTTTTCAACGAACCTGACCTCTTTCAGGCTGGAGCGGCCTTGCGACCGGTCTCAGACTGGGCGCATTATAATACGCCTTACACCTCGAATATACTCAATACACCAAGTGTCGACCCACTTGCCTACGAAAGAAGCTCACCCATTTACTTTGCAGAAGGGCTTGAAAAACCGCTTTTAATCAATGCGCCAATGGTGGATGACAACGTTTTCTTTGTGGATGTGGTTCGTCTTGTACAGCGCTTAATAGAGCTTGAAAAAGAGGATTTTGAGACTGCAATTTACCCTGTTGAGCCGCATGGTTTTGTGCAACCTAGCTCGTGGTTAGATGAGTATCGACGAATCTACAAGCTGTTTGAAACTAATCTTTAGTTCCCGAACCATCTTCGTTATTCCCGTACCAACTTCGTCATTCCCGTACCAACTTCGTCATTCCCGCGAAAGCGGGAAACCCATGAGATCACCGCTTGCGAGTTGATGACGTGAGGAGTTCCCGTACCATCTTCGTCATTCCCGCGAAAGCGGGAAACCCATGAGATCAACGCTTGCGCGGTGATGACGAGGGGAGTTCCCACACCAACTTCGTCATTCCCGCGAAAGCGGGAAACTCCATAAGATCACCGCTTGCGCGGTGATGACGAGGGGAGTTCCCACACCAACTTCGTCATTCCCGCGAAAGCGGGAAACCCATGAGATCAAAGCTTGCGCGGTGATGACGAGGGGAGTTCCCACACCAACTTCGTCATTCCCGCGAAAGCGGGAACCTCTATAAGGAACACAGCGGAAGCGCTAGTCTGAATTAAGCCAAGGTTCATTTTGCACTCGAAGCATAACCTCCACGCGATTTTCTACCTGCATCTTAGCGAGGATTGATGAAACGTGGTTTTCAATGGTGCGTTGAGAGCGTGACAAGGCATTGGCAATTTCCTGGTTGGAATTGCCTGCGACAATAAGTTTTAAAACAGCCTGTTCTTTTGCAGTCAGTCCAATAGGGTGTTGCCTGCTTTTTGCGTAAGGACCTCGTTTTTCTTTTGGTAATAAATGATAGTAATCCTTGAACTGTGCATGCTGTTTTAAGCGTATTAATCCCGCTTTAGCATGCATACTGTTAAGCAGTGCAGATAAACGCATGCAGATCTCGGCATTGGGTACTAAAGTTTGGCGAATAAGCCCTTTAAGCAATGCCAGTGCAGCATTAAAAGGCATGCCCAAAGACTGCCAGCGGTCAAAAGCAAGCTCTGCATCGTCTGCCAGTTCCGCTTGATAGGCAGCAGGGAGGTTTTTGCGTAAATTATTTTCTTCAAAGCCTTCTGGTATATCCAATCCCATGAAATATGCCCATGCCAGCAGCTCTCCAAGTTGCCAACTATTCATAATTGAAGGTGCTAATTTGAATAAGTCTTTGATGTATTGTGCCGCATACTCGTGCTGCTGGTTCAGCCATGCCCACTCAATAATTGCCAGTCGAGTGGGAATAAAATACTGAGGTTCATCAATTGCCATTGCATTATTATGCGCTTGTATAAGTAATTTTTCAGCATCGGCACTCGCTAAACGAGACCTTGCTCTTGCTAATACAATGAGCGCGGGCAATTTCATCAACATGGTTTGGTTTTCGAGTTCTTGAACACCTGCCGCAATGGTTTGTGCATCCACTATACGACCTTCTTCAAGACGAAGCTGTGCCTGAATTCCTACCAGATAATATGTCCATGCGCTGAGATCGTGAGACACATCATACTGAATGCCTTGAGTGATAATACTTTCGGCAAGTGCCAAGCGTTTAAAGCGCACACTGTAGTCGGCATAATTCGTGTAGACCCGTGCTGCCTCCTCGTGCATAGCATGCTGTTTAGCGAGTTGTAAACTCTCTTGAATTAAAGCTTCTCCCTTAACATCGCCTGTCATTAAAAGTGCAGTGCCTATGTTTGTGAGCGCATGTACTTTGACTAAGGGTTGCCTAAAGCGTCTTTCCAATTCAAGGGCCTTATTCCCCCATAGTATGGCCTCTTCGGTGCGTTCATTGAGCATATCGAGCTGAGAGCGCATTGAATACGCCATTGCCAGTTCGCTTCCGGCAGGAAGTTGTTCAAAGGTTTGTATAGCCTCGTTAGCGTAATGCTCAGCACGTTCTGCTTTACCTTGATACCAATACAAACGCGATAAATAGCGCAAGTTTTCGCCAATTTTATCGATACGATTTAAAGCCCGCCATAATGTGATTGCACTGCGTCTTGCCTGTATTACACTTTCGTTCAAATGCTTGGTAAGACCTGTTTCGTACGCCCAGTTTTCATATAATTCCGCCGCAAGTTGCGTGTCAGCATATTCAACAAATCGCAGCGCTTTTTCATAGTAAGAGGCGGCTTCTTTATGAGCACCTAAGCTTGCGGCATTGGCTGCGGCCAAATTAGCGTACTTAAGCATACTTGTTGCATCTTTCGCGCCTTCTGCATGATGCGTAAGCCAGGCTAAATTATCTAAAAGCTTTAAATCTTCTAGACTCGATAGTATTTTTTTATGCAACGCTTTTTGTTGGTGTAAGGAGAGTTTTTCTAGCGTCGCTAATCGAGCTAGCTCGTGCACAAATCGAAGATCCCCTTTACTGTCAAACTGCAGAATTTTTCGCTCAATACAGGCAGTTGACAGGCGCTGTGCCTGATTTTCGAAAAGATGATCTAACAAAGCCAGTGGCGCGGCGTAGGGAATAAGGCTCAGCGTTTGAATAAAAGCTTGTTCTTTACAGGATAAATGACTGACGCGTTCAACAATGGCGTCGCAAACCGAAGAGGGGATGCTGTTTGGACTTGTGTCGGTATTTGCCAGAATTTCGGTGACAAAGAACGGATTGCCAGCCGTGACCTGATACAAATTTTTGGCATCATGACCGCTGCTTTGCGCTAATTCTTCAACGCTTTTGAGGCTTAAAGGCTCTAGCAATATTCGTTTAGTGTGGGCAGAGGGGAAAAGATTAAGCAAAGTACGAAATGGATGTTCGGACGTAATGGCTTCGTCTCGATAACTCAAGCACAGCAAACAAGGCATAAATGCAATTCTTCTTACCAGAAACTTAAGTAAGTCTAATGTGGCATGATCAGCCCAATGTAAATCCTCAATCACAATAATCATAGGTGATTCGAGTTTTTCAAGCTCCTCATATAAGGCGTGAGCTAACTTGCTTGATAATGCATTTATTTGTTTATTATTAGCTGTGCTTTCGAGTAATTCACTCCATTTTCCTAAAATAACATGACTCAGGTCATGCAGGGGAGAAAATGGTCTTGGTGTAAACAGCGGATCGCAACCGCTCCATACCGTTTTAATGTCACTAGATAAGCGATACCGCATCTGTTCCAGAAGGGATGTTTTGCCAACTCCGGCCTCGCCACTTAATAGAACAACTTTCCCAGACCTTTGCAGATCTTGAGCAATGTTAGACAGTTGGCTAAGCGCTTGCTCGCGCTCTAATAGCGGCATAGTGGCTCTATCGTGTAGTGTGTTGAGTACATTCTACTCATCAATCCATCAAAATTTTTAAATATTTACCAACACGCCCTAATCAGTCTTCAAAAAACCAGTTTTTGATTATTGTATTGATGCTACGATCAGCAGATACGTTGCTACACATAATAATACTGGAGAACTCGTGTTCCGGATAACGTTCATATAAAATCATAGCCCCTAGCCATCCGCCTGAATGATAAACCCGCTGGCCGTATTCGCTATTGGTAATAAATTGCCCATTGGCATAAAAGATTTTTTGATCGCGCTCGTTGGGTACAGGCAACTCCGTGTTTTTTTGCATAAAGGACTGCATGAGAGAGTGAGGTTCCTTTCCAAGAACAGGTGAATAAAACTGCGAATCCCAGATATACATATCCGCTATTGTTGTATGCAATCCACCGTCACCCACCCAAAACAAATTGGTCATATTGTTCTCGTATTCGCCATCTGAATTTTTGATATAACCGTAAGCACGATTTGTGACCAGTTCGTTGGGATCATCTGCAAAGAAAGTATCTTTCATGCCAAGAGGTGTGAATATTTTCTCATGACTAAATTCTCTTAAGGTTTTGCCAGTAACTTCTTCAATTAAAATTGCCAACAGCACGTACCCCATGTTGCTATATTGCCATTTGGTATCTGGCTGATGCGTAAGTGGTAGCGTTTTAACGATATCGTGAAACTCAGCAACGCTTAAATAGTCTTCATTACCAATTCGAAACGGATGACCTGAAACGGCTTTAAGATTAAGGGAATTGGAAGGTTTATCATCGTCGTTTTCGATGCCGTAAGTCGATATGAGATCATAGTCGCCCATGCCAGCGGTATGTCCAATAATACTATTGATTGTCACTGGAAATTGGTAGTCGGGTAAGTCTTTCACATATTTTCGAATGTCGTCAAAGAGATTGATTTTACCTTCATCCGCCAAAAGCAAAACCGCCATCGCAACAAACTGTTTTGATACTGAGGCCATCCTATGCACATTGTTAGCTGACATTGGTACATTGAGCTCTGCATTGGCCAGGCCAAATCCTTGCTGGAGCAGAATTTCGCCTTTTTCAAAAACACCCACTGAACAACCAGGCTCGTTCTCAGGTAGTTTTTCTGC
Source organism: Ningiella ruwaisensis (assembly GCF_004798935.1). Classification (GTDB taxonomy): domain Bacteria; phylum Pseudomonadota; class Gammaproteobacteria; order Enterobacterales; family Alteromonadaceae; genus Glaciecola; species Glaciecola ruwaisensis. The sequence continues at coordinate 162,742 of NZ_RAHT01000007.1, read as the reverse complement.
AATGAGTGAGCGCAATTCGCTAGTATTCGGTGATAGCGCAAATGAAGCCTTGCTGACTAACAATATAATCAACACAAATAAAAATAATAAGAAGCTTTTCCCGAGGTTTGACAATTTACGGTTGTGCATAGGCATCCATAAGAGCACAAGACTAGTGTCACATTAGACGAGATTAACCAAAATCTCAAATAGACTTACTATCTGCTCGATTTCGCTCCGCTCATTAATTCAGTTACGCTACTTGCCTGAGGATCGTCACTTGGTGACTTAGACGCGCATAACCCGCTTTCTGCACAGCTCACTCCACGTATTCTGCTGCCAACTGAATTTCGATTAAATTTTCCGCTTTCGTTCAAATCCTCCACAAGGCCATCTAGCATGTTTGCTAGTTCAATTTTTTGGCCTTCTACTTCAATCACTTCAATATCTTCAACGCTTTTCAAATCAGCAACTAGGTCTCTATTTAGATCTTTGCTGTCTAGCTCTTCTATTACTTGTACTAAATAATCTTTTGCTTTTGGATGACGCGCCATCACTAAGGCTTTGTATAACTTTCCAGCGCCACTTAAGTCTTGTTCAGTAACCGTGCCGCTTTGCTTAAGCCTTGCCAATAAAAACATGGAGTCCATATGCTTTTGCTCAGCAGCTTTTTCAAGCAAAGCTATGGCGCCAGACAAGTTTCCTGTTTGCTCTGAATTAAGAGCTTGCAGGGCTTTCTGATACATTGCTGGTGCGTAAGCATAATCAACAGCGCGGGATAATAAGCGCTGAGACTCTTCGATATCTTGTTCTAATACAAAGCCGCTGTTTAACCAGTCGGCCATTAGGTACGTAGCCACCGGATCTCGAAAACGAACGCCCGATTTTACAAAATGCTCGGCTTTTTCATGATTCAGCTCTAATCCGTCACCTGAGGCGTAGGCCATTGCAACAAAAGCAGCAGCTCGACCGCTTCCATTTCGAGCAAGTTCTGTGAGGTTGCGCATTTCAGCCTTGCATGCATCGTCTTGGCAGTATTTTTGTTGAGCGAGGCCTGCCGTTGAAACGTTTGTGTAAAATAACGAAACAATAACAAATAGCGTACTGGCGCAGATGAGATATAAACGTTGCATGAGTTTTCCTTTATCAAGCGGCCCTAACTTAACTAATAAACAATACAGCAATTAACAATACAATAATGAACGTTAAGGAAATAAACCAGAAACATTTAAAGTCTTAACAGTCATACTCACTTTTGGCGAATTTCGATTTTGAAAATGACAGAATTTACTCGCTTCACTATATTTTTGCTTTGCTGCACTTAGTTGAAAAAATAGCCAAAGCTTTGTAAGAATCATTTCCTGCGATTGAATTGATTGGTTTGGATAGACACCGAGGCGGATATAATAAGCCCCGCAATAAACCCACAAATCGCGCCATACAAATGCCCATCGACGGCTACATTAACGTCAATTAATGCTGCGGTATCGGCTGTAGAGCCTCCCATCTGCTCATAAAAAAGCTTTGCGAGACCGATACCCGCAAGTGCATAGCTTGATACTCGCCTTGATTGCAGATCAAATACCAGTGCAAAGGTAAACAGTCCGTGGAGGGTTCCCGACAAACCTGCATACCAAGTAATATCGGTAAAAGCAAGCAAGCATATAGACAGGCCCACTGTGCAAAAGGCAATAGCAAATAAAGTGCGCACGAGCCGTAAGTGCTCATAAAACAATAAATAGGTGATAGCCAGTCCACCCATGTTTAACAGCAAGTGCCAGGAATTGGTATGGATAAAATGCGCCGTGACTAATTGATAGTATCTGCCGTTGGTAATAGCGTCAGCGCGTAGCGCAAGTTGCTCAATGTTCAGTACATTGAAAAAATGACTTAAATAAAAAAGCACGATACACAAAGCGCCAAGCGCAACAGCCACCGCAAATGTCGCGTAATTTGCCGCGCATGAACGATGAGGTAGACGAGACGGCAATATTCTTTGCTTGACTTGATGCTTTGATGTATTTGGGATCTTGGTCACTGGTTAAATTAGCATATTAAGAAAACAATAACGAAAAGAATAAACGTGTCTTTTGGTTAGCATATCGCTACACTTTACCTTAATTTTTTCCAACTGTAAGCGTTTAAAGGCAAGCATGATAAATACTCAAGTTGTAGATCAAATCCTTATAATCAGTATCAACCGTTCTGAAAAGAAAAATGCACTTGTACCTCAAATGTATGAGGATATGGCAATTGCATTAGAAAATGCACCAGATAGCGACGTAAAAGCCGTTTTAATTAAAGGTAGCGGTGGCTGTTTTACGTCGGGTAATGATGTAAGTGAGTTTGTTCAGGCAAGTGACAAAAGTGAGGTTAATGAAACCTATCGTTTTATGCTGGCATTGTTGAATTGTCCAATTCCGGTGGTTGCAAAAGTAGAAGGGCTGGCAATTGGTATTGGAACAACACTGCTGTTGCACTGTGACTTTGTGCTAGCACATGAAAATACAAAATTTGCTATGCCGTTTATCAATCTGGGCTTAGTGCCAGAGTATGCATCCAGTTACATCATTCCGCGAATTGGTGGTCATTTATTGGCTTCTGAATTACTAATGCTTGGTGAAGTATTTGATGCACAAAAAGCACTTAAATGTGGGCTTATCAATGGTATCTATTCAGACGAGCTAGGCGATGCAACTGCAGATTTACTGGCAAAACTGACCGCTAAACCGAGTGAAGCCTTACGGCAAACCAAAGCATTGTTAAAGTACAACAAGGCAGATATCAAAGCGCATATTGACGAGGAGTTAAAGTGGTTTGTTAAGGCGATGCAGAGTGAAGCTGCTAAAGAAGCCTTTTCTGCCTTTTTAGAAAAGCGCCCAATTGATATGAAAAAGTTTAAATAGCGTTGTATTTTTACCTCATAAAGATGTTTTGCCGGGCACATGAATGTGTGCTATCAAGCCTTGAGTTTAGGTTACTCAAGTATTCAAGGTAATTTCAAAAATCGAACTATACATAATAATATGACAGCTAATATGCAAGGAATATAACTATGACTAAAAAATCGTTAACCTTTTTGCCAACGTTAACAGATTTTAAAAAATCTTCTTTAAATCAGAGCCTAACTGCTTGCTTTAGCTCAGTGTTGCTGTCGGTTTCTTTGTCATTTTGTGTAAGTATCACCACAGTTAATGCACAGCAGCAGGTGTGGGAAGATAGAGAGCCTGAGGCAGCAACAGGACGTTACCAAAAGAAAGCAGCTCGTGCCGATAACTTCATGGTGTCGGCGGCTAACCCTCATGCAACTAAGGCCGGTGTTAAGGTACTTAAGCAAGGTGGAAGTGCTATTGACGCAGCCATTGCCGTTCAGGCGATGTTAACGCTCGTTGAGCCTCAGTCGTCTGGTATTGGTGGTGGCGCATTTATTCTTTACTGGGATAACGAAAGCAAACAGCTTCATACTTACGACGGGCGGGAAGTTGCGCCAAAAAATATTACGCCAGATGTCTTTTTCAAAAATGGTGAGGTGATGTCATGGCGCGAATCGGTGGTTGGCGGTAAATCTGTAGGTGTACCGGGCGTATTAAAGGCTTTGGATTTAGCGCACCAAAAGCATGGAAAACTAAAATGGGCAAGTTTGTTTGCTGATACCATTGCGCTGGCTGAAAACGGGTTTGAAGTATCGCCTCGGCTTGCAGGCCTTCTGGCACGAGACTTACATCCTGCCGTAAATGAGTTTGCGCAAACATCTCAGTACTTTAAACCCAATGGCGAATTTTTAAAAGCAGGGCAAATTCGTAAGAATCCGGCCTTAGCCAGCACCTTGAAAGAAATAGCAAAGCAGGGCGCTGATTATTTTTATTCAGGTCCCCTGGCCGAAAAAATTGCTGAAGCGGTGCGTTTGGCGCCCACTAATCCCGGGATGATGAGTACTTCCGACTTGAGAAATTATCAGGCAATCGAACGATTACCCATGTGCAATGGGTATCGTACCCATACAGTTTGTGGAATGGCGCCACCAAGCTCAGGCGGAGTAAGTGTTTATCAAATTCTTCATGGGCTCTCGCAATTCGAACTTAGCAAATATGAACCAGACAGCCTTGAATTTGTGCATCTGTTTAGTCAGGCCAGTGCATTGGCTTTTGCTGATCGCTCCGTTTATTTGGCCGATCTAGACTATTTAGGACTATCTGCACAGCCTTTGGTGGCTGACGATTATCTTAAGGCACGACAAAGCCTTATAGGTTTGGATAAAAGCTTTTCACAAGCCATGCCGGGTGAGCCCTACAAAGCGTATGCGCTAACGCCAGCTAAAGACGATGCATACGAACTTAATTCAACCAGCCACATTGCGATAGTTGATGCAAAAGGAAACGCGGTCTCAATGACGACAAGTATCGAGTTTATGTTCGGCTCTGGGATCATGGTTGAAGGTTTTATGCTTAACAATCAGCTTACCGACTTTTCATTAAGCCCTGAAAAAGACGGACAATTGGTTCTTAACAGAGCACAACCTGGTAAACGCCCTCGCAGCAGCATGTCACCTACTATGATTTTTGATGAAGCGGGTGAGTTAAGTCTGGTAATCGGTTCACCAGGCGGCAGTCGCATCATTAATTACGTGGCGCAAGCCATTGTTAACGTATTGGATTATAATATGGATATTCAGGAGGCGATTAGCTTTGCGCGATTCACAAATCGCAATGACTATACCGCGCTTGAAAAAGGCAGCGGTCTTGAACCACTTGAAGCCCCGTTGACTGAGCTTGGCCATGATGTTCGTATCATTGATTTAAATAGTGGCATTCATGGTATTCAAATTGACACTGAAACTGATACGCTTATTGGTGGCGCTGATCCAAGAAGGGAAGGCTTAGCCTCGGGTGAGTGAGTAATCGAAATACAAGAGCCGCTTTGTGTTATAAAGCGACTCTTGTTTCTTCTGTAACTTATTGCTTCTGTGACTTATTTCTCAGGAAGTAAGCGACTAAGGAATAGTGTTACGCACATCTGAAACCAACCACTTCCCCGACTCACGCACCATGGAAATCGTTTTTAAATCCACTTTTGGTTCTCGGTTAAATTCACCGGTAATCTTCACTTCCACTTCAGCTTCTTTGATTTGGTCTGAGTAAATTAATGTGCCACCTGCCATCGGCTCAACATTCATGCTGTCGAGGCGAAGGTTTAGAACATGCCGTTGGACATTTTTAGGGGTGTGATGATTTCGAATGATTTTGCCGAAGTGTTCGGTAGAGTTATTAATCGCTCGGTCGAGTGTTTTATCATTATAAATAGAACGCACAAAAATAACTGCCGCGTATTGTGGTGTTTCTGTGCTCATCATGCCATAACGCCCAGCTGATATGGCTTCGTCTTCATCACTTGTGCATGCACTTAAAAAAATGCCGCCTAAAAGCAGTAAAAAAAATTGTTTCATAAATGGCAATACCTCTTCTTAAATAAGGTATCGACAGGGCAGGTAAAAGTATAAGTTTTAGTTTTAGAAAAAATTAGGAAGAAGTCAAATAATGAAAGGCATAAGAAGGTGAAAAAAAGGCGATAAAATCTTCTGATTTTTCTGTGCATGAAAATTCTCAGGTTTTACTATGAATATGCTAGGCTACGCGCCTAAATAATGGCTTTAGTAATATAGAGGGTGATTTTTATTTTGCGTGCAATAGCGATTTTTGTTTTACTTTTATTTTATTTTACTCCCGTTTGTGCAAATCAGCCTGAAAAAGCGCCTGAGCTCAAAGAAAATACACATGAGCATGAACACGAAGCGAGCGATGAACATGAGCACGAACATGAGCATGAACACGAGCATGAACACGGTGTAGAGACCATACGGGTTGAGTCTACTCGAAGCGGACGCAATGTCAGCGATGAGCCTGTTCGTGTAGAGGTAATTAATAGCGAAGAGCTGCAAGAAAAGGCCATGATGCGACCGGGAAATATTTCGATGTTAGTGGCCGAAACAGGCGGCGTTCGAGTGCAAACTACCTCTCCGGCGCTCGGCAGTGCCAATATTCGCTTGCAGGGTTTATATGGCCGATATACGCAATTGTTGAATGACGGTCTACCGCTTTATGGCGGGCAGGCTGCATCTATTGGGCTATTGCAAATCCCGCCGACCGACCTGGCAAGAGTAGAAATTATCAAAGGGTCTGCATCCTCTTTATATGGTGGTTCGGCCATGGGGGGAGTAATTAATCTGATATCACGCAAACCTTCTGATGATGCAGAAGGTGAAGTGCTTGTTAACGCTACCACGGAAGATGGACAGGATTTTACGACCTATTTTGCTTCGCCGCTTTCTGATACTACTGGGGCTTCGATTACAGCAGGGGCCCATCATCAAGCTGTTCAAGACTTCGACGACGATGGCTGGATAGATATGGCAGGATATGAACGCTACACTGCGCGTCCTCGCCTCTTTTGGGAAGGTGATAATGGAACGAATGTTTATGTAACGGCCGGCGTAATGCGAGAGAATCGTCGCGGTGGAGCATTAGATGGCGCAGTGACTCCAGCAGGTAGTGCCTTTCAGCAAAATCAGGACAGTGAGAGGTTCGACACGGGGCTAATCGCATCTGGTGCGCTAACTGAAAATTTAAGTTGGAATGCCCGTGCTTCTGCAATGCTTCAGCAACATGAAAAGCAATTTGGAGAAGCAAATGATAAAGATGAGCATGAGAGTTATTTGCTTGAAAGCTCTGTATCGGGCTATACCGACAAGATGCAATGGATACTGGGAGTAGCGATGCAGTCAGAGCGTTTTGAGTCTGAAGTCTACCCTGCGTTTAACTATCGCTACGATGTTCCGGGTATTTTCGGTCAAACAGACTATGCCCTGTTTGACGATGTTTCTGCATCGCTTAGTGCCCGCTTCGATGATCATAGTGAATATGGCTCTCAATTTAGCCCTCGCGTGTCGCTCTTATACAGTCCGCATGATTTGGCAATACGAGCTTCTTATGGGCAAGGGTATTTCGCTCCCACCCCTTTTGTTGAAGAAATAGAGGCAGCAGGTTTATCTCGGCTTGCACCACTGATGGGCTTGCAAGCTGAAGAGGCCGATACAGCTTCGCTTGATTTTAGCTATCAGTTTGACAAGCTAGAGACGCATTTAAGTTTTTTTGCATCAAACATTGAAGGGGTCACCAAACTCGAAGCATTTTCTTCTGATGTTTCTGTCAATGATCAAGCAAGCTTTGATCGCGTCCGCCTTATAAACGCTCAGGGAGAGTCGCGCATTCATGGTAGCGAGTTGTTACTGAGATATAAGTACCAAGACTTTAAAGTCACAGCCAGTTATTTGTTTTTAGATGCGACTGAATATGATGAAACGCTCGGTCAACGACAGGAGATCAAGCTTAGTCCAAAACACTCTGCCGGCTTTGTTGCAATGTGGGAAAGGCATGGTGAATTCAGGGTCGGATTTGAAGCTTATTACACGGGTACACAGCGCCTTGAAAATAATCCTTATCGGGATAAAAGCAAAGCATACTGGCATTTAGGCTTGTTAGGCGAAAAAACCTTTGGTCAATTCAGTTGGTTTATTAACTTTGAGAACTTGTTGAATATTCGCCAGACAAAAGAAAACCCGCTTGTCTTGCCAATGCGCTCAGCTGATGGGCAATGGACAACTGATATCTGGTCCAGAAATGACGGTTTTATTGTGAATGCAGGCGTGAGAATTCGATTTGGTGCTCATTAGTGGCTGTATATCGAGGGTGTAGATAATAAAAAAGCTCAAAACGGCTAGCGTTTTGAGCTTTCATAAGCACTGTTTTATTTTGGCAAATCGAAGTTATTGTACTTCTTCAAGCTCTGAGAACTCTCCGGCAAAAAGCGGGCTACTTAAATAACGCTCTGTGCCTGAAGCAAGTAATACCACAATGGTTTTATCTTTGTTCTCAGGACGCTCTGCATAGCGTTTTGCGGCAACAACGGCTGCACCTGAAGATATACCGGCCAAAATCCCTTCTTCTTTCATCAAGCGACGGCACATTTCAAAGCATTCTTCATTACTAACGCGCTCCACTTCGTCTATGAGACTTAAATCGAGGTTGCCCGGAATAAAGCCAGCGCCAATACCTTGAATTTTGTGAGGAGCAGGGGTCAAATCTTCACCGGCTAAAGCTTGTGTTATAACGGGTGAATCTTCTGGTTCAACGGCTACGGTTGTTATGGCTTTACCTTTGGTATGTTTGATGTAACGAGATGTCCCCGTTAAGGTACCGCCTGTGCCTACACCCACAACAAACGCATCAATTTCGCCATTGGTGGCATCCCAAATTTCGGGACCGGTGGTTTTTTCATGAATTTCAGGGTTGGCAGGGTTTTCAAATTGATGCATAGGAACATACTTGCCAGGGTTTGCGTCCATCAACTCCTGCACTTTACCTACAGCGCCTTTCATGCCTTTAGGCGGTTCAGTTAATACTAGATTCGCGCCAAGCGCCTTTAAGAGTTTGCGACGCTCAAGTGACATGCTTGCAGGCATAGTCAGCGTGATTTTATACCCTCGAGATGCTGCAACAAAGGCTAAAGCAATGCCGGTATTCCCGCTAGTCGCTTCAATAATTTCTTTATCTTTGGTTAATATGCCTCTTTTTTCGGCGTCCCAAATCATATTAGCGCCGATACGACATTTGACGCTAAAACTTGGGTTGCGGCTTTCAATTTTTGCATATACATTGCCCGAAACCACGCGGTTAAGCTTTACTAGTGGAGTATTTCCGATGGAAAGTGAGGCGTCGTCAAATACAGTCATCTTGCAGCATCCTATTATCGTTATGTTTTATCAATGGATATTGATAAACTTTAGTGTTGTGTTAATCGTAAGTCTACTATCATACGAGATGTTCATCATACGGACGTCACATTCGTAAACCAGTAGACCCTACTTATCTAAGCATTATTACGGAAAAGGCAAAAAAACAAAGTGCTTTTTTGATATATCTTATTAGGGCATATCCTGGGTCTATTTACAATTAAGTAACTTATCGGAATGAAAGAGAGTGGCATGGCATTTACCGGAACTAAAAATTACATTGCAAGTAAAGAGCTTCAACTCGCTGTTAATGCAGCAATCACGCTTGAAAAACCATTATTGATCAAAGGTGAACCAGGTACAGGAAAAACCATGCTGGCCGAAGAGTTAGCAATCGCACTCGATACCCATCTACTTCAATGGCACATCAAATCTACAACAAAAGCGCAGCAAGGTCTGTATGAATATGATGCAGTTTCGCGTTTGCGCGACTCTCAACTCGGTGATGAACGGGTAAAAGATATCAGCAACTACATAGTGAAAGGAAAGCTCTGGGAAGCATTTACCGCTGAAAAACGTCCCGTTCTGTTGATTGATGAAATAGACAAGGCGGATATAGAGTTCCCCAATGATTTGCTGCTTGAGCTCGATAAAATGGAGTTTTTTGTGTATGAAACGCAAGAGCGAGTGGTAGCCAGGCAACGTCCGATTGTGATCATTACCTCTAACAACGAAAAAGAACTCCCTGATGCGTTTTTGCGCCGCTGCTTTTTTCACTATATTCAGTTTCCTGGCGAAGATGAAATGAAGCAAATTGTCGATGTGCATTTCCCTAACTTGAAAAAGTCGCTGCTCGATGCCGCACTACGATCATTTTTTCAGCTTCGAGAAATTAATGGATTGAAAAAGAAGCCATCCACGTCGGAGTTAATTGACTGGCTTAAATTACTCGTCGCAGATGATATTCCACCTGAGGCGATTGCAGATAAAGACGCAAAAAACGCGTTGCCACCGCTTTACGGCGCTTTACTCAAAAATGAACAGGATATTCATCTGTTTGAAAAGTTGATGTTTATGGCTCGCAGAAGCGCTAATTAGTCATGTTGACGCAATTCTTTTTTACCCTTCGCAAGCACAAAGTTAAAACCAGCATAACCGAATATCTGGATTTAATGGCTGCCCTTAAAAATGAGGTGGTATATGCGGATATGGATGAGTTTTATTATCTTTCGCGCGCGTTATTAATCAAAGACGAAAGTCAATATGACAAATTTGATAGAGCCTTTGCCGAATACTTCAAAGGGGTTCAGCAAGTCAACTTGTTTGATGAAAGCATTCCTCAAGAGTGGTTGCGTAAAGAGCTCGAAAAAATATTGAGCGATGAAGAAAAGAAAAAGATTGAATCGCTAGGCGGCTTAGACAAACTGATGGAAACCTTGCAAGAGCGTTTGAAAGAACAAAAGGAGCGACATCAGGGGGGAAATAAGTGGATTGGTACGGGCGGGACTTCGCCATTTGGCGCGTATGGATACAATCCTGAAGGTGTGCGCATCGGGCAGGATAAAAACAGGAATTTCTCAGCGGCGAAAGTGTGGGATAAGCGTCAGTTCAAAAACTTATCTTCGGATGTTGAATTGGGTACGCGTAACATAAAAGTAGCCTTAAGACGCCTTAGAAAATTTGCCCGCACCGGCGCATCAGACACGCTAGACGTAGCAGATACCATCGCTTCTACGGCTAAAAATGCAGGCTACCTTGATATTAAAATGGCGCCAGAGCGACGAAACGCAATTAAGCTCTTGCTCTTTTTTGACGTTGGTGGCTCAATGGACGCGCATATAAAATTATGTGAAGAGTTATTTTCTGCCGCTCACACTGAGTTTAAACATATTGAGTTTTTTTACTTTCACAATTGCCTGTACGAAAACGTGTGGCAGGATAACCAGCGCAGAGGATACGGCGATACAGAGGTATGGCAAATTCTGCATAAGTACGGCAGTGACTATAAAGTGATTTTTGTTGGCGATGCAACTATGGGCCCGTACGAGATAACCTATCCGGGCGGCAGCGTAGAGCACTGGAATGAAGAGCCGGGCAGTGTATGGATGCAACGTATGCTCAACCATTTTGAATACTGTATCTGGTTAAATCCACAGCCTAAAGCCTATTGGCATTACCACGCGTCCATTCAAATAATGAAAGACATCATGAAAAACAGGATGTATCCGCTTACACTAGAGGGTATAACCGACGGCATTAAAGCGCTCTTAAAAAAATAGCGCATAAAAACAAACAAAAGCAGGTTAAATGCTTAAACGACTGAATAAATACATCAGCGATACCGGATTTTGCTCACGCCGGGAAGCCGACAAATTAATCGAGCAAGGTCGGGTCCTTGTAAATGGCAAAGCACCTGAATTGGGCACCAAAATTGGCGAAGACGATATCGTATCGGTTGATAAAAAACCCGTAAGGGCTGTACCGCAAAACAAAAGCGACCGCGTCTATCTGGCCTATCATAAGCCGGTCGGCGTTATCTGTACCACAGAGCGTAAAGTCAAAGGCAACATTGTTGATGCAGTCAATTTCAAGCAGCGTATTTTCCCCATAGGGCGCTTGGATAAACCTTCGGAAGGCCTCATTCTTTTGACTAATGACGGTGATATTGTGAATAAAATCTTGCGGGCGGAGAATGCACATGAAAAACAATATCGCGTTAATGTTAATAAGCCTATCACGCCGCGCTTTATCAAGCGCATGTCAAGTGGCGTCCCAATTCTTGATACAGTTACCTTACCTTGCAAGGTAACGCAAATTGGCAAAACCAGTTTTGACATCGTGCTGACTCAAGGCTTGAATCGGCAAATCCGAAGAATGTGTGAATACTTGGGTTTTGAGGTCACCAAGCTCGTTAGAAAACGCATTATGCATATTAGCTTGGGAAGTTTAAAGGCAGGTCAATATCGTGAACTAAGCGCTGAGGAGTTAAACAAACTTAATCAGGCCGTCCAGCATTCCAGCAAAGTTGCTTCAAAATGATACGCGCTGCTTGTTTTGATGCCTTAAAATACGTGTTACAAGGACACATGTGACAAACATGCAGGACTTTTCTCGCGAATTTAAAGCGCTTTGTACTATCGCATGGCCCTTATTACTTGCACAGTTGATGCAAACCGCGATGGGCGTTGCCGACACGATAATGGCAGGACGTTACGATTCATTAGATATGGCGGCAGTGGCAGTAGGGCACAGTCTGGTCTTTCCTATTCTTATTTTTATGCAGGGGATCTGTTTGGCATTGTCGCCGATTGTGGCTCGCTTTGATGGCGCGAAAACGCCTCATCAAGTGTCTCATCCTGTTTGGCAAACGCTGTACTTGTCGTTATCACTGGCACTGCTAGTGATGTTGGGCATTTTTGTTATGCCCAGTGTTCTCGATTTGCTGGATATGGATACCATGATGCGGCGAGAAACGCTCGAATATGTGACTTATGTGCTGTTAGCAGCACCTGCATTTGCGGTCTATCAAACCTTGCGTAATTACTGTGAGGGTTTATCCAAAACACGGCCAACCATGGTTATCATGCTCATTGGTTTACTGGTCAATATACCGGCTAATTATGCCTTTATTTACGGTAAATTTGGTTTGCCTGAAATGGGCGGAGCAGGCAGTGGGCTTGCTACCATGCTGGTTTTATACGTGATGGCTATTGCGACCTATTGCTACACGGTATTTGCTCCCTCACTTCAAGCCTATAAGCTGTACTTTGCCTGGATCAAGCCAGACACTTCCATGATACTTGCTGTGGCGAAGCAGGGCATTCCTATAGCCTTTACTTTTTTGGCCGAAGTGAGTCTTTTTGCAGCAGTTGCTATTCTTTTGGCGCCACTTGGTGCACTTACCGTCGCATCTCACCAGGTAGCACTGAACTTTTCGTCGCTGATTTTCATGATCCCCATGAGCATAGGCCTATCTGTCGCTATTCGCATCGGTTATTTAATTGGTGAGCAGCGCACACCAATTGCTCAAGTTGCGTATAAGTCGGCACTAACGCTTGCAGTGAGCACGGTGACCTTCACCGCAACAATCACACTGTTAGGCAGTGATGCGATTGCCAGTCTTTACTCCACTGAACAGGCCGTTATCGAATATGCCAGCATGCTATTAACCTTTGCCGCCATTTTTCAGTTTTCGGATGCCATCCAGGTGGTTTCTGCTAACGCGCTCAGAGGGTATAAAGATACAAAAGCCATGCTGATCATCAGTATTTTCTGCTATTGGTTTATTGGCTTTCCCACTGGCATTATTTTGGGCCTGACTGACCACCTGGTTCCTGCCATGTCGGCAAAAGGCTTTTGGATTGGCTTTATCGTAGGTTTAAGTAGTGCAGCGATAATGATGACCACTCGCGTGTTGATTATACAAAAGCGACTCTTGAGAACAGAGTCGCTTCAACGTTAATTAGCACGATAGTGGTAAAAGAGCAGTTAAAGCTCAAATTGTTCAGAAATGGTGTTATTTTGTTGGTATTCAGGTGGCGTATCAGTCTGAAGGGCTTGGAAAAAACGTGTTGAGATGCCCTTAAAAAAAGCTCTGGCCTATTTCAACCGTATCGCCTGGCATCACGAAAGTGTCTTTATTGGCTTTGATACGTTCATTTTGTCCTTCTCTGAGTATTAGCCAATTATGACTCGATGCTCTGTCAGTGAGGCCACCTGCAATAGTAAATGCTTGTTCAACCGTCATTCCAAAACTAGTTTCATAAGCACCTGGCCGGGTAACTTCCCCTCTTATATAAAAGGGACGAAAGGACTCTACTGTCACAGACACATTTGGGTTGACCAAGTACCCATCAGCAAACATAGCTTCAAGCTCTTTACTTATTGTTTTAGCTGTTTTTCCCGCTACGTTTAAATCTCCTAACAATGGCATTTTTATCAAACCAGAGCTATCTACCTTAGTGTTTACAAAAAGGTCGGGTTCGTTGTATACACTTATGGCTAAGGTATCGCCAACACCGATTACAAACTCATTTTGATTTGCATAACCGCTTGTTGAAGCAATGCATAAATAAATACTAATTAAAAAGTATGAAAGCGTCTTTCTCATATTCAAAACCGTACCATTAATTTTTGTCAACTGATCGCAAACAAATCCTCACCGCACAAATCAAGCGACTTTTACGCCATTTGATTGCACAGGATCATTGTTGATATCGGCTATCTCGTGGATATCTGAATTTTTTATCGCACTCCTTACATGTATCGAAGGAGCGTACGCAAGGGGGGCTTCTTTTAATAATTCAATTGAACGTTCTATGTTGTTTTCTAACAGTAATATATTCATTTCAGCCAAGAGACTTAGCACGTCATCAAATGGAATTTTCGTCTCATCTGCGGCCACGATCCTCGGATGTTGTGTTTTGACATCACAGTCATTTAATAGCAATTCTTCATACAGTTTCTCACCCGGCCGTAAGCCACTAAATACGATTTCGATATCTCCATCCGGATTAGTGTCTGAGATGATTGTCCTACCCATTAGATGGGCCATTTTTAACGCTAAATCAATAATTTTAACAGGTTCACCCATGTCTAACACAAACACTTCGCCTTGCTTGCCCATGGCACCGGCTTGAATGACTAACTGTGCCGCTTCGGGAATTGTCATAAAATATCGCGTAATGTTCGGATGAGTGACTGTTATAGGCCCGCCGCGCTCAATTTGCGACTTGAACAAAGGAACGACTGAGCCTGAAGAGCCAAGTACGTTCCCAAACCGCACGATCGCGTATTCGGTTTTAGGACTGAGTTCCGCTATCCCTTGTATATATAATTCAGCAAGTCGCTTCGTTGCTCCCATGATATTTGTGGGTCTGACGGCTTTGTCTGTAGATATCAGCACAAATTTTTCTACTGCGCACTCCGAGGCAACTTGCGCAATATTTGCAGTGCCAAAAGCATTATTTCGAATACCAATAATTGGATTGGCTTCTATCATTGGCACATGTTTATATGCAGCAGCGTGATAGATAGTTTGTACCTTGTGTTGTTTAATCGTGTCGTGCAGCGTGTAGATGTCTAAGATGGTAGAAAGCACGGGCACTATTTGTAGATCTGGAAAATTATTTTTTAACTCATTTTCAATGCTATATAGGTTGTATTCTGACACTTCAAATAGGATTAACTTATTTGGTTTTCCACGAGCAATTTGCCGGCATAGTTCGCTACCAATTGAACCGCCTGCACCACTGACCAAAACATTCTTCTCAAATATATTTTTCTCAAGCAGTTCAACAATCGGAGGTACTGG
The DNA here is from genome assembly GCF_004798935.1 of Ningiella ruwaisensis. Taxonomy (GTDB): domain Bacteria; phylum Pseudomonadota; class Gammaproteobacteria; order Enterobacterales; family Alteromonadaceae; genus Glaciecola; species Glaciecola ruwaisensis. Next base: position 147,665 of record NZ_RAHT01000007.1, on the reverse strand, counting down.
CTCTCGACCAAGTAGTTCATCTATTTTAATTTCATGCAGTTCATCAACTTTATGCTTGCCAGAAAGTATGTCTGCAATATTGGGGACACTTAAAATTTCAATTGCATAAGGCTCTAAGGCACTCAGTAATTGTTTACGCCGTTCAATCGAACTATTGTTGACGGCAAATAGAAGTTTTGTGACGCCATGGCTTTCGATTATATGTGGAATATCTTCTCGTTTTTTAACCGGTATTCCTGCAATTTCTTGCTTATGGTATTGGCTTTTATCATCGATAAAAGCGACAGGCACCAGATCTCTTCCTTCAAGCAGCCCGAGCGCTAGTGCTCTTCCTGTTTCGGCTGCGCCAAAAATGATGCATTTTTCTCTGTTTCTATAACTTTGCGATTGAAGACGCAGTTGTAATAAATAGCGAGGCACCGTTAATGATAAAAAAGCAAGGCCCCAAAATATAAAGGGTACACTAGCCGGTATAAATGCAAGCTCAATTAAATTGACAATTAACAAAAACAGACTTGCTGCCAGGAGTATCGCTGATACCTTATAGGTCTCTCTATGCCCTATGTGACGAACAACTTGGCGATAGTATCCATCTAACCATAAAATGCCAATAATGAATCCTGCCACTAATAAAGATAACCACCATTGTTCTTTCTTGAAATCAAGACCTTCAACGCCCAAGCGGATAACGTAGGAGAGCAAGAGGGATGTGATGATTGCGAAAGAGTCCCATAAAAGACTTAAGCATAATTTTTTAAAACTCGAGAGTAAAAATAATCTTTTTGTAAGGTTCATTGCTGACATGCCTCAGAAAAGACTTCTTTGATTACAATACAGGTTTTCTCAATTTCCTCTTCAGTCAGGGTAGGGTGAACCAAAAACATAAGCGAAGTCTCTCCCAGCTCTTTTGCTACAGGAAGACGATTTTTCGGTCTGTACGTTGTATTTTCAAACGCTTTCTCTAAATATACCTCTGAGCAAGATCCCGAAAAACAAGGCACTCCGCGCTGGTTAATTTCATCCATTATCCTATCGCGATCCCAGCCTCTCTGTAGGCATTCAGGCTCAACAAAGACGTAACATTTATAAAACGAATGCTCTATGTAATCAGGTATTTCAGGAACCCGGATCCCCGAAAAATTTCGTGCAACGTCAAATATTGCTTCAGCGTAATGCGTGCGTTTTGATATCCAAGTATGCATTTTTTGAAGTTGAACACGGCCAACTGCTGATTGTATCTCAGTCATGCGCCAATTCGTGCCAAACGACTCATGCAACCATCTAAATCCAGGCGGATGCGATTGTTCATAGACAGCAGAATAAGATTTGCCATGATCTTTGTACGACCAAATCTTTTCCCAATAGGATTTGTTATTTGTTGTTACCATACCGCCTTCACCTGCGGTAGATATGATTTTATCTTGGCAAAAAGACCAAGCGCCTATGTCACCAATGCTGCCTACTGATCGTCCTTTGTATTTTGCACCATGCGCCTGCGCGCAGTCTTCTACTACATAAAGGTGATGTTCTTTTGCTAGCTTCAGTAAGTCGTCCATTTCGCAAGGCCAACCTGCCAGGTGAACACACAAAATACAGGCAGTTTTTTCGGTGATACATTGTTTCACTGTATCGTAAGTAATGTTTTGTGAGTCTCGAGAAATATCTGCAAAAACGGGCACGTAACCCGCTAAGACGATCGAAGAAACAGAGGCCAAAAACGTTCGAGAAGTGACTATTATTTCTGAACCGGGTGGCATATCTAGCGCTTTCCAAGCTAAGTCGAGTGCAACGCTGCCATTCGCCACCGCAACCGCGTATTCACTATCTGCAAAACGTGCAAATTCCTTTTCGAACTCTCTACCCGAGTTACCAGTCCAATAATTGACTCTATTAGAGTCTAAAATTGCCAATACTGCATTTTTTTCTTCATCACAGTAATATGGCCATGGTGTAAAAGGTCCGTTTAGCATCTGCGTTTCCCATAAAGTAGTTCATCGTAATGATTTTGCTGGTGTTCCTGTCATGATGGAGTTTGACGCTGTACTCTTTATTAGCGTCGCACCAGCAGCAATCGTTGTATTTGCGCCCACTGTAAGATTTGGTAGTACTGCTGAGCCTATGCCTAACAAGCAACCACTACCTATTGTTACTCCGCCTGCTACATTAGCGCCCGGCGCCACATGAACGAAATCACCTAGCTGACAATCATGGTCGACACTTGCATTAGTATTGATAATGCAACCTTGACCAATGCTTGAAAATCCGATCAAAGATGCATTTGCACAAATAAGTGACCCAATCCCCACATCAGCGCGCTTACTAACGTAAGCACGAGGGTGGATCAGGCTGACAATACTGAGCTTGTAGGACTTCAATAAACTAAAAATCTTACGTCGTGTGTCATTAACCCCAATAGCAACAAAGTAATCCGTTGTTTGTGATGAAAATTTTGTACACTCCTCGGGTGTACCGACTATCGGCCAATGTTCAAGCATCTGATTGGCTTGTGTCTTGTCTACCTCCACTCGTTTGTCAAGAAAGATAATTTCATCGTATTTACCTGATTCAAGTCCGGTCTCAGCAGCCACTTTGCCATGTCCGCCAGCACCTATGATGCATAACGTACGTCTCATTGCTTCTGCTCAATGTCGCTATTTAGTGTGCTCGTAAATTTAGTCATTGTGGCGGTGTCTCGCTCATTGATATCAGCACGCTTAATTACTTTAAATACCGTCATGCATAAAATCTTTAAATCCAGTCTCATCGATTGGTTATCGACATACCAAACATCGAACTTAAATTTTTCTTCCCATGACAAACTATTTCGACCATTGACTTGCGCCCAACCCGTAATACCGGGTCGCAGTTCGTGCCGGCGTTTTTGAAAGGGTGTATATAACGGTAAATACTCAACAAGCAATGGCCTTGGACCGACCAAGCTCATTTCACCTTTCAACACATTTAATAGGCTTGGTAATTCGTCTAAACTCGTGCTGCGTAAAAAACGACCAAAGTTAGTTAACCTTTGATCATCAGGTAGCAGTTGTCCCTTTGCATCCTTCAAATTGGTCATTGACCGTAATTTAAACAGCTTAAACACAACACCGTCTTTACCTGGTCGATTTTGTGTGAACAAAACAGGAGAACCTAAGTTGATTTTTACCAAAATGACGATAAGAACGATGAGTGGCGAAAGAATAAGCAGTGCAAAGAAGCTAATGAAAATATCTATAAGTCGTTTGATCATATCGATTTATTCCCAAAGTCTTTTAATATGTGCTGGTAAAAGTTGAGTACCTCGTGAGCGTTGTTTTCGACATTCATGACTTTCTTTACTTGTTGAAAGCCTTTATCTGCAAAGGCTTTTAATTTATCGCGGTACTCGATGGCAAATAAGATGCGATTTGCCAATTCGCCTGGGGTTTTTGCGGCTGATAACAGGCCTGTTTCATTATGCTTAATGAGGTCTGGAAAGCCGCCTACGTTGGTTGCTAAGGTGGGGGTTTTAGCGTACATCGACTCAACTGCGCCTCCCACATTCTCTGAGTGAGAAGGATGCACAGCCAAATCAAACTGAGGGTAAATTGTAGGTATATCAGAGCGGAATCCGGTAAAGAAGCACACGTCTGGTGCAGTCTTTTCAGCGTAAGAGACCACTTTATTGAAGTATTGACGCGCGTCCGCCCACGGTCCACCCACAAAAACGCATTTAACGTTGGGATATTTGCGAGTTACGATGGCCATTGCATCAATAAGATCTTCATGACCTTTTAGACCTCTTGTTTGTCCTAAATAGGCCTTTGGCTTATAAAAATAAGCAACCATACCAATAACAAAAGTTTGCTCATCACAGTTGAGTTCTTTTCTGATGGAAAACGATGAGGGGGCAGAGGCAGTAAAGTCTTCTTCGTTTACACCGTAATAAGCCAAACCAACGCGAGTTGGGTTTATCCCCACACTGCGATACTTATCTCTTGTCCATTTACATGATGCCAACCAATAGTCTGAACCAGATTTTTGTGAACAATATTTTGCAGAAAGCAGATCGATCTGCCTGAACAGACGGTGCTCTAGATGCAAGGGGCCTGGAACATGGAAAATACGAGGAATGTTTTTATGCCGTAATGCCCAACGCATAAGTAGCGTCGTTGCGACAAAATGGCTATGGATCAAATCGGGTTTAATGGTATCTACCAATGAGCGTAGCGATGCTGCACGCGCTTGATTTTTACGAAAAGAGCGAATAGACAATGCAGGGTCAATGATGTGTGTGATAACACCTGCATCTTCATATTTTTTAACCATTGGCCCATCCGGCAATGCGACATGAACCTCAACTCCGAGTTTTACCAACTCTCTGGTTTGTCTCAATGCCCAACTTGCACCTATTGAGGTTTTAAGTAGATGCAAGACCTTTATGCTTGTGTTCTTAGTTGCACGACAACTCATGATTGACTTAGCTCATAAATTGTTTGGTACATTTGATTGCGTCTTGCTTGCAACGTAGTGTCATCGTATTCCCTCGCTTTTTCATAATTGCGTCTGGCAACTTGTATCCGCTCATCCTCGCTTAGAGTTTGTATGAAGTGTAACTTAGCGCGCAAAGCGTCGATGTCGTCTCGTTCGATAATATAAGATGGCTCCAATAACTCCTTGACTCCGCCTACATTAGTTGCAATACACAAACGAGACCGCGCCATAGCTTCAATTAATACACGCGGAAGCCCCTCTTGTCTCGAGCATAGTACAAAGACGTCAGCATCATCTAACAGTGAGCGAATATCTTCTCGTGCGGCGACATTGCCAATAAAGTTTACTGCCTCAGCTATGTGTAATTCTTCCGACAGGGCCTGCATTTCACTCTGCAAAGAGCCGCCTCCAATCCAAGAAAGCTTAGCGACGGTTTCTTTTTTGTTGATGATTGCCATGCACTTAAGCATCGCGTCACACCCTTTGTACGGTTGAGATAAATTACCAATACACACAATGCGTAAGGGGGAATCAATTTGGTAGCGAACAACCTTTTTATAATCAGCCTCTGAAAGCGTAATTGATGAATAATGGGTTGAAAACCTTGCGGGGTGATGTGGGTAGCGTTCTTGCAGACTTCTTTCAGTCACATAACTCGTAGCGCTTGCTTGAGCACATTGATTTTTAAGTAAGCGCGTAAAAAAATACGCAATAAAGGGGCGAAGCGGATGTTTGCTAGCATTAGCAGAAAATGTATCTTGAGGGTCGCCCACGATTTCTGCCGCAAAAGTTTGTCCGCTTTTCATCGCAAATAATTGATACATTGTCGAAAGTATACCGGGCACCCTTAGCACAACAGCCCGTTTTACGTGACGCCTTGTTTTAAGTTGCCGCACAATGCGTGGTAAATTTTCAATGAATCCGAGAGGCCCTATATAAATGGGTAATTCTAGAAAGCATACCCGATTGCTATCGACCCTATGCCATTGTTTATCGGGTTGGTCTATGTAAGCAACTCTAGCCACGATTGTCACCGACTGGAAAACGGATAAATAACGATGCCAAAACGCATTCGGGAATGCATTTTCAGTCCAATACTGGTGATTGGCACATCGATAAAAGCGTTGCTCTAAAACTACGTCAACGTTCACTATTTTTCCTTAACTGACACTGGCTCATTTAGGTTGTCGGCGATAATTCGAAATACTCTAGTAAATACAAGCTCATTCTCCATTTCTGGGCGTGTTTTCCTCTTGCATTGCACAAAAGCATTTTTATTCCTGATAGCGTTTAGCCACGAAATTGTTTTGTTAAAAGAAATTAGCTATTTGCCGATATCTTTCTGACGCACATAAAGGCAATTCGTATAAAGCAGTCATTGAGGCAAGCCCTGATGACAAAAAATGGAAGATAGATGCAACTGAAATTAAAAAGGGCAATCATGAACACGTCATATCAATCTCTACCTTTATCTCAAGATAGGGAAGGTGTTGTCGTGTTTCTACTAAAAGTTTTTTGTTTACTAAAAGCTTTTGGTTTCGCATTGTTTTCAAAACGTGTGGCGATTGCTTTTGCTTTTGCAGTTGCTATAAGTAACGCGATTAATGAAATCCGAAGATAATTATCAGTCACTTGAGCGCACAGAGGTCTACTTTGATTTGTCAGACTTTTTCTCTTTCTTTTGGCGAAAAAAGCTCTCGATAATTCTACTCACACTTTTTTTATTTGTTTCTGGCACGCTAGCGCTTAATGATATGCCCAAAAAATACTTGGCTACGAGTATTATCAAAGTCAGTGACTCAGAACTGTCTTCTGGTATTCAAACACCTGATATTTCTTCAATAGGATTTGGAAGCCCTTCAAATAAAGCTGTTCACATAGAAACCTTGCGCTCAAGAAAGTTTTTGAGAGTGTTTGCCGATGATTACAAACTTCACTTGCTGCCTGAGTTTCACCTTTTTAAAAACACAACAGAAAGCAAAGCGTCTCTGGATCATACGGTAGAGATTTTACGTGAAGACTTATCGGTATCATCAATCGCCAATACCGACATGCTCTCCTTATCTTTTGTCGCGCACGACCCTGAAGTCGCAGCTTATGTTGCCAACACAATTAGTACAGCGTTTTTTGAATTCTTAAAAGTCCAAAAAAGAGAGCAAGCGACGACGCAATCGAAACTCCTAAATGAAAAAACATCAAGAATATTCGAGGATTTAGTTCACTCTGAATCCTTGCTGCAAGATTTTATACTCACAAATAACATTGTTGATTTAAACGTCGAAATGGAACTCCTGAAAAGGCAGCTCGTTAGCCTCATTGAGAAAAAAGCATTGGCGAGTGAGCAGATTGATGATTTGAAAGTAAAAGTGAAGCAACTTGATGAGGTAGGGGATAACACAAACGAAAAAATGCAACTCCCCATAATTGCCAGCAATAATCAGGTAAGATTGCTGCTCAGTACCATTCAGCAAAAGCGTACGATTTACCAAGAGGTATCGCAACGATACAAGTATAAACATCATCGATATCAGGCAGCAAAATCAGCTCTGGAACTAGCTGAGAATCAGTTGTCCGAAACAATTGATGAAATAGAGCGCGTGCTGGAAAAAGAATTGAAATCGCTTCAGGCACGTTTAATAAAAATTGACTCGCAGATTGAGTCTCTTCGAGAAAGGCAATCAAGTTTAGGGTTGCTCGAAATACAACTTTCCAACTTGACGCGCGAAGTTCAACGAAACCAAAAGCTTTACTCTGTATTTTTGTCAAGGGTGCAAGAAGCAGAAATATTTAGCACATCTAGCAACCAGGCTGAGTACGTTGTGGTTGATGAAGCGAAAGTACCAATTCGACCGAGCTCACCGCGAATGGCCTTGTCTCTCATTGTACTGTCCATACTTTCTTTTGGGATAAGCGTAGCCTTATTTCTTTTACAGCATTTAACGCACGACAGCCACACCTTGTATAAAAGGGTAGCGAAACAACATGGCATCGCCGTTCTTGCAGAGTTTCCGAAGAAGCCAGCGCTGGATCTTTTTAAAGGGAAGAAAAAAACGGCCAAGCTCTTACAGGATTCCGTTCGATCATTCGACACGCTTATATCGATTTTAACCCGAGACAACAGTTATAAGTCCTTTGCATTCACAAGTGTTAAAAATGATAAGGCGATTACCGATATGGCCATTCGTTTTGCAAGCTCTCATGCGCGCATTGAAAGAACCGTATTGGTTGAGGCCGACTTGCGAAACCGACCACTTTCTAATCAACTTATGTTGGATAAAGAACAAAAAGGCATTACTGACCTGGTAAATCTGAATACACCTTTTAGTCAAGCTTCCTATCAAACAGAAAATAACAAACTAACAATATTATCGGCCGGAAGTTTGAATGTTGATGCTACGAGCTTTTTTGCGAAAGAAAAGTTCTCAGAGGTAATGACTAAAATACGAAAGGCATATAAACGTGTGATTGTTACAACTGCGCCCATACTTGAATCAAGCGATGTATTTGTTGTAGCTAAACAAACAGACGCTTTGATTTTGTTTTGCGATGTTGAAAAAACAAAAGTACGAGGATTAATGGAGGCATTAGAACAGCTTTCCATTTCAAAAACGTTTGTTTTAGGGGTGGTATTGGTCAATGTCCCCTATGTTGATAAGTAAATGGATACTTCAGGCTAATGTTTCTTAGAGAGATTCGTCCACGGGTGCAGAATACAGTCGTACTTATGTCTTTTCAGCTTGTAAGCTTTTTAGTTCCGTGGTTTGCACTGATGTGGTTATCTAATAACGAAGATATTAAATCGGTTGCGGATTTTAGCCTTCTGTTAGCCTTAATCACTCCGATAGCTTTGTTGCTGGCCTGTCCATCCAGAAACTACTTGTTAAGCCAAGACCGTGTTTTTCTAAATCCAGTGCTTAAGCTTAGACTGATCCTGAGTATTCTTGGCCTTCTGGTCACCATCGCTTATGGCATGATTGCCGAAGTATTGTTGTTGTCTGTAGCGCTTTTTGTATGCAAAAATTTTGAATACTACTACGACCTTCCTATCACCGCGTTTTTAAAGCAAAAAAACGATAAAAAGCTATTTTTGGCCAGTATTAGAAAAGTGTTACTGGTGCTTATTGCGCTCCTTGTTACAATGCTGACAGACTCTCTTGAAACAGGATTAATTGTATTAGGCGTTATGTTCTTCCTTGACGCGATAAGGGCAACAGAACAGGTGAGGCCAACAGGAGAGGTAGCTTCAATCTTTTCCACGTCGTTTTCTGTTGCGCTTTCAGCACTCTTGTTTTCTATCTATTTCTTTGTTCCTCGATATATTCTTGGCTTACAAGGACTGGAGAATGAGCTCGCTATTTTTACTGTCAGTAGCTTTCTGTTGATGTTAGTTTTGGTCGTCTTAAATACAGCCTGTCAAACTATGATGTCGTCGTGGCGGGAGGCTTTGAAATCCTCGAAAGCCGTGATGAAAATATATGCCGGCTCTTTGCTTTTCATCGTCGCCTTATATGTCGTTTTACAGCTATTTCATCTTGCTCCATTCAGAGATTTTTATTGGGGTATCCACGACAATATCCACGAGAATGATCCTAGTCTCATTACGACGTACCATCTTGTGTTAGTTTTGTCATTTGGCTCATTGCTTTTTTCGTATTCAAATTATTTGCTGATTTTAATTCAGGAAGGCAGGTTTTTGTTATTGCTGACATTTATAAATACCGTCTTTTGTGGAGCCTTTGGGTGGTTGTTTTCTGATTATTTGGGCATGGCTGGATTGCTAGGTATGGTAGCCATAAGTGGCATCGTCCATTTTATCGTGTCATCATTTCGTCTATGGAAATATATACATCGTGCATCCGTTTGAACATTTATTTTTTTATGCATCGATCACCCTGGTAATTTATAAAATCGTTGCCGAACTTGTCACGTTTAAGGGACGCATCTCCCCCCTGGCAATCTATTGTTTTTGTTATCTGTATTTTTGTTTTGGTCCATATTTAGCCCATAGTTTAGGATTTCAAATATACAGTGGTATCCAAAAAGACTATTTAAAAGAAGCGGCAATGGTTTTTTTTGTTGCAATTGCAAGTTTAAGCCTATTTCCCTCAAACTATATTGCCAGGCTCAATGCGCGTTACTCACTTGTGGTAAAGGAGCCTGTTTTTATTCGACAGACTACCATTATCCTTTTAAGTATCCCTGTATTGATTGCGTTTTCCATCGCGATTATGAAAATCGGGCTTGCGCCTCTCAATAAAGTCGAAAGAATAGCGGTCATGGGCAAATTTCACTACGTTTTACTTACTCTGTGGCCCGTTGTTTTATTCTGTTATATGACAGTGTCACCGAGAAGCAAAATGAATCTTTCAGAAGGGATCCTCTTCTCATCTGTAGTAACAGTTTACTTTGCATACTGTTTGTATATGGAGGAGCGCGACTTTGCCCTAATAAGTTTGCCCCTGCTATTTTGGTATTACAAAGACAGACCTGTTCCCGTGTTCAGGATGTTTGTTGGTGTTCCTATAGCCGCTATTTTATTTACGGCACTTTCGGCAGGGCGTTCAAGCGAAATGGACGGGAGTGGTTTAGCCTCCTTCCTTAATCAGGGAAGTAATTTAATGGTGACATCAAATATTTTATTATGGATAGAGCAAGAACAAAATCTTATGTGGGGAATGTCATACTTCGCTGGTTTTGTAAATATGATAACACTGGGGGCAGTCAAGCTGGTGACACCACTTTCTATTTGGTTTAGTCAAAAATACTCGTCAGCGGTAAATGATGGCGCATTTGGTTTCTCCATCGAAGGTGAAGCCCTAATCAATTTTGGTTTGATTGGTATTCCCTTTTTGTTCTCTATCATCGCTTGCTTTTTGGCATGGACTTATAAGGGATTTTTAAAGGGGACTCCCGTCGCTACTTTGCTCACCTATTATTCACTTTTTTACTTCATTTATGCTATTCGAGGTGAGTCTTTAATCCTTTTTAAAGCCTTTATGTATTGCATGGTAATTTTTATTCTGCTCGTAATGATCTCTCAACGCGGAAGGCTCTACTTCGCAGTGCAACATAGATTTTGATTTGTTTGTCGGCGCCACAGCACCATTCCCAATAAACTGAACAGCATCAACAAACTGAAACTTCCGCCTCCGCCCGAACCAGATTGAGGAGGGGGTGGTGAGTTAAGCGTGATAGTGACGCTGTCGGTGACGGTATTAATGCCATCACTTACTGCAATTTCATAAGACACTGAGCTTAAATTACTTGGTGTAGTCAATGTCACACTGCTACCTTCAATACCGTTCACTCTTATGGTTAGTGGATCGCTCTCCGGATCGCTGGCAACAACAGTAATAGTCACATTAGAGCCTGCCGTAGCAGCGCTTGGCGCGCTAATACTGCTTATGCTCGGCGCTTCATTATTTAGCACATTGACTGTAAATTCTGCAGTTACTGGCGAGGTATTACCATCGCTCACCACAACGTCAAATTGTAGCTCTGAATCGGAATCGACTTGTGGCGCAACAATAGTGACGGTATTTTCGTCTTCTATAATTTCTGCCAGAGGTCCTGACGTTTGCTCATACACAATGTTGAGTGCATCGTTATTAGGGTCGCTGATGCTAATTGGTAAAATAAACGATCGAGTTTCAAACACTGAAAATCGAGGGTTTTGAACACCATTAAACGTAATTTCTGGTGGTCCCTCTATCTGTATGTCCCTGAACGGTTCACCGGTTTGATTCGACGTAAAACTCCTGTTTAGCAATTCACTTTGCAGATTGATTTCGATTGGACCAGCCGGAAGCGACTCTTCTACCAATAAATCAAAATCAATTCTGGTATCTATAAGATCGCCTGCTTCTTTGAACACGTTGTAAACCAATAAAGTTGTGCCATCTTCTTCACGCAGCTCGCCCTCTCCAACGTTAACAAAACGCGTCCCAGTGGGGGTAATAATGTTAATCTCATATTGTCTTGATTCGCTCGTGTTGTTTCCTTCAACAATAACGCTTAAGGGTGCCTGCTCGCCAACATTTACTCGAGCAGGTGATGCATCAAGATAAACATCGTCAGCAATGCGATTAATATCCAACGAAATAAAGCCCAAATTTCTGGGAGTCGAAGCGCTCGTTCCCATGTCAACTGCGCCATAGTAATCATCGTCCTTTTCAGCATTTTCAAGGTCATATATAAAGCGCATATCAAACGGTTCGTTTATATCTAATGAGCTTGGCGCCTCTACCTGAAGATTATCACCAACTTGAGAATCAACAACAGCGTAGCGCATTTCAAAGCTATCTGGTTGCGAATTTGACCCTAAGAAACTTTGTACAACGATGAAGTAGCGCCCGGCCTGAGGTCGCATAATTTCGATATATTCTGTTGAGTCAAAAGAGGTACTCTGCGCGATTTGTTCAAAGGCAGATATTTCATCGTCGTTGTTGCTATCAAACACAATAAACAGGTCTAAATCGCTTGCACTTGATTCAACAATTTCAGCAATTAAACGTTTGGCATTATTTCCAACATTTATTGAAGTAATCACAACGCCATCATCCAAGTCATCCGTATAACGACTATTGTCAGAATCTTCAGCAATCGTGTCTTCGACTTTTATTGCTTTTGTTAAGCGGTAAGGCGTTAGCACAAAGTTATTTAAGGTAATACCCTCAATACCTTCAATTAATTCACTGTCCCGATTGCGTTTGGCATTTATTTGAATTTCGGTTGGAATATCACCGATAGACGAAATGACGCTCACCGGTAATTTGAGTTCAGGAGAATTTGCGGCACTTAGCGTCACTTGTCCGAATAAATAGACGTTTTTTTCTGATTCAATGGTGTCAATCTCAATTTCAATTGTTTGGGATTCTCCCGCATCTAATGAAAATTCAGCAGGGCGAATGTTAATTTGCATTCCATTGTCAAAGCCTTCTCCACTTGCTGTCCATGTACCGCTTTTTGTTGCGGTAAAGGTTCGCGACCATGTGCAAACAGAAAGGCATTCAGTATCTGTAATGCTGGGTAGATTCAGGCTACGTGGGTCGCCACCTGTTGACGGTCTTGCTTGTAGATAATTGGCTTCTGTTTCGTTCATAACTAAACCAGTTTGTGCTGCCAAATCAACACGAATACGTCCTGAGCCACTGTCAAAGTAGTCAGCAGGTGTTATGGCATCTTCTCTTAATACATCCGTTGTGGCCGTCATTGCAAGAGCAGAGCGTATGTTATCGGGCGTCCAGTCTGAATGGATTGATTTCAATAAAGCTGCGGCACCTGCGACATGCGGACTTGCCATCGATGTGCCAGACAAATAGTTAAAATCACTCGCGGAAGGTTCATGACCATCATGGCCAAAACGCTGATCTGCGTACGCTGCATAAATATCAACGCCTGGGGCGGTAACGGTGGGGCTTAAAGTACTTATGAAGGTGTTTGGCCCGCGAGAAGAAAAGTTTGCAAGCACATCTACCCTTGCTTCGTCGATGTTTTGTGAGGCGCGACCTTCAGTGATCGTTGCTCGATGATTGATACCTGTTGCTAACCAGCTTTTTAGCCTGTCGCCGTCATTTGCGGTAATGTGGATACCAGGAATAACATAAATATCATTCGCTAAAAACGTTTCGCCGCCTTGCACGTTCGCTAAAACAAAGCCTCCAGCACCTCCAGATTGGACGTTTTGCGCCTTATCAACACGCGCAATTTCTCCTCTGTCACACACTACAATCTGCCCATTAAAAGTACCCGCCGGGAACGGTTGTAAACACTGTGCAGGGTCGTTTGCAGGGTCATTAGGATTAGTGAAATCACCGGCGTAAACAATAGGAGCGGTAATGCTTCCAGTATTGCTTTGTCCAACGATAACCGGTGGTGGGGTTCCACCGCCTGAAAAGCCGCGAATTTCTTTAACGAAGGCATTTTGCCTGCCATGTTCGCTGGCTGCAACAGAGGTGTACCAAGGCGCTAGTTTTTCAGAAGAAGATACACCTGGGCCAGAATTACCGGCTGAGGTTGCCACAAAGATTCCGGCAGCTTGTGCGCTTAAAAAGGCACGTTCTATTACTGCTACCCAAGGGTCACCGCCACCGCTTATAGAATAGTTGATAACATCTACACCATCAGCAATGGCGTCATTTACCGCATCAATGAGTGCTGAACTAGGGCAGTCGGCATAAGTGTCTCCACTGTCAGAGCGCCCGCCAAAACAAGCCTGATACGATATGATATTGGCACGAGGAGCAACACCTGAAAGTTGTTCAAACACAAATCCGGTTGGCGTACCTGAAGATTCCTCTTGCCCAAACTCAGGAAGCACTTCTGCAACATCAAACAATACATTGCCTGCTGCTGTTGCAGCAACGTGTGACCCATGACCACCGTAATCTTCACCGTTTCGAGGCAAATTAGGTGGGAAGATTTCAGTATCTGAATAATTGCCAGTGATTTGTGGATAGCTATATACGCCAATAAGCTTGTTGTTACAAAGCTCTACAAAACCATTTGCACAGTCGCCTAAATATACTCCATCGCCAAGCGGATTAGTGTGCAAATATCCATCACCGCTTATTTCAGCAAAGGATGGATGATCAGTATTTATGCCGGTATCAATAACAGCGACAATCACACCTTCGCCTTGCGCCTGCACAAGTGAAGGAATATCTCCCTCCCACAGAGACGGAGCGCCAATCAGACTTGGGCCAACATCGGTATTGATCGTGTATATTTTTTCTCGGGTGATACGCGAAACTTGTGGTAATTCTGCAAGTTTGGCAGCTTCATCCTGTGTGATGCGCAAAGCCACGCCATTGATGGCATACTCATATTGCGCCAGCAGTTTTTTTGAGCCAATGATTTGATTTGCAGCTTGTAAAAATGAGCGTTGTTCGTTGTGTACTAGGGCGACATAATCGTCAATACTGGCGCGCGCTTGATCGTGTGAAGCATTGAGACCATGTATTCTTGAGCGTTTTAAATGCAGTTTTTGTTGAAGCTTGCGCTGAAATTCTGGTGTTTGTGCCACCGCTGACATAGATAATTCGATAATATAGATGTATTCACCAGGCGGCAGGTTTGCTTCAAATTGAAACACATCCTGAGCGTTACGAGTGGCTTTTTCGGGGTTGATATACTGCTTGACCACATAGTTTTCAGCGCCTACAAAATTATTTGCAACGGTAGCATCTGTATCACTGAATTGCTTAGGTGCAGTATTTGGACTTGAATATGCGTTAAGTATTGGCATTTGAAGCGCTAAAGCAAGGCCAAGTGCACAGGCAAGTTTTATCATTGAGTTCTCCCGTAAAACCACTGCTTGCAATGCCACAAGACAGCGGAGAGTTTTTGCATACTTATTTTTAATGCTCGTGTTTTGCATAAAAACGAACTTAAAACTTAATACAGAGAATTGCCAAAAAAAGAAAACAAAACACCGTATAATTTTAATAAAATGTATGATTAACGATACAAAATCGTTACAAATAGGATGTGCATTCTATTTAAAACTGCAAAATGAAACATCTATTTCTATTAATTGCCAGCCTTATCTAAATTTAGCAATACGTAGTGAACTAAGCTTGACTACTATAGTACTCATATCAATTCATTAAGTGTTAACACTGGAATAGGCTATGCAAGATAGAAACCATCTTTCTCATGTGAAGTTGACTCACAAAGCAAAGGTAATTACTAATGGTCTACTCGACATTCCGATGCTGCAGTTGCTGGATGAGACCGGCAAACCCACAAAAGATTCTGAACTTCCTAAAATAGACCAGGAACTGGCACAAAAAATTCTTGAATCCATGCACTATACTCGCTTGCTCGATGAGCGAATGATTGGCGCACAGCGTCAAGGCAGGATCAGTTTTTACTTAGCTAGCCGCGGCGAGGAAGCGGCAACCGTTGCCTCCGCAGTTGCGCTAGATGCAAACGATATGATCATGTCACAGTATCGAGAGCAGGGCGCATTAGTATTTCGTGGATATACGACGCAGCAATTTATGAATCAGATGTTCAGCAATCAGGAAGATCCGAACAAAGGGCGTCAAATGCCCATTCATTATGGCGATAAAGCGCTCAATTTTATGACTATATCTTCTCCTTTAGGAACGCAAATACCTCAGGCCTCTGGTTATGCCTATGGGCAGAAAATGGCAGGAAAAGACGCCATCACAATTTGTTATTTTGGTGAAGGTGCGGCATCTGAAGGGGATTTTCATGCCGGTTTGAATATGGCTGCGGTATTAAATTGCCCCTGTATATTCTTTTGCCGAAACAATGGCTATGCAATTTCTACTCCCGCTGAAGAACAGTTTGCCGGGGATGGTATTGCTTCACGTGGTATTGGTTACGGTGTGAATACGATTCGAGTGGATGGTAACGATGTTCTTGCTGTATATGCTGCAACACAAATTGCGCGGGAAATGGCGCTTGAGAAGAAATGTCCGGTATTGATTGAAGCCATGACCTACCGTTTGTCTGCGCATTCTACCTCAGATGATCCAACCGGTTATCGAAGTAAAGAAGAAGAACAACAGTGGGCGAAAAAAGATCCGATCACTCGATTTGAAGCCTGGATGCAGACTAAAGGCTGGTTGGATGAAAAAGCCATTGAAGCATTTAAAGATAAAACGCGTGCCGATATTCTGAACGCCTTAAAGGTTGCCGAAAAAGTGCCGGTTTGCCCCATTGAAGACATTATTGAGGATGTGTATGACACACCGCCCTGGCACCTTCAAAAACAATTGGATGAATTAAAAGCTCACATCAACAAATACCCGGAGCATTACCCTAAAACAGCGAACAGGGATAAAAAGGGGGCTAACTAATGGCAAAAATGAATTTACTACAAGCAATAAACAGTGCGCTGATTTCCATGATGGAACAGAACGAACGTG
This sequence comes from Ningiella ruwaisensis, assembly GCF_004798935.1. Taxonomy (GTDB): domain Bacteria; phylum Pseudomonadota; class Gammaproteobacteria; order Enterobacterales; family Alteromonadaceae; genus Glaciecola; species Glaciecola ruwaisensis. Next base: position 131,295 of record NZ_RAHT01000007.1, on the reverse strand, counting down.
TGATGGTGTTTGGTGAGGATGTTGGTCACTTTGGTGGTGTGTTTAGGGCAACATCAAACCTGCAACAAAAATTTGGTAAAGCGCGCTGCTTTAACACGCCACTTACCGAACAAGGGATAATAGGCTTTGCCAACGGTCTTGCCGCACAGGGCTCGGTTCCTGTGGCGGAAATTCAGTTTGGTGATTATATTTTTCCAGCCTTTGACCAAATTGTGAATGAAACCGCAAAATGGCGCTATCGCTCAGGTGGTCAATTTAGCTGCGGAACGCTAACAATTCGAACCCCCTATGGCGGCGGGATCGCCGGAGGGCATTATCATTCACAGTCACCTGAGGCCTTTTTTGCGCACATTCCCGGAATGAAAATTGTTATTCCCCGCAATCCCTATCAGGCAAAGGGTTTACTGATATCCTCAATTAAAGACGATAATCCGGTGCTGTTTATGGAGCCAAAGCGATTATATCGTGCAGCCGTTGGCGAAGTGCCAGAAACCGATTACGAACTGCCTTTGGGCAAAGCAGATACCGTTAAAGAAGGTAGCGATATCACCTTGTTAGCCTGGGGCGCGCAAGTTGAAATTGTAGAAAAAGCCGCCGCGCTGGCTGAAGAGCAGGGCATTTCCTGTGAGATTATTGATTTACAAAGCATTCTTCCCTGGGATGCAGAAACTGTTATCAACTCTGTGTACAAAACCGGTCGATTACTTATAAACCATGAAGCACCTCTGACGGGTGGCTTTGCAAGCGAAATTGCGGCAACGGTTCAACAAGAATGCTTCTTGTATCTGGAAGCACCTATCGCTCGGGTATGCGGCCTAGATACGCCATATCCATTAGCTCATGAAAAAGAGTATATGCCAGATCATCTAAAAACGTTTGAAGCAATTAAGCGTACGATGGATTACTAAGGTAGATAAAGCGACGGTATAGGAGAAAACAAATGACAGATTTTATCTTACCTGACATTGGCGAAGGTATTGTTGAATGCGAATTATTGAAATGGTTAGTCGCTGAAGGCGACACTATCAAAGAAGATCAGCCTGTTGCTGAGGTAATGACTGACAAAGCGACCGTAGAGATCCCGGCGATGCACGATGGAGTCGTAAAAAAACTATATTACAAAGAAGGCGATATCGCAAAAGTGCATGAACCACTTTTTGCCATGGAGAGTGTAAAAGAGAGTGCAAAAGAGAGTGCGTCACAGAGCACAGGCTCAAATGCAAACTCAAGCGCTGACTCAAACATTAAATCTGAGCAATTATCCGAATCAGAGAATAAGGCTGGAAATCCCGGTCAAAATAGCTCCACAAACGAAGCAAGCTCTCAAAATGAACAGACCGAATCATTTCTCCTTCCCGATATTGGCGAGGGTATCGTTGAATGCGAAATTGTAAAATGGAGCGTTAAAGAGGGAGACAGCGTTGAAGAAGACCAGGTCGTTGTCGAGGTCATGACTGATAAGGCCGTTGTTGAAATTCCAGCGAAACACGCTGGTACTATCGCTAAACTGCATTATCAGGAGGGCGAAATTGCAAAAGTTCACACCCCCTTATTTGATCTTAGTCTTGAAGGTGTCCACTCGCCTGAAACGGGCAGCAGTCAACATGACGCTGTTCAGCCTTCAGCATCAAAAGAAAACGGAAATTCATTATATAAGGCTGATAATAAAAACTCAGCATCAAGGCCAACTGCCAAGTCGTATAGTGATAACAAACAAGGTGAAAATTTTGAGGCGCCGGTTGTTAGTAAACGCCCAATTGCAAGTCCTGCGGTGCGCAGAATGGCAAAAGAATTAGGTATTCAATTAGAAAGTGTTCACGGTAGCGGCAAGAAGGGCCGGATTGTAAAGGCAGACGTTCTTAAAGCTGATGGAACTAGGGAAAGAGCGTCTGACCACAGTGAAGGCTCAACTAATAACGCTGCTACCAATACTGAAAATAACGAAGCCAATCGGCAAGCTCAGCATGCCAGAGCTTCAGAACAAGACAGAGTTGAACCGGTAAAAGGCATTCGTGCGGCCATGGCAAAACAAATGATGGCAAGTGTTAGCTCTATCCCGCACTTTAGCGTAAGCGATGAGCTTAGCATGGACAATTTAATTGCCTTGCGAGCACAATTAAAACCCGACTTTGAAAAACAAGGCATTAAGCTGAGTTTTATGCCCTTTTTTATTAAAGCGCTGTCGCTTGCTCTCAGTCACTATCCTATTGTAAATAGCCGCTTAAATGAGAACGGGAGCGAGCTTACTTACCTGGCAAGTCACAATATAGGAATGGCCGTTGATTCAAAAATTGGATTGCTTGTACCAAATATTAAAAATGTGCAGCACCTGAGTTTGAAAGAGGTGGCGATTGAAGTAAACCGAATCATTGACGCAGCGAGAGATGGAAAACTTAGCAATGCAGATTTGAGCGGCGGCACAATTAGTATTTCTAACATCGGAACATTGGGCGGTATTACGGCTACGCCAGTCATCAACAAACCGGAGGTGGCCATTGTTGCATTAGGTAAGACGCAAAAACTACCGCGTTTTGATGACAACGGAGAAGTTTACGCAACTAATGTCATGATGCTGAACTGGTCTGGAGATCATCGCGTTATTGATGGCGCGACGATGGTTAAATTTAATAATCTATGGATGGATTATCTGGCCAATCCGCAAAAGATGTTGGTTGATTTGAGATAAAAACATAAGTTGTTTTGTGTATAGAGCAAGGCATAAAAAGCGCCTATAATGCTAAGCATAATCAATGTTTAGCGGCTTACAACAGGAAAGGCTTTGCTCAGTTATCAACATGCTTATCACGCGGGCAATCATGCAGATGTGTTAAAACATCTTGTTATTATTGCGACTCAACTTGCCCTAAATAAGAAAAACAAGCCTTATTTCGTATTGGATTCTCATGCGGGAGAGGGCTTGTATATGCTTTCGCATCGCTCTGAAAAAGCCGATGCTGCTGCATTTGAACATTTGCTTGGCTTGCCAACAGACGACAAAACGGAACAAGCGCTTCAATATTATATTGAAGTAGTAAAAGCATCCCTTGAAAATGGGTTTTATCCAGGTTCGCCATTTATTGTTTCAAAGCTGGCTAGAGAGTTTGATAATATTCAGGTAAACGAATTATCGGGTCCAATCGCCAATCAGTTAAATCGCCATATTACAAGGTACTTTTATGATAATACCCGTGTACAAGTGCATCATCGTGATGCTTTCGAAGCGATAAAAGCCTTAATTCCGCCATCGCCAAACCGCGGGATGCTAATCATTGATCCGCCTTATGAGCAAGCGGAAGAATATCAGCAAGTGGTGCAGGCCATTTCGCAATCAATACAAAAATGGCATAACGGGATTTATTTAATCTGGTATCCGCTTTTATCGCCAAAACGCATTAACCACCGCTCGGGAGAGCTAGAAGCATCGCCAAAGGCACATTTGGCGAATCAAATGCTGGAACAATTGTCTGATTTGAGCAAAACGCATGTTACAGGCGGTATGTTAAGTCTTGAGTTCGCCTATCAACAAGCCACTGAGAACGTGGGCATGTATGGGTCGGGAATGTGCATCATCAATCCACCTTTTAAAATTGAAGAAAGCTTGCGAAACTGTTTAAACGTGTTAGAAACTACAATTGCTAAAGACAACAACTCCTCTTCATCGAATATAAAATGGTGGCAAATAGCTCAATGACCGAATTGGCCCTTAAGCATTTTTATATACCAGATGATCAAAGCTTATATTTGCTTTCACACAAAGATGCGAAAAAGCTCAAAAACTGGTTTAAATTATGTGAATCTCAGCTTGAAAAACTGGGTTACACAGACATTGAGCTAATCGGTAAAGGCGCTTTTGGCTTTGCTTTTAGCGGTATTTCACCCTTTGGCCAGGCGCATGTGTTTAAATTTTCAAAAATTACCTTACCCCAGCATATACAAGATAGACTGGAAGAAGAAGCGTACATGCTTTCATTGGTTCAGCATCCGCTTGTACCGCAATTGATTGAATTTCAGAAAATCAAACGTCAGTCTATTTTGGTGATGCAGCGTGCCCCGGGAGTAGATCTTGAGCAGTATTCGCTCGAAAAAGGGCCTCTGCCAATTCCGGAACTTATCGATATACTCATACAAATTTGCGACATATTAATGGCGCTTCGGCAAAATACCGAAAACGGAAGCGCAAAGCCCATTGTGCACGGTGATGTTAAACCCTCGAATCTGGTTTGGGAACCACACCGAAAAATCTTATCACTTATAGACTGGGGCTCTTGTGTATTTGCTCAAGTTGATGAAAATCAACAATATGTGGCAGATAATGTGATGGATCTTATGTCGGGTGATTTGCAGCAAACCAATGCTCGTTTGGGGGACGTTTATTTTATTGGAGATGATCAACTAAACGGTGAATTATCATCACCCCGTTTTGATGAACAAGGCCTGGCCAGCACAATTTATGCGCTTGCCAGTGGTGCATCCTCGCGATTTGGACGAAAAGTGATTACGCCATTAACTCTGGGGCTTCCCAAAGCCTTAGCCCAGTGTCTTAATGCCATGATGAGCGATGACGCGCAACAACGCATTCAAGGTGGAGATTGGCTATTAAAAAACTACAAATACTTTAAACATATGGTGTTTGCGCCGCCAAAACCGGATACAAAAATATGTATGCTCCCCACGTGGATCAGCGGCACAAAAAAAGACATTGAAACGGTGGTGTACTCGTCGCGTAAATCATTTTTGCGACAGCAGTCGGGTGTCGATTCTGCTCATTTAAATTACCTGAATGATGCGCAGTTTGAACGCTACTATAAAAACTATTTGCAGGGCATGGGAGAGACTGAAAAAGCCTTTATCTCTGCCGTAAGTCGTTTAGGCAAATATCCCGTAGTAGGTGGGCTTGCTATTCGTTGGGAAAAAGACGGAATTTATGTGGATTCCAGTCTAAAACTCTACGATCCTGCTTTACAAAACGCCTTTGACCGCGCTGTTGATAATCTGGTCATTTTTGCGCGCGCCATTAATCGCTCCGGGATTTTTAAAAGCTGTATGTTTGATGCAAAAAACACGCTGCATTTTTATCGGAAGCGCGAAGAAGATGCCTTTATTCCCGATAAGCATGTGAAAATACCTTATGAATTGAGTAAAGTATCGATTGAGGAAGACGAAACCCGTATGCATTCCTATTTTGAAGATGGGGATGATCCGGATGAATTGCTTAAACTTCCAGAGTCGTTGCTTTCGTGTATAAAATCGCTCAACAATATTCATCACACTGGCTGTATTATATTTGAAGCCTTGCCTAAGCATTTAAAAATTCATAATTATTACACTCTCCTTGACCATAAGCAGGAGGCACAGTTTGCGTCATTGTTAGATCAGATTATTTCGCAGGTTCCAAAGATAGTTGGGCTGGGTATTTCAGGATTTATGAAACTGCCTTATAAAGACACACGTACCTTTTCATATCAGCAGAGCCTGCCAGAGAATTATTATCCACGAAATCCTCATGCCCAGGCGCGTGAGGTCAATACTGCAGATTAATGCCAAGCAAATATTCAGTTAAACAATTATCTAGCGCTAACATGTTAGAAAGGAGACAACATTGTCAGACGTACGCCTTGCTCATTTATTTGATTTAGAGCCTTTAGAAGCAGGCTTGTATCGGGGAGATTCGTGGGACCTTGGTTTTAGGGCTTTATATGGAGGGCAGGTTTTAGGGCAGTCAGTTATGGCAGCTTATCAAACTGTTCCAAAAGACCGCGTAATTCATTCTTTTCATTCCTACTTTTTATTGCCTGGTGATGCAAGTAAGCCTGTGGTTTATGACGTAGAGGATGTGAGGGATGGGCGAAGTTTTTCAACCAGACGGGTGAAAGCAATACAAAACGGGCGAAACATTTTCTATATGACTGCCTCGTTTCAGGTAGAGGAAGAAGGGCTATCTCATCAGTATGCCGACATGCCACCGGCGCCGCCACCAGAGGAAGTAGCGCAAGACATCCAGTATTACGACGATAACATTGATAAACTCTCGCAACGCATGAAACAAGCCTTGAGTTATCATCGCCCGGTAGATATTCGTACCATTGGTGGCGCCCATAGTTTTAGAGCGGTAAAGCGAGAGCCCAAGCGGACAATTTGGCTCCGCGGACGCGACCCCATCGAAGAAAGCCTGGCGATTAATCAGGCTTCTCTGGCATATGCTTCAGACTATCATTTTTTATCTACCGCATTGCAAGCTCATGGCCTCGCTGCGCAAGATAAGTCGCTTAGAATGGCAACAATTGATCATGCAATGTGGTTTCACAAGCCTTTTAAATTTGATGATTGGCTGTTGTATGAAATGGAAAGCCCTTTCAGCGGAAATTCACGTGCTTTGGTTCAAGGAAAAATTTATAGCAAAGAAGGTGTTTTGCTTGCAACCTCTGTCCAAGAAGGTTTGATGCGGCAAATAAAAACAGAAGATTAAGGAGCCTGTAATGCTTTACACGATTGGAAAGGATAAAGTCGATTTGGATGCGAGCGCTTATGTAGCGCCAAGTGCTCAAGTGATGGGCAAGGTCAAATTAAAAGCGAATAGTAGTGTTTGGTTTAATGCCGTAATACGAGGTGATTGCGACCTAATCGAAATTGGAGAAGGCTCAAATATTCAGGATTTATCAATGCTTCATACTGATTTTGGCTTTCCCTTAAAAGTGGGTAAGGGCGTAACCGTAGGACATAAGGTCATGCTCCACGGTTGCACAATTGGCGATTACTCGCTGATAGGCATCAACTCTGTGATCCTTAACGGCGCGACAATTGGCAAATACTGCGTTATCGGTGCTAACACACTAATCACTGAAAATATGAACGTGCCTGATTATTCTCTGGTGCTAGGTTCACCGGGGAAAATAATAAAACAGTTGAGTGAGCAACAGCAAAAGCAGCTAGAAGCGTCTGCAAAACACTATCAAGAGAATGCGAAACGATTTGCAAAATCACTGGCTGAACAAAAACCTTGAAGCAAAAAGCCAGCTTCGAATGGCTACAAAAAATCATGGGTGCTAAAGGAAAAAGGCCCGGAACAAAAGTTCCAGGCTTAGGGGAATGGCTCATTGCTGAGCCGTGCGCTAACTTTCCAAAAGTACAAACGTCAGATTAAAAGGCCCCGCTCAAGACCTTTACAGCTATCATCCGTCAATCACATCCATGATCGGGAGAAGCGTTTACAAATTTCTTACTCACAACGACACGTTTACTAGTTAGATACTATAAAACGCTATCGGGTTAGATACTATAGCGCAATAATTAACAAAAAATAAATAGTTTTTAAAAAATTTCGTAAAAATGTCATATTTTTATAAGGCTTAGCTCGCTCAAAAGCTTCGTAAGGTCAGTAAAAATGTGCTCTTTATAACAATTTTCTCCACAGGTTTTACCAGTTTATCAAGAGCAAAAACACGGTCTTTTAACAGACTTATCCACAATCGCTCATGATTAGACTGGTGAAAAGTAGGAGGTTCGTAAACGACTGTTCATATCTTAAGCAAATGGGTTTGATGATAATTATTTTCAGTATTTATGTTCACTGACAATATTTGTGATGTGCTAAAGATCGTGAATGCTGACACAATTATCAATCTGAATCGTTTTCACTGCGACACGCTGTGATGTTGTAATAAGGAGCAAGTTATGCAGACATACTCTTCGTTTATACCCAAAACCAGAACACTTATGGGGCCAGGTCCGTCTGATGTGAGTGAACGTGTTTTACATGCACTCTCTCGCCCCACGCTAGGGCATCTTGATCCTGATTTTATTTCTCTCATGGATGAAACCAAATCTTTACTACAATATGCGTTTAAAACGGACAATGCACTTACAATGCCTTTATCTGCACCCGGTTCGGCCGGTATGGAGGCGATGTTTGTCAACTTACTTGAGCCAGGGGATAAGGTGATAGTGTGCATCAATGGTGTGTTTGGCAATCGCATGAAAGAAAACGCGAAGAGAGTAGGGGCTGAAGTGATTTGCATAGATGATCCCTGGGGAGAGCAAACTAAACCAGAAAAGCTCGAGCGTGCTTTGCGTCAACATCCAGACACCAAAGCGGTTGCATTTGTACACGCAGAAACATCTACAGGTGTAAGAAATGATGCGAAGACCTTATGTCAAATTGCCAAGTCATTTAACTGTTTGACAATTGTTGATGCCGTTACCTCACTTGCCGGTATTGAGCTTTGTGTCGACGAATGGCACATTGATGCCATTTATTCAGGCACACAAAAATGCCTCTCTTGTGTACCAGGCTTGGCGCCAATCTCATTTAGTGAACACGCCGTTCAAACCATTCAAAAGCGCAAGTCTCCGGTGCAAAGCTGGTTTTTAGACATGAATTTAATCGTTGGCTATTGGGGGGAAGGCCAGAAACGTGCATATCACCATACTGCTCCGGTAAACAGCATTTATGCGCTTCACGAGTCACTTGTTATGCTTGCGCAAGAAGGCCTGGAAAATAGCTGTCAACGTCATGCAAGTATGCATCAGCACTTAAAAACCGGACTTGAATCGCTTGGTCTTGAAATGGCTGTTGATGAGGCATATCGACTACCTCAACTTAATGCGGTAAAAATTCCGGAAGGAATCGACGATGTTCAGGTGCGCTCAAGGCTTTTAAATGAATACGATTTGGAAATTGGAGCAGGGCTTGGCGAACTCGCCGGTAAAGTATGGCGTATTGGTTTGATGGGCTACGCCTGCAAACAAAAAAATGTCGATTATTGTATTCAATCGCTGGGGCGCGTTTTAAATCGTTAAAAATTCACGTACACTCGAAGCATAGTTTGGTTTACCTGCATACTTTAAACCATTCCAAATAATTATTCCTTTAAAAATAATAATTCTTTAAGAATAATAAGAGGACACATGCTTCATAAAATTTGGCTTGGCTTTATTTTAAGCGCCTTTATTGCGACATGTTACAGCGTATTTGTTAACGGAAACTTAGGCTCTTTTCAGGAGGTTATGCAGGCAGTTAACGCCATGGCTCGAACCAGCGTAGATATCGCCATTGGTTTGATTGGCTTGCTTGCATTTTGGCTAGGTATTTTTAAGGTGGCCGAGAATTCTGGGCTAATATCTAAATTTTCGCGCTTATTAGAGCCTTTTTTATGCCGTATAATGCCCGATATTCCGCGTGGGCATCCCGCGCTTGGAAGCATCACCATGAATATGTCTGCCAACATCCTTGGTTTAGACAATGCAGCTACTCCTTTTGGCATCAAGGCGATGCAGGATATGCAAACCCTTGCTCCTGTTAAAGATACGCTTACCAACTCTCAAATATTATTTCTCGTACTTAACACTTCGTCAGTGACGCTTTTTCCGATTGCGGTCTTTTTATATCGCGCTCAGGAGGGGGCCGCGCAGCCTACCGACGTTTTTATCCCTATTTTGCTAGCCACCAGTTGCTCAACATTAGTAGGATTGTTTGTGACTTGCACCGTTCAGCGGGTCAATCTCTTTAATAAAGTGGTGCTGATTTACCTGGTCGGAATCTTTAGCTTTTTAGCCGCTGTTATTCTTTATTTTTCACGCCTTGCCTCTGAGCAGCTTGCGCAGCAATCGGCGCTGATCGCCAATTTTGCGCTATTTTTGTTTATCGTAGTGGTGCTTTTGGCTGGCTACCGTAGAAAACAGAATACCTACGAACAATTTGTAGAAGGAGCCAAGCAGGGCTTTGATGTGGCAATTATGATTATTCCGTATTTAGTTGCCATGTTATTTGCCATTGGCATGCTAAGAGCTTCTGGCGTGATGGAGCTGGTGACTGGCGGTATTGCCTCTTTAGTTGCGATGGTCGGGCTTGATACCATGTTTGTAGATGCTCTGCCTACTGCACTTATGAAGCCCCTCAGTGGCTCTGGCGCTCGTGCTCTGATGATTGAAACCATGCAGTTTCATGGTGCAGACTCCTTTGCTGGCAGGCTAGCGTCGGTGATGCAAGGCTCAACTGAAACCACATTTTACGTTCTTGCGGTTTACCTTGGTGCAGTGGGAATCAAGCATAGTCGCTATGCTGTAGGATGCTGTTTGGCAGCCGATTTAGCCGGAATACTGGCTGCTATTTTTGTTAGCTATTGGTTTTTTGCTTGATAGATTAACTTCAATTGAGGTATTTAGATTGAAATAGCTTAACAAACAACCAAAAAGTGACGCTTGATTGAACAATGCGCTTGCTTTACTCTCACATAAAGCCAGTTTGCATGGGTATAGCGAATGAAGATCTTCAACGAGCTAAGGCGTCGCAATGTTTTTAAGGTGGCCAGTGTTTATTTAGTGACCGCATGGTTAATTATTCAAATTATTTCTGTCATTTCTGAGCCACTTCATTTACCCAATGTTTTTGCCACCATTGTCACTGTTCTTTTAAGTATTGGATTTCCTATTGCCCTCATATTTGCTTGGGCGTTTGAGCTCACTCCCGAAGGAATGAAACTAACGACCGATGCAGATTCAGCGGAGCAACAGCTTAATCAAGGTGGTTCGAAACTCAATATACTTCTGGCTTCACTTCTAATAGTCGCTGTCGCGTTTATAGGATATCAACAGTTCTGGCAGACTGAACCTGCAAGCGTTGCAGATAAAAGCGTTTCTATCGCGGTGTTGCCCTTTGATGACATGAGCCCTGACAAATCACAGGAATATTTTGGTGATGGCATGGCAGAGGAGTTGCTTAATGCGCTTGCGCGTCTAAAGCAACTGGTGGTGATCTCTCGCACATCATCTTTTGCATTTAAAGGCGAGCGTATCGATATTCGTGATATTGGCAATATTCTTAATGTTGCCTATGTACTTGAGGGGAGTGTTCGAAAAGATGCTGATAATGTGCGGATCACCGCACAGTTAATTGATGTTTCTTCAGGTGCGCATATTTGGTCTGAGACCTACGATCGAAAAATGACCAGCATTTTTGAATTGCAGGACGAGCTTACGTTATCGATTACTGAAGCACTAAAACTTAATCTTTTGCCTGAGGACATTTCTCAACAAGTTGGAATGACAAACAATCCCAATGCCTATGAGTTGTTTATTAAAGCGCGCGAACTGCAATACAAGCGTTCAGCTGATGCATTGATAGAGGCTGAGGCGCTTTTACTTGAAGCGCTTGCATTAGATAGGAATTTCCATCAGGCCAGATCGCAGCTTTACGTGGGTTATCAGCTATCTACCTATTATGGTGGCTTTACACGTGAAGAAAGTGCGAAAAAAATGGAAAGAACTTTCTGGGAGCTACAAGACAGTCCCAATTTTCCGCTTAAACTTGCGGCCGTAGCGCTGCAATCGACATACGATGCCCCTGACGACCTTTCCTACGATTTGTCACTTTCCCTTTATCGTCAGGCACATGAAGCGGCACCGAGTGAGCCCTTTATTGCCCACAACTACGCAATTTTGCTCAGCATTTTTGGTAAAGTTCTTGAGGCAATGGAACTGCGAGAAGAGGTGCTTAAAATCGATCCGAAAAGTTTGTCGAATTATGGCAGCCTCGCCTCTATATATTTACACTTAGGCAAAATAGACGAATTGTATGAGCTGAAGGATAAAGTAAAGAAAGTCGCACCAGGTTCATGGATGGCGCTGTTTGTAGAAACGGCAATTACCTATCCGCTTGAGCAAAATGTCGCAAAAATCGCCCGGCTTTATGAGCAGTACGATGGAGAACAACATCAAAATTATCTTGAGCCTTACTTAAGCTTCGTTGTATTAAATGGCGAGTTCGATAAGGCCATTTCATTAATTGATGAGCAGCTATCGCTGCCAAATCCTAATATTGGTGCGTTTGTAAATGCCTATTCGCTGTTGTACGGATTAAAAGAGCAACAAAAACTTAGCTCTCAGCAAAAAGAGCGTTTTAACGCATTACCGGTAAGCCCCTTCATTAAACAAACGACCGAGTCCGTGTGGGCTTTACTAAACGGTGACGCTTCGCCCTATATGAATCAATTTGGCTGGGCTGATCTACCACTTAATGAATTGGTGGAGGCGAGCGGTTTATATCCTTACGACAAATTATATGTCGCATCAGCATTGAAGAAACAAGGTGAGCCAGCATTAGCAGAGGCCGCAATGGACTATTCAACGAGACCGATCCAACTTAAAGAGTGCTTTCGCTCAAAAGGACAAGCTTGGCCGCATTGCCCGATCCTCTTCTATTTAGACGGAAGTTTGAGCGCCGAACAACAGTTTGATTACTTCAAAAACTCGCTGAAAAACCTCGACCGACAAACATTTGGAACTGAATTAATGCTGAGGACTTCGCCCATGTACAATGGTGTTAATGAGCATCCTGAGTTTGAATCTACGGTTGATGCGTTTTTGAAAAAAACCTTTCCGAACATACCTCAGGACACTTAACGACGTCTCTATAAGCTTTATAAGTAAGTTTTATATTTTCAACTGCTGATAAATCGCTCGTAAGCTGCGCTGCAAGGCTAGCTTGGTTGCAGGCCAGCGAATAGTCACGTTATCTATCATTCCTTCTTTACAGTCTTTGTTTAGGCTTTCGACTAACTCAAGCAATGGAACTGAATTGATTTTCTTCGCCAAACCAAGCAACTGCTTTGAAGACTCAATGATACCCGCGGTATTGTTTGCGTCGATCATTGCCTCTTCGTGTTTTATATAGTCTTCGATTTCCTTCATCAGCGACAGTAGCGAAGAGGTAAGGGTGGTGACGGCACCTTGAGTCGCTAAATAGCTTTTTATATCAAACCAAAGTTCAGGCCGATTAGGCAAGGGGAGCTTTTCGATGTCTGGACGGTGAGTAGGAGACGCAGCCGCAGCCTGTTCTTTTGCCTGCTTTTGCATATCTATGCCCCGCTCGATAACCGGAACTTTTTCTTCTTTGCTTGCCGCTTGCGCTTTTTTAGCTTCATCAAGCTGCGCTTTTAAGCTTGTTAGCTTTTCATTTGCCTGTTGTTCAGAGGCGCTAAGTTTTTCACTGAGGCTCTCTTTTTCCCGTTGTGTATCAGCAAGATTTTCTTCTAATCTCGCTACTTGCTGACGCACATGCGCAATGGCAGACTCAAGCTGAGCTTGCTCAGACTGATGCTGCTGCAGCTTTGCATCAGCTTTTTTTACCGATGACTCATATTCGTTAAGCTTTTCCTGAAGCGATTGATTTTCCTTTTGAGCGCTTTCTAAAGCGCTTTCTAACTCGGCTTTTTGCGCAGAGGCTTTCTCTGCCTGCTCTTGACTAATAGCGGCTTTTTCTTGCTCAGAAGCACTGGCTATTGCTTCGAGCTGAATTTGTAGGTCATTAATCAGTTGTGTTTTTTCTTCAAGTTCAGCTTTCAGCTCGTCTTCCTGCTCAATTAAGGTTTGCTGTTGACCAATGGACTCTTGTGCAGTTCGACGCTCTTTATCAAGCTGTTCATGAAGTTCTTCAAGTTGTTCTCTGGATTGTTCAAGCTGCTGCTGCAATTCGCTTAGATTTTGCTCCTTTGCAGAAAGCTGAGAGTCTTTTTCATCCAGTGTTTGATTAAGAGACTCTAAGGCTTCTGACTTTGCTTCAAGTGCGCTGTTAAGCTCACTTATCTTAATCTCAAGACTTGCCTGTTCGTCTTTAATGCGCGCTTTTTCTGATTCTGCTTGTTCAGTGACATTTTGAATACGCGCTTCGAAGTCTGCTCTTATCTGCTGTTCAATTTCTTCTCGCTGAGTGTCTGTCTCACTTCGAAGCTGCGATAGTTCATCTTCATAAGATTGTTTTAAGGCCACAATTTTATCTTCTGCACTTGACCAAGCTGATTGCTTGTCTTCAAGCTCCTCTTGCAAGTGAGTAAGTTGCTCACTCAAGGATTGTTTTTCTTGTTCCAGTTGGCCAATAGTTTCTTCTTTTTCTGCTGTTAGGCGCTCAAGCGTTTGCTGCTGTTCTTTTTTAATTTCTTCTGCATGCATGCGGGCCTGCTCTGCCTGAGCAGCAAACTGTGATTTTTCATGATTAAGCGCATCTATAATTTGTTGCGTTTTCTGGTGCTCCTCAATAAGTGACTGCGCCTTATCTTTGTGTTCCTTAAGCTCTTGCTCAAGCTGTTGTCTGCTTTCATCGCTTTTTCCGGCTTGTGCTTTTAGTTCAGATAAAGAAGACTCAAGAGTCTCTGCTTGATTTTGTACCTGATCCAATTCAGTTTCCAAACGGTCGATCAAGGCGGTTTTTTCTTTTAATGTGCGCTGACTTTGTGTGAGCATATCCTGCGCTTCAGTAAGAGATGACTGCAGTTTTTCCTGTTTGGAAAAAACTTCTTGCGCTGCAACTTCTGCTTTGTAAAGCGCACTCAGGTCATGCCAGGTGCACAATATTGAATCAAAGGCGTTATCTTTAAATATTGGGATAAAGGTTATCTTACAAGGCACGTCTTGTTCGTTAATAACATGCGTCCAGGTTAAGTGTTTTACTTCGTTTTGTGATTTAACGTCATTAAGCAAACTGGCTAATTCGTTTGCCTGATTGATTCCCTTGTTAAGCTTTGTTGAATGGGGATAAACACCAAGAAGCTGTTTTTCGTCTTCTACATTGAAAAACGCACAAGCTGCTTCGTTTACCTTGGAAAAACCATCGTTGGTCAAAATCGCCATAGGCATTTTGCTGTGTTGAAGCAGTGACTCAAATTTGTCATGCTGGAACTGCTCGTCTGAGCGGTTGATGATCCAGAACAAAAACTGCTGATTATCTTCATCTACACATTTAACCGTCAGTTCCCCTGGGTAAACTTTGCCGTCTTTGCCCTTGAGTTTTACATGAAAATCATTGAGTTCCTGCCGCGTATTCAAGTGTTTGGCAGTGGTACCCGCTTCTTCTGGGTCAAAAAAGAGTTTATAAATATTACCCTTTTTGAGTTCTTTTTCATCGTATTTGAGGCGTTCAATCATTACCGGATTCGCGCTGGTAATTTCATGGTCCCCATTAAGTGTGCCAATAGCGACGGGAGAAAGGGTCAATAAGTCATTGATTTGTTTATTAGCAAGCTCGTCAAGTCCGATATTGACATCCTGAGTTGCCGGCGTTTGGTTCATGGCAGCATCTTGTGGGGCGCTTGATGCAGAATTCGCTTCCATTAAATTCAGCGAGTCTGTTTCTCTAATCGTCAAGATTCGACTGGAATGTTTACCCAGTTGTAGCGACTCACCAAAATAAATGCTAATAACTTTTTCATTGTTTTTAATTTTGGCATCAATAAACGACGGTTTTGAGAATAAACCCTTTTTAACATTATCAACTGAATCTTTATCAATAAAATTTGCAAAATAATGGTTATACATGCCTTGCGCGCTTTGACCAAAAAGCTTATTGGCAGTGCGGTTGCTGTAAATAACTTTGCCGTCATTGTCGACGTAAATGGCGCCGGTATTAAACAAATCCAGGATGCGACAATGCTCGTTTCGCTCTTGCTCATGCTTTTTCACTTTTGCAGCATTAAAATAGATAAGAGCAATCGGAACTGCTAATAAAATTAGCATCATGCCGATAAGGACATAAACAAGCGACATTAAAAACTGAGGGCTTTGCGAGCTCAAAAAATCGCTTACTGCAAAAGATTTGCTACTCGTAAATATGAGAGTCACAAGCGTGAAGATGCGAAGAGCAAAGTTATATTTAAATATGCGTAAATCCATTTTAGTATCCATAAACAAAGGTGTTATGACGACGATAACCAGACATATGGCCTGCATCCATTTTGACAGCTATCTTACTCATTTACTTATGCCTAAACAATATTAACTTTGGATGAATTTTCGCACAATTTAAGCATCAAGCCTGCACTTTTTAGGTGTCTTAATTTATAACTTATATATTTTTAAGTGCCTTATGACATGCTTTTAATGGTAAATTTTGTTCACTGAGTGAGCACAATGTTTTAAATAGGTTTACAACCATGGATAAACTTTCACAAAATCTTGCACCAAGCCTTTTGCCCGGTATAGCCAAGTACGCACTAGGTGTGGCTGTTTTGCTGGTGATAGCGGGAATATATTTATTTATATTGGCGGGTCAAACTAGCGCAGTCAATTCTGATAGCAATACCGAGTCAAAAGAATTGATACAAGACAATAGAGATCTTGCTTCCCGACTATCTGAAACTGAAAGACAAAATAATATTCTTAAAGAGCAAGTAACTGAATTAAGCGCAAGCATCAGCGAAAAGCAAAGCAGTATTGAACAACTTCAAGCAAAGATAAGAGAAAAGGAAATGGAGATGAATCAGGCCAACGCGTCAGTATCTTGTCCTGAGCTTGAAAATGACAATCAAGGCTTGCCCGCTGAGGTAAGCCGTCTGCAATCCGCATTAAACCTTGCGCAATCTGATGCCCAAGCCTGTAATGCATCAACTAATCAATTTCAGGCATCAATTGACGCGCTTGAAATTGAAAAGCAAGCCCTTGAAGCACAAGTGAGAGACTTGCAAGCTAATGTAGAGGAGGCCAACTTACAAATTGCCGCCTTGCAAGAAAACGCTGCTAACGATACAACGCAAGTGGCAGGCTTGCAAAGCGCAGAGGCTGTTTTAGGGGCGGGTATAGCTGCATCACTCAATGATGCCGCTGACACAACTTCGACCGATACTAATCAGCCATTATTAGCAGATTTACAAGCACAATTGCTTGCTAGTGAAGCAGAAAACGAGCGCTTAAATAATTTGTTAAGTGAGCTTCAGGTCAAACAAGAAGAACTATTAGATGAATTAGAACCTACCGGTCCTTTATCTTTTGAACAATTTGAAGTTCAGCCAAATTATTGTGATCGTCGTTTTGACAGAAACTGGGTTTGTGTGGAAGGTATTGATATCAGAGCGGTGTTTAATTTTAATCCGCGTGAACGCATGCTAGTCAGCCTTATTGACCCTCAGGGTGATACTATCGCGCGCAAACGCGTTTCCGGACGCACGATTAATCGAATCACATTTGAAACGCCGGGCAATGAACCTTTCCTTGAAGGTGATTATAAGGTGAATATCGTCATTGACAGTCTGTTTGCGAAGTTTGATCAAACAGAAACCTTTACGCTTGAGAAGCCATAGTAAGAACATCTATGCCCAGGCGATTTAGTGCATCTGTCAAAGCAATTAAAGGCAAGCCAATTAAGGCGTTATAGTCGCGACCATCCATATGAGAAAATAGCGCAATCCCTAAACCCTCTACTTTAAAGCTTCCGGCGCAATTTAGAGGGTTTTCTCTATTTATGTAACTACGTATTTGCGTTTCACTTAATTTTCTGAAAGTCACGCTATAGCGTTCTACGCAAACTTGAAGCGCATTGCATTTTTGTCTGTGCGCAAGTTGTGGTGGCGCTAAAACAGCCAAGCCCGTGTAAAAGTGAACAGTTTTGCCACTACAGGCACTTAACTGTTCTTCAGCTTTGCTCATAGTTTGAGGTTTGTTGAGAATATAATTTGAGCCCTCTATAGAAGCGACTTGGTCACTCGCAATAACAATGTACTCAGGCATAGTTGAGTGCACCTTTTGCGCTTTTTCAGCGCTTAATCTTTTGGCCAAAACTTCTGGCACCTCATCTGGATGCGGATTTTCGTTGATATCTGGCGAGAGTTGTTCAAATACCAGTCCCAGTTGCCCGAGTAGCTTAGCACGATAGGGAGAAGACGAAGCTAAAACAATAGCAGGATTGTTTGGCTCACTATTGTAAGAAGCATTGTGCAAATTTTTGGTAGGCGTTTGTTGCGTTTTCATAATGAAATTCTTTGACTAAAAGGACTTAAGTCTATATTATGCGCGCGCTATGACAAATGTGAAACTACCAAAACGCCTCGATCCAGTTAAAAGTGCACAAAAACGTTCTTCTTATGAAGGGGTTTATGTCGCTCAAGACATGAAACGATTTAAGGAAACAGTAGATTCAGTTTTATCTGATGTAGCAGTGAAAGTTGAGTTTGCAAAAGACGCGCAGGGTCTTACTTATTTTCATGGTACACTAGCAGTACAGGTAAAGCTTATTTGTCAAAGGTGTAATCAAGCGTATCCATATGATGTGGATTCGTCGTTTTGTTTTTCTCCCGTGCAGGGGAGTGAACAAACAGACTTGTTACCCGACGCTTATGAGCCGGTTGAGGTCAATGACCATGGAGAAATCAATCTGTTCGAACTAATCGAAGATGAAGCTATCTTATCCTTGCCGATTGTTGCACTTCACGCAGAAGAAGATTGCGCAGTTAAAGCAAAAGATATGAGCTTTGGAAAGATTGAACCGGAACCTGAGCGAGAAAACCCATTTGCGGTTTTAAAAGAGCTTAAGCGAGACTAGGAGTAACCTATGGCGGTACAACAAAATCGTAAAACGAGAGCAAAACGCGGTATGCGTCGCTCTCACGACGCGCTAACAGCAGAAACTTTGTCTGTTGATTCAACCTCTGGTGAAACTCATCGTCGTCACCATGTGACAGCCGATGGCTTCTACAAAGGTAAGAAAGTTATCGAAAAATAAGGCTTAGGTCTTTTTAATGATAACCATAGCGTTAGATATCATGGGGGGCGATCGCGGCCCCCATGTTTTTTTGCCCGCTATAAAACGCGCTTTACACGCTCACCCAAAACTTCAATTCATTGTCTGTGGTGACAAAAGCGCTTTAGACTCTATATCAGATCACATCAATTCTCAGCATAAATCCCGCATTGAATTTCGACACTGTTCGCAGGTTGTTGACATGCATATCAAACCCACACTTGCCTTGCGAAAAATGAAAGACTCCAGCATGCGAGTGGCGCTCGATTTGGTTGAGCAGGGCGCAGCCAGCGCATGCGTCAGTTGCGGCAACACCGGTGCATTGATGACAATGGCTTACTATGTTCTTAAAACGATCCCCGGCGTATCTAGACCTGCATTAGTATCAGCGCTGCCTACACAGGCTAAACACAAGGTGCTCTTGCTTGATTTGGGCGCATCTGTTAATTACGACGCTGAAAATTTGCTTCAGTACGCGGTAATGGGCTCGGTGTTGATGCAAGAAGTAGAAGGCGTGCAAGCACCACGCGTTGCATTGTTAAACGTGGGTGAGGAAGAAATTAAAGGGCATAGTCTTATCCAACACGCTGACAAACTCATTAATCAGTGCAAATCGGTTAATTACATTGGTTATGTTGAGGGGGATACAATATTTTCCGGAGATGTCGATGTTGTGGTGACTGATGGCTTTACCGGCAATGTTGCCTTAAAAGCCAGTGAAGGTATTGCGAAACTTGTTGTGAATGAAATAAAAGCGATCACTAAAGAAACATGGCTTGCTCGTTTGTTAAGCAAACTTACGCTTCCAATACTTAAAAATCTTTATCAACGAATGAACCCCGACCAGTATAACGGAGCGAGTCTGATAGGATTGCGCGGCACAGTGGTTAAAAGTCACGGAAATGCATCATCGGATGCGTGCTTTTATGCAATTGAACAAGCCATTGCTGAGGTCACACAAGATGTGCCAAATAAAATAAAAACAAAAATCGAACACGAATTAATGGAGCACTAAAATTCATGCCAGCAGCGCCTACTTATTCTCGAATTGTCGGCACAGGTAGTTATTTTCCAAGCGAAGTGCGCACAAATGCGCATCTAGAGTCGATGGTAGATACCTCAGATGAATGGATAACCGATAGAACCGGTATTAAAGAAAGACGCATCATAGGTGAAAATGAAACCGCTGCCACTATGGGCTATGAAGCATCAAAACACGCACTTGATGCCGCAAATATGCAGGCTAGCGACATTGATATGATTGTTTGTGCAACAACCAGCGGGCGTTACGCGTTACCAAGTTCAGCCTGTGAAATCGCAAAGTTTTTAGGCGTAGATAATATTCCGGCGTTTGATGTGGCGGCTGCCTGTGCCGGTTACTGTTATGCGCTGAGTGTTGCTGATCAGTATATCAAGAGCGGTATGGCTAAACGCATATTGGTTGTGGGAACTGACTGTTTATCACGCATGATTGACCCTGCCGACAGAAGCATGATTATTTTATTTGGAGACGGCGCAGGTGCTACTATTATTGAAGCATCTGAGGAGCCAGGAATCTTATCCACCCATATCAATGCTGCCGGTTCCTATGGCGATTTATTGCAAATTGGGCACGTTCAACATGGAGACGAGGCCTCTGTTCATGAGAATTGGGGCGCTATGAAAGGTAATGAAGTGTTTAAAGTTGCCGTAACAAAGTTGAGCGAAATTGTTGAACAAACGCTTGAAGCAAATAATCTGCAAAAATCAGATATTGACTGGTTGGTACCCCATCAGGCAAATTTCAGAATAATCAAAGCGACCGCGAAAAAATTAAATATGTCGCTGGATCAGGTGGTTATTACGCTGCAAAACTATGGAAATACGTCTGCAGCAACGGTACCTACTGCCTTGGATGCAGCAATTCGAGACGGCAGAATTCAACGGGGCCAGCATCTCTTACTTGAAGCATTTGGTGGTGGTTTTGCTTGGGCGTCCGCTCTCGTAAAATACTGACTTTCATACAATAATAAATTCGACATGGCTTTATGCCATATATGATTAAAGGAACTCAACCATGAGTAAATTAGCTTGCGTTTTTCCCGGACAAGGCTCGCAGTCGGTCGGAATGTTAAAAGAGTTAGCTGACAATTTTTCTTCTGTTACTCAAACCTTTGAACAGGCGTCTGACGCTTTAGGTTATGATCTTTGGAAGCTCACTCAAGACGATGATGGAACAAAGCTTAATCAAACCCACATTACTCAACCTGCATTGTTAACAGCCAGTATCGCAGCGTTTAGGGTTTTGCAACATGAAAAAGAATTAGCGCCAAAATACCTCGCTGGTCATTCACTTGGTGAGTACACGGCCTTAGTCGCGAGTGAAGTTCTGTCTTTAGAAGATGCAGTGTCGCTCGTTGAAGCGCGTGGTAAATACATGCAAGACGCGGTACCCAGTGGCACGGGGGCGATGTATGCGATAATCGGTTTGGACGACGAAAAGATCATAACTATCTGTGCCCAAGTTGCCAAAGAAACCTCTCAGGTCGTATCGCCAGTGAATTTTAATTCTCCGGGACAGATCGTCATTGCAGGTAATAAAGAAGCGGTTGAGCTGGCGGGCGAGGCGTGTAAAGAGGCTGGTGCAAAACGCGCTTTACCGCTTGCTGTAAGCGTGCCATCGCATTGCGCATTGATGAAACCCGCTGCCGATGCACTTGAAGCCCGATTGGCGCAAATAAGCTTTCATGAACCAAAGTATGCTGTCGTAAACAATGTAGATGTTAATGTTGAAAGTACGGCAGATGCGATCAAACAGGCTTTGGTAAAACAACTCTACAGCCCGGTCAGATGGACAGAGACGGTTCAGTATCTCGTTAAGCAAGGCGTGGAAGAGATAGTTGAGATAGGGCCTGGCAAGGTACTCACAGGTTTAAATAAACGTATCGATAAATCTTTGGTGCTTTCTTCATTTAGCGCCCCATCTGATCTATAACTTTAAAAAGATAAAGGCATATTATGTTCGATTTAACTGGAAAAGTAGCATTGGTAACAGGCGCCAGCCGTGGCATTGGTAAAGCCATTGCGGAACAATTATTAAAACAGGGTGCCACAGTAATTGGTACAGCGACCAGTGACAATGGCGCACAGGCCATTTCAGATTACATTTCATCCACTGGCAAGGGTAAAGGCTTAAAGTTGAATGTCACTGACGATGCTTCTATTGCTGAGGTCATAGCGAATATCAATGAAGAATTTGGTGCACCAGATGTATTAATTAACAATGCCGGCATTACCCGAGACAATTTATTAATGCGCATGAAAGATGACGAGTGGAATGACATCATTCAAACCAATTTAACATCTGTGTTTAAGCTTTCAAAAGCGGTGATGCGCGGCATGATGAAAAAGAAAAATGGTCGCATCATATCCATTGGTTCAGTTGTGGGCTCAACGGGGAACGGCGGACAAGCGAATTATGCAGCAGCAAAAGCGGCAGTCATCGGTTTTAGTAAATCAATGGCACGCGAAATTGCTTCAAGAGGTATTACCGTGAATGTTGTTGCGCCCGGTTTCATTGATACCGATATGACGCGAAGCCTAACAGAAGAACAAAAATCCGCTATATTTAAAGATATACCTGCCAATCGCTTAGGTCAGCCAGAAGAGATTGCGGCGACAGTCGGGTTTTTATGTTCTGATGCCGCTGCCTATATTACTGGCGAAACGATCCATGTAAACGGCGGCATGCACATGGCTTAAGGCTTGTTGCATGGGCTTGATGCGGAATAACGAATTTTAGGATAAGAGCTTGTAAGTCAAGATATGACAATTCGGACTCGACAGAAAGCATTAAGGCATGTATGTTGGCATTTTGCAGTGTCGTAAATATCGCACTATATTATTGTAGTAAAAAACGTCGTAGAGACAGTTGTAAAGATTGGCGGGAAATATTTTGATTAAAGGTTATCTAATTCGCACACTTATTCACCATTAGTCGAAATTTTGTGGTTTGACCACCGGGTAAATTGGAGGTTAGACTTGCATGGTCTCGGTTTGGGCAATAAACTAGCCGAGATAATTTTAAAAACAAGGTATGTAAAGGAAACCTGTAATTATGAGTAACATCGAAGAACGCGTAAAAAAGATCATTGTTGAACAGCTAGGCGTAAAAGAAGACGAAGTGAAGCCAGAAGCCTCGTTCGTAGATGATTTAGGAGCTGATTCTTTGGACACTGTTGAGCTAGTAATGGCGCTTGAAGAAGAGTTCGATACAGAAATCCCTGATGAAGAAGCCGAGAAAATCACCACAGTACAATCGGCAATCGACTATATTAACGCTAATAAAGACGCGTAATTACCATTTTAAGAAAACGGCTCTTCGGGAGCCGTTTTTTCGTTTCTATAAGATTAGTTTGAGTTAGGAGGCCGTGGTGGCGAAACGTCGCGTAGTAGTGACCGGTTTAGGTATGCTATCACCATTAGGTAATGATATTGATAGCACTTGGCAAAACATTCTTGCCGGCAAAAGTGGTATCGGCCCAATCACCCATTTTGATGCATCAAGTTTTAATACACATTTTGCGGGCGAAGTTAAAGACTTCGACGTAGAGGCATACATTCCAAAAAAAGAAACCAAAAAAATGGACCGCTTTATTCAATTAGGTATTGCGGCGGGAATGCAGGCACTTAAAGATTCTGGTCTTGAAATTACCACTGAGAATGCGAAGCGCGTTGGTGTGACGATTGGTTCAGGAATTGGTGGCTTGCAATTAATTGAAGAAAATCATCGCAAGTTAATTGAAAGTGGCGCAAAACGCGTATCGCCGTTTTTTGTACCTTCTACTATCACCAACATGATTTCGGGCTTTTTAAGCATTATGGAAGGCTTAAAGGGTCCTAATTTGAATGTGGTTACTGCCTGTACAACCGGTGTGCACAATATTGGTCTGGCGGCACGCATTATTGCTTACGGCGATGCAGACGCCATGCTTGCCGGCGGGGCAGAATCGTCGATAACGCCGCTCGCTATTGCCGGGTTTGGATCAGCTAGAGCATTATCGACGCGTAATGACGCACCTGAGCAGGCAAGCCGACCCTGGGACAAAGACAGAGATGGCTTTGTGATGGGCGAGGGAGCAGGGGTAGTCATGCTTGAAGAATATGAGGCAGCAAAGGCGCGCGGTGCTAAAATCTACGCTGAAATAGCAGGATTTGGCATGAGTGGTGATGCCTATCACATGACCTCACCGCCTCCCGATGGCGAAGGCGCAGCGGATGCCATGGAAAACGCATTAAACGATGCCGGCGTTTCGTGTGCAGATGTGGTCTATATTAATGCCCACGGCACATCGACACCCGCTGGCGATGTGGCAGAGGTTCACGCCATCAAGCGTGTGTTTGGCGAGCATGCTTCCACAGTCAAGGTTAGCTCAACTAAATCCATGGTAGGCCATTTGCTAGGGGCTGCCGGTTCGGTTGAAAGCATTTTTGCTATATTGGCGCTGAGGGACCAAAAAGCGCCACCTACTATTAATCTGGATGCACCCGGCGAGGGTTGTGATTTGGATTTTGTACCTCACAAGGCAGCCGATATTAGCGGCGATTTTGCACTGTGTAATTCATTCGGTTTTGGTGGCACCAATGGTTCGATTCTGTTTAAACGAATCTAAGTAAAATAAGGCCGTTAACTACGGCCTTTTTTATGGTTAAATACCAGCAGTAATTCTTATCACTTCATTTAGCAGCGAATGCCTGATACAAAAAATCGTAGCAATATTTTAATTAATCCCAGTCATATACCAGCTGCAGACAGAGCCTTGCAGTATGGTGATGCGTGTTTTACCAGTATGTATGCCCAAGACGGCAAAATTTTATTATTGCCTGAGCATATCCAACGCCTTCAATATGCATGCGACATTTTGGCAATCGCCTTCGAAGACTGGCTGCTGTTACAAAACGAAATTGCAAAATGCGAGAAGGAAGTACAGGCGCCAACAGTGATCAAAGTCATGATCACCCGTGGAATAGGGGGCAGAGGCTATATGCCTCCGCCAAAACAACACCCTCAATGTATTATCAGTACGCATGCAACCGAAGCTATTTTACCGCCTAAAACGCTCTTTACGCTCGGTTTTAGCGACGTGACCTTATTTGACGATGGATTAAAAGGCGTTAAACACGCTAATAGACTCACCCAGGTGCGAGCAAGCGATCAAAATGCTAGAGCAGGCGTGCTGTACAACGAGCTTTTATTATGCGATGTGAACGACCACGTTATTGAATGCAGTAGCGCAAACATTTTCTATCGACTTGGTGGCGTATGGTATACTCCGCCAATGAGGGAACTTGGCGTTAAAGGCATTATGCGAGACGCGCTAATGAGATTTATGAAGGAGCAATATATCCCAGTTTTTGAGGCTACTCATCACAAATCACAATTTCAATATGTTGACGCGATGCTATTAAGTAATGCAGTAAAAGGCGTGCGTTTAGTGAAAAGTTTACAGAAAGCAGTTAAGCAACCTCTGCGCGGTGACGAGCAAAAGCGATTCATTGACCTTTCCGAAAGCCTGGAAACTCTCTCTAACGATATAGTGCATCCTTTTTACGATAAGATTCTGGGTGATAATTTTGCTTAAAAAACTGCTTATAGCCCTGGGGGCACTGATTTGTTTATTTTTAGTCGCGCTTGCATTTGTTTTTTATAAAGCAGGCGCAATACCTGATAAAATTGCAAATCCTGATGAAGCGCTGGTGATCCACCTTAAACCGGGTCAGACAGCAAGCAGTGTGTGGCGCATGCTACCCATTTCTGTAGACAAAGCACAAAGTCTGTGGTTTAGAGTGTTTCGCAAAATGCAGCCTGAATACGCCCGAGTTAAAGCGGGGTATTACGAATTTGCGCCAGATTCTACAGTTGAAGAGATTTTTACACGCATTATTAAGGCAGATGAAACGCTATTTAGTATCACTCTTGTTGAAGGGCTAACGTTAAACCAATGGCTTGCTTTTATTGAATCAACTGTGAATCTTCATCAGGATCTTCCGCCGTTTAACGAGTTATATTCAAAGCTAAAAACGGGAGATAGCAATTTTTGTGAAAACCCGTCTGCCTCCTTGGAGGGCTGCTTGCTACCTGACACCTATTTTTATGCCTTCAATGATTCAGCACTATCTATTTTAAAGCGGGCTTTTGAGGCCATGGACGCAAATCTTGATCGCATTTGGCAAGAGCGATTTCAGGATATTCCCATTGAACATCCCTATGAAGCGCTTATTTTAGCCTCAATAATTGAAAAAGAAACGGCAGTAGACGCGGAGCGGGGACTGATTGCTGGAGTATTTAGTAATCGACTTGAACTGGGTATGAGACTACAGACCGATCCTACGGTGATCTACGGAATTATAGATAGCGGCGAAGCGTTTGATGGAAATATTACTCGCACCCATTTGCGTGAAAAGACACGATACAATACTTATCGAATTGATGGTTTGCCGCCAACACCTATTGCAATGCCATCGCTTGCCTCACTTGAAGCGGCAGTAAAACCGGATTTGACCGATTATCTTTACTTTGTTGCAAAGGGCGATGGCAGTCATGAATTTTCACAAACGCTGGAAGAGCACAATCAAGCCGTTTCGCTCTATCAGTTGAAACGAAAACAAAATACAAATTAAATATAAAATACAAATTAAATATAAGGATGCAGCATTGAGTGCATTTATTGTTGTAGAAGGCCTAGAGGGTGCTGGCAAAAGTAGCGTGATTGGCGCGCTCGTTAAGCATTTAGAGGCGCATCAACTTTCAGTCATCACAACCCGAGAGCCAGGCGGCACGCCCATGGCAGAAGCGATTCGAGAGTGTGTAAAGCAAAACTGGGATGAAGAGAAGGTCACTCAGCAAACGGAATTGCTATTGATGTATGCTGCGAGAAGTCAACTCGTTGAAAATGTGATTAAACCAGCGCTTAAGGCCGGTAAATGGGTGGTGGGCGATCGCCACGACCTATCTTCAGTTGCCTACCAGGGCGGTGGCCGCGGCGTTAGCCTTGCTACGCTCTCCACACTTCGACAAATGACCTTGGGTGATTTTTGCCCTGACTTTACCTTATACTTGGACATAGAGCCTGAACTGGGGCTATCACGTGCTCGCGGGCGGGGTGAGTTAGATAGAATTGAGCAGGCGGGACTTGCGTTTTTTCAGCGTGCTCGCGAGACCTATCAAAGCGAAATCGCCAAATTACATAATGCTGTTACGATTGATGCCAGTGAAGATATTAATACCGTTCAGGCTAATGCACTGAGTGCGCTTGGCGGCTTTTTAGCAGATAAGGGTTTGCATACTTAAATAGTTGCTTACAAATCGTCGAATATGCCTAAAACAATCGAATCAGAAACTGTCTTAACATCGGATAATTCCGGCATCACTTTGGATGCATGTGAATGGTTGAAAAGTCCTTTACACAAGCTTGTTGGGAGGCTTGAAAATAATCAGTTGCACCACGGCATTTTATTGGTGGCGGAGGGAGGAAGTGGTGAACAGCTACTTGCCAAAGCGCTGGGAAAATCAATATTATGTCAGCAACTAAGTCATCATAATGCTTGCCTTAAGTGTAAGGCGTGCTTGCTGTTTGAAGCGCTATCCCATCCTGATTTTCATGAAGTAACGACAGACACAACGCAAATTGGTGTTGATGCAGTAAGAGGAGCCATCGAACAGGTGAATCAAACTGCTCAGCTTGGCGCAAACAAGGTTGTGTTGATTCAGGGGATAGAGCGCATGACAGAGTCTGCCAGTAATGCTTTGCTTAAAACACTGGAAGAACCATCAAAACATACTTTTCTTGTTTTAAGTACAACAGCGCCGCAGTATTTACTGGCAACGATCAAAAGTCGCTGCGAAAAAATTCGCTTAAATATGCCGAGCTACGAGCAGAGCCTGAACTTTTTAAAGCAATATCAGACTGCCAACAATCTCAGCTTTCCATTACCTGATGAGGCCACTTTGCAAGCCTATAAAGGGTCTCCGTTGCTATACCTTGCGAATTTTGACGATGAAAAAATGAACTTTGAATCATTCAGACGTGATTTTAATGCCTTGTTAGCGCAAACCGAAAGTGTTGAAGACATTGCAAATAAATGGAAAGACCATGCGGTTAATGCGGTGAACTGGACTTCCCAATTGAGCATGCAAGCCTTTGCAAATGCAGTAAAACAAAGTATTGATCAAAGCAAAGCTACAGTCAGTATTCAATCTAACAAATCCAGGCAGGAAGTTAGTGGCTCACAGTGGATGCGGGTTTATGATCTTGCCACACAGTCGTCGAAAAAGCTCAGGCAAGCAGGGCTCAATCGAGTGTTAATTTTGTCCTCATTGTTTGCAAGTTTACCCAATTAACAATTTAAAATGCATTTGATATAGGAGTGCTATGTTTGTTGACTCTCATTGTCATTTAGACCGGCTCAAAGAAGCGAGTACACAACTTGACACAATAGTAAGCGATGCACATAGCGCGGGTGTTGAGCACATGCTATGTGTAGCAGTTTCGGTAAAAGAATTTGAGCAAATGCGAAAAACCGTATCACACTATCCAAACGTGTCCATGAGTTGTGGCGTTCATCCACTTCATTATGAAGATGTATGTGATATTGAAACCTTGCTTGCGCATTGTCAAAGAGAGGATGTGGTTGCAGTGGGAGAGACTGGCTTAGATTATCACTACAGCGCAGATACCAAGTCTGTTCAAAAAGCGTCGTTTATAGATCATATTCAAGTTGCTAACGAAGTTGAAAAGCCGCTGATCATTCATACCCGAGCCGCGCAAGAAGATACGCTGGCTTTACTCAATCAGCATTACAAAACAAGCACCGGAGCGGTACTTCATTGCTTTACCGAATCGACAGAGATGGCGCTTGCCGCTATCGAAATGGGTATTTATATTTCCATTTCAGGCATTGTGACATTTAAATCAGCGAAAGCCCTTCAGGAAACCGTTAAAGCCATCCCGCTTGAGAAGCTTTTAATTGAGACCGATTCGCCGTGGCTTGCGCCTGTACCTCATCGCGGTAAGGAAAACCAGCCTAAGTATGTAAAAGAAGTTGGTGAATTTGTTGCAAAGCTCAAGGGTATAAGTGTTGATGAGTTGGCAGAGGTAACTACCGCTAACTTTTATCAGTTATTTGATCGCATAAATAAACGACCATTGGAAAATCGCGCATGAACTATCCCGGCTGGCGTCAGGATTTAGTCAGAAGTTTACATGTTTGTCGCAGTAAACCAGAAGCGAAGTATATGCAGGTTGCATCAGTTAGTCCGGCAGGTTTGCCATGCCTGCGAACTATGGTTTTCAGGCGCTTTTTAGATAATAGCAATACCTTGAGCGCAGTTTCGGATTGTCGAAGTGACAAGATTAAGCATTGGCAGATACAGCCTAAAGCGGAACTTCATTGGTACTTTGTAAAAACGCGAGAACAATATCGCCTTAGTTGCGACGTACAAATCCTCACCGCACAAGAAGACGCGCAAAGCGAATCAAATCAAGCACTTATCACACAAGCCTGGCAGCAACTTTCAAAAAGTGCGCAGGAGGGCTTTTTTGTTCCAGAGCCCAAAACTGATAAAACGGGCAATCAGGACGGGGAAAATTCTGTTCAAAACATTAGCAATCAACAAATCAGTCCACATTTTGCACTTTGTTTATTTTCACCTTACGAAGTGGATTATCTGGATTTGAAAACCACACCTCATACACGCGTATTGTCTGAACTTTACAACTCTTCATGGCAAAGCAAAGCGGTGAACCCTTAAATATGCTTTGGGTAGAACTTACAAATATTTGAATTATTTACTGTACCTTCGTAGGGTAAATTCAAGTCTCCTTCGTTCATTAAAACACCAATTTCTTTCTACTTAAGGGCTATAGCGTTTAGCTTTAATTCTGCTTAAGCGGAACAGCTTTTGCTCTCACTGTGGAAATTACTTATGCCAGACAACTTTGGCGAACACAACAGAAGGAGAAAAACATGGCTAAGCCGAAAAAAGCATCCTTTACCGCCCCCGGTATGACAAATAAAAAAGCAGAAAAAACGATCGAATTATTAGATGACCGAATGGTTGCCTTAATCGACCTTCAACTAACCCTCAAGCACATTCATTGGAATGTCGTCGGTCCTAATTTTATCGGCGTTCATGAAATGTTGGACCCGCAGGTTGAAGTAGTTCGTGAAATGACAGACGTCATTGCAGAAAGAATTGCAACACTTGGAGGGGTGCCAGTAGGCACACCAAAATCAATTGTCGAGCGTCGTCGCTGGGAAGATTATTCCTTAGGAAAAGCGTTGGTCAATGACCATTTAGCTGCGCTCGATGAGGTATACAACGGCGTGAATGAAGATCACCGAAAAGCGGCTGAGAAATTGAGTGATTTAGATCCTGTTTCTGAAGATATGCTGATAAGCCAATTAGCCGACCTAGAGCAATTTCAATGGTTCGTCAGAGCGCATCTGGAATCAGCTTCAGGCGATCTTAAAAAGTAAGTACAGAAAGCACTGTGCTGCTTTAAGAAAATTGCGAGCTTTGTATCAGCAACAAGGAAAAAGCTCGCAACTTCTCTACCAAATCATTATGCTTGATGCATAAGTTTAACTCGCCGCTTTGGAAAACTGCATTGCAAGGCGTGCGTTTTTGAGTTCTGTTTTCGAAAACACTTGCAGCATTTTCAATATACCTATTTGTTGAGCGCTTAGCTGACAATCAAAATAAATGACATCGCAAGTTTCAGCTTTCAACAACTTTACCATTAATTCATACTGGCTGAATTTACCTTTACCGCTAATGTTGATTGCTCTTTCGACACCTTTTGCCAATTTTACATGTTCTGACACATTACATATCCAGCGAGCTTTGCTGGCGGTGTGTATAGTTGCGCCTTTGTTTGAAAAACCTATTTTAGAAAAAGAACTGGCTTTCTCTTTAAGCTTGTAAGACTGTTTTGGCTGATTTTCAAGGGGTAAAACACTCTGCATTGTCGGCAAACTAAGCTGTTCTGCACACACGTTAGATAACTCAACATGCAGTTTACTGGCATTGTTTTGATCATGACTTGCTGCTTTGCTGATTGAATTAGTTAATCTCATCTCACCACCTCTGGCCTGTTTTAGTGCCCTTGTTTTTAGAATTCTCACAAATGAAAACTAAAAAGGGGCTTTTGATATTCATACAGTAAATACTGTATAGGTAAACAGTAATACTGTATAAATAAACATGCAAGTGTTATTTGATGATTTTTTGTATTTTTTTTCGTCGAAACAGCAGCAATATGGTCGCAAGCACTATATAAATAGCAGGTTCATACCAATCTGATTTGACCGACCACAAATAATGAATGCATCCTAAAATGAGAGCCAGGTAAGTAAAATTATGAAGCTTTTGCCAGTTTTTCCCCATTCGCTTCTTAATTTTATTAAGGGATGTAAGTAATAAAGCGCTTAAGATCAAAAGCGCTACCATGCCTACAGTTATATAAGGGCGCTCAACAATTTCGCTTAGGATAAGTTTCCATTCGTACTGCAACTCGTAAGCAGTAAAAACATAAAAGTGGAAAAGTGCATAACTTGCAGCATATACGCCCAGCGTCTTACGAATTTGCATCAATTGTGCGAATTTAAATCGCATTGCAATCGGGCTTACAAGTAAACTTAGCATCAACAGATGCAAGGTTCCTATACCGCTAAAGTCAAGAAGATATTGTACAGGATCGCCGTCTAAGCTTCCGTTTAGCGCCAGGTAATACACCCAGGCAAGCCAGCAAAATGCAACAACATGAATTGCATACCTTAAAGCATTGATGCCGTATGATGGCACTCGTACTGGCGTTGTAAGATTCATCATAGATAATTTACACCAACGCTAAAGTGGCGCTTTTATAAAAAAAGTAAAGCTTAGTGTATGTTAGGAGCATCAATAAAGTTTGCGCAAGTCCATACCGGAATATAGTGAAGCCACTTCATCGTATCCGTTAAACATTTGCGTATCGATTCTTTGCATGGCGTTAAGTCCACTCCCCATAATTCGGCGCTCGCGTGCCTGAGACCATCTGGGATGATCAACGTTAGGATTAACGTTAGCATAAAATCCATATTCGTCTGGTGCCAAGATATTCCAGGTGGTAGGAGGCTCGTTGTCGACTAAGGAAATTTTCACCACAGACTTTATACTTTTGAAGCCATATTTCCATGGCACAACCAATCGAATGGGAGCGCCGTTTTGCGGGGGGAGCGTTTGACCATACATACCCACGCTCATAAGGGTGAGGGGATGCATGGCCTCGTCTATACGCAGTCCTTCAACATAAGGATAATCTATTCCACCACCCACAAAACGACTGCGTTGTCCGGGCATTTGCTTAGGGTCGTATAGCGTCTGAAAAGCGACGTATTTCGCACTGGATAAAGGCTTGGCCGCTTTGAGTAAATCTGCCAAAGAAAACCCAATCCAGGGAATAACCATCGACCATGCTTCAACGCAGCGTAAACGATAGATCCTCTCTTCAAGCGTAAATCGCTTATAAATATCGTCGTAATTTAAAGTAATGGGGGTTTCGACCATTCCATCAACCTGAAGCGTCCAAGGGTCGACCTTAAAATCTTGCGCCTCGTCTTTCGGGTCGCTTTTGCTTGTACCAAATTCGTAAAAGTTATTGTAACTGGTGGCAGTGGATTCTTCGGTTAAAGACGCCACGTTTGAATCCGCTTTTTTAAAATTAAGCGGCCTACGCTCGAATTCTGGCTTTTCTTCGCTTTTAAACAAATCGAAAGGCCCGGCCTGAGCAGATTGTGACAGAGCGCTCATTGCCCCTAAAAAGCCTAACTGTTTCAGTATTCTGCGACGATCTCTATATACGGCCTCATCGGTGACCTCAGACTCTTTAATTCGATTTTTTTGCCAACGTTGAATAAGCATAATGTCCTATTGGGTATCGCTGTGTGCGCGTTTTAAGCCGTTCATTTATACAGACCTTGATAAACACCAAAATGTTTCAACGGTTTCAGTACTTATTTGTCTGTTATTCGATGTGACTTGGGCAAAAACAAATTGGCATAAACACGATTCGCGTATTCATCTGTCATCCCGGAGATATAATCTGCTATCACTCGCATGCTAAGTTCATCACTTTCTTCTTTTGCGACTTGCCACCTCTTTGCTGTATTTTTTGGCAGCAGCCTTAAAGGTTCGCTTGCAAATGCCTCAAACAATGCCATTACAATTTGTTGCCCTTTAAATTCTAATAGCTGAATTTCGGGCTTCTTGATCACATGCGCAAATACAAAGCGTTTGAAGGTTTGTAAAGCAGCCTGATACGGCTGAGGAAGTTTAGCGTTATATTTTAGCAACGCGTCTTGGAAATCGTTAAGCGTTTGAATTTCGATAGCGGTGATAAAACAGTTAACCAATGCGCCTATCGCATTTTTGCGCGCGTAGGCTTCACTGGCAAACAGTTGTGTTTCAATATCAAAGGCCTTATCCGATAAAAAGGGAATTTCCATTGTCGATAATGGCGTGCTAACTTCTTCTGAAAATTGAGCTTGGCTAATTAATCCCATCACAATTGCATCTTCTAAATCATGAATGCCGTATGCAATGTCGTCAGCTAATTCCATTATGGAGCAATCAATGGATTTATACTGCGTTTTGTTATGCTCTTTATTGGCTTGTTGGTCGGCCAGTTTGTCCTCGTTTGATGCAAACGCCATAAAATGCGCTTTGTCTTTTGCACTTAAAGGCGAAAGGACCCAATCAAATGCATCTTTGTCGCAGTCGAAGAGCGCTTTAGGTGGATGCCACTCGCTGGCTTTCACTTGAGAAAAACGAGTGGGTTTTATTGGATGACAGGCGGGATTGCTTAGCGCTGACATAAAATTAGGGTATTTCAACACGCCTAAAAGCGAACGGCGAGCCAGATTCATCCCGTCATTAGGAGAGTAAGCTTCGAGTTTTGTGAGAATACGAAAGGTCTGGCCGTTCCCCTCAAATCCGCCGTAATCAGACATCATGTAATGAAGCGCAATTTCCCCTCCATGACCAAATGGGGGATGACCAATGTCATGCGCAAGGCAAATTGTTTCAATTAAATGCTCGTCTAATTGCAAATAATCGGTCAGTTCTGAATACTTTTGCTGTAACTGTGCACTGATCCCGGTGCCTATTTGAGCCGCTTCAAGCGAATGTGTTAATCGTGTACGATAAAAATCACCAATCCCTACACCCACAACCTGCGTTTTCGCCTGTAGGCGTCTGAATGAGGCGCAGTGCATGATCCTTGCTTTGTCGCGTTGATAAGCGCTACGGTGGTCACCGTCTCGCTTTGGGTTGCGTTCTAGTCTTCGTTCTTCCCATTGCGACATCCTGCAACTACTCCATCTTTTGTGTTAGTTCGTCTACGTTGACTAAACATTTTTCTTCAAATAGTGCCAAAAACAATGCAATTTCGGGCATTTCGTTAGAATATTCGGCAATCATTGATTCTAAGCGCGTTTTAACATGCGCAAACTCTTTATTTTGATAGCTGAGCTCATCAGAGGCTTTCAAATAGGCTGAGATTAAATCTGCGGCTTTTACAATCCGTTTGTAGACCGGATCGACATTCTTCTGGACGAGCAGACTAGAAAATTGCGATTGAAGTTTTTCAGGGAGCGTGTGCAAGCATTCAATCTCTGCCATTTCTTCAATCTTTTTAAATTCTCGTGTTAAGTCAGGATTATGATACTTGGTCACGTGGTTGATATCCTGAAGTTTTGTTTCAGATACTTCATGATAAAGCGCAACGGTTGCGGCTCGCTCTGGACTAATATCAGAGCCAAAATAAGTGTTTCGAATACTCGCTAATAAATGCGCGATGACCGCTACTTGATGACTATGTTCGGCAACATTCTCTTCTTTAACTGAATGCATAAGCGCCCACCGTTTAATCAGTGGCATTCGCAAAATCCAGGCTAAAAAAGGACTGCTAGTAATTGACTTTGCTTTATTTAAAGCCGGTTTTTTCATTTAACTTGTGCACCTTTTCGCGATCTACTAAGAAAAAATTCCTGCATACTTTCAAGCGCAGGCAGCAAAACATCCTTATGAGGTAAAAATACAACTCTAAAATACAGGCCCTGGTGTAAATTGAATGCGCTACCTTGCACAACAAGGATTTTCTTATCTTTTAATAGATCAAGCACTAAATTAACGTCACTATCAATATCGAACTGCTGAGGGTCGACTTTGGCAAAGCAGTACATTGCGCCCATAGGCTTTACACAACTTACGCCAGTCATTTGGTTGAGTTTTTCATAGGCGAGGTTGCGTTGGGTCAGCAATCGACCGTCTCCGCTAACAAGGTCATTGATGCTTTGATAGCCACCTAGTGCAGTTTGAATGGCGTATTGGCAGGGTACATTAGAGCACAAGCGCATTGACGACAACACGGTTAGACCTTCGATGTAACTTGCAGCGGCTTTTTTATTTCCGCTTACCAAAAGCCAGCCAGCTCTGAAGCCAGCTACCCGATAATTTTTAGACAAACCGCCAAAAGTGACACAAAACACATCCGGTGCGAGCGATGCTATGCAGGTATGCTTTGCATCATCGTATAAAACCTTATCGTAAATTTCGTCACTAAAAATTATCAAATTATATTCTCGAGCAATATTGACAATATCTTGAAGGACTTCAGGGCTATAGACCGCTCCGGTTGGGTTATTAGGATTAATGAGTACAATGGCTTTTGTTTTGGATGTAATTTTAGCGCGAATATCAGCCATGTCCGGATACCACAGCGATTGTTCATCGCACATATAATGTACTGCAGTTCCCGATGATAAATTGACTGCTGCTGTCCATAAAGGGTAATCGGGTGCCGGAATTAACACTTCGTCACCACTGTTAAGCAAGGCCTGCATTGCCATTGTGATGAGCTCACTCACACCATTGCCTAGATATACATCCTCTATAGCTATATGTTCTATGCCTTTTTGCTGATAATACTGCATAACCGCAACACGAGCACTGTAGATACCTTGCGCGTCAGAATAGCCTTGTGCAGTGGGAAGTTGGCGAATAACGTCCTTTAATATGTCATCGGGTGCGTCAAAACCAAAGGGGGCCGGATTGCCGATATTTAGCTTTAAGATACGCTCGCCAGCTTCTTCCATCTTGTTGGCGGTAGCAAGAATAGGACCTCGAATATCGTAACATACGTTTTCGAGCTTTTTAGCTTGTAAAATTGGATGCATGAAGTGAGACTGAACTGAACAATATTTAGATACTCTAAGAGTAAAGCATAGTGGCTTTACTGTTAAGCCAAAAATGACATGTTTTGTCACAAAATTTCACTTAAATTTTAAATATTTATTCACTACGATAAAGGTTTTACGTTGGAGATTCGTTTATGCCAGCCCCTTTAATTTGGCTCGGAGCTGCCGCTGTTTCGCTATATGCCGGAAACAGGCTTAATACCGCGCATTTGCGCCATAAAAGGATCGTCGAAAGAATGCCTGGTGTATGCAAACAAGCGGTGTCACCCGTTAACGGCAGTATTGTCACTTGTGGCATTTATGAAGTCCTTGACCATACCGGCATTTGGATTGACGGTAATATTTATGAGCTTAGCGGGGCAGGTTTAGTGAGGTGCGTTAATCCGCGGCGATTTTTGGATAAACGAAGTGGTGAAAAAATTTATGTCGCCAGCAATATGAATGGCAAGGCTTTGTCTGACAGCTTTGCAATTGAACGGGCTCGTTCGCAACTATTTCAACTTTATGATTACCATCTTCTTCGACAGAATTGCCATAAATTTGTTGCTGAAATGATCGCGGGCTATCCGACCGATGTCACCAGTTTCAGTGATCTGAACACTTTTCTCTCTCGTCACTTCAATACAGCAATAGACTGGCGTTTGACCGACATCAATAATTTGTGATCAATTTTTGACCTCAAGTGTTAAGTTAATTAGTATAAGAGTTAACAATATTTTAAAAATATTGTAAAAAAAGAAACGCTTATATTCTCACTAGGGGGATGCTATGTCTCAGAAAATAGAACCAGCTGTTGACTCA
The DNA here is from genome assembly GCF_004798935.1 of Ningiella ruwaisensis. GTDB lineage: Bacteria > Pseudomonadota > Gammaproteobacteria > Enterobacterales > Alteromonadaceae > Glaciecola > Glaciecola ruwaisensis. Next base: position 94,721 of record NZ_RAHT01000007.1, on the reverse strand, counting down.
GAAGCAACAGCAATTGAACAAAGCGGTATTGCTCGGGTCATTCCAAGCAAAACGTTGGATAAATTTGCCTGTTTTCGCTGGATTGCATTAGCAGTTAACGATTTTAAAAATGCAAAACTCATCAGTTTTACCTATGGCGCTATTTTTACCGCGCTCCCGCTGGCCATTTATTTTCTTGTTCTGGCAACAGAATGGCATTTAGTTATTTTCCCGGCAATGATTGCCTTTATGTTGTTAGGTCCGTTTTTAGCAGCAGGTCTTTACGATGTTGCCTGGCAATTTGAGAAAAAGAACAAACCTTCTTTTAGACACTCTATCAAAGCCATGTCTCGCAATGCGGTGAATGAGTGGGGATTTGGCATTTTATTAATGATTTTAATGATATTTTGGTTACGCGTAGCTTCTTTAATCCACGCGTTATATCCGCCTTATCTTGAATTTAGTATTGGTAACGCATGGCAATTTTTGCTTCTTGGAACTATCGTAGGGGTAGGATTCACAACGCTTGTATACTTTATTACCGCCTTTACCCAACCCATTTTGTTAGAGAGAAGAGTAGACCTTGCTACGGCAGTGCTAACCAGCATGAACGCCGTATGGAAAAATAAGTTACCCATGTTCATTTGGGCCTGTGTGATTGTGTTCTCAGTCTTTCTTGGCTTTGTTACATATTTTGCAGCGTTTTTAGTGATCATGCCAATTATTGGTTATGCATCATGGCATGGTTACATAGCAACAATTGAAACTAAACGAGCACGTAATTTCGAGTAACGTTTATTTTCATTATTTTAATCCCTGTCAAAGCGATTGGTAAGCCAAATGCTTTGATAGGGCGCCAGTTTTATCTCAATATCTTCTGCGCTTATATGCTCCTGCGAAATTAAATCTGTCCATTCATCTGTTCCAATCAAATTAATATCAGACAAATATAAAGACTGCTCAGTACGAGTAATATTGGAAATGCAGAAGATACTTTGTTTTCGGTCTAAACTTTGCCGCCAGAAACCAAATAATTCATCGCGCAACTGCAAGGTAAATTGCGTTGCGTTAGGATGAAAAGCGCTTTGTGCGCGTCGAATATGCAGTAACTGCGTAATTTGAGTTAGTACCTGATGATGCAATGAATACACGTCATCCAGTTCTTTTACCAACTTGTTGTAATCCCATCGATGCCGATTGATTGAGCGGTTCTGACCGGTGTTAACGACTTTTTCTTCATCATTAGTGGTTCCCAGCAGCGAGTGGATGTACAGGCCGGGTACGCCTTCCAGAGCAAACATAATTGCGTGCGCACAAATAAAGCGTTCAATTTGCCACTGGTCCTCACCATCGATAGTACCTTTCAATGCGTCTATGAGCGCAATATTCAGTTCGTAAGGCTTTTGTTTGCCGCTATCAGCGCTTCGCCAACTTACGCGCCCGCCGAATTTGAGCACACAATTTACCAGCTCATTGATTTCTTCATCAGACAATAGCCCTTCTGCTGGACGCAAACCAATGCCATCGTGAGAGGCGATAAAATTAAAATAAAATGTACCGTTTTGCGCAGGCGGCATACTCATCAACCAGCTTTTCAGATAGCGACTTGAGCCGCTTACCAGTGTATTAAGCAACAATGGTGGCAATGAAAAGTTATAAATGGCGTGGGCTTCGTTAGCATTTCCAAAGTAGGTCAGGTTTTCACGATTGGGAATATTGGTTTCGGTAATAATAAGTGCATTAGGCGCTGCGCTTTCAATCAAAGTGCGAAGCAATCTGACGCATTCGTGCGTTTCTGGTAAGTTTATACAGCTTGTACCAGCCACTTTCCATAAAAAGGCGATAGCATCAAATCGAAAAATCCTTGTGCCTTTATCCAAATAGAGCCTAATGATTTCTACAAAGGCTTTAAGCACATCTGGATTACGAAAATCAAAATCGACCTGGTCGTGAGAAAAGGTACACCATACGTGCTTGACCCCATGATAAGTCGCAGTTTCGCGCAACAAAGGAGAGGTTCGAGGACGAACAACCTGGGATATGTCATCGGTCAAATCGGCGGTAAAAAAGAAGGCATTGCCGGGCGCCTTGTTCTCAATAAATTGCTGAAACCATGCACTTCGTGAAGAACAGTGGTTGATCACTAAATCGACCATCAGGCTAAAGTCTTCGGATATGGCGCTCACATCTTCCCAACTGCCCAGAGATTCATTTACTGTGGAGTAATCGATAACGGCAAAGCCATCATCTGAACTATAGGGGAAGAAAGGCAGTATGTGCACATGGTTGATGGCATGGCTGCAATAGCGATTTAGAAAACGATGCAAGGTTTTTAAGGGAACTTCATTGGGTCCACTGGACAAATCACTTGAAGGTAAATGCACGCTGTCGCCGTAGGTAATCAAGACAACATCCTGCTCATCCCACAGATTTTTATGCGGTTCGACAAAATGCACATCCTCATCTGAGTATATTCGCATGGACGCCAGCAATTCCTTTGCAATGGTTTCATGGTCTTTATCAAGCGCTATATCTTTATAAATGAAGTCTAGTTGATGTACGATTTTATCCGTTAGCAGTGCCAATGTGGGTTCTTGCATAGCTGTCATAGTGCGCACCTATTTTTAATTTTCTTTTCATCAATACAAAAGAAGACCTTTCGTCGCTCCAGTATTAACTTGCCTTATATTCCGCTGTGTCTTCTTCAACGGCTTTTCTTAAACACTCAAGCACGTCAGGTTTTGCGCTGACGACTCGATTCCAGCTCGGGATAAATGGCGTTTCCATCGGATTATCTAAAAAGCTGCTGCCTGCTTTCATAATATTTTGCGCAAACAGTTCTACCGCGCGTTCTTCCGAATCAATGTCTAAATCCAGGCCATTCATAATGGCATCATTATGATAGGTTTCTATAAAATCCAGCGCTATCCTGAAGTAGGTGGCTTTGATAGTACGAAATGTTTCTGTATTAAACACCGTGCCCTGAGTTGCGAGCTTCCTGAACAGGGCTTTTGTAATGTCTATGGACATTTTAGATAAGCCTCCCTGGTCGTTATTGGCAGAAAGATCCTGATGTTTGTGATCGTAAATATGTGCAATGTCAGCCTGACACAAACGATTGTGAGAATAATTTCGGTGCATCTCAGACAGTACGCCAATTTCAAGACCCCAATCGCTGGGAATGCGGATATCGTTAAGTACATCACGCCTAAATGAGAATTCCCCTGCCAGTGGGTAGCGAAAACTGTCCATATATTCCAGATAATCGTTATGACCAACCGTATGCTTAAGCGCTCTTAATAAGGGCGTTACGAGCAAGCGTGATACACGGCCATTGATTTTTCCATCGGCAACTCGGGCATAAAATCCTTTGCAAAATTCGTAGTTAAACTGGGGATTTGCAACAGGGTAGATGAGTCTGGCAAGCAGCGAACGGTCATAGGTAAGGATATCGCAATCATGAAGCGCCACACTCTCAACTTTGTTTGACGCCAATATATAACCCATGCAATACCAGACATTCCTGCCTTTTCCCATTTCCTTTGGCGCCAAACCAAGACGCTGTAATTCTTCATCCAAAGCTTTCAGACGAGGGCCATCATTCCACAATACGGTATGTTCTTGTGGAAGCGTGTCGAAAAACTTCAGCGCATGCTGATACTGCGCCTCACTTGCTCTATCAAGACCGATAACGATTTGGCTTAAATAGGGCACTTGTGCAATATGTTTAAGTATATTAGGCAGTGCTTTGCCTTCTAACTCTGAAAATAAAGACGGCAAAATCAAACCCATTGGCCGTCTGCTAGAGAAACTTGATAACTCAGCTTCCAAATCATCTATATTACGCGACTCTAAATTATGCAGCGTAGTGATAATCCCGTTTTGATAAAAATCAGCCATAGTATATTTCCCTTGTTAATGGTTTGTTGTGCTTTGCGCTACGAGAGGTTCAATGGCTTCTCGCCAGCCTTCTGGCCCGTGTTTGCTTGTTGTGATTACTCCGTCTGTCCGCTGTAACTGTACAGGTGGATGGACGGGAGACAAAATACGAACGGCAATATCCGCTGCCTCTAACATGGCAACATCATTGTTGCCATCACCTAAAGCAATAGTAGTGACTTTACTGGCTTGCCATTGCCTTTTATATTCTTCACTGAGCCACTCCATCGCTTTACCTTTATTAGTATCACCACTTATATGTAGAAAACGTCCACCACGAAGTGGCTTGGCACCTAAGGTTTCAGCCTTTTTAATGAACTCGCCTTGCCGCGCATCGGAGCCCTTCCAAAGTAAGGGTTCGCCGAACAGTCTTTTGGACGCTAGTCTGGCATCGGCTTCAGGCAAATCGGTAACTTCGCAAATACGATTAATAGACATATCTGAAAACGCTTCAAATTCACCCGCATAGTCTCTGGATAATTTTGATAATAATCCTTTCCAATGGCTGCGTTTAGGTGCAAAAGTCTTCACCCAGTATCCATCTTGCCAAACGGCAGATTTTGGCTTGGTTTTAAAGGCATTTTTTGGAACATACACAGCGGCACCGTTTTCGATGATAAAAGGTGTATCTAAATTCAATTTTTTGTGAATTTCTTTGACTTCTGCAGCGGTTTTGCTCGTATTTAAGATAACCGGAATATTTTTTGCTTTTAAGTCACTGAGTGTTTGGATAACCGGCTCAAACGAATAACTGTAGTGATCCAAAAGGGTACCATCCAGGTCGGAATAAATAATTAGATGCTTATTTATGGCTGCAGACATTCAACAATACTTCTATGTTCGTTTAGTATAAATACATCCTGACATAAAGCGGGAAGTTCTTTAAGTCCATGTTCGGTGATGCGCTGATAATGCTGTATAAAACGCTTAATTTCTGCGTCGCTCATGCCTCCTGGCTCAAGTCCCGCCTGTTTGTTTTTTGTTTGCATCTTATGTTCTTGTTCACAGCGCCACTTATAAATCTGCGCAAATGAAGGGGCCTTCAGCATAATGAGATGGTCAATTGAAGCGAAAATGCTGTGATATTCATTTGCAAGCTTTTCATTAACATAGCTTCGCCACTTTGCGTCTGGGTCTTCTTCTGCCTCAAGTGTATTAACAGGCTTTTTTAAATGTTCGGGTTTTTGAGCAGGTGAGGCAACACACCATCCCTCCAGGATGATAAGGTCTAATTTTGTACTGACGCTGTGCCATTGTGTTTCTGATGCTCTGTCGTCTATGGATTTGTCAAATACCGGTATTTGACAGGCTTCACCGCGAAAGACATTCTCAAATGTAGACTGCATCAATGCAGTATCATGCGTTCCGGGCACGCCTCGAGTAACAAGTAATGGATGAATTGACCTTGACAAGTTCAGGCGTGTCGCCCGGGTGTGGTAAAAATCATCTATCGAGACACAGAGCGCATTATAATCGCTATGTGCATTAAATAGTCTACATAAAAGAGAAGATAAAGTGCTTTTACCGCTTCCTTGTGCGCCATTAATGCCCACAAATAAGGGGGTTCTTGCATTGTTTTGGTGCGCCGCTACATTTTTGAGCAACCTATGATACAGCGGAATAAACCACTGCTGTACGCTACTTAGATAAGTTGAGGGCAATAACTCATCGTCAATGAATTGCTGGATCGTTTGGCGAAAATCCAAAAATGACACCTCATTTATTGCGCTTATAACGTTACTTGGTTTCAAACATTTTTAGCAAGTTTATATTGCCTGATTGATTTTATAGTAGATCTTATTTCAGGATATATGCCAGTTTGTAAAAGTTCGTACCAATTTGTGCCGATTCGTGCCGATTAGCTCAAATGACTATCGTGATACTTGAGCAATAAAAGTAGCCCGGCGAGGCGCACTATAACCCTCTATCGTTTTGCTTGCGTCAGTTGGGTCCAGGAAGTCGCTTAATGACATATTGGTCATCCACTCTGTGCTTCTTTGTTCCTCGCAAGAAGTAATACAGTCATCCACTAAACGCGCATTTTTAAAACCAAGCTTATCTAACCAGCGCAACATTGCAGGAATACTTGGTAAAAAATACACGTTACGCATCTGTGCATATCGTTCTGTAGGAAGCAAAACCGTGTTTTCATCGCCTTCAACAACAAGAGTTTCCAGCACCAAGTGTCCATTTTTAGCAATTTGGGATTTTAGCTGCTTTAAAAACGCGAGAGGATCGAGTCGGTGGTACAGCACCCCCATTGAAAATACCGTGTCAAAACCATGCGTTTCCGGCATATCCTCTATGCCAATAGGTAAATAGTGCACATTTAATTCTTGCGCGTAGCGTTTTACGCAATGAAACTGGTAAAAGAACAACAAGGTAGGGTCGATACCGATTACTTGTGAAGCACCTTGCTCAAGCATTCTAAACAGGTGATAACCACTGCCACAACCTACATCAAGGACACGTTGATTAGAAAGATTTCCAACATGTGGTGAAACACGCTGCCATTTCCAATCTGAACGCCATTCAGTGTCAATAAAAATATCAAAAAACGAGAAAGGACCTTTGCGCCATGGCATGAACTGCTTCAAAATACTCGTTATGCGTTTTTTATCATTTTCACTCACGCTTGTTGACTCAATATATAGCGTGTCGTCAATCCGCAAATTACCGAACTCAGGGCCGGGGAGGGCAGAAACTTGTTTTTCCCATTTTTTGGCCTCTGCGTGCAGTTTACTGCCATCCCATTCATTAATGAGTGCAAAAAAATCACCAAGAAAGGCTTCAAGGGGTGAATCAATAATGCTGCTATAAAATTGTGATTTCCAATTTTGAAGGGGCACGTTTTTTATTGTCATTCTTATTTTACCGCGACTAGAGACAGAAAATTGAAGTGTTGCATCCAGGTATCAACCTTTGTGAACCCTGACTGTGTCAGTCTTCCTTTGTGCGTTTCCAAAGTATCCAGAATCATTACCTTTTCCAGTGCGCTACGCTTTTGGCTGATTTCTAAATCTGAATAGCCATTTTCTCGCTTAAAGTCGTGATGGAGCTCAACTAACAATGTGTCTATCTCAGATATTTGCGAACGAATTTTTTCCGATATTATGAGAATGCCACCCGGTTTTAATGCTGTGAAAATCTTGTCAATGATACCTTGTCGTTTTTCCACTGGGATAAATTGCAAGGTGAAGTTAATCACCACCAAATCGCAAGATTCAAACTCAACTTCTGTTATATCCGCCTGATGCACCTCAATATTTGCACTGTAATTAAACGCATTTAGATGTTGCTTACAACGAGCTACCATTTCATGACTATAATCAATTGCGCGAATATTGGTGCACTTAACACCTTTAGCAGAGCAGTGTTTTGCAATACTTAATGATACGCTGCCTAAAGAGCAACCCAAGTCGTATACTTGCGCATTTTCACTAAGTTGCTTTGCCGCAATTCGTCCAATACCATCAATAATGGTTTGATAACTCGGCACCGATCGATTGATCATATCAGGGAATACATCAACAACCGCCTGATTAAAGGAAAAGGGAGGCAAGTCTTGCTTTTGTTCAAAAAACAATCTATCTATATGTGTGTCTGCTGAGTTTTTATTCATTTTATATACTTAAGGTTAGTAGATAAGTTAACAAATATTTAATATTCTAGTCTTTAGTTTAATAGCAGTTAATTAGCTATTCCCACATTAACGATTAACACTCTTCTAACAGATGGATAGCATGTATAGTTTGCTTATCTGTCGCGTTACTAGATAAAAATAAAGGCACAAACAAGTGCTGAGTATAAAGGAAAGGAAATCAATAATCATATGTTGAAGTTTTTAATCGCTGACGATCACCCTTTATACCGAGAAGCGCTTATAGCAGCATTAAGCACTGAATTTGAAAAAGCGCGTTATTTTGAATCTGACTGTTTAGACTCGACCCTAAATACCCTTAACAAAAACCGCTCAATGTCAATTATTTTGCTGGATTTGACAATGCCAGGCTGTGAAAACTATTACGGCCTACTGAGAGTAAGGCAACGATTCCCGGATATCCCTGTAGCAATTGTATCTGCGACAGAGACCTTGAGTGTTATTTCTCAAACCATGGAATTTGGTGCAAGTGCCTATATTCCAAAAACGACTCGCACAGCCGATATTATTGATGCAGTTAAGCAGGTTTTACGAGGCAATGAATGGTTGCCAGAAGGGTTGAAAAACAGCGTAGCTGAAGTTCAAGGTGAGATCTTAAACGTTGCAGAACAAGTGCGAGCATTAACGCCTAAGCAATTTAAAGTGTTGCGACTTGTGCGTAAAGGTATGATGAACAAGCAAATTGCTGCAGAGTTAAATGTTACCGAAGCAACAGTGAAAGCGCATATTAGTTCTATCTTCAAGCAGTTTAATGTAAAATCACGCACACAAATTCTTATTGCTATTGAAAAGCTACAGTTTGAATAATGTCTATAGCCACATTGCCATTCTTTGATTTGCATCGACACCTAGACGGCAATGTGCGTATCTCAACGATTATTTCTTTAGCGAAAAAACACCAAATTTCCCTTCCCAGCTTTGATGAAGAAATTTTGAAACAAAACGTATTCATTCAAGACAAAACAAGCGACTTACTTGCTTTTCTTGAAAAGTTAGACGTGGGCGTATCGGTGCTGGCCGATATTGAAGCCTGCGAACAAATTGCCTATGAAAATATCGCGGATGCCCATGCTGAAGGGCTCACTTATGTTGAGTTGCGCTTTTCTCCTTTTTACATGGCAAAAGCACATCAACTAGATATGCGAGAGGTGGTAGGCGCAGTTGTTAGAGGCTGTGAAGCCGCTTCCAAAACCCTTTCTATGCCATTTAATCTTATTGGTATACTCAGTCGAACCTTCGGTACTGAAGCGTGTATGCTGGAGTTAGAAGCACTTTTAGCGTACCACCAAAAAATTGCAGGTTTGGATTTGGCGGGTGATGAATATAATTTCCCTGCCACTATGTTTAAATCGCATTTTGATATTGCGAAGTCAAAGACTGACTGGCGCTTTACTATCCACGCTGGCGAGGCTTCTGGTGCGCAAAGTGTTTGGGATGCGATTCACCATCTACATGCCGATAGAATTGGACACGGCGTACGAGCGATAGAAGACGAATCTCTCCTTGATTATATTGCGTCGGAAAAAATAGGCATCGAAAGTTGCTTAACCTCGAACTATCAGACCGGGACTTGGCTGGATACAAAAAACCATCCAGTTAAATTGTTTTTAAGCAAAGGTATCAGGGTTTGTTTAAATACAGATGATCCCGGCGTGTCGAACATCCGACTTAATGATGAATTCGATATCGCTAAAACAACCGTTGGTTTGAGTGACTTGCAGTGTCAGCAGCTTTTAAAGAATGCAATCAATATTTCTTACGCGGAACCTGCTTTTAAACAAGCGTGCTTATCTAAGTTTTAGGTAATTTTCACAAGTGATGAGTGTCTGAAAATCACATGGCGCTGCATCTTCTCAATAAGTTATTTCACGTTTGCGCAAATATAGTCAAAAAGTTTGTAACGCTTTTGTCTTGTATATCGTCTTATCAAGTAAGAATGAGAGTAATTTGGTAGTTATGAGCGAATACAAAGGATTTGGACAGGCAATCGACGCTTCTGTAATTACTAAAGCGCAAAATGGGGAACGTGCTGCGATGGAAGTGATTTATCTTAGTTATTCAAAGCCCTGCTACCAAATGGCGATGCGTCTAACAGCAAACCCACAAGCCTCACAGGATATTGTTCATGAGGTTTTTCTCAAGGTTTTAAAAAAGATAAAGCAGTTTGAGCTATTGGGCAGTTTTTCTGGCTGGGTGCGTAAAATTGCTCTGAATGAAGCGGTCGATTATATCAAACGGAACTCTCGTTCAAATGCTGAAACTGAAACCGTGGACGAGCTTATTTCAACTCATCATTACTTTGAACATCAGTGGTGGGAATCAATACGTGATTTGGAAAAGCTAACAGCGAAACTTAGTCCTAACGCACGAGCCGTTCTATTTTTGCATGAGGTAGAAGGGTTAACCCATAGCGAAATTGCCCACTTGTTTGACAAATCAGAACGCTTTTCAAAGCAGATGCTGTTTAGAGCGCTCGCTCAGTTAAAAGCGATGAGTGCGATCAAGGAGCTAAAAAATGCATCTGACTGATTTAGAAATGCTGACACTAAAAAACGCCGTGAAAAGCAATAGTGAAAGTGAGCATCTACATAACTGTTCAGCGTGTCAAAAAAGATATGAAAATCGCTTATTGTTTACGCAAAAACTTGCAAAGACTTATGACTCGTTGGAATTTGAACCGAAGTGGGAAGCGCTTGAAAGCGAACTGAATATGAACGGTGACAATGACATGGATAAGCCCAAACCAAGGTTAGCCGAAAAATGGGAACATTTTCTCATAGCCTTTGCTGCAAGCTTGTGTATAGTTGTAATAAGTCCCTCGCTCATCAACACGCTTGAATCCTCGCATGTTAAAACAAAAATTAAATTGAGTATTGAAGAAAACAAGAATCTGCAGGAGCGCCTGTCGCTCGTTACGCCAAAAAGTCCTTACCAGCTATTGAACCACCAAACACTTAAGTTAAAACTTCAAGATTTAGATCAGCAAATTCAACTGAGTTATCTGGAGGATGTTTCAGAAACAGAAAAGCTACAGCTTTGGGAATCACGAAAGCAATTGCTTTTGCGTTTTATTGAAAAGATGGGTGGACATCAAAAAACAAGAACTGAGGTTGTTTAGGTGAGATGGAGAAAATATGATTAACATTCAAAAATTAATACCGCAACATTTGCATGTCAAAGAGGTTCTGAAAAACGCATTACCTTGCCAAAAACTAAAGCATAGTTTCTGCCAGTCTGCTTGTATTAGCTTGATGTCGATTTCGTTGATATCTGTACCCGTGGCTCATGCATCAGACTTGAGTGAAGCCTCAGAACAATTGATTAAAGATTTGCAAAATCAAATCAAAGTCACAGTAGCAACGATAGCCCAAATTGAGCGACAGGCCGGGAAAAACGCTCAAGATTTGCATATCCTTATCGATTTACCTGCTTTTCACTCAAGCAATCTAGGCTTAGTTCTTGATCTTGAGAGTGAAAATGGAGGATATAAGGTACTTTCTGTCACACCCGGCAGTCTTGCAGATAAAATGGAAATAGTTGCAGGTGATCTAATCACGTCTGTCAATTCAGTAAGCGCAGCTGACGATAACTCAGATGCTTTTGAGGAGTTGCAAAATAGTCTTCCTGGTGAAAAATTACGGCTGGTTTTAAATAAAAATGGGACGACTATTTCGCACGAAACACTTATAAGCGGTCAATTTATGCCTGCAATCAGACTGGAAATTGGGAAAGAAATTGACACAGCTAAGTCCGAGCTTATGCAAGATGCGGAAGGGGAGTGTGGTGCTATATCTACCGCGTTCAAACCACCAGAAGCGAGGCGATTATATCCAGCAGCTATTCAACGTATTGTAGAAGATGGCAATAGCAAAACAGTCAACGATTTTAACAGAGCTCCTCGTGGCATCAAGCTTGCACCCGGTAACTACACAATATATCTTCATGAATACATAGACGATCCCTTAATGACTCGTCGTCACAGAGGTCCAAGAAGTGCCAAGGCTATTGAAGTAAATGTAGAGCCTAATTCAAGATATTACCTTGCAGCCAAATTTTTATTTGGAGAATCATTTAATGAAAGTTCTGGAGATTATTGGGAACCAGTAATCTGGAAAGTGACAGAAAGTCCTTGTGAACTTTAAAAAGCGTAAAAAAAAGCCAGACGCAAGTCTGGCTTTCAGTATTCAACAACTTACATTCAACAACTTAACTTTAAGCCGCCTTGGCCGAACGTTTTTTAGCCGTTGCTTTTTTAGTTACTTTTTCGCTTGTAGACATTAATAACTCTTGAGGGTCAAAGTCATCCACATTAATTGTGCGTAGACGGCCTGCTTCAGCTTGTCTTAACAAGTTTGCTTCATCCTCACTGATTAATTTCGCATCCAGGGCTTTATCGGCTAACTTGTCAAGTTGTGTCATTGGCAGTTTCTCGCCCAACGCTTTACAAACGCGCTCAAATATTGGCTCAGCCGCAATAATATCATCCAGCGTCTGCTCTAAGTCACCAAACAAGCTACCTTCGATGCGCGCTATATACTGTCCTTCACCCAGGCGGCTTCTGGCACTGCATGGGTTTTGAAGCATATGTGCTATTTGATGCTCAATTTCATCTGCTGGCTTATCGAAACGTTTTCCAAACGGTTGCACCAATACACGTAGCACCCATGCTACCGGACGAACAGGAAAATTTCTGATAAAGTCATCGATGGCAACATCAATCTGTCGAAGTGAATCCTGCATCGCCCAATGTACCAACGGTAAATCTTCTTTCAATCGACCTTGTTCATCGTAGCGTTTCAATACAGCACTGCCCAGATATAAGTGACTGAGTATGTCACCCAAGCGGGCAGAAAGACGTTCACGTCGCTTCAAAGAGCCGCCTAAAACTCCCATACTAATATCAGTAAGCAATGCAAGATTTGAACTATATCCTTGCAGAGCACGATAATACTTGGACGTTTCGTCCTTAAATGGAGTAGAACTGGTCATGTTGCCACTTATGGTAAACCATAAGGAGCGTAAAGTGTTACTGAAAGCAAATCCAATATGTCCCCAAACCGCTTTATCAAAAGCATTGAGCTGTTCTTTTTTATCTTTTATTTGAGCAGCGTAGATTTCGTCAAGAACATAAGGATGACAACGCATTGCTCCCTGACCAAATATCATCATATTGCGAGTCAGGATATTCGCACCTTCTACAGTGATTGATATAGGTGTACCCTGATAGGCTCTACCGAGATAATTGTTCGGACCTAAACATATCCCTTTACCACCGTGGACATCCATTGCATCGTTGATAGCTGTACGCTGTTTTTCGGTCAAGTGATATTTGCAAATAGCAGAAATAACCGAGGGTTTTTCGCCAAGATCAACGCCGGCTGTTGAGAATGTAGTAACCGCATCCATTAAATATGCGTTTCCGCCTATGCGGCCAAGCATTTCCTCTACGCCTTCCATCTGACCAATAGGTAAACGGAACTGTCTTCGAATTCGCGCGTAGGCACCTGTAGCAAGTGCAAGTTGTTTTGCACCGCCGGCAGCAGAAGAGGGCAATGTGATGCATCGGCCTACTGACAAACATTCCATCAGCATACGCCAGCCTTTACCTGCCATTTTTTCACCGCCAATAATGTAACTTAAGGGAACGAATACATCTTCACCTTTTAATGGACCATTATGAAACGGCACATTAAGCGGGAAATGACGGCGGCCAATTTCCAGACCTTTTGTATCTCTGGGAATCAGCGCACAGGTAATACCCAAGTCTTTTTTATCACCTAACAGCCCATCAGGGTCGTGAAGTTTAAATGCAAGGCCAATAACGGTCGCAACCGGGGCAAGTGTAATGTAACGCTTGGAAAATGTAAGGGACATTCCCAACACTTCTTCGCCATTAAATGTGCCTTTTTTGATAATTCCAACATCCGGAATTGCACCAGCATCCGAACCAGCTTCAGGGCTAGTTAAGGCAAAACATGGTATCTCTTCACCCTTAGCTAGACGCGGTAGATAGTAATCTTGCTGTTCTGGCGTGCCATAGTGCTGAAGTAGTTCGCCAGGGCCCAAGCTATTTGGTACACCAACCGTACTTGAAAGTACCGCACTGACGCCAGCAAGCTTTTGCAGTACGCGAGACTGTGCGTATGCTGAAAATTCCAAACCACCATATTTTTTCTCGATGATCATGGCAAAGAATTTATGTTCTTTCAGATAGTCCCAGATTTCATCCGGCAAATCGGCGTCAATGTGATTGATTTGCCATTCATCGACCATGCCGCAAATAGTTTCGCATGGCCCATCTAAAAAGGCTTGTTCTTCGGCCGTGAGACGAGGTTTAGCGATTCCATGAAGTTTTTGCCAATCTGGCTTGCCACTGAACAACTCACCATCCCACCATACAGTTCCGGCATCAATGGCTTCTTGTTCTGTCTGAGACATTTCAGGCGACACTTTTTTATAAAACGCTAAAAGTTTAGTGCTGATGATGTCTTTTCTGATGGGTTCATATGCTAATGGCACTGCAATGAGCGCAAATATTAGCCAGCTAAAAAAGCCAAAAGGTCCGAGCAAGGTTCCTAATGCAAGTGTGACACCTACTATAAACAGGCTCGTGTTAAGGGCGTAGCGTTTATAACTCACCACGCCAATCGCTGCAATTAATGCTAAAATCCAAAAAAGTTCGGACATAAACACTCCAAAGGTCTGACCAGATAATTGTAAGCTATAATTTCTGCTTTAAAATATCAAGTTTTTAAGAAAAAAGAGGACAGTTGTCCTCAAGTCACGATTTACATCGGTAAGCGTTTTGCGAAAACAACTGCACTGTGGATTTTGATACGATCTATATAGCGCTTTCGACCAAACGTACGAAATCTCAGGGGCGGGTGTAAGCACTTAATTTGATATCGCCTTGTTCTTTTCCTTCTTTAAATTGCTGAAGGCGAACAAGTGAATAATTGAGATCAGGTGCAAACCATGCATAGGTGACGCGACGATTCGATTCCCGGTTAATTTTGACTTTAAGTGCGCTTAGTTGACCATAGGGCAACTGCACGTTCTCATCCCCTAAAAGCTCAAACTGGTAGTGGCGGCGTTCTCCACGATAGTTGATAAAGTAGTAATCAAATTTTGTTTCGCCGTCTTTTAAGCGCTGCGGTAAATCGACGCGAAACAACTGATTATCAAACTCATTATTCCAATCATATCGCGCCTCTTCATTCACGATGATTTTATCGCTGTCTGCATCAAATTCGACTATCAATGCTTTGTTTCTTCCTGTGCCTTCGCGCTGATATTCATATCGGATAGGGATAAGCTTTCCATTTTCCGTGGTGAAAATGCTGGTTTCAAATCGACGGTCGGAGAGAAAAAATTTAGACACACTGGATTGGTAATTAAGTTCGTAACGCTCATCGTCCAATACGTTTAATTCAAGTTGCGCTTCACCAACGTCATCTCCGTCATAGTAAGCGACATACTTTGAGGTAAATGGTAAAAGTTTCGCTTGAGCTGTAAAACTGATTATAAAAAGCACCGCATAAACAAGCCCCATAAAAAGACTATTTTTGTACTTTTTAGTCTGACAATTCGTCATATAAGATCCCACTGCTAGGTAGTACTTGATGATTATGGATCACCTGACATTTTTCAAGTGTTAAATTATTGTTACAAAACCATTCTACAGCGATGGGATAAATTTGCCACTCTCGTTTGGCAACTTTTGAGGCAAGGGAACTTGCATTGTCATTTTCTCCGATTGACACACGTGCCTGTATGACAATAGGGCCTCCGTCAAGTTCAGCAGTCACAAAATGAACGCTACAACCATGTACCTCATCACCGTTATCAATGGCGCGCTGATGAGTGTTTAAGCCTTGGTATTTGGGAAGTAAAGAGGGATGAATATTCAGTATTCTGCCAAGATATTGATGCACAAAATCAGCCGTTAAAATGCGCATGAAGCCTGCTAACACGATCAAATCTGGCTGGTAACAGTCAATACGCGTTTGCAAGGCCTTATCAAAGCTTGCTCTATCTGGATATTCACTATGGATGATGGTTTCAGTCGCTATTTGATGGTGCTTAGCGCGTTCTAATGCATAGGCCTCCGCTTTATTGGAAATAATCGCTACCACTTCACCATTGATTTTGTTTGCTTCACACGCATCAATAATTGCCTGGGCATTACTTCCATTGCCTGAAACCAGAATGACAATTCGTTTTTTCATGATAATCAGAAATAGGCGATTAATTAGGAATTAATGAAGACTTGCTTATCACTTGTCTTGTCTTTTACCTCGCCGATTACCCAGGCAGTTTCGCCCAAACTGTTCAAGCGTTCAACGCAATCCTGCGCGATATTCTCATCTACAATAATCATCAGACCGACACCGCAGTTAAATGTGCGATACATCTCTTGCGTACTCACATTTCCTTGAGATTGTAAAAATGAAAAAATTTCTGGCCATTCCCATGTTCCAGCGTCGATATGCGCGCTGAGATTGTCAGGTAAAACGCGTGGAATGTTTTCCCAAAATCCGCCACCTGTTATATGTGAAATGGCGTTAAGCTCAAATGCTTCTATTAAGCTCAAGACCGATTTCACATAAATGCGAGTGGGCTCGAGCAAATGCGCTTTTAAGCTACGACCCATTAATTCCTGCTCAAGATCCAGCTTGGCAAGCTCGATTATTTTTCTGATCAGTGAGTAACCGTTGCTGTGAGGGCCGGAGGAGGCCAGGGCAATAATCTTATCTCCGGCTTTGACCTTGCTGCCGTCGATCACCTTTTCTGCTTCAACTACGCCTACACAAAATCCGGCAACATCGTAATCTTCACCATGATACATGCCTGGCATTTCGGCAGTTTCGCCACCAATTAGCGCACAGCCTGCCAGTTCACAGCCTTTTCCGATGCCGCTAATGACGTCAGCCGCAGTATCTACGTCCAGTTTTCCTGTGGCATAGTAGTCAAGGAAGAAAAGCGGTTCTGCACCTTGTACGATTAGGTCATTTACACACATTGCTACTAAGTCAATGCCGATGCTGTCGTGACTTTTCGTGTCCATTGCCAAGCGTAGCTTAGTACCAACACCGTCAGTACCTGATACCAACAAAGGCTGCTTGTACTTTTGCGGAATAGAACATAAGGCACCAAAGCCACCCAAGCCGCCTCTTACTTCCTGACGGGCAGTGCGCTTACTAACTGATTTAATGCGTTCAACGAGTCGATTTCCGGCATCAATATCTACTCCGGCATCCTTATAGCTTAATGACGGTTTTTGTTCAGCGGATTGATTATCGGATGGGTTTGCCACGTGTTTGTCGGTCACAGAATTTCCTTTTGGATGCTACGGATATAAACGCGACGGATAGTATCAATTTTGTGATCATATTTGTATCAAAAATTAGAGATGCAAATAAGCGCTAAATATCAGACAATACGATTCAGGTTAAAGAAATAAGGCTCGGCTATTTAATGAGATTGCCATTTAGCGCAGTAAATTCATTGCTTGTATTCATGCTAGGCATTTACATTCTACTGTCACCGACATACACGCTTGCAGCAGAAGTGTCTCACGTAAATGTAGGGCGAGTAGTCATTGAAGACCAAAGCGTCAATGCTCAGCAGAGGGCGGGCAGGGAGGCACTGGCGCAGGTGTTTGTTAAATTGAGCGGGGCTGAATCTGTGTTAGATGATCCCATTATCAAGCGAGCGATAAATAATTTTGAGCAGTATTTAATTTCATCCAGTTATCTGCAAATTAATGATAAGCGTTATTTCGAAGCACGCTTTAATCAGGAGCAACTCGTTGGTTTAATTCGCGGTTCAAATTTACCGATATGGCCGAGCATAAGACCGAGCGCAAGTTTATGGTTAGCTATTCAAACACCGTCAAAAGATATTGAGTGGCTAAATCAAAACAACGCCACTGAATTCAATCAAAAACTTCAGCAAACAGCCTTTGAGTCGGGTGTAAACGTTCTGCTTCCTCTTGGCGACTTAAATGATGCAATGGCGATTTCGGACTTTGATGTATTTACCCAAAATTCGCCCAAATTGCTGCAGCAAAATAGCCGATATGGAACGGAATTTATTATCAGCGCCGCAGTTAAGCCCATTTCTGTCAATATGAGAGAAGAATATGAGCAGCAAGCGCAATTTTCTGAGCAACAAGCCCAGCTTAATGCCTTACTAAATCAACCCAATGGACTTCCTTCGAGCAATGCGCAGCCAAGCAGTGATGCAGCTCTAGAGCGTCATTTTCCCGCCCCAAGTGATAATTTCCAAATGGATCTGATTTTTAGCAACGGAACACAGATAGAAATTCGAAAGCGATTTTTCGAGAATGAAGACAATATTGCTGAAACAGTCATCGATGAATACGTCAGTTGGTTGGTGGCTCAGTATGCCGTTGACACGTCCTCCAACGCTTCGGTGGCATCTCAGTTGATTACTATTAATAATGTCCGCTCTTTTGTCGATGCCAGTCGAGCACTTCAGGCCTTAAGCAATGCGCCTCAAGTCAATAGCGCTTCAATCGTTGGCCTTAATGGTAGTAGCGTTCAAGTTAAGGTTTCGCTTAATGGTAGTGTTGAAGGCTTATTAAGCGTGTTAAAACTCGATAAGCGACTTTCGAGTCCACTTGATGGAACGATGGCAGAGAATGCATCTGTTGCGGATAGCACAAAAACGCAAGAAATTGTTTTTAGATGGATGCCTTAATTCAAACCCCAGAAGAATAAAAATTGCTAATGCAAAAGCCTATTAAACAGGACCTTAGTCAAAAAAATGTAAGTAAAGCAGTTGAGCAACTCGTGCTTCCTGTTCGCCAGCAAAATGACTTGCTATTAGAAAACTTTATTGCAGGCAAGAACATTGCTCTGCTTACACATGTACGCACATTATTATCAGTAGGCGCGTCTGAAAAAGAACCTGTTAATGTGTCTGCACAAAAGAGCGATAAATACGCGTCATCAAGTCCAAATAACAAGGACGTATCGCTTTCATCTGTGAATCAACAGATTGTGTATTTGCATGGCAGTGAAGGAACAGGGAAGACGCATTTACTTCTAGGGGCGTGTAAAGCAGCTGAAGCCAAAAGTTTACGCAATCAATATATTGATTTGACACAGCTCGTATCAATGCCATCACAGATCATTGAGGGCATTGGAAAACTAGACCTAATTGCCGTAGACAACATTCAATGTATTGCAGACAACAGAGACTGGCAGATTGCTATTTTCGATGCAATCAATCAGTTTATTGAAGCTGGACGATTGTCACAACGGGCATTTATTATTAGTGCCAACGCCAGTGTCTCGCAATGTCAGTTTTCTCTTCCAGATCTTGCTTCAAGGCTTACCTGGGGAACAACCTACAAATTATCTGAATTGTCAGAGCAAGATAAATTCAAGGCGCTTAAAACGCATCTTCACCAACGAGGAATGAATATGGGAGATGATGCGGTTCAATTTTTAATGAAACGCTCACCCAGAGATATGCATCGCTTGATGAAGATGGTTGATAAACTCGATAGTTTGTCTTTACAAAATCAGAGAAAGCTTACTATTCCCTTTCTAAAGGATGCACTCGCCTTGTAAGCCGATTTGCGCTTATTTTGCATCCTCATTGTTGGCATCCGATTGTTTGCGCTTGTGATGTTGCTTTTCGAAATACGCTTTTTCATCTTCCATAACTTTACTCAGTTTCGGGAGGCTAGTGCCCAATTCCTGTCCGCGAAGTCGCGCAAATACGCTGCACCCAATAAACATCCCAGATGCTAGCAAAAGCTCAATTGAGGCATATAGCCAATATTGGGGCTCTGCGTAAATAACTGTAATACCGTGTAAAAAATAGAGCAATACTATGAAACAAGCCCACGCGTGCGTGTAGGGCTTTGCTTTAATGACACCCCATAAGGGTAAAAGCAAGGGCAAGAGGTAGACTAAAAATATAAAAATGAGTGAATAGTCCATACTGGTTTCCAGCACTAGATACCACAGTGCCATCCAGGCGAGTAAACCAATGTGACAAATCAGGGCTAAATATCGATAACGCTTTACTTTTTCTGACATAATTTTTTCACCGTATTGCCTAAGCGTTGGCCCATTGCGATGCTAAGCGCTTTTTCATCATTGCTAAGACCATTAAACCCTTCTCCAGAAACGCAGGATACGCCATAAGGCGTTCCGCCACTTTGTGTACTGTGTAATTTGCTTTCGGAATACGGCAAACCTAATATACACATTCCGTGATGCATAAGCGGTAAAATCATGGATAGTAGCGTACTTTCCTGACCTCCATGCATACTGGCGCTTGACGTAAAAACACACGCAGGTTTATCGATAAGATGTCCCTTAAGCCAAACATCCGTTAGACTATCGATAAAATATTTTAGCGGTGAGGCCATGTTGCCAAAGTGAGTTGGGCTACCCATCGCCAATCCATCGCAGTCGATGAGATCCTGTTTCGATACAAATAGATACCCCTGCTCAGGGATGGAGGAGGCCTGTGCATCGAGATTATCACTGACAGGCGCTACCGTTCTTATAAGTGCTTCGCATCCACTGGCTTCCACACCTCTTGCGATAGATTCAGCAAGCGCCTGGGTCGCTCCGTGACGTGAGTAAAATAGAACAAGGACCTTATTCATCTGACCTCAGGCATGCAGCAAAGAAATAATATGATCCAGTGGACGGCCTATCGCCGCCTTGTCACCGTATTCTAGAATTGGACGTTCGAGTAATTTAGGATAATTTGCAATAGCTTCAAACACTTCGTCGTTTGATGATGTTTCACTCAACTTGGCAAGTTTATATTCATCTTCTTTTGGCCGAAGCATTTGATGAGCGCTTTGTAAGTCCATTTTATTGTACAAAGCTTCAAGCTCCTGCTTACTCAAAGGGTGCTTTAAGTATTCAATTACCTGTAAATTATCAATGTGCTGCTCAACAAAAGCTTTTGCTTCACGACTTTTCGAACATCTGGGGTTGTGGTACAAGATTGCGTTAGGCATTATTTAAACTCTTTTTATTTAAATTTTCGGGATATTTTACTATGCAAATTCGTTGGTTGTATGGCTTATTCGCAGTACTCGCTGCAAGTTTGGGTTATATTGTTTTTCAAAGCCAGCAATACGATTTTACCACGCTCGATGGCAGAAAACACAAGCATTCGGACTATCACGGTCAGTATCTTGTTGTAAATTATTTTGCTGAATGGTGTGCTCCTTGTCTTAAAGAAGTACCAGAGCTGTCTCGTTTTAATCAAATTAAACCCTACAACACCCAACTATTTGCCATTAGTTATGACAATCTAACGGATGAAAAACTTAAAGCGATCAAAGAAAAGTATAATATGCAGTTTGATCTCATCAACAAAATAGATAAGCCGTTTCCCTTTGATAAACCGGAATTTTTGCCTGCTACCTATATACTCAATCCTGATGGTAGCCTCAAAGGCCAGCTTTTTGGCGAACAGACAGCAGAGAACTTACTGAGTGTGCTAAGCGATAGCAATTCGGCTGCAGCGCCTTCTACAAACTGAGCCTCTGTGCATTTGCTTGCGCACTTCTAAGTTGGTCGATACGACCTAAAATTCGCTGTTTCTCTATGGTGTCATCACGAGCAAAATTATAGGCAAACTGTAACTCGTCTATTGCAAGCGAATAAGCGCCAATCAGAGAATATATTTCAGCCTGTGTTTTATGTGCCTCTTTCTTTTGAGAGGAACGCTGATAGGCATCATTTAAAAGCTGGTACGCCAAAATGTTTTGTTTATCAACCAATAACAAATCTCTTAAGATTTGAATTGCTGGTTCGTAGTCGGCCGAAGTAAGGTATACGTTGGCCAGATTAAGCGCGAGCACTAAATTTTGTGGCTTGTGTTGCCACAAGGGTTTGAGCATTTGAACCGCTTCATTGTGACGATTTTGTTTGATCAAAATATCTGTTTTTAAATCCAGATAAAATAAATTTTCTGGGTCATCTTTAAGCAGCGTGTTGATGAGGTCTTCTGCGCGTTTATACTCTTCAGCTTCGAACACACTTAATGCATATCCATAAAGCGCGGCTGTTTTTTTGACCCCCTGCAAGCGATTTATCTGGGATTCAAAAAAACCGAGATTACGTTCATTGGTGCTCATGTACCTTGACTGGATGCGAGCCCGTGCCAAATGGAAATGTAAACTTTCAGGTGTGTAAACTTCTCCATAGGATCGCGCTCTGGTAAGCGTTTCAGCAACCCGGTCGTTTGGAAGCGGGTGCGTTTGTAAAAATGCCAGTTGCGTAGAGCGAAGGCCATATTGCTCGGAAAGGCGACCAAAAAAAGCCGGGGCGCCCATCGGGTCAAATCCCGCTCGATATAGAATATTTATCCCGATGCTATCTGCTTCTTGTTCATTGTTTCGGGTAAAATTGATAACCGCTTGCTGACTCCCCGCCATAGAGGCTGAGACAGCGGCCATGCCTGCTCTGGGGTCGGCCATCGCGATTAACAGCGAGCCAATCATACTGGCTAACTGAAGCGGGCCTGAGCGTTGCTGCGATTGTAATCTGCGCGCAAGATGACGCTGAGTGACGTGAGCTACTTCGTGCGCTAAAACCGAAGCAAATTCACTTTCCGTTTCGGCTTGCGCGATTAGGCCAGTATGTACGCCAATATGCCCACCATAAAACGCAAATGCATTAAGGACAGGATTGTTAATAATGAAAAAGGTAAAGGGAAACTTGGTATTATCCGCATGAACAACCAAGCGATTGCCGATGTCCTGTACGTATTCCTGTAAGACAGGATCCTGAATAAGCGGGGCTTGTCCTCGCAGTTGACGCATAATGGCATCGCCAATGATTTTTTCTTTTTCTATTGTGATAGCATCGGACGCGACGACACCAATTTCAGGCAGTTGATTGCGATCGTTCTGCTGCGTTTGAAGTGTTTGTGTTTGGCTTGCGAAACTAAATGTACACAAAACACACATGGCTAAAGTTTTGATCTTAAAAAACTGCATGATTACCTTGCTTGTCAAACCACTAATTAATATATACTACACGTAGACCAATTTGGCTTGCTTAAGTTTCTTTGTTTTAAAACAATACAATATCATATATTTATCACTCATTTTTATCACTAACAGAAGGGTAGTTTGATGCTAGGTGTTATCGGTCAATGGTACAAACGTAAGTTTTCCGATCCAAATTCCTTGATGTTGCTGCTGCTCATCATCATTTCTTTTGCCATTTTATATGTTTTTGGCGGGATTTTGATGCCTGTATTAGTTGCTATTGTAATTGCATATCTTTTGGATGTGCCAGTCACAAAGCTTGAGCAGATGGGTATTCGACGTTCCCTAGCAACCAGCTTTACCCTCATTGTATTCTTTTTCATGTGTTTTATTACCGCTGTTGCCCTTATCCCGATTATTTCAAAACAGAGTGTTAATCTGATAAAAGAAGTCCCCTTAATTTGGAACTCAGCGCAATTGTGGCTAGCAACCTTGCCTGAGAAGTATCCCAGTGTCATTGAAGTGACCTACATCAAATCGATGATGGCTGGCGTTAACGAACGCATTGTAGGAGTAGGGGAGCAGGTTCTGTCCGCGTCTGTAAGCAGTATTGGTAATTTAGCCGCCTTACTGATTTACATTATTCTGGTGCCTTTGATGGTGTTTTTCATGCTAAATGACAAGCGCTTTTTCATTGAAAGCATCTCCACACTGCTTCCCAAAGAAAGAAGGCTGATTAGTCAGGTTGGCGAAGAAATGAACACGCAAATCGCCAACTATATACGCGGTAAAGTAATTGAAATTATTATTGTAGGTGCAGTTACGAGCGTCGCTTTTACAATTCTTGATTTAAGATTTGCCCTTCTGCTTGGCGTGCTGGTTGGTTTTTCTGTGCTTATTCCCTACATTGGCGCTGCGGTAGTGACCATCCCTGTTGCAATAGTCGCACTGTTTCAATTTGGACTGAGCGCAGAATTTGGCTATGTCATGCTGGTTTACTTCATTATTCAAGCACTAGATGGAAATGTCCTGGTACCATTCTTATTTTCAGAAGCCGTCAGTCTTCATCCGCTTTACATTATTATCGCCGTATTACTTTTTGGTGGCTTGTGGGGCTTTTGGGGCGTGTTTTTTGCAATTCCGCTGGCAACCTTGGTTAAAGCGTTGATCACTGCCTGGTCAACACCAAAGCGTCTTACTGATGAAAGCAGTGGCACTGAAGTAAGCGAAACAATGGAAAATGCGTCGTAAGTTTACACATTAATTCTGTGTAAATAATTTCTTGGCACCTACGTTGCTGTTACAAATAAAAAGGCGAGAGGGTCAAACTCTCGCCTTGTGTTTTGAATTTGACCGTACACTTATCCTTTAGAGATAGCGTCGATAACTGCCTGATGGTGGTCTTTGGTTTTAAATTTATCCAGTACATCCGAGACATTCCCGACTTCATCAATAATAAAGGTGATACGATGAATGCCCTCATATTCTTTACCCATAAACTTTTTGAGGCCCCAAACGCCAAAAGCCTCCGCTACAGCATGATCTTCATCTGATAGAAGCGTAAAATTAAGCGACTCTTTGTCAGCGAACTTTTTCAACTTAGCCACTGGGTCAGGGCTAATACCTAACACCACCGCACCCGCTGAATGGAGTTGATCATTATGATCGCGCAAGCCTTGAGCTTGCACTGTACAACCTGGCGTCATCGCTTTGGGATAAAAATAAATGATGACCTTTGAACCTTTAAAGTCAGTCAAGTTTACTGTGTTACCGTTTTGGTCTTGAAGTGAAAATGACGGTGCTTTATCACCAGCTTTCAATGTATTCATTGTCTTCCTTTGTTTGTTGATGACTAATTCGGCCTGATAAACCCAGGCCATGAAGAACCTCTTTTACCTTACTATCGAATTCAACCAGATCCAGATCAGAAGGAGCAGATAAAATCATCTTACATTCCATGTAGCAGGCATCTTGTTTCGCGCTCACTTTTTGTCTGACAGCATTAACCGATACGTGTTCATCCGCAAGCAATTTAGTGACCGTTTGCAATACGCCGCTGGCGTCTGTGCCTGCAAACTTCAGCAAAATAAGCTGTTCAATATTTTGTTTTATGTGGCCGCTAGTGCGTTTCATCATGCAGAGCAACTCATGCTCTACGCACAGGCTCGACAAATTCACTTCTAATCGAGCAATATCGTTTTGCAAGCCACTGACAATCATGGTAACAGAGAAGTCCTGCCCATAAATCGCATGCCGTGAGTCTAAAATATTGCAGTTGTTGTCGCTTATACAACCCGCAATTACGCTTAAAATACCTAATTTATCAGCGCCTAAGACATTAATAATTAATTGAGCTTTCATTTACGCGTAATCCTTGAATACACCCTATGCAGATACCGAAAGTGTTAATTCTGTAAAAGATGAGAGCAATATAAGGCAAGCTACTTGTTTTTACTAGTTCAGACTAATACTATTGCGCCTTGGTTTTAAGGGGGGTAAATGTTTAAGGGAAGCTTTGTAGCACTTGTAACGCCGATGCTTGCGTCGGGCGAAATCGATAAAGATAGTTTGCAAAACCTTGTGGAATGGCATATTGAGTCTGGCAGCCATGGTTTAGTGGCAGTTGGCACCACGGGCGAATCAGCGACCTTGCCGATGGACGAACACATTGAAGTCGTTAAGCTAATCGTTGATTATGCGCAAGGCAGAATCCCAGTCATTGCCGGGAATGGCGCAAACGCGACTGACGAGGCGATTTTTCTCAGCCAGGAAATGGCTAAATTTGCAATTGACGGCTTTTTATCCGTTGTGCCTTATTACAACAAACCACAGCAGCGAGGCATGATTGCGCATTTCGAAGCCATTGCCAGCGCGACAGATTTACCACTTTTGCTATATAACGTTCCTTCGCGTACGGTGGCAGATTTAAAAACGGAATCTGTGGCCCAGCTCGCAAAACACGCGAATATCGTTGGTTTAAAAGATGCAACCGGTGACCTAAATCGTCTCGCTGAAACAAAAGCAGTGGTTGACAATAATTTTGCCCTTTTCAGTGGGGATGATGGTAGCGGGTGTGATTACCTGTGTCAGGGCGGACATGGCGTTATCTCAGTTACCGCTAATATTGTTCCGCAAACGATGTCTGAAATGTGTGATGCTGCATTAGCCAATGATTTTGCATTGGCGAAAAAACTGGATGAAAAACTTGTCGGCTTGCACAAGGAATTGTTTGTTGAACCTAATCCAGTTATGCCAAAATGGGCGCTATATAAAATGGGAAAAATTAAAGACCCGTGTTTAAGGCTTCCTATGGTTTTGCCGGAACTAAATAGTCAAAAATTAATCGAACAAAGGCTTAGCCAACTAGGATTGATACACCCGTAATGAAAAAACATTTATTATCTACAATTTGTTTAACCGTTTTATTAAGCGCATGTTCTAGTTCTGAAACGCGGAAACAGGTTTCTGGCGACTTTAGTTATCTTGAAGTCAAAGAAGGCGAAATGCTAAAAGTACCTGAAGAACTGGACGCTCCTCCTGTGTCAAATCGCTACGAACTGCCCCCTGTTGATGCCAATCATCAGATTATTGGACCTGAGGTCCTAATTCACTCACCCAGACTCGTGCTACCACTCGTTAGCGGCTCACACGTAGAGGAAGGTTCAAGTAAAGCAAAGGTCATGTTTGACCAGATTAATGATGCTGAAGCTCTGGACAAAACCGTGTGGGATACCGTTCTTGCCTATCTTGAGTTAAAAGGCATCGGCGTAGAAGAATTTGATCGCGAAAACAATACCTTAATTACTGACTGGGTAGTGAGTAAAGAAGAATTGGATGAAAGCTGGTACGAGTTTAGCGGTGATGTAATTGAGCGGGCGAAAAAGTTCAAGCTTACTGTAGATGTGGCGCCTCACGGGCGTACTGCAAGTCTCAGCGTAGAGAAAATCGCGTATATCGATGAGAATGGCGAATCACAGCTGGCAGGTCTCAGTCCTTTCGTGCTTCGTGAAAATGAAGTTAACTTTCTTAACTATATTATTCAGGAATACGATTTTGGACTTCGTCTGGCAGAAAATCAGCGAATCGCGCTTATTCGGGATGGATTTAACTCAGAGCTTGGCTTTAATCCTGATGGCGACCCTGCTTTTATCGTAGATGCTGAGTATGCTAATACCTGGCCACGCCTTTTACTAGTGCTAAGAAAAATGGGCTTCGACGTTATCGATTTGGATCAGGCATCAGGTTTGATGTTCGTCAAATATAATGGTGAAGACAAACCTTGGTATGATGTATTTTCTGACGATGGTCTGGATTTAGAAAAGGTGAATTACCGTTTACAGGTTCAACCTGTAGGAGAACGAACGGCGGTTACTTTCCGCGATAGTGATAACCAGGCATTTGAAGTAAAACAGGCAACCGATTTATTTTCCGTCTTTTCTGACTACATGGCAGAAAGCAATTTAGATATCTAATAGAGGCAGTGCATGCAAAAGGGTGAGGAGCTTTACCGTGGTAAAGCAAAAACCGTATTTTTTACAGATGATCCGAATCTGTTGATCTTGGAATTCAGGAACGATACATCTGCATTTGACGGTGAAAAGATAGAACAGCTGGAACGTAAGGGCGAAGTAAATAACAAATTCAATCATTTCATCATGCAGCAATTGGAATCGGCTGGCGTAAAAACACAGGTTGAAAATTTGGTGTCTGACACAGAAAGTCTTGTTAAAAAACTGAAAATGATCCCTGTTGAGTGTGTGGTTCGAAATTATGCGGCTGGTTCGCTTTGCAGACGCTTAGGCGTAGAAGAGGGGAAGATACTTAATCCACCTACCTTTGAGTTCTTTCTTAAAAATGATGCGCTACATGATCCAATGGTGAATGAGTCGCACATTGTTGGATTTGAGTGGGCCACACAGGCTCAAATTGATGAAATGAAAACATTAAGCTTTAAAGTCAATGAAGTGCTAAGCCCTTTGTTTGCGAAAGGTGGAATGTTGCTTGTAGACTTTAAATTAGAGTTTGGTACCGACTCACAGGGTAATATTGTATTGGGCGATGAATTTACTCCCGATGGCTGTCGTTTGTGGGATAGTGAAACAAAGAAAAAACTGGATAAAGATCGTTTCAGACAAGGATTAGGTTCGGTAGTTGAATCCTACATTGAAGTAGCGAGTCGTATTGGTTTAGATCTTTGATTCAATCAAGGATTTAATGAAAAGTCAGCGTGAGCTGGCTTTTTTATTGGTAAAGAATGTTAATACGTTTGAATTTCAACGTCACTTATGGGAATGCAGCAGCACGCTAAAATTTCATCATCATCGATGCAGGCGAGCGGATCGACTTTATACTCTACCTCTCCTGAGAGTAGTTTAGTTCGGCATGCACCGCAAAAACCTTCTCGGCAATGAAAATGCACGTCAATTTGTTGCTTTTCCATTGCGATAAGCAGGCTATCTTCATTGTTAAAAGAAAAGCGTGTGCTGTCATTCACGCACACGCTTACTTTTTCGTTTTTAACAATCACTGCTATAGTTCAAACTCTTCGAAGTCACCCGAAGCGACCTCGCTGTCAATTTGACCTACAAGATAACTGCTGATTTCGGTTTCTTGAGGAGCAACCTGGACATTGTCTGATGTGAGATAATTGTTCATCCATGGTAAGGGATTGCCTTTCACATTAAAAGGTTGCCCCATGCCGATGGCTGCCATACGCTGGTTAGCAATGTATTCCACATACTGGCAAAGAATTTCTTCGTTTAAACCAAGCATTGAGCCATCTTTAAACAGGTACTTTGCCCATTCTTTTTCTTGGCTAACTGCCAGTAAAAAAATGTCTTTTGCTTCTTGCTCACATTCTTTTGCAATCTCTGCCATTTCAGGGTCGTCTTTTCCTTTCATCCACAGATTAAGAATATGTTGAGTAGAAGTAAGGTGGATATTCTCATCACGTGCAATTAAACGGATGATTTTTGAATTTCCTTCCATCAATTCGCGTTCCGCGAAAGCAAAGGTACAAGCAAAAGATACATAAAAACGAATGGCTTCAAGCGCGTTAACAGAGTTCATGCACAAGAAAAGCTTTTTCTTGAGCACTCTTAAATTCACCTCGTGGGTTTCACCATCAATAGTGTATACGCCTTCACCACGCGTTTGATAAAGCTGCGTGTAAAAAATTAGGTCATCGTAATACTTTGAGATGTCCGTTGCACGACGCTTAATTTCCTCATTCACCACAATATCATCAAACACTTCACTCGGGTTTGAAAACAGGTTTCTTAAGATGTGTGTATAGGAACGAGAATGGATAGTCTCAAAGAACGACCAGGTTTCCACCCAGGTTTCCAACTCTGGTAATGAGATAATCGGCAGAAACGCGATATTAGGGCTTCGTCCTTGTACCGAATCTAAAAGCGTCTGGTATTTCAAATTAGAGGTAAAAATATGCTTTTCAGCATCAGTTAGTTTTTGAAAATCCACACGATCTTTACTGACATCCACTTCTTCTGGTCGCCAGAAAAATGATATTTGCTTCTCTATCAACTTTTCAAAAATAGGGTGCTTTTGTTGATCGTAACGCGCCACATTTACCGGATCACCGAAAAACATTGGCTCCTTCATGGTGTCCGTTGTTTTTTGATTAAAGGTCGTATATTTCATTAATTACATCCCAAATGCATTATATTTTGCAGGCACCGCCAGCACAGTCGTCATCTTCTTCTATGATGGCAGTTTGTGCTTGAGGCTCTTGAACTACGTTGCTCATTTCAGCGTCTGACTTGTCAGAAGCACCGTCACGCGTGTTATGGTAGTAAAGCGTTTTAATACCGAGCTTATAAGTCGTTAACAGATCTTTAAGCAATAGTTTCATCGGTACTTTATTACCCTCGTATTTGCCCGGGTCGTAGCTGGTATTGGCAGAAATCGTTTGATCAATAAATTTCTGCATGATTGCCACGAGCTGCAAATACCCATCATTAGATGGAATATCCCAAAGCAATTCGTACTTGTCCTTGAGCGCTTTATACTCAGGAACAACCTGCTTTAGAACACCATCTTTACTGGTTTTGATACTTATATGGCCACGTGGTGGTTCAATGCCGTTTGTTGCATTTGAAATTTGTGAAGACGTCTCAGATGGCATTAAGGCAGAGAGGGTAGAGTTACGTAAGCCATATTTTACAATGTCTTCTCTTAATGCATCCCAGTCATAATGCAAGGCTTCATCACAAATTTTATCAAGGTCCTTCTTATATGAATCAATTGGCATAATGCCTTTTGAATAGGTGGTTTCGTTGAATTTGGGGCATGCGCCTTTTTCTTTTGCCAAATTATTTGACGCTTTCAATAAATAATACTGCATCGCTTCAAAGGTGCGGTGGATTAATGGATTCGCGCTAAAGTCGGAATATTTAACACCGTTTTTCGCCAAATAATAGGCAAAATTAATCACACCAATACCCAGGGTTCTGCGGCCCATTGTTGCAGTGTGCGCTGCCGGTACCGGGTAATCCTGATAGTCAAGCAAACTATCCAATGCTCGTACTGATAAATCGGCCAGTTCTTCAAAATCATCTAAACTTTCAATGGCGCCCAGATTGAAAGCAGAAAGGGTGCAAAGCGCGATTTCACCTTCAGCATCATCGACGTTGCGCAGAGGTTTAGTTGGCAGCGCAATCTCTAAACAGAGGTTGCTTTGGCGAACAGGCGCAACAGATGGGTCGAAAGGACTGTGCGTATTGCAGTGATCAACATTCTGCAGGTAAATACGTCCAGTGCTTGCGCGCTCCTGCATAAATTGGCTGAATAATTCAATGGCCTTTACACGCTTCTTGCGAATGCTGTCGTCATTTTCGTATTGTACATATAAACGCTCAAACTCTTCCTGATCAGCAAAGAAAGCATCGTAAAGACCAGGTACGTCAGAGGGACTAAACAAGGTAATATAATCGTCTTTGATCATCCGTGTGTACATAAGCTTGTTGCACTGCACACCGTAATCCAAATGGCGGACACGATTTTCTTCAACCCCTCGGTTGTTTTTAAGTACTAACAATGACTCGACTTCAAGATGCCAAATGGGATAAAAAAGCGTTGCAGCGCCACCGCGCACTCCACCTTGCGAGCAACTTTTGACAGCCGTTTGGAAGTATTTATAGAAAGGTACACATCCTGTATGGAAGGCTTCACCTCCGCGAATTGGGCTGCCAAGCGCACGGATACGGCCTGCGTTTATCCCTATACCGGCGCGTTGAGAAACATATTTAACAATCGCACTTGCTGTGGCATTAATAGAATCCAGACTGTCACCGGTTTCAATTAAAACGCACGAGCTAAACTGGCGGGTAGGGGTTCTGACGCCTGCCATAATTGGCGTAGGCAATGACAGTTTAAATGTGGATGCCGCGTCATAAAAACGTTTTACATAGTCAAGCCGGTTTTCGCGTGGATACTTGGCAAACAGACACGCAGCAACGAGCACATATAAAAATTGCGCACTTTCGTATATTTCACCACTTACCCGGTTTTGAACCAGGTATTTACCTTCCAGTTGTTTAACAGCGGCGTAGCTAAAGTTCATATCGCGCTGGTGATCAATGTATGCATCTAACTCGGCAAACTCTTCCGGGCTGTAGTCTTCCAGTAAATGCTTATCGTATTTGCCTTGAGCTACAAGGTTTTTAACATGATCATAAAGCGCTGGAGGTTCAAACTGTCCATAGGCCTTCTTACGTAGATGAAACACCGCCAGCCGTGCTGCGAGGTATTGGTAATCTGGCGTTTCTGTAGAAATTAAGTCAGCGGCTGACTTGATGAGTGTTTCATGGATCTCAGCGGTTTTAATGCCGTTGTAAAACTGTATCTGTGCCTTAATCTCAACCTGAGAAACGGATACATCGTCTAAGTCTTTTGCAGCCCAGGTAACAACTTTGTGGATTTTATCGAGGTTGATAGGCTCTTGCGTCCCATCGCGTTTGGTGACTAAAAGATCATTATTCATTATAGTTATGCTCTTTAATTTGTAGCTGATTCATTCAAAGCTGAGTCTCGTGCAAAGTTCACAACTAGAGAACGCACACCACTAGAGACGTCTTATCTTGTCCATTTTTTGTTATTAGCGCATTGAAAATTGGCAGAGAGTACTGAGAGTGATTAAATTTAGCACGAGATTCGCTCGCTATTTAATCGTCACCATATTTCAATAAGCACAAGATAATGAGTCTTGGTGACTATTGCAACCACTATATGTAGTGTTTTACTGTCAAGTTTAAGTAACAGGTAGAAGGGTTAGTAGCAACTTACTCAATACCAAAGAGCAGTGGTGGCTTTTCGCCTATGCAAGCTTTTTAAAAAAAAGCACAAAAATAAATTCGTCTAAAAACTGCTTTTTTAGTAACAAAAGCGCTTAAAAATTTACTTAATAAAAATTGCGCTGATTTTCAGTAAACTAAAACGTTGTTTTACGATATTGCTGCGAAATTGCAGGAGCTAAAACACTCTAAGCATTCAGGTGGCATGACACGAAATAATTCACATCCACATTTTGCTCTGATAAATAATAATCTTGCTTAAGCGGATTAAAATGCAAGCCAATCATCTCATCTACCTGTAACGAAGTCTCATCTATCATTCTGCATAGCTCAGCAGGTCTGATAAACTTGCTGTGATCGTGAGTCCCTTTAGGCACCATATTTAACAAATATTCGGCTGCAACAATCGCCATTAAATAGGACTTCGTGTTTCGGTTAAGGGTTGAAAAGATGACGCGACCACCCGGTTTTACCAGTTTCGCGCATGCCTTTACAATCGCAGCAGGCTCCGGTACGTGTTCAAGCATTTCCAAACAGCACACCACATCATATCTTCCGGCATTTTTTTGCGCCCAGTTTTCTGCGGTGCTTAGACAATATTCGACATTCACGCCCGACTCCAGGCGATGTAAATTGGCAACGTCTAGTGAAGCCTGCACCATATCAATGCCGGTAACCTTAGCGCCTTTTTTTGCTAAGGCTTCAGAAAGAATGCCACCACCGCAGCCAACATCTAAAACCGCTTTATCAAACAAACCATCACACTGTTGTTCTATGTAATCGACTCGCAGCGGATTAATATCATGAAGTGATTTAAACTCGCCATTCCGATCCCACCAATGTGAGGCAAGTTCTGAAAACTTGTTTAATTCGTTTACATCTATATTGGTGTCATTGGAATCTTTAGAGTCAGACACTTCGGCATAGCCGGTTTGATGAGTTTGATTGCTCACGTAGCAAATATCCTCAATTTGATTTAATTAAAAAAAAATGAAAGCCGCCAAGTGCCCATTATGGCATGCTTTAAGTGCATTGATAATAGGCGAACGGGATGCTGCAAAAGCCTTAACTGTGATTGTATTTCTCAAGCGCCGAAAATCATACAGCAAAAATCAACTGACCCTAATGAAACACACTCAGAAAATAAATATGATTTGAAAAGCATAAGGCGCTACATTTTTTTGAAGCATAGTGCTACTATCGGCGGTTGATAATATGATGATAAAAACAAAGTGGCTGGAAGCATCGATTACAAGTATCGATTGGTGATTTATTGACTGTTGCTTACAAAGTTCCAGTCAATTACATAATCAGACTACAGACTCATTTTTATGATGAGAATGGTCAGACGCTACTGCTACACAAATAAGGATCATTGAAGTTTATGACTGACAATGCCAAAGAAATCTCCCCGATCAATATTGAAGAAGAGCTTAAAAACTCCTACCTAGATTATGCAATGAGCGTTATCGTTGGCCGAGCCTTGCCCGATGTGCGCGATGGTTTGAAACCGGTTCATCGTCGCGTACTTTTTGCGATGAACGAACTTAAAAACGATTTTAACAAGCCTTATAAAAAATCAGCACGTGTAGTAGGGGATGTGATTGGTAAATATCACCCTCACGGTGATTCAGCGGTGTACGATACAATCGTTCGTATGGCTCAGCCTTTTTCACTGCGTTATATGCTTGTAGACGGTCAAGGTAACTTTGGCTCGGTAGATGGTGACTCAGCCGCCGCAATGCGTTACACCGAAGTGCGAATGGCAAAAATCGCACACGAATTGCTTGCCGATTTAGAAAAAGAAACGGTTAATTTTGTGCCTAACTACGATGGCACGGAGCAAATCCCGGAAGTATTGCCAACGCGTGTGCCTAATTTATTAGTAAATGGTTCTTCAGGTATAGCAGTAGGAATGGCGACAAACATTCCACCGCATAATTTGACAGAGGTGATTAACGGTTGTTTAGCCTTAATTGAAAATCCTGATATCACAATCGAAGAACTGATTGAGCATATACCCGGCCCAGATTTCCCAACAGCTGCCACCATTAGTGGCCGTCAAGGGATTATCAGTGCTTACAAAACAGGGCGCGGTAAAATTTACCTGCGTGCTAAAGCCATTATCGAGCAGGAAGAAAACGGTAAAGAAACCATTATTGTTAACGAAATTCCCTACCAGGTTAACAAAGCAAAACTGATTGAGAAAATCGCAGAGCTGGTAAAAGAAAAACGCATTGAGGGCATATCTGCACTTCGCGATGAGTCCGACAAAGAAGGTATGCGTATCGTTATCGAAGTAAAACGCAGTGAATCAGCTGAGGTTTTACTTAATCACCTATATGCCAATACACAGCTGCAGACGGTATTTGGTATCAATATGGTGGCGCTGGACCGCAATCAGCCAAAGGTCTTTAATCTCAAAGAAACATTAGAGTGCTTTGTTCTGCATAGACGGGAAGTGGTGACTCGCAGAACCGTATTTGAATTGAAAAAAGCGCGCGACCGAGCGCATATCTTGGAAGGTCTCGCCATTGCATTGGTCAACATCGACCCGGTGATTGAGCTTATAAAAGCGTCAAAGAGTCCTGCTGATGCAAAACAATCGCTAATCGCTCGCGGCTGGGCTTTAGGCGACGTGGCAGAAATGCTTTCTCGCGCTGGAAATGATGCTGCTCGTCCTGACTGGCTTGCGCCAGAATATGGCATCCGAGATGGTGAATATTATTTAACTGAAGAGCAAGCCCAGGCCATCTTGGATCTTCGCCTAAATAAACTGACAGGTCTTGAACACGATAAGATTCTTGAAGAATATCGCAACCTTTTAGAGGCCATTGCAGAATTGTTGAAAATCCTGGCAAGCTCCGAGCGTTTGATGGAAGTTATTTCAGAAGAGCTCGAGGCCATTCGCGCTGAATACGGTGATGAGCGTCGAACCGAGATCACTGCGGCTTCTCATGATATCGATATTGAAGATTTAATTGAACGTGAAGATGTGGTCGTTACTTTGTCTCGCGAGGGCTATGTCAAATATCAAAAACTGTCTGACTACGAAGCGCAGCGTCGCGGCGGAAAGGGTAAGTCTGCGACCAAGATGAAAGATGAAGATTTTATTGAAAAGCTATTGGTGGCAAACACTCATGATCATATTTTGTGCTTTTCAACGCGCGGCCGCTTGTATTGGTTGAAAGTGTATCAACTCCCCCTTGCCAGCCGAAACGCGAGAGGCCGACCGATTGTAAATATATTGCCGCTTGAAGACGGCGAAAGAATAACAACAATTTTACCGATTCAAGAGTTTGCTGCCGGATACTTCGTGTTTATGGCGACAGCAAAGGGTACAGTGAAGAAAACGGAATTGACACAGTATTCTCGTCCTCGCGCAAACGGGATTATTGCGGTTAATTTGACTGAAGGCGATGAACTGATTGGTGCTGATCTGACGGACGGAAACAGTGAAATTATGCTGTTTTCAGATGCGGGCAAAGTGGTGCGCTTTAGTGAAGAACAAGTCAGACCGATGGGCAGAACAGCTACCGGTGTGCGCGGAATACGTATTCAGGAAACTGAACGCGTCGTGTCCTTAATCGTACCAAATGATGAAGGCGATATTCTTACAGCAACTGAAAACGGTTTTGGTAAACGCACCCCTATTGGCGAGTATCCGGCAAAAAGTCGAGCGACCAAAGGTGTTGTGTCAATCAAGGTATCTGAGCGAAACGGTGCGGTAGTTGGTGCGGTTCAAGTGACAGAGAGTCAGGAAATAATGCTTATTTCTGACCAAGGTACACTGGTGAGAACGCGCGTTTCGGAAGTTTCCAAAGTCGGTCGTAATACCCAAGGTGTTCGCTTAATAAGAACAGTAACGGGTGAGCATGTAGTTGGTTTACAACGCATTGAGGAAGTTGAAGAAGCCATTGAGCTGGATGAAAATGGCGAAGCGCTTGTCGTTGCAGAAATCGAAGATAAAAGTGCACAAGATGCCCCTGGCGATGTAAACAATGACGATTCTGCACCAGGTGATGCTGACGCTTAATTGTGAGCCTATGATTTAAAAGAGATGAACAAGCGGCAAAACAAAGCCGCTTGTTTTATGTTTGTTCAACAATAACTAACTCGAAAGTAACGCTTTATGTCAAACACATCAACAATCAGCGAGTCTGTATTTAATTTCAGTGCCGGACCAGCCGCTATTCCACGCCCTGTACTTAAACGCGCTCAGGACGAATTATTAAACTGGAACGGACAAGGCACGTCTGTGATGGAAGTTAGCCATCGTGGTAAGCCCTTTATGGCTGTCGCTCAAAAAGCAGAAGCAGACCTTCGCAAATTGATGAAGGTGCCTGACAATTACAAAGTGTTGTTTTTGCAAGGCGGTGGCAGAGGGCAGTTTTTCTCTGTTCCAATGAATCTGGCCAAGCGCGGTGACTTGTCACAGCATTTGGTCTCTGGACAATGGTCGCAGATCGCAGTTGCTGAGGCAGAAAAATATATGACTGCCGAAGTCTTGGCAAAGACGCAAACAAAAGATGATAAATTGTGGGTACCCACCCAGGAACATTGGGAAATTAACCCTAAAGCCGCTTACTTTCATTATTGCCCTAACGAAACGGTAGATGGGATTGAAATAAATTGGGTACCCAAGTCAGATTCTGTGCCCATCGTAGCTGATATGTCCTCTAATATTTTAAGCAAATCTGTTGACGTGAGCGACTTTGGGATCATCTATGCCGGCGCGCAGAAAAACATTGGGCCGTCCGGCTTGGCTGTTGTTATTGTTCGTGAAGACCTCATAGGTTTGGCCCGCCCTGATACCCCTGCTGTATTTGATTATCAGCAGCAAGCTAATAACGATAGCATGTACAACACGCCACCCACGTTTGCATGGTATTTAGCGGGATTGGTTTTTGAATGGCTATTGGAACAAGGTGGCGTAGATGCGATCAGTAAAGTTAATGCCCAAAAAGCCGCCTTGCTTTATGACTGCATCGACAGCTCTGATTTTTACAGCAATAAAGTGTGTGATGAAAACCGCTCAAAGATGAACGTTTGCTTTCAATTGGCAGACAATCGACTGGATGCAGCCTTTCTGGAGCAGTCTGAAAAAGCGGGTTTGCTGGCATTAAAAGGACATCGATTTGTTGGAGGAATGCGAGCCAGTATCTACAACGCGATGCCCTTGGAAGGTGTAAAAGCCCTAGTGGATTTCATGCAAGAGTTTGAACGAACACAAGCTTAAACACGCATTAAAACGAGCATAGTAAACTATTCATTAATTGCATCAACGGAGAGCTGTTTATGGAGCAGTTAACGCTTTCACCTATAAGTCGTGTTGAGGGTGAAATCAGATTACCCGGTTCAAAAAGCCTGAGCAATCGAGCGCTTTTACTTGCCGCACTCGCCAAAGGCACCACGGTTTTAGAAAATCTGCTTGATAGTGACGATATCCGGCATATGTTAAATGCCCTTAAAGCGCTTGGTGTCCAGTATACCTTATCTGACAATAACACTCGCTGTGAAGTGACGGGAATTGGTGGTAAGTTTAGCCAAAGTTTTAAAGATGAACTATTTCTTGGAAATGCAGGCACGGCAATGCGCCCTTTATGTGCTGCTTTGGCATTTTCAGATGTGAGTGTCGATTTAACTGGCGAACCGCGAATGGAAGAACGCCCCATTGGTGATTTGGCAGATGCCTTAATAAAAGCTGGTGCAAATATTCAATACCTCAAAAATACCGGCTTTCCTCCTTTAAGAATTAGAGGCGCAACGATTACGCAACGACACTTTGAAGTTGATGGTTCCGTCTCCAGCCAGTTTTTGACGGCTCTGTTGATGGCAGCGCCATTGTTAGCGCAGTCTGACTCAAATAACGCTGAATCAATTGAAGCATCTGATGTAGAAGTCCATATTAAGGGGACCTTGGTTTCAAAGCCTTACATTGACATCACACTCGATAGCATGCGCAAGTTCGGTGTAGAAGTTGAAAACCACGATTATCAGCGCTTTGTTATAAAAGCCGGACAGCATTATCTCAGTCCGAAACATTTTTGGGTAGAAGGCGATGCTTCTTCCGCCTCGTATTTTCTTGCAGCAGCTGCAATTAAAGGCGGGAGTATCAAAGTAATTGGCGTGGGCAACAAGTCAGTCCAGGGTGATATTAAATTTGCGAATGTGCTTCAGGACATGGGCGCACAGATACACTGGGAAGATAACGCAATTACTGCCAGTTGTGGAAAGCTAACGGCGATAGATCAAGACCTGAACCATATTCCTGATGCCGCAATGACCATTGCGACAACGGCTCTTTTTGCCAAGGGCACAACCACTATTCGCAATATTTACAACTGGCGCGTCAAAGAAACGGATCGCTTACATGCTATGGCAACAGAGCTCAGAAAAGTGGGAGCAATTGTTGAAGAGGGCGAGGATTACATTAAAGTTACTCCGCCTGAACAGATTCAACACGCTGCTATAGATACTTATGACGATCATAGAATGGCGATGTGTTTTGCGCTTCTTGCCCTTGATGATAAGGCTGGTGTCACTATCAACGATCCGAAATGTACCTCGAAAACGTTTCCAGACTTTTTTGCAACGTTTGAGTCAGTTTCTCACAAGGCTCAGTAACACGATTGTCACAGGACTTACATTGCCTTTTACGCCTAAGCACGTATAATTGCGCCGTTTTTAGCAACGAGCCAATATCATGCAGCATATACCGATTATTACGGTAGACGGTCCATCAGGCGCAGGGAAGGGTACGCTCAGTGTGATGCTTGCCGACGCCTACAACTTTCATTTCCTGGACAGCGGGGCAATTTATCGTGTACTTGCTGTCGCTGCACTTCACCACGAAATTCTACTGGATGACGCAGACGCACTGGTGCCGCTTGCCTCGGGACTAGACGTCAGTTTTATTACAGAACATTCTATTACAGAACATAAGCACACGCGTATTATTCTTGAAGGCGAAGATGTGACAGATGACATTCGTACTGAAGAAGTGGGTGCCGCAGCTTCCAAGGTGGCTGCCATTCCCGTTGTCAGGGAGGCGCTTCTCAGAAGACAGCGAGGCTTTGCACAATCGCCGGGACTTGTGGCAGATGGCAGGGACATGGGAACGGTTGTATTTCAAAATGCTGATGCCAAGATTTTTCTTACAGCTAGCGCCCAGGCGAGGGCAGAACGCCGATATCACCAGTTGAAAGATAAGGGGCGAGATGTTAAACTCTCGCGCCTTTTAGAGGATATACAAGCCAGAGATGAGCGGGATTCAAACAGAAGTAGCGCTCCTCTCAAGCGTGCTGATGACGCATTAGAGATAGACTCAACCGTCTTAAGTATTACTCAAGTGTTTGAAAAAGCTAAACAATTTATTGATAGTAAGTTGTTTGAGTAAATCCTGAGAAAGCCGAATATAGATACATAGATTTACGCGACCGAATTTAAGGATGAATAAGGTCTTATTAATAACCCCGTAATTCTGGATTGAATTGACGGACTTAACTTTGAATTTAAATATGACTGAAAATTTTGCACAACTTTTTGAAGAGAGCCTACAGCAACTAGAAACGCGTCCAGGCGCGATTGTTAAAGGTACCGTTGTTTCTATCGATAAAGACATCGTTCTTGTTGATGCTGGCCTGAAGTCAGAAAGTGCTATCCCAGCTGACCAGTTTAAAGCAGCTGATGGAACATTAGAAATTGAAATTGGCGACACAGTTGATGTGGCGCTAGACGCAGTAGAAGATGGTTTCGGTGAAACGATTCTTTCTCGTGAAAAAGCCAAGCGCCACGAAGCTTGGGTTGAGCTTGAAAAAGCTTACGAAGATAAAGAAACCATCAAAGGCGTCATCAATGGTAAAGTCAAAGGCGGCTTTACGGTTGAAGTTAATACAGTTCGTGCCTTCTTGCCAGGTTCTTTGGTTGACGTTCGCCCAGTGCGCGAAACAGCTCACCTTGAAGGTAAAGAGTTAGAGTTTAAAGTAATCAAGCTAGATGCAAAACGTAATAACGTAGTTGTATCTCGTCGTGCCGTTATTGAAGCTGAAAGCAGTGCAGAGCGCGATCAATTACTTGCCAACCTTGAAGAAGGTGATGAAGTTAAAGGTATCGTCAAGAACCTTACAGATTATGGTGCATT
The DNA here is from genome assembly GCF_004798935.1 of Ningiella ruwaisensis. GTDB lineage: Bacteria > Pseudomonadota > Gammaproteobacteria > Enterobacterales > Alteromonadaceae > Glaciecola > Glaciecola ruwaisensis. Next base: position 54,684 of record NZ_RAHT01000007.1, on the reverse strand, counting down.
CGTTGATTTAGGCGGTGTGGACGGTCTACTTCACATTACCGACATGGCGTGGAAGCGCGTTAAGCACCCAAGTGAAATCGTAAACGTGGGTGATGAAATTAACGTAAAAGTACTGAAGTTTGACAAAGAAAAATCACGCGTTTCTCTAGGTATGAAGCAAATGGGCAACGATCCATGGCAAGAAATTGCTGAGCGTTACCCAGAAGGCGCCAAGCTTAGCGGTGCAGTAACCAACCTAACTGATTATGGTTGTTTTGTTGAGATTGAAGACGGCGTTGAAGGTTTGGTTCACGTTTCTGAAATGGACTGGACAAATAAAAACATCCACCCATCTAAAGTTGTTAACTTGGGCGATGTAGTAAACGTAATGGTTCTGGAAATTGATGAAGAACGTCGTCGCATATCCTTAGGTCTTAAACAGTGTATTGACAATCCTTGGGAAACATTCGCTAAGTCGCACGAAAAAGGCGACAAAGTGACTGGTAAGATCAAATCAATTACAGATTTTGGTATCTTTATCGGTCTTGACGGTGGTATCGACGGTTTAGTTCACTTATCTGACATTTCATGGCAGAAAGCAGGTGAAGAAGCGGTTCGTGACTACAAGAAAGGCGATGAAATTAGCGCTGTTGTTCTTCAGGTTGACCCAGAGCGCGAGCGTATCTCTCTTGGTGTTAAACAAATCGAAGAAGACCCGTTCAATATGTATCTGACAGACAATAAAAAAGGTGCTATTGTTAATGGAACAGTCATCGAAGCCGATGCTAAGGGTGTGAAAGTTCAACTTGCAGATGAAGTTGAAGGCTACATCCGAATTGGTGACCTTGCACGTGATAGAGTGGAAGATGCAAATGACGTAGTGAAAGTGGGTGATACCATAGAAGCTAAGTTCATGGGTGTTGACCGTAAGAATCGTGTTGTTAATCTTTCTGTTAAAGCTAAAGATCAGGCTGATGAGAAAGAAGCTCTTGATAAAGTTAATAATCAAGGCGACGATGCGGGTATTACGAACGCAATGGCAGAAGCATTTAAAGCTGCAAAAGGCGAGTAATTCGCAATCAGGAGCGGCTTTCTGCCGCTCCTTCTTTATTACCTGCACCTAAGGTTTCCTCTCATAACACTTGTTGGGAGTTTATATTGTGACCAAATCTGAATTAATTGAACGTTTAGGCGAAAAAGTGCAGCATCTTCAAGGCAAAGAACTTGAAAGTGCAGTAAAGGAATTGCTTGAACAAATGGCGCAAACGCTTCAGCGTGGTGACCGAATTGAAATAAGAGGCTTTGGTAGTTTTTCGTTGCACTACCGTGCGCCACGTGTTGGACGTAATCCTAAAACAGGCGAAACCGTTGAGTTAACAGGCAAACACGTTCCCCATTTTAAAGCGGGCAAAGAGTTAAGAGACCGAGTAGATCTATAAAGCTTAAGTACTACATGCTTAAGCTTTTTTATTATCCCTATCAATTAAGTAGGGCTAACAAGGACAGGCCATGAAGGCAATTTTAGTCATTATAATTGTTGTATTGCTTTTATTGTTAGCGTTAGTAGTTGGCTCAAGAAACGCCGAGTTAATATCGGTCAACTATCTAATTGCACAAACCGAAATGCGCGTGTCTACGTTTATGGTTTGGTCAATGCTCGCAGGTTTTATTTTAGGCATGTCTACTATCTTGACCAAGTACCTTGCTCTTCGGGTGAAGGTGAGTTTGTTAAGCCGTAAATTAAATAAACTTGCTAAAAACGAAAACCCGTAGATGATCGAATATCTTTTTCTTCTTTTGCCTGTCGCCGCTGCCTATGGTTGGGTAATGGGCCGATATACCTTACGTCGCGCCCAACGAAAGCAGTCATCCATCTTATCGAATCATTATTATAAAGGTCTGAATTTTTTGCTATCGGATCAGGCTGATAAAGCGGTCGATACCTTTATGAAAATGATTAGTGTCAATAACGACACGATAGAAACGCATATCGCGATGGGGAATTTTTTTCGGCACCGCGGAGAATTAGATCGCGCTATTCGCGTCCATCAGAATCTTGTCAGTCGGGAAGAAATTAATAAACGTCAGGAAGCCTTGGCGCTAGTTGAATTAGGGACGGATTATTTATTGGCGGGGTTTTTGGAGCGCGCTGAAAGTGTCTTTATTCAACTACTGGAAGATGAAAAGCATTTTAACACTGCTCAGGCAAAGCTGTTTAGCATCTATCAGGTTACCAAAGAGTGGTATAAAGCAGTTGAATTAGCCTCTCGCAGTCTTAAAATTACGCCAAACGACGAGTTTATGTATTTGTTACTCTCGCATTTTTATTGCGAGCAAGCACTTGAACAAATTCAGGAAGGTGACTTAGACGGCGCAGAACTCACCCTCAAAAAAGCCATTATGGTCGAAGGGAAAGAGGTCAGAGCCTGGCTTGAATTAGGTAAACTTGCGATTAAAAAAGAAGAATATGCGCAAGCGATGGATTACCTGGCTGAAATACCAAAACGCGATCTGGACTGGTTAAGTGAAGCCATTCCGCTCTTAGAGCAATGTGCAGGCAAAACCGACGGCTGGGACAAGCTTGAAAAGCTGCTTGAGCCATATTGGCAAAAATGTGCCTCGTCTTATATTGCAAAAGTGAAAATTCTGGCTCGTAAAGGTGAAATGGAAGAGGCGATTGATACCTTAAATCGTCAGTTGCAAAACCATCCAACCATGCGAGGCTTCGAGTCACTATTGAATTTATATCAAAAAGCCTTACCAGATAAACGCACGCAACAAAGCTTGGAGCAAATGCAGGGCTTGATTATCAAGCAAATTAAACAACGGCCTAAATATCGTTGCCACAGCTGCGGGTTTTCAGGGCGTCAGCTTTACTGGTTGTGTCCGTCATGTAAAAAGTGGTCTGTGATCAAGCCAATAAAAGGTTTAGACGGTGAGTAGCACCAATAAACAAACGTTGATAAAGAAAAGGTAGTTAGTTTGAGCCAGTCGATTGTAAAATCTCCCGTTATTGTCGCTCTCGATTTTGATGATATTGATGCAGCAAAGAACCTAGTTAGTCAGCTATCACCAAATCAGTGCCGCTTAAAGGTGGGCAAAGAAATGTTCACGCTATTTGGACCGGACTGGGTGCGTTTTTTGATTGACCAAGGTTTTGATGTCTTTCTGGATTTGAAATTTCACGATATTCCAAACACAGTTGCAAAGGCGGTAAGCGCTGCCAGTAAACTAGGTGTCTGGATGGTTAATGTTCATGCCAGCGGCGGCCCAGTTATGATTGCTGCTGCCAAAGAAGCGCTGCAATCATCTTCCCATCAGACTTTCCTTACTGCGGTAACGGTGCTTACTAGCATGGACGAGACGCAATTTAAAGCCGTTTACCAAAATAGCGATATTGCCGGCAAGGTGCGCGATTTAGCCCTGCTAGCGCAAGAAGCGGGCGCCGATGGTGTGGTGTGTTCGGCACAAGAGGCGACAATGTTGCGAGAGTATGTGCGAAAAGATTTTTGCTTGGTCACGCCAGGCATCCGTCCTTCAGGCAGTGCCAGCGATGATCAAAAACGCATTATGACACCTTCAGAAGCGATAAAGGCTGGCGTTGACTATCTGGTCATTGGCAGGCCTATTACGCAGTCTCTATCGCCTCAGCAGAGCCTATTGGATATCAATGAGTCCCTCGGTCTAGCCGTGTAGCATTTAATTTATTGGTGCTTCGCTGAAGCTGGAGTTTGTCTTTAACTAAGTGTCGCTTCACAAAAAGTACTTACAAAAAGTCCGAGTATTTTGTAAATACCCGGACTTTTTTCTTTTAACTCACTTCAACTTATTTATTTAAAGCTTCAAGCGCATCACAATAAGTTAGATTAAGCTGTTCGCCCAGGGCATCGACAACGGCTTTATAGGTTACCAAACCTTTGTGCACATTCAGACCATTTAGCAGATTTTTGTCATCTAGCATGGCCTGTCTCGCGCCTTTGTTAGCAAGCGCCAGTCCAAAAGGTAAGGTTGCATTGTTAAGTGCCATAGTCGACGTGCGCGCCACGCCGCCTGGCATGTTGGCAACGCAGTAATGAACCACGTCATCAACAATGTAAACAGGATCCTGATGCGTCGTCGCTTTTGATGTTTCAAAGCAACCGCCCTGATCGATGGCAACATCAACCAGTACAGAGCCAGGTTTCATATTTTTAATGTGTTCACGGTTTAATAGTTTTGGCGCTGCTGCACCCGGGATAAGCACTGCGCCAACAACCAAGTCTGCGCGTGAAGAGTAATGCTCAATAGCCTCTTCGGTGGAATAAACAGTGTGAACGCGGCCCAAAAAGATATCATCAAGGTCGCGCAAACGCGGAAGCGAGCGGTCTAAAATAGTGACATCTGCACCCAAACCTACCGCCATTTTGGCTGCTTGTGTACCCACTACACCACCACCGATGATAAGTACTTTGCCAGGCGCAACACCCGGTACGCCACCTAAAAGTGTGCCGCTACCACCATGTGCCTTTTCAAGATAATGTGCCCCTGCCTGAATGGACATGCGTCCAGCCACTTCAGACATGGGTGCCAAAAGCGGTAAGCCTCCTTTGGCATCGGTTACCGTTTCGTAAGCAACACAGGTTGCGCCTGAGGCGACTAATAATTCTGTTTGTTTAGGATCAGGTGCCAGATGTAAGTAGGTGTAAAGAATTTGCCCCTCACGTAACATCTTACATTCATTCGGCTGAGGCTCCTTTACCTTCACAATCATATCAGCTTTGGCGAAGATCTCTTCTGGGGTAGCGATAATTTCAGCACCTGCATTGATGTACATCTCATCAGGAAATCCAATGGCAGTCCCTGCAGTTTGTTCAACAATGACTGAATGGCCGTGTGCAACAAACTCTTTCACCGCTGCCGGGGTTAAGCCAACGCGATACTCGTGATTTTTTATTTCTTTTGGTACACCAACTAACATAGCTTCTCTCTTATAAAGCTGATTACAAATTTTTGCGCATTGTACCGAAACTTATGGAAATAAAAATTTTGTATTTATATAAAATGCAGTATATTAGTTTGATATTGCTTAATTTAGCAGGTGAATATATTGCTGGTTAAAACACCAAAGCATATCGATCGAATTGATCGTCGAATCTTGTCTGAGTTACAAAATAACGGAAAGATATCAAATGTCGAACTGGCAAAAGTTGTTGGTCTAAGTCCTAGCCCTTGTTTGGAGAGGGTTAGACGCTTGGAAGCTCAAGGGTATATTGAGAGTTATCATGCAAAGCTTAACCCTGAAAAGCTTGGGGCAGCGATGCTTGTGTTTGTCGAAATCACCCTGACTAAAACGTCTGTGGATATCTTTGCCGAATTTTCTGCGGCGGTGCAAGAACACGAAGACATTCAGGAATGTCATTTAGTATCAGGAAATTTCGATTTTCTGTTGAAAACACGGGTTGCTGATATGTCGAGCTACCGAAAACTGCTTGGCGACACGCTGTTACGATTACCCGGCGTAAGCGAATCCCGAACCTATGTTGTTATGGAAGAAGTTAAACACACGTCGCGCATTAAAATAAATATGAAATAGCATAAAACAAATCACTTTATTTTCACCTGCCGTTTTCTTAGGCAGTTGGCAGTTTATAAAGCGCTTATTAAGGTGATATGCGCTTTCATTTTATGCTAATCTTAGCTCGTTTTTAATTTACATCAGTCTTATTGGCGCTAACTAATAACTATAATATGTCACGATTATCAGGCATTCAGCGAATCATCGAAGTCGGCATGCTCATTTCATGTGCATTTGCCTTGTTTCTGTTGGTCTCGCTTGCATCATTTCATCCGAGCGATCCAGGTTGGTCGCAAGCAGGCTTAAGCGCGCAAGTTCAAAATATGATGGGCGCGGTTGGTGCATATTGTGCCGATATTTTATTATTTACCTTTGGCATTACAGCGTATTTAGTGCCATTTGCGCTTGCCTTTATTGGCTGGTTTGTATTTCTTCATCTGCGCAGTCTTAAAGAGCTGGATTATTTAACCATCAGTTTGCGCCTGATAGGTGTGGTCTTAATGGTTTTTGGCTTTACCGGGATCGCCAGTATTAATTTCGATGATTTTTATTCAGTGTCTGCTGGCGGTGCAATGGGCGATATTATAAGTGCTGCCCTAATGCCGCATTTTAACTTTGTCGGCGCAGTTTTACTTTTACTTTGCTTTTTTTGCACTGGTTTTACCTTGGCCACGGGGATTTCGTGGTTAAGTATTATTGATTTTATTGGTGCCATAACTGTCAAAAGCAGTAAAACGCTGATCGCATTGCCAAATAAAGTGGGACAATTGTCCTTACCCAGTCCGAAGCGCAAATCCGACGACGAGACAGAAGAGGGCAGGGCTGATTCATCAAAAGTAACCGTTACGAGCGTTCGCGCTGAACCTGGCTTTTCACGCAGAGATACCACGCTTGATTCGAACAGGGCTGCAAAAAGAAAAGCCGTTGAACCTTCGTTTGGCATTCCCGACGATGCTTTGGATGATGATGAGCTGGCACCGTTTTCTGTTAATGATGAAAGCGTGTCAGAATTTGGCAGGCAAACTGATCAAAGCAACTATGCCAATGTCGACAGTCGTTCCGTATCAAAATCGCAGACGAATTCATCAGGCAAATCAAACGCTACAGTATCAGGCCCTGATGCGGAGCAGCCACTTGAGCCAATGCCTTCCTTCGATTTATTAGAAAGAGCCGATAAAAAGCAAAATCCTATCACGCAAGAAGAGTTGGATCAGGTTTCAAGGCTGCTGGAAGCAAAACTGGCCGATTTCAATATTCAGGCAGAAGTGGTCGATGTGCTTCCCGGGCCTGTTATCACTCGATTTGAACTGGATTTGGCGCCGGGAGTAAAAGTGAGTAAAATTACAACCCTTGCCAAGGATTTGGCGCGCGCTATGTCGGCGATTTCAGTACGCGTTGTTGAAGTGATTCCAGGTAAATCTGTAATAGGGCTCGAGTTACCGAATAAACACCGCGAAATGGTGCGTTTGAGCGAAGTAATAGGCTGTGATGAATTTCAAAATAACGATTCCCCCCTAACCATGGTGCTTGGTGCAGATATTTCTGGAAACCCTGTGGTAGTTGATCTTGCAAAAATGCCGCACTTATTGGTAGCCGGTACAACGGGGTCGGGGAAATCAGTTGGCGTTAACGTCATGATTTTAAGCTTGTTGTATAAATCAACGCCTGAAGATGTTCGCATGATCATGATCGATCCTAAAATGTTGGAACTGTCTGTTTACGAAGGCATTCCGCATTTGTTAGCAGAAGTTGTTACCGATATGAAAGAGGCGGCAAACGCACTTCGCTGGTGTGTAGGCGAGATGGAGCGTCGATATCGTTTAATGTCTGCGTTAGGGGTAAGAAACCTCAAGGGCTACAACAAAAAGATTGCGCAGGCAAAGGCCGCTGGCGAGGAAATTTACGATCCGCTGTGGCAACCTAATCAGAGTATGGAAGATTCAGCACCTGCGCTGGATAAACTGCCGTCTATCGTTGTGATTGTAGATGAGTTTGCAGACATGATGATGATTGTGGGTAAAAAGGTGGAAGAACTTATTGCCCGCATCGCACAAAAAGCCAGGGCAGCCGGAATTCATTTAATCCTCGCAACCCAGCGCCCCTCCGTTGATGTTATCACCGGCTTAATAAAAGCCAATATTCCAACGCGTATCGCTTTTCAGGTGTCCAGTAAAATTGATTCTCGTACCATATTGGATCAACAGGGAGCAGAATCATTATTGGGAATGGGTGATATGCTGTATAACCCCCCAGGCACAAGTATAACAACGCGAGTGCACGGTGCTTTTGTTGACGATCATGAAGTGCACGCGGTTGTCGCTGACTGGAAAGCAAGAGGAGAACCTCAATATATTGATGAGATATTAAACGGCGAAACAAACGCTGAGGTGCTTCTTCCCGGTGAGCAAGGCGAATCTAATGCTGAGGACTATGACGCCTTTTATGACGAGGCTATCGCCTTTGTGACAGAAACACGCAAAGTTTCGGTATCAAGCATTCAACGCAAATTCCGTATTGGATACAATCGCGCCGCACGTATCGTGGAACAAATGGAAATGGATGGCGTCATAAGCAGTGCAGGGCACAACGGCAACCGTGAAGTACTTGCACCGCCACCACCAAAGGACTAATCCATGTATCTGAGTAAAATAATGTATTACAGTGATCTTCGTTCATCGTTTTTCAAGCGCTTATCGCGCGATTTCCTGTTTTTCGCTGTTTGTATTTGCAGCCTTGCCTTCGCTTCATTCTCAGATACGGCTATTGCGCAAACCTCAAATAGTCAGGAGGCGTCAAATGCTGATGCACAGCGAGCCAAAATCGAACTCAAAGAGAAGCTGGCCGAATTAAAAAATTTACAAGCCTCGTTCACTCAAGTCATCAAAGATGAGCAGGGCGAAACGCTCCAGCAGAGCGAAGGCACGATTACCTTAAGCAAACCAAATAAATTAAGATGGGAGGTGAAGTCACCTGATGAATCGTTATTTATAGCTGACGGAGAAGTTGTCTATAACATCGACCCTTTTGTTGAACAGGTCAGCATCATCAGTCAATCAGCAATAGAAAGTAATAATCCGCTTATGCTGCTGATTTCAGATAATGAGAACGCATGGGAAAATGTGAATATTAGTGAACTACAAATTCCGATGACCCTGGAAGCCCGTTTGCCTGGAAGTCAGGACTCAAATCCAGATAGGCAGTTTATCCGGGGAAGTTCACGTTATCTCATCACCACGCTTGAACAGGATGCGACGATTGTTGCCCTTGAACTGACCTTTGACAAAGAGAATTTATTAAGCTTACGCTCAACAGATCGTCAGGGGCAGGTTAATTTTATTTCACTTTCAAAGCAGCGCACAAATAAAGCCTTACCTGCTGATTTATTTCGACCAGAGTTTCCTGAAACTTACATTATTGACGACCAGCGCTAGGCAGCGAAGGTGAATTGATGTCTTCTCCCCTTGCTAATTTGCTTAGACCTTCGCGTTTTGACGATTACGTTGGCAACGAATTGCTGATGGGAGAAAGTGGCATACTCCGTCGCTTAAGTGCGAAAAAAAACATACCGTCAATGATTTTGTGGGGGCCTCCTGGCTGCGGCAAAACGTCCTTAGTACATGTGTTAGCCACTGAAGGCGACACAAAGGTGATTTCACTTTCAGCCATTAACTCGGGCGTAAAAGATATTAAAGCGATTGCTCAACAGGCACAATCAGAACAGGCAGGCTTATTTGCTCGTGTTCCGCTTGTATTTGTGGATGAAATACATCGTTTCAATAAAGCGCAACAGGATGCATTTCTGCCTTTTGTGGAAAGTGGTGTAATCCGATTAATTGGTGCTACGACTGAAAATCCTGCTTTTTCCATAAATCAGGCTTTGCTATCACGTATGCGCGTTTTCAGCCTTGAAGCACTTGATGAAAAGGCTCTGGACAAGCTTTGTATCAAGGCGCTTGGGCGCTTATCATCAGAGCAAAACAAAATTGTAACCATTGAACAGAGCGCAAAAGCTGCTTTATTGTTATACGCCAATGGTGATGCAAGACGCTTATTAAATGCAATCGAGTTAGCGTGTGATATCACTGAAGAGCAAGGCAAATCCATAAGAATTGATTTAGCAAGCCTTGAGCTTGCGGTGGGTGAGCGTATTGGTGCATTTGATAAGCAAGGTGATCATTATTATGATTTACTCTCAGCCTTTCATAAATCAATTCGTGGTAGCGCAAAAGACGCTGCGCTTTATTGGTTTGCCCGAATGCTATGCGCCAACACAGACGTTACGCCTATTTGCCGAAGGCTTTTGGCGATCGCTTCTGAAGATATAGGAAATGCCGATCCAAAAGCCTTGCAGGTTTGTTTGACGGCATGGGACGTTTATCATCGAGTTGGTCAGGCCGAAGGGGAACGGGCGGTGGCTCAGGCTGTTATATATTGTGCGCTAGCACCTAAAAGTAATGCGGTTTATGTAGCCTTTAAAGCAGCGAAAGCCGATGCACTTCAATTTCATAGTGAAGCTGTTCCCAAACATTTACGCAATGCACCAACGAAACTGGCAAAAGAGGCGGGCCACGGACGTGATTATATTTACCCTCATAATTTAGAAAGCGCCTACGCCAGCAACGAAAATTACTTCCCGGACGCAATGCCTGCCAGAGAGTATTATCAGCCCAATTCACGTGGATTTGAAAAGCAGCTACAACAAAAAATCGCATTTCTGAAAGAATTAGACGACAATGCGTCAAACAATAGCTAAAATTCAAGGACTTAAGTGAGGAGCGCGCAGTTGCGTTACACAAAACTATGACAATTACCTGGCTCACGTACGTCTATGTTGCAATTGGAGGCGCAATTGGAGCCTGTTTAAGGCTTTTTACCAATGTTGTGTTTATAAATTTATTGGGCAAAAGCTCGGTATTTGCTACCCTTAGCGTAAACGTGGTGGGCTCGTTTTGTATCGGTTTGGCATATGCGCATTTTATGACTCACAGCCAAATAAACGATGACCTTAAAATGTTTATTATTGTTGGCATTTTAGGTGCCTTGACCACCTTTTCGACCTTCTCATTAGAAGTATTATTACTCTTACAGCAAGGCGAATGGTTGCACGCTGTAATAACCGTATTTTTAAACGTGTGCCTCTGCGTGTTGGCAGTTTGGTGCGCAATGATGTTAATTAAAGGATAAAGTCACTATGCTAGACCCACGCTTACTTCGCAACAGTTTGCATGAAACTGCCGAAGTACTTGCAACACGCGGATTTAAACTGGATGTTGTCGCGTATGAGGAACTTGAAGAAAAACGTAAAAGCTTGCAAATTGAAACGCAGGATTTACAAAATGAACGAAATACGCGTTCCAAGTCTATTGGTAAGGCAAAAGCGTCGGGTGAAGATATTGCGCCTTTATTGGCTGAAGTTAGCGAACTTGGTGAAAAACTGGATGCAGCAAAAGATGCACTTGAGCATGTGCAAAACGCGTTAAACATTTTTTATCAAGAAACGCCAAACCTGCCGGCAAAAGAAGTGCCCGTTGGTAAAGACGAAGCAGACAATGTTGAAGTTACAAAATGGGGAGAGATACCCAAGTTTGATTTTGACGTGCGTGATCACGTAGATATTAGTGAGCGCATCAGTAACCAGGCGGGCAAAGGCCTTGATTTTGAGACGGCCGCAAAACTTTCAGGTTCTCGCTTTGTTGTGATGAATGGCGCAATCGCCCGCATGCACAGAGCACTTGCTCAATTCATGTTAGACGTGCATACCCAAGAGCACGGATATCAGGAAGTCTACGTACCGTATTTGGTCAATTCAGATAGTCTCTATGGCACAGGGCAACTGCCAAAGTTTGGTGAGGATTTATTTCATACCAAACCAGCTACCGAAGAGGGGCAGGGTATGTCTCTTATTCCCACGGCTGAGGTTCCTTTAACCAACATCGCCCGTGATCATATTTTTGCAGATACAGAACTCCCGCTTAAAATGACGGCGCACACGCCTTGTTTTAGAAGTGAAGCCGGTAGTTACGGAAGAGACACACGCGGTCTTATAAGACAGCATCAGTTTGACAAAGTCGAAATGGTACAACTGGTCTTGCCAGAGCAGAGCATGGATGCGCTTGAGGAATTGACCTCACACGCAGAAGCGATTCTGCAAAAATTAGGGCTGCCATATCGCAAAGTCATTCTGTGTACCGGCGATATGGGTTTTGGTTCCTGTAAGACCTATGATCTGGAGGTTTGGTTACCCGCGCAGAATACCTATCGGGAAATCAGCTCTTGCTCAAATATGGGAGACTTCCAGGCCAGAAGGATGCAGGCCAGATACAAGAGCAAAGATATGAAAAAGCCTGAATTACTGCATACACTCAACGGTTCAGGTTTGGCAGTTGGTCGTACCTTAGTGGCAATTTTGGAAAACTATCAACAAGCTGACGGCAGTGTAAAGGTACCAGAAGCTCTGGTGCCCTATATGAATGGTCTCACTGAAATTAACGTGACATAAATAGAAATAAAAATATACGCATAGAAAACAGGCGTCTATATGAGAGATCCTATGCGATACCAGGTTGCTGGCTTTAAAGCCTTATTAGCAATTATAGGCATTTAGCCGGCTTTGGCAGACCGGCTAGTTTTGTTGCAATCTTTGCCGGACCATCTGGAAACAATCGGTGTAAATATCGACTGTTTCCTACCTCGGGTCCAAATTGTTCTTTCATAGCCTTAACCAAAGCCCTTATCGCAGGGCTTGTATCATAAGTTTCGTAAAACTCGCGTACAAAACGAATAACTTCCCAATGCTTATCATTAAGTGCTAAATCTTCCTGTTCTGCAAAGGCCAGAGCGACGTTCTCAGACCAGTCTTCATAATTGGCTAAATAGCCGTGTCTGTCCAATTCAAGCTCGCGTCCCTTAACCTTTAGAAAATCTTGCTTGGGTAATGTGTTGTGTGGCTTGGATGCTTCCATTATTTCGTATACTTCTTCTGTTAGTCTTGAACGGTCATGATCGGAGAATGCTCAGCGCAAAGTGCCACCCACTGCTGGGTATTCACGAGGTGTCGCTCGATGGTTTGTGCACCGCTTTTGTCTGCTGAAGAGACTAAAGCTCCTAATCCTGAGGCCATCCAGTCTATATCCAAAACCCTTAAATCAATAAGATTATTGAGGTCCTTTTCTTCTAATATCCTGACTAGACTTGGATACAAATATACGCCGTCCTGCAACAATACTACGCATATCTTTTTATCAGCTTCAACGGACCCTGCCCGCTCTTTGTTCTCGTCATCGTTTTGAACGCTGTTTGGCAAATAGCTTTGCACTAGATCGAAACTATTGGATAAGACTTGTATCAGCATTTAAAACCTCAGAATATGTGATGCGTTTGCCATGAGAATATTGAGTTCTTGCTCATTTACTATTTGAGCCTCAAGCTCATCTGAAATGCTGATTTTTTCAAAAAACTCGTTTGTATAATTTTGCGCATGATTTTGCCCACTGATTGCTTCAAAGCGAAGCGCGACGCTTTTGCTACACACATAAATGTCTTCAATATCAAAAAGGGGAAGCGCCTTTAACTTTTTGGCCATATTTTTGTGCTGGATACCTGCTGGCGTTTGCGCACTTAGCAATTGAAAAACGCCGTTTCCCTGAAATAAAAAACGAACCTCAAGACCAACGTTTGTTGCACCAAGCGCGGCCTCGTAAGCATCCATAGCAAAGCTACTATGATACGGCGCATGCGTGCTTATAATTAACAAATAGGCGCTCAAAACTGAATACTCTTAATAGTTGATGCGGCGTCCTTTTCGTTTTTGGCATTTTCATTTAGCGCTGAAAAATATTCGCTCATCCCCACCGGAGTAAACGCCGCAGCCAAATTTGAGTCAGGCTTGCTTTTTTGATCCTCGGCTACAATGCCCCGACGAGCAGCCGCTGTAACACATAGATTGAGGGGCACATCGTTAGCTAGTTTAAATTCCGACCAACGTTTGCACATATTAATTTCATCTGTATTTAAATCCAAAAAGGTAGACGAGTTGTGAACACCGCTCTGGTAGAAAAACACCTGTTCAATACGATGCCCAGCTGTAATAGCGGCTTCGCAAAAGCGCAGAGCTGATTCAGCATTCCGAGAATCATAGGGACTTTTAGTAACAAAAATAGCAAAGCGCTGCATAATTCATTGACTCAAAATATTGAACAGGATGTAAGTAAACCAGGCTCGATCTAAAAGCACGGTGTCTTGGATTATCTTGTCCTGCATTATTGTGTCCTGGATTACCGTGTCCCGCATTATAATAAGACGCTTCTTAATATGCGAGCTTAGTAATTTGCCAGTTCAAGTAGAAGAAGCGTTTATAAACGTTTTTCTTCATAAACAAAAACGCCCCAGAATGTGGGGCGTAAATTGCAAAATATAATACGAGGATAATACAAGCTAGTCGTTGTTCATGCCAAGTAAAGCAAGCATGTGAACAAAGATGTTGTAAATATTTAGGTATAGTCCAACGGTAGCGCGAATATAGTTTGTTTCTCCGCCGTGAATAATTCTGCTTGTGTCAAACAAAATTAAACCCGACATAATGAAAATAACCAATGCACTAATTGCCATGCTCATCGCTGGGATGGCTAAGAAGATATTTGCAATAATACCTACAATGGCTACTACCAAGCCTACCATCAAAAAGCCGCCTAAAAAGCTAAAGTCTTTTTTACTTACAAGCGCATAGCCTGACAACGTAAAGAAAACCAACGCCGTTCCGCCTAAAGCTTGCGCGACAATTGAGCCTGCGCCTGCAGCTAAGTAAATATTCAATATTGGGCCAAGCGCACCACCGAACAAACCTGTGAAAACGAAGACCCAAAATAGACCCGCAGAGGAATCGGCTTTTTTCTGAACAATGAATAAGCTGATGAATCCGCCGATGATCATTGCAAAATACCCAATCATGCCAACATTTGCCATGACAGAGATAGTGGCTGTTATCGCACTGAACCCGATGGTTAATGCCAATAACATGTAAGTGTTACGAAGTACTTTATTTATCTCAATCGCGGGACGATCTGCCGCGCTCGAATACATAGTACGCCTGTCCATTTGTTTCTCCAGTAAATGCTTGAGTATTGTTTATTTTGTTTAGAAGTTAATCAAGAACTAACTTTTGCTACTTCTTAAACAAAAATAGTCGAGTGATTTACTCTACTATTCTTAGTCTATTTGTAGGGTGTTTGGTTCAATAATTCAAGTCTTATCGTGATTAATAAGAGTATATATTGTTCATTTGCGAATACATGTCGGAAAAATGTGCGAACAAAGTAAGATTTTTACGATTTTTTGATATTTGCACTTTACATTTTTCTGATTCGATTTTAAGATGCGCACCCATTGGAGAGGTGGCAGAGTCCGGTTGAATGCACCTGACTTGAAATCAGGCGAAGGGTCAAACCTTCCGGGGGTTCGAATCCCTCCCTCTCCGCCAAATACAAAAGAACCGCCCACGTGGCGGTTTTTTTGTATTTGTCTGAAAGGGAAGGTTGAGAAGCCCCGCTGTGTTCGACAAAATGGCAGGACGCCATTTTGCACGCGCAAAGCGCGCCCGAAGGGTGAGGCGCATGGATGCGCCGAATGAATCCCTCCCACCAATATTCTAAAAGAACCGCCCACGTGGCGGTTTTTTTGTATTTGTCTGAAAGGGAAGGTTGAGAAGCCCCGCTGGGTTCGACAAAATGGCAGGATGCCATTTTGCACTAATATCATCTTATTTTTTGCTTAGATGATTAAAATTTAAACCAAAGTATAGCTTTATAGCCCTCATTAGCTATTCCCAAATGCCAATAATTGTATGATACTAAGATGCTGCCAGTTACACACTTAGCTTGCACGCAGTTCAACAAAGAAAATTTCGACAATAACAATAAGGCTGATTTACGACGTGATCAAAATCTTAGTAGTGGATGACCATGAGCTCGTAAGGACAGGGATAAGTCGAATACTTAACGACGTGAAAGACTTTAACGTTGTCGCAGAAGCGGCAAACGGTGAAGATGCAGTTGCCTATTGCCGCAAACATTCTCCCGACATTGTGTTGATGGATGTAGGCATGCCCGGAATGGGCGGGCTTGAAGCAACCAAAAAAATTCTACGCATGTGTGATGATTCACGCGTAATTTGTTTGTCTATGCACAAAGAAAACCCCATACCGGCCAAAATAATGCAAGCCGGGGCTTATGGGTTTTTGACAAAAGATGCTGAGCATAGCGAAATGATTAACGCTATTTACAAAGTGGCGAGCGGACAAAAATACATCTCCCCCGAGATTGCACAAAAAATTGCCATTGGTGCGCTGGATTTGAATCAGTCAAATCCCTTTGAAGCACTTACCGAGCGTGAGTTAGAAATAACCATGATGATTACACAGGGCGTAAAAGTCACTCAAATTGCGCGCTCGCTAAATTTAAGTGCAAAAACTGTGAATACCTACCGTTATCGTACCTTTGATAAACTAGGCATTGAATCAGACGTTGAATTAACGCATTTAGCCCTCAGGCATGACTTAATTCAAACCGCCACATAAAGGTCATGGCAAGCTCAGAAAACACCTTTGAACCCAAACACTTTTTAAAACACCTGGCTTCCAAGCCAGGTGTTTATCGTATGTATAATGCGGTAAACGATGTAATTTATGTTGGTAAAGCTAAAAACCTAAAAAAGCGTTTAAGTTCTTATTTCAGAGCAAACGTAGACAGTAGTAAAACCCAATCCCTCGTTGCTAATATAGCCAATATTGATGTAACCCTTACATCAAGCGAAACCGAAGCTTTTTTGCTTGAAAATAACTACATAAAGAAATACCGCCCTCGCTACAATGTGGTGTTAAGGGATGATAAATCCTATCCTTTTATTTTTCTATCAGACCACAAACATCCCAGACTAGCTTTTCATCGAGGCCCCAAAAAAGCGAAGGGAGAATATTTCGGTCCATATCCAAGTGCATGGTCAGTGCGTCAAAGCCTCCGTTCAATGCAGCGATTATTTCCTGTTCGCCAGTGTGACGACAGTTATTATCGAAATCGCTCGCGTCCTTGCCTGCAGTATCAGTTAGAGCGATGTTCAGCGCCATGTGTTGAGGGCTACGTAAGTGAAGCGGAATATGATGAGCAGGTTCGTTTAGCTACGCTTTTTTTAAGAGGAAAAAACGCAGAAGTTATACAAACACTTGTTGCCAAAATGGAAAAAGCAAGTGAGGCACTTAATTTTGAGCAGGCAGCAAAATACAGAGACCAGATAAGCGCCTTGAGAAAGGTGCAAGAACAACAATTAATAAGCGGTTCACAGCAGGAAATGGATGTCTTTGGTTTTTGCTTTAAGAATGGAATGGCCTGTATTTATGGGATGTTCATACGTGACAACCAGCTGCTTGGGAGTAAGTCTTTTTTCCCAAAAATACCAAAAGGCGCTACCCCCGAAGAAATTCTCCAGTCTTTTTTACTGCAATTTTACTTGGCTGGAAACAAGCTTATTCCAAAACAAATCGTTATTCCGATAAAGTTTGATGAGATAGAAGAGGTGCAGGATGTACTGTCTCAGGAGGCGCATCGTAAAATAAAGTTTTACGAAGGGATCCGCGATGAGAAACGCAAATACCTGAAACTGGCAAACACCAATGCTGAAAATGCGTTGGAAACACAGCAAAATCAGCAAAAGTCCATTTTTGCCCGCTTTAGCGATTTAGAACGATTGCTGAGTAGCGATAACCCTATTAAACGAATGGAATGCTTTGATATATCCCACACGTCTGGGCAGCAAACTGTGGCATCGTGTGTTGTATTTGACCGAAACGGTCCGCTCAAGTCTGATTATCGACGCTTCAATATAGAAGGTATAACGCCAGGGGATGATTACGCAGCGATGGCCCAGGCACTCAAGCGTCGATACAAAAAACCTAACAAAGATGCCAAAATGCCTGATGTTCTATTAATCGACGGCGGAAAAGGTCAGCTATCTCAGGCTGAACAGCATTTTCAGGACTGGCCGAGCGAGTTTACGCCATTAATTGTAGGGGTTGCAAAAGGCACCACACGAAAACCAGGCCTCGAAACTCTGATATTGGCAGATTCCCACGAAACAATTCCTGTCGAGTCAGATGCACCTGGTTTGCACCTTATTCAACATATAAGGGATGAGTCACATCGTTTCGCCATCACCGGACATCGCAATCGTCGGCAAAAAGCAAAAAGTCAGTCAGTTTTACAAGAAATTCCAGGAATTGGCGCAAAAAAACGTCAGGCATTACTCAAATATACGGGAGGCCTGCAGGGCCTTAAAAAAGCGAGCAGGGACGAGATTGCAAAAGTACCGGGGATCAGTGAAGATTTAGCTGAAACTATCTATGATTATTTACACGCTTAAGTCTAGTTCTGGTATTATGCGTGGCAAAGAAGAACGATAAAAGATTTCAGTTCTATGACGTGGACTATACCGAATATTGTTACGCTTATTCGCGTGATATTAATTCCGATTTTTGTATCTGTATATTTTTTAGACTGGCGCTGGGCGCATGAAGCAGGTGCCTTTTTATTTTGGCTAGCGGCCATTACAGACTGGTTTGATGGTTATCTTGCCAGAAAGTTAGAGCAGTCTAGCGCGTTTGGCGCATTTTTGGACCCAGTGGCAGATAAGCTCATTGTTGCAGCCGCTTTATTGATGGTTACTCACACATATGCAGACATCTGGATCACAGTACCGGCCATCATCTTGTTAATGCGAGAAATTTTTGTATCGGCGTTAAGAGAATGGATGGGGCAACATGATGCATCTGATGCTGTTAAAGTCAGTTTTATCGGTAAAGCAAAAACAATGGCGCAAATGCTGGCGCTTATCGGCTTGCTCTCAGGCCTCGAAGTATTTTTAGGCGTGACAATTTACTGGGTGACACTCGGTTATATACTATTATGGATAGCGGCTGTTTTATCACTGTGGTCCATGATGAGTTACTCAATTGCTGCCTGGAAGGTTTTTAAATAAGCAAAATGTATGCTTAATGCACTAAGTGCTTAAAAATTAGCTAAGTAGCTTATTTTCAGTAGATTTGTGGTTGACAGCTTTTGTTTTAACGGTAGAATGCACCGCACATTTCAGAGCGGGAATAGCTCAGTTGGTAGAGCACGACCTTGCCAAGGTCGGGGTCGCGAGTTCGAATCTCGTTTCCCGCTCCAATTCTTTCAACTTGTTTGATTTTGACTTGTTTGATTCTGAATTGTTTGATTTTGAAGTGTGCTAAGTACTAAGTAAATTTACGGCGCTGTGGCAGAATGGCGATGCAGCGGATTGCAAATCCGTACTATTCCGGTTCGAATCCGGTCGGCGCCTCCACTTATTGCTGTTAATTTAAAAACATACCCCCTTATTCTGTTATCAATCTTTGATAATACGAAGTAAAATGCCCGGGTGGTGAAATTGGTAGACACAAGGGATTTAAAATCCCTCGCCAGTAATGGTGTGCCGGTTCAAGTCCGGCCCCGGGCACCAACTACTTTTCAAAGTCATTTTCACTCATTCATCTCAGCCATTTTACTGATTGTATCTATACGTTTACCCTATACTGAATTTACATTAAGCTATTGATATTCAGTATTTTTGAGAACAAGCAATGATTGAATCTGAAATTTCGTGTAAAGACTTGGCTGAACGCTTATCTATTGATTATAAAACAATACTTGACGCAACATTCGACGCAAGGCCCAACACAAAAAACACAGCCTCAGACGAAATACAATCTAACAGCAATCTTGTTGTGCTTTATACAAGCATGCGAAATGCGCCAGCCTCCAAGCCCGAGATTGTAAGTGCTAATCCAGACAAATATATTCCCAGGTCTATCTTCATTGACTTTCAACATAATGTTGTGGACAAAACCTCCTCTTTAAGCAACACCATGCCGCCGGCACATGATTTTGAGCGTGAAGTAGAGCGCTTAGGTATCAGTAACGAAAGTCACATTGTTGTCTACGATGATTTTGGTAACTTTTGTGCCTCTCGCGTGTGGTTCATGTTTAAGTCAATGGGGCATGATAAGATTCAGGTATTACGCGGTGGCCTGGCTGCCTGGCTTCATGCAGATTTGCCAACCGACACTCAGCTTCTCACTTCGGCATGTGTGAATTCAGGAACGACGCAAACATCATATATCGCCAGTCCATCTACCAACTTTCGCTTTGTTGACAGAGACTACATTCTCAGGCAGATCGTAGAATCAGACAGTGAAGATAACGATGCTCAGGTATTGCTGGATGCACGCTCACAAACGCGCTTTGATGGAGAGCAAAATGAGTCTAAACCTAATTTAAGGGCAGGGCACATCCCTAACTCCTTAAATCTTCACTACGCACGTTTGCAAGATAAAAACGGTAAATTTAAAGATAAAAATGCACTGCGTAAAGAATTTGACAATGTAATGAACGAATGCGCGATGAAAGAACGCGTAATGAATGAACGCGCAATAAAAGAACAAGCAATGCAAGAACAAGCAAAGCGCAATAAAGACGCTAATCCTCATCTCATTTTTACCTGTGGTAGCGGTGTGACAGCCTGTATTCTAGCTCAAGCAGCAGATGCTTTGGGTTACTCACCACTTTTCGTTTATGACGGCTCGTGGTCGGAATGGGGCATGCAAACCCATTTACCCATCACTACAAAAAAGGATACTGCCGATGGGGATTGATGTCACTGTTTGGTTAAGCATCGCTATTATGCATGCCTTTGCCGTTGCAAGTCCTGGTCCTGATTTTGCTGTAGTCATGAAACAAAGTCTTCAGCAAGGCAGGCGTGTTGGCATTATTACCAGTATTGGTGTGGGCACTGGTATTCTGCTTCACGTGGCTTACAGTATTTTAGGTGTCAGCATTATCATCAAAACAACCGAATGGATTTACCAAAGTTTACTGTATGCAGCCGCCGCTTATCTTATCTGGATGGGGGTGAGTGGCTTGCGAAGTCGACCCGGTCGCCACGACGATGACGCACCGCAAAGTATTAGCGCCCACTCTGGTGTAAAAGCGTTTATCATAGGTTTTGTCACGAATGGACTTAACCCAAAAGCGACGCTGTTTTTTCTTACGCTCTATACGCTGGCTATTCCGGCCGAAAGCACCTTGCTCGCAAAATCCATATATGGTGTTTATTTGTCCGTTGCTACAGCTTGTTGGTTTATATTAGTCAGTATTCTTGTAAGTCATAGGCAAATACGACGTGCTTACGTAAGTCATGGTCACTGGTTTGATAGAGTGATGGGTGCAGTGCTTATAGCAATGGCGCTTCTATTAGTCTTTTTCCAATAATGTTAGTATTAATCCTTAAGAGGTAATTTGTATCTAACTCCAGCAAACAGAGAGATGTATTGAGATTGAGTAAATCAGAGCTTAAAAATCATGCCCATATTCAAAGCATGCTTGCGAAAAAGTATGAGTTTGATGTAAAGCGTGTGTTGAGCAAAGCCAGAGAGGTGAGCGGTCAAAATACCCTTATGCTTTTTGGAGCTATTATGCTGACCGTCGCGGTCTTTGTAGCGCTAACCTTTATTTTTTATGCATTTATCGGTATTGATATACGTGATTCAAGCGCAGAGGACATTGTGGCTCAACTTCAGAATGTCGACCAGACGCGATTTGCCATTGGTGAATTGATTATGAACGTTATTCTTTCTCCCTTGCTAGCAGGTTTAGTCATGCTGGCAATTAATACGGTGAGAAACAACGGTATCAGTTTGTTTCAGGTTTTTGCTTATATTTCCTATATCCTGCCGCTCGGTGTTGCTTTTGTGCTAATTAATTTAGCAGTGAGTTTAGGATTTGCGCTTTTTGTCATTCCCGGTTTTTACCTTTTAATGGCGACAACGTTTGCTCTGCCCTTAATTGTTGATAAGGGAGTCACGCCATTTTCGGCTATTGTATTATCTGTGAGGATGGTGAACGCGTATTTATTCCCTTTCACTATTTTATTTTTAATCTTCGTTGCCTTGTTATTCGGCGTCATCATTTCATTTGGTTTTGCGCTGATTTGGGTCGGTCCGTTTTACTACAATGTGAAAGCAGTCCTTTATCAAGACCTATTTTGTGGGCAAGAAGAGGACAAACAAAGGACTGAGAACGATCCATCTCAATCAGGAGTATTTGATGCTTAACAAAAACGCTAAGCTGAAACATAAGGCAAAAATTATTGGGATCGCAGCTTTGAGCCTTGTGCTTGTGATCGCACTTGTTATTTTTATGCAACCTAGTCCTTCTTTTGTTGCTGATATTCCGGAAGTGGAGTTTGCAGATGATCCCGTTCCTGACTTTTCTCAATTTGAAAGGGTAGAAGATAAAAAGAAAGCGTTTTTTAATTACCTTCGCCCAGCAATTGACCTACAAAATGAATATTTACTGAATTTACGTGCCTATTTACAAGGTTTACGAGCTAAACTGATAGCTGGTGAATCCTTAAGTGAAAGCCAGCAAGAAGAGCTAGAATGGCTAATAGAAGAGTATCGTGTTGATACTGATCAAGACGAGATAAAGATTTTTGACGCACTATTGCGCAAAATTGATATTATTCCTGCCGAACTGGTACTGATACAAAGCGCCAATGAGTCTGCCTGGGGAACCAGTCGTTTTGCACAGGAAGGATATAACTTTTTTGGTATATGGTGCTTTGTAGAAGGCTGTGGATTTGTTCCAAAGCGCAGAAATTCAGGCGCGGTACATGAAGTAGCAAAGTTCGATGATTTATCGTCAGCGATGTATTCCTATATGCGGAATATTAACCGACACCCCGCATACCGAGAGTTACGCAGTATCAGGAGTAAGTTGCGGACAAACCAGCAAGAGATTACCGCTATGAAGCTTGCTGAAGGCCTCCATAAGTACTCTGAACGCGGCGAAGAATATGTTGAAGAGTTACAACTGATGATACAAATCAACAGAGACCTGATTTAGCAATTTATGTACGATTATAAGTTTCAAAAAGCGGAGATGAGCAAGTTGGCAAGTTTAGTAAATTCTGACAAAAGCAAAATAATGAATCGGTCTCTGGCAACTAAAGCCATTTTTGTCTCCCTGATTTTATTTCCGATTCTGTTTATGGTTTTGTATAGTGATGTGACACGCGCTGAAACGATAGAAGTCGAATATAAAACGTTTTATTCCCATGTGCGCAAACTCAATAACGAAGATACACAAGCCCTTCAATTCGCCTTCGGCTTTGTAAATATACACAGTAAAGCCTTATGCCAAATTGAAAGCGCACGAATTAGCACCGATAAAAAGCAAATCCCGCTTGAGGTTAGCGAAGAAAATCGCTTTACTGTCCCAACTGAGCGCGCTTTGCGCTTAGCCGATGCCCTGGTGATTATTGATATTGTTGAACAGAGCAATCATTGCGATATTTCTGTGCAACTAGAAACCAAGCCTGAATATTTGAAGGCCAACTATAGCTTTGAAGAATTAGCCTTTTTATTTGAGCAATACGAGGCATTTTTTAATGAGATGGGCAGTTTTATGTCTTTTATGATGCCCAGCGTAAACGGCTTAATGCTTCAGTTCAGAGACGAAACCTTAAGCACAAAACTTTCAAATGGCTATGAAATTATTCAAGGTAATCTAAAATTGGATAAAGCATTCTTTGAAAACGGCAAACCTATCCGTTTACCTGAAGCGCCGCTACGCGTAACCGCTGTAACCAGCAGTTAATATAGTTTTTGAGCATTTCCTATTCATTTTTCATCAGCGTGTCTTTTCTGATATTCAGCTGATAGGCAATTTGTTCTGCCAGCCGCTGTACCGCTCTTTCGCCATTTTCCGCCAGTTCTTTTGCGCGATGAAACTCGAGCAGGCCCACATCTCTTAATTGGGGCTCTATTAATATATCGGGCGGATCACCGGCCAGTCGTGAACGGGTGACTCGTGCTTGCAAAATTTCAAGGGCGCTGCTCATTACCCCGACAATTCCTGGTGCTGTTTTTTTATTAGGTTTTGGATCAGGTGAGAACCACTGTTTCATAAAGCCTTTTGATGCTTTCCCGATAAACTCGTCGGTTTTCTGCTGCGACTCACGGTGCTCATCTTCAAACTTTTCAATCAATTGGGGGCGAAAATCTGCACTTAAATTTACTGCTATGACAAAGTCTGCTCCTAGCTGACGACACTGATTCACCGGAACTGGATTGACCACAGCTCCATCGATAAGCCAGCGACCTTCGTGTTCGATGGGTGCAAACAGGGCAGGTATGGCGCAGGAAGCCTGGATCGCATCGTTAATATCACCTTTATTAAATACAACCTCTTTACCAGAATATAAATCCGTTGCAACAGCGGTAAATGGTTTTTGCATTTGCTCGAAAGAAGGGGCACAAAAGTCGGCTTTATGTTTGTCGAACACCTTCTGGCCGCTGGCTAATCCGCCGCGTCTAAAGCCAATGCCTAACAAACCGAATACTTGCCATTCGGTCAATGAATTTGCCCACGTTTCCAACTCGGTAAGTTTACCACTTGCATATGCTGCGCCGACATAGGCACCAATAGAACAGCCGGCAACCACGTCTATTTTGACACCAATCTCTTCAAGCGCCTTTATCACACCAATATGTGCCCATCCACGTGCTGCGCCTGCGCCAAGTGCTAAACCTATTTTCACCGAATCTCCTTATTGACTGTCAATTAAAATGTTACTTCAGTTGGATCACGCTAGTATGAATGACCTGATTGCCTTCGTGTAATTCATCATTCGATTCATTAACTTTAAATTGCATGGGAAGGTCAGGTGAGTCAAAGCCAATATCGCCTTCACCTTCCAACATAGTGCTGCTATTTAACGATTTAAAGTCAAAATGCGTGTGATCAAGCATATGAGAGGGAGTAATATTTTGCATGGCGCTAAACATAGACTCAATTCTTCCAGGGAAACGCTTATGCCAGTCCTGAAGCATCATCTTTATATTTTTGCGCTGCAAATTTTCTTGAGAGCCACACAAATTGCATGGAATGATTGGAAAATCCATATGCTGAGCATATCGAGCGATGTCAGCTTCTTTGCAATAAGCAAGAGGGCGGATCACCACATGTTTATTATCATCACTGAGGAGTTTAGGTGGCATTGATTTCATTTTCCCACCATAAAACATGTTAAGAAACAATGTTTCAATCATATCGTCACGATGGTGACCCAAAGCAATTTTTGTCGCCTCAAGTTGCGACGCCGTTTTATACAAAATTCCTCTGCGCAAACGCGAACATAGCGCGCAGGTTGTTTTTCCTTCTGGCACTTTTTCTTTAACAATGGAGTAAGTATCTTCCTCGACAATACGATAGTCCACGCCCAAATTTGTAAGATACTCCGGTAGTACGTGTTCCGGGAACCCAGGTTGTTTTTGATCCAGGTTTACAGCCACAATCGAAAAACTAATAGGGGCAATGCGCTGCAAGTACAAAAGAACGTCCAGAAGGGTGTAACTATCCTTCCCACCGGAAAGACAAACCATGACCTTATCCCCATCCTCAATCATATTGAAGTCAGCGATGGCTTTGCCTGTCTCTCGGCGAATTCGCTTCTGAAGTTTATTAAAATTGTATGTGGTTTTTGGCTTTACTGACATGAAACATAAGTCTTAGATAGTAGAAAACGCGGCAAGTATACGTAAATTACCGCGTTTTTTCATCTAAGATTTAGACCTAATGCATTTGTGGCTTGATCACCAAGGTATCGCAATTTACTTTGTCGATAATATGTTCAGCAGTATTTCCCAGCAAGGCTGCGCTTATACCTCGCCTGCCAACAGAGCCTAATACTAACAGCTCAGCGTCCAGATTTTCACACAAGGCAGGAATGACATCCTCTGGTAAACCCTCTGCCACATGCGCATTGGATTCCGGAATACCATACTCTTTGGCAATCACTTTTATTTCTGTTTCATGCTTGGCCTGTACGTCCTGATTGTAAGCCTGAGCGTTAAAACTTGGCACCTCTATAGCGATATGCACGGGAGCGCCAGCAAAGGTATTTGCAAGATGGACATTGGCATTGACCATTTTGGCAAGTTCGGTACTGATGCTCGTTATACGTTCACTTAGGAGATTATGTACTTTGTCGTTAGTGTCGATGCTGATAGCAGAAACGATATTGCCGTTTTCGGGCCAGTCGTGCTCTTTCACCATCAATACATTTACTGGACTGTGACGTAAAAGGTGCCAGTCATTCGGAGTAAAAATGCGATGCGCTAATTTGTTGTGACTCTTGCAGCTTTTTACAATTAAGTCGCAATGTTCGTGTGAAGCGACATCTATGATCCCGCGATACAGTGATTTGTGCCATACCGCTTTAATTTCAACATCCGTATTATCACATTTACCCACGTAGGCTTGCATAGCCTTTGTCTGTCCTTCAATGAGTGCGGTTTTCATATCTACCCGCTGTTCAGTGGTAAGAAAGTTCGTCATGTCATAGGTTTCGTCATAAATGCACGATACTAATAACAATTTTGCATTTAGTTTTTGCGCCAAAAAACAGGCTCGGTCAAAAGCTGGCTGACTATCATGGTAGGGGTCAAACACAACAAGAATGCGGGTACTAGTCAACATATGCGCTCCAGGCTTTTAAAATAAGTGGATGAATTTATTACCCTTGTAGTATAAGAAAGGTGGTTTACATTTGCATGTAACCACCTTGTTCTAAATCAATTAAGTTGTTAATAAGATTAGAGAATGTCAGTTTATGCTTATATGACTCATCAACGAATAAATTAGTTTGCCGCAGTAAAAGGAATTTCGGACTCGGGAATACGGTGCCTTAAACCATCAAAATCTAAAATTGTGATGAGCTTTCCATCGACTTGAATTAAGCCTTCTTTTTGGAAACGCGTGAGTAAGCGGCTAATTGTCTCTACCGTTAGCCCTAAATAGTTTCCTATTTCGTTACGAGTCATGGAAAGATTGAACTGTTTGGCGGAGTATCCACGTTCATCAAAGCGCTGTGACAAATGGCTAATAAAGTGCAATAAACGCTCTTCAGCGCTGCGCTTGCTTAACAACATCATAAGATCATGATCGTGTTTAATTTCAGAACTCATAAAACGCATGATTTGTTGGCGCAGCTTAGGATATTTTTCCGATACTTTATCTAAGGTTTCGTAGGGGAGTTCACACACCATCGCCGTCTCAAGCGCTTGCGAGTAACTCTGGTGCGTATCATCTTTTAATGCATCAAAGCCAATGATATCGCCCGGAAAGTGGAATCCCACTATTTGTTCAACACCGTCTTTATCGCTGATGTAGGATTTAAATGAACCGGACCGAACAGCGTAAAGAGAATGAAATGCCTGCCCAGCACGAACCAATTTGTCATGCTTGTGTAAAGGACGTTTGCGCTCAATGATATCGTCTAGCGATTCAAGTTCATTTTTATTAAGACTTACAGGCAGGCAAAGATGCGAAAAGCTGCAGCTTTGGCAGTGAATAGAGAGTTCAGGTCCTTTCGCCATGAGCTACACTCCAAAATTTGATTTGGATCATGTTATACCCTTAATAACAGGGAAAATCAAAATTATTGCGAAGAATATTAGACTAATGGCGATAACCTGCCGCGTGATTTTATGTTGTAAAAAAGGAATTAAAAAACTGGCTCCGACGCTGCTTGCGATTAGAGCAGGGAAGGTGCCTAGCCCGAACATGAGCATGAAAAGCGCACCGTTTAAGGCACTTCCACTTGCCAATGACCAGGTCAATGCTGTGTAAACCAATCCACAGGGTAAAAACCCCCAAACCATTCCGTAGGCTAAGGCAGAGCCAGGGTGTTTAAAGGGCAAAAAGCGTTTTGCGAAAGGTTGAATTTTTTTAAAAAAACGACTTCCCGCTTTTTCGAGTATCGACAGCCCTTTATACCAATCGCTGATGTAAAGCGCCAGGAGCACTAAAAACACAGCGCTTATCAGCGTTAAAATGGGAAAATTTGTTGTAATTGCCGTGCTGGTAATGGCGCCCAAATAGCCAGTCAATGCGCCAACGGCTGTGTAAGACGATATCCGACCGATATTGTAGGCCAAAATATAAGGAGTGTTAAATGCTTCTTTTGGTATAGCAAAAGTAAACGCGGTCGCAATTCCTCCGCACATTCCAATACAGTGCACGCCTCCTGCCAAGCCCATAAGAAAAGCGGATAGTAAATTAATATCCATTATTGCTTTTCGTCAAATCCTTTTTCTTCCGAGAGGGAGTCGTTTACATTTTTATTCGTAGGGGTTTCAGATGAATTATTCTCAGATTGCACTGCACTGCTATCACCCTCATTGTCGCGAGCGTCGGGTTTTTTCTTGATATCATCGTCAAACAAAATGCTGTAGCCCTGACGCTCCAAATCGTCAAACTGATTGGATTTTACCGCCCAAAAGAAAACACCGATTGCCAAAGCAACAATGATTACAGCCAGTGGTATTAATACGTATATAACGCTCATTTTGCTATTTTCTCATTTAGTATCTGTCGAGTCATTGTTGCCTTTGTAAGTATTAATCTACTATATCTTACTTCATAAGCCGCGTGGAGTTGTAAACTACAATAACAGAACTTAAAGACATTCCCAAAGCGGCTTGCCAGGGCGTTAAAACACCCGATACTGCAAAGGGTAAAACAAGCAAGTTGTAGCCAAGCGCCCATGCAATGTTTTGTTTAATCTTTCGTTTTGTGCGCTTCGACATATGTATTAGGTCGGCAAGGGCATGCAAACTGGGATTGAGTAAGACCACATCTGCTGCATTTTTTGCTAAATCAGAGGCATTACCTACCGCGACAGAGACATCAGCTGCTGCAAGCACCGGCGCATCATTGATACCATCACCTAACATGATTAAAGAGTGTTTTTTGGCTTGCTCTGATTTTACGTAGCTGAGTTTCGCCTCTGGTGTACATCCACCGAGCGCTTTTTTTATCCCTAAGCTATTTGCAACGCTCGCTACATTAGATTGCTCATCACCGCTTAAAATTGATAGGTTGTAGTCTCGTAGAGTATTGAGTACGTCCTGAACATCGTCTTTTACCGTATCATTAATCCAAAAAGCAGCAACAATAGTGTTATCAACCGACATCAGAACATTCGCGCCAGCCCATTCTGTCTCGTCATTACATGAGCTTGCTTGTAAAACAAACTTTTTAGACCCAATTAAACATTTAATGTTATTTATTTGCGCACTAATTCCTTTGCCAATTTCGATTTTGTAATCGCTAATATCGGCATCGTTTAGCACTTCAGCACCTGCATTATGGATCATGATGTCGACATTGAAGGCTTGTGAAATAGGATGCTCAGAGCGACTTTCAAGCAAGCTGGCAAGCTGCATAATGAGCATTGGATCAGTCGTTGAGTCATTTGTTGCGAGATCTTGTGTAAATGATGCGGGTAACGGCCTGAAGACTTTCTTTGAAATAGAAAACTGTCCTTTAGTCAGGGTGCCCGTTTTATCAAACACAATGTCGCTTGCGTGAGTGACTTGTTCAAGCGCATCTGCCCGTTTTAGCAAGATACCCAACTTATTGAGTTTAGCCATTGCACAGGTAAGTGCGCTAGGCGTTGCAAGCCCTAGCGCACACGGGCAGGTTGCAACTAAGACCGAAATCGTTATCCAAAATGCATGCGGGTCATCTTTTGACCACCAATACCAGTAGGTAAGGGCGCTTATAATCAGCACGGCGCTTACAAAATAACGCGACAAATTATCCGCTATAAGCGCTACTTTTGGCTTGCTGCCCATGGCTATCTCTTGTAAACGCAAAATCTGATTCATCATTGCGTTTTTAAGGGTGCTTGTTACCTCTATTGTCAGGCTGCCTTGTTGGTTGAGAGAGCCGGCAAATACGCGGTCGTTAGGGGCTTTTCGCACAGGCTCAAATTCACCTGTAAGCATCGACTCGTCAACCGTGGATTCCCCTTCGAGAATCAGTGCATCAATAGGAATGTTACTGCCTGCCTTAACCAAAACCCTATCACCTGTTTTAAGCTGCTTGGCTAACACTGAAGTCCACTGCTCATTTTCCCATTTAAGCGCAGTTACCGGAATGAGCTTTAGCATGTTGGATGATATTTCAGAGGCGCGATGGCGAGAGCGATGCTCTAAAAAGCGACTGATCAACAAAAAGAAGATAAACATGCAGATGGATTCAAAGTACACCTCACCGGTACTCTGATTCACTGCCATTACACCCGCTATGTATGTGGCTAATATGGCAATCGTAACAGGAACATCCATATTCACACTGCGATTTTGCAAGGCTTTAAGCGCACTGATGTAAAAAATACTGCCTGAATAGAGCACAACAGGCGTAGTGAGAATAAGACTCACCGCATTAAAATAGGCTATAGCCTCAGCATCTATGTTGCCGAAAATATCAAAGTATTGACCCATCGCGAGCATCATTACTTGCATGGTCATGATGCCGGCCAAGCCTAGTTTTTTTAAATAACTTTTTTGTTCTTTTTTGTAAGAAGCTTCATGATTGTCGGCCTGAAAGGGCAAGGATTCATATCCAATCGATTTCATTCTTGCCAATATGCCAGAGAGTTTTTGCTCAGCGTTATCCCAGGTGACCAAAGCACGCCTTGCTGACACATTTACTGAAACTTGTTTTACGCCCTTTACCTTGGCAAGCTGTTTTTCAATTAGCCAGCCACACGCAGCGCAGGTAATGCCTTCTACAGTTAATTGAATTTGCTTATGTTTGCCTTGATCAAAAACAAATTCTTCCTGTAATTCCGGCTCATCGTATACCGCTAATTTGGAGAGCGTATTATCTAATGCGGCATCTCCGCGGGCGGCAGGCTCGGTTCTAAATTCATAATAACTTTCCAGACCATTTTCTACGATCGCAGAAGCAACCGCCTGACAACCCGGACAGCACATGTAGTGGCGCTGTCCAACAATAGTGACGGGATATTTTTCACCCTCTGTATTCGGCAAGCCGCAGTGATAGCAGGCACCGTCTTGTATTTCTATGCTCATACAGGCCTGCTAGGGAATAAAACGAAAGGGGGCTGACTGGGGTAAATTGAGGGTGTCTTGCACCTTCCAGCTTTCATCAAGGGGCATGAGGCGTAAGCGCCATTTTCCTTTGATATTTTCATCAAACGATGCACGATAAATACCGCTTGCATCACGTGTAAGCAATACATCAAAATCCTTTTCTTCCAGAGTGACATGGAAAAAGTCCAGTTTCAGGGCTTCACCGGTTTGCGGGGCACCTTCAATAAACTGTAAGCTGACCGCACCACCTTGAATAGACAATTCTGTAACAATACCTAAGGCTTTCGCCTGCTCAATTTTATCCAGGCGGGCATTGATGTATTTTCCTTCTTTATAGTAATCATCAACAACTAGCGAGTTAGTGCCGTCAGTGGCGTAATTAAAAACCACGCTACCAACAATGACCGACGAAAGCGGAATCGCTATTAAAAACCAGGGCCAAAACTGCTTATACCAAGGCTGAGTATCACGTTCTTGCATTTGCTACCTTAAAACAACGTTGATGAATATTATTACTACGAACAATAGCTTGAATTTACACAAAAAAGCCTCGCAAAACGAGGCTTTTAACATACGAATTTAACTGCTAATCAACACCATAATTCGCGACTATTCTTGCGACAGACTATATACGTAAGCTGCCACAACATGAACTTTGTCTTCACCAAGCGTTTTATTAAACGCAGGCATGACACCGTTACGACCGTAATTAAGTGTTTCAGTGACTGCGCGCTCGCTGCCGCCGTACAACCAGATGTTGTCGGTCAGGTTAGGCGCACCAAGCATTTGGTTGCCTTTGCCGTCCATACCGTGACAGGCTGCGCAGGCTGCAAATCGGGCTTTACCGGCTTCTTTTAGCGCGGTATCTACTTCGCGACCGCTTAAACTTAAGGTGTAAGCCACAATTTCTTCAATGCCTTGCTCACCAAAGCTCGCTAACCAACCTGGCATGGCACCCATGCGACCTTTGATAAGCGTTTCTTTGATTTTGTCACCGCTACCGCCGTATAACCAGTCGTTATCAGTCAGGTTAGGGAAGCCACCATTTTGGCCTCTGGCATCTGAACCATGACACTGCGCACAATTTTGAAGAAACAAGCGTTTGCCCACTTGCAAAGCTTCTTCATTTTCGGCCAGTTGCTCAACGGGAACTTTGGCATACTCAGCAAAAATTGGGTCAAATAATTCTTCTGCCAATTTGATTTGCGTCGCATATTCGTTAAAACGACCTTGCTCAATGTCTTCACGAAGTGCCTGCTCAGATTCTTCAAGCGACAGTACATGCAAGTTTGCACTTTTCCAGCCCAAGAGTCCCTTAAAGCCTCCTAAACCTGGGTAAGCGATTAAGTACAATACGCCCCACACCATGGTGATGTAAAACAGCATTGTCCACCAGCGCGGTAATTGGTTGTTTATTTCCTCAATGCCATCAAATTCATGACCCATTGATTCGCCTTCTTCAACGCCGGTTTTATTTGCCAGCGTCCACTGTAGTAACCACCAGCAGCCAATAATTGTGCCGATTGTTAAAACAGTAATCCATATCGTCCAAAACATAGTCATAGCTTATGACTCCTGATCTTTCTTTGATGATTCATGTTTCTCTTCGTCTTCAAAAGGGAGGTTGGCAGCTTCATCAAACTTTTTTTTGTTACGGCTGCTAAACGCCCAGATGACAACACCTACAAAAGAAACAAATACAATAACGGTAAAAATACTTCCGATAGTTCCTTGGTCCATTATCATGGCCTATTGAAGCTGAGTGCCAAGAGACTGAAGGTAAGCAATCAGTGCTTCCATTTCGGTTTTACCCTCAACGGCAGCTTTCGCTCCTGCTATATCTTCTTCTGTATAAGGCACACCCAACATCTTGTTGACTTCCATTTTCTTGGCAGTGTCTTCGCCATCGAGAATGTTAGTCTCCAACCAAGGATAACCAGGCATATTGGACTCAGGTACCACGTTACGTGGGTTAATAAGGTGTACACGGTGCCATTCGTCAGAATATCGACCGCCAACGCGCGCTAGATCAGGCCCAGTTCTTTTAGAACCCCACAGGAAGGGACGCTCCCATACCGATTCACCAGAAACAGAGTAATGACCATAACGTTCCGTCTCCGCTCTAAATGGGCGGATCATTTGACTATGACAGCCTACACAGCCTTCACGAATATAAATGTCGCGACCTTCAAGTTCCAGGGCCGTGTAGGGACGTAGACCTTTCACTGGCTCAAGGGCACTTTGCTGGAACATCAGCGGCAGAATTTGCGCCATTGCACCAAAGCTAATAGCAACTAATACCAATATCGTTAACAAGCCTACGTTTTTTTCGACTAACTCATGTGGATTTTTCATTTAGCGGCTCCTAATGCTTCGGTTTGCTCATTGCCACTTTCAACTTCTTCGGTTTTAGGTGCACGGATAGTCATATAGCAGTTGTAAGCCATAATCAGCATACCAGCCACAACAAACACACCACCAATAAAGCGAACTACATAGAAAGGTTTTGACGCTTCAAGTGATTCAACAAAAGAATAGGCCAAGGTTCCATCGGCGTTAATTGCGCGCCACATAAGACCTTGAAGTACACCTGAAATCCACATTGCGACGATATATAGCACTACGCCAATCGTTGCTAACCAGAAATGCACGTTTATCAAGCGAATACTGTACATTTTAGGCTGACCGAAAAGAATAGGAACAAGGTGGTAGATAGAACCAATCGATACCATCGCAACCCAACCTAGCGCACCAGAGTGCACGTGGCCAACGGTCCAGTCAGTATAGTGTGAAAGCGCGTTTACCGTTTTGATTGCCATCATCGGGCCTTCAAACGTAGACATTCCGTAGAAGCTCAACGATACGATAAGGAAGCGCAAAATCGGGTCGGTACGAAGCTTATGCCATGCACCAGATAAGGTCATAATACCGTTGATCATGCCGCCCCAGGAAGGTACAAACAGGATCACAGACATCACCATACCTAAAGACTGCGTCCAGTCAGGTAAAGCAGTGTAATGCAAGTGGTGAGGACCTGCCCAGATGTACAAGGAAACAAGTGCCCAGAAGTGAACAATCGATAAACGATATGAATAAACAGGGCGTCCAGCTTGCTTGGGTACGAAGTAATACATCATTCCCAAAAATCCGGCTGTCAGGAAGAAGCCTACTGCATTGTGTCCATACCACCACTGCATCATTGCATCAACCGCACCCGCATAAAGCGAATAAGATTTAAACATTGAAACAGGTACAGCCATACTGTTTCCGATATGCAAAACAGCTACGGTTAATATAAAGGCACCCAAGAACCAGTTTGCCACATAAATATGCGAGGTTTTTCTGACCACCAAGGTGCCAAAAAAGTTGATTGCATACGCAACCCAAACGAGGGTAATTAAAATATCAATTGGCCATTCCAGTTCAGCGTACTCTTTAGATGAGGTTAAGCCCAAAGGTAAAGTAATGACTGCCGAAAGGATAACTGCCTGCCAACCCCAAAAGGTAAAGGCGGCAAGTTTATCGCTGAATAATCTTACCTGACAGGTACGCTGTACAATGTAGTAAGATGTGGCAAATAACGCGCATCCGCCAAAAGCAAAGATAACGGCGTTAGTATGAAGAGGACGTAAACGGGAGTAGGTTAGCCAAGGAATGTCAAAGTTAAGTGCAGGCGCGAACAATTGAGCCGCGAGTAATACACCTACCAGCATTCCTATGATGCCCCATATCACCGTCATGATTGTAAACTGCCTGACTACTTTATAATTATAATCAGGTTGTACTTGGCTTGTTTCGCTCATAACTGAAATTTCCGTGTAAAGAAATAAATTGGAACCCATAAAACTGGTGTTGAATTCACTTTGAAACCTAAGGTCCTAGTTGAGTGGAGCGCATAAGATAAAGTAAACTCGGCACTAGTCAGCGAGAATACTAATGTTTTTAAATACAAAAAGATATAGAAAGCGACCAGTGTTTGATCTTGGTCAATAAAGGAAAGTTTACGGTTAATAAATTGTGAAAAAATCACTGAGTCATTGGCAAGTTTTTACGACCATTTTACTGCTCTGCATGCTAATTTTTGGCATATATCTTGGTTATGTTAACACTTCGTTAAATAACGAAGCTGAATGTAATTTAACGAATAGCGCATGCAATGTGTCATTAGGTGAACAATATTTGAGCGTTCGATTTTTACAAACACCTGTTGCCGAGGAGGAATTGTTACTCGAGTTTGATATGCCACCCAATTATCACATTGATAAAGCATGGATTGAGGGCATCAACATGTATATGGGCAAGACGCCCGTAATGTTTGAGGACGCGAATTCAAAAAATCGCGGCGTGACGTTTCTAGGTAGCTGTAATTTGCAAGAGATGCAGTGGCGCTTGTTTGTTGAGCTTGAGCATATCGAAAGCAGCGAGCGACATCGCGCAAGTTTTGATTTTTATACGTATTTAAACTAGACGTCATTGCAAACTTGATTTGCAATCTCCCAACAAGCCTCGTCATTGCAAACTTGATTTGCAATCTCCCAACAAGCCTCGTCATTGCAAGCTTGATTTGCAATCTCCCAACAAGCCCCGTCATTGCAAACTTGATTTGCAATCTCCCAACAAGCCCCGTCATTGCAAACTTGATTTGCAATATCCCAACAACCCTCGTCATTGCAAACTTGATTTGCAATCTCCCAACAACCCTCGTCATTGCAAACTTGATTTGCAATCTCCCAACAACCCTCGTCATTGCAAACTTGATTTGCAATATCCTGCTTCAGTTATTGTATTTAGGAGTTCCCGGCTCAAGGCCGGGATGACGATGACTTTGGAGTTCCCGCCTCAGGGCCGGGATGACTATGGTTTATGCTACATTTGCGACTGTAGGTAATTTTGCAAGCCCAAACGTTTGATTAAACCAAGCTGCTGTTCAAGCCAGTGGGCATGGTCCATTTCGGTGTCGTCCAGTAGCACGATAAGCATATCGCGGCTAACAAAGTCGTGTTCTTCTTCACAAATGGCAATTACTTCTTTAAGTTTGGCTGCCACCTCGTATTCAACACGTAGATCGCTTTCGAGCATTTCTTTTACATCAGACCCGATTTTCAAGCCAGTACGGGTCACCATATCAGGTGTTCCGCCTAAAAACAGCATGCGCTCAATTAGCTTGGTTGCATGGCCGCGCTCGTCATCAAACTCATGGTCTATCCGTTCATAAAGCTTATTTAAGCCCCAGTCCAAATACATTTGCGAATGGATAAAGTACTGATCCATTGCGGCGAGTTCGTAGCCTAAGAGGCTATTTAATCCTGCAATTACTTTTTCTTTACCTTGCATGATTTTACTCCCGTTTTATTCGTCAACCTGCGCCTGGAGATAATTCTCAAGGCCCATTTGTTCAATTTGAAGAACTTGCGTTTCAAGCCAGTCTAAATATTCTTCTTCTTCCTCAAGTATCTTGGATAAGAGATCACGGCTGACATAATCCTGATTAGACTCACATAAGGCAATAGTTTGCTTTAATTGGGGTAGTTGAGATTGTTCGAATGTCATATCGCATTTTAAACATTCTGGTGTATCTTCCCCGATATACAATTTTCCTAATGCCTGCAAGTTCGGCAAACCTTCTAAAAACAAAATCCGTTCGATAAGACGATCCGCTTGTTTCATATCGAGTATCGATTTTTTGTAAGCTGCATCGTTTAATTTTTTTAAACCCCAATTTTTATGCATCCTTGCGTGCAAAAAATATTGGTTGATGGAGGTAAGTTCAACTGTCAACATCTCGTTGAGCGCTTTTACCACCGCTGGAACGCCTTGCATAAATTGCCCCTTTTTCTGGTGTCCACACTTATTCAAGTGCTGAGTGTAGCAAATAATTGAGATAGATCAAAAAATATTGTTTAATTTCAATTATTTACTAAATATAATCATTCTCATTTAGGATGCGATTTAGGTTAGGGCGTGTTGATTTTTGCTGTATGAGTTTTGTGCGCTCTATGTGTTCACCGCTCTTTGTTACATGCCCTAGTCAGTATAGGCATGTTTAAGTTCTTTTTCCTGATCAAGCTGCACATCTTCCAAATTACCGTGCTCTAAAATTGCCAGGCTTTCTTCAGCAAAACCTAAACCCGCATCGGTGAAAAAGTTAAATACCTGATCCACACCCTGATCCAGCAAAGGTTGCACCTCATCTTCGTAGCGCGCTATGGCGACCACTTTGCCATCAAACTTCGCATTGCGCAATTGTCGGGTAATGTTTGACGAATCTTCAATTGAGGGTAGGGCCAACAGAACCAGCTTCAGGGATGAAATGTCCAAATTTTCCCACAAATCGATGTTCTCACCATCACCTACAATGGCGTTGTGTCCCTCATCCGTCAGCCGTTTGATTTTTTCTTCATCAGCATCCATACCGCAAACCGCACTTCCAAGTACTTTTGAAAGCGCATGAAACGCGCCTTTTCCAACACGGCCCATGCCGATAACCAAAACATCAACGTCGTTAAAGTCAGGATATACATCTTCAGGTAGCGCATGAGGTTTTTGAAACTTGCGCAAAGGACGCTTCATACGTCGATAATGATTGTGGGAGTTCTTGTAGAGCACACTTGAAATCACAAACGAAAACGACACACTCATCGCGATGATAACTAGCCAGCTTTGGCTCATTAATCCCAAAGAAACTGAAACGGCGGCAACAATAAGTCCAAACTCGCTATAATTACCCATCACCAAACTTGCCAGATAGGAGGTGCGGGCACGAAGTCTGAGTTGCGTAAATAAAGCAAAAAACAGAAGAAATTTAACGGGCAAGAGCAAAGTGATAACCAATGCAATGAAGGTCATTTCGAGCGTTGGTAATGCCGTTAATCCAATTGAAAGGAAAAAACCAATTAAAAATATATCTTTAAAACTGAGTAATGATTTGGATAGCTCAATGGCTTTTGGCGTACCCGCCAATAAAATACCAAAAATCAGCGCGCCTAAATCGCCTTTGATGCCAACAAGTTCAAATAAATGATAGCCTCCCAAGGCAAATACGAAGCCGCACAAGGGTAACAACTCCCCATGCCCGGCTTCATACAGTAAACGTTTTAATAAGGGGGCGAGGGGAATAAGCGCAAAAAGGCCAAGTGCGTAGATTGAAGGAGCCTTTCCTGTAGCGAGCACCATAAACAATACTGCAAAAATATCCTGCATGATAAGAATGCCGATGGCCACCTTGCCGTGACGAGTGCGACTCTCGCCGCTTTCTTCCAGAATTTTAACAACGCATACCGTAGAGCTAAAACTAAAAGCAAAGCCAATTAAGGCTAGCTGCGCAAGCGACAAGCCGCTGACATAAGCAAGAGGTGTCAGCGACAATAAAAACAAAAAGCCCGCGCAAATGAGCACCCAAACACTTGCATGTGCAACAGAGCCAAACCAGATTTCGCGCTTAATGAGGTCTTTCACATTGAGTTTTAAACCGATGGTAAAGAGCATTACCGTGATGCCGAGGTTGGCAATGGTTTCAAGATTGGGGCTTATCGTAAAGCCTAAGCCGTTTAAAACAAAGCCAGCAATAAGATAGCCCACTAAAGGTGGCAGGCTCAGATATTTGCAGGCAAAACCACATAAAAAGGCAATAAAAAGCAGTAAAAATTCCATGCAGAGAAAAGCGCATTCAAACAATTGTATTTTCAATACGATAGCTTAAATAGCGCTTCAAATACAGTTTACTTTTACGCTTTAGTTTGCCAGAAGCAAAAGGTCCTGTTCCGTCAAGTTATGCTGAAAATACTGCTTAAAACGTTTTAAGTAATGGGAAGGCACCTTTTCATAGGTTTCAAGCGAACGCAAGGTAGAGAGTTTGCAGTTTAATTTATTTGCAATACAGCTTAAAGGAATACCACGTTTAGCAATGAGTCGGATAAAAGCTTTTCCAGTCATAACTATTTCCTTCTATTGTGTGAAGAATCTAAACTATAGCAATAAGATCGAAAAATTCACCATTAATTAACATACTTAAGTATGAGCTTAGTTTAAGACTTTGAATACTCAAAAAATTTATAACAGTCCTGATAGGTTTTTCTGGGCAATTCGGTCATTGGCATATGGCCAATACCCTTATAGATTATAGGCTCTGACTGAGTAAGACCTTGCCACACTTTTGCATCTTCAACCGGAATTAACTTGTCCTCTTCTCCCCAAATAACCATAACATCCGATGGCTTGCACTTAAGGGCTTCGCAATAAAAATGTTGCGTATTAAAAAAGTCTCTGAACATATGTCTGAACTGTTCGAGTCGATTAAGATAATGCGTTTGACCAACATAATGCAGTACGCAGGGTGGCGCAAAAGGGGGCTTAGACATTACGCCATTATAAAAACGAAAAAACGCTTTTAAATCTTTATGTAAAAATGGATTGGCGCGTGTTTCGTCCATCATGTCGGTAAACGCGCTTTTTGCGCCTGCAGGATCAATTAAAACGGCTTTTTTGATGCGTGAAGCATCCATTTCTAAAAGTTGCGCACAAATCATCCCGCCCATTGAATTACCCGCAGCGTAATAATGCTCGATCCCCAATTCACTTAATAATGCGATTAGCATTTTTGATTGTTC
The DNA here is from genome assembly GCF_004798935.1 of Ningiella ruwaisensis. Taxonomy (GTDB): domain Bacteria; phylum Pseudomonadota; class Gammaproteobacteria; order Enterobacterales; family Alteromonadaceae; genus Glaciecola; species Glaciecola ruwaisensis. Next base: position 15,515 of record NZ_RAHT01000007.1, on the reverse strand, counting down.
AAGCGTGCTATAAGATTGCTGCGGGTCGTAAGCAGTCTCTCCATGGCCCAACATATCCGGGATAATTAAATTAAAATCCTTCTGAGCATAGCGGGCAAATCGATGCCAAATACTTTTATCTGCGCTGAATCCGTGCAGAAGTAAAAGGTAGGGTTTATCCGTTGATGATTTTTTATTTCCTTTATTTGTATCACGGAAGCCTTTATTACGATAAAAATATATGCGCTGCGGCGGCTTGTTCTCAAGCTTTAGATTGATATGAGCTGATTCCAATCCTGCCAGTTGACGCTCCAGCGCCATAAAATAGCGATAAAAATACTTTCCAACGGACGGAGAGCGAGAAATAAAAAGGAAATAAAGCAAGAGCAGGCCGAACAAACTCAGTACCACAAAACTATAGATCCCAATCATGCACGTACTCCATTTTCATATTGTACATATAATGTACAAGTTAGTAAGTTTTAGTCTCTGACCATCAACGCGCTATAAGTTAATCGTATGGTCATGCTTTTTAAATGACTTGCACAATTGACGGTAGGTAAAGCTAAAGCCAGGAAACATAGCAATGACCTTACCAGATTTATTTTGATACCAAGACTGACAGCCACCGTAATGCCAAACTGTTTTCGTCATTTCATCGTGTACCATACGCGTGTAGTTGTCTTCTGCATATTCTGTAGGCTCAATCGTCGCATTTTCAGATGATAGCGCAATATCAATGCACTGCATGATATAGCGCATCTGAGATTCAATTACAAAAATCGCACTGGTGTGCCCAATACCGGTATTAGGACCGGTGACAACAAAAAAGTTAGGAAAATTCGGTAAGCTTGTACCCAAATAGGCTCGGGGAAAAGTTTTCCATTGTTCATCAAGGCTAAGATCCTTTCTGCCAATCACCTTGTACGAAATCATTGAGTCAGCGGCATCATATCCCGTAGCGAACGCAATAATGTCGACATTTAACTGTTCGTCTTTTGTTGTTTCGATACCGCTTTCATTAATTCGCTTGATCCCGCTTGTTTTATCATGAAAAACCACATTGTCTTTTTGTAAAGCAGGATAGTAGGTGTTGCTCATTAAAATGCGTTTGCATCCAATAACAAAGTCGGGCGTAAGCGATTGCCGGAGATCTTCGTCTTTTACCTGCTTTTTTAAATGGCGTAGGGCAGGTTTTTGTGCAACCAGCTTAAGAAGCGTTTTACTGTACTTAAAAGCGATTACGCGTAACTCATGATGAACATAAATGGTCCACTTAATGAGCCCGTAAAGCCATTTTTTGGGAAGCCACTTCCTAAACCATTTTGGAAAGTACATATCAGGACGCGATAACACCCAGTGAGGCGTGCGCTGAAATACATGCAAGGTTTTTACTTTATCAACAATAGCAGGTATGATTTGAATGGCGCTCGCCCCTGAACCAACAATCGCCACTGATTTATTTGTCAAATCAAGGCCATCTGGCCAATCATTACAATGAAAACTCACACCTTTGAAGCTATCTTTTCCTTCAAAGTCTGGCACCACGGGCGTGCTTAAAGGACCTGTTGCATTGACCAGTATTTTGGTCTCTAACTGTGAATTGTCTGATAAGCTGATAAGCCAGTTTTTATTGTCCTCATCCCACTGAGCAGTCTTCACTTCACTATTTAAACGAATGTGTTTATCAAGCTTATGCTTTTTGATGAGATTTACCGTATAGGACTCCAGTTCATCGCGCGCCGCAAAAAGTTGCGACCATGCATATGGCTCGCCTTCGATGCTGTATAAAGGGGAGGGAACGTCTACAGCCGCACCCGGGTAACGATTTTGCAGCCATGTACCACCGTAGAAGCTACGCCGCTCAAGCATAATAAAATCGCTTATCCCTTTTCTTAACAGATTAAGTGCGGTGCTGATCCCACCAAATCCAGTTCCGATTATAACAATACGATGCTTTGTCATGCGTGCTTGCTGCCTCCACTTCAGGCGATTATTAGCGATATTCTTAGCGCATATCCTTGAAAATATTCGAATCAATATACCCTAAATTTTAATTTTTCGATGACTTTTTCGTTTTGATAGCGTTTAGTTTTACTTTATACCTATTGAGATAATGCATTTACCTTTTACTTTACCTCTTACGAGCGCTTTAGAAATCAATTAAAACTGTTGGTGCGTTACCATTTTTAAACCCTGTTGACACCCACGTAATATAAATTACACTTAGCAAATGAGAAAAATCCAACTGTTTAACAGCCTCATTGTGATTATCAGCTTGCTAACAAGTCAAGTTAGCGGGGCTTTTGCTGCTTCTCCGGTTTTAAAAAGTCTCTTGTCTAAGGATTCTTCCTTGGTTGTCTCATCTTCGGAGCATTGCCCAAAAAAACAAAAGGCGAAACAAAAGGCGCAACAAGAGACGCAAATGAGCATGTCCGTAACACATTCATCACTTGCTGCTGAATCAAGCCAAATGGATTGCTGCGACGATATGCGCATTGCTCACAGTTTTTCTTCGCTTAAAGTGACAAATGGCGCTGACATTGGCGAACACAAGTGCTGTGAAGGACAATGTGAGTGCAGTTCAGTATTTAACTCATTAACCTTATACATTTCGGTATATACTCCACCCCAATTGGAGCGCTCAGGCGCCGCTTTGCACTCCTATATCCGTAGCTCTGTTCAGGCACCTGTTGAACAGGCCAAACGACCTCCTATCGCATAATTTCTATTTAACCTGACCATCAATCTGGTCATTAAACCTACCTGTCAAACATGGTCAGCAGGTTTTAACGGTTCTTCTTATTCGCGTTTGCTCTATCACTGGCATCTTTGCAGATGTTTACAACAATATCGGTACTGAAGCGCAAATTAGCAGGACATCATGTGTTAAATGAGATTTTATTATGCGTATTTCAAAGGTTTTTACATTCATTTTAGCGGGCTTAGCTTTATGCTCGTCTGAATCTGCACTTGGCCAGTCGCCTGAGCCCCCCAGACAAGGCGAAAAAAGGCAAAACGAAAATAGGCCAGGCGAAAACGGCCCCATCGCAAAGAAACAATATTCAAAGCCGTCGTTAAGTTTGTCAGAGGCTATTCAAATTGCGCAAAACAATGACGATTGGCTGCAAAAAAGCGAATCACTGGAGCGCAGTTTACAAAGCTTAAGTGAAGGCGCAACAGCTTTACCCGATCCCGTCTTGAGCCTTAGCCTATTAAATTTGCCTGTTGATACCTTTTCCTTTGATCAGGAAGCGATGACGCAACTTAAAGTTGGGGCAAGTCAACAGTTCCCGAGAGGAGATACCTTGGCACTTGAACAAGATAAATTGTTAGCTCAGGCAAAAGTTCAACCGTTTTTGCGAGTCGATAGAAAAAACAAAGTCGCTTTAAATGCCTCCATTTTGTGGTTAGACGCTTACGAGGCTCAACAAAGCCTTAAAATCTTGGAACAATCACGCCCTTTATTTGATTCTCTTAGCGAATTTGTGACTTCTGCTTACCGTTCCACAGCAGCAACGCGCTCAACACAGCAGGATATGATTCGAGCTGAGTTGGAATTACTGAGGTTAAACGATCGTCTCTTACAATTTGAAACCGACAAACATGTTGCTTTAAAGCGCTTGTCGCAATATCTGTTTAATATGAATGCGCTTAGCGAGATGGCTACGTTAAATCAACAGAATGACGAAGGCCTGCTATTGTCTGAGCTATCGTCAACTATTTCAGACTCGGCTAAACAACAACTTCAAATTTTACAGGCCTCACTTCGCCCTTCAGGCCAATCCAAGTTGTTTTCATACTTGTCAGAACACGCACTTGTGCTTGCAAGTGAGCAGAGAGTAAAAGCTTCTCAATTTGACACGCAAATCGCCAGGGAAAGTTTGAAGCCACAATATGCACTTAACGCCAGCTATGCCTACAGAGACGACGCATCTAGTGGCGGCGGCATGATCGACAGCAGTCGGGCAGACTTTTTTTCACTCGGCCTTAGTGTCTCCATGCCCTTATTTTCCAGTTCTCGGCAAGACGCACAAATCAGTAGCTCGATTCATTCAAGCGAAGCGCTTAAAACTGAAAAACGATTAGTGCTCAGAGAATTGGCAGCTGGAGCAAAAAGTGCCTTTGAGGAATATTCAGGAGCAGCACAGCGTTTAGCCGTTTACGAAAAACAAATCATTCCGCAAATGGCACAATATTCAGATACTGCAATGAACGCGTACACGAACGATAACGGTGATTTTGCCGAAGTGATCCGCGCAAAAATTGCAGAGATTGACGCACAACTGACGGCCTTAACCTTACGAATATCCTTGCAAAAAGCGCTTTCAAAAATCGCGTACTTTTTTCCAACGCTGTCATCAAAGCCATCAGCGCCATCAGTTTCACTAAAGAGTCTTCCAAATGAATAATTCAACAAAGTCATCTGACACACCAAATGCTAGTTCACGATTTACAGCAGGGGGGAGGCCGGTCAGCTATGTCATCAGCTGGCTTGTAGTGGGGATTGTTGTAGGAATTATTATTGGCATATCTGCCTATTTGTTATTACTAGCACCTGGCTCGTATGATGCAGCCTCAGGCAAAGACAGTCATCACTTACAAGACACATCAAAACCAGATGAGCCACTGTATTGGGTAGCCCCAATGGACCCAAATTTTAAACGAGATAAGCCCGGAAAGTCGCCCATGGGGATGGATTTAGTGCCCGTGTATGCAAAGGATTTAGAGGGCAAAGCAATGAATGACTCGCCCGGCACAGTGACTATCGATCCGCTTACTGTTCAAAATTTAGGCGTAAAAACCGGTCTTGTTGAGTCAATCGTTCCAAGCACTTTAATAATCGCTTCAGGACAGGTTCAATACGCACAAGATTCCGTTGAACATGTGCATTCACGTGTCGAGGGTTGGATAGAAAACTTAAGCGTGCGTGCATCAGGCGAATATATTGAAAAAGGTGAGCCGCTTTATGCGATTTATTCTCCAGAATTGGTCAACGCACAAGAAGAGTTTGTCATAGCCTTGAGCCAGAATAATACTGCGCTAATCAATGCCGCAAAAGCCAGGTTAGGTGCCTTGGAAATTCCACAGTCTACGATTCAGGAAATCGAAAAGACACGAAAAGTGACTCAATCAATAGCATTTTCTGCCACCCAGTCGGGCTTTGTCGACGAGCTTAATATTCAGCAAGGATTTTACGTTAAGCCAAGTATGACCATGATGTCTATTGCACCACTTGATAAAGTATGGGTGATTGCCGATGTTTTCCCCAAAGACGCCAGTATGCTTAGTATCGGGCAGCATGCCATCATCACAAGCCCGAATTTACCTGGACAAGCGTTTCATGCTGAACTGGATTATATCTATCCCTCACTAAGTGCCAGTACTCGCACCGTACAAGTTCGGTTCACTGTTGATAACAGCCAATTTAATAGGTCCACTTGGCTCAGACCACAGATGTATACGACTGTACAAATCCCTTATAGCCCGAAAGATGATTCAGGCGAGAAGCAACACATTTTAGCTGTGCCTAAGCAAGCCGTTATCCGTACCGGCAAAAGCGACCGTGTGGTAATGGCCTTAGATGAGGGTAAGTACAAATCGGTAAATGTGCGTCTAGGTCGAGATTTTGATGATGTTTTCGAAATTTTAGACGGACTCAGTGAAGGCGATAAAGTGGTCACCTCAGCACAATTTCTTATCGACTCTGAAAGCAGCATAAGCTCCGACTTTATGCGCATGACGCCGCTTGAATCACCTGAGGCGACGCACTCTGTAGAAGAAACAAGTGTTAGCGCGTGGACCGAGGCACGCGTTAATGAAATTGATTTTGAACAACGCAAAGTCAACCTGACTCATGGTTACTTAGATGCTTTTGACATGATGGGCATGACCATGGATTTCACGGTATCCCCTGACATTGACATGAACGATTTCGTGCTTGGTGAAAACGTTCACGTAGAGATCATCAGAGAGCCATCTGGCATGTTTCAAGTAAAAACGCTGCATGTTATGGATAAGATGGCAGATGACGAGATGGTAGATGACGAGATGGATAGCACTCACGGAGACCACCCATGATAAACGCCATCATTCATTGGTCTATCTATAACCGCTTTTTTGTTTTGCTTGCCACGCTACTGCTGATTGGTGGTGGTCTCTATTCATTAAAAAATACGCCTGTTGATGCCATACCCGACTTAAGCGATGTGCAGGTGATTGTAAAAACATCCTATCCCGGGCAAGCGCCACAAGTGGTTGAAGATCAGGTCACCTATCCACTGACAACAGCCTTGTTGTCGGTGCCCAATGCAAAAACGGTTCGAGGCTTTTCGTTTTTTGGCGATTCATACATATACATTATTTTTGATGACGATACTGACCTTTACTGGGCGCGAAGCCGAGTACTGGAGTATTTATCACAGGTTGCGCCTACACTCCCCGCCACAGCAAAACCTCAACTTGGGCCTGACGCTACAGGAGTGGGCTGGGTATACATGTATGCGCTTATCGACAGAAGCGGTCAGCATGATTTAAGCGAGCTAAGAAGTATTCAGGACTGGTTTTTGAAATACGAGCTGCAAACGGTGGCAGGTGTTTCTGAGGTAGCTACAGTTGGCGGCATGGTCAAGCAATATCAAATCATGGTTGACCCACTAAAGCTCCAAGCACTTAATATTCCTTTATCGCATGTACAAATGGCCGTGCAGCGCGGTAATCAGGAGACGGGTGCGTCGGTGGTGGAAATGGCAGAAGCGGAATACATGATCCGCTCCACCGGTTACATAAAAAACAAGCAAGATATCGAAAATATCCCGATTGGCTTGCGTGCTAGCTCAGAAGAGGGCCCAGATCAGCGCACAAACCCGCAAAACGACAGCATTCCCATTTTTATTAGAGACATTGCCACAGTCGAAATTGGCCCTCAAATGCGACGCGGTGTCGCAGAGCTCAATGGCGAAGGGGAAAGCGTTGGTGGCATTGTGGTGATGCGGTTTGGCGAAAATGCGCAAGCGATCATAGACGGCATCAAGGCTAAACTCGACTCACTTAGCAACAGTTTGCCCGATGGTGTGGAAATTGTGCCGGTATACGACCGCTCGTCATTAATTGAGCGCTCGGTGGATAACTTAAGCAAAAAATTACTCGCGGAATTTGCCGTTGTCGCACTCATATGCCTTGTGTTCTTGTTTCATTTGCGCTCCTCACTTGTGGCAATTATCAGCCTTCCCATTGGTATTCTCACAGCCTTTATTGTGATGCACATGCAAGGAATTAACGCCAATATCATGTCTTTAGGCGGTATTGCCATTGCCATTGGCGCCATGATAGACGGCGCCATTGTGCTCGTTGAAAACATGCATAAACACATGGAAAAAACCGAGCTTACCCCTGCAAATCGCTGGGAGATTGTCGCGAAATCAGCTACTGAAGTAGGGCCTGCGCTCTTTTTTAGCTTGCTTATTATTACGGTGAGCTTTTTGCCGGTATTTACCCTTGAAGCCCAAGAAGGGCGTATGTTTAGTCCATTGGCGTATACCAAAACCTATGCCATGGCTGCCGCTGCGTTCTTAGCGATTACTTTGGTGCCCGTGCTCATGGGTTATTTTGTTAGAGGTAAAATAGTTGCTGAAGGCAAAAATCCGATTAATCGAGCGCTCATTTCGGTGTATCGTCCTGTTTTACGAACTGTGCTGCGCTTTCCAAAAATAACTATCTTGCTGTCTGCTTTCATTTTAATTATTGGATTCTGGCCGGTAAACAAAATTGGTAGTGAATTTATACCGCCACTAGACGAAGGCGATTTGATGTATATGCCGACTACCTATGCTGCGGTGTCTATCGGGGAAGCTCGAGACATTTTGCAACAAACTAATAAACTGATTAAAACCGTGCCAGAAGTTGAAACTGTATTCGGTAAAGTAGGGCGCGCTGACACTGCAACCGATCCTGCCCCGCTAACCATGATTGAAACGTTTATCCAGTTAAAGCCAAAAGGTCAATGGCGAGTTGGCGTCACGACCCAAGACTTAATCAATGAGTTTGATAATTTGGTTAATTTTCCGGGGCTAACCAATGCTTGGGTTATGCCGATTAAAACCCGCATTGATATGCTGGCAACAGGTATAAAAACGCCCGTTGGCATTAAAATCGGCGGGCCTGATTTATCGGTCATTCAAACCATCGGCCAACAGCTTGAACAGGTACTCGGGAAAGTCGAAGGGACGGCCTCTGTTTACGCAGAAAGGGTAGCTGGCGGTCGTTATATCACCATCGATATTGACCGTATAAGGGCTGCACGTTACGGCTTAAATATAGCCGATGTACAATCATTTATTGCGAGCAGTATTGGCGGTATGAACCTCACAACTAGCGTTGAAGGACTTGAGCGTTATCCTGTGCAAGTGCGCTTTGACCAAGCCTACCGTGACTCACCTGAGCAGCTTCGCCGGCTGCCTTATGTAACGCCAAGTGGCGCACATATCCAGTTAGGTGATATCACTAGCATTCGGATTGAAGATAGCCCGCCGATGATCAAAAGTGAAAATGCGCGACCAAACGGCTGGGTTTACGTGGATATAGAGAATATTGATGTAGGCCAGTATGTTGCCAAGGCAAAACAAATCATCGCACAGCAAGTTGAACTGCCTGCTGGATATTCGCTGAACTGGAGCGGACAGTTTGAGTACATGGAGCGCGCAAAAGAAAAACTGACTTATGTCGTGCCACTCACACTGGGCATCATTGTAATTCTCTTATACGCCAGTTTTAGGAGTTTTCCACAAGTGGCCATGATCATCGGCACATTACCGTTTGCCTTGATTGGTGGGATATGGCTCATATATTTAGAGAATTTCAACTTTTCGGTCGCGGTAGGCGTGGGCTTTATTGCCTTGGCGGGCGTGGCAGTGGAAATTGGCATTATTATGCTCACCTACCTTGATAGCAAATTTACCGAGCTTGACGACAATTTCAGCGATGAGGAATTGAAACAGGCGGTGATAACGGGCTCTGAAATGCGTATTCGCCCCGTCATGATGACATCAACATCTATTATATTTGGCTTAATGCCGGTTATGTATGGCACTGGTACAGGCTCTGAAGTGATGAGCAGAATAGCCGCACCTATGGTAGGTGGCATGGTGAGCGCACTGGTGCTGTCCTTGATTGTTTTACCTGCGGTATATTTTTTGTGGCGCAAACGATAACTAACTTAAGCGCTGAGTTCGTTCAAAATACCGCATTCTTTTATTGTTTTATCGGCATCACAAGATTGAGCCATTTGCTCAAGTGTAGATTTGAGGTTTAATAACTCTTCAATTTTTTCATTTACTTGGCAAATGTGCTCATCTATAAGTTTGTTCACACTTGAACAGCTTTGCTCAGGATTATTTTTATTGTGTATCAAGCTTTTAATTTCTTTCAACGAAATGTCGAGCGATCGACACTGCTTGATGAAAATCAATTCGTCCAATAAGGTTTTATCATAACTTCTGTAATTAGCTTCAGTGCGCTTAGGTTTTGATAATAAACCTTTACGCTCATAAAACCGGATCGTTTGAATACTGCAACCAGACCGTTTCGCCAACTCACCAATTTTCAAAATACGCCACCCTTGACTCTATTCTAGGTATAGACTGTACACTTCGCTTTACTGCTTGTAAAGCAAACGAATTGTGTCATTTAGAAGGCTTGACCCTATACCATGTATAGACTCTAAACTGTTTTTAACACTATTATTAATCAGGATGAAAATTATGACTTTTTATCAAGCGGCTAAGCCCTACGTAGAAGAAAAACTCAAGGCCTATTCACAGGCGATAGCACAAGGTAATTACTACGAAGGGTTTCGGCATTTAGAAGATGCTCACGTAATTGGGCAGCATTCCACAAAGCTTCATTGCTTGACGCATTATCACATGCTCATACATGGTATAAAACGTCGAGACCTCAAAGAGGTAGCAGGGCAGGTCTTTCGACTCGTTGGTGCTGCAACAAAAACCGCCATAGGTTTTATTCCAAATGGCAATACAGGCGGCGCTAACATCAGCCCGTTTAAGCCATTACCTATCAGCCAAAGTAACCAAGTGATTTTGGATAAGATTAAGCATGCACAGTCATAATCATAGCCATTCAGGCGCGAAGAACGGCGAAAATGCCTCAACCCGAATAGGCTGGGCGTTTTTTCTGAATGTGGTATTTACCATCATTGAATTTATTGGTGGTTGGTTAACCAACAGTACCGCTATCATGGCTGATGCGGTGCATGATTTGGGCGATAGCCTTTCTATCGGAACCGCGTGGGGACTGAATAAACTGGGAGAGAAAGAAGCGAACCACCGATTTTCCTACGGTTATAAGCGGTTTTCTTTACTTGGCGCGCTTATTAATTCAATAGTGCTAATCACCGGTTCTGTTTTAATTTTAATTGAGGCTGTTCCACGTTTAGCCCAGCCCGAAATGCCCCACGCAGAAGGCATGCTTTTGCTGTCTATATTCGGCATCGCAGTGAATGGCTATGCAGCTTACAAATTAAGCGGTGGCAATACGCTTAACGAAAAGGTGCTGAATTGGCATTTGCTTGAGGATGTAATGGGATGGGTTGCTGTTCTGATTGTGTCTGTTGTTTTGATGTTCAAGCCATGGGCGATTTTGGATCCCATTTTATCCATTGGTTTCACGCTTTTTATTTTGTTTAACGTTGCGCGAAATCTCAAAGAGACCGTTTTTTTGTTCTTGCAGGCAACGCCAGACCAAAAACAAATGAACGAAGTGCAGCAGGTTTTAATGGCGCATGATGAAGTCACCAGCATTCACCATTTACACCTATGGTCATTAGATGGTGAGCAAAATGTTATGACGGTTCATATTCAACTTAAACGTAATATTGACATTCAATCGCTTCAGACTTTGAAAGAAAATTTACGCAAGCAGCTCTCATGCTTTAATTTTGCCCACACCACTATAGAAATTGAATTTGCAGATGAAACCTGCAGAGATGCGCCGCAAAGTCATTAAATGCATGAGAAAAGCTTGTTTATGTACGCTATATCTTTATATAGGACGGAATAAGGGCACATAAGCAATCTGAAGATATCTTTTTAAAACGAAAGACACAGCAAGGAAATCAAAATGCAAAATTTTTTGTCAAGTTGGTCACAAGCTGCAACTATTTCAATCGGCTTTTTTTGGATGGCGCTCTGGGCCTTCATGTTGGGGTACTTTGTGAGTAGTCTGATCCAGCTCACCGTTACTCGAAGCGCAATGCAAAAAACAATGGGAAAAGATGGCCCTAAAAGTATCGCGCTGGGAAGTTTTTTTGGTTTTATCTCTAGCTCATGCAGTTTTGCCGCCTTGGCAACAACCAAATCTCTTTTTAAAAAAGGTGCGGGTTTGGCGCCGTCTATGGCGTTTTTATTGGCATCTACCAATCTTGTGATTGAATTAGGAATGGTCATTGCCGTATTTTTAGGCTGGCAATTTGTAGTGGGAGAGTACGTAGGTGGCGTACTTTTGATTTTACTCACTTGGCTTTTAATAAAAATTACGCGCCCTAAACGCCTTATAGAGCAAGCTCGCGAGCGATTAGACGATGGTGCTGACGATGAAGAAACCAAGGGGCAAAGCCTGAAAGAAACCCTCAGCAGCTCAAAAGGCTGGGAAAGCATCTCTAAAAAATTTGTGATGGAATGGAAAATGGTATGGAAGGATGTACTCATTGGCTTTACCGTAGCCGGCGTGATTGCCTCGTTTGTACCCAATGCATTTTTTGAAGCTTTATTTATTGGCTCAGACACAGAGAATGCCAGCAATCCGGCTTTTTACTATGTTTTGGCACAAACTGTAGTTGCTCCATTTGCCGCATTTTTTACGTTTATCGGTTCAATGGGAAATATACCGCTGGCAGCCGTTTTATTCAGTCAAGGAGTGACCTTTGCTGGAGTAATGGCGTTTATATTTTCTGACTTGGTGGTTTTGCCTGTATTACGAATAAACGCAAAATACTATGGTTGGAAAATGGCCTTGTATCTAGCATTTATCATGTTTTCGGCCATTGTGATAAGCGCAATCGGTATGCATTACGCCTTAGTTGCACTCGACGCTTTACCTGATTCAAGCAGCGCCATTCAAAGCACCGATCGTGAGTTTTTTAAGGTCAACTACCAGCTATTTCTCAACCTTGGTTTTATTGGCTTAACTGCTGTGTTGGCATATTTTTATATACGACAACGCGCTAAAAAAAGCGAGCAAAGCACTAGCCGCTCTTTAAAAGAAAAGATTATGCTTGGCTTAACCTCGCTATGCGCACTCTGGCTGACAGTTGGGCTTATTATCGCAGCGCTCATTTAAGTGCTAATAGGTGAACGTGCACTTAATTAACTGTTAATTGCGCTCGTAAGCATCCATAGTCCGGCTGATATCATAAACAAGTTTTCAGTTAGTGATATAAAGCCGAGCGGGACCTTACTATCGCCCCCTACACAAGCGCATTTCAATTCGCGTTTGTCTATATAAACGGCCTTAAACACGGAAACAGCGCCAACTGTACCAATAAATAGTGATACGGGCCCAACAAGGTAGCCACTTAAGCCAGCTAACATGCCAATACCAGCGAAGGCTTCAGCGAAAGGATAAATATATCCGTAGCGTAAGTGGCGCATGGCAAGCAAATCGTAAGTGATAAACGAATTGGTAAAGCTATATAGATCCTGAAGTTTTTGGATGGCGAGAATGGCCATACTCAGTGCGATAAAACTTTCAAGCGTAGTGAGGGAAACAAGCGCCGTAAAAGATTGGCTTTGCGAAAAGGAAATAGCCAACGCGAGTAAAAGAGCGACTGAAAAGATGGCGATAACCGGTGTATAAGTTGTGCCAGTTTGTCCCGCTTCACCTTTATCGAAATATTCTCTTAAATCGTCATAACCTCCAATTCGCTTTCCATCAATAAAAGTTTGAGGGGTGGTTTCAACATCGTGCTTTTTCTTAAAAGCATCTGTTTCTTCGCGGCTACTTAACTTGTTGTCGTCAATTTGATAGCCGTTTTTTTCAAGTAAATCCTTGGAGCGAAGCCCAAACGGGCAAATGTGGCTATCGGTGTGCATGCGATAAAGCGTGGCTTGTTTTTGATGCTTGCTCATATCATCTCCTTGAAAATTTTGCGGCTAATTGAATATTTTACATTCAGTTAAATAGCGTACTTTTCAGTAGCGAATTTATAAACTCTTGATATCAGGTTATTTTATTAAATTTAACGAGATTAAAATGAATATAACGCGCTTAAAATGCTAATATAAAGCGCGTTTATAATTGGTGTTTGCAAATTCAATACCGTAGCTCTTAACACACTAAGAAAGGATAAATTTTTTGCTCGAAATTGCTCTAATCGCGCTGGCGCTCAGTGCAGACGCTTTTGCAATATCTATTGGAATAGGGGCGAACGGCCGTTCCTTAAAACATACCTGGTTTGTTGCGCTTTATTTTGGGCTTTTCCATGCAATGATGCCTGCCATAGGATATTTTGTAGGCATTGGTTTTGTTAAATGGATTGATGGCTATGCGCGTTGGATTGGCTTTGTATTATTACTTGCGCTTGGCCTGAAAATGTTATTCGACACATTTAAAGCCTTTCGCGATAAAAGCGCTTTTAGCAAACAGCAAATTGATATAGAAGAAGGCGATTCTCACACTCCAAAAGCAACGACACGTTCCGCATCATCCTCATTGTCGCATCTAAGCGTTCTAGCACTTGCACTGGCAACCAGTATTGATGCGATGGCAGCCGGATTCACCATTCCTCTTCTTGAGGCACAGCCACTTATGTCATTTTTGATGATCGGTTTTACAACAGGATTCATCAGTCTTTTCGGTTTAAGTTTGGGAAAAAAAGCATCTCGGTATTTAGAAAATAAAGCAGGGGTCTTAGGCGGACTTATTTTGATCGGCATAGGATTTAGATTATTGCTTTCTTAAGCGAACAGATGGACTCACTCAGGCTTTAAACCATTAACTATTTATTACACGCCGCACATGTAGATTGCTTTTTGCTCAACTATTAGCTAAAAGTATAGTACTCGCTTCACATTTATAAATCAGAAATGGAGAGTCAATAATGAAAGTACGATTAATGCTTTTAAGTATAGCATCTGTTATCGGTTTGTCGGCATGCGGTGTTGGCAGTGAAGAAACCATGTGTACGAGTGAGCCGGAGAGTGCCTGGATGGATCAGGAGCAGTTTCAGCAAGGGCTGACAACAAGCGGATACAATATTAATGAGTTCAAAGTAACAGGCGGTAATTGCTATGAAATATATGGCACCGACATGAACGGAAACAAAGTCGAGATTTACTTTAACCCTGTTAACGGTGAAATTGTTAAGCAAGAAACTCACTAGTATTGAAATTCGTTTTTTTAGCTTCGTAACACTTAGCGCTATTTACTTTGATTTATGTATAGCTTACCTTCACTTACCTTAAAGAGTCAGTTGACTAGCTTTAACATGTGGCGCCTAAATTATGGCAGTTAAAATATGGGATCCAGTGGTGATCATTTGCCACTGGACACTTGTAAGCGCATTTTTTATCAATTACTTCATTTTAGACCCAGGTGGAGACATCCATCAGATAGCAGGGTACACCGCCTTGTGTGCGGTGGTTATTCGAATCGCGTGGTCGTTTTTTTCTCCTGGGTTTGCAAATGTAAGCCACTTTTCAATTACGCCTGAAAGCATAAAATCTCATTTAAAGCACTTACGCACGCGTAACATACCGCTTAAAAGTGGTCACAATCCGCTTGGATGGTTAATGATCATCGCCACATGGACGCTTTTTATAGCATTGGCGGTAAGCGGCTTTATGTTTGAAGAGATTGACATGTTTTTTGGCAATGCCTTACTTGAGAGTCTTCACGCCATTTTCGCCAACGTACTGTATGGGATAGTGATTGTACATATTCTCGCTGTCGTGTTTGTTGGATGGTGGGGACGAATTGAACTTATCAAGCCAATGATTACAGGGAAACGAAACGAGAAATAAAGATTTAACTCCCAATCAACGATCACTCAAACAAATATTGTGAGTTGAAATAAAGCAATACGCTCACGACTGATTCTTCTTCGATTTTTCATCAATCATCACATCACTGTTTTTAGAATATTAATTTGTAACTCAAATTATAAAGAAGGGTGCAAGTGGCATTTTTGCGCTTGAAAGAGGTAGCAACTTAAATAACTTTGTGCATAACCTGAGAACAATATTTAATTTAACATAATATACATTATGCGAATATATATTATATGTGTATAAAGGGTGAATACTTAGCAAATCCTTGTAAATGCTGTATTTATTCAAATTTTACTAAGATGTGCGTCAGATTAAATTTGACAGTAGTTATGGTGCCGAAAGCGGATTTTATTTACGTACGCGCGTGTCGAGTTCAATCAAGTGCTATGAAAAAAATTGCAACTTGCTGATGCCTTTTCAACAACACAGGTTGATTAGTACGTAGTTTTGAATTTACCAGTAAGAAATCTTCGCACT
>NZ_RAHT01000006.1 GCF_004798935.1 Ningiella ruwaisensis | reverse complement strand
TTTTTGCTTTTCGTTTCATCAAAAACTTAAGAGCTTGCTTGATTATTCTAAAGACGAAGGACCATCGTATTAAAAGTCTTCTAATACTAGAGCTTGTTTGTTATGCAGCATTAGCTTGCCTGTTGAAATAAGTGTTTCGACTGACAAATCATTTTGATTGAGTAGCAGCGCATCTGCATCTGCTCCTACTATCAAATTTCCCTTATTTGTCAGACGCAGAATTTCTGCGGGTGTCGATGTAACTGTTTTAAGTGCTTCTTGTAAAGCTATTTTATGTTCTTTGACCAATTCGCAAAAACTAGAATGAAGACTTTGCACTTTGCCAACTTCTAAACCCACTAAGTGATTATGCTTGTCAAACACGGGCAGACTCGCATTTCCATCAGAACTCATCGTCATTTGACTAAAGGACACGCCTTTCTCTGCGCAGATGGCAATAGCTTTCGCAGCGGGAATTTCACCTTGTGCAATAAAATGGGCATTGGTACTCGTGGTCACATCAATAAAGCCGCCTTTTTCTGTCCATTTCATGCCAGCGTCAAGCAGTTCTTTATTTCTATTGATGTGTGTAGGTAAAAATTGTGAGGCGGGGATATCTGAGCGCTCGATCACCTTTTCGAGTAAAGACAGTTTATCGTTAGAATCGCCAACGTGAATGCTTATCACACCTGCTTTGCCGCTTAGCATTCCTCCCACTCTGGCCTGAGCCGCCGCTTTTGCCAGTTCACGCCAGTGCAACTGACTGCTTCGATGATCAGCAATAGCCAATTCGCCTAAACCAATAAACTCCTCAATCAGCATAATATCGTCAGTAATGCTATTGGTGATTGTTTTTGCCGGATAATGATATGAACCCGTATAAGCATAAACGCTCAAACCATAGTGTTTGAGCGCTCGTGCTTTTGCCAGCATATCACTCAGTGTTCGAGTCGTAGAGTCAGTACCTAAACCTGCAATAATGGTGGTTACTCCCGCATTTATTGCATCCTGTAAGGGCATTTCAGGAGTGCGAGTATGAAACCCACCTTCGCCGCCGCCACCACTAATATGCACGAGTGAATCAATGAACCCAGGCACCAGATAGTGATGTTGGGCATCAATAACGTGAGCAAGCTTTCCATCTTCAATACTCGTAAATGCGTTTTTTTCACTTGCTTCAATCGCCTGTATCTTATTGTTGGCAATCAATACATCGCATATACCAAGCGGAGCAGGAGAAAATACCTGCGCCTGTTTTATTAAAGTAATAAACATTAATTAACTTAATCCTATTGCAACTGCGATCCACATGGTAACAAGTGCAGCAATTATTAGTAGTGTAAAGAGTCGCCAGATAAATTTGAACCAGATACTCCAATCAATTCTTGCGACGCCCAAGCAACCAATTAAGGATGCCGAGGTTGGAATGATAATATTGCTTAGTCCATCGCCAAGCTGAAAGGCCAGCACTGCAATCTGTCTGTTTAATCCGACCAAATCAGAAAGTGGGGCCATTAGCGGCATAGTGATTGCCGCTTGTCCGGAGCCTGACGCCACAAAAAAATTAAATGTCGCCTGGAAGATAAGCATGGCGCTAGCATTCACGTAAGAACTGGTTTCGCCGATCGCATTACTGGCATAGAATAAAAGCGTATTTAACACTGATGGCTCGGTAACATCGTCGCCCCCGAGCACCAATACAATTCCTTTTGCCATACCAACAATGAGTGCTGCTGGTAGTAAGTCTTTAGCGCCTTGCTGAAAAGCTTCTGATAAACCGTTAGCACTCATACGCTTGCCTATCATCGCGATAAAACCACAGGCCAGGCCGATACAGAAAAATTGCGTGGCAATTTCAGGGATATAATACGCGTGCGCAACAACGCCCCAAATTACCCAGGCAAGCCCGGCAAAAAACACCAGCAATATCAGTGAGTCTATATAAGTGTAGTTTGTTTTTAGCGTTTTTTGTTTATCTTTAAAATATTCATTACTTGATAAACTATAGGATGTTTCTGGCCGTAATTTGATTCGATACGCATACCAGAGCGTGAATCCTAAACCTATAAGGGTAAATACCAGCCATAAAATCATTCTGAATCCTTGCCCAGACATAAGCGGCACGTCTGCTATACCTTGAGCAATGGCAACAGAAAAAGGATTCATCCAGCTCGTTGCAAAACCAATTTGAGTCGCAACGTAGGTGATTAACACGCCCGTTATCGCATCATATCCGAGGGCTATCATCAACGGCACGAGGACAATACAGAAGGCAATTGCCTCTTCTCCCATTCCAAATACGGCTCCTCCCAAGGAGAAAAGGGTAAACAGAAGCGGGATGATTAAAACCTGGGAGCTTTTGGTTTTATCAATAAGCGCTAATATGCCGTTATTTATAGCGCCAGTTTGCATAACAACACCAAATGCTCCACCAACAATTAGAATAAACGCTACCACTCCAACGGCAGAGCCGTATTTATTACCTGATACTAAGCCCTCAAATGCGTAATTCATTAAGCCAATTTGATCGCCTGTATCAAATAAAGCTGCACCATTGCTATTCCTTTTGTCTGAAAAGGAAAAGCTATCTGGCTTGATTAAAGTGCGTTGCGTAAGCTGACCATTTACAGTTTTTTCGACCGTATGGGTGACAAAACTTCCAGCGGGGAGCACATAAGTAAGCAGTCCAGCACATAGAATCACAATAAATAAAATGACAAATGCATCAGGCATTTTACTCAATCGTCTAGCCTCGCTGCTTGCCTTGTTATCGCCAGTTAACTTCTCATTTTCAGACATCAATTTTCCTAATGTATGTCAAATATCATGAACTTGCTGCTTGTTTAAAAACGATAGGTGGCCGATACCGTAAAGCGACGGCCGAAGGGATCATGATTAAAGCTATCATATCCTCGCGCAGAGCCGTAGGACACCGGCGCATCTTCATCAAGCAGGTTCTCTATACGCAGACGCAAATCCACATTTTTAAAATAATAACCCGCGCTAAAATCCAATGTGGTCCAAGTATCCACTTCACGGGATTGATTATCTTCGGTAATCTCACCTAAAGCGATTAGTTCGTCTATTTCTCGGCTGCGTAATGCGTCTATATCATCTTGATAGCTGCCCGTAATAAATAGGGTAAAGCCGGCAAACCAATCGTCTGTAACGTAAAACACTTCTGCATTTGCCACTGTTTTAGGATATCGCCAACTGCCCGCTAGTTGCTCGATTTGATCTGAGCCTGGAATGTTGCGCTCAAAGCTGATGTAACGTGTGCCGTCAAAGGAAAGTTCCAAGTCGCCCAATTCTAATTCAAAGGCATGAAATAAAGAGATATCTATTCCGCTGAGTTCTTGAGTGCCAGTATTATCGAGTAATAAAACGTGATCTCTAAATAGCGGAAGCTCTTCAAAGCGAGGTTGTTCAAAGAAAACCCACTCTTCCAAAATCTCGTTTAAATTCGCGCCTGCATCTTCGATAGTGCGTCCTTGTGAGTCAGTATAATCACAAAGGAATGGGTCGTAGCTTATTCCTGTTTCGCCCTCTGGAACCAGTCCGCAGTGGCGCAGGCTTTCATCAGTAAGCGCTGCTGCTAGCACCCCAGTCATATTTGTGTCGACCAAATCCTCATGCTCAAACGCCCAATAATCAATTGTGATATCGGTATTCTTTGTAGGGCTGTAGGCAAAACCGAGACTGTAAGATTCTGATTCTTCAGGTTGCAGATTGGGATTACCTAGCTCAAGCACATTGTTGCCACGGATAAGATTGTCCCCTTCGCAATACAATTCAGCTATAGTTTGATTTGCGCCGCAGTCAAAATCGGCACGTGTTGTGCGAAGTTGAACACCCGCTTGGGTTAACGATGGTGCTCTAAATGCGGTTGACCATGAGCCCCTAATGACGATGTTGTCGCTCGGACGTAAACTAAAACTCGCTTTAGGATTAAAACTGCTGCCAAAATCGTTATAGTCGTCAAATCGACCAGCAAGATTAACTTCTAAAATGTCGCTAAGTGGAATTTGAAATTCAGCATAGGCACCCCACTGAGTGCGTGACGCCTCAGAAAAGCTGGAGCCAAAACCAAACACATCTACCAGGTAGCCATTTTCCAGTCTGGCGCGAGCATCAAGTGAAGGCACATCAGAAATCTCTTCTCTCCTGATTTCCGCGCCAAAAGCCGCAGAGACCATACGTCCATTAAGCTCTAGTAACTCTCCACTTATGCTGCCATCAAGGCCATAAAGCTCACTTGTACCATCGCGCGTTGGAAAGGCTTGAGAGCGTTGCAAAATGGCCAAGTTCTCGGGCGAGCGTGGATCAAATGGGTTATACATACCCAAAAGCGTGGAACCTGCACAAGAGAGAGTATCGCTAGCTTCATCATAATTGGCGATGCTCCCATCTGCGCATAACTCCCCAGCGATGCCAGCGTGATACTGATAGCGATTATAAATGCCGGCGCTCGCCACTTGTTCAGACTCAGAGCGTGACAAGAGAATACCGCTACGCCAATCCCAATCATTTATCACGCCACTAAGCTGGGAAACAAGCCTTGCTGATTTGGTGTCGATTTCAACGGTTCTCGGCGTTGAGAAGCGTGCGTCAAATGCAAAGCCAAATAGCTCTCTTCCCGCAGGCGTGGTAAAGGGGTCGATATAAAGCTCAGCTTCAGTTACAAAATCCTCAGACAAAAACGCTAAAACAGACTCATCAACAAACGGCCCCTCTCTATCGCTTATTTGATTTATTGGAGCTGGTGTAGAAATTGACGTCGATGAACTACTGGAGAACATAAAGTCGGTATTAAAATCTATGTCCCCAAATCGGGTGTTGTAGATAAAACCTAAAGACGCACTTTCTAGGGGTGTCTCCAAATAATCATCTTCATTGCCGTAATAGGCACAAATTTCTTCACCCAATTCGGTAATGACCAAATCATCTGCACAGTTCGGATTACCGATTTCGTTGCCAGAACGCACTGAATTAAAATAAATATTTGGTGTGTTTTTAGGCAGGTAGGAATAACTACTTTCCAGGATAGGCGTTGCCGTGGTTTCTCGGCTGGTCGCGCGAATAGCGCGACGGTCAAAATAATCGGCAAATATTGACAAGTTGCCCTCGCCTAGTTCCATCCCGTAAAACGCTTGTAAACTGATTTCAGACTCATTTGCCGACACTTCAGACTGGCTGTATTGCCCACTTAATTCGAAACCTTGAAAGTCATCTTTTAAAATGTAGTTGATAACGCCCGCAACAGCGTCGGCACCGTAAATTGCCGATGCGCCGCTTGCGAGTATTTCGATCCGCTCGATGGCAGAAAGGGGGATGCTGTTGATATCAACAAAGTTTTCGGTACCTGACGCGAATGAACTGGCAGCCACTCTTCTGCCGTTAATCAAAGTCAAAGTTGATGAGGGCCCCATCCCGCGAAGCGCCGCTGTAGCTTGTCCGGGAGGTGTACTGGTAGATGTTGCACCGCTTTGTGCTGTGGTGAATGAACTGGTTCCACCACGGGTTTGACTGACAGTGCGCATCAATTCGGTCAAGGTATTTACACCTGAACGTTGTATGTCTTGAGCGCTGATTACAGTAAGTGGCTGCGCTCCCTCAAGGTCAACGCCGCGTATATTTGATCCGGTTATATTTATTGTTTCAACTTTTGTGTCGTTTGCACTTTCATCAGCATCGTTATTGTTTTGAATATCGTTACTTTGTGAGTAAGCGGAATGACTAAGAGCAAGTGCAATTGCTAATGCGGTGGTTTTGGCATGAAATTTCATAAATTTTCCTCTAAAAAGAACAAAATATGCATAATTAGTTGGTTTAAAAGCGAGCGAGACTCAGTGAAAACCTGCCAAAACAGCTAAAATGTATTTGAACCTATATTACGAATTAACCTTGTAAGACTGAGTTAAAGTAATGCATGTAGTCGCAATAATGGTAACTTGGCTGTAAACAACTGAGCGTTGAAAAAACCAAAGGAAGGCTATTCGTCGAACCACTCCGACAAATAGTAGTTTTGATATCGATAGGCGCTTAAATTAGGCGCTTTTTTAATCATAGTATTGTGTGTAAACCAAATATTTGGTTTTACTCCGTGTCCAATCCGAGAGCCTGGTGATTAAAACAATGAAAAATCAATCGGGCGTTATAGCACTACGCTAGCAACAAAATCTAAGGTGAAAATAAAGTTTGCTAGCGGTTGACTTATTAACAGAATTATCACTAGTGTAAATAAATGTCAATCATCAAAATTTGTGACATTGTTTCCACTTTATGTCATAGCTTACTCGTTTAGGATTAGATATTTTATGGGTAGAAATTATACAGCGCTTGTCAGGAACTTTTTGATTTTATCACTTACTACTGCGGCATCATGTTTAGCTGGAACAGACATAAAAAATGAGAATGAGTTTCAGATCATGCTTGCCGGCGGCGCGCTGCATACATGTTCCAGTTTATCTCTTCAAAATTGTAGTTCGACACTTGAAGCGAAGAATTTGCGTAGTGAAATCCTATACCAATTTACTCAAGCTCAGCTAAACAGTCTTAAAGAAACGATTAAAAAATCTTGGGTAAAAGAGGGTGGCGATGCTTTACTGAACATTGTTTTGTTGCTGGAGAAAAAGTTAGGAAATGACGAGCTACCTAAGGACGTCCTGTCAAAAAACGCTTTATTCGATGCATTAGACGAACTAGATCTCTATGAAAAGCTAAATGCCTTACCTGACGCTGCTTATTTTGCTTTTCTTGATCATATGGAACTTGTTCAGCTAGACAGTAATGGCAAACGATTAAAGGAGTTGGCAAGCGTTCCGCTAACAAAAAACACCTCATCTAAGGAGATTTACCATCGCTTTGTCGCCCAAGCATATCGCAAGGCGATGCAACAAGAACAAAAGCCTGTCATATTATTTTCAACAGCATCTTCACGCGATCCTTTCGAGGTGGTGGATTTTTACCAATCAGTATTCGAATCGCTAGATATTGAAGCTGTTTGGTTTCCTGTGGATCAAAGCATGGCTTACGCGCTTGCCAAAAAAACAGAAGTGCCAAATATATGTGAGCGCTTGGATGAAGTCAGAGCCCGTTTTGACCTTTATGACAGAGCGAGAGTTTATCCGACGCTAATCAAAACACAAAAGCATTATTGTGAGCAACCTGAAAAGCTATTAGAACTCGTGCGTTCTAGTCACGGATTGTTTTTTAACGGTGGTGATCAAAGCAAAACACTGGCTAGTTTGATTTTGGATGGGACTGACTTTTCAGACTTTTGGAAGGCAGTAAGCGATAGAGTCAGATTAAATAAAATGATAGTAGGCGGCACAAGCGCAGGAGCGGCAGTGCATGCAGGTCGCGTTTATGAGCAACGACCTATTCCGATGATTTCTAGTGGAACAAGCGAGCAAGCGATTAAACGAGGTGTTTTTCCTGCTTTTGCACCAAGCCAGCGCTGTGCGATGGAGTCTTGCGAAAATGCTTTACAGCCTGACGATGTCACTTATCTGCCCACAGGTGGTTCGGGTCTTTTCGACTTAGGCACAGTCGATACGCATTTTTCAGAGAGGGATAGAGAGGCGAGGCTTATTGCCTTGAGTTTATTTACAAAAACAAGACTGAGTGTCGGCGTGGATGAGACAACTGCACTGCTTTATTCCAGAGAGGACGATTCCGTTAACTTGGAAGTAATTGGAGAAAACGGCGTTTTTATTGTCGATGGGGGGAATCAGGCGCTATTAATCCAAAACGATGTTAGAAAAGAGCATCGACAAATGGCTGGTTTTGCTCATTACTTGTTTTCAGGTATGGCAGCTCAGCTCACATTAAGTGTAGACGATAATCGCAATACGCCCAGTACGTTTACGCTATTAACGCACGAAAAACAGCATCAGACGTATTCTATGATTGATAAAGGAAGCAAAACATTAAAAGCAAAAGAAGAGGGTATCTGGCGAAATATCATTCAGGCGAATTGTTATTTTAAAGAGCCTATTCGTTTTTCGTTATTTGATGCCAATGTTGTACTGGGAACAGACATTAACACCCGGTTTTATGTTGACGAAAAGCGAAAACACTGTGGCTATACGCATTTGCCTTTTGTAATAGATTATTCCTATTGAATGCATTGGTGATCCTAGAGCTTATAAATGGATGTGTTTGCTCAGCTAAATTTACAGCCTTTGCACATATACACCTGTTTTTTTTGGCCCAAATACAGTAGTATTCCGACTCTTTTTTTATTGGTGTTAGGAAGCATTCGATGGCGAATAACGAAGAACATAAAGAAGCATTCAATTGGTGGTATTTTTTCGGTATTGTGGGGGCCTTGGTCGCATTCCCGCTGCTTCACATACTAGCCGGATGGTATGTTTTCTTTTTTAGTCATTAGCATAATAATTCTACACACAAGGACTACTCGTGACAGTTGAGCTCATAAAGCAAGCAGTAACCACTATTCCAGACTATCCAAAACCCGGGATAATGTTTCGTGACGTAACCAGTGTGTTATCACGTCATGATGCCTTTCAGGCTTGTATTGATTTATTAAAAGCAAATTACGCCCATATTAAATTTGATAAAATAGTAGGGACTGAAGCCCGTGGATTTTTATTTGGTGCGCCACTCGCATTGGAACTTGGTGTGGGTTTTGTACCGGTAAGAAAACCTCGCAAATTACCAAGAGAAACGATATCTGAATCATACGAACTTGAATATGGAACAGATGAACTCGAAATTCATAAAGACGCAATTGAAGCGGGCGACAATGTATTAATGATCGATGATTTGCTTGCCACAGGCGGCACCATGGTAGCCACCGCTAATTTAATTCGCCGACTTGGCGGGATAGCAGACCATGCAGGTTTTATTATTTCACTGCCAGATATTGGTGGCGAGCAACGCTTAAAAGACGCTAATATAAAACCCTTTGCTTTGTGTGAATTCGACGGTGATTAAATATTCATGAGCTATCAGGTCCTTGCTCGAAAATGGCGTCCTCAGAATTTTTCGGAATTGGTGGGGCAGCAGCATGTCGTAGATGCGATCACCAACGCACTTGAAAACAATAAGCTGCATCATGCGTATTTATTCACGGGTACGCGCGGTGTCGGAAAAACGACTATTGCGCGAATTTTTTCAAAATCGCTAAATTGCGAAGAGGGACAAAGCGCTAATCCCTGCGGAAAGTGTGACACCTGCAGGGATATAAGTGACGGCCGTTATGTCGATTTACTGGAAATTGATGCGGCTTCTCGTACCAAAGTAGAAGATACTCGAGAGTTACTGGACAACGTTCAGTACCGTCCCACTCGAGGAAAGTATAAGGTCTATTTAATTGACGAAGTGCATATGCTATCAAAGCATAGTTTCAATGCGCTATTAAAAACGCTCGAAGAACCACCAGAGCACGTTAAATTTTTGCTTGCTACAACTGACCCACAAAAGCTTCCCGTCACCATTTTATCGAGATGTTTGCAATTCAGTTTAAAAGCGCTGAGTCGCGAACAGATTCAAAAGCAACTTTCGCATATTCTACATGAGGAAAATATCGCGTTTGAAGAGCAGGGGCTTTCTCAAATCGCGCGCGCAGCTGCGGGAAGTATGCGGGATGCATTGAGCCTGACCGACCAAGCCATTGCACAGGGCAACAATAAAGTAAGCTTGGCAACGGTTGTCAATATGCTGGGTTTACTGGATAAGAATCAAGTATTACGCTTAGTGAAATACATATGTGAACGTGATGCCAATAACGCAATGGAACAACTTGCGCAAATTACGGCCGAATCGCCAGATTATTCACAAGTATTATCTCAGCTTCTTGCATTATTGCACCAGATTGCACTAACTCAAATTGTGCCTGACGTTTGTAAGCTTGAGACTAGCCACGCCAAACCTGTTTATACCCTTGCCAAGTCTGTTTCACCTGAACATATTCAGCTTCTTTATCAAATTGGATTGAATGGCAAGCGAGACTTACCTTATGCACCTGATGCTCTTACCGGCTTGCATATGACTGTTATGCGCATGCTTGCTTTTAGTCCGGCGCAAAATGTGAACTTGGATCTCAGTGATTTAAGCCATGCTGAAGAAGACGATATTACCAGCGACGGTATTACCAACGAAATTAGGCCTGCATCGCAGTTAAAAAAAAACGCTGAAATAGATAAAGCAGAGACTGCTGAAAACCACAAAGATATTCAAAATAGTCAAAGCGCGGAAAAATCTGAAGATCACGAAGCTTCAGAAGAGCTGAATCGGCACAAATTAGCACAACAATCAGCACAAAAACAGCCGGAAGTCGCTTTAGAACAGCCGCAGTCAAGCACAAATAATGACGTGCCCGAATGGGTCAGTGAACAGGCTCCTGTTGCCAGCGATGAAGAACTGAACCTTCCTCCAGAGCAGGATGAGACGATTGATTCATCAGGACAAGTCCATTCCGACAGTTACACAAGCGCGCAAAGCTTGTCTGAAAATAACGAATCAAACGATGACGTTGCAGGGTCCGATATACAAGATTTAGTTAATTTAGCGGATGAGCTTAATGATTATGAGCAGGAAATTTTAGCCTCTGAACCCGTTTCAAAAACAGAATCGCACGCGTCGAAGTCTCCTGAGACTGAACAAATATCGTCTAAAGATGAATTAGTAAAGGATGAAGCCGCCATCGCTCTTGCTGATACAAGCGATGAGGATGAACACATTTCAAACGACGAGGCGCAAGAAAGCGCTCAAAACGCAGTTGAGCCATCTCAAGCACTTGACGCTGATACCATCAGCAGTAACAAGGACTTTGAATTAAGCGCCTATCTTAAAAACGGTGAAAAGCTAGAACGTGCCGCTCAAATCGATAAGTGGAGTCAGTTTGTGGACGCTCTGGATGTTCGGGGCTTGGCAAGACAATTACTCATTCATGGGCGCTCGTCGGGCATAAAGAATAAGCAAATGATCGTTGAAATAAACGAATCACATCACCACCTTAATGAGAAGTCGAGTGTAGAATCTATTCGTCAGGCGCTCAAAGACCAGTATGGGCAAGAGATTGAAGTTACTGTGCAGTATGCAAACGTATCAAATTCGCCTTATGAGCTTCAGCAACAGATAGATGCAATGCGACTTGAGTATGCAAAGAATATTGTCGAAACAGACGCTTCCATTCAGGAGCTTAAAAAAGCGTTTGATGCACGTGTGATACCTGAGTCCATCACATCAAGGTAAAGATAAGATTTTATTGTGAATTTCAATTATTAACAGAGAGGTCAACATGTTCAAAGGTGGCATGGGTAACATGATGAAGCAGGCTCAGCAAATGCAAGAGCGCATGAAAAAAGCGCAAGAAGAGCTGGCTGAGTTAGAAGTAACAGGTGAGTCTGGAGCGGGAATGGTAAAAGTTATCATGACCTGCAATCACAATGTGCGTCGAGTAGATGTGGATGACTCACTGATGGCTGACGATAAAGATATGCTGGAAGATTTAGTGGCGGCGGCAATAAATGATGCGGTAAGACGTGTACAAGAAGCCAGTCAAGAGAAAATGTCCTCAGTCACGGGTGGAATGAACTTACCACCAGGCTTCAAAATGCCGTTTTAAAACAAACGCTCCCGATTAATCGAGATAAGGCTATAAACGCACACTCTTGATCAATGTAGAGTCTGGACAGTGAGTATGTGAAAAAACTAGCTTTTTTTTCCATCAAGTATCATTTTTCGGGCTCTCGCATTTGATTTATTTATCATATCTTCAATCAGTGCTGTTTCAGGCATATTTTTCCAGTACTTTTTGGGCATTGAGCTTAACATCGCGCTTTTTTTAATACGGGCGGGATTAAATATATTGGCGTAATATGTGAGCCAATATTTTTCAATCTGGTCGTCATCAGGGTATGCGCTTGAATCAGGGTTATCTCCCAATGTGAGATTTTCTGTGTCCCAATGAGCTGCACGATAAGGCGTAAGTATTGACCACCGCATATTTTTAAAGCGAGTTTGAAAGAAATTAAGTTTAATTTCCAAGCTAAAATGTTCCGGCTCATACCAAGCCACAAAGTGCTCTTGTTCTTCGATTACAAGCTTCCTAAATCGCAAAAAAGCGCTCATTTTATATGCATCCCGTTTTACCGCTTTGACTAAAGCATTGAGCCGCAGAATGTCGTTATCAGTTTTTAACTGAATGAGGTTTCTATTCTCGAATATCACTCGCCACAAAACCCGATAGCACAATGCAAAGCGGCTAGCATCCTTATGGCACAACGCATATTTAAAAAGCGCCAAGACTGATTTGGGAATACTATGAGTTGCTTTTGGTTCATACACCTTTGTTGTTTGTCCGTTATCGCCAAACAGATCGTCCTGTATTGATTGCGAGCTTTGCCAAATAATCTCCTCCGGCGGGATGGATTGCGCTAAACACGCTCTTGATGCTATACGCCACTCGTCGTATCCAGGTACCGAAGTAATTGAAATGGTTTTCATCTAATGATTATTAACTTACGTAGCGAAAAGCTCAAACTGCTTCGGCTGTTTGAACTGCAGCTCAAAATGTGCGCTATCGAGCAAATGAATAGCGGGTAGATAGTCACTTACACTAATGAAAGGTTTCAATTTTTGTAATGGTAAACGCATTTTGGTGAGGTCGACCCAACTGAGTTTTGTATATCGACGAATTGCCAGAATTTTTTGTACGGTGCGAGCACCAAGCCCCGGCACTCGTAACAAAAGCTGTTTGTCGGCTTTGTTTAAATCAATTGGAAATACATGACGATTGCGTAAGGCCCATGCAAGTTTAGGATCATGCTCCATATCAAGCATGTCATTCTGCAATATTTCATCGAGATTAAATCCATAAAAGCGTAATAACCAGTCAGCCTGATAAAGACGATGCTCGCGCATCAATGGCGCTGGCTTAAGTGGCAAGACCTCAGAAGCATCTGGTATCGGCGAGAATGCAGAGTAATAAACTCGACGCAGTTTTTGTTGCTTATAAAGATTAACGCTCGTTTTTAAAATGATTTTATCACTTGAATCGTCAGCTCCTACAATCATTTGAGTTGACTGTCCGCCAGGAGCAAAACTAGGAGGACGTTTACCAGAATACGATTTATCTGCTTTATGTTCGGCTATTTTGTCTTTTAACGTATTCATTGAGCCATGGATCGCACCTAGGTCCTTCTCTGGCGCATATTTGTTTAATGAAGGTTGCGTCGGCATCTCTACATTGATGCTAAGCCGATCGGCGTACAAGCCAGCTTCCGTTTGCAGTTCAGGTGAGGCATTGGGAATCGTCTTAAGATGAATATATCCCTTAAATCCATGGTCAATACGCAAGGATTTTGCAATACGCACCATGCTTTCCATAGTAAGATCCGGAGAGCCAACAATTCCAGAACTAAGAAACAAGCCTTCAATATAATTGCGCTTGTAGAAATTCAATGTCAAATCTACCGTTTCTTTTACAGTGAAACGGGCACGACGAACGCTACTTGACACTCTATTGATGCAATAATGACAATCGTAGATACAGTAGTTTGTCATCAAAATCTTCAATAACGACACACATCGTCCGTCAGGGGTAAAACTGTGGCATATACCCGAACCACCTGTAAGCGAGCCTATACCAGTTTTATCGGTTTTACCGGCCTTTCGCTTACCTGCCGAACCGCTTGCACATGAAGCATCATACTTAGCTGCATCTGAAAGAATTTCAAGTTTTTGTATCAGTTTGTCTTGCATCGCAGTCTATTACTTTTCCTTATCAATTATAAAAAGACAGTCCGATCACTAATGTCGATTGAAAAGGCTCATATATATCGATAATTGAATTTTAGACAAACAATAGCATACTTTAACTGTATAAATATACAGTTATATGTTATTTATCTTTAAAATAGTAATTAGGATTGTCAAACTGCAAAAAAGAGTCTGAATCAAGAAACGTTCAATGGTAAAGATCGTTTTAATTAGACTAACTCTACGTCTACTTTTTATTATGCGGGTAAGAGGTCGACTATTACACGTTTTAAAAGGACATCATCGATGCCCTTTTTCCATTCTTTACGTTTATATTTGAAAACGCCGCACAAGTGAGTTTAGCTCACCTACGGTGGCGCTTAGCTTATTTGTGGTCTCAAGCGACTGATTGGCGTTGTTGCGAGTGTCGGTGGCAGAGTTTGCAATATTCGCGATTTGTTGATCGATATGTTCTGACACAGTGCTTTGCTCTTCTACCGCGCCAGCCATATCAACGGTCATGCTATGAATGGCGTCCATGGCTTGTGAAATGATCATTAGGTCATTTTGAGTTCTTTGAACAATGGAAATTCCTTCATTTGCCGTTTTAACGCCACCCTGAGACGCGCTAACTGCTTTTGTTGAGCGCTCAGTCAATTCGCTGATGATTTGATGGATCTCTTCTGTTAATTCACGCGTTCTATTTGCCAGTGAGCGGACTTCATCGGCTACAACTGCGAATCCTCGGCCTTGTTCACCTGCTCGCGCGGCTTCAATAGCCGCATTTAAGGCTAAGAGGTTGGTTTGTTCAGCGATGTCAGAAATGGTGCTGGTAACGTTGCCAATTTGGCTTGTTGAATTGGCAAGCGCCTCAACCGTTTTGGCGATTAGCTCAACCGACTCTTTTAAGGACTGAATCGCAGCGGTAGCCAAATCGGCGTTGTGTAAACTGTTGCTTACCGTTTCACTGGATTCATTGGTTTTGTTAGCGCTTGTTTCAATGCTCATCGCCACTTGCGAAATAGCTTGCGACATTTGACTGATTGCTTCAGCAATTTGTTGGGTGGCTTTTTCTTGTTGCGTAACTGCTTGATTCGTACTGGCAACAGAGGATTGCCCTTCTTTTGCAATGACTGATAGCGTTGAAAGAGAATCGCCAATTCGTGTAAGTGCCGTACGGCTTCTGGCTTGCTCACAATTTAGTGCCAGTTTTACTCGCGCTTTTAAGCCTGTATCCCTAAAGTAAGTATGTGCTACTGTTTGATTGGAATATGAATGAGGACAGTTGTCGAGAATGTCCTGCATGTCCTTGTTCCGAAACCATAGAGACATTACACCAGCAAAAATGATGAATGCAAAACTCAGGAATGAGGCAAGTGTATCATTAGTCGCGAATTTGATTGCCGCAAGGGCCGCCAGTCCAATAAGAAAGTAAGGAATGAGCTGGCCAGCAAAGTGTGTAGTTAGTTCGCTTGCAGACCGCGCAGGCTTATTCGCTTTAACCCGCGAATAGGCATTTTCAGCAAGGTTTTTCTCTTCTTCGCTTGCGTTGATTCGAACTGATTCGAAACCCACAATTTTGTTGTTTTCGAAAATTGGGGTGACAAAGGCTGATACCCAGTAGTAATCGCCATTTTTTCGTCTATTTTTAACTAAACCCATCCAGACTTGACCTTGTTTTAAGGTGTCCCACATTTCTTTGAATATGGCCTTTGGCATATCTGGATGTCTTACAATATTATGGTTTTTGCCAATTAACTCGTCGCGCGTAAACCCGCTCACTTCAACAAAATCATCATTGCAATGAGTAATAACGCCTCTCGCATCGGTTGATGATATCAAACGTTGAGCCTTGGAAAATTTATATTCGGTATTTGTCACACTTGCATTTCTTTTCATAGTATTCGCAATGATGTTTAGTTTGAGATGCCCCAATGCTGATATATCGGAAATAGCGCAGCAAAAGTTAAATCGAAAAAACAGGAAATAAAGGCAAGTAAATACTTAAACACATCACAAAAACCATAGAGCATTCTAAAATAATTCTTTGTAATTTTGCTGCGCCTTAAGATAAACTGCGTAATTATACTAAAGTATAGTTATAAATCTTTAGTAAGTATCGACCATAGCAACATGTTGAGGTTGACGAAAAAGGAATAGCAATGCACCAAAAGCCAGCTCCTGATATGGAGCTAAAGATACTAATCGTAGAAGATGTGCCTAGCACCATCAAACTTGTGTCTGAAACGATTCACAGTCTGGGCCAAGTCTTTGTTGCAAAAGACGGTGAACTTGCCTTATCTATCGTTCAAAGAGAAATTCCTGACTTAATACTACTGGACATACAAATGCCAAATATGAACGGTATTGAGGTATGCAAAGAAATCAAAAAGCATCCGGATTACGCACATATTTGCATTATCTTCGTTACTGCAGATAGCCACCCTGAAACTGAAATTGCGGCGCTTGATATGGGCGGTATAGATTTTATAACCAAACCTATTCATCCGGGTATTTTACGCACTCGTGTACAGACCCAACTTACCGCCATTAAGCGCACGAGACAGCTTGTTCATGCCACTAGCGAACTGGCGCGCTTGATGTCTACCTTGCCGGTATTTGTTTCTTACTGGAGCAATGAGCTTGTCAATATTTATAGTAATGATTCTGAAGGCTTATGGTTTGGACTGAATGCTAATGAATTAAAAGACCTATTTTTATCAACCCTGTTTAGTCATGATGAATACGCACAAATCTTGCCCAACATACAATCCGTTTTAAAAGGTCGAAACAGTATTGCGGAACTTGCCTTTGAGCCGAACAAAGGGCGCAGGCAGTATGCGCAGCTTTCTTTTATAGCAGAAAAACCTTTCTCCGGCGTAGACGGGTTCATTATCGTCATTACCGATATCACCGACAGAAAGTCAGAAGAAATTCGATTAAAAGAAGACAAAGATCGTTTTGATGTTACTTTGCAATCAATTGGCGACGGTGTAATTGCCACCGACCTTACTGGTAAAGTGACCTTTATCAATCCGATTGCAGAGAATCTGCTAGGCTGCGTAGCAAAAGATTCTGTGGGCTTGCCTATTGAAAATGTCATGAATATTAAAGACGCCTACACCGGCGATACCCTTACTAATCCAATCCGTCTTGCTTTGCGCGAACGAACCGTTGTACAAATGCCTTTAGATACTCAACTTATCAAGGCTGATGGTGATATTTTGGATATTGAGGATTCAGCTGCGCCTATTACTAATAACGAAGGGGATGTCATTGGCGCCATTATAGTCTTTCACGATGTGACAGAAGCAAAAGTAGCGTCAGCCAAAATGGTTCGTCTTGCAACCTTGGATAACTTAACTGCTTTACCCAATAGACTGTTGCTACTCGACAGGACGCAACAGGAAATAAATAAGTGCCAGCGTGATAAAAGCAAATGCTGTTTACTCATGATTGATTTAGATGGATTTGAAAGCATCAACAACAAGCATGGCTACCTGGCAGGTGATAATTTGCTGATAGAGATTGGCAATAAACTTCAACGCTTTGTTAGCGAGGGCGATACCGTATGCCGCCCAGGCGGAGATGAATTTGTTATTTTACTTACAGATATTTTTGATGGGGCTTACGTAAAGGAATACTGCAAGTCACTTTTAAGCTTTTTTACTGAGAACTGGGTTTTAGACGAGAAAACCTTCAATTTGACAGCAAGTATTGGCGTGGCAATTTATCCTTTGGATGGTGAAGATGCGCCGAGTCTTTATCGACGTGCTGATACCGCGATGCGAGAATGCAAACGCAAAGGAAGAAATAGCTATCGGTTTTATTCCAAGTTTTTGGAAGAGGAACTTCAAAAAGAATTTCAGAATGAGGTTGCGCTTAGAGATGCCATTGAAAATGATGAGATAGAGGTTTACTACCAACCTAAAGTGTGTGGCAATACTGGGAAATATGTTGGCGCAGAGGCGCTTGTCAGATGGAATCGCCCCAATGAAGACGGCAGTAGTACACTCGTTTTTCCAGATCACTTTATTCCGCTGGCAGAAAAAACCAAGCTCATTATTCCAATGGGAGATAAGGTCTTAGACGCAGCCTGCGCACAACTGGCTAAATGGCAGAAGATTGCGCCGAAAATGTCTGTTTCAGTCAATATTTCTGCCATTCAATTTACTCCCTCACTGGCAAAATCAGTTGAAAGTTGTCTTAGTCGTTACGACATAGAAGCTCAATATTTGGAATTGGAAATTACTGAATCGGTCCTTATCAATGATGAAGCCGCGATTGACACGGTTTCTCAGTTAAAAGCTTTGGGTATTAAACTTTGTTTGGATGATTTTGGTAAAGGCTTCTCTAGCTTGTCTTATATCAGGGCTTTTCCCCTGGATGTGCTCAAAATTGATCAAAGCTTTGTATTCAAAATGCTAGATGATGATACCGATTTAGGTATTTGCGAGACAATTATCAGTCTTGCTAAAAAACTAAACTTATCTGTTGTTGCAGAGGGAGTTGAGACCCAGGCTCACGCTGAGCGCTTACTAGAAATGAATTGTTCGTATTTTCAAGGATATCTGTACAGCAAGCCTGTGCAAGCGTCCATCATCACTCAGACTTTGAGCGCTCAATATCACATTTAAATGAAATTTCCCTTTGCGTGTCGTCTATCTTGTGGATGAATGATATTCTAGGGATGTTTTCAATTTAATTGGTTTGCTATATGTCATTCAGTCCGCTCATCAGCGAGCTCATCTCAGCTTTAAAGTGTCTTCCAGGCGTCGGCGCAAAAAGCGCTCAGCGTATGGCCTTTACCTTACTGGAGCGCAACAGAGACGGCGCACTAAAGCTCAGTGAAGCCTTGCATGATGCTATGGAGCACGTGAAAAATTGTGAGCAGTGCCGAACCTTTACGGAAAGCAGTGTATGCGGCATCTGCAGCAATCCGAGTCGTGCTGAGACGGCACAAATATGTATCGTTGAGTCGCCTCAGGATATCCTGGCAATAGAACAGACCTCACAATACAAAGGAAAATACTTTGTATTGATGGGCCATTTATCGCCAATAGACGGCATTGGACCAAACGAAATAGGTTTGGACATCCTCAAAAAACGGCTCGCCGAAGAATCTATTGAAGAGGTTATTTTAGCTACCAATCCTACCGTTGAAGGGGAAGCGACTGCGCACTACATTGGTCAGATGTGTAAAGCCCAAGATATTCAGGCGACTCGAATTGCTCACGGCGTTCCGGTTGGCGGTGAGCTAGAGTACATCGACGGAAATACACTAACGCATGCGTTCTCGGGCCGTAGACAATTCTGATTTCTGGCAGTTTATTCACTCATTTCACTTTAAATACATTTTATGAGTTGAAAACACTGCCATACGCCCCTACATCTAACTCGTCTAGTTAATCATACAACCAATTCTAGAGGAGAACCTTGGCAATGGCTGAGACTGTCCAACACGAGACGCATGGTTTTCAAACTGAAGTAAAGCAACTTCTTCAGTTAATGATCCACTCACTTTATTCCAATAAAGAAATATTTCTTCGCGAACTTGTATCGAATGCTGCCGATGCAGCAGATAAACTCCGCTTTAAAGCGCTTTCCAATAATGAGCTATACGAGGGAGATGGCGACCTTCACGTTAAAGTAAGCGTAGATAAAGACGCTGGCACACTTACCATTGAAGATAACGGCATTGGTATGACCAAAGAAGAGGTCATCGCTAACCTTGGCACCATCGCAAAATCTGGTACGAAGGACTTTTTCAGTCAATTATCAGGTGATCAAGCGAAAGACTCACAACTCATAGGTCAATTTGGGGTAGGTTTTTATTCCGCTTTCATCGTTGCAGACAAGGTTACTGTAGACACTCGCGCCGCAGGCGTTGATAAATCTGAGGGTGTACAATGGGTATCGCAAGGCGAGGGCGAGTTTGCTGTTGGTGATATCGAAAAAGAAAGCCGCGGGACAAAAATTACACTGCACTTGAAAGAAGACGAAAAAGAATTTTTGGACTCTTGGCGTTTACGCTCGATAATTACAAAGTATTCAGATCACATAAGTATTCCTGTTCAGCTTTTTAAAGATGAAGTGCCAGAAAGAGAAGGGCCTGATGGTGAAAAAATTCCGGCAGAGCCTGGCAAGTGGGAGTCGATAAACAAAGCAACTGCTCTATGGACACGTGATAAGTCAGACATTTCTGACGATGAATACAAAGAGTTTTACAAGCACGTTTCGCACGACTTTGCCGACCCGCTTGCGTGGTCTCACAACAAGGTTGAAGGTAAAACCGAATATACATCATTGCTATATATCCCCAGTAAAGCACCTTTTGACTTGTGGAATCGTGACCAGCAAAACGGTTTGAAGCTTTATGTTCAGCGCGTCTTTATCATGGACGACGCCGAACAGTTTATGCCGACGTACTTGCGATTTGTGAAAGGCTTACTTGACTCAAACGATTTACCGTTGAACGTATCGCGAGAACTGCTACAAGACAATAAGATCACACAATCCATTCGTCAGGGCTGCACTAAACGCGTATTGGGCATGCTTGAGCGAATGGCAAAGAATGATCCTGAAAAGTATGCAAGTTTTTACGGCGAGTTTGGAAACGTATTAAAAGAAGGTCCAGCAGAAGATTTCAGTAATAAAGACAAGATTGCCGGTTTACTGCGATTTGCGTCTACACATAATGAGAACAACGACCAAAATGTGTCGCTTGCTGATTATATTTCGCGCATGAAAGAAGGGCAGGAAAAAATTTATTACGTCACAGCAGACTCTTATCAGGCTGCACGAACCAGCCCTCACTTGGAAATATTCCGCAAAAAAGGCATCGAAGTCTTGCTTTTAGGCGAACGCATAGATGAATGGCTGATGTCTCATCTTACTGAGTTTGAGGAAAAGTCTTTTCAGTCTGTTGCCAGCTCTAAAGTGGATTTGAGCGAACTGGACGATGAAGAAACCAAGAAAGCGCATGAAGATGCCGAGAAAGCCGTTGAGGGTGTATTGGAGCGAGTCAAATCTGCATTAGGCGATAAAGTTGAAGAGGTGAAATTTACGCATCGCTTGACGGATTCGCCGGCCTGTATCGTCGCTACCGAAAATGGGATGACAACGCAAATGGCTAAACTGATGCAGGCTGCCGGTCAGGAAGTTCCGGAGCCGACCTATCACTTTGAACTTAACCCTGAACACCAGTTGATCAAGTTAATCGCTGATGTGCAGGATGAGGCAATGTTCAAGCAATGGACCAACGTCCTTTATGATCAAGCAAAATTGAGTGAGCAAGGTAGCCTGAAAGAGCCAGCTACTTTCGTCAATAATCTTAATAGCCTGTTATCGAGTTTAGTTAAATAAGTTACAAAAACTGAGCCGTTTTGCGGAAAGCCAAGTTTGTTTATGCAATCTTGGCTTTTTTTATTGGCATTAGGCTAAAGTCTGACCAATCTTGCGCATTTTGACTTGTGATGCGAATACCTACGATGTACAGTTTGACCGGACTTAGATTTTAGAACGTGGAGGACGCTCAATGCGCATTATTCTTCTTGGTGCTCCGGGAGCAGGGAAGGGAACACAAGCCCAATTTTTAATGAATAAATTTGGGATCCCGCAAATTTCAACCGGTGATATGTTGCGTAGCGCAATCAAAGCCGGTACCGAAATGGGACTTGCTGCAAAAAAGGTGATGGATGCGGGGCAACTCGTTTCAGATGACATTATCATTGGCTTGGTAAAAGAGCGTATTGCACAAGAAGACTGTGCTAACGGATTTTTATTAGATGGATTTCCTCGCACTATTCCACAAGCGGATGCGATGAAAGAAGCAAATATCAATGTTGATTACTGTATCGAATTTGACGTCCCAGATGATGTAATTGTGGACCGCATGGGTGGACGCCGTGTGCATCCTGCTTCAGGTCGGGTTTATCA
Organism: Ningiella ruwaisensis; assembly: GCF_004798935.1. Classification (GTDB taxonomy): domain Bacteria; phylum Pseudomonadota; class Gammaproteobacteria; order Enterobacterales; family Alteromonadaceae; genus Glaciecola; species Glaciecola ruwaisensis. The sequence goes on along the minus strand of NZ_RAHT01000006.1, from coordinate 315,597 downwards.
TGTTGAATATAATCCGCCTAAAGAAGAAGGCAAGGACGATGTTACCGGTGAGGCGCTCATTATCCGTGATGATGACAAAGAAGAAACGGTGCGAAGTCGTTTGGCCGTTTATCACGAGCAGACTAAACCACTGGTTGATTATTATGCCAGTGCCGCGGCAGCAGGTGATTGTGAATACTTTAAAATCGACGGTACCAAAGCGGTAGATAAAGTCAGTCAGGAGCTTGAAACACTCTTGACGCGCTAAGCCGTTTATTTTTGTCTTTTATTAAAAATATCCGCTGCTTTTTCCGCAATCATAATCGTAGGTGCATTGGTGTTACCGCCAATCAATTTGGGCATCACTGATGCATCTGCAATGCTTATATTTTCAATTCCCTTTAATGTTAAATCTGGATTGACTACCGCCGTGTGGTCATCTTTCGCGCCCATTTTGCAGGTGCCTGCCGGATGATAAACGGTTTCAGCATTTTCCCTTAAGTACTCTTCAATTTCTTCGTCAGTCTGGACGATGTCCCCAGGAATAAATTCCCAGCTTTGTCGCGCAAGGGGCTGGGTTCTCGCTACCTGTCTTGCCCATTTAAAGCCGGCTATAAGCGGCTGCAAGTCTTCTTCTTGATGAAGATAATTTGCATGAATGCTGGGCTGTAAAATACCCTGGTTATCACGCTTTAGTCTGATTTGGCCCCGGCTTTTTGGGTATAAATTACAAAAATGAATCGTAAATCCGTGCCCCCAAGGTTTGCTTCTGCCGTGGTCAACGAGCAATGCAGGCAAAAAATGGACTTGGATATCGGGTAAACGCTTATCACTGGATGACTTTATAAATGCTCCGCCTTCAGCAATATTTGAAGTCAACATACCACTTCGATTACGCCAGTATTGATAGGGAGCAAGAGCATTTTTTAATATCGCTTTGGCAGACAGGCCGTAGGAATCGCTTCGACTCTGTCGATAAAGTATGGTGGCATCTAGATGGTCTTGTAAATTTTTACCAACACCATCAAGATTGAGCGTATGTTCTATGCCAACTTCGTCAAGCACATCTTTAGGGCCTACGCCTGAGTTCAAAAGCAAATTAGGGGAGTGAATGGCGCCTGCACACAAATATACATGTTTTGAGGCCATAATGTGTTTGCGCTTGCCTTTATGGTCAACTACAACACCCTCAGCGCGTTTATTTTTAGTATTTGTATTCTCAAAGATGATGGCCTTGGCATTAGCCTGAGTCAGGATTGTCAAGTTCTCTCTTGCTTTTACCGATTTAGACAGAAATCCTTTTGCAGTGCTGCAGCGCGAACCATTTTGATGGGTCACTTGATAGATCCCAACTCCCTCTTGGCTAATTCCATTAAAATCCGGATTTTCTGGCGTGCCGATACGAGTCGCCGCACTGATAAACTCGCGAGTGAGCGGATTAATGTGCTTTAAATCACTCACATCCTGAGGGCCGCCGCTACCATGGAGTTTTGAGATACCACGCGTGTTATTTTCGCTTTTTCTAAAATAGGGCAGAACATCTTTAAAGCCCCAACCTTTAGCGCCTAAGGCTTCCCATTCGTTGTAATTGTCTGCATCTCCGCGAATGTAACACATGGCATTGATTGAACTGCTACCACCAAGTGTCTTACCTCGGGGCCAATACAGTTTACGATTATTAAGCTGTGACTCTTTTGCCGTTTCAAGATGCCAGTTAATCGATTTAAGCTCGCTCATGAGCGCAAGACCAAAGGGGATGTGGATAGCAGGATGGTTGTCAGCAGGACCTGCTTCTAATAAGCAAACAGAAATATCAGGATTTTCACTTATGCGACTAGCCAACACACAACCGGCACTTCCTGCACCCACTATGACTACATCAAAACTGCTCATTGATACACTTCCAACTGACTAAAACCCTGCGCTAATAATAAACCATCATCGTATCTGCTAGCTATGATTTAATAAACAGGCGCCTATTTTATTTAGTGCTTTTTAACTGGACTCGCCCCATTCCAGCTCAATCATCAGTTTATCATCGCTTGTGTCAGAGCCGCACATTTCATCGTAGGGTGTGTTTTGTCGCAACCAAACCTTATCGAATTCTCGACCGGATAACTGAGAACGAATTTCTGCGATGGAATGAAACTGCATTCCGCCCCTAAATTCATCTTTAATATACTCTTCTGCTTTATCTTCTCCAACGCCGGCTATGTAAGTACCGCCTTCTATGGATTCGATGAATAAATTCATGCGTGTCATCCTTATGTCGTTTGCTCAATAATGTCGTCTAGCGTAATTAAAGCAAGGTTGGGTGTTTTTAAAACGAGCGTTTTGACGCGTGCCCGAATTAACAATTTCAACGCTCTTGTTTATAAAAGGATCAAAACCTGCGTTTGTTAGCTGTTTCTGTCTGAACGCCAGGATTGACAGCGACGCGATCAGATTGCTCAGCGCACCGTTACTCTCTTATGTCTGCCACCATTTATTGCGACAAACCAGTAAGCCAGCGTCTTCAAGCGTTGCCTTCAACGTTTCTCTGTCATCCAGATTCAGAAAAGTGCCAATTTCGAGTTTTTTATTGGAATTTGAGATAGAGATGCGCGGTAAATGCCAGCCCTCGTCGGATTCCCAGTAATAAACGTAGAGGTTGTCTCTGGAGAATTGATGGCGCTGTTCAGCTCGCTTTGTTCCCCATTCTACGACGATATCATCTTTGCTAATATTGATGACTTGCTTGGTGTAAGTAAATTTAGACACTTTATACATTAAAAGTGCAAATAAGCCGACTTCAAGTCCGGCGAAAGGCAAAACAACCCATGCGCCAACAAAACTCCAGGCGATTGCTATAATCATAACCACTGCCACCATCACGCCTATTACCCACTTGGTTTGCTGCCATGTAGCCGAGCGGTTCGGAGACAACACAATCACGGTTTTATCTGGTTCTTTTTTTGTGACTACCATCCATTTGAACCTTCTGTATAATCGCTCAGCCAAACATATGCCTGATATCAATAGTAAATAGGATACGTAATGAATCTGTCAGTGGTTTATGGATTTGACGATGCGCAACGCGCTAATCGATTTTTAAATGACGTAAACGTTAATCCAGAGCTAGATTTAGCTAAAGCAAAATTGTTCGATAGAGATAAGGTGCGTATTGAATATAAAATTGAATCGGGTACTTATGACTATACGCTCTCGAAACTGGATGATCTTGCGCGATATTACGGTGGAACGGAAGTGGAGTAGTGTTCGCGCTCGCTATAGTGAGAAGACATAATAAAAACCGAGCAACATATCGTTTTTGCTCTGAGATACCAGCAAAGCGATCACTTAAGTTTATCTTAATCTTCTATGACATTTGAGTTTCGTTCACAGCTTTGATAAAAGATTTAACGCTGTAATTTTATTAAACGCACAAATCATCAATTTTATAAGGAGTCTTCTTTGCGATTTCCGGTTTCACCCTATGTCAAAATAAGCAGTCCTTCCTGGTCAAGAAACGCCACCATTTATCAGGTAAATACCCGTCAATTTAGCAAAGCTGGTAACTTTGATGGTGTCATCGAAGGCCTTGGTCGAATCAAAGCACTCGGCAGTGATATTGTGTGGCTGATGCCGGTTCATGAGATTGGGAAAAAGCATCGCAAAGGAAGTTTGGGCAGTCCCTATGCCGTTAAAGACTACTATTCGGTAAATGAGGAGTTTGGAACGCCTGAGGATTTTAAACGCCTGGTAAAGGCGGCTCATGACCTTGATTTAAAGGTGATCCTTGACTGGGTGCCCAACCATACCGCTTGGGACAATCCATTAGTCCATGAAAAGCCACATTGGTATGCAAAGGACTACAAAGGTGACTTCAGACCTTCACCGTGGTGGGACTGGGACGACATTATCGAACTTGATTACAATAACGAAGCATTACGCGAATACATGATTGACGCGCTTTGCCATTGGATAAAAGAGTACGATCTGGATGGCTTTAGATGTGATGTTGCCGGCTATGTGCCAAATGATTTTTGGCGTCAGGCGCGCAAGGCACTAGATGCCATCAAACCGGTATTTATGCTAGCAGAGTGGGAAGACAGAGATATGCATGAGCATGGCTTTGATATGACTTATGCATGGAGTTGGAATGAGATTTTGTTTGGTATTGCACAAGGGGTTTTACCGCTTGATAAACTGCGCAAATATTATTCCTGGAATGAACGAGCCTGGCCTAAAGAAGCTTATCGTATGACTTTTGTAAGTAACCATGATGAAAATGCCTGGGAAGGCACGCCGGACGAAAAGTTCGGCCCGATGCTAAATGCTGCGATTGTGCTATCGGTTATTGGTGAAGGTATGCCGCTTATTCATAACGGACAGGAAGCAGGTGAAAGCAAACGTTTGAAATTCTTTGAGCGCGACCCTATTGATTGGCAACCTCACTTTATGTATGACTTTTATCAGTCTTTACTAAAGCTGCGTAAGGCGCATACTGCATTGCATAACGGCGCATTTGGCGCGCGCATGCATCAAGTGCCAAATGATGCTATGTCTGAAGTGTTTAGTTTTGTTAGAGAAGATGCTCAGAGTAAGTGGTTTTGCGTGTTCAACTTTTCTGACAAGGCTGTAAGCGTTCGCTTTAAAGAAGAATATTATGTGGATGCTTATGATGCTGTTTTGTGCGCAAGCACGCATCAGTACAAGGAATCAATTACGCATATTGAAAAGGGACAGTCGCTTGAACTTCCTGCTTATGCATATCGGGTATTTGTAAAACATTGCGATGAGGAAGAATAGAGAGTAACTCATCACATATGCGAAAAACGATAGCAAAGCCACTTTTTATAGGGGTCATCAGGTTTTGCAAAATCGCCCTTAAAGTGCGCGTGATTAACCGCATCGATAAGTCCCTGTGCTTCAAGCGCTATAGCGCGATGGGGATGCTCAAGAAAATTGCCCGTATATACCTGCATGGCTTCCTGGTCAGTAAAAATATCTAAGGCGATGCCCTTATTGCGAGATACTAAGCGCGCTGATGAAAGCGCAGTTGCTTTGCTAGCATGCAAGCCTTGACTTTTTGTATCCAATATATAGCAATGATCAAGCGGTCGGTTTGGCAAAAATGAGTGGATAGGGCGCAGCTGATTAAGATTTACCAATTCATCCACTTGCATAAAGCGTCCAGTGGGTATTCCACGCTTATCAACATCTAAATATTTATGTGCTTTTACTTGCAGTTCCAGTGCATTAATGTCTTTTTCACCCAAGTGAAAATAGCTGTGATTGCACATATTTATCGGTGTTGCCTTGTCACTTTCAGCGCTAAACGACAGTATTAATCGATTGTCGTCATAAAGCGTGAAATCAACACTCGCCCTTATATTTCCAGGAAAGCCCTGATCGCCATCCTTTGAAAAATATGACATGCGAAGCCAGTCAGCCTTATAGGTTTTGCGATGCCAGTCAACAAACCAAGTTTGCTGCGAGAAGCCGCCCGCACCGCCGTGAAGTATATTTTTCCCTTCGTTGGCCTCAAGGTGATATTGCTGGCCCTCCAATACAAATGATGCCTTGCCAATTCGATTAGCTACACGGCCGCACGTGGCGCCCTTAAAGGCTTGATCATTCAGTAGTGATGAGCTGCTTTGATCGGCAAATGTCGTCTCAATTAGCTGACCGTTTGCATTGGGCACGCGAATAGACACAATACGCGCGCCATAATTACACAGCGTGACGCTCATACTATGCTTGTTCGACAGGGTATAAAAACGACAGCGATTCATAATAAGTCCTTTCGGAAACCGGATGAAGTGTGTTTAATTGAGAAAATCTTCTAAAAACCAAGCAGCAAATTCGTGACGTCCCTCCAAGTTGCTTTTTGCATATATACTTGATGCTTGTTGCCTAACGGTGGCTTCTTTTGTATTCCGCACTATTGATACTTCTTTCAAACTTAAGCCTTTAAGGAGTAATAAAGCAACTTGTTGTTCCCCACTTGTTAATTGCCACTCGTCAAACTGAGCCTTAATTACTCCAGCGAAACGCTTCCTTTCACTCTCAATTTTTCCGTTAAGCGTATTTATTTGTTTTTTCGCATCATCTAGATCTGATTTGAGCCTCTTGTAACCTATAGTACGTTTATGCATGTGGCGAACAAGAAGAATGACGCCAATACCCGAGAGGAAAACCAAGGACGCCTCTTGAGCGATATGCCAAAGCGGCATATTTAAACTCAAATCAACCAGAACGTCTGCTCCATTCAAAAGCATAATCGTTATTAATATAGCTGCGATTATTTTGTCTTTCATATGCACTCTCTGCTAATTAAATCAATAACTTAAATGCTCATATACAACACATGTATCACGCAATGTATCACATATGTCTATAGTCTAAGGTATTAAATAAGCGCATTATCTTACATTAAAATAATCACTCACTTACAGAGAATTTAATGATTTTTCAATATGTTAAAAAAATGAAAATACTCTTTGTGAGTGTTGCTTGTCTATATTTAAGCGCTGCCAACGCTTCAGTAAGTTTCCACGATGCATTAGAGTCGGCGCTAGAAAAACATAAAAATCTCGATGTTCAAAGTATTGACGAGGCATTTACGAGGTCGAAGTCCCCTTCCTGGATTGATGCTAACCCATCTGTATCTCTTCTTCATTGGGAAAAGCAAGATGAACGAGGCGCATCAGAAACTGAGCTAATGCTTAATCTCCCCATTAAGTCTTCTTTGCGTAAAAAATTCGAAGCGGACGTGCTTAAAAACACCTCTCTCATGCAAAATATCACATTAAAACAACGCAAATTACTTTTGTCTGAATATATTCGGAACCTGACATGGCGGTTCAAACGAAATGCTATTCAGGAGAGGGTCAATAATCAAAAAATTACAAAACTTAATGACATTGTAAGCGCTTTTACTGATTTGTTTGAGAGAAATGCTCTTCCTAAACAAACGCTAATGTTACTAAAGCTAGAGTTGCATTCAAGTAGGCTCACCCAACTCGAGTTGGAACACAACTCTCTAAGTACAGTACGAGCCTATCAAAAGCTAACCGGCTTAAATGAATTTCCTGATGATTTGCAGGAAAGCTTTAAACTCGAAGCAATTAATTTAAATCAACACCCTTCAATCCAGATGCTGCGTGCAAGTTGGCGCGCATATGAAATAGCCGTTTTCTCACAACAAAATAGTGCTGAGCCCTGGCAAGTTCAGCTTGGTGCGCGACATATCGATGATCCTGATTTTTCAGAGACGCAAGTAGGTATTGGAATTGAAATTCCCATTGGTGTTGGCAATAACTTAAGCCTTATTCAATCAAATGAGTGGCGCAGTGAAAAGTTAGATTATGAAACAACGCTTTATCAAATGTATACACAAATTGAATCTGATTTCGCCGCCGCTGTAGCTCAACTCAACTTCCTCAAGAATAAACAGGAAGTATTAGACGATAATTTAAAGAACATCACCGATTTCGAATTTGTAATTGAGGAGCTGTTGCAATCGAATGCGCCTAATCGCGAGAACAATATTCGTCACCTGATTACGCTAATTGAGGCTAAACAAGAAATTCAACTTAACCGGCTTGCAATCCGCGAACAAATTTCCAACATTCATCAAATTGCAGGCATTCCTTTATGAATAAATACATCTTCATCTACTTACTCATACACATGTTCATACCTAAAACGGGTTTGGCACAAGAGCTTGTGGTAAAAATAAGTGACTTAAAAAATTTAGAGCAAACGACTCATAAAGTTAAAGGGATTTCTTTCTACGAAGGAAGACCCTTATCAGGCCGAGTGTCTGAAATGCCAGGACAGTCCTATTCAGTTGTTTCTCCAATCGAAATCCATCAAGCGCAATACTTAATTAATTCAGGTATTCAGGTAGAAAAAGGTACACCTTTCGCGGTTATAAAAGGGCCTGAAGTTCATCATTACATTGAACAATTTCAACAGGCAAAATTGATTTATGAGCAGTCAAAATCACTCTACGAAAACCAGCAGGCGTTGTTTAAAAAGGGCTTATTAAATCAGGATATCTGGCTTCAAACCGTGCAACTGTATTCAAAAAGCAAACTGGATTATGAAGAATATCAGCATTTTTTTGACAACATCGAACCATCCTCTATCAATGCTGACTCATTAATTATCTTGGCACCCATTGATGGATATCTGCTCTATCAGCATCAGGAAAGGACAATGGCAGGTGATTTGCTAACGAAAATTATTCCACATGATGCGCTACGGATATCGGCTAGCTTTGCTCTCAATAATAGAGTAACGCCTACTGCTTTACGCTTTGAAACATGTGAGATAGCTATTGCTACAAATTTTAATACTGATAGCAGGTTTTTTTCAACACTTTGGACGGAGCCACTTCCCGATCACTGCGTTGCACATTATGGACAGCAATTGAATGTGCAGCCAATATACAATCAACCGCTATTTAGTATTCCTAAAAATGCGGTATTTGACATGGACGGGCAATATTACGTGTTAGTTAAATCAGAAGAATTTTACGAAGCTGTAGAAGTTGAACTTTTATCATCTTCGTCTACCCATTATACGGTTTCCACTACTCGTAATCTCGGTGACTTTGAAATACTGACATCTTCGGTAAGCGCCGTTCAGGGGATCATGATGGGTATTGGTGACTGATATGCTAGAGAGACTCATTAATTTTTCTTTAACTCAGCGAACATTTTTACTCATTATGTCTGTTTTTATTTTAATTGCTGGAGCTTACTCATGGATGACGCTACCTATTGATGCGTTTCCGGATATTTCGCCAACGCAAGTCAAAATTATTTTAAAAGCACCGGGAATGACGCCCGAAGAAATTGAAGCACAAATAACACTGGCGGTGGAGACCGAACTATTAGGCATTCCGAATCAGGAAATTCTGCGTTCAATGACCAAGTACGCGATCACCGATATAACACTTGATTTTACAGAAGGAACAGATATTTACTGGGCCAGACAGCAAGTAGCCGAGCGACTGGCTAATGTATTGCCTTCACTCCCCGATAGCGTTGAGGGCGGTATTGCCCCGATGAGCACGCCTTTAAGTGAAATGTTCATGTTTAGTTTAGAAAGTGACGAATTATCACTTACAGAGCGTCGTCAAATATTGGAGTGGGAAATTCGACCTTTGCTCAGGAGTATAGATGGGGTCGCAGACGTAAATATCTTGGGTGGATTCGCTAAAACTTTTCAGATAAGTCCAAATCCTGTAGCGCTCTCAGCAATCGGTTTAAGTTTTAGTGATCTGATAGTGAAGGTGAAAAGCTCAAATGCAAATGGCACGATTGGTCGTGCGGATATCGGGAATGACACTTTAATTGTAAGAGCAGAAGGGAGATTTAACTCCATTGATGACTTAAAAGAAATGGTGGTGAGCAATGAGGTAGGTACGCTTCGATTAAGAGATGTTGCTAAAGTAAGTGAAGGGCATTTAACCCGATACGGAGCAGTTACTCGCAATGGGAACGAGACCGCTCAAGCGATTGTCATTGCACTTAAAAACGCAAATACTGCGAATGTAATAGAACAAGTTCGACAAAAGTTAGCCAGTATTGAAAAAACGCTTCCAGAACATGCACACATTAATGTTTTTTATGATCGAAAAGTTCTCATTGACAAAACAGTGGGTACGATAAAAGAAGCGCTTTTCCTGGCGGTCATTCTCGTCATAATTATTCTGACGGTATTTCTTGGCGATTTGCGCGCAGCCATTACTGTATCGATGATCCTTCCATTTTCAGCCGCCTCTACTTTTTTACTTATGGAGCAATTTGATATTACAGCAAATTTGATGAGTTTAGGCGGCTTGGTCATAGCAATCGGGATGTTAGTCGATGCATCTGTTGTTGTGGTAGAAAATGCAGTAACAATGACCCAGAGAAATACCAGTTTACCTAAACTACATCTGATTTATCGCGCGTGTAAGGACGTTGCAGTACCCGTGGTTTCAGGTACTGTGATCGTCATTATTGTTTTTTCACCCTTGTTGACATTATCAGGACTGGAAGGAAAGCTCTTTGCTCCAGTGGCAATCACAATTGTATTCGCCATGATTTCGTCTTTGATACTTTCCTTAACTCTGATACCAGCACTTTGCTCATTGCTGCTCAAACAGGAGATGAAAAACGAACCAAGCAGTATGAGATGGTTGAAAGCGAAGTATGAAAAGATGTTAATGCATGTTTTCGTGCACTCAAAAAGTCTCATGGCACTGGCTTTATGCATTCTCACATTAAGCCTTTTGTTGTTTGCGTTTTTAGGCAAGACGTTTATGCCATCTCTTGATGAGGGCGATATTATTGTTCAGTTAGAAAAGTCTCCCAGTATTTCACTCGAATCTTCAACCAAGCTTGACATTCAGATACAAGAAGCGCTATTGGCAAAAATACCTGAAATCAGGCAAATAGTGGCACGCGTCGGCTCCGACGAAATAGGGCTCGATCCGATGAGTTTGAACGAAACTGATATATTTATGGAGTTAAAAGAAGAATCTGAATGGGAGTACGAAAATAAAGCGTCATTAATTGCTGCTATACGCTCCATAGTAGCATCTTATCCGGGATTGAATTTTGGATTTACCCAGCCCATTCAAATGCGTGTGTCAGAAATGTTGACGGGAAATACCAGTGCAGTATCGATTAAGGTATTTGGTAACGATATTCAAGTGCTGGCAGAGTTAGCCTCGAAAATTAAAAGGGTTGTCGAAGATGTTAAAGGTAGCCAGGATGTCAATACCTCTATTATTGAGGGAGGACGATTTCTGACAATTCGTTTACATCCAGAGATGGCGAGTCAGATAGGTATGAATACCTCAGATCTTTCCGCATATTTGCGCGCTTACCTTGACAGCGTGCAAGTCTCTACTTTCATAGAAGGTAAAGTCAAAACGCCAATTGTTTTATCTCGCGCCAAGAATATATCCTGGAAGCCTGCCAGTATTAACGACGTTAATCAAATGCCGATCTTATTACCAGATGGACAATTGCTTCCCTTACATACCATTGCAGACATCAGCATCAAGCAAGGACCTATTCAAATCGAGAGAGAGAACAGTAATCGATTTTCTGTTGTCACAAGCAACGTTGCTGAACGCGATGTAGTGAGTTTTGTCGAAGATTTACAAGAAGCAATAGACAAGGAAATTGACCTTCCACTTGGCTATTTGATCAGTTTTGGCGGGGAGTATGAAAGTCAGCAGCGGGCAACTGAGAACCTGTTGATGGTTGTTCCGATATCACTCTTGCTCATAACAATTATTTTATTTTCCACTTTCGGCTCTTTATTAAAAGCTGTCTTAGTTTTATGTAATATTCCTTTTGCCGTAATGGGCGGGGTTATTGCTTTATTTTTCAGTGGAGAATTTCTCTCTGTTCCGGCATCTGTTGGATTCATAGCCTTATTGGGAATAGCGGTTTTAAACGGAGTCGTTATGATTGCCCATTTCGAGCAAAGTCATATGCACACCAGGCAATTGCGAGACAGAATAATAGACGGCGCTAAGCAGAGACTGCGGCCGGTACTGATGACTGCCTTAACTGCGATGTTTGGCCTTGCGCCGCTGGCCTTTGCTACTGGACCAGGGGCGGAAGTCCAAAAACCATTAGCAATTGTTGTGATAGGGGGCCTGTTTACTTCTACATTCACCACTCTATTTTTACTCCCTATATTTTATTCTTGGCTGGAGCAAAAAAATGCAGACTGACAAACACGACGTATTCTTGGTTATGATTGTTCCAAAGGTCTATAAAGACGATTTAGTAGATGTTTTATTATCTTTAGAGATGGTCGGCGGTTTTCATCTTTTTCCGATACAGGGATTTAGTCATGAACATGCGTATTATAACTTACAAGAGCAAGTTACAGGCTATCAAACCTTCTATCGCTTTGAGCTTGCTCATAGCAAAATAAACAGTGATATTTTAGTATCGAGACTAAAAGAACAGATCGCCGGAAAAAGCATCCGTTTTTGGTTGCTTCCCCTATTAGGGGGAGGGCATTTTTAAAAGTTGTCAGGTGACAGAATCAATCAGTGTCAGTTCGATTGATGTGTGATGAACCGCCTGCTCTAAAATAAAATAGAACCGTGCCTGGCTGCATACGTGTCTGGTATGTACTCCTCGGTGATTTAAGTTTCTGTGAAGTGGAACAACAATGGTTTTGAGTGCCTGTTTGTTTTGGTCAACAAAACGAACTTGGATCTGAAAATTTTCCAGATTGATTCTGTCAAACACATGCAGATATCCAGACCACTTTAATTTACTCGGGTCAGACCTTAGGTTAGATTTGCTTTTATCAATCTGATACTCATTTGCTTTGTCAATCGTGTACAGGTGAGGATAACTCGAACAAGCAGAAAAAAGCACGCTTAGTATGAGAATGACTATTAGCTTGTTTGACGAAATAATATAAAGCATATTTACTCTCCAAATTACAATGTTCAACTATGCTCATTGTGCCCCGTCAATGCATCTCACTTATCTCACACACTTATCGAACATGTGTATATAAAATCACCTAATTACGTTCATCCGAATGCTCCCCCTTTATTTAAATAAAGATTGGCATTCTTCTTGTTTGTCTAATGATAGTGTTAACAAAATATTATGAATTAGATGGCTAAAATTGCTCAAAAATTAGTGCATTTTTGCACGCAAAAACCCAAGTTAATTTATGGATTGGTTCTGGTTCTTGCCCTTATTTTTACGGCGCAAATCCCACGCATTCAAATTGACACCGATCCAGAAAATATGCTTGATGCAGAGCATCCTGCAAGACTTTTCCATAATGAAGTTAAAAAAGCGTTTTCAATGTACGATGCTATTGTGGTTGGCGTAGTTGATGGTCAGAATGAAGAGGATGAAGAGCTGCAAAAAGGTGTCTTCACGGCTAAGTCATTGACTGACATATATGACATAACAGAGTCAATTTTGGCAATAGAAGGTGTGGTCTCAGCTGATGTAATGTCAATTTCTACAGTCGATAATATTTCTCAAAGCGCACCTGGGACAATCAGTTTTGAATGGATGATGAACTCGCCTCCTACTACCGATGCGCAAGCCCAAGATATTCGGAATAAGCTTGCTCGCTTGCCGCTTCTGCAAGAAACATTGGCTTCTCAAAACGGGAAGGCCGCCGCAATTTATGTTCCGATTTACGACAAAAATGAGAGTTATAATATTGCTGAGCAAATTCGTGCAGAAATAGCGGGCTTAGACGGCAGTGCTCAATGGTATATCACTGGACTTCCTGTTGCTGAAGATCAGTTTGGTGTTGAGATGTTTATTCAGATGGGGATCTCGGCCCCGCTTGCCGGCCTCACCATCTTTATTCTACTGTTTCTGTTTTTTAGAAATATTCCTTTGATCGTAGCGCCAATGATTGTGGCTATGGCTACGGTGATGATAACGATGGGCGCGCTAATCGGTGCCGGATTTACCGTACACATCATGTCATCCATGATTGCAATCTTTTTAATGCCGATTGCGGTTGTCGATTCGGTGCATATTCTTTCGGAATTCAGTGATCGCTATAAACCGGGAGAGAACTTACAATCCGTTATAGAAGAAGTGGTGGGGCATTTGTTCACGCCAATGCTCTATACATCAATCACCTCATCGGTAGGATTTTACTCCCTGATGCTAACGCCTATTCCACCCGTGCAAATTTTTGGCGCCTTTGTGGGAAGCGGGATCATACTCGCATTTTTAATCACCATTACCTTTATGCCTGCCTACTTGTCTCGCATGAATCAAGCAAATTTGGAAAAACTGCAGCAAGTGATGCATTCAGAAAACGGCGGCAGTAAAATAGCGGTCTTTGCTAAAGGCTTGGGGCGCTTTGCGCTAAATAACAGAATACTTCTGCTTGCAAGCTTTTCAGCGATTTTTGCGGTGTCGGTATGGGGAATTAATCAAATACAAATAAACGATAATCCGGTAAGGTGGTTTAAACAAGACCACGAAATTCGTGTCGCCGACACTGTGCTAAACAACAATTTTGCGGGCACTTACGACGCATACATCGTTTTGTCTAATCAAAACAAATTCCCGCAAACATCGCTTCTTTTAGAAGAAGCGCCCGAAAGCTTGAATACATGGTCTGCTTCTTTTATTGAAGAAAACCAGTCGCTTTCTTTAAATGAACAGTACCAAAATCTGATCATAGCGATTGAAGACAAACTTTTTGATGACATCAACGCATCTGAAGAAGCGTATCTATATAAGCTTTTAGAAACCGTTGAATCGCAACTTAGCGCATCTAAAGTATTTCAATCTCCTGAGTTATTAGCTTATATATCAAAGCTGCAAACGCATCTCAATTCGTCTGGACTAGTCGGAAAGTCTAACTCTCTGGCAGATGTTACGAAAGTGGTGAATCGGGAGCTGCGTTCCGGTCAGCAGGAAGACTATCAAATTCCTGATTCACCCCAAGGTGTGGCGCAAACATTGATGCAGTATCAATCGTCACATCGTCCAGATGACCTATGGCACTTTGTTACCCCTGATTATCAAAAAACTTTGATATGGCTTCAACTCACGTCTGGCGACAATCAAGATATGACCAAGGTAATCGAAAGCGTCAATTCCTTTACCCAAAGCAATCCCTTGCCTGAGAATCTTGAGTTAGGTTGGGCAGGTAAAGCGTACCTGAACGTAGTGTGGCAGGATAATATGGTCGCTGGCATGCTAGACAGCCTGATAAGTGCTTTTGTCATCGTCTTTATTATGATGATTGTTTTGTTTCGGTCATTTGTGTTTGGCATTTTGGCAATGCTTCCGCTTACGCTCACTATCACTTTTATTTATGGATTGATTGGCATTATCGGAAAAGACTACGACATGCCTATTGCCGTGTTATCCGCTCTTACCTTAGGTTTGTCTGTTGATTTTGCGATCCACTTTTTAGAGCGTGCAAGAGAAACCTATCAAAAGACAAAGGATATTAAGCAAACGTTTGACATTATGTTTGATGAGCCTGCAACGGCAATCACTCGAAATGCTTTAGTCATTGCACTTGGTTTTACCCCGTTGTTGTTCGCTCCGCTTGTGCCCTACATAACCGTAGGTGTGTTTTTGGCGAGTATCATGGCGATTTCAGCGCTGGTAACTCTACTCATCTTGCCATCGGTCATGACCTTGGCAAAACGACTCGTTTTTGGCAAATCGGCTTAAGGAGCTTATATATGTTAAAACTATTTCCCCGTGTAACGCTTGGATTATGCTGTTTGGGCCTGATAAGCGCAGCCCATGCTGAAATTGATGTGAATGATTTGGTGAAAGAATCGGAAAAAGTAGCCTATTACAGCGGCGACGATGGACGCTCAGATGCACGAATGATGATAGTAGACAGCCAAGGACGTAAACAAATGCGTCAATTCACTATCTTGCGAAAAGATGTGACAGATAATGGCGATCAACAAATGATGGTCTTTTTTTCCCGACCTTCTGATGTAAAAGACACAGTATTTCGCGTTGAAAAGCATGCTAGTCTTGACCAAGATGATGATCGGTGGTTGTACTTGCCTGCGCTGGATCTTGTCAAGCGCATTTCGGCTGGAGACAAGCGCACCTCGTTTGTCGGTTCACACTTTTTCTATGAGGACGTATCTGGCCGAGCAATTACTGAAGACAGTTTTGTCTTGGAGCAAGAAACCGATACTCAGTATATTCTTAAAGCGACGCCTAAAAAGCCCGACTCCGTGGAGTTTGATTATTATCGAGTCTCCATCGATAAAACGAGTAAACTGCCTGTGTTGATTGACTTTTTCAAAGGTGAAAATGACAACTACCGACGGGTAGAGGCTGTTCAAATAGAGGAAATTCAAGGCTTCCCCACGGTGGTTCGCTCAAAGGTAAGTGATTTGACTAGCGGTGCATATACCTTGATGGAGTTTCGCAATATCAGTTATGACATTGGGTTAGATAGTGATGTTTTCAGTGAACGAAGCTTGCGAAATCCTCCTCGTCAATGGCTTGATTAGACTACTGATATGAAAAAGCGATTAAATGCACAGGCATACCAATCTAAGCTGAAGATATCTTGTCGCTCAAGGGTTGGTGTAGTTTTGAGCTTGACGCTGTTTATACTTTCGATGCCCATATTTGCGCAAGATGATGAATGGGATATGGGCGATTGGGAGGAAGAAACGACGCAAGATTATCGCATCAGCGGCTTTTTTGAAGTCGCCGCTGGGTTGCGAATTTCCGATGATCCACTGATCAGCAAAGACATGAGTTTAGGCGAGCTACGAGCACAATTCCAATTTGACTATGACCTTAGTGCGTCGCGCTTGTCTTTGAATGCCGATGCTTACTATGATGGCGTGTTGGATCAGACTAAAATTCAGGTAAGAGAAGCAGCGTGGCAAGGCTCTTTAGCAAATATAATTCCTTTCGGTGAGCATTTTGATCTCAAAATTGGTCAACAGGTTCTTACTTGGGGTACTGGTGACTATGTTTTTCTGAATGATTTATTTCCGAAAGATTTTCAATCATTTTTTGCCGGTCGCGACGATGAATATTTGAAAGCACCTTCATTATCAGCAAAGCTTTCTGGCTTTTTTGACCTGGTGAATATTGATGTTGTGATAACACCTGAATTTACGCCTGACAACTATATAAATGGCGACTATTTTTCATTTTTCTCACCCGTTGCCGGGCAGCAGGTTGCTCCCGGCTTTGATGTGGCCGGTGAGCGTCTTCCCGATTCTCCAGAGTATGCTTTACGCCTGTTCAAAAGCGTTCAAGGTACTGAATATGCGCTATATGCTTACGACGGCTATCACAAAACACCCAATAGCCTGAGCGAGACGTTTTTGCCAAGCTTTTCAAAACTCAGAGTTTATGGAGCCAGTCTGAGAACTACGCTAGGCAAAGGATTAGTTAATGCTGAATATGCCTATTATGACTCCAGAGAAGACAAAAACGGGAATGACCCACTGATTCCCAATAGTCAAAGTCGATGGTTAATAGGCTATGAGCAGGAACTGGTAAAAAATCTGACAGGCAGTTTGCAGTGGTATCTTGAGCGTACTGAAGACTATTCTTCGCTTATTGATAATTCGCTGGCGCCCGAGTATGAAGTGGCGAGAAGTCGTGTTTGGCTTACTCAGCGATTAAGTTATCGCGCCATGCAACAAACCTTAACGCTTAATGCTTTTAATTTCTATTCAAGCTCAGATGGCGATGGCTACCTGAAATTGAATGCCGACTATAGTCCAGTAGATGAGTGGCGTTTATCAGCAGGCCTTAACTTTTTTTACGGCGATGAGCCCTGGACTTTTTTCAACCAGTTTGAAGATGCGAGCAATATGTATCTTCGATTTAGATATTTTTACTAAGATAACACGATATAACAACGGAGAAATTTATGTCAGCTGAACGAGCTTTAACTGCATTTGCAGGTTTTATGGTGCTTCTTTCTGTGGCGCTCACGGTTTGGGTGCATCCTAATTTTGTGTGGTTCACGGTATTTATTGGCGCGAATTTATTTCAGCAAAGTTTCACCGGCTTTTGCCCGGCGACCATTATTCTCAAAAAGGTGTTTGGCTTTAAAACTGAAAAACAGCTAGCGATGGAAAAGCATAGCGTCTAATAATATTTGAATGATGCGCTAATCCTAAGTTAAGTGTCATATTTCAAACCATACTTCTGTAATTTTCGATAAAGAGTGCGCGTGCTGACATCCAGCTTTTCGGCAAGCGCCTCTATCGACATGGTTTCGGTTTCACAAATCTTTGCAAGGTAGACTTTTTCAGCCTTATCCAGGCTCATAACATCCGTTGGAAGTGGCATACCAGAAGGTTTTTCGTTAAGCACGATATCGGGTAAATCTTCTTCATCAATAATATCTTCATTTGCCATAAGCGCTGCAATTTCGATAACGCTTTTTAGTTCGCGTATATTCCCAGGAAAGCGATATTGGCTGAGTCGCTTTAAGGCTCGTGGGCTAAATTTCTTAAAGTGTTGCTCCGTTTGACTCAAGAAGTGTTTTGCCAGGGAAGGAATATCCTCTTTTCTTTCAGACAACGAAGGAAGTTCAATTGGAAAGCCTGCAATGCGGTAGTACAAATCTTGCCTGAATTCTCCTTTGTCCACCAAGTCCAGAAGATTTTTATGGCTAGCACATATCAGCCTAAAGTTAGCTTTGCGCTGTTTTATGCCACCCACGGTGCGGTAGCATTGCGTTTCCAGCAAGCGTAACAATTTTACCTGCATACTCAATGGCACATCGGCAATTTCATCAAAAAACACCGTACCACCATGTGCGATTTCTATCAGGCCCTTTTTAGCATGAGTAGCACCTGTAAATGCCCCTTTTTCATGGCCAAAAAGTTCAGATTCAAACAAGTTTTCATTCAAACCAGTGCACTCAATTACCACAAACGGTTTATCAGCACGCCGGCTTGAGGCGTGTAACGCTTTTGCCACCAGTTCTTTACCTGTGCCAGTCTCGCCGTGTAAAAGCACGGCTATTTCAGACTTGGCGGCACGGTTGATTTTAGTCAGCATGTTTTTAAATGGTTGGGAGGAGCCAATCATTTTATTCGCCTCGGATTCGGCAGCTGCGAAATTTATCCGGTCGAGAATTTCTAAAAAGCCAGTGGTTATGCCGTTTTCATCAGTGATTGGCTTCATTAAAATATCGCAATAGGTTTTGCCGCTTTCAGTATTATGAATATGCATAACGCTGCTGGCTTTATTGCTTTGTTTGCATTGTTGGATAGGGCATTCTTCGCCATGTTTATCACAAGGACTTGTGTGACCATGTGATATTTCAAAACAGCGGCTTGTCCCAATAACAACTTCTGTTTCGTAAGTATCCCGATAGGACTCATTTACCGCTAAAATACGATAATCGGTATCAATGAAAATAGCTGGTTTATCAATCGCATTTATCATTGATTGCACAACAGAAATATTCATACAGCGCTCATATATCCAGTCAATATTGTCTTCTACTTTGTCAAATTTGACATAACTTGCAAAGGAAAAACTTTGTATCTAGCTCCATTAATAAAAAAATCATTATTTAACAGTAGTTTATCAAAAAATAAAAGATGGCACGTCTTTTGTTAACAGAATATTTACATGTGTCTACTTAATAATCAAAAGGCTTCAATTATGGCAAGGGTCGTTGTGTTAGGAGCAGGTACAGGTGGGATGCCTGCTGCTTATGAAACCAAAGAAATGCTTGGAAAAGCACATGAGGTCATCGTTGTTAACGAAAGACCAGAATTTCGATTTGTTCCCTCCAATCCTTGGGTCGCAGTAGGGTGGAGAGAACCTGACGCAATTACATTGCCAATAGAAAAGTACCTAAAGAAAAAGGACATCGGTTTTATATGTGCGCATATCGTTGAAATTGATGCGCATCAAAATTGTTTGGTTGCTTCAGACGGTGCACGGATAGATTATGATTATTTGATTATCGCAACCGGCCCCAAGCTTGCTTTCTCGAGCATAGAAGGTGCTGGACCACAGGGGTACACCCAATCGGTTTGTACGCTTGACCATGCCAAACAGAGCTACGAAGATTTTGAAAAGCTGCTTCAACAGCCAGGGCCGGTCGTGGTGGGGGCGTTTCAGGGGGCGAGCTGTTTTGGGCCGGCCTACGAATACGCATTTATTCTTGATAAGGCATTACGTGATGCTAAAGTCAGGCACAAAGTTCCGATTCACTTTGTAACCAGTGAGCCCTACATCGGACACCTTGGCCTGGCAGGGGGGGGGGATTCCAAAAGCTTATTGGAATCTGAGTTGCGTCAGCGAGATATCAAGTGGATTTGTAATGCTCAAGTCGATAAGGTGAATGATGGTTTAATGCACGTATCTGAACTTAATCGCAAAGGAGAAACGGAGTTTACATACGAGTTGCCCTTTAATCACGCCATGCTGATCCCACCTTTTGCCGGTATTGATGCGGTGGCAAAGGTAGAAGGCTTGTGCAATCCGAAAGGTTTTGTCATTACAGATGCCCATCAAAGAAGCCCTAGATACCCAAATATTTTTTCAGGCGGCGTTTGCGTAGCTATTCCCCCTGTAGAGGTCACTCCCGTGCCTACCGGTACACCAAAAACTGGCTACATGATTGAAACAATGATGACCGCTATTGCACACAATTTAAAAGCCCTGATTATTGATGGCAAGGAGCCGAATACCAAAGGCACATGGCATGCCATATGTCTTGCTGACATGGGGGATACAGGAGCTGCCTTTGTTGCCATGCCGCAAATTCCACCTCGCAATATTACGTGGTTTAAAAAAGGTAAGTGGGTGCATTTGGCGAAAATCGCTTTTGAAAAATATTTTATGCGAAAAATGAAAACAGGAAATAGCGAGCCTGTTTATGAAAAATACGTGTTAAAAGCGCTTGGAATAAATCGTCTTGAAGAAGAAGCGATTGAAAAGGCGCTGGAATCTGATCGTAAATAAAGAGGACGATAATGAAAAACAATACAATATCAACATGTATTAGGCGGCAAATGAACCCGAGAGCATTAAAACTAGTGAGCGTATGTGCCGGACTTTTTATTTTAACAAGTAGTTTCACTTTGCTTGCCCAACATTCGCAGGAAGCCACGCTTGAAAGGGAGGCGAACGAGAAAATTAAAGTATTTGCAACGCAGCTCAAAGGTGAGCTTTCAAGCGCCATTCAAGAGCAGGGTTTAGCCCATGCCGTTACGGTTTGTAAAGATAAAGCGCCCGAAATTGCTCGTTCTTTGTCTACCGATGGCTGGACATTAGCGCGCACCAGTTTAGGTGTGCGAAATCCTGATAACGCGCCGAATGAATGGGAACGCGGTGTCATGTTAGCATTCGATAAAGCGTATAAAGGAGGCAAGTCTGCGGCTGACTTACATGTAAGCAAGATAGATGATACGAGCTTTTATTACATGAAAGCGATTGAGACGTCGCAGGTTTGTCTGGCGTGTCATGGCTCTAACGTTAATGAAAGCTTATTAAAGCATATTAATACGCAATATCCGAAAGACTCTGCCACGGGGTTTACGCTGGATGAATTGCGAGGTGCATTTACTTTGCAAAAAACCATAAGCGAATAATTATTGAATTTTCTTCTTTTTAACCGGAATAACAATAAAAGCTGAGTGTCATTATTGGCATTCAGCTTTGTCATTTATGGCGAGATTGCTATCCAGCATGCTTTGATCCACTTATATTAGTAAAATACTTTATATTTTTCAGAACCTTATATCAATTTATTTTATTGGCATAACTTGTGCTCAAGTGAGTTAGGTATAGGAATTTTCTTACTTACGCTCATTAGGAGAAGCATCATGAACGAGACCTTAGTGGAACTCTCTCGTTGGCAATTTGCTATGACTGCCATGTTCCATTTCATCTTCGTCCCCCTGACTTTGGGTTTATCTTTTCTTTTAGCCATCATGGAATCGGTGTATGTCATGACCGGGAAAGAAATTTATAAACAAATGACCAAGTTTTGGGGCAAGCTGTTTGGTATTAACTTTGCCATCGGGGTAGCCACAGGCCTTACGATGGAGTTTCAATTCGGTATGAATTGGTCTTACTACTCGCATTATGTGGGCGATATATTCGGCGCGCCGCTTGCCATCGAAGGCTTAATGGCCTTTTTCCTGGAGTCTACCTTTGTTGGTTTGTTTTTCTTTGGGTGGGACAAAATGTCTAAAGTTAAACACTTGATGACCACATGGCTTGTTGCTTTAGGATCAAACTTCTCTGCGCTTTGGATTTTAATTGCAAATGGCTGGATGCAATATCCAGTTGGCGCAGAATTTAATTTTGAGTCTATGCGAATGGAGATGACTAGCTTTACAGAAGTGATGTTTAATCCGGTTGCACAAGTTAAATTTGTACATACCGTATCTGCCGGTTATGTGACCGCTGCGGTTTTTGTTTTGGCAATTTCTTCTTACTACCTATTAAAAGGAAAAGATATCGCTTTCGCCAGGCGTTCATTTGCTATTGCGGCAAGCTTTGGTCTTGCTTCGGTGCTTTCGGTCATTGTTTTAGGGGACGAAAGTGGATATGAATTAGGTGATGTGCAAAAAGTAAAATTAGCAGCGGTTGAAGCAGAGTACGAAACACACCCCGCACCAGCCCCTTTTACCGTGTTTGGTTTCCCAAATGACGAAACGCAAGAGGTGGAGTATGCGCTTCAAATTCCGTATGCCATGGGAATAATTGCAACGCGCTCACTGGATGAAGAAGTGACCGGTTTAAAAGAGCACAAATTAGCTCACCGCGAGCGTATTCTTTCAGGAATAAAGGCTTATGAAGTACTTGCTTCTGTGCGCAGTGGCGAGGCTACTGAAGCGCAAATCCAGCAATTTGAGACGCATAAAGACAATCTAGGCTATGCCATGCTGCTTGAACCTTTTGCTGAGGATATTACACAACCAAGCGAAGAAGCCTTGAAAAAAGCAGTGGAATACAGTGTTCCTAAAGTTGCTCCGCTTTTCTGGAGTTTTAGAATAATGGTCGCTAGTGGCTTTGCAATGTTAGTGCTTTTCGTATGTGCCTTTTACTATTCTACAAAGCATCAAATTACCAAACCACGATGGTTATTAAAAGCAGCGCTTTGGAGTTTACCTTTACCGTGGATAGCGTCTGAGGCGGGATGGTTTGTAGCTGAATATGGTCGCCAGCCATGGTCCATTGCAGAGATACTACCTGTGCATACAGCCGTTTCTAACTTATCTGTTGCAGATGTTGTGACAACCATGATCGCTTATTCAGCCTTTTATACCTTAATGTTCATTGCCGCCTTTTACCTGATGCAGAAATATGCGTGCAAAGGCCCATCAGCCACTTTTGCTGAGGCAGAACAAGCATTAGAAGAAAGCGCGGTAATCGGTGTAAACAGTCAAGCGACACAAGCACAAGGAGCACACTCATGATTGATTATGAAATGCTACGAATAATTTGGTGGGGATTAGTGGGTGTTTTGCTAATCGGATTTGCGGTTACGGATGGTTTTGATTTAGGCGTAGGAGCGCTTCTTACCTTGGTGGGTAAAAGCGATGAAGACAGACGCATTATGATCATTACCATTGGCCCGCATTGGGATGGTAATCAGGTTTGGTTTATTACCGCCGGTGGCGCTATTTTTGCAGCATGGCCAATGATTTATGCTACTGCGTTTTCGGGGTTTTATTTGGCGCTGTCAATCACGCTTATTGCTTTATGGATGCGTCCGCTTGGCTTTGACTACCGTGCAAAATTACCGCATAAACAGTGGCGCTTGATGTGGGACTGGTTGCTTTTCGCCGGAGGAATTATTCCAGCTCTCATCTTTGGTGTAGCGTTTGGTAACTTGCTTCTAGGTGTGCCCTTTGAACTGGACGATACCTTAAAGGCGACTTACACAGGAAGCTTCTTCGGTTTACTTAGTCCCTTTGCTATATTGGCGGGCTTGGTATCTGTTGCAATGTTGCTTAATCATGGCGCTAGCTATTTGCAGCTTAAAACAGAAGACAACTTGTACCAGCGTGCAAGAGCGGTTTCTTTTCTTCTTTCATTAGCCACGGCCGCTCTATTTAGCCTGGCGGGGCTTTATTTGGCATTTGGTGTTGACGGTTTTGTAATCAGTTCAACGCTTGACCCGAACTTTACATCTGCAACTAGCAATCCTTTAAACAAAACGGTCGAGTTAGTGAGCGGCGCATGGCTGAATAACTACAGCAATTATCCGTTGATGATTATCGCGCCTGCTTTAGGCATTTCAGCTGCTTTGGGCTGTGCAATATTCTCCTACGCAGGCCGCAGTGGTTATGCCTTTGTTTCAAGCGCGTTAAGCATAACAGGTATTATCCTGACCGCCGGTTTTTCGATGTTTCCGTTTTTAATGCCTAGCAGCACCATGCCAAACGCAAGCTTGACGATATGGGACGCGACTTCATCGTTGTTAACATTAAAAACCATGTTTATCGTTGCCTGCATATTTGTCCCTATTGTACTTGCCTATACCGCGTATGGCTTTTACGTCATGCGTGGTCGCATTAAGGCATCAGATCTCAATAAATCACACGCTATTTATTAATTGGAGGAATAGATTATGTGGTATTTCACCTGGATATTAGGGGTATTGCTTGCTTGTGCCTTTGGCATCATCAATGCGATGTGGCTTGAATCCACAGAAGATATGGATCGTACGGAAGACAAATAATGGTAAATGCATCAACGCAGGCAATCCAGGTTAATGAGACTGAACAAATTCGGTTTAAGCGCTTTTGTAATGACATAAAGTCTGCCGAAATTAAAGCTTATCAACTTGGCGTGCTTGCGTTGAGAGTTGCGCAGTTTGCTGCCCAAATAAGTACATTTTGGTTTTTCGCTTTGTCCATGCACCAAGTAACTTCATACGACAACACAGCGCAAAAAATGATAGTCGAGGGACATCAAGTTGTGTCTTCCAAATATTTACTGTTGCTGGCACTTTCTGCATGTATTTGGGGATTAAGTGTTTTTGCTGCAGATCTTTTTGCCCAGCGGCTTAAAAATAGGATAGAAGCAAAGCTTGAGGCCGCAATTCATAGCCAACTTTATCGCCACCAACTTGCCCTCGTCCGCCAATATAGCTCAGCCTTTTGGCGTCAACTGCTTCTTGAAAATATAAGTGATATCGCAAATTATCTTGCGCAATATTCGATTCAACAGCGCTTATCTGCGATTGCTCCTGCTTTGGCGCTGCTTGTTATTTTTCCTATTAATTATGTGGTGGCGCTAACGCTTTTGTTAACACTGCCCATTTTACCCTTATTTATGATACTTGTTGGAAAGGGCGCGGCAGCCTTGCATCGCAAGCATTTTATTGCCCTTGAGCGCCTTTCTGATATGTTCTCCGATCGCTTGAAAGCCTTGCCTTTAATTACCGTGACGGGGCAACACTCCCAACAATCTCAGAGACTGGACAAAGCAAGTATTATTGTAAATCGTAACACCATGAAAGTGGTTTCAATTGCGTTTTTATCCTCCACTGTCCTTGATTTTTTTAGCACGATTTCAATTGCATTGGTGGCGGTTTTCATCGGATTTTCTATGCTCGGTGAAATAAATGTTGGCCCCGACATTAATCTGCACACTGGTTTATTCATGCTCCTCGTGTCGCCCTTGCTCTTTTCTGAACTCAGGTTGCTGGGAAAATATTATCATCAAAAAGCCAAGGCAGAAGCGGCTTCTGCTCACTTGACAGCCGTACTTGATACACGCTCTACCAGTGCAAAAGTTTCAGGGCAACGTGCCCGATCATTAGGTCAACATGCCAATCAATTCAATGATACCGACAGTGTCCCATTTACAGGTTTTGCATGGCTTAATTTTCAATGTGATAAACCGCGACTCCATGCGAGCAAATTAACCTTACATTCAGGCGATTGGGTATTGTTGGAGGGAAAATCTGGCGCAGGGAAAACGGCTCTTCTGGAAACTTTGATAGGGTTTAAAGAAGGGTCACACGCGTTACAAGGCAATATTGCTTTATTCACTCAGAATACGGCTTTTTTAGATGCAAGCGTTAAACAAAACCTGAGTTTAGGGCGCAAAGATATTTCTTCATCTCAATTGCTACAAGCGCTTGATGAAGTAGAGCTCGACTTTTGGTATGCAAAATTACGCGATGGACTTGATACTCCGATGGGCGACTGTCCGCCACTTTCAGGGGGGGAAGCGCAGCGCTTTGCGCTTGCCCGCGTTCTTTTGTTGCAAAAAGACGTGGTTTTACTAGACGAGCCTACGGCGCACCTAACTCAAGAGCAACATGAACGCCTAACGCAGCTAATTCGCGAAAAACTTCATCATAAAACGGTGATATGGGCCTCTCATAAGTCGCTGCCACACGCATGGTTTACACAGCACTGGCATATTCAGGCAGGAAAGATTGAGGTTTCACAATGTCCGTAAATGCTTATCACGGTGCACGTAAAACCAGCTTGTTACTCAGCTTGTTGCTCGCATTCACACACTTGATTTCGGGACTATTAATTTTGCTTTTTGCCTCCTGGTTTATTGCAGCATCAAGTATTGCTGCCCCTGGATTCAATTATATGCTACCCGCAGTTACTATTCGCGCGCTTGCGCTCTTACGAATAAGCTCGGGTTATTTCAGCATGTTAGCTGGGCACCATTATTTACTACAGCGCCTGGCGCTTTTGCGTCTATTTATATTTAATGCACTAGAGAACAAAGTTGAAACTTCGCGAGAAAATGCATTGGATGCCATGCAGTATAAAACCGAGGAGGTGGCTAGCATTTGGATGGCGTTTGTGGCGCAAAATGCAGGCTTGCTGCTTGCGCTTACTTTACTGAACATTTCATGCCTTTTTCTTATTCCTGAAACTGCCACCACACTGTTTGCATTTACCCTTGTGTTTATTTTTATCTACCTGGGGTTATTGGTCTATATGCTTAAAAAAAGTCTGCGTATTGCACAAGCAAAGCGTCGCTATCAGTACGCGCTTACCAAACACATTGAGTGTGCTTCTTTATGGCACCTGCAAAATAATGCGCTCTTTAGGGAGCCAAGTCTTCAAGAGTTAAGGCAGGGGATTGCCCATCAGCAAAGTCTTATTCGTGCAGCTAGTCTTTTAACATTTACCGCTGCAATGCTTGCACTGATGTATTTACTTGTTGTCACATCATCCATATCTGCTGGAAACGCCCTATTTATTGTAGTGCCAATGTCGCTGTTGGCGGTCAACGATTGGTTGACTCCGACACTTGCGACTCAAACAGAATTGATCAAATACCTCGATGCCAAACATACAATAAAGAAAAGTCTCAACGATACATATTCAGTAAGAAAAGATGCTATAAGAAAAGCTGGCTCAAACACACAAGGTATTGAGTCTATTACGCTGCAAGGCTTTCAACCAGATAAACTCTCGAGTTTGCGTATAAATGCTTTTTTTCAGACAAAGACGCTTCACTTGTTTCTTGGGAGTTCAGGGAGTGGCAAAAGTCGTTGTCTTCAATCAATTGCTGGCTTATTAAACTTTGACGGACAACGGATTTTTAAAATGAAGGGGCAGCTTGAAGCTCAGTCATCGTCAGTAGTAAATCCGCAAGATAAAAGTCACCTGTGTTCGATACTCTACATTGAGCAAAACCCTATTGTGCTCTCAGACACAGTCCGAGAAAACTTGAAGATTGCCAATTCACAAGCCAGCGACAAAAGCTTGTTTGAAGCGCTTGAGCAAGTTGGACTTTCGTACATTGCGAATTTGGACGAATGGCTAGGTACACGAGGCAGGCGCTTATCGGGGGGAGAGAGAAAACGTCTGGGGCTCGCGAGGGCTTTGCTGAGCAACGCAGATTTTATTCTTATTGATGAACCCTTTGAAGCGCTTGATGAAGAAAATATACAAATTGCATCGACCTTGATTTTAACATTATCTGAAAACAAGGGTGTCATTGTTGCGACCCACATTGTGCCTGAAAACTTAATTCAGGCCCGACGGATAGATTTAGAAGAAGCATCGCATCATTTATCTAAAAATAGTGAGCAGTATTCATCAAAATAGTGAACCAGGAAAAATCCATGAGCAAGCTCTGCATCCATCCATTTATTCATGAGCCGACCAACACCATAAGCTATGTTGTAGCTGATATCGCGAGCAAACAAGCCGCAGTAATCGACCCCGTCTTGGACTATGAGCTGGGGGAGGGCAAAGTAGAATGTCATTTCGTAGATACTATTGTGCATTTTTTGGATGACAATAACCTGAATTTGGAGTGGATTTTTGAGACCCATGCACATGCAGATCATTTATCTGGTGCACATTATTTGAAGGCAAAACGCGGCGGTCTGATTGGCATTGGTGAGCATATAACAAAAGTACAAACGACTTTCAGCGAAATTTTCAATTTGAACGGCGACTTGGCATGTGATGGCAGTCAGTTTGATTATTTATGTGAAGACGGGGAGATACTTAATTTAGGCCATTTACAAATTGAAGTGATACACACGCCGGGTCATACGCCAGCCTGCGTTAGCTACCGGGTTGAAGATGCTGTTTTTGTCGGAGATGCGATTTTGTTACCAGATATTGGTACTGCCAGAGCAGACTTTCCTAATGGAAGTGCAAGAGCCATGTATCAATCCATTCAGCGAATTCTGTCTTTGCCAGATAAAACGCGTATTTTCGTTGGGCACGACTACCAGTCTCCAAAACGGAACTATTTTGCCTGGGAAACAAGTGTGCTAGAAGAAAAGCGCAACAATATTGATGCACACATCGGCATTCGTGAAGATGAATTTGTTCGCTTGCGACAAAGCCAGGATGCGACTCTGGCGACCCCAATGTTGTTAATGCCAGCCCTTCAAGTAAATATAAGAGCAGGCAAGCTGCCGACGGCGGAAAGCAATGGAAAGCACTACCTGAAGATCCCACTTAGCACTTATGCCGCTTAAAGCGTGCTACTAGTCACTTAGCACCAGTCCATCAGTGGCAATACGGTTCCGGTGCTTAACAATAAATGCAGAAAGCTCTCCACTGTCGTGCAAACGCCGTATGTGCGTGTCAAGCGTATCACGATATGCTTGCTTGCTAGGATGAAATGCAAAGGTAAAATCCACTTCATCAACGGCAAAATCAGAGCGATATACAATTTGTGAAAGCTGATTTTTTTCAATAATTGCGTCTGCAACAAATTCGTTAGTCAGCACAAAATCACAGCGATCACGCAAAAGCATGTCAAATGCTCCGGCTTCTTCTCGGCTATCTATGCGTTTAGCAATTTGTTGATCAAAAAAGTGCTGAACGCTATAGAATTTATAGCCAAAGCGAGTGCAAATTCGTTTGTTTTTGATACTTTCTTCAAGTTTGTCAGATTCAAATGGCTTTAGCGCATATAAATATTCGCGATGGGTATATATAGGCTGAGAGAATATAAGGTTTTCAGGTGAGCGCACCCAATCAGGTGCCAGGATGCTGAAATCAAATGCATTGTTGTATAGATCGCGTTCTCCTCTGTTTCGACTGCTTAAGTGAATTTCGAGGGAGAGAGATTCGTTTCTCATGAAATCCTTAAGCACGTCTACAACAATTCCCTGATAGTTTTCAATTTCAGAAACTTTGGAATAAGGCTCATTTGTGGAGATGATAGGTGCTAATTCATTTGACCATATAAACATAGAAAGCGAATGATTTGCAGTGACATGCGCGTTGGTGCGTGCCTGCACGCTATTACCACTGAATATCTGAAAGACGATAATACCGTTCACAACAAACAAAAATGACTTCATGCACGCTCTCTTATTAAAGGTTTAAACATGGAATTGCCTTAACTTAAACGTTTAAGCTGGTTGAAAAAAGAGCGCGCATGTTACCTATATTTGAACAATAAATAAACAGTCATCAGACCACTGCAATCGTATTCATAAGGTTGTAGTTAATCTCAATTCGGGATGAGCGAGAGCGCTAAAAAGCGCTGAAAACGCTTTTACAGGAGCGGGAAACATCGAAAAGGCGCTCAATTGAGCGCCTTGACATAAGGGAGACGTTTAGAAATTATCGAAAATTAATTGTTTTCGATTAGCTTACTGCCTATTTCAATCCGGCGTGGCTTTTGCGCTTCTGGAATTTTGCGCTCTAAATCAATATGCAACAAGCCATGCTCTAAATCGGCCGCAAGCACTTTTACATTATCGCCGAGCTGAAATTTTCGTTCGAAATTTCGCTCAGAAATACCCTTATGCAGAAATTTTCTTTCGTCTTCATTGTTAGAAGATTTTTCGTCAGACTCATTGGCTTTCGCGCCGGTCACTTTTAGGGTGTTTTCTTGCACCTCAATAGTGACGTCGTCTTTTGAAAAACCGGCTATCGCCATGGTAATGCGATACTTATCTTCACCTGTCAACTCAATGTTGTACGGGGGATAAGTCGTTTGTTTTTCATGACGAGTAGCAGCATCAATTAATGATGCCAAGTGGTCTGAACCAATAAATGAACGGTATAGTGGAGATAAATCGATAGTACGCATAGTCATATCCTTCCTATTAAGCAATATGTTTAAAACTAATTAATTTACACATCCCGACTATTCGGCGATGTCGTTTGTCGACCCTTTCGGCGCCGACAATTAATAAATAGGAACGCTTGACAGATATTCAATAGGCATTTTTTAAAAAAATTAAGAATATATTATAAATGACTGAAAAATAATAAATTTTATTATTCACTATGCCGCGCTTTTAAAACGTGGATAACATCCTTTAAAGATAAATCGCTGGCTTGCAGAAGCACAATTAAGTGATATAGCAAATCGGCTGATTCGTTCTTTAACTCCTCTTTGTCTTTTACGGCCGCTGCAAGTGCGGCCTCAACGCCTTCTTCACCCACTTTTTGCGCAATACGTTTTATGCCTTTATCGTACAAAAAGGCGGTGTAGCTCTCTTCCGGGTTACCTCCTTTGCGCCCAGAAAGTACATTTTCCAGTTCTGCAATAAAGCTAAAGTCGCTATAAGCCGCGTCGTTGTAACAGGAAGTCGTTCCTTTGTGACATGTTGGCCCATTGGCAGTGGCCAGTGCCAGAATGCTGTCAACATCACAGTCGGCACTAATATCGACCAACTCAAGGGTATGGCCTGAGCTTTCTCCCTTTGTCCATAATCGCTGTTTTGAACGGCTGAAAAAGGTGACGAATCGGGTGTCCAAGGTTTTTGTCAAGGCTGCCTCATCCATAAAGCCTTGCATCAATACCACACCAGAGCGTGCATCTTGGACGATACATGGAAGTAATCCGTCTCCCTTCTCCCAAGCCAGGGTATCCATATTTTGCTTAGTAATTTTCATTGGTTAATTCTTTTATGTTAAATGTTCGTTTGCCTCATATGCCCACCGCGTTTAAAGCCTTAGGCTCGCATAGCAACGCTGTGATCTCGCAAAAAGCGTTTTAGAGCCTGAATCTCAATAATGCCTTTGTGAAATACTGAGGCTGCCAGCGCACCATCAACATCGGCGAGCTTAAAAACGTCGGCAAAGTGCTGCATTTCACCCGCACCACCTGACGCAATAAGCGGTACTTGAGCGGCTTTGCGAATAAGCGAGAGTTGCTCAATATCGTAGCCTTGACGCACGCCATCTTGATTCATACAGTTTAGTACAATTTCGCCTGCACCGCGCATTTGCACTTCTTTCACCCAGTCCGCTGTTTGCCACTGGGTTTTTTGAGTGCGCCTTTCATCACCGGTAAACTGATACACCTCATACTGCTGTGTATCTTTGTTATAGAAACTATCAACCCCTATAACGACACATTGCTGGCCAAATGTATTATATAAATC
This sequence comes from Ningiella ruwaisensis, assembly GCF_004798935.1. GTDB lineage: Bacteria > Pseudomonadota > Gammaproteobacteria > Enterobacterales > Alteromonadaceae > Glaciecola > Glaciecola ruwaisensis. The sequence goes on along the minus strand of NZ_RAHT01000006.1, from coordinate 284,304 downwards.
GGTAATTAATTGAGGATTGGCAAGTGCAGGGGAGTTGATAGAAATTTTATCAGCGCCCATTTCGAGAATATTGCCTGCATCGTCAATGGTTTTGATGCCGCCTGCTACGCAAAAGGGAATATCGATGACCTGCGCAATTTTACTCACCCAGCTTTTGTCCACAACGCGCTTGTCGCTGGATGCGGTAATATCATAAAACACCAGTTCATCCGCACCCGCTTGCGCATACTTTTGCGCCAGTGGAACAATATCGCCAATAATTTCGTGATTGCGAAACTGTACGCCTTTAACGACCTGACCGTCACGCACATCTAAACAGGGAATTATTCGTCTTGCCAGCACGCGATCGCCTCCTCAAGCGTAAATCTACCTTCTAACAATGCGCGACCCAATATCACCCCCTGAACACGCGTTGGCTTTAAGTTGTTGATATCCTCTAAACTTCCAATACCTCCAGACGCTTGCCAGTCAATATCCGGATATTCATTCACTAAGGCACCATATAAGGATTCGTTAGCGCCTTTGAGCGTACCGTCACGGCTGATATCTGTACACAACACATGCTTTAAACCTACGGTTTGATAAAACTGAATAAGCGACTCGATACTCACCCCCGAATCTTTTTGCCATCCGTGAGTAGCAACAAATTTGTTGCCACGCTCGTCAATATTGATATCCAGTGCAAGTACAATATGCTCAGCACCAAATTCTTCAAACCACCTTGCCACTTCCTCTTTATCGGTCACCGCTTTTGAACCAACCACAACCCGCTCTATGCCTGCTCCCAAGAGATCAAGCACATCCTGCCTGCTACGAATGCCGCCACCGCTTTGAAAGCGCATCAATTTCGTCGCGACCATTGATTTTATTAATGAAAGTTGACGATTTTGTGTATCCTTTGCACCAGTTAAATCAACAATGTGCAGCACATCTGCGCCAGCTTTGGCATAACGCTTTACAACGTCAATCGGGTCATACTGATATTCGGTCGTTTGCTGATAGTCGCCCTGATACAAGCGCACTACCTTACCGTCAATTAAGTCAATTGCAGGGATAATCATCGTTTAAATTGCCTGTTATTTTTAAATAAGAGTATTGCATCGCTTCTAAATATTCAGAAAATTGCTTAGAAGTTGTGCGCCCGCATCGCTGCTGCGCTCTGGGTGAAACTGTACACCGTAAAAGTTGTCTTTATGAATGGCAGCTGAAAAGCGCATGCCGTAATCACAGGTAGCCAGAGTGTTTGCGTACTGTTCAAGCGCAAAGCTATGCACAAAGTAAAAGTGTGTTTTATCATCTATGCCTTTGAATAAGGGATTGTCATACACGCTAGTGACTTCGTTCCAACCCATGTGAGGCAGGCGTAAATCGCCTACCTGCATGCGCTTGACTTGACCGTCCATCAAGTTAAGACAAGGGGTAGTAGCAGCATTACCCAAATCATTTTCCTGAGATTCTTTAACCATGAGCTGCATGCCAAGGCACACCCCTAAAACCGGCTGACAGAGTGATTGAATACACATCTTCAATTGCTTGGCTTCGATGCTCTTCATGGCAGCAGGCGCTGCGCCCACGCCGGGTAAAATGAGTCTGTCAGCGCCGCGAATTTCATCAACATTGTCACTGACATTGACCTTAACGCCAAGGCGCTCAAAGGCAAAACGAACAGAGGAGATGTTTGCGCAACCTGTATTGATGATGGTAATTTTTTTCATGATGCTTGCTTCATAATTGCTACAAGGTTCCTTTAGAGCTAGGCATTGCATCACCTTGTTTTGCAATGGCTTGTCTTAAGGCTCGACCAAACACTTTAAATAAGCTTTCAACCTGATGATGGGCATTACCCTCTGTCGTTGATAGATGCAAGGACAGGCCCATTGCCTGCGCAATAGAGTAGAAAAAGTGCGGTACCATTTCAGTGGCCATTTCACCCACATTTTCACGCGTAAAGTTTGCATCAAATTGCAAATGCGGACGATTAGAAATATCCAGTACACATTCTGCTCGACATTCATCCATTGGCAGTACAAAGCCAAAGCGGCCAATCCCGCGTTTGTCACCTAGTGCCTTTTTGAGAGCTTCACCAAGGGCCAGTGCGGTATCTTCAACACTGTGATGGTCATCAATATGCAAGTCTCCCTGTACTTGAAGATTCAGGTAAAAGCCGCCGTGAGTGGCAATTTGATCAAGCATGTGGTCAAAAAAACCGATGCCGGTACTGATATCTGATTTTGCTTTGCTGTCCAGGTTGACCTCAACCATTATATCCGTTTCTGAGGTTTTTCTCGTGACTTTAGCAATACGGGGAGAAGTGGTTAAAGCAGTCACTATCGCGTCCCAGTTCATCTGCTTAGGATGATATTGAATACCTTTTATGCCCATATTTTCTGCCAACTGAACATCGGTAGCTCTATCGCCAATCACATAGGAGCGAGCAAAATCGACGCGTCCTTCTTGCAAGTAGTCTTTTACCAGCCCTAATTTGGGTTTACGACAAGCGCAGTTATCTTCGGGAAAATGTGGACATATAAGCACATCATCAAAATGAATCCCTTGTGATTGAAACACATCCATCATCGCATTGTGAGGCGCGTCAAAATCTGCTTGTGGAAAGCTTTCGGTGCCTAGTCCATCCTGATTAGACACCATAACCAACCTAAAGCCCGCTTGCATTAAATGTAACAAGGCAGGGATGACGTTTGTCTCAAATTTAAGCTTTTGTAGACAGTCTAACTGCTTATCGATTGGGGGCTCTTCAACTAAGGTTCCGTCTCGGTCGATAAATAAAATGGCCTGCTGACTCATGAGGCGTTCCTTTCAGATAACTGTTTAAAAAATTTTTCGATTAGTGCTATCAAGCGTGCGTTTTGTGTAGGCGTTCCCACCGTGATGCGCAAGCAGTTTTGCAGATTTAACTGCTTACTTTGGTCGCGGATAATCACGCCATTAGCCACCAAATATTTCATTAGTTTAGGATTATGCGCAGATCTAAAGAGCACAAAATTAGCTTTGGTATCGCCAACGATTTCAAGCTCACAAATGGCTTTGAGTCGCTCAGTAATAAACTTAATCCCCGACTGCAATTGCTGCACACGTTCTTGCATGCGGGAAAGGCCTTCTGAGGTTAGTGCGAGTCTGGCGACTTGAGCAACTGGAGCGGGAACAGGATAGGGCGCGATAACTTTCATTAAAATATCGCATATTGCAGCGCGACTGATTAAAAAGCCACAACGTATACCGGCTAGCGCAAAAGCTTTAGACAAGGTACGCAGAATGATCAGATTTTCGTAGCTTTTGAGCAGGCCAATTTGCGCATGGGCACTGTCAAACTCTATATAGGCTTCATCAAGCACCACGAGTGCCTTATCTTTAAATAATTCGAGCACGCGAATAATATCATTTTGAGCAATGCGAGTGCCTGTGGGGTTATTTGGTGAACATAAGAAAACTACCTTAACCTTGCCTACATAATCAGACATTGCTTCAATATCAAGACTAAAATCGGCTTTCAGAGGTGCTTTGTGAACGCCCACATTAAAGGTTTGCGCACTAATTGCATACATTCCATAAGTGGGCGGGCAGATCAATACGCTCGATTTTGCTGCTTCACAAAAGCCGCGGATTATAAGCTCGATGCCTTCATCCGCGCCGCGAGTTGCAATCACACGCGCATGATTTGCGTCTTCGGCCGCTGCATTTAAAGCGGCAAGGCCGCAGTAGTCGACATACGCTTTAATAAGCTCGGGTGGCTGACAGTCTGGATATCGGTTAAAAAGGCTGCTATCAATCTCTATTTTTTCCGCTTCTGGCGCTTCATTGGCGTTAAGCCAAATTTGCGAATTCTCGCCCGTTCCGGCACCGTCAGATGAAAATAAGCGTCTTGCAGACTCATAAGGTTGTAAGTCGCGTACATGTTGATTGCATAACGCATCCAGCCAACTACTCATTTATTGACTCCACATTGTCTTTAAGGACGCCTAAGGCTTTAAGTCTTAATGCGACAGCTTGCTTGTGAGCATCTAAGCCCTCAGCTTGTGCCAATGCCATAATAGCAGGCCCAATTCCTTTAATGCCTTCTTCACTTAACTCTTGTACCGTATAGCGACGCATAAAATCCAATAAACCAAGACTGGAATAATTGCGCGCATAGCCATAGGTAGGCAGCACATGATTGGTACCGCTGGCATAATCACCTGCTGATTCAGGCGAGTATGCGCCCAAGAAAATACTTCCCGCGTTGGCAAGACGAGGAAGTAAATCTCGCGCGTTATCGACTTGCACAATTAAATGTTCGGCAGCATAGGCGTTGCTCACTTCAACGGCTTCTTGCATGGAATCAGTTAAAATGATACGACTATTGGCGATAGACTGGCTGGCGATATCTTTTCTTGGAAGGGTGGCAAGTTGATGTAAGACTTGCTGCTGCGTCGCCTTTATGAGCGCCTTATCATTGCTTACAAGCACAGCTTGGGAGTCACTACCATGCTCCGCTTGAGAGAGTAAATCTGACGCCACAAATGCAGGGTTTGCATTCGCGTCTGCTAACACTAAGACCTCAGATGGGCCCGCCGGCATATCAATGGCTGCACCATCCACTCGCTGACTGACTTGCTGTTTTGCTTCAGTCACAAAGCTATTTCCCGGGCCAAAGATTTTATCTACTTTAGGAATACTCTGCGTACCAAATGCCATTCCAGCGATTGCTTGTGCACCTCCGCATAAATAAACATGTTCAATACCACACTTGCTGGCGGCATATAATATTTCGGGTGCGACCTTGGCTTGTCGTGAAGGCGGTGTGCATAAAATGGGGAGTTTACATCCTGCCACTTGCGCACACACCCCGAGCATTAATACGGTAGAGGGAAGAGGGGCACTGCCGCCGGGAATATAAAGCCCAACTTTTTCAAGCGGGGCATGTTTTTGTTCACATAAAACCCCTTTTTGTGTTTCAAGTTTTATGTCTTGCGGAAACTGCGCTTCATGAAAGCTTCGTATATTGGAATATGCTAAATCGATTGCCGCTCGCACCTCTGCCGACACCTGTGTTTGTGCCGACACAATATCTTCAACTGGCAGCCTGAGGCTTGACAGGTCTGCCCCATCAAATTCTTTGCTATACGCTAATATTGCCTCGTCTTTTTCGTCAAGTACACGTTGAATAATACGCTTTACCGTATCTTGCAGTAGCGAAGAGTCACTAAGTGCCGGTCGTGTAAGTGCTTGCGTTTTTTGCGCTGCTGTTAAAGAGGACCACTGAATGATTTCACCGATACTCATGTTATTACCCCATCATTTTTTCAATCGGCATGACTAAAATTGAGCTACAGCCCAAGGCTTTTAACTTTTCCATGGTTTCCCAAAAGAGGGTTTCGGAGCTAACGACATGAACGGCAACGCGATCATCGTGACCGGAAAGCGGCAAGACCGTTGGATTCTCTGCACCCGGCAATAAGCTTTTTACCTGTTCCAAATACGCTTTAGGGGCATGCAGCATGATGTATTTGCTTTCTTTGGCCTGCATCACACCGTCTATCCTTGGCAATAATCGTGAAACAAGCGCTTGCTTTTCTTCAGTTAATGCTTCTTCTTTTTGAATAAGTACGGCTTTTGATTTAAAAACCACATCCTTTTCTCGCAAGCCGTTCGCTTCAAGGGTTGCTCCTGTTGACACCAAATCGCAAATGGCATCTGCCACGCCTGCTCGCGGCGCAACCTCAACAGAGCCTGTTAGCATAACAGCCTGAGCATTTACCTGTTTTTCTGCAAAAAAGCGTTCGAGCAAAAATGGGTAAGTCGTTGCGACTTTTTTCCCTTCAAGTGACGTGACATTTTTATATTTCATTTCGTTTGGTACGGCGATAGATAAACGACAGCCGCCATAATCGAGCCGACGCAGGGTTTTAAAATTGTGCTTTTTATTAGCAGCCTTACGCTCAAGCATTTTTTCTTCAAGCTCATTTTCGCCAATAAAGCCTAAATCCACCACACCATCCATTACCAGGCCAGGAATGTCATCATCCCTGACTCTGAGCAAGTCGATTGGCTGGTTGGTAGAATGAGCAATAAGCAAGCGGTCACGGATCTGCAACTTGATCCCTATGGCTTTAAGTACGGCAATGCTGTCATCGCTTAAACGTCCTGACTTTTGAACGGCTATTCTCAGTCTACTACTATCGCTCATGTTTCATCCTTAGCGGTTAGCTTGTGATTATGTAAAATTTATAACTCGAATAAAAAGGAAAAACCCCCGAAAGTTTCCTTCCGAGGGCTTCAAATTTCTGAATTCGCCATCTTGGAAGGAACACGACCTTCCAAGCACATACCTGAAAGGTTATGTGTTGTGATGATGGTGACGGAAATTTGTGCTTTTCATAATCTGTCTCTTGCGTCGATACGTGGATACTATATAAACCCTTGAAACATATCAATAGTCCGATGGCATAACATATGAAATTTAGTGTTTTTTTATAATTTGAGGCTTGGAGATAAGGCTAACGAATGGTCAATACGCAGGCGAAGCAATGGTAGTACCGTAGAGGGCTGGCAGTTTCAAGACGCAGTGAACCCATCCATGGGCGCTCGACGAAATCATCCATGATTTCGACGCTTTAAACTGCCAGCCCTCTACGGTTACTACGATCGCGTCAAACAATTTCCATAAACCATTCGTTAGCATAGCCTTTTAAGAAATGCGCTTATATACTTACCAGTTGAGGTTAATTAGCATTCACGCTCAGCGAAATACTGTTTATTAAGGACTCATTTGAATAATCCATTTACAACACTTAACAATAAGATAAAGCAAACCATACGCGATAAGGCCATTGAGCGCGCCAAAACGCGAATTGTATTGATGCAAAAAAAGCCAGAAGACTTTGAGCCAGATGAACTGGAAGTTATTGTGCAGGAAGAAGAGGGGAAAATTTATTCAGCCATTAAAGAAAAAGGCTTGCTTGCAGTACTTGCAGTGCTTGGCTTTAATATTTTCGGGTAGGGTAAATGAATAAAATCATCAATATTATATTATCTGGGCTACTCTGGCGTAAGTATAAATTTTTACTAGTAAGCCTAATTGCCTTAATTGTGTTTGTATTGATTGTAGGGCAGGTGCATCAGGACTATTTAGCCTATGCCGCTCAATCTGACAATGCATCTGTAGGTTGGTCATTTATCCTCAAATGGCTGGTTTGGATTATCGCAATTTTTGCATTTTTTTTGCTGAACAATTGGTATAACAAACGAAAGCAAAGCCAAGCTGATAAGTCGGACAAAAATTCAGCACTTGCCCGTATTCTCTCATTTAAGAAGCAAACAAATGAAAACGAGAGAGAGAGTAGAGTAAAAGCTGGGGATCTGACCGATAAAAACACCGCTGAAAAGTCAGATCCTTTTGCGCATTTGCGTCAAAAAGACAAATTGCGAAGTTATGCAGATTTGATCATCGAAAAACATCAAGACAAAAAATGAGTTGTTAGTGCCTAAAAATACACAAGCGAAAGTAAGCTCAACACTACCGTGCCATATACAACGGATATTGGCGTACCTATTTTGACAAAATCAGAAAACTTGTAATCAGAGGCACTAAACACTAATAGATTGGTTTGATAACCATAGGGTGAAATAAAGCTTGCGCTTGCGGCAAACGCAACAGCAAGAGCGAAAGGCATAATGGGTAGCCCCATGGCGTTCACAATACCGTAAGCGAAAGGAAACATCAGCGCAGCCGCCGCGTTATTGGTAACAAACTCAGTCAATAGCATTGTAAGAAGGTATACACAAATCAAGGCATAGATTGGGTTTGTATCAAGCAACAGCGGCTTAAAAAATCCCGTCATTGCTGTGATTATCCCGGAGTCTTCCAAAGCGGAAGCGAGCGATAAAGCGCCTACAATTACAATGATTAAATTAAGTGGTAAGTTACGCTTGATTTCGTTTAAAGAAGACACTTTTACGGCGCAAAGAACCGCAGCAAAAAATAACAATCCTACGGCCAAAGGCACCAGGTTTAATGCAGCGAGGGTGACTGTGCCAACAAAACCCAGTAAGGTCAGCCATTCCTGCCAGGAAAGCAGTTTTCGATTTAATTTTTGCTCGGAGACTACAAAAAAGTTTTTCGCGATATTATCGCGTTTTTGAAAGTCATTACCGGTTGCAAGAAGTAAAAAGTCTCCCGCTTTAAGTTTCAATTCACCCATCTTGCCTGAAATCGCCTCGCCATCTCGTCTTACTGCAACAACAGCAGCATCGAACAGGGCTCTAAAGCCAACTTCTTTAAGCGTTTTATTTATCAAGGTAGAGCGATTTGAAACAATCACTTCAGTGAGATTTTCTTGTAAGAGCCCATCTGCTTCGGCAAACATAGTGAGCCCTTTAATGTGTTCAATGTTCTCGATTTTTTTGATATTCCCGGTAAAAATAAGCTTATCGCTTTCCTGAATAATAAATTGCGGAGAAACTGGCGAGATAATTTTGTTTTTTCGCACCACTTCAATCAGAAAGAGCTCAGGGAGATTGCGTAAATGGTTTTGTTCAACCGTTTTACCAATCAGTTCCGAGCCGGATTCTACATCTGCTTCCAGCAGGTAGCTAGTATAGTTTGATTCACTTGCTTTCATTTTGGGTAAAAGCGGATGGAGAAAGTACATAAGAATGCCGCAAACTATGCCGGCGCTTAGTCCAAACAGGGTAAAGTCGAAAAACGCAAAGCCGGGATGCCCGTGCTCAATCAAGAAACTGTCCACAATCAGGTTTGTCGATGTGCCAATTAATGTCACCGTGCCACCCAAAATAGCAGCATAGGACAGGGGAATGAGCAATCTGGATGGTGGATGCTGCGTATTTTGTTTTATCGGTCCGATAAGGCTTGCCACTACCGCAGTATTATTCAGCAATGCCGAGGATGCAAAGGTAACAGCAAACATACGAATGAAGCTTTTCGTGTAGGTGTTTGCAATAATTGCCCGTCCCAAGCGCTTTATGAATGCTGTTTTGTCTACTGACTGACTCACAATCAATAAAAGAACCAGGGTAACCAAACCGGTATTAGTGGCGTTTGCCAGCACTTGTTCAAAGCGCAATTGTTGCGTCAATAAAAGCGCAAGCATGCATCCGCCAAAAATAGCTGAAGGGCGACGATTGGTAAAGATAAGCGCACCCATCGTCGCGACAAAAATCAAAAGAACCAGCAGTTGAGGCATTTCCATATTGTTTTTACTTCGTCAATCAACCTTGGCTGATATCAATCGCTCCCCAATGCGGAAAATGCTTTCTGACTAAGGCGTTAAACTCCAATTCAAACTCTGAATAGGCGCCTTTGGGTGTTTTTGATGCATGCGCTGAAATGACCATACCTGCACCTACCGTACCGTTAGTTAGTCTGTCAATAACGATAAAAGCACCAGTTGCGCGATTTTCTGTATATGGATCGCATGCTACAGTTTGCGTGAGTCGAATATCAACAATACCGATTTCATTAAGGTTCAAGTGAAGAGCATCGCTTTCTTCTAATGTATTCACATCAATTTTATGCTCGATGTTCGCTACGCTTCCACTGACTAATTTAGTCGCAAATTTAAAGCTATATTGTTTGTTGGGAATCAGAGCGTCTTCAGACATCCATACCATGTGCGTGCGATATTCATTCGTATTAAGTGGTTTGCTGCCGGTTTTTACGATCATATCCCCGCGAGAAATATCAATCTCATCTTCAAGGGTAATGGTGACCGCATTAGGCGCTTCTCCTCGCGGTAAATCACCATCAAAAGTGGTAATTGTTTTTATTTTTGATTGCTTGCCAGACGGTAAAACAGTGATGGGATCGCCCACATCAACTGCACCTGAAACAATCGTACCGGCAAAGCCTCTGAAGTTTAGGTTTGGACGGTTTACATACTGTACCGGGAATCTGAAATCATCGTATCGCTGTGGCGTGATCTGAATCGTCTCAAGCGTTTCCATCAGCAAGTCGCCGTCAAACCATGGGGTATGCTCGCTGCGATTGACAACGTTATCTCCCTCAAGGGCAGATATTGGGACAAAGCGTATGTCAGGGATGTTTAATTGCTTTGAAAACACCAAATAGTCTTCACGAATTTTCTCATAAACGTCTTGACGGTAATCCATCAAGTCCATTTTATTGATCGCCACTACCACGTGTTTTATGCCAAGGAGCGAAGCTAAAAAGCTGTGTCGTTTAGTTTGCGTTTTTACACCCGCACGGGCATCAATCAGTATAATAGCCAAATCGCAGGTTGAGGCGCCGGTTACCATGTTGCGAGTGTACTGTTCGTGTCCTGGCGTATCGGCGATGATAAATTTACGTTTATCCGTACTAAAATAACGATAGGCCACATCAATGGTAATGCCTTGCTCACGTTCCGACTGCAAGCCATCAACTAAAAGTGCCAAATCCACCTTGTCGCCGGTGGTGCCTACTTTTTTACTGTCGTTGGTAATGGCAGCAAGCTGATCTTCGTAAATCATTTTAGAATCGTGCAGCAATCGGCCAATCAAGGTGCTTTTGCCGTCATCCACACTTCCGCATGTTAAAAACCTCAGCAGGTCCTTTTTCTCGTGTTGCTCCAAATATTCTAGTATATCGGTTTTTAATAATTCGTTCTGATTGTTCATATCAACTTTTTACCATGAAAAAGGGATTTAATAAGGATTCTTTTTGATTGTAACGCAAGGGATGGGCATCATCGTCAAAGGGCTTGTCTAAATCAAGCACTACCACCTTTCCGCCTGCTGCCGACACGACTGCATGCGCCGCGGCTGTGTCCCATTCACTCGTTGGGCCAACTCTAGGATATACATGGGCAGTGCCATCAGCAACACAGCAAAGTTTAAGCGAGCTTCCCATTGCGACGAGTTCACTCTCGCCGCCAAGCGCATCCAGTACTTTGTTTATTTCAGGGCTTTGATGTGAGCGACTTCCAACGACCTGCCAGGTTTCTCCCTCTTGATGAGGCTTAATGTGAATGGCTTTCTCATTGCCGTTGACAAGCTTGTAAGCTTTTTCACCTACCCAACCGACATAAGTCGTATCTAGAACGGGGGCGTGTACCACACCTAGCGTGGGCTCGCCATATTCAATCAATGCAATATTGACCGTAAATTCTCCATTTTTCTTGATAAACTCTTTGGTGCCGTCCAGTGGGTCTACAAGCCAGTAGCGAGACCAGGATTTGCGCGTTTCCCATGAAATATTGGATGACTCCTCGGACAAAATGGGAAGGTCAGCAAGATTGCTTAAACTCTCAACAATATGAAGATGAGCCGCCAAGTCTGCCTCTGTTAAAGGAGATGCATCGTTTTTCTCATAGATCTTAAAATCCTTGTCATAAATAGTGAGAATTCGCTCACCTGCTTCGACCGCGATTTTTGTAACTGCATCAACCAAGGTTTGTGTTATTTCGAAGCGGCTCATGACACATACCCTTTTTGTTTAAGAGCAAGGTAAAGTCTTTCAGCGCTGTCTTCAGGGGATTCATCCCTGTATTCAAAGTGCACTTCTGGCGATTCTGGCACCTGATATTCGGAATCTATCCCGGTAAAATGTTTGATATCGCCTGCGCGCGCCTTTTTGTACAAGCCTTTTGGATCGCGCTGTTCGCAAACTTCCAATGGTGTATCGACAAACACCTCAATAAACTCACCCTCTTTAAGTAATGAACGACAAAATCGGCGATCATCCCTAAACGGGGAAATAAACGCGGTGAGCACAATTAATCCGGCATCGACAAAAAGCTTGGATACTTCACTTATGCGGCGAATATTTTCTACCCGTGCTTTGTCATCAAAGCCCAGATCGCCACACAAGCCGTGCCTCACATTGTCGCCATCCAGTAAGTAAGTATGATGAGAATGTTGATGGAGCTTTTTCTCTAACAGATTTGCCAAAGTAGATTTACCCGAGCCAGAGAGTCCGGTCAGCCAAATGACGGCTGGTTTTTGACCAAGTGATTTTGCACGCTCTTGTTTATCGATAGTGTACTGATGCCATACTACATTTGTATCTGTCATTAAAAATACCCTTCCATTTTTTTCTTTTCCATCGAACCTGAGGAGTCGTGATCAATCACTCGGCCTTGTCGTTCAGATGTTTTCGTTAACAGCATTTCCTGTATGACCTCTGGTAAGGTGCTTGCGGTTGATTCAACTGCTCCGGTCAGCGGGTAACAACCCAGTGTTCTGAATCTGACAGACTTCATTTGAGGTTTCTCACCCTCGTGCAGGGGCATACGTTCATCGTCAACCATGATTAGCACACCGTCTCGCTCTACCACAGGTCTAGGTTTTGCTAAATATAGTGAAGGTATCTCAATATTTTCCATATAAATATATTGCCAAATATCCAGTTCTGTCCAATTAGACATTGGAAACACACGAATGCTCTCGCCTTTGTTGATTTGCGAGTTGTAAATATTCCAAAGTTCGGGGCGCTGATTTTTTGGGTCCCAGCGATGGTTTTCATCTCTAAATGAATATACGCGTTCTTTTGCTCGTGATTTTTCTTCATCTCGGCGCGCACCACCAAAAGCCGCATCAAATTTATATTTGTTCAATGCCTGTTTAAGGGCAGCGGTTTTCATGATGTCGGTGTGTTTCGCGCTTCCCACAGAAAATGGATTGATACCCTGATCCACTCCTTCCTGATTGATATGCACCAGCAAATTGAGATTATGCTTTTGTGCCATCCGGTCTCTAAATTCAATCATTTCACGGAATTTCCACGTGGTGTCCACATGCAATAGGGGAAAAGGAATGGTGCCAGGAGCGAAGGCCTTTCGCGCCAAATGAAGCAAAACGGAGGAATCTTTACCGACAGAATAAAGCATAACGGGGTTGTCAAATTCCGCTGCTACTTCCCGAAATATCTGTATGCTTTCCGCTTCAAGTTGTTTGAGGTGGGAGATTGTTTTGGTGCTCTGGCTATTGTGCTCTGATGCGCTCATGAATAGCGGGTCCTTTATATATCAGAAAACTATATAGATAGAACTCTAACACATTTAACAAAACGAATTTATGACAATTGGCTATGATTAATTACTATTTCATAACCAGAGCGTGTTTATCTTTGTTCATTAATTGTGTTGGCGTCTAAAATTGGCGAGAACAAGGCATTGCTGATGAAGTTTGGTGGTTCCAAACGAATTAGGAATAACGCAGTTATCGCCAATTTTAGGCCCAACCCGCAGGGCTGAGGCCATTTAATTGCTATACTGCCCAAAAATCCGCTTATTTGGAACCACCAAACTGCGCAAATTTTTGATTGTCTAGCAACTAAATGGCCTTCAGCACAATTAATATACAAAGATAAACGCGCTCTATTTTCAGTTTTGTTATAAAGCTGTTAAGTAAGCGAAAAGACGCTTACTGAATTAACACCAGCCTTTGCTCAGACCATAAAATGGAGTCGTTGTAAGCTTCAAGCATCACATCATGATCGACACCATATTTGGCGCAACCCTGCACCATCGCTTCCCAATTTGCTTGCTCAAAATCCTTACACAACTGTACACAGTCTGCTAACCAGCCTTGTTGGCGCACCAAGGCAATTTTTATATCAGCTGATAAGGGCAACTTGCTGATAAGTGATGCCAGATTGGCGTCTAGCATGGCATCTAAAAGCGAGAGCATGCCCACTAGAAATGCGGAAGATAATCTGTCTTTATGCGCTGTTTTTTCGGCAAAAAATTCGCAGAATTTAGCTCTTTGAAGTGATAGGCGAATGAGTTCATCAGGCTTATCCTCTCCAAAGGTTGCGGCAAAAAGCAGCGTAATAAAACGCTCTAATTCACTCTTGCCTAACATGATGATTGCTTGCTTGATATTTTCAATCTTATTGCGACGCTGAAAATATGGAGATTGAGCATAGCGCAGTAGTTTGAACGACAGTCCGGGGTCCAGCTCAAAAAGTTTTACAATGTTATTTATGTTTGGCTCTAATTTTGACACTTCACTTAGCAATGAACTGAGCATGCTTTGAGATGATGAAAGTGAAACGCTTTGAATCACCTCAGGTTTGCTAAAAAAGTAGCCCTGAAAAAGCGTAAAGCCTAATGCTTTATATCGTTCGAACTCTTCAACACTTTCCACTTTTTCAGCAAGCAACTGAATGTGAGGATGTCTTTTTATAACATTTACGGTTTGCGCAAGCTCGGTTTCGCTGATATTCAGGCAATCCACTTTGATAATTTTGCAAAGCGGATAAAAGGGTTCCCAATCGGGATGATGCACAAAATCATCAAGCGCTAGTGTATAGCCTTTGGTGTGCATCTGTTTGAGTCGGGTATATATGGCTCTAGTGGGTTTTACTGTTTCCAATACTTCAACCACTACGGTTTCTTTTGGAAGGAGTGTGGGGTGTCCTGCCATAATTGAAGACTTGGTAAAATTGATAAAAGCAAGTTTATCGGCAGCGATGCGATCAAGGCCCAAATCTAAATAGAGCCCCTCAATCATCTTGGATGTGGCCTTTTCTTCGTCTACGTCGGGAAATGCATTTTCCATACTCGTGCGAAACAATAATTCATATCCGAAGAGCTCTTTCTTCGAATTCAGTATAGGCTGACGCGCCGCAAAAAAGGCCATTTATCGAGTTACTCGTTTCCGAAATTTTTATTTTTTAATTGCAATTTATATTCATCGTACAAATCTGCGATTTCTTTAGATTTTGGCGGAAATAAAGACCCGGTGATAAAAATCACAAGTGAGGATATGATAAATCCAGGAATAATAGCATAAAGCGTTTGGAAAATGCTGTCGGGCTCTTCACTTAGAGGGGCATAAATCCAGATAAGCACAGTAATTGCCCCGGCAACAATTCCCCCGATAGCGGCTTTTTGCGTCATATTGCGCCAGAATAGTGTAAATAGTACTAATGGACCAAATGCTGCGCCAAATCCTGCCCAAGCGTGACTGACTAATGATAAAATCGTTTTATTTTCACCAAAAGCCAGAATAATGGCAACAATTGCCACAACTAATACCGAGATGCGTCCCACCAATACCTGCATCTTTTCGGACGCATCTTTGTGTAAAAAGCTGACGTAAATATCTCGTGTTAAAGAACTTGAAGTAACCAAAAGTTGAGACGAAATAGTACTCATGATTGCAGCTAAAATTGCTGCCAGCAAAAAGCCCCCTATGAGAGGGTGAAACAGAATTTGCGATAAAACGATAAAAATAGTTTCACTGTCGTCGATAGAAGCCGTTGTCTCACTCATGTAAGCCAATCCAAACAGACCCGTCATCGCTGCACCAAATAGAGCTATTATCATCCATGTCATACCAATTCGGCGTGCAGTTGGGATCTGTTTGAGCGATCCAATCGCCATAAATCTCACAATAATGTGAGGCTGGCCGAAATAACCCAAGCCCCAGGACATCAAAGAGACTACCGCTATAAAGCCTAATGTCTGGCCGGTGGCAGCATCTTCAAACAACTGTAATAGCGCAGGGTCAATATCGGAAAGTGCCGTTAAGGTTGAATTGATGCCACCAAGTTCAAACATCACGACCGTTGGCACTAGAATCAGGGCAATAAACATTATGCAGCCCTGAATGAAGTCAGTTAACGAAACCGCCATAAACCCGCCTACCAGCGTGTAGGCAACCACCACGCCTGCGGTAATAAATACGCCCCAGCTATAATCTACACCAAAAGACGATTCAAATAATTTGCCTCCTGCAACCACGCCTGAAGATGTATAAACCGTGAAGAAAATAATGATGACTACCGAGGCGACTATACGCAAAATGTGCGTATTGTCCAAAAAGCGGTTCTCGAAGAAATCAGGCAAGGTAATGGCGTCATTAGCCACTTCAGTAAACACACGAAGCCTCGGCGCAACAAGCAAGTAATTAAACCAAGCTCCTAAACACAATCCGAACACTATCCACAAAGAAGAAGCGCCTGAAACATACATGGCACCGGGAACACCCATTAGCATCCAACCGCTCATGTCGGAAGCACCCGCTGACAGGGCGGTAACCGGAGCGGATAACTTTCGTCCGCCCAATAGATACCCCGATGCGCTCTCCTCATTAGTTCGATAGGCGTATACGCCTATGCCTAACATAGCGATAAAATAGATTGCCAAGGATATATATGTCCCAAATTCCATGTGTACCTCTTGATTGCTTTTTTTATATGGTAACACCTTGAGAGTAAATCGGAAGAGAGCAGGCCGATTTACTTGCATTGCTTCACCGTCGTAAGCGTATTTATTTGTTTGAATTTATTATAAAAAAGTCACTTGTTATCGAAATGTAAAAAAGGCGGCGCAACTGATAAGTTTTGCCACCTGTTTTAAAAGAGGCGGGACGATAAATAATGCTGGCGTATTAAACCGAAAAATTAAGCAGTTGTTTCGCCCGCTGCGCCAAATCATCAACCTGCTGACCATCTTCACCCACAATGATAATTTTCGCTGACTCCAGCAGAAAGGCCTTTCCAGTATACTTATCATTTGCGAATTGTTCATCGACATCTTTTGCTACTTGAGAGGGCAGGACAAACAACGAAGCCAAGCCATTTTCACCTTTAACAATCAAATGCAAACTTTTAATCGAATTCAGATAACAATAATTTGCAGACAATATCTCACCCATGCCATCCTGCAGTTGGCCATTATAACTGGCAAGCTTGTTGTTGATACTCAAAAGGTCAACTTTCGCTCCCTTGTTTGATTCATAGTCCATGTGTTCTATATGCGCATATACATCACCAATTAAGCTCCCTGAACTGCTTGTCAGTATGCCTACCGTAAGTGCACTCGTAAGCAGTAAAGAAGCCGCCAGCGCGATATACCACGGGCTTTTTCGTTTATTTTGCTGATGGGTTTTCATCGTTTGACGAAGGATGAGTTTATCAGCCAGATCGTCAGGAACAGGTATGTCCATTGCACTGTGAATAGCTGTTTCCATAGCACGAACCTCTTCCCAAAAAGCTTGTTTTTTCGGGTCATTTTTCGCTGCCTCAATTATCTCAGGGTCTTGAGTAAATGGGTCAGCGTAAATGGTGCGTCTAAAGGTAATATCATCCATTTTTCTGTACTCCAACTGCCTGATCACCGGTCATTATCTCTTTAATTTGACTGCGCGCTCTAAACAGCCGAGTCATCACCGTATTTTTGTTTAAATTTAATTGCTTTGCGATTTCGTCGCCATTAAAACCCATTAACACCTGCATAACGATTGGCTCTCTGTACTCATCACTTAAAGAAGCAATGGCTTTTCGCAATTGGCGATTTTCTGCGTGTCCGTCGCTACTTGCACCCGGGTCGGAAACACTCACATCATCAATATCTACCAAATCAAATTGCTTTCGCTCAAATCGCCTGGCATTTTCTCTCCTTAAGATCGTTATCAGCCACGACTTTGCTGCTGATTCATCCTGCAGCGAATCTAAAGATTTCCAGGCGCGAAGGAAGGTCTCTTGAACCACATCTTCGGCAATGGCCCTGTCTTTTATCAGCCAAACAGCATAGCGAAAAACATCAGCATGCAATGCTTTTACCAAGGCTTCGTATCGTTTTTGTTTTGTCATCATATCGGTAGAGACCGGCGACACATCGATTTTATTCCCAAACATAATAAAAAATCGCTTTTATATTGAACATGCATGCCCCCTCGATTGAATATAAGCCAAAGGTATATGCCCAGATACCTGCATAAACAAGTGGAAAGGACAGAGATGCCAGTGGTAAATAAAGTAATCTCACCAAAAAATAACGTAAAGAGTAAGCGTTTGGGCTTTTTCCGTAAACATTACTCTTTGATATTTATAAAATTTTATTAGTTCAAGCAATAAAAAAGCTGAATGCAAATATCGCTCAAAAAACATTCGCGCCGAAATAATTATATATGTATCCGATAAATTTATAGCGCTTAATGTATGCAAAATATACACTTTTTTAACATTTATTTTACGAATAATGTCGTTAATGTTTTGTCACTTCAATAAATAAGCAGAACAAACATGTATTCAATATAAATGAAGAATTGGTGAACTCACAATCTAAGTCGCCAAATGCCATAAATGAACGTCGCATTTTACGGATAAAACTATGAACACTTTATATCAATCGGTCAAACTCTACCTCTTTGTCGCGTTGTTTGCCTGTTTAGCTTTATCTGCGCAAGCGTCAAATCGTGGTCCTGTAATATGGGATCAGAGTGCGCAGGAAGTTTATACAGATACAAACGAAGCTTTTGTGGGTGTCGATTTTTTTGTCGATATTTACGACATTGAGCACATGAAAGCGAATGAAGAGGGTTATGAAGGCTATATCAAAAACCTGATTTCAGAGAATGGCGCCAATGTATTGCGGGTGTCAGTTTGGATGGGGTACTGGCAGGACATCAACGAAAGCTCTCATTGGTATCAGCGTCACTTGGATGATATTCAATATGTATTGGATAAAACCTCTACCTGGGCGGATGAATCAAATGCCTATGTGCTGATTTCTTACGGTCCATCAAAAGATCATGAGCGGACGATGGCCTTTTGGAATGAAATCGCACCGGTATTCAGTGGCCAATCTCATGTTATGTTCCAGACTACGTCCGACCCACAAACCCAGCTAGGTCGCTTGCGATTGAATTTGGTTGATAGTTTACTGGCGTCACTGGCTCCAGATAATCATCGAATTTACGAACCCACTAGTATGTGGAACAGAAGACGCGGTGCAGAGCAGTTTTTGCAATACGGCGGGATCAACTTTCCAGCGCGCACCGAAACGGTACCTGCGGTGGAAGACTATATAATTAATTCTCAGCCGCAAATCGACTACGTAATTAAAACAGACGTGGCACTGGCAGCCGGAAAACGTTGGAATAGTGTTAGTGGTCTGCAACTTGAAGAGCCCGTTGCGGCAGAAGACTTCAACACCCTTACTTTTGAAGTTAAAGCGGACTTACCACAAAGCTACTGGGTATATCTGAGGGACTCGAGTAATCAGGATATTGCTGCGTATTACAATACTTATGCAGGTGATTCCTGGGGAACCGTTACCTTGACCGCAAGCGATTTTAATAACCCTTCCGGCGTTGATATTGCCAGCGTGCAGTTTTTTGTAGGAATCGATCCCTATTTTGACGCGCATTCAAGCAATAGTTTTTACTTTGACAATCTGGTAATAAACGATGGAAGTAACGATACCAATGTGAACAGAGGTAAAGTAGACGAAGCGGGAACAGGCTGGTTGAGTGTGGGCTACGGTCAAACTTCAACGAGTATCACTCGCGAGCTTGCAGATAACCCTGTGCAAATTGGCTATGCCTTTAAAGCTGAGTTGGCAATAACGCCTATCAATCGCTGGCATGCAGTAGCTGCACTGATATTGGAAAATACATTTAGCTTCGATGATTTTGAAACCGTAAGCTTTGATGTCAAGTCGGATGTAGCACAAAGCTTTTGGGTCTATTTACGCAACGCAAACTCTGTCGATGTAGCGCCTCACTACAATACCTATTCGCCTGGAGAGTGGACAACAATTACGCTTAACAAGAGTGATTTCAATCTGGCTGACGACTGTGTTGCTGTTGAAGACTGCAATGTATCTGAAGTTCACTTCTTTATTGGTATCAACGCAAGCGCCGATTCTCATACTGAAAACGCCTTCTATTTTGATAATGTAGTGGTTCGCAGTGTCAACGGTGAAGAGCAAGGCGAGCGTGGTAAGACAGATGCTTCCGGTACCGGCTGGTTTGAGAAAGGGTTTGGGATTAATCGCAGTGTGGTTGAGCGCATAGGAGATACTGGCGGTGTAGCGCCCCCACCGAGTGAAGTCGCCTACGACATTGAATATGTGCGTACATCAGGCACAGATTATTATGTGTCACCAGAGGGTGACGATAGCAACGATGGTTTGAGTATTGAAACGGCTGTGAAAACACCTCAGGTTGGCGCTGATAAGCTGCAAGCAGGAGACAAACTGATTGTTATGCCGGGTGAATATCCGACGCCAGGCTATGGCACGAGTATTAGCCTATCGCAGTCAGGAACAGCAGATAACTGGATCAGCATTGAAGCCTATGAGCCCGGTACAGCGCACTTTATTGTAAGAGGACCAAATGGCGTTGTATTAAACGGTGCATCTTACGTTCGCGTAAAAGGTTTGAAGATAAGTGGATTAGCTGGCTCCATCACCCCCGAAGAAGCTGAAGCCATTCGTCAAGATAACTGGTATGCAGAAGGGTTAGTGGGTGTAGGTATTGGAACAGAGTCACGTCAAGTTGATGGTGAATACACTTATCCTCATCATATTATCATTGAAAATAATCATATATTTGAAATGTCAGCAGGTGGGATCGCAATGAAGCGCGCCGACTACATTTTGATTAAAAATAACCTTGTGCACAACAATGCGTATTACAACGTATGGGCGCCAAGTGGTATTTCGGTATGGGAGAATCACAACTATGATGACAACACTGAAACTTACCGCACAGTGATCACAGGCAATATATCTTACGGAAATTATAACTACTTTAATTTCTACGCAAGCAGTTCGCCTGAGCTTCAAGAGCGCGTCACCGACGGCAACGGTATCATTATTGATGCACTTGCTATCGACCAAGGCTATACAAGCGATGGTTTGGTAGGAATTTATTCCGGTCGCACCTTGATTGAAAATAATATCACCTACAATAATGGTGGCCGCGGAATTAATCTCTATGCGTCAGACAACATTGACGTGGTGCATAACGTAAGCTTCGCCAATGCGACTCACCCTCAAATCGACAGTGAGGTGCACATTGGTAATGTGAGTAATCTGCGCATGTACAACAATATCTTTCATGTAGCCGAAGGGGAGAATGCATTTTTTGAATACTTGTCTTCTAACCTGGATGTTCGAAACAATATCATAGTTAAAGATGGTGCATTTGCTGATGAAGATAATCTGAGTCTGGCGACTGACATTATTTACGACTCACCGCAATTTGTTGATGCGCAGAACTTTAATTTTAATGTGATGCCTTCATCACCGGCGATTGACGGCGCAATAGATGGCCTGAAGTCTTTTGAGGATATCAACGGTATTGCCAGACCGATTGGTGGTGCAGCAGACATTGGCCCTTATGAACAATAGCCGATAAATGTCGGTAAACGCTAAAAGGCTCAATTAAAGTTGATAATTTGTATCAGCAAAAATTGAGCCTTTTTTATTGCGCGTTTATTTTTAAACTAATGAAACACCTAGCTAGCAGCTTGCTCAGCAAGCCATGCATCAATCCTTTCTTCTAAGATATTAAGTGGGATAGGTCCGTGCATTAGTAGCTGATCGTGAAAATCAGCATAGCTGAATTTATCACCTAAGCGTTGCATGGCCCTTTCTCGCAGTTCCATAATTTTTAATTTACCCACCATATAGGCCGTTGCTTGTCCGGGCATCGCGATGTAGCGTTCAATTGCTTTTACCGCGTCATATTCTGGATTAGGCGTATTTTCAATTAAATAGGCAATGGCTTCATCTCGTGACCACTTCATCTCATGAATACCTGTATCTACCACTAAACGACATGCTCGCCATAACTCCATGGCTAGACGGCCGAAGTCGGAGTAAGGGTCTTTGTAGAAGCCCATATCTTTGGCAAGTTCCTCGGTATAAAGTCCCCAACCTTCGGTGTAGGCAGTAAAGGAAACGTATTTCTGGAATTCCGGAATGCCTTCCAGTTCTTGCGTGATAGCGCGCTGCATGTGATGTCCGGGAATGCCTTCATGATAAGCCAGGGCTTCCATCTGGTAAGTTGGCATGCTTCGCATGTCATATAAGTTAGCATAGTAGATTCCAGGCCGAGAGCCGTCTTTTGCCGGAGACTGGTAAAAGGCTTTACCGGCAGATTGTTCTCTGAAGGCTTCAACGCGTTTAACGATCATGTCGGCTTGCGGAATGAGTCCAAAATACTCTGGAATTTTCGCTTCCATCATATCAATGTAGGCTTTTGCTTCCGTCAAATAACGATTGCGACCTTCTTCGTCATTAGCATAATAAAACTGATCGTCTTCGCGCATGAACTTAAAGAAGGCTTGCAAATCACCTTCAAAATTAACCTGCTCCATAATGTTACGCATTTCATTATGAATACGCTGGACATGCTTAAGTCCCAGTTCATGTACTTCTTGGGCATTTAAATCTGTTGTTGTGAACCAATTTAATCGATTCTGATACCAACTATCACCGTTTGGCAGGCGCCATACGCCATCTCCGTCAGGACTTTTCATGCGTTGATTTAAAAGAACGGTCATCATTTCTTCATAAGCAGGTTTGACACTTTCAAGCAACGCTTGTTCTGCTCTGGCAATTAAGCCGCCTTTTTCAGCATTGCTTAAACCAAGGGCATCGAGCTTTTCCTTAAAATCTGCCAGTAAGGTCGAATCTTTGTTGCTTTCTTCAAATGGATTACCCTGAATCACATTATTAGAAGCCTGAATCATTTGATCATAAGACCATTGGGGCGGAAAAATTCCCGCGTTTTCACGTAGCTTAAGCTGCTCAAAAACTTGCTCAAACAAAGGCTGCACCCCCTCTAGTCTGGAGATGTATGCCTCAGCATCCTCAATCGAAGATATACGATGAATATTGATCAAAAAGCTTGGAACGGTAGTGTGCCATGCTCTGAATTGATGCATGATGTAAGTGTGTAGCCTAAATTCATCGTTTGCCAATCGTCGTTGTAGATCAGCTTCGTAAATTTGCAGGCTTAGCTTTTCCTGTTCATTAAGTTCGTCGCGTTTAAACGCCTGCGCAAGCTCGAGACGCTTGAGCATGAGCTCACGCAATTGGGTTTCGGCTTCTGGTGAAACGTCATCCCATTTTCCATAATCCCATTTTATTCCGAGATAACTTTGACCCATTGGAGAGCGTTTTAGATCCTCTTCAAATGAATCTGCAAAAAACTGGGCCAATCGCATGGATTCGTTTTTCGGTGCTTGTCTTTGTTCTTCAACGGCTTTTTGTTCTTGCTGAGCCCCTTGCGGGCTTGCTTCGGATTGTGTTTCGGGTTTTGGGCTACAGGCACTCAGGCCTATTGTCATGCCTATAGCAAGACCCATCGCAAGACAAAGCTGGGAATGTTTGAACAAGGACTTCTTCATTCGATTTCTTCCTTTATTTTTTTAAATTGTTTTATAGAGGATACATACTAGTACGAGTTTGCGCTTGCCGTCCATTGTGGGAATTTACGCGAAGCGCTTCAAGGGCTTGTTTTAATACCTGAGTATCAAAGCCGGAAGCGGATGTGCCAGGTGCACTGGAATATTGTTGAGATAAACCATTGTTAAGTGCTGCTAACGCTTCTTTTGCGTCAAGCGATTTTAATGTAGCCGTAATTGATGTTACCGGTTTTCCGCAAACATAGCCTAGCCAAATGCGCAGATGATGCTGCACCTTTCCCAAATTTTGCGACTGGAGGGCTTGATTTAGCTGTTGCCACGCTTGCGCCTCATCCATGGCCTGAACGGAAGCACCGGCAGAATGGCTCGCAGCGCCATTTACAGCGCCATTTGTAGCGCCATTTTTAGAGATAAAGGCGCGTGCGCGTGCGACTTGTTTTTGAAGTATGAACACAATTACTATCGCAATGACCAGTAAAAATAGCAAGATTGCGTGAAGGATATCAAAACCAAAAAAGAGAGTAGGAAAGCGATTTTGCGCTGCGGTTTCAGCGACTCCGCTTGTATCATCATCCTGTGCTAGTTGCTCGTCAGATTCAAATGCCTCATCGCTACTGTCAGTGTTGATGTTACTTGCAGGCGCTACCTGCGTGTTTGCATTGCCACTTGCTTCGATGACTTTTACGGAACGAGCCGGAAGGATGGCAAAACGTGTATCACCTGTCCTTACATCAAACCAGGGCACACGGATCTCGGGCAGTACAAAATCTCCTGCCTCGCTAGGGATCACCGCCGTACTTTGCACTAATTGAGCGATCAGGCGATTATCCCGTTCAACTGTTGCCTTGCTTCCCTGCTCGGGATAGGTTTTAAAACTCGGATGATACTGCGCGTCTATTTCAGGCAGTTGCTCTTCCATAAGGCCCATGGCAGTCAGTGTGACAGTTCGTGTCACAGGCTCACCCACAACAAACTCGTTTTCACTTAAGTCTGTGCTGCTGTTATTTCCAAGCTGCCATTGTTCACTCAACTGCACTTGCTCACTGGGAAGCCAGGTATAGCGGTAGTCTTGTGGAATAGGCAAAACGGTAATGGACTGCGGTGGGGCAACGCGCGATATTGTTTTGGTCCGGTTAAAAAATGCAAAGCTTTGACGCGTATTGGTAAGTACCTCTGCCTGGAAAACAGGGCCGTCTATGGTGAATTCGCCGCTTGCTTGTGGGAGTACGGCAAAGTTTCGCTCGATCACGCGGTAGCGTACACCATTTATCACTTCCTGATATTCCTTGTCATCCCCTAATTGCTCAATAACTGCGCCGTCAAGGACTGGCTCGGAAAGACTGCCGCGTTGAATATCAGCCGCCAGGTGAATTTTGACCGTGTACTGTAGTTGTTGTTGTAAAAATACTTCGCTATCGTTAACTTGTGTTGTGACAAAAAACTCACGGGGTTGAGTTCTGGCCGCATCTGATACCGGAAGTACCTCTAGTCTGATGGGCTCACTGCTTTTACCATCAATACTAAATGAAGGGATCGTAAACGTTCCGGTTTCTCTCGGGAAAAGTTGCAGCGTCCACGACGTGGTAGTAGTACGATCAAAATTGATGATTTGTGTTGATTGACTGACAGAAGGTTGGCTAACGCGAAAATCCTTAGTTAAGATTGAAAAGTCTATAGCATCTCGCTCTGCACCACCTACCGCCGTTATTTGTAACATAACAGATTCATCAAGCAGAACCGGATTTTTGTCGATGGTGGCATTAAGTTGCGTCACCTCTGCCAAAGCAACTTTACTAAAAAGTGTCCAAAACAAAAGGGTGGAAAAAGCCCACAATGCTTTACGCAAACATCGATATAAAAACAATTTAAGCTTATGTAACTGCATTATTTTCTTTTCCTTCACTATCACCTTCTATCACATTTACCATCACCACTCCTGCTCCTGATTTTGTGGTGCTGAATATTGTTTCCTTCGCTGAGCTTCCAAAAGCATTTTGCGCTGCAAAAGATAAGCGGGATCATCGGGCACTTTGTTTAAAAGCGTCTGCATTCGTTGTATTTGTTCTCGCTCTTCTGGAGAGAGCTCATCGGGATTGATCGCTTGGATCGCTTGTTGTTCGCCAGCAGGTTCTGAGTTTTCTTCTGTCATTTGCCCCTGAGCGGAAGCCTGATTTTGTTCAGCATTTTCCCCTTCCAATTCACCGGAATCCTTATTGTTTTCTTGCTCAAGTTGTTCGGGCGAGGGGGCTTGCTGTTGATTGTTTTGTTGCCCGTTTTGATTGTCGTTTGACTGCTGATCCTGATTTTGATCAGACTCATTATTTTGATCAGAGTTTCGTTCAGAGCGTTGCTGATTTTCTTGATTTGACGTATCAGAACTTTGTTCCTGATCGCCCTCACCTGAATCATTCTGCGATTGCTTGTCTTGCTGGCTTTGATTTTCGCTCTGGCTTTGTTGATTGTTCTGTTCTTGCTGCTGTTGTTCTAGCAATTCTTCAACAATACTTTTATTTTTTAGCGCGGCTTCATGCTCAGGGTCGAGGCTAAGCACTTTGTTATAAGCTTCAAGGGCTTTTTGCAGTTGCTGGAGCTTGGCCAATGCGTTACCTCGATTATAGATGCTATCGATACCATCTGCCTGACTATAGAGCTCCAAGGCTTTTTCATAATCTCCAGACTTATAAGCCGCCGCTGCCCGCCAGTTGATATCATCGAACAGGTTTTGCGCGTCTTTGTAATCCTGCTGGTCAAAGGCTTCTTTGCCGCGCTGGTCATCGTTTAAGAATAAAGAGCGCAAGCCTTGCGTTAAAGCTGAGGCTACGCCTTTTGTTTTGGGGCCGGTACTTAAACTTGCATCATCACTCTCAGCGCTCTCAATACGTTGCGAATCGCTTTGCGCAAACACAGGTTGAGGGATGCTCATTGGAAGCATAACGCTTAACAGGGCAACAAATAAAAGCCCTCTTCTAAACAAAAGCGCAGCAATCGGCAAAAGGAGTAATGTCAGGTATATGCCCGCATCTTTGTAGGTATCGCCGGTTTGTTGGTCGCTGTTTTGCTCTCTTGCGCTGTCAAGTCGATTGCTCGCTAAAATCATGGAATCTACGTCAGTGCTATCGATACTCATCTTGCTCACTCGCGCGTTAGAGGCATTGAGTGCCTGCTCTAAATAACGGGGATTGGTTCGAGGTATAACAATGCTACCTCGATTGTCCTTAAGCAAACTGCCATCCTTAAGTTTTATAGGAGCGCCATCTTCGCTGCCAATTAAAAGCGCAGAAAAAGCGTAAGCACTAGTGTTAACAAAATCTCGAATCGCCTTAATTTGATCACTTTCAATGCCGTCTGTTATCCAATATACGTGACCACTTTGATAACCTGCACCTTGCAAAAGTTCAGTGGCATGCTTTAAGCCTGCAAGCGGGTTGCTGCCCGAATTGGGCATAATTTCAGGGCTCAAGCTTGGAATAAGGTTTTCCAGATTGGAAATATCATCGGTAAGTGGACTAATAGTAAATGCATCAGATGCATAAGCAACCAAGCCAACCTCGCCATCATTAATTTCCTTAATTAAGTCGATTGCTTTAAACCGGGCTCGGCTAAGACGATTGGGCGAAACATCTGTTGCTCGCATGGATAAGGACATGTCCATCACTACGACCTTGCCCGATTCGCTTTGATACACCGGCTGCGGCAATTTTTCCCAACTGGGACCCGCCAGAGCGATACTGGCAATACAAAGCGCTACAAAAAGCCAGATAAAGGGAGCCCGGCTTTGTTTGTTTCCTTTCGAAACCACAAGTCTTTGATGTAAGTGATGAGGCAGGATCTGTTGCCATTCGCTATTTTTCAGTTTAAAGCGCATCCAAACAAAGACTAAAATTGCAAATACCGCCAAAAGCCATAAAAAATGCGGTCGTAAAAAATGGAATTCTGCAAAGTTGGCAAAGGTCGGAAAATCAGGCATAAGGTTTATCCTCTTTTGCCTTTAACGCATCTCGAGAACCGTCGTTTTTTGCCATCTTTACAGAGATAAAAGGGCGTACAGTCGCGGCAATCAACGATAGCAATACCAGTAAACAAGCCGCGGCCAGTGGATAATAAAATAGCGCGCTTTGTGGGCGCATTTTCTGAATATTGCCTTCTACAGGCTCAAGTTGATCAAGTAATTGATAAATATTGACCAGGTCTTGCGTGTCTCGCGCTCTAAAATATTGACCGCCGGTTTCTCTTGCAATATTACTTAACATACGCTCATCGAGATCTTGCGAAGGGTTAATGCTTCTCTGCGTACCAAAAAAACTGCTTATGATTTGCTCATCTGCCCCAACGCCAATGGTATAAACCGTCACTTTGTTTGCTTTAGCCAGCTCCAGGGCTTGATCGGGACTAATGTTTCCAGCGGTATTTTGCCCATCAGTTAATAGTACCAGCACGCGGTTTGATTCCTGTTTTTCGCTAAATCGCTTAACCGCCAATCCTATTGCATCACCTATGGCAGTGCGCTCACCAACCAAACCAATCACTGCTTCATCAAGCAAGGTCTGAACGGTGTCTCTGTCAAAGGTGAGGGGAGCTTGCAAATAGGCGGTATCTGCAAACAAAATCAAACCCAGTCTGTCGCCTACTCGCCGCTCGATAAAATCAGCCAGTACATATTTAATCATGGTTAAGCGATTGACTTCACGCCCTTGAATCTGCATGTCCGCTTGCTTCATACTGCCCGACAAATCAACGGCTATCATTAGGTCTCGACCTTCACTTGGTATGGCAATCGCTTCGCCAAGCCATTGGGGACGGGCGGCTGCGCTAACCAACAAGGCCCAGATCAGATAGCTCACTAGCACAAAACCTCTGCCTTTTGCCTGTGTCTGACTCGTGTTTTGCTGAAAACTGGCGATGCTTGGTACGCGCAAAGCGGCTGATTTTGCAACTCGCTTGGCAGGCAAAAAAGCTCTGACAATAAAAGGCAGGGGTAAGATAATAAATACATAAGGCCATACAAATTCAAACATGTTCAGGCTCCCGTTTTGGAGGTAAACTCGCTTTCATCCAGGCAATCATTGCATCCCTTGTTTCGCTCGGTTCAAGTTCAATCTTTCGCTGGTCGTATTGCATTTGATTGAGTTTGATTAATTGTTCGGTATATGAATTATTACCGAGTTGCATGAGTAAATTACGCCACTGGGCAGAATGTAGTTGTAAAACCCTGCTACGAGGCAAATAGTCATGAAGTGTCTGTTTAAGCACTTGGTGCATCCGATTGAGCAAGTCCGCTTTTTCATGCTCGTTAACAGAGTGAATTTGCATGTTTAATAAAAGCGATATGGCATCTTCTCGTGCGCGCAAGCGCTTTTTGCGGTGACGAATATACAAAACACTTGCGACTATAATTGCCAGAATACATGCCACTAGCACATACCATCCGATGGCGGGTGGCCAGGCTGATACGTCTTGCGGTATGTTGATATCAGCTAAGTTATCCAGGGGATTCATAATAAACTCCCTATTTGAAAACCTCGCGACTGGGCATTTAACTGTAAATCAAGGGGCAAACCACTGCTGACAAGGCGGGCTTGAGTCCGGACTTTTGCACATGCGCGTTTAAAGCTTGCATTCTGCTTGCGTTGTTTCTCCTGATAATCCTGACTGGTATGCGCATCACCAATTAATATTTCACTTCTTGAAAAACCGTCAGTGACGCTCAAGCTTTGCGTATCGCTTAAAATTGGCAATGTTTGCTCAAAGGGATCTCGAACCAGACTGATTTTCAGCTCGCAGTGTCGAGCCATATCGCCAAGCAAGGCAAAGTGTGCATCGTCAAAATGCGCACAATCTGATGCAATATGCACAAGCGAACCTGGTTTGGCAATAAAGTGCAGTCGTTGCAATGCCTTAAGGCTTGCTTGCGAGGCCCTGTTTTGTGATTGCTTATTG
Organism: Ningiella ruwaisensis; assembly: GCF_004798935.1. GTDB lineage: Bacteria > Pseudomonadota > Gammaproteobacteria > Enterobacterales > Alteromonadaceae > Glaciecola > Glaciecola ruwaisensis. The sequence continues at coordinate 255,239 of NZ_RAHT01000006.1, read as the reverse complement.
GTTGTATCGCTTGTATTTTGATTGAGTGCCTGTGAAAGCATACGTAAGGCTTCATTTTGCGATTCAATTATACTATGCAGAAAATGCAGGGCGTTTTTCGTCTGGGCACGAGGCTTACACTCAAAATCGCTTGCATCGTTAAATACAATTCCACCGAGTTTATCGCCACGGGCAACCGCTGCCCACGAGACAAGCGCTGCAATATGAGCCGCCTGCACCGATTTAAATAATAATTTTGTGCCAAATTGCATGGTCGATGTCAAATCAACCAATACAAATACAGGTCGTTCACGCTCTTCTCTGAATACTTTGGTATGCGTTCTTCCGGTTCTGGCCGTTACTCTCCAATCGATGCTGCGAATATCGTCACCCGCCTGATAATGGCGCGCTTCATCAAACTCCATGCCTCTGCCTTTGAATAAAGAACGCTCAGCGCCTGCCATTTGACTGGCTGCTCGCGAGCTGGGAGCAAGAGAAAGCATTTTTGCAAGGGATTTAAAACGCAACAGCTCCGGCATGTCTAGATCAATACCGTTGCTTTTCAGCGTTGATAATTGCGTTTCCAGTTCGGTCATAACTATGGGACGGGAACGAGTTGCAAAATTTTTGAGATGCTTGTGTTAGCAGTAATACCTTGGGCCTGGGCCTGGTAAGACAATATCAAACGGTGTCTCAACACATTGGGTAAAACCGCCTGCACATCCTCAGGCGTGACAAAATCGCGCTCATGTATCCACGCATGTGCTCTGGCACAGCGCTCTAGCGCAATCGTAGCACGTGGAGAAGCTCCAATTTCAATCCATTCATTTAATTCATCTGAATACGCTTGGGGTTTGCGGGTGGCCATGATCAACTGCACGATATACGTTTCGATTGCTTCGGAGACATGCAGCTCTAACACACTGCGACGGGCTGACTGAATATCGACTTGAGAAAGCTTACTAACATCTTTTGGCAAGGCATGATTTAACTCATCAAGAGACTCACCGCGATTGAGTTTGAGAATTTTAAGCTCAGTGTCTGCATTAGGGTAATCAATTTCAACATGCATCAAAAAGCGATCTAATTGCGCTTCAGGAAGCGGGTAGGTACCCTCCTGTTCCAGCGGGTTCTGAGTTGCCATAACCAAAAATAAATCGGGCAGTTGATAAGTTTTGCTGCCCACTGTGATTTGGCGCTCAGCCATTGCCTCTAACAACGCAGACTGGACTTTTGCGGGTGCTCGATTGATTTCATCGGCAAGCACTAAATTGTGAAACAATGGGCCTTGTTGGAAAACAAACTCTCCGGTTTCTGGTCGATAAATATCTGTGCCCGTCAAATCGGCTGGCAACAAGTCTGGGGTAAATTGCACACGATGAAAATTTGCCTCTATCCCATCTGATAAGGCATTAACGGCACGGGTTTTAGCAAGACCAGGTGGCCCCTCGACTAAAATGTGCCCATCTGCCAGTAGCGCGACAACAATACTTTGCGTCAATTCCTCCTGTCCAATTACCTGCGAATTCAGATGCGAAAGAAGCTGATTTATTTGATTTACTGCCATTTATTAACCTATTTGTGTAAGTCTTTAATTATGGTGCCATGTAAAACGGGTTCAGGCGATATTGTCATCTTTGGCATCACTGACAGCGCTTTGAATATCGCCTGAAATTATCGGGGACTTCATCGAAAATGGCGACGTTTTCCCTAATTTCAATACATAATTGTTGCAAGAAAAGACCGTTCAAATGAAAAAGGGTTCGCTGTTTATTCACCATGACCTAAAAAGATGACCTAAAAAGAGTGTACCCCGCAATCTGGGTTGATTGTTTATCACGAGTAGCGCTATAGCTTAAAATAAAGACGCTGCGAGCTCATCCGTGAGGCGCTTGGCGAAAAACATCCATGTTTTTCGACACTTTATTTTAAGCTATAGCGCTACTCATTCTATTTATAAACCCAAATTGCGGGGTACACTCTTTTTAGGTCATCTTTTTAGGTCATGTTTAAGAGAATTTGCGTTTAGATCAAGACTTTGACACAATAGGTGGTCAGACCAGATTATATTTAGTTCTCGGTTTTTATAAACAGTCTACAGTTAAGTAAGCTAAAATGATTCGCATTTTTTCGAGACCAGCTTGCGAGTACATGCACGAGCGATTTGGTAAACAGTTAAGGAAAAGCAATGTCCAAACTTCAAAATTTAAAGACTCAATCCGGTGATCGGATTGCCATAGTGGCAGGCTTGAGAACGCCGTTTGCTAAAATGGCGACTTATTTTCATGGCGTACCGGCCGTTGATCTTGCAAAAATGGTCGTGAATGAATTGATGATTCGCCACGACCTGGATCCTGCGCTTATTGAACAAGTTGTATATGGACAAGTGGTACAAATGCCGGAAGCGCCCAATATTGCCAGAGAAGTTGTTTTAGGCACCGGAATGGGCGTTCATACTGATGCTTACAGCGTTTCCAGAGCATGTGCGACGTCTTTTCAGTCAACAGTCAATATTCTTGAGTCGATGTTAGTGGGGAACATAGAAGTTGGCATCGCTGGCGGGGCGGATTCAACATCGGTTTCTCCCATTGGCGTATCAAAAAATTTGGCCAGAGCCTTGGTTGATTTACAAAAAGCCAAAACCATGGGGCAAAAATTCAATATTTTTAAACGCCTTGGTGTAAAAGATTTAATTCCCGTACCGCCCGCCGTGGCAGAATATTCTACTGGACTTTCCATGGGACAGACTGCCGAGCAGATGGCAAAAACCCATAATATTTCCCGGGAAGATCAAGACGCACTGGCGCACCGCTCTCACTCACGTGCAGCAAAGCATTGGGAAGAAGGACATTTAGATGCTGAAGTTATGACCGCCTATGCAGAACCTTATAAGGGCGCTTTTTCGCGAGACAATAACGTGCGTTTTGACAGCAGTTTAGAGGGCTATGCCAAGCTGAAGCCGGTCTTTGATAAAAAACATGGCTCGGTAACGGCTGCAAATGCTACTCCACTGACTGATGGCGCGTCCGCTGTATTAATGATGACAGAAAGCAAAGCAAAAGCATTGGGCTACAAGCCCCTCGGATTTATCAAAAGTTATGCGTTTGCCGCCATTGATGTATGGGAAGATATGCTCATGGGACCATCTTACGCAACACCCATTGCCCTGGATAGAGCTGGAATGTCGCTCAACGATATAACGCTTATAGAAATGCACGAAGCTTTTGCCGCGCAAACGCTTGCCAATATTAAAATGTTCGCCAGCGATAAATTTGCGAAAGAAAAGCTCGGGCGCGACAAAGCAACGGGCGAAATTGACATGGATAAATTTAACCAAATGGGCAGTTCCATCGCTTATGGCCATCCATTTGCGGCTACTGGTACGCGCATGATCACGCAAATGCTCAACGACTTGAAGCGTAAGGGCGGAGGGACAGGCCTGGTAACGGCATGTGCAGCAGGTGGTTTAGGCGCAGCAATGATTGTGGAGACAGAATAATGAGTGCATTTAAATTAGAAAAACGCGATGACGGTATTGCCATTCTTACCATGGATGTGCCGGGCGAAAGTATGAATACGCTCAAAGCTGATTTTGGCGATGAAATTTCAGCGATACTGGATGACATTCAAGCTGATAATGCAATCAAAGGCGTTGTAATCGCCAGCGGCAAAAAAGATTCTTTTGTAGCCGGTGCTGATGTATCAATGCTCGCTGCCTGCAACTCGGCTGAAGACGCTGAAAAGCTCTCCGTAGGGGGACAGCAAATTTTTAATCGTATAGAAGCATCTTCAAAAACCTTTGTGGCGGCTATTCATGGCCCAGCGTTAGGCGGTGGTTTAGAGCTTGCGCTTGCTTGTCACTACCGCGTGTGCAGCGACAGTGCCAAGACGCAGCTCGGTTTGCCTGAAGTGCAGCTTGGATTATTGCCAGGCAGTGGCGGAACGCAGCGTTTACCAAAGCTGATTGGGGTGCAGCAGGCAATGAAAATGATGCTTACTGGCTCACCTGCGCGTGCCAAACAAGCTAAAAAATACGGCATAGTAGATGATATGGTGCCTGAGTCAATCCTGATGAAAGTTGCCATTGAACTGGCAGGGACACCGGCTAAAAAGCGCGAATCAAACAAGTCCATAACGAACAAAGTGATTGAAGATACGGGGCTTGGCCGTAAATTCATGTTTAAAAAGGCGCGTGAAGCCACGCAGTCCAAAACAAAGGGTAATTATCCGGCACCAATGTACATTATTGACTGTATTGAGGCCGGTTTAGACAACAGTGCCAAAGGTTATGCTACCGAAGCTCGTCTGTTTGGTAAATTGGTGATGTCTAAAGAGTCTAAGCAGCTAAGAGAAATTTTCTTTGCCACAACCGAAATGAAAAAAGAAAACGGCGTTGAAGGCGTAAAACCGAAGAAAATTCAAAGCGCTGGTGTGTTAGGCGGAGGGCTTATGGGCGGTGGAATTTCATTTGTTACCGCGACTAAAGCTGGCGTGCCGGTTCGTATCAAAGACATTAACGAAAATGGCATTGCCGGTGCGCTCAAATACAGCTATGACATTCTGAATAAGAAAGTAAAGAAGCGCTTTATTCGTAAATCTGAAATGCAGCAACAACTTGCGAATATTACAGGTTGTTTGGATTACAGTGGCTACAAGCACAACGATATCGTGATAGAAGCAGTGTTTGAAGATCTTGAGCTTAAACAGAACATGGTTGCTGACATTGAAAAACACTGCTCAAAAAGCACCATATTTGCGTCAAATACCTCGTCTATTCCGATTGCCGATATAGCCGCAAAGGCAAAGCGGCCTGAAAATGTGGTCGGTCTTCATTATTTCTCACCAGTCGATAAAATGCCGCTTGCTGAAGTTATTCCGCACGAAAAAACATCAGAGCAAGTCATTTCTACAACAGTGGAATTTGCAAAGCGTCAGGGCAAAACCCCCATCGTGGTAAAAGACGGCGCGGGCTTTTATGTGAACCGCATCTTAGCGCCCTATATGAGCGAGGCCGGCTTTTTGGCAATGGAAGGTCAGCCGATTGATGCCATAGACAAAGCGTTGGTGAATTTTGGCTTTCCAGTAGGGCCTTTCAAGCTCTTAGATGAAGTAGGCATCGATGTGGGAACAAAAATTATTCCCATTTTAATGGCTCAGTTTGGTGAGCGATTTGCGGCACCAGAAGCCTTCGATAAACTCCTTGAAAATGACAGAAAAGGTAAGAAAAATCAGTCCGGTTTTTATGACTACGCGGGTAAAAACAAGGGTAAAGACCTTGATGAGTCAGTTTATGAGTTGTTAGGCGTATCGCCGGTCAGTAAATATACAGATACGACAGTGGTTGAACGCTGTGTACTGCTGATGTTAAATGAAGCTGCTCGCTGTCTGGAAGAGGGCGTTATACGAAGTCCGCGAGATGGAGACATTGGCGCGATATTTGGCATTGGTTTCCCGCCGTTTCTTGGTGGGCCGTTCAGATATATGGACGAATTAGGCATGGATCACTTGGTGTCTCGCCTTGAGCATTACGCGAAAACCTACAGCGAAAAATATGAGCCTGCGAAGATTCTCGTGAACATGCAAAAAGAAAATCAAAGGTTTTATTAAATTTGGCATATTTATGCTAATAGAATGTAAGTAAAGTGTTAAAAACCCGGCTTAAGCTGGGTTTTTTGCTTGAGATAGCCGTTATTCATGCTTTTTATGCTGCTTTGATTTAAACTGGCTACATTCTAACGCGTTTAAATTAAGGTAATGAAACGAGATGATAATAATAGTATTAATCGCGAGTTTTATTGTATCTCTGGTTTATATGCATACAGAATCAGTTGTATACGCGATGTCCAAACGAAAGTGGACGCTGGCAGCGCTGTTTTTTGGTCCCTTGATTTTACCGATGTTTCAAATCTCCAAACGAATGGCAATTCGCCGTGCATCCGGCTTTCAGAATCTTTATTTTAGTGCTTGATTGCTTGAAACATTAGCTTATTTTCAAGTTTTTATAAAATCCATTAAAGGCATGCTGGGAAAGCGCGTTTTTATCGTTAGTTAATATGGCCTGACCTTCACTTGGCATGCTTAAGCGTTCTAACCAAAGTTTCAGCTCTTCATTCTTGATATCCCTAACTGCATTTTGCAGTCGTTTGTAATAATAAAACGCATCCTGCTTATCAAAATTTTCCCATAATCGTCTTGCAATGCTTGCAACATCACGATTCATCGGCTGGCATTGTTCCATGACTTTCTCTCTGGCTTTGTGAATGTCAGAGACTGTTTCATCCCAATTTTGAATGCGATCCTGAATCACTTCGCAAATAGCCTGATAGGCTGCACCGGCATCTGTTTTCGAAGACTGTAAGTAGATGGCGATGCCTGGCTGCGAATTAATCGGTTTATAGCCAACACCTACCAAATAGGCTAATTGCTTCTTTTTGCGTATTCGCGAAAAAATATGTGGGCTGAGAATGTGCTCCAGTAACAGGCAAATGCCCGTGGCATGTTCAGGTAAATAGCTTAAGTTATCGCTTACATTTTTTACTTGCTGATATTGCACAATCGCGATGTCATTTGCATGCTGCTGACACAGTGGAGGAAGCTCCGGCAATACCGCTTGTTTGATTTCATTGGCAACGATTCGTGGTTTTTCCCAAACACCTCTTGATGTCAGACGGGATTGAAGCTGCTGGTGAAAGCGTTGTGCAGCGTATTTTCGCCAATTGCCGACTAATAAAGCTTCAACGGCAATGCGGTCAAAGAAATGACTTTGATGCTGATTAAGCTCTGCGAAACTGAGTGACTTGACGGCGTTGACTTGCTGATGAATAGAATAGGTATCGCCTTGGATTAAGGTGTTTAAATTTGCAAACATCTGGTTGATAGGCTTTTGCACAAGTGAATTGGTCAAACGCTTTATAATTGCCGATTTAACCGCTTCGTATTCCTCTTCTTTCAAATGGAAATTGATCAAACAATTGATAATTTCGATGCTTAGTAGTAGCTGCTTATCGCTAAACCCTGTTGTATGAACGCAAAGACCGTGCTGGTGTCCATAGACACGAAAACTAATTCCGGCTTCCTCAGCTTGGTAGAAACGGCGTTTTAAATAGTGAGATAGTCCTTCAACCCAAACTTTTTTACTCATAGTATGGGCAATGGTGTCGCACATTGCAGGGCTATTAATGGAAACAAAGCAATCGCCGCATGGCTCGTTATTGGCAATAATTTGAGCGAACTTCAGTTTCACACCATGCTGCTCTATAAGCTCAAGCTTATCAGAGGGAATTTCAGGTGTGACAAGCAAAAGTTGCGACGGAAGATAGGTATTTTGTGGCGAAAGCATAAACTGAATATTTGTTTTGACTGGCAAGTTCTGAAGCTTCGAAACGCGATATTCGACCTGATAAAATGTACTCATTCGATCGCCTTGAACATTTTCATCAATTAAATAAACATGATGTAAGCCATTGCGCATGTCTTTTATGATTTCATTCGTTCTTTGCTTGACAGACTGAATACTGATCGGAGTATCTGATATTCGCCCCAGATTGAGTTTCGTCCGGCTAAAGGAATCTGAGTGAGTCGTCGCTGAGCTTGGCTTAATTTGCCCATCAGGCTTTTCTTCAGCTAGCAAATGAAGCTGTGTTGCACATTCAATGCAGGTCTCAATAGGGTCACGCCTGTCAGCGAATTGCTCCATCAGACCTTGCTGTTTTTCCAATTCGCTAAATCGCCAGCTCGCTAATTGTCGAGCGGATAAAAAGTCAAGGAAGCCTTTTACGATTGAGATTATTTCATCAACGTGATTTGCCCCCTCATCTGCCAGAGATAAGTGCAGTTGCACTTCTTCTGCGTCAGTCTGTTCTACTCCTCCAGTCAAAGAGATGCTGCGTATCCACTGTTTTGCTATCAGCTCATCGAATAATCCATTTTTATTCTGACTTTCAAAGATATGTCGCAGCATTTTAAAGGCTTTAGTATCCAGCTCTAAACCACGCTTTTTAACCAAAAAGGCAATGATCAACTGTCGATGCATATGCTTTGCTTTAACGCTAATAAGCGTTGATTGCATTTCGCTTTGATACATCGGCGGCAAAAGTAATCGGTGATTGGCGCGTCCTGCTTTGATCCCCTTGCTTAAAATATCGCGAATGTCATCAAGCATGGGATTTTGCACATCTTGTTCGGGAAGCTTTATGCAAACCGCAATATTGCCACTGTGAAAATACCTTTCGTGATGTCGTTTAAGTGCTTCAGACAATTGCTCGGTCGTTTGAGCAGAAAAACTCGCTTTATTACCAACAGGAAATCGATGAAAAGGATGCGCTGGATTACTGACAGCACGTTTTACGGAAAATAAACAACGGACCGGATCCTGCTGTTTAAGTCTGAATTCTTCATCAATCGCGTTAATTTCGCTTTCAATGTCTTTTGGTTCAAAAACAGGATGACTTATTTTGTCGCAAAGAATTTTAACTGCTTGGGTGAAGCCCGTATGGTCGCAGGTTAAATGAAAGTTCATGTGTTTGCTGTGAGTCCATCCATTGATATAGCCACCGCATTGATTGACGAGTTTCTCAAGCGTGTCTGAACTATCAAAGTTTTTGCTTCTGTGAAAAATCATGTGCTCCAAAAGATGCGAAAATCCGTAACACTGAGACGTTTCATGATAATGGCCGATGGCCACTGACACAGATATAATTGGCATAGCAATGGCGTCACTTCTGATGACCGCCAGTTTGAGCTGGTTAGGAAGCGTTTCAACAACTAGGTTTTGCTTGGCATTTTTAGGTAAATACACTGTTATCTCTAGATGTTTGCAGATTTAAAGCATAACGCTAAGTTAAGTAAGTGTGCAAACGGTCGTTAAAGTTAAAGTTGATACGAAATATTTCATAGTCGATATGCTTTTAACGCCATTAATTCAATTTTCTTTAGTAGTTTCAATATGATATTAATCATTATGCGCCATGGTGAAGCGGTTCCTTATCAGGCAGACGATAAATCCAGAGCATTAACCCGATTTGGTGCAAAGCAAGCTTCAAATGCGGGAAAGCGCCTGGCTCAATTTTTTATTGAAAAACAGATGCCAGCAAGTATCGACCATGTGCTGGTGAGTCCTTATTTGCGCACGCAACAAACCTTCGATGAAGTAGCAGCACATGTTAACTTCAAGAATAGAACCGATACAAATGCGATCACGCCGGTGGCAGATGAACGGAGTGTTCAAGATTTGATCGATGGATTTGCGCTTGGCGATGCGCAAGGCAAAGGCGCACCTGAACAGTTAATGTTAGTGAGTCATATGCCTTTAGTGAGTTTGCTGTCGGACAAACTGTGCACAGGTTTTAATGGAAAAATTTTTGATACTGCCGATATACTGATCATAGATTATGATGCAGACACGCACATTGGGACGCAAATGGCGTTTTTAAGAAGCATGCATCAAGGTATGAAATGAGGTTATTCAGAAGCTATGCAAAAGATGTCTTTGCCTACATCTCTCAGACTGGCGCTTAAACAACATGCGCTGTCGTCTGATATTGCGGATGACGATGAGTTAAAAGCTATTGTGAGCAAGCTGGATGATCTCGATGCAAAAATAGCTGAAATGAAAGCGAAAGCAATCGCCAGACGCACTCAGCGCGGCTGATCAACTTCTTCAACCTTTTGATTAGGATCTTTGTAAAACTCTGGAATAATCCTTACCGTCTTTATCATGTTGCCACTTATATCCACTATTTCAATGGGATAACCTGCCAGTCGCAAACTGATATTACTCTCAGGTATCTCTTCTAAATATTCAATGATTAATCCATTTAAGGTTTTTGGGCCATCAATGGGAAAATTCCATTCCAGCTCTTTGTTGAGTTCTCGAATATTCACACTTCCGTCTACTAAAAAGCTGCCGTCAGGTTGGGCGATAGCTTCTTTATGGTAGTCGGGTAACATGCTGGTCGTAAAATCACCGATGATTTCTTCAAGAATATCTTCTAAGGTCACCAAACCTTGAATGTCTCCATATTCGTCAACTACCAGGCCAATACGCTCACGTTCCGCCTGAAATTTATACATCAGGGTGTGCAAGGGAGTAGAGTCAGGCGTGTAGTAAATTTCGCGGACCGCTCTGAGCATCGTAGCTTTGGTAAACTGGTCTTTAGACAGGAGTCTTAATGCATCTCTTACATGCACAAAGCCAACTGCATCATCGATGCTATCTCTGTATAATAAAACACGGGTGTGCTGGGAATGCGTGAGCTTTTTCTGAATTTGCTTCCAGTCATCATTAATATCAATCGCAAAAATTTCAGAGCGAGGCACCATGATGTCTTCGGCAGTGACGTTTTCCAAGTCTAAAATGCTCACCAACATGTCTTGGTGTTTTTGCGGAATCATCGAGCCGGCTTCATAAACCACCGTCCGAAGCTCTTCACGGCTTAACGAATCACCATCTCCGCCCGCCGGATTGATGCGTAAAAGCCACAAAACGCCATTTGTAATGCTGTTGACCAGCTTAACGGCAAAACCAAGTACCACTGACAGTGGCAAAAGAATGTATGAGCTTGGAAAGGCAATTTTTTCAGGATAAATCGCCGCGAAGGTTTTTGGCGTCACTTCTGCAAACACCAAAATAATGAGCGTCAGACCAACAACGGTAACGATGGGACCATAAATGGGGCCAAACAATCTGCTGCATATTTCTTCTGCAAGCACCGTTGCTGCTATGTTCACAAGGTTGTTACCGATAAGGATTAAACCAATCAGCTTGTCTGGTCGTTCAAGCAGTTTTTGGACTCTTAGGGCGCTACCTTGCCCTTCATTGGCCAAATGTTTTAATCGATAACGATTGATTGTCATCAATCCTGTTTCAGAGCTTGAAAAATAAGCCGACATCAAAATGAGTACGCCAAGCGCAATGAGTAGCGTGCTTGTATCTAATTGTTCCAAGTTATTGTTCCTTTAGGGGGATAAGGCATGATTAGCTAAGGATCCATTCTCTCACAACGCGGCTACCAAAATAGCCCAAGCCCAGCAAGACAATGCCGATGAGATTAAAAACCACCGCAGTGCGGGCTTTCAGACCTTTAATTTTATGTAACACAAGCGCTTTAATAAAAATTAATAAGGCCAGTGAACTCAATATGGTTTTGTGCGCATATCCATCGGCAAACATATTTGGCACAAAAATAAAACCGGTTAGCAAGGCAATGAATAAAAGGACTGTCCCCAGCGTCATAAGTTTATAAAGAATACTTTCCACAGATAGAAGAGGCGGTAAACCGGCGTGGAGCATCATTTTGCTTTTGTGCTTAAGCTGATAATTGATAACACTGAGTTGGCAGGCGTAAAGCGTACTAATTCCCAATACACCAAAGGCTAGCAAGGATAGCAAGATATGGCTTACCAATCCGAAACTCATTTGCATATTAATGCCAGTATGCGCTGGAAAAAGCTGATGTAACAAAACGAATAATGCAGAGAAAAAACACACGATAGGTAAAAAAACCAAATTGCGAATAAAGCGGTTGGCAACAAACATGGTGATTGTAATAAGCCAGGCCAGTAGCGCGGCCACAAAAGTGAGGCTAAGCTGCTCATTTTGATGCAGATTGCTATCGCTGATCAGGACAAACAGATGTACAAGTATTGCCAGCGTCAGTGAAACAGATGCATATTTAGTGCTTTGTGGATCTCTGGCATAAAACGCTTTGCCAAATAAAATGCCAGCAAACGCATAAAGCAAAATACCAATTGTGGAAGCCAAGGTGGCTAGTTCCATTCTACAACCTTAGATTTTAAGCCTGATGATTGATCTTGTGTCATATTATCTGAAAACAATAAAGTTATCGCAAAGATTTAGATTGCGCCACGCTTTATTGTATACTCTATTAAAATTTAGACGAATACTATTTGTGAATTTATGTTTCAGAATTTAACCGACAAATTAGGTCAAACGCTCAAAAACATCAGCGGTAAAGGCCGTCTTACAGAAGATAACATCAAAGACACCTTGCGAGAAGTTCGCATGGCGCTTTTAGAGGCGGATGTTGCACTGCCAGTCGTAAAAGATTTTATTGCCAATGTGAAAACGCGAGCGCTTGGCACGGAAGTTTCTAAAAGTCTGAAGCCTGGGCAGATGTTTATCAAAATTGTGCAGAGCGAACTCGAACAGGCCATGGGAGATATTAATCAGGGACTGAATCTGGCCGCTACTCCTCCTGCTGTGGTAATGATGGCGGGTCTACAGGGTGCGGGTAAGACGACCAGTGTGGGTAAGTTAGCCAAGTATCTCAAAGAGCGTGAAAAGAAAAAAGTCCTTGTCGTTAGTGCCGATATTTATCGACCCGCTGCGATTAAACAGCTTGAAACCCTCGCGTCTGAGGTGGACGTTGAATTCTATCCTTCAAACATCATGCAAAAGCCGGTAGATATTGTTAATGCCGCGATATCGCATGCCAAAATGCAATTTATTGACGTGCTATTAGTTGATACGGCAGGGCGTTTGGCCATCGATGAAAAAATGATGGAGGAGATAAAAGCCCTTCATGCAGCTGTGAAACCGGTGGAGACTTTGTTTGTGGTCGATGCCATGACCGGTCAGGACGCTGCCAATACTGCTAAAGCATTCAACGAGGCATTGCCCTTAACCGGTGTAGTGTTAACCAAGGCAGATGGTGACGCTCGCGGCGGTGCTGCACTATCGGTGAAGCATATCACGGGTAAACCCATTAAATTTTTAGGTATGGGTGAAAAGCTTGATGCACTAGAGCCTTTTCATCCCCAGCGTATCGCTTCTCGTATTTTAGGTATGGGCGATGTGTTAAGCCTTATTGAAGACGTTGAACGTAAAGTTGATCGTAAAAAAGCAGAGCAACTGGCGCGTAAAGTACAAAAAGGAAAGGGCTTTGATCTGCAGGACTTTAAAGAGCAGCTTGAACAAATGCGTAACATGGGCGGCATGATGTCGCTAATTGACAAAATGCCCGGCATGGGCGGAATGTCTGCAAAAATAAAAGAGCAGGCAAACGATAAGCAGTTTACTCAAATGGAAGCGATTATTAATTCAATGACGCCCGGCGAGCGTCAGCGTCCAGATGTGATTAAGGGCTCTCGTAAAAAACGCATTGCTGCGGGCTCAGGCACACAAATTCAGGATGTAAATCGTTTGCTGAAGCAGTTTACGCAAATGCAGAAAATGATGAAGAAAATGGGCGGCGGGAACATGAAGAAGATGATGCGCGGGATGGGTGGCATGATGCCACCGGGCGGAATGGGAGGCTTTGGGCCTCGCTAGGAGGCGCGCCGCGATAGTTCTGTGCTATTGTGGCTATCTCAGATAGAGGCGTCGGCTACACTTACTGTCTAACCAGGAGGCTGAGCGCCTTGAGAGTCTCTGACATTTTTTCAACCAGCGCTTTGCAAATGGATAGTCAATACTGAGGATCATCAAGCCCGGTACGAGCAATACGATGGACGGCCCAGGCAATATAAGCAGCAGAGTCCCTAATGCAACTAAAATGCCGCCAATGATAGTTCTGAATAGTTTAATCACGCGTTCTTCCTTTTTATACTAGGCAATTTTTATCAATGTTTACTTACATCAACGAAATGCAATGTTCGTGCAAGTTTTAACTTATTGATTTTAAATAGTATTAATTTAACGCTTAGATTTGATGTAGTGAAAATTGCTAAATGTTAGTCTAGGAAACAAATAGTTTGTTGCTTCACGACATTTTAGCTTTAAATACTTTATTAATTTGGTAATGGGAAAGCGAATGAAACGACTTGGACTTAGCAGGACAAGAAATGTACGGCATATTTTAGTAGCAATGTTGCTGTTAATACTCTGTCTATCGACTGGAGCAAGTGCAAAGCAGCTTGCAGTGGTTAATAAGTCCGATAATTCAGTTAGCCTGATTGATATGGAAACGAAACAAGTTATTGCTACATTGCCAACCGGGCAGGGACCTCACGAATTAGCCCTTTCACCAGATGGTCGTTATGCGGTCAGTACAGATTTTGTAGGTGGGGATAGCTTGAGCGTTTTTGATTTGCATGCCGTGAAACTTGCAAAAAGAATAAAGCTCGACAGCCTACCCGGTCCTCACGGCATACGTTTTTTATCTGACCAACAAGTGATTTTTACATCCGGAAAATCGCAACAAGTCGGGATCGTAGACATTCAGCGCGGTGAAATCATTGATCGCATTGGAACCGAGCAAAATACCTCTCACATGCTTGCATTGAATGAATCGAAGGATTTTGCCTATGTAAGTAATATCCGCAGCAACAGTATTTCAAAATTAGATGTTCAGGCTCGCAAAAAAATCAAAGATATAGCCACTGAGGGTATGCCCGAAGCGATTGCCTATCGGAAAACCGGCAAGGAACTTTGGTATGGAGCGAATGAACAGGGCAAAGTGCTCGCATTAGATGCTTCGAGCAATGAAGTGCTAGCAAGTTTCGATGGCTTTAAATTTCCCTATCGCATCCTGTTTAATCATGACGAAAGCATCGCTATTATTCCCGATTTTCGTAATCACGATGTCCGGTTTATTGATGCGAACAGCAAGCAGGAAATCGGTAAACTGTATTTAGGCGAAGGAGCAGGCCCTCAGGGAATTGAGCTGCATCCCGAGCAAGATATCGTCTATTTGTCCCTCAATCTCAAAAATAAAGTGATCGCGATAGACCTAAAACAGCAAAAAATTATTGAAGAATATCCCACGGGTAATAATCCGGATGGAATTGTGTTTGTTCCAAAGTAAATTTTTCTATCAACTCAATACAGAACTTAATTAACAAAAGGAGCACTTATGTCTGAGTCCGCACGAAATGTTGTTATTGTAGGCGCAAACCGGGGAATAGGCCTTGAATTTGTGAAGCAGTACGTGTCAAGTGGGGCAAGAGTTGTCGCACTATGTCGAAAAGCGTCAGACGCTCTGCGAGCTTTAGACTGTGAAATTATTGAAGGAGTCGATGCGAGCGACGATGCTATAGTTCACAATCTTGCAACTCAACTACCTGTAGAGCATATCGACATTCTAATTCACAACGCGGGTATTCTAAAGGGTGACAGTTTTCCAGACTTGGATTTTGACAATATGAAGCAACACTTTGATGTAAATAGTCTTGGTCCGCTTCGCATAATACTGGGCGCATTAACCAAATTAGGTAAGGGGAGTAAAGTAGGAATTGTCAGTAGTCGAGTTGGCTCTATTGACGATAATTCCAGCTCAAATAATTACGCCTATCGCGTGTCTAAAACCGCCGTTAATATGGTGGGTAAATGCTTGAGCATTGATTTGAAGGAAAAGGGAATTGCAGTTGCTTTGCTGCATCCTGGATATGTGCGTACCGAAATGACAAATAATAGCGGCAATATCGAAGCTGACGAAGCTGCAGCCGGGCTAATTAAGCGTATGGATGAACTGAGCCTGGAAACGTCGGGTGTATTCGTGCACTCAAATGGCGAAAGTCTGCCTTGGTAAAAGAACAGGATAATACTCAAGAAAGGCTATCTCTTAGCGTTGCGGCTCTTATCGCCGTTTGTGCTGGCTATCTTATCGCACCTTTGGGAATGGCGGCAGTAAACGTCGCTATTCCTTCACTTGCCAATGACCTGCAAGCCGATGCCGCAAAAGTTGGTTGGCTTCCAACCATTTATTTACTTAGTAATGTTGCTTTCATGTTGCCGGTAGGCAAATTGGCTGACAATTTTGGCAGAAAACGCCTTTATATTGCAGGTTTAATCTTGAATGCCCTCGCTGCGTTGATGTGTGCGCTAGCTACTCATATCGACTGGATATTGTTCTGGCGCTTTGTCCAAGGCGCAGCCGGAGCAATGATATTTGGTACCGGCATCGCTATTGTGACCTCAATTGTGCCTGCTCATAAACGTGGCTCAGCTCTTGGACTGGTTGCAGCTTGTGTTTACATTGGTTTAACGCTTGCGCCAGCAGTTGGAGGTTATTTGACTGAATTGTTGGACTGGCGTGCAGTGTTTTATTTTCAGGTACCGCTCGTGCTTTGTTTGCTTATTTTTATTGGAGTAGCTCTTAAAGGAGAGTGGAAAAATGAAAAGCGCGTAAAGTACGATTATAAGGGTACTGTGCTTTTTGCGGCATTTTCGGTGCTTTTGGTTTATGGATTCAGTTTGTTACCATCGTTATTGGGCCTTGCACTAACCTTGCTTTCTTTCACCAGTTTAGGTGTATTCGTTCTGCATCAAAGCAAAAGCAAGCAGCCGCTTATTCGCGTGCAAATGTTCAGGGAAAGTCGCGTGTTTAGCATGTCTTTGGCCACCTCTTTTTTTATGTATGGCAGTAATTTCGCGATTGTGTTTTTACTTAGTCTTTATTTGCAATATATCAAGGGATTTACCCCGGCCTACGCGGGCAAAATTTTACTTTTACAAGCGCTTGCAATGGCAATAATGGCACCCATTGCAGGACGTTTGTCAGATCGATTTCAGCCTCGTGTGGTAGCAACAAGCGGATGCGCGATTGTGGGCTTTGGATTTATTATAATGAATCAAATTAATCCCGACACCAGCGCTATACATGTAGGCATTGCGCTCTTATTCATTGGAACAGGGTTTGGGCTTTTTTCTACCCCAAATAACAATGCAATTATGGGGGCTGTATCTCAAAACGAAGTAGGTGTGGCCTCTGCTTCGATGAATTTATCGCGTACAGTGGGTAATTTGTTTGGCATGAGCCTGGTTAATTTGATGATCCATTACTTCATTGGTGATGCTGCCATCTCAGATGAGCAATCAGAAGCGTTAATGACAACCATTTCTCTCGCGCTTAAAATGTCCCTAAGTTTTGTTGTGCTCGCTTGTTTGCTTTCGTCACTTAGAGGATTGAACCGTTAAAAAATTATACAGCAAAGTTCAACATTCCCTGAAGTGCGTGATGTAAAATTCGTTCTGTTATATCGCGAGAATATGATATCGTCATTAAAATTTACCAAGTATAGTTTCTGAGACTTACGGACGCTGTTTTATGTTATTGAGATTTATACTGTTTCTCCCTGCTTTACTCTGTACTCTGTCTGCTTTTGCTGATGAAAATGGAAACCAAGCGCCTTTAAATATTGTTTTTATTCTGGCGGATGATTTAGGTTGGAACGATACTGACCTATACCAGGAAAACAGCTTTTTAGAGACACCTAACATTGAAAGACTCGCATCGCAGGGGCTTGTCTTCAGAAATGCTTACAGTAATAGTCCGCTTTGTTCACCCACTCGTGCATCCATTTTAACCGGTCAAACTCCGGCAAGACATGGCTCAACCATACCAACTCACCATTTGGACGATGTTGTCCTCACGCCAAGTGCAGCAAGTCGTTCTGCACCTGACAGAAAATCAACAACGGTAAGGAGCGTTAGTCGTCTTGACACGAGTATTCCTACTCTTTCTTCCATATTGAAAGAGAACGATTACCAAACGGCACACTTTGGCAAATGGCACTTAGGTAGCAGTCCCTATAGTCCACTTGAGCATGGTTTTGACATAGATATCCCTAATTTTGCGGGAGCAGGGCCGATTGGCGGCTACCTTGCACCCTGGCGCTATGCCCCAAATCTTGTGCCACAGAAAGACGGTGAGCACATTGATATCCGATTGGCACACGAAGCGGTAGACTGGATAAATCAAGTTAAGGATGATGGCCCTTTCTTTTTAAATTTTTGGGCGTTTTCAGTGCACGGGCCTTTTGATGCAGATCCTGAGGTTATTCAGTACTTTGAAAACAAACGGGAAACATTGCATAGTCAGCAGAGTGCCACTTACGCAGCGATGGTAAAGCAGTTTGATGATGCTATCGGAATTTTATATGCAGGTTTAATTGAAGCTGGATTGGCCTCCAATACGGTCATTGTGTTCACCTCAGATAATGGGGGAAATCATTATAGTATTACCGATTTAAATCGCCCTACCAGTAACTTTCCGTTGAGAGCGGGTAAAGCCAGTATATTTGAGGGTGGCGTCAAAGTGCCTACTTTTGTAATCTGGCCTGGTTTAACACAGTCTAATACACAAACCGACGCTCCCATTCAGTCCGTTGATTTTTTTCCCACTATTTTAAACGGATTGTCTTTAGAATGGCCTTCTTCGCATCAAATAGATGGAAAGGATTTCAGCAATACCTTAAGCACTGGTCAGCAAATAGAGGACCAAACGATCTATATTTATTATCCCTATGACCCTGAGGTCCCAGACTGGGTGCCTTCTTCTGTTTCAGTTATCAGTAATGATTGGAAATTGATTCGAAGTTTTCACTACGGTAAAGAGCAAGGCCATCTATATTACTTGTTTGACCTTGAAAATGATCCGTATGAGCGCGTGAATTTAAGTGAGTCTCGGCCAGATAAGGTTGAGCAACTTGACCGCTTAATTGAATCGCATTTGCTGGATTCAAACGCGATAACACCGTTGGTAAATCCGAATTTTGACAGCAGTCGTTTTTCATATGATTCGATTGGCATGCCTGCTGATAACTTCTCTTTGTTCAAGGATGCGCCTCAGTTGTTGTCAAAATTAACACTTTCTAGTGACGCTAATCTGGCTGAGCCTGGCCAAACGGTAAGAATTTCTTATGAAATCAATGATGAAAGTACTTTTCATCAAATAAGCTATGCGCAGTTTATGGGGCCGGAAGTACAGATGCAGCCAAGTAGCGATGGTTTTAGTTTTACTGCACCTACAGTTTATGTTTCTGAGTTTGTAGGTTTTGCTTTTCAGGCGTTTGTTGGAAACGAAATAATCAACAAACAAATTGCCGTGGAGGTGCAGCCTGTCCAAGCTCCGCCTACCATAGAATTTATTCAAAGCGCTGAGTACGCAGTTAAAGGGGAGTCTTATGAACTGTATGTAAATGCCAAAGACCCAAATAAAGAGCGATTGTTCATTGAAGTAGTTAGTGAAGACGCGCTCAGCATTGATGTCAGTCCGCTTAATACCAAAACATTTCATATACAAATTCCTGCCGATTTTGATAAATCCAGTATTGTGGTGAGCGCTAACGCGAATGATGGCAAAGATTCGACCCAAGCTAGCTTAAATATAAGAGTGCTTAATCAATCAGAAGCAGATGAATTGAGAGCTGAGGCAAATAAAAGTGGTGGAAGTTTCCATCCTTATCTTTTGTTTATTCTGATATGCATGCTGATCAGTCGACAGTTAAGTACAGCACGGCATCCAAAACACTAATAAACTTGCAATACAGCGTTATCTGCGTATAATTCGCGCACCTTTTTACCATAGGTGGTGAAAAGGTATTGTTAACGGTAACGCTACAACGAGTTTGAGGCATATATGGTTACTATTCGTTTACAGCGTGGTGGTGCGAAAAAGCGCCCATTTTATCAAGTGGTTGTTGCTGACAGCCGTCGTGCTCGCAATGGCAAGTTCATTGAGAACATCGGCTTTTTCAATCCAACTGCACAGGGTCAATCTGAAAAACTTCGATTAGACCTTGAGCGTGTTGAGTATTGGGTAAGCCATGGTGCAGGTCTTTCAGATCGTGTTGCACGCTTGGTAAAAGATGCAAAAGCAGCAGCTTAAGCTGATTGCTTTTGTTAAATGCATGGAGTGAAGATGAGTGTTGCGTCTGACACATTAATTGTTGGCAAAATCGGCGCGCCGCATGGCGTAAAAGGTTGGGTCAAAATTAACAGTTTTACTCAAAATGCAGAAAACATTTTTAACTATGCACCTTGGCAGCTTGTTGCTGAAAAGAGCGCTAGTGAGAAACAAAAAACGGTTCAAGTTGAACAATGGCGTCATCATAACAAAGCACTTGTGGCTAAGTTAGTTGGCGTGGAATCAAGGGATGAAGCTGAGCTGATAAAGAATTTTGATATCAGCATATCGGCATCACAATTGCCTGAACTGGAAGATGACTTTTACTGGAAAGATTTAATCGGTATGCAGGTTGTCACCACAAAAGGCTATGATTTAGGGAAGGTGAAGGAATTATTCGAAACCGGATCGAATGACGTGATGATGGTAAAAGCTAATCCGAATGATGCATTTGGTCAAAAAGAACGCTTACTCCCTTTTTTGTATAACCAAGTTGTTATAGAGGTAGATAAGCAGGCAAAGACGATTAAGGTAGACTGGGATCCAGCTTTCTGATGGAAGCTATCCAACGTTTTTGTGTGGTAAGCCTGTTTCCTGATTTGTATACGCCTTTTTTAGAGCAGGGCGTTTTTGGCAGGGCAGTGAAACGAGGTTTAGTTGAAGTGCATTTGGTCAATCCAAGGGACTTTACACACGATAAACACCGTACTGTCGACGATAGACCATACGGTGGCGGGCCCGGGATGCTGATGATGGTTCAGCCTCTAGCAGACGCAATTGCCAAAGCAAAATCGCTATTGGCAGATAAAGCTAAAGTGATTTACTTGTCCCCACAGGGACAAACACTTAACTTCGATGGGGTTAAATCCATTGGCCGTTATTCAGATATTGTTCTGATAGCTGGCCGATACGAAGGAATAGATGAGCGTGTAATACAAACGCTGGTTGATGAAGAATGGTCAATCGGTGATTACGTATTAAGCGGGGGAGAGCTCCCATCCATGGTATTGATGGATGCGGTAAGCCGCCTCCTTCCCGATGTGCTTGGGCATAATCAGTCAGCAGAAGAGGATTCCTTTTCAAATGGCTTGTTGGACTGTCCACACTATACGCGACCTGAAACCTTTAACGATTTGACGGTGCCTTCGGTCTTGTTAAGTGGTGATCATGAGAAAATTAGGCAGTGGCGGCTCAAAGCGTCTTTACAAAGAACCTTGGAGCGACGCCCTGATTTGTTAAATAACCTAGCTCTGACTGAGGAGCAAACAGCAATGCTTCAAACGCTTTTAAATAAGCAAAAGCAAGCTGATGCGGCAGATGACAGTTAATACTAGGAAGTGAGGATTCGATGGCTAAAGTCAATCAAGATATCATCAAGAAAATTGAGCAAGCACAGCTCAAAACTGATTTACCTGAGTTCGGCCCAGGTGACACAGTAGTCGTAAAAGTAAAAGTAAAAGAAGGTGATAAAGAGCGTCTTCAGGCATATGAAGGTGTTGTTATTGCTAAACGTAATCGTGGTTTACATTCTGCGTTTACAGTTCGAAAGATTTCAAGCGGTGAAGGTGTAGAGCGTGTGTTCCAAACTCATAGCCCTGCGATTGATTCCATTGAAGTGAAACGTCGCGGTGCAGTTCGCAGAGCTAAATTGTACTATCTTCGTGAGCGTTCAGGTAAATCTGCACGTATCAAAGAAAAACTTAACTAATTTTAATTTGCCGTTACTGTTAACAATTAAAAAACCCGTCGTCAGGCGGGTTTTTTTTATAAAAGAGGATTTTCAAAAAGCCGATAAGCCCTTTTGTAATCGCTCTCCACTTCCTTTTTACGATGTTTATGGCAGGCTAAGTTTCACGTTTTACAAATAGACTGACTATAGTATGACTTTGCAACAGGCACATAGCCTAAAAAGATCTCAACACGCGCCTAATCTTAACAAGCCGAACATATTAAATGTTTTATCACTTACTGTTTTGATGAGCAGCTTTTTACTTGGTGCTTGCAGTATTGCTGCGTCAAAAGCACTTACATCGCCTGGCCACCTTCGTTTAGATGCCGTTTTAATGGGTGATCCTCAAGGAGCTGTTGATACTTATTTTTCGGATAATAGCGTGGCTACCGAAGCTGTTGAGTTTTCCCCCGACGGACGATATTTCGCTTCGGTATCAAAATCAAAAAATGCACAAGCCATGCTTATGCTCTGGAATGCGCAAACGCATGATTTGATATGGCAAAAGCCACTTTCAGGTGAAACAGAATGTGTGAGTTTTTATAAAAACGCCGAGTATGTTGTTACAGGTGGAGAAGCTGAAAACGGAGCTGGAGAGCTTCGCATTTACGATACTCAATCAGCTTCTTTAATCAGACGCGTATCCTTACCAAGCTACACCAAGTCTATTGAAGGCCTGCGTTTCGCTCCAAATTTTAAGATGCTGGCTACAGGAGATGAGGCAGGTCGTTTACTTGTTTGGGATAGTTCAAACTCAGATCCCAACTATTGGCAAATTTTGAAGCTTATAGATGTCAAAAATCAGCCAGACGCGCTTGCGGATCTTAATCAGGTGGACTGGACGAGCGATAGCCGTTTTTTGGTAACCGCTGAGCGAGATGGAGATGTACATCTATACGATACAAGACAAATTTCAAGTAGTGCCTACACTGTTCCTATTCGCAAGTTTACAGGTTTTGAAGGGTACAGCGTCAAATCGGTAAGGATATCGCCGAATCAAAGGTATGTCGCAGCCGGAGCAGGAGGCATGCAGGGTGTGCGTGTTTGGGATTTTGAGACAGGCATACTGATTGCTCACCTTGAATCTGAATCTACACCGACATCAGATACAAACAAGCCCTTAAATGCTGAGCGAATTGAAACGGTGGTGTTTTCGCATGACTCAAGACTTTTATTAGCCGGGGGAACATGGCCGTCTTGGTGGTTTTTAGCGAATAATCAAGAAAATAAGGCTTTTGAGGTACCAATAAGCGTTTTTAAATTGCTGCCAGAAGCGCCAAATTTAAAGCCGGAAAATATAGAAAGCATGGAAAGAATAAAGGTGCAAAAAGAAAGTGAAGTGCGCGCGTGGCGAACAGAATATCTTGACAGGCATCCTTTTCAAAATCGTTTTGTTAGTGGTCATGACGATGGAACTATCAGGCTGTGGGAAGCCAGGTTTTGACAGTAAGGTCGAGCACAGCAGCTCGACCTTATGGTCATGCTTCAGTTCAAGTGCGTCGCTAAAAAGTCGACCAGCGCTTCATATAGCTCTTTTCGTCCTTCTTCATCATATACGCCATGGCCGGAATTTTTAAAGTTGATGTATTCAACATCTTTGCCAGGTGCCTTAAATTTTTCTAACATAGATTCCGCATTAATGACGGGCACTCGTGAGTCTTTTTCACCGTGAATTAAAAGTACGTCCGCTTTAATTTTATCCACATGATTGATTGGCGAGTTAGCGTCCAGTTCCGCTTTATCGGTACCGATGGTGCGCTGCAGGTAAGCCTCGCCGCCTAGTGCGCGCATGGTATCACTATATTCATACGCATAATTAAGGTCATAAATGCCAACATATCCAATTGCGCATTTAAACATATCAGGTGCTTTGGCAGCCGCCATCATTGCGGCATAACCACCATAACTGCCGCCATATACGCAGGCCTTATCTGCATTTAAATCAAAGCTTTCAATGGTAGCTCGGGTTCCCTGTAGAATGTCGCTTATCATCCCTTGTCCCCAGTTCTTGTAGCCCGCGCGGTGGAATGTGTCACCGTAGCCATCGCTGCCTCTGAAATTCACCTGTACGACTGCATATCCTCGATTGGCCAGAAGCTGCACTTCTGAGTCAAAGTCCCAGTAATCTCTGACAAAATGGGGGCCGCCATGTATCAATGTCACAAAAGGAGGCTGTTCGCCTTCTTTAGTCGCTTTGGGTAAAGTGACATATCCATGTATTGTCATACCTTCGTCGTTGATAAAAGAAAAGGGCGTTTTATTAGCCATCATGCGTGGGTCAAGCCACGAGCGATTGGCCCATAAAAACGAAGCTTGCATGCTCGTTGTATCAAACAGATAATATTCACCGGGATTAATATCGCTTCGCACGTGCAAAAGTAAGAGTTTGCCGTCTTCGCTTTGACTGGTGATTGAAGCAACTTTACCTTCAAACGCTTTGGCCAGCATTTTATGCAAGCGAACGGTCTCACTTTCAATATCTGCGTAATGATATTGCATCTTGTCTGGCATGGAGATACCAACAACCGGAATGTCAAGAGCAGGGTCCCAGTTGTAAAACTCTATATCACTTTTCAGGTCATCAAAAAGAGGAGTGATTGACTGGGTTTTCAGGTCTAGCTTATAAATGGTGTTAATTTCATCGTTACCAAGGTTTCCAGACAAAAACACGGTGCTTCCGTCGCTGCTGAGCGAAATTGGAATAAAGTCGCTGTCAGTTAATTCACTTAAATCCTGCCAGGGTGAATCATTATCGTTACGAAAAACTGCTTTTGTTTTAAATTCTTCTGTGTTGTATCGAACAAATCGTACATTACCGTCGTCGTCGGCAAAGGGAGTTGCACCTGCAAAAGGAATATGTTCACCGTCTTTTTTCTTACCGTTGTATACGTTTAATATCGAGATGCTCGGTGGCCTTTGCTTATCGTTAATTAGACGATTCCCGTCGGTCGTAAAAGGATATTCTGCAATTAAAATATGGCGATCATCATGGGGTAAGGTGCTAATAATTTTTGCGGATGCGAGCGTACTTTCGCGCTTTTTAATGCGAGAGCCCGTTGTTTTTTCCTGAGCTCGATAACCAAAGAGCATGGTGTTTCTATCGCCGTCAAAATCAATCGCAAAAAGCTCACCGGTAGGAATGGGTTGGTCGAATTGAAAGCGCTTTTCCGAGTATTGATAAACAATTCGTTCATTATTTATCCATTCGGCAGAAAATATCTCGTCATTTTCAAACGGTCTAACGCCACCTACTAACTTCATACTTGCGGTTTCAAGCACCACCAGATTTACCATGCCGTTTACCCGCACTCTGGCAGCTATATGCTTGCCATCTGGCGACAGTTGCATGTCAAGGTAATCACCGTGTTTTACAAATTCTTCTACCGGGAGCTGAGGGTTTGTATTTGCTTTTACAGCGAATGAAATGACACTAAAACTGATGAATAGAAAAGTGAAAAATGAAAGCTTAAAAAATGTGTTTAACATATAACGACTCCGTGTTTAATCGCTTACTGTTTTGTGAGCGAACTGCATCCTTGCGTTGAATATATATCACTTGAACGTTAAAAGTAAATATCTCCATGCCATTATTAAAAATGGGTCAAGAATGCATGGGCAACTAAGAGGATGAAATGAATTTAACCCAGGATATGCCTAACTCTGTCTTGCAGTACTTGCACTAATAAATCAGGCTGAAATTTTGAAATCAGTTTATTGCAGCCTACCTTTTTCACCATCGCTTCATTGAAGCTGCCACTTAAGGAAGTATTAAGTGCAATATAAAGATCTTGCAAGCGAGGGTCTTCTCGCACTTCAGCTGTCAGTCTGTAGCCATCCATTTCAGGCATTTCAGCATCGGTAAACATCATTACTATTTCATCGTTCACTCGACGCCCTTCATCCGCCCAAGACTTTAAAAGCTTAAGTGCGCGAAGGCCATTTTTCTCTTCTATGGTTTCAACACCAAGCTGAGCGACTGTTTCCCGAATTTGCCAGCGAGCCGTAGCAGAATCGTCAACAACTAATATTTTTCTGCCTTTCAGGTGCTCCAGTATGCTCTGATCCAACAAATCTTCAGAAATATGCGTATCGTAATCAACAATCTCAGCCAGCACTTTTTCAACATCAATTATCTCTACGAGCGCCTCATTCTTATCTTGTTTTAATTTTGTAATGGCCGTCAGATAATGATTCTTTCCTACAGTGGTGGGAGGTGGATGTATTTCACTCCATGAGGTATTAATGATGTTCATTATGCTGCCTATTAAAAAGCCCTGAACACTACGATTGTATTCGGTAATAATAACATTGCTTTCTGACTGGGCATCCTCTTGCTTCGATAATCCGATTGCCATCCTCAAGTCTATAATTGGGATGGATTTACCTCTGTAATTGCACACGCCAGTAATATTATGATGAGAGCCAGGCATTTTATTTAGAAAAGGCGTGGTGATCACTTCTCTTACTTTAAATACATTTAAAGCAAAGGTGTGTCGCGTACCGAGCTTAAATAATAAAAGTTCTAGTCTATTTTCACCCACAAGTTGAGTGCGCTGGTCAACTGAAGAAAGCAGTGTGGACATATTCGCCTGTTGTTTACACAAAATTAATTTATTTCATCAATACCTTTTACTACCGCTTTTGCTTAATTTAGTTAAAGGTTTGTACATCTAATAAAACCTTATCGGTAAAATGCATGATATCTGAAGTACAAAGGTCTTTCTCAACTTGTTATTTTGCTCGCCATGCGTATAAAACTTATTTGGGACTGACGAGTCGAAGTATCAATCGACATTTTATTGAACGCAGTTATACACGCGCAGAAACTAAAGGACGCTTGTGACTATGATTAAACAAAATTTTTCCGCCCTTACTTTATAATTAAACTTTATGATAAAACTAATTCTGCGCTTTTTATTGAATTACATACGTCTTTTTATTTTCGCTTTTGGCGTCCTGATTGGTTTGCAAATCCCCAACTTTGTAAATCAGTATGAGCAGCATGTAAATGCTCATCTGGCTGAGGCGCGCTTAAATCTTGCCGGGTTTATACATACAGCAGAACGCCACTTCAAAGGAGACCTCAACGCCTTAATTAGTCATTATGCGAATTCATCCGACCGCGTTTTTTCAGACGATGCGAAAACGATTCGTTATATTGCACAGCGAGTGGCAATGCTTGAGTCACAATCTTCTATCTTGTCAGAAACCAGCAGCGCGCAAGGACAAATTCATGCAGTGTTCTTTGTTGCAAAACAAGTAAACTCTCCTTTGTTTAAAGAAACCTTGAATGCCTATCAATACAACATTCCATTGTCATTAACAGCGCTTATTTGGGCAATTGCTGTTGGGTTTTTGATTGCCTTAATATTTGACTCTCTCATCTTATTACTACGAAAAATTACCTCGCAAACTGTTCACCAAACAAGGCATAATTAAATCGCTGATAGCGAGATAGCTTGAGATAGCTCAAGATAGCAAAAGTACATTATAAGCTGGGAAATGGGTTAATAGTGGTAAGTGGCGGTGTTTTTGCAAGGTGTTTTTACAAATGATAAGCAAGTGAACAAGCAAGTGAACAAGCAAATAAGTGAATTGGATAAAATGCTGGCTCAACAGTGGTATTTTGCGACTGATAAAACGCTGGTCAACATGCGTTCTCAGGCAAAGCGACTTTGCCATGTCTACAACCAGAGTGCTCCGGACGACAAGCAGGCTAAAAGGTCGACGCTTAAATTGCTTTTACCTCACGTTAAAGGTGGCTTTATTGAATCGAATTTTTATTGCGACTACGGTGTCCATATTTATTCACCTGGTCCGGTATTTTTCAATCATAACGTAAGCATTCTTGACGGCGCTCCTGTGCATTTGGGCAAAAATCTGTTTGTGGGGCCTTCTACAGTAATTGCGACAACTTCACATCATATGGATGCTGATAAGCGGGCTAGAGGTTTGTGTCGTTCTAAACCAATTACTATCGGAGATGATGTCTGGATAGGCGCCAATGTTACCATTTTAGGTGGAATTGACATTCCTTCAGGCAGCGTAATAGCAGCAGGAACTACCGTACGTTGACTAAGCCTTGTATAAAGCTTCAGTTAAATCTTACAAGCAAACAGTTGCAATTAGCTCAGCAACTCGCATAATCTTAAACCACACATCAAGACTGGCACAATCAGAAGTACGCTAAGGTTTTGAACAACATGCTTTGCTTAAAAGCACAATTATAATAACAATCGGAGCAAGAGCGATGGAGCAAGCTAAATCCACGTGGGTGACGCGTTCATTAGACAAGGTAGAACGCGTTGGTAATAAACTACCAGATCCAGCCATTATCTTTTTTATCTGTTTACTAATCGTTTGGGCCTTATCGGCTATTTTTTCTCAATTTTCGTTCGATGCTATCGATCCGCGAACGAAAGAAGCAATCGTCATCAATAACCTGCTCACCGGTGAATCTCTTGCAGATTTTCTGAGTCGTATGGTTACAATTTTCACAGGGTTTGCGCCACTAGGGGTAGTTTTGGTTGCCATGCTTGGTGTGGGCGTAGCAGAGCATTCTGGCTTTATAAGCGCCGGTTTAAAGCGCATGTTAGACGCTACACCTAAAGCGTTGCTAACTCCTATGGTGGTATTAGTCGCCATTGTCAGCCATACCGCAACAGATGCTGGATATGTGCTTGTTATTCCCTTGGCTGGTGTAATCTTTTATGCCATGGGACGTCATCCACTTGCAGGGATAGCTGCCGCATTCGCCGGGGTAAGCGGCGGATTTTCGGCCAATTTTATCCCTTCTGCGATTGACCCACTCTTGCAAAGCTTTACCCAGGAAGCTGCCCGCATCATGGATCCCACCATAATGATTAACCCGCTCAATAACTGGTGGTTTAATTCGGCATCTTCCATTGTAGTTATTCTTATTGCCTGGTATCTCACCGATAAAGTGATTGAACCGAGGCTTCAAAATGTGGAAGTTGACGGGGACCCGGCAGAAATCCCCAAATTTGATGAACTGGATGCGCAACAGACCAAGGCGCTACGTTGGGCAACAGCAACCTTGTTATTAGGCATTGTCGCACTCGTGCTGGTATTAATACCAGAAACGTCCCCAATGCGTGATGCAAACGGAGCACTGACGTCCTTTCAGGCGCCCGTCATGCAATCCATTGTGCCTATCATTTTCTTGCTCTTTTTGTTGCCCGGGGTTGTGTATGGCTATATTTCGGGTACCTATAAATCCACAAAGGATATGATTGACAGCATGACTAAGGCCATGCAGGGAATGAGCTATTACGTGGTTATGGCATTTTTCTGTGCGCTGTTTATTGATGCGTTTGGTAAGTCAAACTTAGGAGCACTGCTGGCGCTTGAAGGTGCTGAGCTTCTTAAATCATTACAGCTACCTGCCATGATTACGATCGTGGGAATTGTATTTTTAACTGCATTTGTTAATTTATTCGTTGGTTCAAGCTCCGCCAAATGGGCGCTATTAGGTCC
Organism: Ningiella ruwaisensis; assembly: GCF_004798935.1. Taxonomy (GTDB): domain Bacteria; phylum Pseudomonadota; class Gammaproteobacteria; order Enterobacterales; family Alteromonadaceae; genus Glaciecola; species Glaciecola ruwaisensis. The sequence continues at coordinate 226,448 of NZ_RAHT01000006.1, read as the reverse complement.
TATTTTTGTGCCCATGCTCATGGGCTTAGGAATATCACCGGATTTGACCCAGGTGGCCTATCGAGTAGGCGACTCTTCCAGTAACATCATTACACCGCTTTTGCCTTATTTCCCCTTAGTAGTGGTTTATTGTCAGCGCTACGTGAAATCGACAGGTATCGGTACCTTGCTATCCATGATGCTGCCCTTTAGCATCACCTTACTGGTTTGCTGGACTGCATTCCTTTTGCTTTATTGGAGCTTAGGTTTACCACTTGGGGTACAATCAAGCTATATCTATGGCGGTTAAGCAATTATTTTAAATTCTTAAGCCTTGACGTTAATCATCGGTCTAAAATGCGTAATCAGAGCATGATAAGACAATAAAATGATTGCTGTTAAGGCTAAGGTTTGTTAAAACGCTCATAACGATGAACATAATAAATAAAGTGTCGAGGCTCACCAGATTAAACAGTGAGTCTTGAGCTAATCATCGATTCGCAGTAAGGGATGCAACAACACCGACAGAACGCGGTTCACCGCGCTGTAGCAACAACATTTCGCGCTACACTAAAATAACGTGTCTTTACTACAAGTTAATTATCGATTGCACATTGAGAAGTTCAGTGTGGGTCAGTTATTGTTAAGAATTTACTATGCAAAAAGATAGCGTCAATAATCTTCATGTAGCCTCTGAAAAGGTGCTAATTACACCTGAGCAGCTTGCCAACGAATTACCGGTAAGCGAAAAAGCGATTCATTACGTGCAAAGCGCACGCGGTATCATTTCTGATATTATTCACGGGAAAGATCATCGACTATTGGTGGTATGCGGTCCCTGCTCGATTCATGATGTAAAAGCGGCTAAAGAATATGCGCTCAAACTCAAAGAGCTGCACGAATCATGCAAAGATACCTTGTTTATTGTGATGCGCGTTTACTTTGAAAAACCTCGAACCACCACTGGTTGGAAAGGGCTTATCAACGACCCGCACATTGACGATAGCTTTGATATTGAAACCGGCATTCGTCGAGCTCGCGAACTGCTCAATTGGCTGGCTGAACTGGAATTGCCGGTAGCAACGGAAGCATTGGATCCCATCAGCCCACAATATCTCGCCGAATTTTTCAGCTGGGCGGCTATTGGTGCGCGTACCTCCGAGTCGCAAACACACCGCGAAATGGCGAGCGGTTTGTCGATGCCAGTCGGGTTTAAAAACGGTACTGACGGCAGTTTGGATATTGCAATTAATGCGCTTAAATCGGCTGCATCTGGTCACAGCTTTATGGGGATAAATAAACAAGGCCAGGTCAGCATAATCAAAACCGAAGGTAATCCCGATGGTCACATCATACTGCGCGGCGGCAAGCAGCCTAATTACGATTCTGTTTGCGTTGCACAATGTGAAGAAGAGCTTGAACAAGCGGGAGTAAAAGCTGCACTTGTGGTGGATTGCAGCCATGCAAATTCTGCCAAAGACTATCGTCGTCAGCCTCTGGTAGCAGAAAATGTGGTTAATCAGATTTTAGAAGGGAATCAATCTATCATCGGTATTATGCTGGAAAGTCATTTGTTGGCTGGCAATCAAAGTACCAAGGGTAAAAAAGCAGAAGAATTAGACTATGGGATTTCTATCACTGATGGTTGCATCAGCTGGGAGCAAACGCACAAAAGTATCATGAGCGCGCGGGAAAAACTCATTACCGTTTTGCCACTTCGTATGAAAAAACGCGCTGCCTCATAATTAAATGTAAAATAAAGAGACTTACGTCAACATGAGTTTAGAAAAACAGCTTGGTAGCCTTCGACAGCAAATTGACGAGATAGATGCTGAGCTGGTTTCTCTTTTAAAAAAGCGCACTCAAGTCACTAAAAACATTGGCAAACTGAAGAGTGAAAATGCCCTGCCTGTGTATGTTCCTGAGCGCGAGAAAGTCTTGATATCAGCGCGTCGGGAGCAAGCAGAAAAAATCGGGGTATCGCCTGATCTTGTGGAAGATATTTTGCGGCGTATGATGCGTGATTCCTATCACTCGCAACACGCAAAATATGCCTGTATCAACCCGAAGGTATCGAAAATTGTGGTTATTGGCGGAGACGGGGCGCTTGGTAAAGTGTTTGTGTCTTTGTTTAAAAACAGTGGCTATCCTGTCACAGTTTTAGAAAAAGAGGACTGGCCTAAAGCGGATACCATTTTGCAAGATGCCGACCTTGTGATTGTTTCAGTGCCAATAAATTCCACTATTGAGGTTATCAGAGCGTTACCCAAGCTTAACAAAGACTGTATTTTAGCCGACGTGACCAGCATTAAAAGTCAGCCACTCGAGGCAATGCTAGACGTTCACGAAGGGCCTGTTTTGGGGCTGCATCCGATGTTTGGTCCAGATGCGCCGGGTATGATCAAGCAGGTGGTTGTTGTTTGCGAAGGGCGTTTTCCGGCGTCCTACTCCTGGGTGCTTGAGCAAATGCAGCTATGGGGCGCTTATTTATACCATAGCAGCAGCGAAGAGCATGATCATGCGATGGCTTATATTCAGGTGATGCGCCATTTCTCGACCTTTGTTTATGGTCAACACTTAGAGCAGGAAAATCCATCACTTAATGAGCTTATCGCGTTTAGTTCACCTATTTATCGCTTAGAGCTTGCGATGGTAGGCCGCCTGTTTGCGCAATCTCCAGAGCTTTATGCCGATATTATATTCAGCAACAAAGATAGCATCTTGTTGTTAAAGCGTTTTAGCCAGCGTTTTGAGCAAGCAATAAAACTGCTTGAAAATGGTGATAAAGCGGGCTTTGTTCAGCAATTTGACCAGGCGGCAGCGTGGTTTGGCGATTATGCGCAAATATGTTTAAGCGATAGCAAAAAAATGCTGCTTAAAGCAGACGACAGTCATCTCTTACGTAAAATAGAATAAGCGCCTCGCTTTTTTGTTGAACAAGGCTATTCTGCTTTCAATAGACCCTATTTGTCGGTTAATGCATTTACCGCAGCGACTCGGGTAGGTGATACCTCCTCCACTGGGTAGCAACCGAGCACCTTAAAATATCGCGTCATACCGCGCAACTTATCAATGGCCGTCTGCATAGGCCCATCTTCAATGTTGCCCTGCATATCCACATAGAACATCTCTTCCCACGGATTCCCATTGATAGGACGCGATTCTAACTTTGTCATGTTGATGTTATTTTCTTTAAGCACCATCAAACAATCGACCAATGCCCCAGGCGTTTGAACGGTAGACATCACAACCGTTGTTTTGGCAGGCACTTGTAAAGGCACCTTGATGCTGTTACTTGCTACCACAATAAAGCGACTATGATTTTCTTTTTGATTTGCGAGATTCGATTTAATTGCGCGCAAATGATAGAGCTTTCCGCCTGCGGATGAGCCTATTGCGGCAACATCATCCCGCTTGAGTTCGTTGACTTTAAGCATGGCGGCAGAGGTGCTGTCACAGGGTTTCACTTCAACATTGCCAAGCTCAGCTAAAAAGTGACTGCACTGAGCGAATACTTGAGGATGCGCATAAAGTGTTTTGATTTTGCCAGGCTCAACATCCTGATGAACAAGCAATGCGTGATTAATTGGATGGGTGAGCTCTCCAATAATACTCAAACGAGTATGCTGTAACTGGTCGTAGACCTCATTAATACTGCCTGACGAGGTATTTTCAATGGGTAGAACAGCATAGTCTGCCTCATTGGACTCCACTTTTTGGATAATTTCGGCAAAGCTACTGCAGCCAATTTCCATTAATTCGCCACTTCGGCGCGAGAAGTACTTTTGTGTAGCAAGATAACTATAGGACCCTTTTTCACCTAAAAAGGCAACGCGATTTAACGGAAGTTGCGCATCGGGATTGGCCCACTGAGCAAGCATTGACTGCTGGTTTAAAACAGAATCTTCAATGATGACATGAAAGAGCTTGGTAACAAAATGGGCATCTAAACCAACTTCGGCGCCTTGTTTAATTAAGCGGACTAACAATTGCTCTTCACGAGCGTGGTCGCGCACTGGAATGTGATGCTTCACTTTTGTTCGCGCCACTTCCATCGTGAGCTTTTGTCGCTCTGCGATGATTTTTAAAAGTGCATAGTCAGTTTCAGTAATGGCTTTGCGAAGTGCCTCTAAATCTTGGTTGGTCAAGATGCTTCCCTGTTTTCCCTAAATAGACTGGCAATTTTGTGCATTGGCAGAGGCAATGTCAATCCACAATTAGGCAATCAAGGATTTAAATTGAGACAATTTGATATTTAATTTTACTCGTTTCGATTATCTAGCAAAGTCGCCAATATGGCGCGAACCTCATCCGACTCAAATGGCTTATCGCATAAAGCGTTAACGCCCGTTTGCTGAATATTAGTCATATGTGTGGAGTTTGCCGCTTCAGAGGTCACCATAATAATAGGTATATGCGCGGTTTGCGGGTTAAATCTAATGAACTCAGATAGTTCACGACCGTCCATTTCAGGCATGTTGTAATCAGTGACCACAAGGTCAAATTCCTGGTCTTTTAGAAAAGTAAGGGCATGTGCGCCGTTTTCTGCTTCTGTAATCTGTTCAATGCCCATGTTCTCCAGCACACGCCTGATGTGGTTGCGGGCTAAACGACTGTCATCAACAAGGAGTACTCGTACGCTTTTAATATCAAAAAGAGATAAATCAAGTTCTTCCGTATTTAACAATTGAAGGCTTGCATTAAGTGCGCGCTGCAAGTGAATGGGTTCAAATGGTTTAGGTAGGATTGCTGCAACGCCCGACTGCTTAAACTCATCTAATTTGCGTGGACTGGTTTCACTAGACACTAACATAAAAGGAATATTATGTGTGGCGTCGTCTTGTTTTAGTCGTTGTAAAATATCCAGTCCAGAGCCATCAGACAGGTACATGGCACTGACGACTAAATCCACATTGTGTTTTTTTAGCTCATCAGTCGCTTGCGCCACATTTTTGACAATATCCACACCGTGAACGTCGGCGTTCGTCAATAATCCTTTAATGATTTTAGCTTGCGTATCAGAGGGTTCTACTAACAAAATATGTAAGTCAGAAATAGACAGTTGCTGCATGTATGGGTCTCATATAAAAAATACTACCAGCATGCAGCTATTGTGATGTGGCGAAGTAATTAACCGCCAGCCAGCTTCACTTTATAGCCTTTGCCTTCAAGTATTTGCTTTAGATTATCTCGTACATCACCTTGAATTTCGATAGAAAAGTCTTTAACCGCACCACCACAGCCGCATTGCTTTTTAAGCTCAGAGCAAAGCACCTTAAGCTCGGCTTGGTTTAAACCTAGGCCTTCAATACTGCTTACGCCTTTACCTTTTTTGCCTTTGGTAATGCGCTTAATTCGCACAATACCGTCTCCTGCAGGCGGCGTAGTTGAGGTGCTTTTTTCTTCTTTAATACGACCTTGGTCGCTTGAGTAAACAATTCTCGAATTATTCATGGGCCTGTACTGCCTTGATTAACAAATATACAAAATTGATGCCAGAACTCGCTTAGCTCGTGATAAATTTGCACTAGCGTTAGAGCACGTCATGATAGCAAAAGCGTTTTGATTTAAAATTAACTTTTTGTAAGCCATAGGTCTTTTGTTGCAATTGAGAAGTATTATCAATACCATCTGATTACTACATTGGATATTGGAGGTGTTTATTAAACCTTTATTTAAAAAAACAGCATTTAAAAAAACAGCATTTAGAAAAGCAGTGCAAACCCTTCTACTAGGAAGCTTGCTCTCTTGCACAATTTCTCAATCCCTGGCAGAGGAACTGAATGTGTATTCAGGACGCCAGGAGGCCTTGATTAAACCGTTACTCGATAAGTTTACTGAGCAAACCGGGGTAAAAGTCAATTTGGTCACCGGCAAGGGGGATGCACTCATCAGTCGTTTGCAATCAGAGGGCGCGCTAACACCCGCTGATTTGATTATAATGGCAGATGCAGGACGCTTAACCCGCGCCAATGAATTGGGTTTGTTGCAATCCATTGAAAGCGACGTTGTAAAAAAGCGCGTTCCCGAAGCATTTGCTGCTGACAACTACAACTGGATTGCGCTGACAAAACGTGCTCGTCCAATTATGTATTTGAAAGGGGCCATTGACCCTGGCGAGATTGATTCATTGAGTGATTTAGGTGACGACAAGTATCAGTCTGAGATTTGTATTCGCTCGTCGAGCAACATTTATAACCAGTCGATGGTGGCTTCTTTAATTCTTTTGCAAGGTGAAGAGAAAACGCTTGATTGGGCTAAAGATCTCGTTGAGAATTTTGCGCGCACACCAAAAGGTGGTGACAGAGATCAGATAAAAGCACTGGTTGCCGGCGAATGTAAGCTGGCAGTTGCCAACACGTATTATTTAGGCGGAATGCTAGATTCGCCGGATGAAGAAACCCGTCAAATAGCACAACAGGTTGGCGTTATCTGGCCAGATCAGGATTCGACTGGTGTTCACATCAATGTGTCTGGAGCTGGCATCACAAAATATGCGCAAAATAAAGACAATGCCCAGTCTTTATTACGCTTTATGTTAGAAGAACAATCTCAACAGTGGTATGCAGAAATTAACCACGAATATCCCGTCATTGACGGTGTTAAATGGAGCGACGAGCTACTCAGCTTTGGCGAGTTTAAAGCGCAAGAAGTGGATTTGGAAAAAATGGGTGAGCTTAACGGTGATGCGCTTAAGCTGATGGATAAAGCAGGTTGGCGTTAATTCGACTTAATACGAACCCTTAGAGAAACATGAAAGCAACAAACTGGCTCACAGGCACGAGTTTAAGCATCACTGCTGTGCTTGTGATGCCTTTGTGTATTGTTGCTTTTTCACTTTTTTCGATCGACACGCAGCTTTGGTCGCACTTACTTAACACCGTTTTTGCAGAGTACGTAACAAACAGTCTGATCCTCGCCATTTCTGTTGGCTTAGGTAGCATTGTCATTGGCAGCTATCTCGCCTATATCATGGTCAATTACCGTTTTATTGGTCATCGCGTTTTGTCATGGCTTATTCTGCTTCCTCTTGCCATGCCGGCATACATCATTGCCTACACTTACACCGGATTGCTGGATTTTACAGGACCGGTTCAAAGTACCTTGCGACAACTTTTTTCGCTGGAGCGAGGCGAGTACTGGTTTTGGGATGTTCGCTCGCTATCAGGCGCTATCATTATGATGATTTTGGTGTTTTATCCTTATGTATATATTTTAGCGAGAACGGCATTCTCCGAGCAATCCAGCAGCTTTGAGCAGGTAAGCGCGCTTGCAAAGCGCACGCGTTGGCAGCATATTCGTCAGGTGGCCCTTCCACTTGCACGCCCTGCCATTCTAACCGGGGCTTCTCTGGCGATGATGGAGGCGCTTGCTGACTATGGCACAGTGGCATACTTTGGCGTAAGCACCTTTAGTACCGGTATTTTTAGAACCTGGTTTGGAATGGGAGATATTCAGGGTGCGGCTCAGCTTTCTACCGTGCTTTGCATGTTTGTGCTTGTTTTATTGGTAATTGAAAAGCGCAGCCGTAAAGATGCACAGCAGTACCAAACAAGCCTGAATAAAAAGCTTCGGGCAAAAAAAACGAGCGGCGTAAAAGGTATTGTCTTGTGCCTGCTATGTTTACTGCCAGTCCTGTTTGGATTTGTCATTCCTTTTACACAATTGCTTATCTGGAGTATTAATTACGCAGACATTGGAGACTGGCCTGCCTTTTTTGATGTTGTGAAAAACAGTTTCACACTCGCCTTGATGGGGGCCGTTATTATTGTGATCATTGCCTTGATTGTTTCCTATGCCAAGCGAATGCAGTTAAATAAGATCCGGACGCATAATGGTCTTAGCGATAAATTTTCGCCAAAATCGGTGTCAGCTTCTGAACGCATTTTGAGCCTTGGCTATGCGCTACCGGGTATTGTTATTGCCGTTGGCGTTTTAATATTAAGCGGGTGGTTTGATCAGAATATCAATCGTCTCACAATGACATGGTTTGACTATCGACCAGGTTTGATTTTATCTGGTGGTTTGGGAGCTTTGCTTATTGCCTATTCAATTCGCTTTGTTAGCGTGGCTTTGCAAAACACAGAAACAGGAATGGCCCGCATTCCAAACAAAGTCGATAATGCCGCGCTTTCACTTCAGGGCAGCGCGTGGACAATGCTTAGACGAATTCATATTCCTATGCTTTCGGGCAGCTTGATAAGCGCTTCGTTATTGGTGTTTGTGGATATTTTAAAAGAGCTGCCAGCGACCTTGGTTTTGCGGCCTTTTAATTTTAATACGCTGGCAGTGAGAGCGTTTGAACTTGCTTCAGATGAGCGATTAATTGATGCAGCGCTTCCTGCCATAAGCATTGTATTAGTGGGGCTCATCCCGGTTATCTTGTTAACTCGTCAACTAAATAAATTGAGCGCCTGAGATGTCTGAACCTATGCTGTATGTTTCTAATTTGTGTCTTGCCTACTCAGATTCGGCTGTGCTTAACAATATCAATTTTACGCTTCAAAGCGGCGATATTGGCTGCATTTTAGGTCCTTCGGGCTGTGGAAAAACGACATTGCTCCAGGCAATTGCCGGTTTTGTGCAGCCTAAGCAAGGAGCGATTAATATTGACGGGCGCTGCGTAAGCGATGCAAACCACTTCATCAGTGCTGACAAGCGCGGTGTTGGAGTTGTATTTCAGGACTTTGCCTTGTTCCCTCACATGACCGTGCAGCAAAATGTAGAATACGGTTTGCAAGATTTATCCAAGACAGATCGAAAGCTAATTGCAAAAGAGAATATCGCGCTGGTAGGTCTTGAAAAGTTTGCAAATGCTTATCCACACTCGCTTTCTGGCGGCCAGCAGCAGCGCGTGGCGATTGCCAGAGCGGTTGCGCCAAAACCTAAATTGTTGTTATTGGATGAACCATTCTCAAGTCTTGATCCTGAGCTTAGGGAACGCGTTGCCGTTGAGATTAGGCGAATCATTAAAAAACTGGGGATCACCGCGTTACTCGTTACGCATGATCAAAACGAAGCCTTTGCCATGGCTGATATTATTGGGATTTTTGCGCAAGGGGCCTGTCAGCAGTGGGATAATGCCTATGCGCTCTACCATAAGCCCGCCTCGCGTTTTGTTGCCAATTTTATTGGTGAAAGCACCTTTATCTCAGGCGAAATGCTGTATGACTCGCCAAACTGGTATGTTAATACGCAGCTTGGTCGATTCATGTTAAAGGCCTCTCAAAATGCCACGGTGCTTGCCAATGCGGTTGAGGGACAAGGAGTTGAGGTGCTTGTACGACCGGACGATATTACTCATGAGGACGCAAGCCCTTTAAAAGCGACGGTGATTGATAAACGATTTAGAGGAGCCAATATTCTGTACCGGCTGGCCTTGCCGAATTTTGATGAGCAGGTTCTTTGCTTAGCGCCAAGTCATCACGACCATGAACTTGGTGAGTCATTTGGTATCCGCATGAGTATTCAACATGTCATTTGTTTCAAATAGTGTTTGAAGGCTAAACTATATTCTGTATTTAAAAAATCGCTGTCTGTTGGATTTCGAGCGAAAAACAAGATGAAGGGGCTACCGAAATAAAGTGTCGAAAAACAAGGATGTTTTTCGTCAAGCGCCTCATGGATGAGCTTGCAGCGTCTTTATTTCGGTAGCCCCTTCATCTTGTTTACTAAGCTAAAGTCTAACAAACAGCGATTTTTTACAGACGTTTCTTTAACAAAACAAACCGTAAACCAAGTAATAAGGTTTTGTCTATTAGCGCTTTCGTTTATAATGCGACGCTTGCAATTTTAACCATTCAACTTACGCCAGAAAGCAGTCACACAGACGCGATGGCAAGTAAATAAATAAAAATAAACAAGGCAGATACATGCGCACGAATTATTGTGGACGAATCGATAAAGCATACATTGGACAAACGGTCACCCTGAAAGGATGGGTAAACAAGCGCCGCGACCTTGGAGGCGTTATTTTTATCGATTTGAGAGATCGTGAAGGCATTTTGCAAGTGGTGATTGACCCTGATACACAATCTGCTTTCGAAAATGCCTCTCAGTTACGCAATGAGTTTTGTGTCGAAATCATTGGTCTTGTGCGCGCGCGTCCTGATAGCCAAATTAACAAAGAGATGCGCACCGGTGAAGTTGAATTACTGGGCAAAGAAGTCAACATCATCAATCGCGCGCCTGCCTTGCCCTTAGACTGGAATCAGGAAAATAGCGAAGAGCAGCGCTTAAAGTACCGTTATCTGGATTTGCGTCGCCCTATTATGACCGAGCGCTTAGTCTTTAGAAGCAAAGTCACTGCTGCCGTCAGACGCTTTTTGGAAGACAATGAATTTTTAGATATTGAGACACCCATTCTGACTGCAGCCACACCAGAGGGTGCCCGTGATTACCTCGTACCTAGCCGTACGCATAAAGGCGAGTTTTTTGCGTTGCCGCAATCCCCACAGTTGTTCAAACAGCTTCTTATGATGAGCGGCATGGACAAATACTATCAAATTGTTAAATGCTTTAGAGATGAGGATTTACGGGCAGATAGGCAGCCAGAATTTACACAAATTGATATCGAAACCTCTTTTTTAGATGCTGATGGCGTGATGGCGATCACCGAAAGCCTTATTCGCGATTTATTCCAAAAAATGCTCCAGGTCGATTTGGGCGAATTTCCTCGCATGAGCTACGCAGAAGCAATGAAGCGTTATGGTAGCGACAAGCCTGATTTGCGTAATCCACTGGAAATTGTCGATGTGGATCACATTGTTAAAGACATAGAGTTTAAAGTATTTAGTGGCCCGGCCAACGATGAGGAAGGTCGTGTGTCGGTAATTTGTGTGCCTAATGGGGCATCACTTTCGCGCAAACAATTGGATAACTACGCTGAATTTGTTGGCATTTACGGAGCAAAAGGCCTTGCGTGGATGAAAATAAATGATGCCGCAAGCCCAGCAGAGGGAGTGCAGTCGCCGGTGGCTAAATTTTTCGATGCGCAAAGTATTGAAAAGCTTATTGACGCAACTCAGGCTAAAAATGGTGACATTCTTTTATTTGGCGCAGACAAATACAATGTTGTCACCGAAGCTTTAGGCGCATTGCGATTGAAGCTTGGCAAAGACTTTGACTTGTTGGAAGGTGAGTGGAAGCCGCTTTGGGTGGTGGATTTCCCAATGTTTGAAAAAGTAGATGGACATTTATACGCGCTGCATCATCCATTTACCGCGCCAAGAGACAATGATTTAAATGCGCTAAAGGCATCGCCTGAGAAGGCCTTGTCCAATGCTTACGATATGGTGTTAAATGGCGTTGAGTTAGGCGGTGGTTCTGTGCGTATTCATGATATGAATATGCAGGCTTTAGTGTTTGATTTACTTGGCATCAGCGAGCAGGAAGCACAGGAAAAATTCGGCTTTTTGCTTGAAGCATTAAAGTACGGTACGCCGCCTCATGCCGGACTGGCTTTTGGACTGGATCGCTTAGTGATGCTGATGCTCGGTGCCGATTCCATTCGCGACGTAATGGCCTTTCCTAAAACCACTACGGCAGCCTGTCCGCTCACCGGTGCGCCAGGAAAAGCGAACCCGGAGCAGTTAAAAGAACTTGCCATAGCCACTCTCACCGAGAGTCAAGCAAACCCGTCAACAACGGGTGATGAATAGAAGGTGGCATTTAAACGGCCTGAGTCGGTATTAGTCGTGCTTTATAGCACGGATTCTCATGTTCTGTTATTACAGCGTGACGATGATGCCGACTTTTGGCAATCGGTAACGGGGACGATTGAGTCTGGTGAGAGTCCAATTGAAACGGCATACCGTGAAGTGCAGGAAGAAACAGGATTGATACTCAATCCCAAAGATAACGCCATTTTAGACTGTCGTCATATCAATCAATATAAAATACGGGAACAATGGCTATACCGTTACCCTAAAGGCACTATCTACAACAACGAGCACGTCTTCTGCGCCTGCATCGATAAAACTCATCGCATTACGCTCACTGAGCACTTAAGCTATCAATGGACAAATAAACGCTCTGCCATTAACAAAGCATGGTCCGAATCCAATCGTATAGCTATTGATAAATTCGTTCCAGAGCCTTCCCTGATGGATGCTGATAATTCCTTTAAGGGGCCACAGACGCAATGAGTATCATTTTAGGCATTGACCCGGGCTCTCGCGTGACCGGTTATGGCATTATTAAAGTCGTGGCAAATAAAGCGGTGTATGTCGCAAGCGGATGTATTCGTGTGCAGGATGATGATTTGCCCAAACGTTTACATAATGTGTTTACGGGAGTGAGCGAAATTATTCGGCAGTTCCAACCTGAGCAATTTGCTATCGAACAGGTGTTTATGGCAAAAAATGCGGATTCTGCCCTAAAACTTGGACAGGCAAGAGGCGCTGCGATTGTTGCGGCGACCAATAAAGGGCTTTCGGTCGCGGAATATTCTGCACGGCAAATTAAGCAGTCTGTCGTAGGAATTGGGGCGGCAGATAAGACACAAGTGCAGCACATGGTCACGTATTTGCTCAAGCTTACAAAAACGCCGCAGGCAGACGCTGCAGATGCGCTTGCAGTTGCGCTTTGTCACTTGCATACTGAGCAAAGTCTTGTGCGCATGGCAGGGCAGGCGAAAAAAACCGTACGCCGAAGGCTTCGTTGAGTGAGAGCTTAGGCGCACTCAACCCTTATATATGAGCTAAACGTATAACTTGCTGGCGTAAAATAAAACAGTAAAACGATAAGAATAAGTTGGTATGGGATAGAATGATTGGACTATTGCGCGGAACGATTTTAGAAAAGCTGCCCCCCGATATTTTGCTCGATGTGAATGGCGTGGGCTATGAGATCCAATTGCCGATGACGAGTTTTTATCAATTGCCTGAAGTCGGAGCGCAAACTACCCTGTATACGCATTTTGTGGTGAGGGAGGATGCACAGCTCTTATTTGGGTTTATTGAAAGGCAAGAGCGGAGTTTGTTTCGTGTATTGATTAAAGCCAACGGCGTTGGACCTAAGCTTGCTTGCACGATTTTGTCAGGCATGTCGGCTTCTCAATTTGTACATGCAGTGATGATTGAAGATATCACCGCCTTGGTAAAAATGCCCGGCGTGGGGAAAAAGACTGCGGAGCGTTTGGTCGTAGAACTAAAAGACAAATTAAAAGATTTAGATGCGCCGAGTGCGACGGCGATTTCTCAGCAATCGCTTTCTCCTCGACAGACAGCGCCTGTTCTTAGTCCGATGGCATCTGCAAAAGAGGAAGCAATCAGTGCACTTATGGCGCTAGGTTACAAACGCCCTCAGGCAGAAAAATCAGTTTCTAACGCGCAGAGTGCTTATGAAAATGATGATGCGTCGAGTGAACAGCTTATTCGAGATGCACTAAAATCGATGGTTTAAAAAACCTTAAGATGTTTACATTAGGCGGCTAACATTAGGCGAAAAAGTTTTGGTGAATATACAGTGAGACATGCATGATAGAAGCGGATCGATTAATCCAGCCAAATGCTCAAGGTGAAGACGAAGCCGTTGACAGAGCCATCCGGCCAAAAATGCTCGAAGATTATGCCGGTCAGGATCATGTTTGCGAGCAAATGGAAATATTTATTCAAGCGGCACGCAAGCGAGAAGATGCGCTTGATCACCTTTTGATCTTTGGCCCTCCAGGCTTAGGTAAAACGACGCTTGCTAATATTGTCGCTAACGAAATGGGCGTGAATATTAAAACTACTTCCGGTCCGGTGCTCGAGAAAGCAGGGGATTTAGCCGCGCTTTTAACAAACCTTGAAGAAAACGACGTATTATTTATAGACGAAATTCACCGTTTAAGTCCGGTTGTTGAAGAAGTGCTATATCCTGCAATGGAAGACTATCAACTGGATATTATGATTGGTGAAGGTCCCGCCGCTCGCTCCATTAAACTGGAACTGCCACCGTTTACACTTATTGGTGCAACCACGCGCGCAGGCTCACTGACCTCGCCCTTGCGAGATCGCTTTGGTATTGTCCAGCGACTTGAATTTTACAATGTTAAAGACTTGACCAACATTGTCATCAGAAGTGCCTCTTATCTCAATTTAAATATGCATCAGGAAGGCGCGGTTGAGATAGCCAAGCGCAGTAGAGGAACACCACGAATCGCAAATCGTTTATTACGACGGGTGCGGGATTATGCAGAAATCAAATCTGATGGGGTGATAAGCAGCGAAGTTGCAGCCAGTGCGCTTAATATGCTGGATGTTGATAAGCAGGGTTTTGATTTTATGGATCGCAAGCTCTTGCTTGCCATCATCGAGAAGTTTTCGGGTGGTCCGGTGGGATTAGAAAACGTAGCGGCTGCGATTGGTGAGGAAAAAGAAACCATTGAAGATGTGATTGAGCCTTTTCTCATTCAGCAAGGCTTTTTGCAACGTACGCCCCGAGGTCGCATAGCAACCGATCACGCGTATCTGCATTTAGGCTTTGATATTAAAAAGCCTTGATCTTAAGAGCGTTGATTTTACGTGAAGATAAGGCTCTGAAACCTCTATGAATCGCGCAAAAATCCAAAACGCAGCAAGGTGTGCCGAATAAGGCGTAAAAAAAGAGCAAAGAAAGCGCAAAAAAAGCCCGCAAAAAGCGGGCTAAAAATAATCAACGGAAGGGAATCCATGAAACACGAACAAACAGATAGCTGCTCACTTCGTCTTGATGCGTATATTACGAATTTTTGATGGTCAGACAAGTGAATAAATTTTAATTTAGATATTAAAAAATCTAATGCTAATAAAATACTAAATTTCATCTAGTCCGCATATAGTAAAGTGATTAGCATTTTATTAACATATTTCCAGAAATTATTAAAAATTTTACATGAAAAAATTTGATACAAAATTTAGGGTGTATTTTGAGGACACAGATGCCGGTGGTATTGTGTATCACGCTAACTATTTGCGCTACTTTGAAAGGGCGCGTTCAGACTGGGTGAGAGCAATCGGTGGAGACCAACAAAAATTGTTGGAACAATCTATCGCTTTTGTCGTCAAAGCACTCAATATTAATTATCGTAAAAGCGCTGTGTTGGATGAGGTCTTAACAGTTACTTGTGAGCCAGTTACAATTAAGCGTGTCAGTCTGGTTTGTGATCAGGCTGTTTATAACAATAAAAATGAATGTTTGGTTGAAGCAAGGGTAAAAATTGGGTGCATTGATACTCGCACCAAATTGCCCTGTAAGATACCAAGCGAACTTTTGAGGGAAATGCGCAGTGACCACTGATATGTCAATTGCCAGTCTAATACTGGAAGCCAGCCTTGTTGTTCAACTTATCATGCTTTTATTGTTGGGCATGTCAATTACTAGCTGGGCGTTTATATTTCAGCGAAATGCCGCGCTTAAATCCGCGCAGGCAGAACTTCGGGAATTTGAAGATTCATTCTGGTCGGGAGCCGACCTCAATAACCTTTATGCAGACTTATCACAGCGAGACAATATTTTCGGTTGCTCACTCATTTTCTGCTCAGGGTTCAAAGAATATGTCCGTGCAAGAAAGGTGGGTAATTTAACGCCAGAAGCGATAACAGATGGCACATATCGCGCGATGCGCGTTGCAATGTCGCGCGAAGTTGACGAGCTGGAAACTCGCTTACCCTTTTTAGCGACGGTTGGCTCTATCTCTCCTTATATTGGCTTGCTTGGTACGGTTTACGGGATCATGACTGCATTTATTGCGCTTGGGCAAGTCAAACAGGCAACACTACAAATGGTTGCGCCGGGCATTGCAGAAGCACTGATCGCAACCGCCATCGGTCTTTTTGCGGCCATTCCGGCCTATGTAGCGTACAATCGTTTCTCGACCAAGGTCGAAAAGCTTGAAAACGCGTATGGAAATTTCATGGAAGAGTTTTCTGCCATTCTTAATCGCCAAGCCATGGCGAGCCGAAACTAAGCAGAGGCTATTACCATGTATCAACGACGCAGACGCCGCCCAGTGTCAGAAATGAACGTAGTGCCCTATATCGATGTTATGTTGGTATTGCTAATTATTTTTATGGCAACGGCTTCGGTTATTGCTCAAGGCGTAAATGTCGATTTGCCAAAAGCGCAGGCACAAACGCTTGAAACAGACGAAGAAACCATCATGATTGTCTCTATTGATGCGCAAGGTCAGTATTACATCAATGTGGGCGACAACCCTGAATCGCCCATGCCGCCCCAAGATATTGCAGCTATTGTCAAAACCCGCTTGCAGGTTGATCCGAGTATTCCAGTGGTGGTTAACGGCGATAGAAATATTTCTTACGAGAAAGTGATTGATTTGATGGTGTTGTTACAAAATTCAGGCGCGCCTTCTGTTGGCCTGATGACCGACCCGAATGCATAATCCCTAAATGGATATGAGTGTACGAGAGTGCAGGCGCAAACAATATATGTTAAACGATAAGCAAAAACGCAATGAGCGATAAGCTAAATGAGATGAATAAACCGCCAAAATCGGTCATAAGTGAACCGGTTGAGAGAGAGCTTGCGGACGACTCATCTTATGTAAAAGATTCTTTATTTAGTGCTTCATTCATGAATGAAAATAAGGCGCTGATGATTTCTATTGCGCTTCATGCTGTTGTTGTGGTGCTTTTAGTGGTGTCTGTTAGTTTTTCGCCAAAGGCCACCGTAAGTTTTGCATCCCAGGCACCTGCCCAGCCGATTCAAGCGGTGTTTATAGATGCGCAGGCTATTGCGGATCAAAAGCGACAGCAAGCGCAGGCTGAAGCTGCCGCCAGGCAAAAAGCATTGGAAAAACAGCGTCAGCAAGAGCAACAAGCAGCTGCCGAGCGTGAACGTAAACGCAAGGCAGAAGCTGCGGCCAAGAAGAAGCGAGAAGAACAGGCGCTTAAAGAAAAACAGGCACAAGAGCGCGCTGAAGCCGAGCGTCAAAGAACCTTGGAAGAGCAGCGCAAGCGTGAAGCTGAAATGCAGCGGAAATTAGAAGAAGAAAAACAGCGCCAGGCGCAGCAACAGCGCGAAATGGAAGAGCAGCTTGCTCAAGAGCAAGCTGCGCTTAATGCAGCGAATCAGCGCAGGGTAATGAGTGAGGTTGAGAAGTACCAAGCGCTTATTCATCAAACGATTGTTCAGAATTTATTTGATTTTGAGAGCTTTGTTGGCAGAACCTGCCGTTTGAATGTGCGTCTTGCGCCTGATGGATTGGTCATAGATGTGCGTGTGCTTGATGGTAACGACGCCTTATGTCGCGCCTCTAGTGCCGCCGTGTTGCGTCCTGCTACACTGCCGATGTCGAAAGACCCTGCCGTGTATGCCGAGTTTAGAGATTTTAATATTACAGTGAGTCCGGAGTTATAATGAATACAAAAGGGGTTTCGCGCGCTAGCTTATCTCTACCATTGTTGATGCTGCTATGCGTCTTGTCTTTGTTGAGTTTTTCGAATCTTTCCAATGCCAAATTGGAAATTGTGATCACACAAGGGATGAACAATGCCCGTCCTATTGCAGTTGTGCCGTTTAAATGGAATGGCACTTCTACACTGCCCGAGGATATCTCTGAGGTGATCACAAACAATTTGCGTCGCAGCGGCAAATTTAACCCAATGGGTTTGTCAGATATGCCTCAATTCCCCACAGCAGATGATGAGGTGAACTACAATGCCTGGGCAGATAAGGGTATTGATACCGTACTTGTTGGCAGCATAGAAGCGCGCGGCAATAATCAGTATCGAGTGTCGTTTCAGCTGATTGATGTGCTTCGTGCACAAATTACAGGCGGGCAATCAAAAGCATTACAAAATGGCCAGCTGGTGATGAGTAAAGATCACATCATTGAATCACGTGAAAAAATTATCAATGCGGAAGATTTCAGACAGTACGCACATATTATCAGCGATGTGGTTTACGAAGCGCTTACCGGCGAGCGCGGAGCATTTTTAACACGTATTGCATATGTCATTGTTCGAGACCGAGAAACGAATGCCTTACCATACCAATTAGTCATTTCAGATTACGACGGTGAAAACGAAACCCGTTTATTATCATCGCCTGAGCCGCTCATGTCGCCTGCTTGGTCACCAGATGGCAATAAACTGGCTTACGTATCTTTTGAAAACAAAAAGTCGCAGATTTTTATTCAGGATATTTATACGACGCAGCGACAGTTGGTAACGGATTTTCCGGGTATCAATGGTTCACCGGCCTTTTCACCGGATGGAAAAAAGCTTGCGATGGTGCTTTCCAAAGACGGTAATCCAGAAATTTACGTGATGGATTTGGCCACCAGGCAATTGGAAAGAATTACGCGAAATCGGACCATCGATACTGAACCAAGTTGGTCTCCAGACGGTAAAAGCCTCATATTTAGTTCCGAACGGGGTGGAAAACCGCAGATTTATCAAGTAGATTTAGATACTAAGCGTCCGCGGAGGCTTACTTTTGAAGGGGAAATGAATCTTGGCGCTTCTATTTCACCCGACAACCAGAATTTAGTTGTCGTAAATAGAACGCAAGGCGATTATCATATTGCACGACAAAACTTGCAAAATGGTAATATGTTGGTGTTAACTAGGACTTATCTGGATGAATCACCCAGTATTGCACCAAACGGGAGTATGATTATTTACTCTACGTTGCATGAAGGGAAGCAAGTGTTATCACTTGTATCATTAGATGGTCGGTTTAAAGCGCTATTACCGGCAGCGAATGGGCAGGTAAAATCGCCAAGTTGGTCACCATTTTTATTATAATATTGTTATGATAAAAACATCATAGCAAACAATATAAAGAACGTTAGAAATAAGGACTTATTAGCATGCTTACTAAAAACAAATTTAAAACGCTTTTAATTGCGCTACCTGCCATTACCTTGATGGCGTGTTCATCAGGTCCATCTGAAGAAGAGCTAGAAGCAGAACGTAACCGCGTAGCCGCTGAACAAGCTGCTCAGGCAGAGCGTGAAGCTGCAGAAGCGAAAGCACAGGCAGAAGCCGCTGCAGCAGAACAAATGCGTCGCGCCAAAGAAATGTTAGAGCAAGAAAAAGCTGAGCTTGAAGCGCAACAAACCGTTTATTTTGATTTTGACCGCTCTACTATTAAATCTGAGTTTTTCCCGGTTTTGAGAAAACACGCAGAGTTTTTAGTAAAAAATCCAAATCAAAACGTGGTAATTGAAGGTCATACCGACAGCCGCGGTACGCCTGAGTACAATATTGCCTTGGGTGAGCGTCGAGCACAAGCCGTTGAAACCTTTTTGATGAATGAAGGTGTATCTGGCTCACAAATCTCTGTTGTATCTTACGGTGAAGAAAAGCCTGCGGTAATGGGTAGCTCTGAGTATGCATTTGCTCAAAACCGTCGCGCTGTAGTGGTTTACCAGTAATAGATGAAGTTATCTATAACAAGTACACTATTGTTACTCGCTTCTGGTGCCTGCCTTGCGCAGGCACCGGTTGTTGATGTCAATAGTCAAAGCCAAACACCTGCAAGTTCCGTAAATACTTCTGCGACGCCAACAGTTTCTGATTTGGAAACCCGCTTGGCCGTAATTGAGCGAATTGTCGAATCCCGTTCAAATACGCAGCAACGTATGCAACAACAGTTAGATATGCTCCAAGCTGATGTAGATGGTATACGAGGCTCAATTGAGCTCCATAATCATCAGTTGGAAAAAATTCTGGAGCGACAGCGAGAGTTATTTTTAGAACTCGACAGACGCTTTGAGAATTTGCAGCAACAAAGCGCTAACGTTGCTGGCAATATCGGCTCTGCCGGCAGTGGACAAGGAAGCGCATCTCAAGTGCCCGTGTCTGTACCTGCACAAAGCGAGCAAGATGCGTATCAAGCAGCAGTAAATTTAATATTGCAAGAGCGCGATTACGAACGAGCAATTCCTGCCTTTCAAAGTTTTTTATCTCGATATCCACAATCTGACTTGACCGATAATGCGCATTATTGGCTCGGCCAGCTGTTGTACAATAATCAGAGTTGGGAAGAAGCAAAGGTACAGTTTGAGCAAGTAGCAAATAAATTTGCAGACTCACCAAAGCGGGCAGATTCTTTGTTGAAGCTTGGCATGATTGCCAAATCTCAAGGTAATGCGGCGCTGGCAAAGCGCTATTTTGAACAGGTTGTATCGGAATATCCGAACAGTACACCTGCACGCTTATCCAACGAGCAATTGGCTAACGGTTAATCGATTAGCCAAGTGCTTTGTTCACTTTCCGCACGATTGCTGATTTTTATCGTAAAAATCGCATTAAAAGGTTGCACCGAGGTTCGTTTTAAGTATTATATGCGCCCGTTGCGGCAGATGTTGAAACGTGTAGTTATACACCGCTAAGAAGTAGCCTCGTATTCACTACAAAGATTGGGTCGTTAGCTCAGTTGGTAGAGCAGTTGACTTTTAATCAATTGGTCGCTGGTTCGAATCCAGCACGACCCACCAATCTCTAGAAGTGCATTGTTTGACGTACCTTTTCGTCATTGTGGCGAAGGCCAGAAACTTCTAAAACAACCAACGCAGTATGCAAGCCCTTTGCAGCCTGCGCAAAGATTTAAGTGGGTCGTTAGCTCAGTTGGTAGAGCAGTTGACTTTTAATCAATTGGTCGCTGGTTCGAATCCAGCACGACCCACCACTCATTCCGCTTATGAAAATCACTTATTCGCTATAAACAGCCTAGATATAAAAGACGCTATGCGTCGTCCATGACCGCTTGACGAAGTACATCCATGTACTTCGACACTTTTATATCTAGGCTGTTTATAGCGAATAAGTGATTTTCAGCGCTCCATTCAAATGCAATGAGGCACATTAAAATGGAATACGCTCGTTCTTAACGTTCTTATTGCACCATCTATGTCCATCCAAGAAAGTGGTCTCTTAAGCGATCATGATTTCAATTATTTGGTACAGTTTAATCATACTGTTTTTGGCTTATTATGCTTTTTCCAACAGTGGATTAAATAAGGAAACATCAATATGGAAATTATTCAACATGCAGATATAGAGAAGGTAGTTGGTGCACGCGCTGCGCTTGTAAAGAATTTCTTTAAATGGTTGGGTAGCGGAGCAGCCTATAGTGTATTAGAGACAGCTATAAGTGAGATAACTCCGCCTCCCCGTCGAAGTAGTGGAGGTCAAATGGACAACTTTAATCGACGTATCAAATGGAATTGAGTAAAGATCCAAGTTGTGCGGTTTGTACCGCACTTTAATTTTTATATTTTAAAACACTCAAAATTACTAAATATGATCTGCATCACTCTTGAATCAACTCAAAATAAAAATAAGCAATATTTTTTTAAGTATGCTTGTGTCGCTTCTATTTTGGCTGTAGCAGGCAACTTGTTAGCTTCTTTTTTTGCGACCTTGGTTACACATCTTGTATTTACAACGCAAGTGCAAACGGCAGATCATGAACCTTTATTTGAATTAAGTTTTATTGAGCTAATACTTTTTGCACCGATGTTTGAATCGGTTTTGCTCGGTTTATTTGTTTGCCTTCTCCTTCGAAGTAAGTTAAGTCCCACTCAAATCATTTATTTATCAGCTCTTTTATGGGCTATATTGCATGGTTTATTTGATGTAGAGCGATTTTTAGGTACTTTGTGTGGATTTATAATTTTTAATTATGCGTTTGTGAATTGGTATCCCAAAGGGTTCTGGATAGCTGTTCTTGCCGCATTTATCCCGCATTCCTTTAACAATTTAATAGCATTTCTTCTAATTACATTTATCAGCGGTAATTAAAATGAAATTTAAAGCGCTAAAGGTGAACTTTTTATGACACACGGGTATAATACTCGGACCACTTAAAAACATTTACTGATTATGAATGTAGCTGAGCGCATTGCGCCTATTTCATTTCCTTTCCCTGAAAAACCTAAAAAGCTCACTCAGGATAGGGCGGATGCTTTAAAAGCGGATATCAAAGCACTTCTTAAACAAAACAATGCTGCGCTGGTTGCGCATTATTATACCGACCCGGTTATCCAGGCCTTGGCTGAGGAAACGGGTGGTTGTGTGTCTGATTCGCTTGAAATGGCGCGCTTTGGTCGAGACCATAGTGCAGAAACGCTTGTGGTGGCAGGCGTTAAGTTTATGGGTGAGACGGCCAAAATACTGAGTCCTGAAAAGAAAGTGATCATGCCAACCCTGGAAGCAACTTGCTCGCTTGATTTAGGTTGCCCGGAGAAGGAGTTCACCGAGTTTTGTGATGCACACCCAGACCGAACCGTTGTTGTGTATGCAAATACTTCAGCAGCCGTAAAAGCGCGTGCTGATTGGGTGGTTACTTCCTCAATAGCACTGGAGATTGTTGAGCATCTCGACAGCCAGGGCAAAAAGATTATTTGGGCACCTGACAGGCATCTTGGTGCTTATATTCAAAAAGAAACAGGCGCGGATATGCTCATGTGGAACGGTGAGTGTATTGTGCACGATGAGTTTTCTGCTCAAGCACTTAAAACTGCAAAGCATCTTTATCCAAATGCTGCTGTTCTGGTGCATCCTGAATCGCCAGCTAGCGTGGTGGAGATGGCTGATGCCGTAGGGTCTACTTCTCAGCTTATAAAGGCCGCTCAAACGCTTCCTAACGATACTTTTATTGTTGCAACAGATAAGGGCATTTTCTATAAAATGCAGCAGCTAGCGCCTGATAAGACGCTTATTGAAGCGCCTACCGCAGGTAATGGTGCAACCTGTAAAAGTTGTGCAAATTGCCCCTGGATGGCAATGAATGGTTTAGAGGCCATGCATCAAGCTTTACTAAATGCCCAAGGCAAAGAAATTTTTGTAGATGAAGCTTTGCGCAAACGTGCGATGATCCCGCTCAATCGCATGCTTGATTTTTCTGCCAGCTTAAGATCTTAGTGACTCAACACACAAAGGCTGATGCCAAATTTGGTGAGGTTTTGGGCATCGCGCCAGGCGGTGTGGAAGCTTATTGCTGCGATTATGATACGCTAGATGAATCACAATATCCTTCACGGTCTTCGCTTCGCCACTGTGCGGGCAATCTCTATTTCGGCTATAAATGGCAGTGCGTTGAATTTGCAAGACGCTGGTTGTATGTCAATACCGGTTGCATCTTTGATGATGTGGGAATGGCCTACGAAATTTTCAAATTCAGGCATCTTACCCACGTCGAAACCCAACAAAAACTGCCGCTTCAGGCTTATGAGAACGGAAGCCTTAAGCGACCGCAAGCTGGCGCTCTGTTAATTTGGGAAGAAGGCGGTGAATTTGAACATACCGGCCATGTTGCGATTGTCACTGAGGTAAGTGATCATTTTGTGCGTGTGGCTGAACAGAACGTTCATTTTACACCTTGGGCGAAAGGCACCAAGTATTCGCGTGAGCTTAGGGCTAAAGAAGACGAGCAGGGGCGATATTGGATATCCTGTACTTTTGCCGATACTGAAATACTGGGCTGGATGTTGCAAACCAGCGATGCAAGCCTTAGCACGCAAAATGAGACGCAAGATCCAAGCATTCAGGGCATTCAGCTGCACCGACTGGCAAATCCCAATTCAAATAACAGTTGGCTCAACATCGCAAACGAAGATGAAGATGCTTACGTTAAAGCTTACGGGTTTCATGGCTTATCTGAGCATCCAGACCGAAAACATGCATTTTTTTGTGTCTCTGGGCGTACTGCGACGCAGTTAGAACACGCTACGAATGAATTGCATGAGATGTTTATTTATGCGACGCACTACGTATTGTCGCAAGCTCATTTGCTGTCGAAGTTTAATTTACCAGAAGAAATTTTGCCCAAATTGCGTCGCTCTTGGGAAAACAGGCAAGAAGAGCTTGTTACCAGTCGCTTTGACTTTGCCTTGTCGGATCAAGGTTTAAAAGTGTATGAGTATAACTGTGACTCTGCTTCCTGCTACATGGAAACAGCGAAAATACAGGGCAAATGGGCTAAGCATCATCACTTGGATACCGGTACTGATGCAGGGGCTGGTTTATCGCAATCGTTAATTAAAAAATGGCGCGAAAGTAAAGAGCAAGGCCATGTGCATATTATGTATGATGATGACCCTGAAGAGCTTTATCACGCATATTACATGCAAAGTATTATTGAAAGCGCCGGTATTGAAACCACGATGGTACTTAAAACGCAAGGTCTTGCGCTTATTGATGGGGACATTGTTGACGCAAACAAGCGTAAAGTAAAACGCGTTTGGAAAACGTGGGCCTGGGAAACCGCCCTGGATCAAATTCGAGAAGAGTTGACTGCAAACAGCGCAAGTGTAAGTGACATTAGTTCTCAAAGCGCATCGACAAAGCCCGTATCATCGCATTTAGCCAATCCAAACGCTGTGAAGTTAAGTGATGTGCTGTTTCATGATGATATTATGGTGTATGAGCCTTTATGGTCACTAATACCCAGCAACAAGGCGATTTTGCCCATACTTTCGCAGTTGTTTCCACAAAATCAGTGGCTCTTGAACGCAAGCTTTCAATTGACTCCGGAGCTCAAACAAAGCGGTTATGTTGCCAAGCCAATAGTGGGCCGATGTGGCGCAAATATTTCAGTAGTAGATGCCAATCAACAAGTGCTTGAAAGTACCGGAGGCAAATTCGACTCACAAGATCAGATTTATCAGGCTTTTTATCTACTACCTAAACTGGAGCAGCATTATGTACAGCTTTGCACATTTACGGCGGGTGGCACCTATGCAGGTGCTTGCACTCGAGTGGACACAAAAAAAGTCATCAATAAAGACAGCGACTGTATGGCGCTGCGCTTTATCGATAACTCATTGTTTCGAGCTAAACGCTAGCATATTAGAAGCGTTTACACGTCCAAAACGTTTTCAAAACCACCATATATAAGGCGTTTGCCGTCAAAAGGCATTTCATCATCTTGCATTCTTGGATCCTGCATGACCTTTTCCCATGCAGTCACTCGAGTGGCTTTGTCTGGCCAGGTGACCCAGGAAAAAACGACTGCTTCACCTTCTTCTAATTTTACTGCGCGAGCAAAGTCCGTCACTTTTCCTTCCGGCACATCATCCGACCAATTCTCAACAACGGATAGTGCTCCATATTCCTTAAATATATCAGCGGCTTTCTTAGCAAAGGCAATATATTCGGATTTTTTATTTGTTGGCACGGCGGCAACAAAACCATCTGTGTAACTCATAGTCATCTCCTTTTATAAATCGATATTAATTAAAGACTAGATCGTTAAAAAAGACTAATTTAATTATTGAGCATAAACACAGACTCATATAAGCGCCATTGTCTGACTTTGAAGCATAAAAGTGGAATGGATGGCAAAGGCGATTACATGTTGGTTCTCTCCCCATCTGATTTTTATCTACAAATCAGAGCCTGGCAAAAAAATGCGTAGAGTGGAGAATAGCTTTTATCGAGTTAATGATTTTTGTTCATGCTCGTCATAATAATTTACTGAACAAATTGAACGATCAGGCTATATTGTAGCTAAGTATAGCGAAGTTAGGTTTATCATTGTGCAAGCAAATATGCATGAAGCAAAAAGCAAGCTGTCTCAGTTGGCGGAACTTGCTAATTCCGGTGAAACGGTTGTCATCGCTAAGGCTGGCAAGCCGTTTGTTGATCTTGTGCCTCATACCGAAGTTAAAGAAAGAACTCCTGGTGGATATGATATTGATATGTCGAGCTTTGAAAGTAAGGATGACGAGATAGCGGCTTCCTTTTCGGGAGAATAAGCTTTGAAGCGAGTGCTATTGGATACTCACATATTTCTCTGGTGGATATCTAACTCAGAGCATGAGCGTCTAGGGACACGTTCAAAATCAATCATTGCTAACCCTAGAAATGAGGTTTACTTGAGTGCTGCAAGTGTGTGGGAAATTTGAATTAAAACGGATCTTGGTGCACTAAATGCGCCTGAAGATATTGAGCAGATAAGCGAGGACAAAGGTTTTCTAAAATTACCTATTTCGTTTTTCCATGCTCAAAAAGCAGGCTCTATGCTTGATGTAATCCACCCAAAAACAAACAGAATACACAAAGATCCTTTCGATCGAATGTTGTAGCTCAATCGCAAGCTGAGGGTCTGGAGCTGATGACCTGTGATGCGGCTTTTCCCGCTTACAATATCAAGTTGATTGACGGAAGCAAGTGATCAAAGCAGCTTACTTACCCTAGTACAAAACTTTAACTAACGCTGTCAACCTGCCGTTCATTGCGCTGGTTTACGCTGAAATTATTCGCTTTGAAAACATATTACCCTTGTTAAATGAGAAACCACGCCAATCCGCAGTAAATTGCGATCCGAAATAAAGGCAGTGTTAATCTGCCATAATTTGATTATTTAACACGACACCGCCCGGAGTAGTTTGCCAAGCCGTTGCCCTGATCATCAAAACCAACGCCAATCACATTCAGAAAACATTCTGTTTTATGTCCATCTAGGCGTTTAGTAAGAAAAACTTTACCTCGCGTTTCACCTGAATCCAGATTAACTTTAAAGATAAAGTCATCGTCCAGAAGTAGTATGGGTTCTGAGCCATTCACTGTGCCTGAAAACACTTGAATCCCTGTATTTTTTAAGGTGCCATTGACGAAATCAAACTCTGAACGAACGTGATATAAAATACGTCCGCTTAGATCACCGAAGAGATCAATTGTTTCGGTACTCATATCTACTTTACCTCTCTCCGTGGCCGTTGAGCTGTGCAAAATACTTCCTGGAAAATAATGTGTGGCGGTGCCAGACACTAGTTGCCATTTCGCTCGCTGAAAGCGCGACAACTCTTCAGCTTGAGACATCGAACTTTGAACAAAAAAAAGCGCGATTGAAAAAACTAAAAATTTTTTTATACCAAATGAATCCAACATATTAGTTCCTGCTCTGTGATCATAGTTGATTATGAATACATTAACGCCGATGCAGGCTCTTTAAAATGGACAAGAGCGGACACAAGCGGACAAATGGTAGTCACTCTTTTCGTTTCTTTATATGATAAAGGTTGAAAGAAAAACCTGAGATTAATGCATAATTTAAGCGGAAACCTAGCGAAATGGACACGAATTAAGATGAATAAAAAGCTTCAATCCTGGAAAGCGATTGCTCGCTA
Source organism: Ningiella ruwaisensis (assembly GCF_004798935.1). GTDB lineage: Bacteria > Pseudomonadota > Gammaproteobacteria > Enterobacterales > Alteromonadaceae > Glaciecola > Glaciecola ruwaisensis. The sequence goes on along the minus strand of NZ_RAHT01000006.1, from coordinate 199,402 downwards.
TTTCGATTGCAGTGAAAGAACTGTGCGGCGCTGGGAAGCGAATGAAGGAATGCCAGTCCATCGCCACAGTCATATAAGGGGGGCCAGGATTGCTGCTTACCAGCATGAACTGGACATTTGGTTTGAATCCAAAAGTTCAAAAAGCAACGAACTTGTAAGTCTTAATAAGTCAACATATAAAGTCGCGATCTTGCCTTTTGAATTGCGAGATGCTGCTACCGAGCAGTCATACATACGTGATGCGCTCTGCGAAGATATTATCAGCGATCTTGCTTCACTGCAGTCTTTCACCGTAATTAGTTATTCTTCTATGAAATACTTACCTACTGATGACGAAAAACGAAAGGCAACTATTGAACAAATGAATCTAAACTTCTTTATCGAAGGAAGCATTAGGCTTGATAAAGAGCAGATAACGCTAAAGCTTCGTTTAATAAATGCCACTACACATAGTGTTCAGTGGAGCAAGTCCTATAGTGAAACAAGATCAAGCTATGAAGCACTGCGAGAAAGATCAACGGCCGACATTGTATCATGTTTAGCAATTTCTGATGTGGAGGGAGAATTCCTGTCACAATCTCATAATCGTATTTTTAATCAGAGTGCTTGGGAATATTTACACCAAGCCAGACAAGAATCGATGAGATGGCAACCAGAATCCATCAAAAAAGCATTGGAGTTATTGCATTGTGCACAGCATTTGGTGGGTAAAAACGGTATCATTCTGGCAAACTTGGGAAGGACATATCTACAACTCCGAGAAGCGGGCATTGACTGTTCTCTGACGCCGCTAAATAAAGTCGAAACAATCCTTGAACAACTTAAGGTTGACAAAGCAAATGAATACTACACTTTTATGCTTAGCGGTTGGTTTGAATATGCCTGTGGAAAAACAATAAAGGCCATTGAATCGCTGAAACTGGCAGTATACAAGCACAATAATGATCCCGACGTACTTGGACTGCTTTCAAATTGCTATTTGATCAGTGGTCATGCCAGACTTGCACTTCCTCTTATACGGCGTTTACAAATAATTGATCCTCTCACGCCTGTCAGCCGCTGCTTGCCCGGTTGGTATCATATAATACTAGGTGAATTTGATGCCGCCGTAGTTCATTACGAGCGAATGTTTGAAATGGATACGCAAAACGATATTGCGAAGATGTTTTTAGCATGGGTCTACGCTTTAAACAATCGGTACGATAAGCAAAAGGTATTATCGCTTCAAATGCAAAATGAATGCGCCCCATCGCTCGCCATTATGTTAGCTAGGGTTTTTTGTACTGAACCTGACCAGTCAGGCAGGCAAATAAATCTTAGTCAAGAGCAAATTGAGACTGCCAAAACAAATGAAATGTTTGCTCGCTTCCTGGCGTTTGCCTACGCGCACATTGGCGATTCTGACGAAGCGATTTTGTGGTTAAACAGCGCGGTCAAACTCGGCTTCTGTGCCTTTCCATTTGTTACAAGACATGCCCCGTTTTTCAAGGATAATATAGAATACCAGCCGCTAAAGCTTGTGCTAAAAGAGATGAAGTTACAATGGGATAGAATTGGTGAGCATGCAGGAAAAATGTAATTGCATTTTGGTTTAATGCTGAGCAAAGTCACTTGTTTAAATATTAGGTTTTGACCGATTCCTACGCTGACGTAAGTAAAGTATCGGCACCAGTTGGCATCTTTATACTGTCCTTGCTGTTAGCCGAGATTATGTTTGCAAATCGGAAATGATTACATTATTAATTTCCCGCCAGCACGTAAAGTTCACCGTCATTAACGCCCTGAATGGTAAGTTTTTGACTCGACAAAGAATGCAAGTAATCCACATGCTCTTTATAGATTTTTTGGCCGGGTACCAATAGCGGTATTCCAGGCGGGTAGGGCGTGATAAGCGCTGCGGCAATTCGTCCTACACTTTCAGTCAGTAAAATGGACTCGCGCTCACCAAAAAATGCGGTGGCCGGTAACATACTTAAGTCAATTGGCGGAATGGTATCGGGCAATTGAAATTTGCGCTTGCTTTTTTGAAGTGCTACATGGCCTTCATCGAGTTTATTAAGTGCATTAAAGAGCCTGACGATTTTTGCTTTCATGCCACCTAAAGTTAACAAGACCAATAAGGTGCTATGGGTAAATTTCTCAATTTCCAGGCCAACTTCATCCATTAAAAAACGGTGAATTTCATGATTAGAATATTGCAGTTGAGACACGTCAATGAGTATTTTCAGCGGGTCGTGGCCGATATTGTCAGTCTCAAAATGCTCAAATGCGTTGGCAAAATCGCTTTTGTCTAATATTTTTATCCGCTTAAAGCGTTTAGCCTGTTGCCTTAGCTCTTCGACGTTGCGCAACAGATTATTTAAAATCTTATATCCTTCCATTTCTAGCTGTTTACTGCATACATCAAGTGAGGCCATCAGCGGATATTTAGGTGAAGTGCTGGTATGGATAGCGTAAATTTCTTTAAAGAAATCCAAATCAAAATCAGGATCTTTAATATGAATGTAGGAAGCTTGAGAAAAGGCCGAAACCACCTTATGCGCAGAATGCGTCACATAATCTGCGCCTGCTTGAATGGCAGAATAATGCCTGAATGCAGGGTGAAACAAAGAGTAAGCAAACCAGGCTTCATCAATGAACACCTTCATGCCGTGCTCGTGCGCAGCATCTACCACTTGTTTTAAGTCAGTTAGCAAACCGTCGTAAGTACAGCCGGTCAGAATGATAAGCTTAGCGTCAGGGTGCTGCTGAATTTTCTCTTTTAACTGCGTTAATGAAGGCGGTGCAAAAATGCCGTAGTCTTTGTTAAGGACACTGTCGAGATAAATCGGCATGGCTCGCGCCTGGATCATGCCGTAATGCACTGATTTATGGCAGTTTCTGTCAACAATGACCTTATCACCCTCGCGTAACAGAGTTTGCAAAATGATTTTGTTGGAGGTAGATGAGCCGTTCGTGACAAAAAACGAATGATTCACCTCAAAGGTTTGCGCCACGCTCTTTTGTGCTTTGCCTATCGCGTTTGTACTGTCGGTGAGCGAGCCTAATGAATCAACACTCACCGATAAATCGCTGACAAACATATTGCGTCCGTAAAAGCGATAAAAGTCGCTGATGTAGGGCGAGTTTCTAAAGCTGGCGCCGCCGTTATGGCCGGGGGTATGCCATGAATCGTTGTTTTCGGCTACATACTTTTTATAGGCTGTCCAAAAGGGCGTTTCAGAGCGGTCATCAAAATCATTTAAAATATAGCCCAAGATGGCTTCAGGGTCTGAAACTACATCATCATGATAAAACAGCGCTTCAATTTTATTTGAAATAGTAACGATATCTAAGCCCTTGTCAGAATCATCTACTATGTAAACGGGTAGCTCGTGCCGGATTTCTTTTATTTGATTTAACAAAGGTAAAGAACGCTCAGCCGTATCGTTTAAGCTAGAGCCGAGCAGCACAGCCTGAATGTCGCCGTCTTCTCTAATAATATCGAGTGCTTCCTGGGGTTTTTGTGCACAAACCACTTCAATGTCTACATCGCTTCGTTCAAAAGAACGAACGGCATTTTTAAGATTGTCAGCGGTTAGTTCCAATGAAGATTCGTTTAATTCAACAATTAAAATTCGTAAAATTGGTAGCATCACTTCGCTTATTCAGTAGTTAGGATTGTTTTGCCAAAAACGCATAAAAATGCGACACACCAGCTTCTAAAAAGCCTTCAATTGGCCCGTGAGCTTCCTCAGCCGATAAATACAGTGCTTCTCTGCCTTGCTCTAATAAAAGACAAGCTTGCTCGTCTTCAGCTGCGGTTTCCATATACGCCTGCTTTTCTGATGCAAAGTAATCGGGTGAAGCCTGATACAGCGCCGAAGGGTAGTAAAACTCAACGTGGTTCACACATTGACGAGGACCCTTAGGGAAAATGGTGCTGATTACCAGAACATCTGGATACCATTCAATCATGATGTTTGGGTAAATGAAACACCAGATTGCACCATATTTTGGCAAAGCATCACCAAAACGTTTTACAAGCGCGTCTTGAAATTCGCGGTAATATGGAGTTGTAGGTTTTTGCAGGTTTTTACCAAGGCCGACTTTTTGCACAGAAAAATCGTCTCCAAACGCCCACTCCAGCTCGTCGGGAGTTACATAATGACGAAGCCCCGGGTGCATGGACGAAACATGATAATTCTCCAGATATATCTCAACAAAGGTTTTCCAGTTAAAGTTATACTGGGCGCTTTCACAACCTGCATAAAAATACTCATCAAAATTAATATAGGTATCTAATCCGTGTTCCGCCAAGTCAAAATTTGGCGTGCGCCCTTTAAACAAAAGTCCATTCCACGCATTTAAAGGTGTTTTATCGAGTTGACCTTGCGGTTGCGGCTTAAACTGCGGCGCACCTTTTAGTGTGCCAAGGTGATCATAACCCCAGCAGTGTACTTTACATACAATGTTTCGCGCTCTGCCCGAGCCTTCAAGCAGCTTTGCCTGACGGTGCAAACATACGTTTGATATTAGTTCGAAATGCTCACCCTGATTAAATAGCACGTAGCGATCGTGCTGATAGGGAAGCACCTGATAGGCGTATTTATCAGGGACCATAAGTTGATGACCGGCGTATGATAATCCTTTGCTAAACATACTGTCGATTTCAGCCTGGCAAATGCTTGAGTCAAAATAGCTTTTGATAGAGGGGTGATTCATAGATAAATTGGCTCACAAAAAAAGATAGTGAAAGACTGGCTCATCAGTGTTCAATTTAGCGCCTAATCTATATGCCTAAAAAAGGTGCATATAGTACTGCTGTTTTTTCTATTTACCTAATGGTTTACGCGATTTTGTCTTGCAAGTTTAGGCCGTTTTGACTAACATTCGCGCTCGCTTAAAAAGGCAAAGCAAATTCCGGAGAGATGGCTGAGTGGCTGAAGGCGCACGCCTGGAAAGTGTGTAAGGGTTAATAGCCCTTCGAGGGTTCGAATCCCTCTCTCTCCGCCAGATACTAAAGACCCCGCACTAGCGGGGTTTTTAGTATCTGGTTGAGAGGGATGATTTGGTTTGAAGCCTGAGGTTCGACAAGTTGCGATCAAGTAACTTGAAATGAGCGCGTTAGCGCGAAGCCCGAAGGGGAACAAAACGCATAAGCGTTTTGTGATTCATGCCTCTCTTCTCCAAATAATCAATATCCTGCAAAGACGGGATTTTTTTAATAAACCTACGCCTTTATCCTCCTCCATTTATCAAAATCTCGTTGTATGTTAATAACCGAAGCGCCGTAGATACGCTCTATGTCTGCTGTATTAATAGTCTGGCAGCCATTTTCAGATTCTTGCAATAATAGCCTGATCAGGGTGCTTCGATGCTTATCCATTAAAAAGGCGACAAAAGCTCTGCTTGTGTTATACAAGTGCGGGCGAGTTGCCAAATTAGACCAATCATTTTCAGTAGATTCAAACACTTGCTTTAAACCAAGCGTCTGCTTGTGTAAATGCTTTTGCCATTCGCTATTTAAAGCATCTTGCTGCCAATCAAGCTCTGCATTTTCAGCAATACCTTCGTTCAACCACCTGGCCATACGACCAAACCAGTGACGATTTATAGCGTGAATCGCTTCATGAACGGCAGTGTTGATGGTTTGCACATCATTTTGAGCTAACACTATCGCTTTATTCTTACCCGCTTGGTAAAAGCCTTGCGCATTTTTAACCGAAGCTGAATGACTTAAGCGCGAATACGCCTGCATATCTGAGACCAAACTCAAATTAATTTGCACTGGTACAATTAAGTGCTCAGGCGTTACTTTGGCAAAAAACGCTTTGGCTGACACTATGCGTTGGCTTATTTTATAGTGTATGTTTTTTAGATTGCTGTCCCCCGAATACTGTATCGAAACTTTCTGGGGTTGAATGTGTTTTAAAATTTTAAATTCCGTCGCATTATCAATTTTACGAGGTGTGTCGCTTACATTGCGAACGCCCTGTTCATCTACCCATGTGAAAATAGTTTTTGCTCGAGGTGCATTAATTTTGTCGGTACAAGCAACCGAATAAGCTCCCAGTTCATTTGGCAGTTGCATATGTTTGCTAGACTTAGAAAGTTCTTCAGGTGGCACCGCTTGTTCGCTTTGTTTATTGGGTGTTTCTTCTTCAACTATCTCAGCGCTGATAACATCGCCTGTACGGCTAAATAAGGCCTCTATCGATGATAAACAGTTTGATATAAAAGACGGTAAAGAAATTTTGTTATTGTCTAAATGAACTGCCAGCAGCAGGCTGAAAATAAACAAAATAAGGATGAAGGAGAGTGTTTTTACATGTTTGAACATATACATGCTTGTTTGCGCTATTTAACCAGAACTTATCAAATCTCAATTTCCGCAAGGTATGAAAATACATGATTAGGTTTAATTCTTAGATTTATCAAAGGCACTCAAACTGTTTTTGGGTTATTGAGAAGAGGGAGCACATGCTATTCACAAAGCCAAATATCAAAAATTGCTGGCTCAACACCATGCCATAAACATTTTTCAGCATCAGGATTTCTTTAGCAGATATTAAAATGTTTGCAGAAATGCCTAACAACATTAATCAGTCCACAGCGCAAGCACAACACTGAGACGTTAGGAAACAAACCTAAGCGCAAGAGCCTAAAAATCCAACAGTTATTTAGGTATTTAAATCAATATCTTCCATAGTCTTTGGCAAGAAAATCAAAGCGTCAGCAGGCTTTAAGTGAGCGATCTGATAAGCAAAGAAACTTAATCTCATTTTTTACTTGGCTGTAGACATTATTTGCGTATGCTTAGCATAAATTTTTGCAAAGAATCGTTGTTTTCCCATTTCATGCATATTTCGATTGAAGTACCAGTTCACATCGCTGACTTTATTCTGCTTTTAGAGTCAGAAATAGAGCGCACATTAAGCAGCGAAGGTGAAAAATATAACAATGGCTTAGTCCAGCAAGTCGTTAAGCAAAGAGATGTAGTTAGTTTGGAGCTTGACGAGCCTATTGATGAGTTTCCGATAGGGCTAAAGTGCGATGATATGGACAACAACCTTGTGCTTATTCGCAGAAATCGATTGGGCGGTGCTATTAAACGGTTTTCTGAACTGCTAAGAACAAGTCGGCGATTGCACTTGAATGAATTTGACGCAAAATGCTACGACAAACTTATTGAGCACTACGTGAAGTATTTTCAGGATTCTTTGTATTCTAGCTAGCGCAACTTAAATATTACCTCTTAAACAGAGCTTGGAAATCAAATTTAAGCTCCTCAAAATCGGACTAAAAATAAAACCCCAGTCTGAAAAGCTGAAAATAAGCCGAGCGCCAATGATCAAATGCTTGACGTCTTTATTAATAATGTAATAACTTTGTTAACGAAGGTGATTTTAGCGCCTTAATCTACCACCACAGTTATTAACGCAGGTAAGGGAGTACTTTAGTATGCGTTTTTTCAGCTCTTTGTTAATTATCATTGCACTTTTGTGTGCTCACCATGGCCTTGCCAGCGAAGACGTGCAGAACGCGCCTCTTGAGCCCCTCGCATTCAGCCGATTGCCTGCCTTTGCTGACCCCGAGTTATCCTATTCCGGCAAGTTCTTGGCTTTCACTCAAAATTTGATAGAGCCAGAGCCTTTAACGCTTCTTACCGTCGCTAATTTAAGTGATGGTAAAAGCCAGATGGTGCTTACTTCAGACAATAAAAAAGTAAAACTGAATTGGTATGAATGGGCAAATGATGAAGTTTTACTGATAAGCGCAGCCTATGAAGACAACGTAAAGGGGACGCGTTTTTATCAAACACGATTATTTAGTATTGACTTAAGCGAAGAAGATCCTCAGCTTAAACAATTAGTAAAACCCAGAAGAGATGCAGGTGTACAGGTATTTGGTACCTACACATCGCAATATCAGGATAGGGTTCTCGATTTCATGCCCGAAGACCCTGAGCATGTGATTATCGCAGTCGATTTAGACGTGCCTCACATGCCTTCGGTGTATAAACTCAATGTACGGACGGGCCGAACGAGCCGTATTGAAAAAGGCAAACTGTCTATTCGCCGTTGGGTGCTAGACAGGCAACACAACTTAAGAATTGGAATTTCTTATAATTATAATACAGGCGAATCTCGGATATATCATCGAAAGACAAACGATGATGATTTTGAAAAGCTCATAGAATACCAGACTTACGAACAACCGAGCATGCAAATACTGGGCTTTGATGCCGATCCGAACATTATGTATTACAAAGCTTATCAGGACGATAAACTGTCGTTGTTTTCAATGGATCTCACTACAAAAGAAAGTACGCTTTTGCTTCGTCATGATGATTACGATGTTTCGGGTGGATTAATTTATTCAAGAAAGCTTAAGGACGTTATTGGCGTATATGATGCCCATTCACCAAACGGCCGATACTATTTTGATGATTATCTAATGCCCTTTCACGACGCGCTCAATAAAATTTTCCCCACCTCATTTAATCGCATATTGAGCTTTAATAAAGATGAAAGTGTTTATGTACTGCATACGCAAGCAGATAACCTGCCTGACGACTTTTTTATTGGCAACAGAAACGAAAATACACTCGACTTTTTATTCAGTGCTTACCCAGAAATGGAAGGCACCAAATTATCTCATCACAAAATCGTAAAGTACAAAGCTCGAGATGGTTTGGAAATAGAAGGGTATTTAACCTTGCCGCTTACGGGCGAAGCTCCTTATCCTACTGTGATCCTCCCACATGGAGGGCCGAACGCGCGCGATTATTCGGGTTTTAATACTTGGGTAGCGTTTATGAGTAACCAAGGATATGCCGTATTCAGGCCAAACTTTAGAGGCTCAAAAGGTTATGGCTATGAGTTTGCAAAAGCCCAGATGCGAGCCTGGGGGCTTGAGATGCAGGATGATATTACAGATGCCACCAACTGGCTGGTGGAAGAAGGAATAGCCAACGCCGAAAAGCTCTGTATTGTTGGAGGAAGTTATGGCGGATATGCAGCAGCAATGGCAACCGTTAAAACGCCTGATTTGTTCAAGTGTGCCGTGGCTTTTGCAGGCGTGTTTGATTTAAAACTTTTGGCCAAACAGCAAGGTTGGTTCCTAGGAGGTGACCTGCAAAGTGACAAGCAATTTGGGGATGATGCAGATGATTTAGAAGCGCGTTCTCCTCTTTACGGCGTGAGCAAAATTAAGACACCCCTTTTAATAATGCACGGTACAGAAGACGTATCGGTCAATATTAAACAGTCACGTGAGTTTGTTGACGCCCTCCAAGACAAGAACAAAGCGGTGAAATATATTGAATTTGAATATGGAGACCACTATTTGTCGATGCAAGAAAATCGCCATCAGTTTTTCAGTGAACTGCAGCAATTTTTAGCTGCGCATTTACAATAAAAAAAAGCCCAAACCGAGGTTTGGGCTGAGCGCACTTTAAATATAATCGCTATTTTCGTCAGTCTTTAAAACCGCCCTCTAATACCTAATTGATAAGTAGGTCCATAATTTTCGAGGGTGGCGAAGTAGTTTCCATTGTTAAGGATACCCGCTGCGCCTCCTCTGAAGAGTCGATTGTCTTCGGCATCGTTGATATTAATTGCGTCCAGATACACCTGAATTTCTTCAGTGATATTATAGCGAACGTTAATATCAACTTGCGTTCTTGCATCTTCAATCAAGTCACCTGCCGGATCATCATCTTCAAGGCCTGCTTCGTTGATGGCTCGTAGGCGTTCTCCCTGATAAACAATCGCGGTTCGAATTGAAAACACTTCGTCTTCCCAGCCAATTGAAAAGTTACCGATGGCATCAGACTGATCCGGGAATTGAAAATCCCTGTCAACCAAGTCTGATGATGCACTGCTGTCTGCGAAGGTTGCATTTGCCTGTACGTAAAGGTTGCTTAAAATACCAGGTAAGAATGTATAGGCCTGATAATAGCTGATTTCCAAACCTTGAATTTCTGCTTCATCACCGTTTGCAACGGTGTCAATTTCAGAGATACCAAAGCTCGTCGCCGTGCCATCATCTACTTCAAAGCCTAAGCGCGTTACATCATCACCAGTTAGTACAATAGGGACAATAAAGTTGTCGATAGACTTATGAAACGCGGCAACAGTAAAGGCAACCGACTCGCTTGGGAACCAGCTTATCGAGGCATCAAAGTTTTGCGACGTAAGAGGTTCTAAAAATGGATTTCTGGCAGGCCCTGCTTCGGTTCTAAACGCAGGGCCATTGTCCTCTTCATTAGCTATTGCCAGTGCTGCCTCTGCCTCTTCAATACTGCTTAAGATTCCGGCAAAGTCCTCTGCTTCAAGCGGACATTCTTCTGTAGAGCCCGTACCACCAAATTGAGACACAACTACGGAGCATAAAATATCATCATCAAGTAGCTCATTTGTATCAAGAAACTGAATGGCAGCGGCCTCGCCGTATTCAGGGCGCTTGATCCCCTCCGTGTAAGAAGCTCTCACCTGAACCGTTTCCGTGACTTCCCACTTCATACTCAAATGAGGGAACCAGTTCCGATAATCGTTACCACCTGTTCGTTGTTCAATTAAAGGTGCGGGACTTTGTCTTGAGCTAATAAACGCATCAATCTCATCTTCATCCACGCCCCCATTTGCCAGTGCCTGGGCCAAAGTATCGGTGATCCCTGTGTCAAAGCTTTGCTGTCGAACCGAGCTACCAGTTGTGGTATATTCAGTGTCTTCCATACGAACACCGGTAATTATTTGTAAATCCTCTACCGGTTCGAATTTAAATTGAATATAAGCCGCCGTCACATCTTCTTCGGCAGTAAAATCATCCTGTAAATCTGCCAATGTGATGAAATCACCCCGCTCGGCGACGGTTGCTACTCGACCATTGGCAATGAGCTCATTCAGTACGGGTAATAAGTCATTACGCTCAATGTCAATCGGAATAGGGAAATCGCTTCGGTCGGCAAACGCTTTATTGGGAAAGTCTGCCATCCTGATGTCAGCATCTACCAAATACTCTACACGCGAAAAGTCAAATTCGCGCTCTCGCGTGCGATGCTTTACACCAAACTTAAGCTCAACGTCAGTATCCATTACCTCAATCCAGCGTTTTGCATCAAAATAATAGGTGCTAAATTTATCGATGGAGGAATCGAAGGTGCGATTGGGTGTTCCTAAAAGCTCACCATCGAATGTTTCAGCACGAATAGGGAAGCCTTCTCCCGTGGTAGGGTCCAAATCATCATCATCGTCATCATAAAATTCTCTGGCTAAATCAATATCAATTCCCGAATCGTTTAAATTGGCGAAGGTCATGCTTATATTGTCGGATCTAAAGCGCGCCTCTGAACGATCTTGCTCAACCTCATTTCGAGAGAAATCTGCACCGTAGTTTAATTCCCAGTTATCTCCAAGTGTACTGGTACCCTCCAGTCCCAGGGTCCAGACTTTTTCATCTTCAACACCCGGGCGTAAGCGTCTTTCAGAGCGTGCATCTTCAAAGGTGCCAAACACTGCACCGTTGGCATCCACACCAATTTCAACAACTTCATCTACATCGGGGTCGTCTGTGCCTAATCCCATGGGTAAATCACCGTCTGAACGGCTAAAATCGTAAGTTGCACGATTGGTATAAAACGTTTCTTTGTTATCAGAATAGCTACCGCGAACTTGAAACAGATGGTTATCTGTCTGGTACTCTATTTGCCCGTTAAGAGATAAACGCTCGCGAGTTTCTTCTTCTGAGCGCAAATCTAATTCTTGTGGAATGAGATAGCACTCCACAATTCTGCCGTCTTCCTGAGTATCGGTGCAATCATCGACATCACCACCTTGAAAATATTCTCTGACGAGTTCGCCATCGTCTTCGTATTCTTCAACGGTAAAATAATTAAGTCCATCACCAATTGAGGCTTCATCAGTAATAGTTTCTCTATCCTGATAGGTAATACCCCCAGCAAAACCTAATCGTCCAGAATCCAAATCTACTAGCTTGGTAAAATCAGCAGAAAGCTTAGGGTTCCATGCTTCAGCTTTTTCCTGATAAGCTGATTCAACTCTAAATCCGTAAGAATCTTTACCACGTGCAATCGCTGAAATTGTATTTAAGTTAATTGCGCCTGCAATAGCATCTGCATCCATTTCAGGTAACAAGACTTTAATAACTTCAATCGAAGATAAATTGTCAGCTGAGAAAATATCCAAGTTAGTAGAGTTTAATTCTGGGTCGCTGCTGCCCAAGCGTGCGCCGTCTAATGTAACAGTAGCAAACTGAGTGGGGAGGCCTCGAACAGAGACTTGCTGGCCTTCACCACCAGAGCGGTTGATTGAAACACCCGCTATTCGCTGCAAAGACTCAGCTACCGTTGGGTCACCAAATTGACCGATATCATCAGATGTCACAATTGATTTGAACTCATCCGCCATGCGCTCTAACTCATTTGCATTTTGTATCGCGCCGCGTCTTCCCGCCACCTCGATTATTTCAACCATTTCTTCTTCGGTAGCATTTTCTTCGATTTGTGGCTGAGTGGATTGAGTTTGCGTTTCTTGAGCATGTAAGTTAACAGCATGGCTTGACATCATTAATGCTGAAACAACCCCAAGCCAAACGCGATTTTTTGGATACGTCATTGACTTCCTCTTAGTGTTTATGTGTGTTTATTTTTTGTTAAATTACTGCAAAAAATTAGTGAAGTCAATTATTGGCTTGACCAATATTGTAAAAAATTGAAGAAGGTGCTTGACCATGATGGGTTTGTTTTATATCGGTGCTTTTTGAATACGCTTTATTTTACGGGCTGTAGAGGCTTTTAAGTTGCAACAAACGTAAGGCAAAACAAATTTTTTCAGTCAATTAAAAGCAACAAAAACGACTTCTTTTCGTTTAAAAATGTTTTTTCCCAGTTGGTGATTTGCTTTACTGGTAATATAGGTAAGATGCCAAGCCCAATTTGCACGTAAACAAAGTATTAGTAAAGTAGCCAGGAAAAAGCATATCAGTGCATAAATATTGTGAAGAAATGTATTAAACTAATATTTTGTGAGAATGAGTGACGGTGATCGATAACCTTACTACGTTCAAAAATGATTACTTGAATTTTAGTATAAATCTTATGGCACTTCATGAACATCAGATAATAAGAAGTGCTAATTTTTAAAGCCGTGGAAATAACTTTATATCCGATAATGGGTAGTTTGTTACAGTGAATAGAGCAAATTTCATAAACGCTTAATGACCTTATACTGCGGAGTTTGCATTGACATCTTAATATCTCTTTGACAGAATCTGGCCTTACCAATTAAAATTTTCTATCAGACAGGAGCCTCAATGAGTGCGTTTGACGACAATCGTTTGTTTTCATCTGATCCCACGCAGCGCAAAATTGCGCAGGAGCTTTATTACCAAATAAAGGATTTACCCATTATTAGTCCGCATGGACATACCGACCCTGCCTGGTTTGACCGCAATGAAAACTTTCCTGATCCTACAAAGCTGTTACTTGTGCCTGATCATTACGTGCTGCGTATGTTATATAGCCAAGGCATCAGTATGGAATCTCTCGGTGTAAAAAGTATCGATGGTACGCCGCACGAAACTGACTCCAGAAAGATATGGCGCGTGTTTGCAGAGCACTTTTATCTATTTAGAGGTACGCCTTCTGCAATGTGGTTAAATATCGTATTTAAAGAAGTGTTTGGTATTGAAGAAAAGCTCAGTGAAAAAACCGCAGACAGTTTTTATGACCGCATCCAAAGTCAATTAGAAACAAATGAATTTAAACCCCGCGCTTTGTTTGAACGCTTTAATATTGAAGTCATTTCAACCACTGAGTCTCCGCTTGATGAGCTTATTCATCATAGAAACATTGCAGACAGTGGCTGGAAAGGCCGCATTATTTCAGCGTTTAGACCAGATCCGGTTGTAGACCCTGATTTTGAAGGCTTTGCAGACAATATAGATAAGCTCGCAGCCTTATCAAAGCAAAATTGTGACAGTTATCAAGGCTATTTAAATGCCTTGCGCGACCGCCGTGCATTTTTTAAATCGACAGGTGTAACTGCTTCAGACCATGGGCATAGCACTGCACTAACTGCTGACCTGTCAAAGGATAACTGCGAAGCACTCTTTCAAAAAGCACGCAGTGGAAAATGCAGTGCAAAAGAGGCAGAACTATTTAGAGGGCAAATGCTTACTGAAATGGCAGGCATGAGCCTTGATGATGGCTTAGTGATGCAAATTCACCCAGGTTCTTTCAGAAATCATAACCCAGAGCTTTTCAAACGCTTTGGGCGGGATAAGGGCGCAGACATACCTTCTCAAACTGAGTACGTGCAGGCGCTAAGACCACTTTTAAATAAATACGGCAATAACCCTGATCTAAGTATTATCTTATTTACCCTGGATGAGACCGTTTATAGCAGAGAACTTGCGCCTCTTGCAGGGCACTATCCCTGTTTGAAACTCGGGCCTGCATGGTGGTTTCATGATTCTCCAGAGGGCATGATGCGGTTCAGAGAAATGACAACTGAAACAGCAGGTTTTTATAATACGGTTGGTTTTAACGATGATACGCGAGCCTTTTTGTCTATTCCGGCACGACACGACGTCGCTCGCAGAATAGATTGTAATTACCTTGCACGCCTCGTTGCTGAGCATCGGCTTGATATGGAAGACGCACATGAGGTAGCAAAAGACTTGGCCTATAATCTTGCCAAAAAGGCTTATAATTTATGAGCCGATTGTCAAAAAATGCTTTATCAGCACTAAATGGGCAAAGCATCAGCTTGCCAAAGTATGATGTAGACAGTCTTCGTTGCGGGATAGTACATCTTGGTATTGGTGCTTTCCATCGGGCGCATCAGGCCTACTACACGCACTTATCGATGAATGATACTAAGGATTCAAATTGGGGTATTATTGGCGTGAGTTTGAGACGTCCAAATGTTGCCGAACAAATGAACCCTCAAGATGGTTTGTATACTTTAGTAGAGCAGTCGAATGATGGTAACCAATACGAACTCGTTGCGGCTGTAAAAAAAGTGCTAGTGGCACCGGATAGTCCGAAAGAAGTCTTAGAACTCATGTCCAATGAGCAAACGCATATTGTTTCTTTAACGGTCACTGAAAAAGGCTATTGTCACGACCCGGCGACCGGTGAGCTTAATCTGTCTCATCCTGATATCCAGCATGACCTAAACAATCTGTCCAAACCAAAGTCGGCCATCGGTTATCTGATAAGCGCGCTTTATGTTCGCTATCAGCACAAATTAGCTCCATTCACCGTGCTGTGCTGCGATAACTTACCCGACAATGGGAAGTTGCTTAAGGGATTGTTGTTACGATTTGCCTTTGAACTAAATGATGATTTTTGCACATGGTTAAAAGATGAAGTGGCCTGTCCATGCACCATGGTCGATAGAATTGTGCCCGCCACTCAGCCTGATGACATTGAGGCCCTGGAACAACACTTAGGTTTTAAAGACATGGCCATGGTAAAAGCTGAGCCATTTAAGCAATGGGTTATTGAAAACAACTTTTGTTCACCTCGGCCAAAATGGGAAGCACAAGGTGCAACCTTTGTTGAGAATGTGGCGGAATACGAAGATATGAAACTTCGCCTACTTAACGGAAGCCACTCCAGCATTGCTTATCTTGGCTTTTTAAGCGATTGCGAATACGTATCTGATGTGATGGAAAATACTGTTCTTAATCAATTTGTAAGCGACCTTATGGAGCAAGAAATCAGTTTGGCAGTAAAAGAACCAGACAAAATCGATATACATGCCTATAAAGCCGACTTGCGTTCTCGCTTTTCAAATGCAGCGCTTAAACACCGTACCTATCAAATAGCGATGGATGGGTCGCAAAAATTGCCCCAGCGATTGCTCAATACGCTTGATTACTTACTGAAACATAATCACCCATTCAAGCGCATCGCTTTTGTATTGGCAACCTGGATGCATTACGTCAGTGGTAAGAAGCCCGTTAGTGGTAAAAAGCCTGTTAGTGGCAAAAACACTTTTGAAGTGCAAGATCCTCTGTTAGGTGAATTTCAAAAAATCGAGGCGCGATATGAGATTAATGAGTCAAACACGGATGCAGACAGTGCACAAAAGAAAGTCCGCGAAAAGGTGCTCGCCTATTTACAGATAAGGCAAATATTTAAACCGAGCTTTCTGCAACACACTGAGCTTGTTGATGCAATTACAGAGGCTTACCAATCCATCAAACAATATGGCGTAATCGACAGTGTTGACCGTTTATGCAAGTCTTTAAAGGTCTAAATGCTTATGTCTAGCGCATCGCTTAATGCCATTCGAGTGCATCCACGTGACAATATTGCGGTCGCGGTAAAAAACTTAAGCAAAGGCGACGCACTCGCACTCCAAAGTGCGCCTGCAAAAAATGAGGGGCTCAGTACTAGCGAGGTATTTGTATCTGAAGACATAAACTCAGGTCATAAAATAGCATTGTGCGACATCAAACAAGGTGCTTACATACTTAAATTCGGTCAAATTATTGGTGAGGCCAAACAACATATCTGCGCTGGCGAACACGTTCATGTTCACAATATATCGATGCCTGTAGCCCAGGTAGACTCTGATATTCGCATCGTTCCATCAGATTCAGATAAGATTTCGACTGAAAATAATGACAGGCACTTTTTAGGTTTTCATAGAAGCAATGGCGATGTAGGTACACGCAATTATATCGGTATTTTAACCTCCGTGAATTGCTCAGCATCAGTTGCGAAAATGATTGCTGCTCACTTTACAGATGAAAGACTTAAACCTTATAAAAATGTCGACGGTGTTGTTGCATTTACTCATCGCGGTGGTTGTGGCATGGCAGCAAAGGACTCTGAGGGATTGGAAAATTTGCAGCGTACCTTGGCCGGCTATGCAGAACATCCCAACTTTTCTAATATTTTAATGTTGGGTTTAGGCTGTGAGGTGAATCAAATTCAGCCATGGATGAAAAAGTTCAACTACAAAAGCTCCGATACCTTCAAGTGGATGACCATCCAGGACCAAGGTGGTACGAGAGCTACTCTTGACCGAGGTATTAAAGCGATTGAGGCCATGCTTGAAGATGCGAATTCGTGTGTACGAAAACCTGCGCCTTTGTCTCATCTCACATTAGCACTTCAATGCGGTGGCTCTGATGGTTATTCAGGCATTACCGCTAATCCGGCTTTAGGTGCAGCTTCTGACTTACTCGTCAAAGCGGGTGCCACCGTAGTGCTAAGTGAGACCCCTGAAATTTATGGTGCTGAACATTTGTTACTTAACCGTGTAAGTAACAAAGAAACCGCTGATAAGCTAATAGCCCGCCTGAACTGGTGGAAAGCGCATGCTGTAAAGCATGATATTGAGCTAAACAATAATCCCTCACCAGGGAATCAAAAGGGCGGATTAACGACTATTTTAGAAAAATCATTAGGTGCAGTCGCTAAAGCAGGCACTACGCCACTTAACGGCTTTTATCACTACGCTGAAAAAATAACTAACAAAGGTTTTGTGTTTATGGATGCGCCAGGCTTTGATCCATGTTCGGTTACGGGTGAAATTGCATCTGGAGCGAACCTGGTTTGTTTTACCACTGGAAGGGGCAGTGTTTTTGGCGCTAAACCCGCTCCAAGTATCAAATTAGCCAGTAATTCTACTTTGTTTAATAATATGCAAGACGATATGGACATCAATTGCGGGAAAATTCTTGATGGTGAAGTTGATGTACAGCAAATGGGTGAAGAAATCTTTAACTTTATTATTGATGTCGCTTCAGGTAAGCCAACAAAGAGCGAAGAGTGGGGATTTGGCGACAATGAATTTATTCCCTGGCAGCTAGGGGCAATGCTATGAACGATAAATGCTTTTTTCGCATAGCATTAATTTTGAGCGCTGTGTTTTTACTAAGCGCTTGCGAGCGCTCACAATCAATAGTTGAGATAAAACTAGGTCATGGATTAGATACGCAGCATCCTGTGCATCAAGGCATGGAACATATGGCAAAGCGACTGGACGAATTATCTGACGGAAACATGCAAATAAGCATCTACCCCAGCCAACAGTTAGGTACCGAACGCCAAACCCTGGAGTTATTGCAAGTAGGCAGTGTGGGCATGACAAAAGTGTCAGCAGCGGTGCTGGAAAACTTTGCTCCTGATATGAAAGTGTTCGGTTTGCCTTATATGTTCACTGGCTTGGAGCATGCATATGCGGTTTATGATGGCGAAATCGGGAAAGCGCTTTTACGAGAGAGCGAACCTTTTTACTTGCGTGGGTTAACCTATTATGACGCAGGTAGCCGTAGTTTTTACAGTACTGATAAACCAATAAAATCCCCATCAGATTTGCAAGGCATGAAAATCCGAGTTCAGCCCTCGGTGACTGCCATGAACATGGTGCGTCAAATGGGTGGCTCGCCCACGCCCATCGCATGGGGAGAGTTGTACACTGCACTGCAGCAAGGTGTGGTCGATGGGGCAGAAAACAATCCTCCAAGTTTCTACTTGTCTCGACACTACGAAGTAAGTCGCTTTTACACGCTCAATGAACATACTTTCGTTCCTGATGTGCTCGTGATTTCTACCCATGTCTGGAACAGTCTAAACGAGCAACAGCAAAAGTGGGTGCAGCAAGCTGCTGATGAATCCCGGTTAGTTCAGCGAAAGCTTTGGAAAGAAGCTGAAGCACTGGCACTCGCTGAGGTCAAAGCAGCTGGTGTTACAGTTACATACCCCGATAAAGCGCCATTTTCTCAAGCTGTAGCCACTATGTTTGATAATTATAAAGACGAACCCAAGACCATGTATTACATACAGCGGATAAGAGCGTTGGGCGAAGAGCTAAAAGCATTGAAAACCACTAACGAGCGTGTTGAAGAGTAATGAATAAACTAGCAGGATTAATTCAAAAGGGCTTGGAAGCAGTGCTTGTAATACTACTAGCGGCACTCGTTATGTTGGTATTATGGCAGGTTGCCAGTCGCTTCTTGTTGTCTTCACCCTCATCTTTTACAGACGAATTATCCCGTTATCTGATGATTTGGGTTGCGCTACTTGGCGCTGCATGGGTTACTGCAATTAAAGCCCATTTGGCAATTGATTTACTGTCGGAACGGCTAAAGCCCGCTTACGCGATACGCTTGCAAGTACTACTACAACTGTTGATTTTAGGTTTTGCATTAGGCGTTTTAGTCTACGGAGGAAGTAATCTGGTCCATTTGACCTTGCGACTTGAGCAAGTGTCAGCCGCCCTTGAACTTCCGCTTGGTTATGTATATCTGGTTTTGCCAGCCAGTGGATTATTGATCAGTTTTTTTTCGATTCATCACATTCTCATAATGCTTAAAGAGGGAAAGTAAATGGATTTAATTGAAGTACTCGTATTACTTTTAAGCTTTATCATCCTATTGGGTATTGGTTTACCTATCGCTTTTGCCATCGGTTTAGCTGCAACATTGACTATTCTTATTAATGTCCCTTTCACAGCAGGTGTCACCACAATTGCCCAACGTATGGCAACAGGCCTCGACAGCTTTACCTTGCTTGCTATTCCCTTTTTCATACTTTCAGGACAGTTGATGAATCGAGGCGGTATAGCTACACGGCTTATCAATTTTGCAAAAGCGCTTATCGGCTCGCTTCCCGGCGGGATGGCGTTTGTCAATATCATAGCAAGCATGCTGTTTGGCTCAATTTCAGGAAGTGCTGTGGCTGCTGCATCCTCAATAGGCGGTGTCATGGGACCGAGGATGGAAAAAGAAGGCTATGACAAAGCTTACTCAGCTTCAGTAAATATCACATCCTCCACAACAGGTTTGATTATTCCGCCAAGCAACATCCTTATCGTTTATTCTTTAGCGTCTGGTGGCGTTTCCATTGCTGCACTTTTTATTGCTGGATATTTACCAGGCTTACTCATTGGTGCGCTATTGATGCTGGTTGCCGGGGTAATTGCAAAGCGCAAAGGCTATCCGGCCGGTGAACGTGTTCAATTAAAACAGGTGGCGCTCACCTTTATTGATGCTGTGCCCAGTTTGTTGTTATTAGTAATTGTAATTGGAGGCATTGTGGGTGGACTATTCACAGCCACAGAAGCCTCTGCCATTGCAGTGCTCTATACACTGTTACTTGCCTTTTTCTATCGAGAGGTAAGTGTGCGCAATTTGCCGTCAATATGTCTGGAGACCATTCACACTACCGCTATCGTGTTAATGTTGGTTGCAACATCCATCGCCTTGTCGTGGGTCATGGCGTTTGAGGATATCCCTCAGTCAATCTCACAAGGTTTACTGGCGCTCAGCGATAATCCTATTCTAATTTTATTGATCATTAACATCATTTTGCTTTGCGTGGGTATATTTATGGATATGACACCCGCTGTACTTATTTTTACACCCATATTTTTGCCTGTGGTAACTGCTTTAGGCGTTGATCCTGTGCACTTTGGTATTCTGATGGTGCTTAATCTTTGTATTGGTCTTTGTACGCCTCCTGTGGGAAGCGTTTTATTTGTTGGTTGTTCAGTGGCAAAACTGAAAATTCAGGATGTGGTAAAACCGATGTTGCCGTTCTTCTTTGCAATGCTGGTTGGATTGATGCTTGTAACATACATTCCATCTATCACTCTGTTTTTGCCGAGCCTTTTTGGATTTTAGCCAAGTTTATATTCAATCAATGTAGCTTTTAGCCCCAACACAACCGCTTTCAGGCACTATAGAACATACTTTCTTTAATAGTCGATCACAGTGTTCAAGGCCACATGCTTTAAGTGTTACCGCTATCGGTAACCTGTTTCACCCACTGTTAACCTAGTGTTTTATTGTCTATATGTGAATGATTTGTTGACTAACACATACTTTTTTGTAAATCTTATCTGTATTACCAATTTTCAAAAATCTATCAGATAGATTTTGGCTTGTAGCAGTTGTATATATGCTGCGAAACATCTTAAGCACGACATAACGCTTTAATGAGGCTACTCGTTAATCATGTAAAGCACTTAAGTAAGGTCGAAATCTGTTTGAATTATCCTTTAAGAGTAAAGTGAGAATAAAACATGGCAAAACACGCGCAGCAGCGGCATGTAACAGCACCGTTGGAAACGAATACTGACCTGCACATAGCAGATGGCGAATCATCCTTAGCAATAAATGAGTCTAGACGCTCACTATTAAAACAGAGTTTTGCTTTTGCAGCGGTCTCAACAACAGCGCTTGCAACGATGGCATGCACTTCAAACGCGTCAAAAACAATGTCGAGTACTCAAACCTTTTCTACAACATCGACTAATTTGCCTCCAAAAGAGTTCAACCCTGCTCAAGCTTGGACAAGGGCTGATGAGATTGTGGCTAATATAAAAACGCCACAAATACCCAATCGTGACTTTAATATCACTGATTTTGGCGCAAAGCCCGGCAAAGATAACGATGCATTACCTGCAATTCGAGCGGCAATCATTTCACTCGTTGAACAAGGCGGCGGTCGAGTTGTCATTCCTGCTGGGTTTTGGTTTGTTAAAGGCCCTATCCACTTTGTAAGTAACATGGAACTGCACGTGTCTGAAGATGCGCACCTTCAGTTTTCAGGCGGCCCACACCATTATATGCCGCTGGTAAAAACGCGATGGGAAGGCACAGAATGCTACAACTATTCGCCGTTCATATATGCATTAGCCTGTCATAACATTGCTTTAACGGGTAAAGGGAAGATTGACGGCCAAGGGCGCGATAATTTTCTGATACTCAGACCGAAACAAAAACCAGACCAGCGACTGCTAAGAAACATGGGACGGGATGGTGTACCAGTTGAACAGCGTCGATTTGGTCCGGGTCATTATTTAAGACCGCATTTCGTGCAATTTTATGAGTGCAAACAGGTACTGGTTGATGGACCACATTTAGTGGACTCTCCGTTTTGGTGTATCCATCCGGTGTACTGTGACCAAGTGATTGTTCGTAACGTGAAAATAGACAGCCGCCACGTCAACAGCGATGGGGTAGACCCTGATAGCAGCACTAATGTCCTAGTTGAAAACTGTAATTTTAATGTAGATGATGATGGCGTTGCAATTAAGGCAGGTCGAGATCAGGACGGTTGGCGAGTTGGAAGAAAGTCACAAAATATTGTTGTTAGAAACTGCGAATACACAGGCTCTAAAGGCGGTGGTATGGCAATAGGCAGTGAAATGTCAGGTGGCGTGACAGATGTCTATGTTGAAAACTATAAAATCCCTGAATGTCGTCACATGCTGTACTTTAAAGCAAATAATGACCGCGGTGGCGAAATTGAGCGCATTTATATTCGAAACATTCGTTCAGATTATGCCGAAACGGTAATTATCTTTACCAACGATTATCATAGCTATCGCGGCGGAAACTACCCAACCAGCTTTAAAAATATAGTAATGGAAGACGTGATTTGCGAGCGTTCAAAACTTGGTATCCACGTCTTCGGTAACGAGACCGCACCGGTTAAAAATGTCACGCTCAGAGATATAGAAATTAAACAATCTGATGTAGTTGCACAGGTTGAGCATGTCGAAAATCTGGTTATGGATAACGTGCGAGTGAATGGAAACGTGCTGACCACAGAATTAGCCAAAGCACAACCTAAAATCAAGACTCCTAAACACTAAAGACGTCTAAACATGAAAAACGAGATATACATGCAATCACATCAAAATACAGTAGTTCATGCACTGCAAGCTAAACGTTTTGCTTATTCGTTATTTTTAGCGATATCACTGAGTGTCAGCACAACAGCCTGTTCTCAACAGTCATCCGAGCAAATGAATCGCTTAGCGCCTACTTCGGTTAAGCCTGTCAGTCCTGCCTATGACCCAAAGCTTGCTCATGTTGAAACAAAATACAGTCAAGATGAAATAAGGCAGGCTCTTTTATCTGGCGGTGCTTATATAGGCAATGTGGTATTAGATGATCTCGGTCGCTCACAAGGGGACTACGATTGGGTTACGGGCAAATGGCGTCAGTATGAGCCCGCGTGGCATACCGGACAGGCGATTTTTGGTTTAACAGAAGCGTATCGCGTTACGGGTGAACAAAGCTTGATAGACAACGCTAAGAGAGCAGCTGATTGGTGGATAAGCTTGACCTACACCGATCATCCTGTTTTAAAAGGATTTTTGCGCGCTGAGCACGGTGATCGCGTGGGTGACTATATTAACTTTACGACAATATCCGATGGAAGTAACGGCGTGTTCGAACTTGCCAGAGAATTAAACAGACTTGATTATGCTCAGGTGGCTACCGATGCCGGAAATTGGGCAATTGACAATTTGTATATCAAAGAAGAAGGATTAATTTACAACATTGTAGACCCAGAAACCGGTGAAATCTGGAAGGATAAGAGTCCTCACGGACAGCACAATGAAGACGGCAAAATTACCTTACATGAAGTGGCTCGGCCAAATAATGAAGGTTATTTGTTTCGCGACATGTATGAATTTACCGGTGACGAGCGTCACTTGGAAGTGCACTTAGCCTTGTGTGATTCGCTTGTTGAAAAACAAGATGAGTTTGGTTTGTGGTTAGATTATGAACCAAATAATCCCGCGCTTAATCGTTTACACCCAAGATTTAATATCTGGTATGCCGAGAGTTTACTTAGATGCGAGGACTATGTGCAAGGCAAAGGTTACATGGAAGCTGCAATGCGCACGATGCAATTTATGGCAAAGCTTCAGGAAATTAACCGATTGGGTGAGCTCTATTATTTTCAGTTTACTGATGTATCGAACCTTGAGGACAGTATTACTGGATCGGCAGTTTCTTTTGCGGCATTGCAATGGATGGAACTTAAAGCACGTACTGGTACCTCTGAGTTTGACGATAATATTAAAGCAGCTGTGCAATTCGTAATGGAAAATCGCTTTCCCGAAGACCATGCAGATGAAAACCTTCGAGGCGGCTTTTTAGAGACGCGTCGTAAACGACGAGATGGACGCTTTCAAATCGCTGTGCGCGGCATTGCTACCTCATTTGGTTTGCGCTTTTTAAGTCAGTACTACCGCAGCTTCCCGGAACAAGCTAACTTACAATCTTAATACAATGAAAAGAGTTCGGGACAAAAAATGCCAGGCAAATAAAGCAGCAGGAGCACGCAATATGATGGGAAATAATTTAAAAAAGGCGTTTTTTATTGATGCTTAATCACACGCCTTTCAAAATAGCTTCAACGCCAAGTGCTTTATTTTGCAACAGCCTGCTTGTGGCCTTGTTTTTGTGCTTGTCTGCATGCGCTGATAATCCAGCGCCGCCAAAGAAGCCAGAGAAGCCTCAAACCGACATTTCAACAGGTAGTAGTCAGAGCGTTAAATATAGTGGTAATAATAGTGCATCCACGCTGCAGGATGCACAAAAACCCAACATCGTGTGGATATCTATAGAAGATGCGAGCGCCAATATCGGTGCTTACGGCGATCAGCTTGCAGAAACACCGAATATAGATGCCCTTGCGTCGCGTGGCTTGCTTTACGAAAATGCCTATGCGACTGCGCCAGTGTGTGCCCCAAGTCGCTCAGCGATAATAGCTGGTGTTTATGCGACGTCACTTGGCACAGCGCACATGCGCGGGCAGGGGACCTTACCCGACAATGTGCAATTGCTACCTCAAATTTTGCAAGAACATGGGTATTACACTACCAACAACGTAAAAGAAGATTACAACTTTAAAACGCCTAAAAATGCGTGGAATGAGAGCAGTGAAAGCGCACATTGGCGCAATAATCCCAACCCAAGCGCGCCTTTTTTTGCCGTATTTAATCTCACCACCAGTCATGAAAGCCGAATCTGGAATGAGTCGCGATACGCCGAAAATGTTGACTTATTAAAAAATATGCAAGGCGATAAGCTTAAATTTACCCGTCCAGAAGATGTAAGCATCCCACCTTTTCACCCAGATACACCTGAATTTAGAAAGGCTTGGGCTCGATACTACGACAATATGCACGCCACAGATGTTAGAGTAGGGCAAATCATTGAAGAGCTTAAGAAAGCAGATCTCCTCGACAATACCATTATCGTGTTTTGGAGTGATCACGGTGCGGGTTTTGTTCGCGCAAAACGTTGGCCTTATTTATCGGGTTTGCACATTCCACTGATTGTTTCTGTTCCAGATGAATTTAAATCTCATTTTTATCATGAAGCTGGCGAACGGACTCGAGAGTTGGTGTCACTTATTGATTTGTACCCCACAATGTTGGACATAATCGGTATTAAAGCGCCACCATTTTTGCAAGGCAAATCGTTTAAGCCGAAAAAAAATGAAGCTTGGTCGCCCAGACAATATGTTTTTGCGCACCGCGATCGTATGGATGAGCGATACGACATGATAAGAACCGTAACTGATGAGCACTTTCATTACGTTCGAAATTATCAATTTAACAAACCTTATTTACAGTTTATGAATACCGCTGAACAAGGCGAGTTGATGAAGGTTATGCGACAGAAATTTGGTGCAAAGGAGCTTTCGCCTTATTTGATGTCTTTGCTAAGCGATTTATACAAACCAAAAGAAGAGCTTTATGACATTGGAGAGGACCCAAACCAATCAAATAACCTCGCGTTCAACCCTGACTATCGAGACGTTCTTTTGCGCTTGAGGCAAGCCCATATCGATTGGCGAAACGAAACGCAGGATCTCATGCTTATTCCTGAAGCGCTCATGCGAGAAATTGAATCACAAGAACAAACTAGTATTTATGAATACGTCAGACAAAAGCCCGAAATGACGCAGACACTCGAGGAGTTATACGCCTTTCACGACCAGATACTTAAAGGACCAATGTTTCAAAACGGTGAAATGGATACGGCGGATTTTCCAAAAAGTATAAGCGCGCAATATTGGTTTTTGGAGTTTGCTGCTATGCAAAACATGGCGGATGAATCGCGCCAGCAATTCTTGCAACAAATCATTTCTCAAGCCATGCGTTCACATGACATTGTGAAACAGCAGGCTATTAAACTTAGCCTCATCAATGGCGATACGCGCTGTTTGCCAGAATTAATAGGCGATTTATCCCATGAGAATGTGTGGCTACGATTGCATGCGGCGCAAATATTGGATGAGCTAAATGTTGATACCACCGAGTATGATACGCAAATTCAAGCCGCTATCAATCTAGATAAACAAGTGCGAAACAATCCGAATAAGTACTTGGCGCGCGTGCTCAACCGCCACATTAATCAACGAGATGGCACTTCACGTGAGGTTCGCTGAAGCATCCTTTTTCATGATTGTTATTAAGTACAGACATTAAGTCTTTTGGGCGGATAAGCCTGAATCTAGCAAAGGTCAACTAAAAATGAAGCATAACCTCTCACATCTTGCTAGCTTGACCTTACAATAGTACTGTAATCAAAAATCGATTGATAAATATTCGCGATATGAGCAACTTTAATTTCATGCTAATGCCTACTCTTACAAAATCAACGGTTCTATTTCTGCTAGGTATTTCTTATTGTGTCCACGCCGCAGCTGACGTGCAGCAACAAGCACAACAAGAGCAAGGCAAGTGGATGATTGTTAACTTGTGGGCGCAATGGTGTAAGCCCTGTCGAGAAGAAATCCCTGCATTGAATCGCCTTTCAGATATGCTTGCTTCTAGCCAGATTGAAGTCTTAGGCATCAATTACGATGGTATTGAAGGGGCAGAGTTAGACGATGCAATTAACAGCCTTAATATTCGCTTTCCTCAGATGGATGCACGCCAACAAGCGTCAATCAACTTAAAAATGCCTGCTGCACTGCCAGCGACTTATATTGTTTCGCCTACTGGTGAGGTTAAAGTTAGTTTGATTGGTAAACAAAATCTCGAAAGTATTTTTGCAGCCATGGAACATGTAAATCCGAAATTTAAAGTCAATGAATTAATAAATAATGAGCGAATGGTGACGCCTTGAAACATTTTATTTTGCTGGTTGCGTTAGCTATAGGCTTTTCCTTTCCAAGTAATGCGCAAAAAAAAGTACATATACTGAATACGCCTGCAGGTGAACGGACAAGTTTTTCACGGGTGTTCACGGATGATGAAGGTAAGGTTTATTTGTCGTGGGTTGCGCAAAACCCAGAAAAGACCCTTTCCACTCTATATTTTGCTCAACTTGATGAAGATGGTAGCACTTGGCAGGGAGCTATTTCCGTTGTCAGTGGCAGTAATTGGTTCAACAATTGGGCTGATTTTCCCTCAGTTATTAAAAATAAAAATCTTGTTACTGCGCATTTTTTGCAAAAAAGCGGACCAGGCTCATATGATTACGATGTGAAGTTAACTTTCTCCTCTGACAATGGTTTAACATGGCTTACACCGTTCACCGCTCACAATGATGGAGTAACTGCCGAACATGGATTTGTCAGCATGATTCCTTTAGATAATGGCAACACGCTGGTTAGCTGGCTAGATGGTAGAAATACAAAAGCGTCAAGTGGAACGGATAGCCATAAGGATACCGACGGCCATAATAATAACCATGATAATGGCCATGGTCATGCAGGCGCTATGACGCTTAGAGCGGGAGAATTTACTTTTGCAGGCGCTGCAGTTAATCGATGGCAGCTTGATGACCGAGTATGCGAATGCTGTCAAACTAGTACAGCCTTAACAGCAAAAGGTCCGGCGGTTGTCTACCGAAATAGGTCGACCCATGAGGTCAGAGATATTTTTATTACCCGCTCAATTGATGATGTGTGGACTGACCCAGTCCCAGTGCATACGGATGGATGGGAAATCGCAGGGTGTCCAGTCAATGGGCCCGTGATCCAAGCCAAGAATAACAATGTTGCTTTCGCTTGGTTTACGGGCAAAGATCAAATTCATCAAGTCAAACTTGCGACCTCAGACGAAAGTGGGTTTCCAGATATTGCAGTGGTAGACAACAGTGTGTTTGTTACCTGGACAAATAGTGAGCAGTGCTAGAAAATCGCCTTGGCACGTGTAGACTATTAATCAGTGTTAAACAGAAGAAACCTTTAGTTCATATGACGAATGATCACAATCAAAAATCTAGCGGAAAAAAGTATTTGATCTGGATAGCTGGCCTAATTGGACTATTTATAGTGCTGAGCATTCTGGTGATGTCAGGTAAAACGGCGCAGTTGGATGAAGCACTTTTACTGATGATGCGCAATGCGGATGACTTGAGTATCGCGATTGGACCGCATTGGTTATCTGAAACTGCCAGGGATGTCACTGCGTTGGGAAGCATTGTGTGGCTGTTTAGTATTTCGTTTGTTTTAATGCTGATAAAAGTATTCGGTGAAAACAAGCGAGAAGCCTGGTTTATTTTGTTTAGCGCTATCGGCAGTTGGGCCTTAAGCTTCTCACTGAAGTATTTTTTTTCCAGAAATCGCCCGCAGCTAATTTCAAGCGAGGTAGAGGTGTATTCGCAGAGTTTTCCAAGTGCCCATGCCTTGATGACCATCACGATCTTTTCTGCAATGAGCCTGATCTTCAGCCAGTCGCTTAACAATAAAAGCCAAAAAGTCACCTTGTGGGTGAGTACAATAATTATTATAGCGGCCGTTGGTGTGAGCCGATTATATCTCGGCGTACACTGGGCAACCGACGTTATTGCTGGATGGACGCTGGGAGCAGCGCTGGTGCTTGCTCTGTGGTATTGGTTGAAATCAAAAACAACAACACCTTCAGAATAATTGCGCTCCTCCATCGGGACGGCGAACTGTGTTTAAGCAAAACTCTATCCGCCACAGTCTATCAGTGAACCCCGCTGTTGGCGATAGTATGCTTGTTCGTCTCGTTCCTTCTTAAGGGTATAAATCAGCAAAATCAGGCCAAGGAAAATTGCGATATGTGATGGGCCATCAACGCTTGAGAAGGTCGGTACTGCGATATTATCAAAGCTTAAGGTAAACGTACCTGACGCGAAATCAGGATGCCGCCCATGAACCAGTATTCTCCCATCTAGAGAGTAGTCAGTTGCGTCGGTTTCGATACTAAAGAATCGACTGGTTTCTTGAGGTTCTCCAACTAGATTGCCAATGACCAAAGGAAATAAGAAATCAAAGCTTAACAGGTCGCCATCAGCAGAACGAGTCGCCTGGTTTGGCCCTCGATCACCCAAACCGTCAACGCGGTAATCGATATCGGTCATAAAATCACCAAAACCAAAAAATTCAACGCTATCAATTAGAAAATTGCTTGCTGTCACGTTTACCGGGTTTTCAAACCGTGGCATAAAAATCAGATTTCCCGTATTAGTAGAACGAACCACTCGATTGCGAACACTGCCTGCGATGAAAAGTGCAGGCTCTAAAAGAAATAATACATCAGACGCTGAGTTATTCAGAATCACTGTGCCGTCTAAATCGGGATTTGCAGCCGAAGTTGTACCCGCTAAAAATGCGGTATCACCAGCATTGATAAGAACAGCTTTACTTGTGGGGCTAAGTAGTAAAAGAAGAAGAAATGATATAGATAGGACCGTGCGCATAATGCCTCCGTGTTTTATGTTTTGGATTTTTTGTCAGTTCATCCAGTGTAGAGGCAACGCAACAATGATTAATTGAGTATTAATACTCAATTTTTAGTCTTACATACCTGTTTTTTACCTGTTCCAGCTTTACGTTTGTTTAAACTTCAAGCACCAAAGCCAAAATTTTTTTGGAAAATAAATTCATCAAGGAGCGTGCGGCGTTATTTTGAAAACAAAAAGCATAGCAACATTAATCATGACGCGGTAAATTAGTCACTTCTAGATTGCATAGTGAATGTTGCACCTTGTATGTTATTTAATAACGAGTCGTGACTATCGCAACCATAGCTTATGGCGTACGGATAAAACCATGAAAACCCTGATGCGATTTCTGCCTTTTATAATCATTTTTGTTTTACTGCTGTCTCTTCTTGCGGGCGCCATTACTTATGTACTTCAGCAGCTCAATTTATATCCCCCTCAACAAATTACTATCGCAGCAGGAAAACCTGGATCTGCATATTATGACTATGCAGTCCAATATCGCGATATTCTCGCACGTGATGATATTGAGCTTACTATCCTTGAAACCAATGGCTCAGTCGAAAATATTTCAAAACTGGCTCAGGAAGATGCGGTAGACCTCGCATTGGTGCAAGGCGGTGTGACTATTCCAAACGACATTTCAGGCATCGCCTCCGTTCAGGTTGAGCCACTATGGATTTTTGCAAGGCCAGAGGTTGATAACAATCCAAACACCTGGGATAGCATTTCGCTGTCTTCCGGGGCTAAGGGAGGGGGAACGCGTATCATCGTTGAATTCGTTGCTGAGATTACCGGAGCGATGGGTCTTACCGGAAGTAATACGCTTGCTTTAAGTAGCGATGACTCCGCGTCAGCATTGTTAAATGGTGAGCTTGATCTTGCGCTTTTTGTTGCTCCGGTCAGCGCAAGCTATCTGGCTCCGCTTTTAGATGACCCTCAATTGCAATTGATATCGCTTGCTCACAGTGAAACCTTGGCTATCAGAATACCAGGTGCCAAATATATCCGCTTACCTTCTGGTTCACTCAATTATCAGAGACCGCTTCCCGAGAGCGACTTAAACATGATTGCCTTGGTCGCTCGATTAGTCAGTAAAAAAGACCTTCACCCCGCAATAGTCAATCGACTCGTTAAGGCGGTAATTGAAGTGCATGGTGGCGGAAACATAATCCCTGCCGATAGTTTGTATCCTTCTACCAATGACCTTGGTATTGAAACAGATAAACTTGCCGTAGACCTGTTTGAAAATGGCTTTAGTCCACTGGAGGCGTTTTTACCTTACTGGATAGTGGCGCAATTTAATCGCATCTTGCTTTTTCTCATCCCTCTTATTTTATTATTGTTGCCGATTTTTAAAGTTCTTCCGATCATATACAGTGCGGTGTTTAATAGACGTGTATATCGTCACTACGCTCGCGTTCACGAAATTGATAAAAAACTGGCTTCTGAAGGTGAATCTCTTACAGAAGAGCAGTTGCTCGGTCTGCGCAAAGAGCTGGACGACATAGAGATTTCCTTGTTGCAGGCAAATCTTCCGAACATCTATCGAAAACAGGCCTACACTGCTCAACATCATTTGGACTACGTGCGGCGACGATTGGATGACATTCAACAGCGTGCTGGTAATAACTAATCTCACTGTTGGAAGCTAAAACCAGAGTCAACGTCAGCTTTTTAGATCATCGTCACTTTTACTAAAAAGTTGTCATTTAGCCTAAGCTTAGTACGAGTTGGCAGCATTTTTACTGAAAATATCCGCTTTTGAGCAGGGAATGAATGTTGCATCGCCTGTCAATATGCCAAACGCCAGATAACTAAAACAAACAGGGAATGATGCAAGAGATGACATCTAAAGAAGCAATTTCTCAATTTACGTCGATTGTTGCGCCTATCAGCTATAAAGGCACTTTAAACGAACAAATTTCTTTTGAGACCTATGAGCAGGCTACCAAGAGGGCATCCTGGTATTTCACTGAGCTTTGCACTTTTGTCGATGACCCTGCCACACTTGAAAGTCTCGGGAGCAAATTTAAAAATTGGGAACAGTCGCGTAGAACAGATAGTCATTTTATTTATCAATCAAGCGCTTTTGATGCAAACACACTTAATAGCTGGTCCTTAATTGACAAGCTAAGAGCAGAAAAGCAGTTAGATGCCTATTTAAATAAAACGATAAGTTATCTGTTTATGCGCGACCTCGGCAGAGACTTAAATGACCCACAAACAAAAAACCAAATCGATAAAGTTGTTAAAAAGTTAGGGAAAAGTTTAAAAAAACAGTCGGTAAAGTCAAAACAAACGCAGGCGCAAGACGTCTTCGAACAGCAGTTTAAGCAGATTGCACAAGATAAGCAGATTGAAAGCAGCTATCAATGGCTAATGCTTAAAGTTGCGTCTTTGCAAACGTTGTTTGATTCTAAACATCATGAATCGGAGGGCTTGCGTAAGCTGGTAAAAGTGGTAGCTGGTGTTCTTATGCATCAGTTAATTGAGAATCCAGATGCAAGCAGCGAAGATTTAGATAAGTCAATTAAGCTTGGATATTGCTATGGGTTGACCTATCCATTTGTAGATGACTTGCTTGACTCTAATCACTTACTTGCCAACGACGCAGACAAAGCTCTTTTTACTCAGGCTTTGCGGAGAACCCTACAAAATGGTGAAGTAGCACCAATGCCTGCTTTTTCTGACAATGTCGAACGTCTACAACAGATATATGAAGAGCTCAAATGGGCCTTTGAGTATATTCAACATCATTTACCCGTAGCGCAAGGTCGCCGTTTTTTTAATCAAGCATATGTCTTTTTTGAAGCACAGGCGCAAGACAGAGCATTAACGTTTTCCAAAGCAACTCAGTTGTCATTAGAGTCTTTATTTGTGCCAGTTATGCTTAAATCAGCGGGCAGTCGTTTGATAGTAAGAGATTTAGTTACCCATGCTTTTGACGCAGAATATGATTACCGAAGTTTTTGTTTTGGTATTTACAATCAGTTTAACGATGACATAAAGGACGTATTTGATGACATGAAGGAGGGGAATGTCACTCCATATACCCGCTTTTTGCATCTTAAAACTAGCACCACGGAAAATACGACTTGTCTAAAAACGAATGATCAAAAAACGAATGATCAAAAAACTAAGACACCTGAAAAAAGCCCTTACGAATATTATTGGGCGGTGGTGTACTATCTTATTTCTGTGGTTTACAAAGATAATAAGCAATGTCGGAGTTTGCTACTAGAACGTTCGATAAACGCACACAAATCATTACTACAAAAGGTAGGGAAAGAAAAATACGCCTTTCTACGGCAAAATTTACTGTTTACCTCGTCACCAGCTTTTGACGCAATTATCGATAGACTGGTGTCTGCTCCCACAGCGTGTGCATGGTTTGATAAGTTGATAAGTCAGGAAATAAGCCTTTATTTTAAAGCTGAAAATGAAAAAAAGAAAAAGTTTAAAGACCTTTACCAAACACACTTAGATTTCGTAAACGCGAATTTGAAGGTTAGTTCTTTGCCCCGATATGGGCATGGCAGATTAGCAAAAATTGTAGATGACGCCATAACCGCGGGGGGTAAAAGACTGCGCCCGGTGATTGCGTCGTTTATGAGCCAAAGCGTCTATCAGTTCACGCATCAGCAATGTGTTGAAACTATTAAAATGCTAGAGTACATGCATACTGCTTCGTTGATTTTAGACGATTTACCCACACAAGATAATGCCTCGCAGCGTCGCGGACAGCCGACTATTCACGTTAAATATCAATCTCAAGCAACGGCTGAATTAAGTGCTGTGTACTTAATGATGCGAGCGGTTGAAGTACAAAGTAGTATAAAATCGCATCCTCCTTGCGCGGTACTTTCCAGCTTAGCCTATGCAGCCAATACCACCCAATTGGTCTGTGAAGGGCAATTGCAAGATTTAAAAAAGGATCATTGTTTAGACTCTCAATCAGAGCTGGAAAATCTTTATTGGCTCAAGACAGGTTTAGCACTGGAGGCTGCATTCGTTATTCCGGCCATACTTGCTCAGCAGGATGAGGTGCACATAAGTATGTTAAAGCGTATTGCAAAATATTTAGGCATTGCATTTCAAATAAAAGATGATCTTCTGGATATCAATGCCTCGGCGCTAGTCACCGGAAAGTCTGCCAATAAAGACTCACATTCAATGGTGCAAATGCTAGGCGAACAAGCAGCGGTTAATTTAATGTTCACCCATCAAGCTAAAGCGCTGTCGCTTATTGAAAGGCATTTGCCCGCGGCTGCGCAGTCATTTCTTAAGTCTCTGGTTGACTACATCGTGTATCGCAGTCACTAGTAAATGAAGTGCTCGGCCGTTTTATTCATTGCTTTATCGTCTCCGTCGCGCGTTTTTTTGGAGAGTCTATTTTGTTTTGATCAGTAAAATCGCTCTCGGCTTTCGCGGAAATACTGTTTTTCAAGATTGTCTTTTCTCCAATTACCCCCACAATAATGAAAACAATTAACTTTCGCCCGCAATGAATCTATCAACAACGCTAAAACCTTTCGTAGAGTCTCGGTTTTTTCAAAACTTTATAATTGCTCTGATCCTCTTTAACGCAGTAACGCTAGGGCTTGAGACGACTGACTTTGGTCAACGTTACATTGGTATTTTGTATGTGATTGACCTTATCGTTTTATGCATTTTTACCCTGGAGTTAGGTCTTAAATTCATCGTTTACCGATTCGATTTTTTCAAAGGCGGGTGGAACTGGTTTGACTTTATTATCGTGACTATTTCGTGGATGCCAGCAAGCGGCGCTTGGTCAGTTCTTCGAGCATTTAGGATACTACGTGTATTAAGATTGTTTTCGGTCGTGCCGCAAATGCGCAGAGTAATTGGTGCGCTGGGACATTCCTTACCAGGAATGGCATCTGTAGTGGGTGTGCTAGGTATCATCTTTTATGTATCGGCAGTGCTGGTTACCAAATTGTTTGGTACGCACGAAGACCCAAACATGCAAGCATGGTTTGGCAGCATAGGTGATTCTGCTTATACACTTTTTCAGGTAATGACTCTGGAAAGCTGGTCGATGGGAATTGTACGACCGACTATGGAGATTTTTCCGTGGAGCTGGATGTTTTTTGTCCCATTTATCATCATCACTAGCTTTGCAGTGTTAAATTTATTCATTGGAATCATTGTAGATGCCATGCAAATCATGCACGAAGAAGAAGATAAAGCGAATTTGAAAGCCTTACCTACACCTGCTACTCAAGAGGATGTCTTAATGCTTAAAAAGCAGATTGAGCAATTAAGCGAGCTGCTTCAACAGCAGCAAAAAGGCAAAGATTAATGGTGAATGGCTTCATACCAGCATGCAAATGCGCTAGTGCTTCACCGAGTGCATAAATAATATAAGGATATTGACTGAGTATCGTGTAAAACAAGCCTTGATCTTTAGTTTGCGAGTGAAAATATATTAGGGTAGGGCATCAAGACGATAAATCATAAAAGCAAGGCACCAAATTTAAAAAAATTGGTGCCTCGCCGATGCAAAAAAAGTTTATTCGTTTAGCGTTATAGTGCGAGTCACTTGATTAAAGGGGCCTGGAATAGGTTGATTGTTCCCATCGACAAGCGATAGTTCGATGGTCGCTTCTCCCATTGGTAAACCTTTTATCACATGAGGTGCCCATTCACTTATAAAAAATTCTTCTCCATTGATAACTGCTTTTACTTTATTTCCGTTTTCTGACAGTTCAGTATTTAAAACGAAAAAGTCTAAGAGGATATTCTCAGTGCCAGCCCCGGTGTAAGTGCCTTTTGGACGGCTATAAATAAGGGTGGGATTATCCATATCTAACTGCTGGCCAACATCTTCTCCAACCGCTAATCTGGCAACAAACACGGAGTTATCATTTTTGACCGACTCATGATAGGAGCGGCTTAAAAATGCGACTAAATGATGCTCACCTTCCGGTATTTCACGCATAAAGGATGTTTCGTAGTGCGCAGAGTAGGGCTGGTTATTCAGTATAAAATGAATGTGTTGACCTTTGTCTGAATTCGCTAGCAAAGTCGCATTGGAGCCTTGGGTTTGTGCACCAATGTCATAATTTTCTACCTTAAACTCAAAGGCTACATCACCTGAGGAAAGCGACTCCAAATTATCAGGTGAGATCAACTGCAATGATGCATTAGCAAAAGCGGGTGAATCTTCCAGACGGTAAACGCTAATTTGCGTAGCCATCCTATCATTGGTCAATTCCTGCATTTGTGCACTTGCCTGGTCTGTCATTTGATCCATTTTACTTGCGTCATTTTCGTTTTCAGCGGGTTGTGTGCATGCAAAGAGGCTAGTCGCTATTGCGCAAATAAGCAGATTTTTTGTGACTTTATATTTTGTTGTTGGCATTACCGGGTCCTTGTTTTTCAAAATGAGTGAATTCAATTGTTTATGAAGTAATTGAGTAAAAAGATCGCTTTGAATCCCTTATTTTTAGCATGGAAACATAAACATTCAAGTAAGCG
Source organism: Ningiella ruwaisensis (assembly GCF_004798935.1). GTDB lineage: Bacteria > Pseudomonadota > Gammaproteobacteria > Enterobacterales > Alteromonadaceae > Glaciecola > Glaciecola ruwaisensis. The sequence goes on along the minus strand of NZ_RAHT01000006.1, from coordinate 163,411 downwards.
AGATTGAAGATCCCGAGCCAAGCTCGGGATGACGGTTCTTATGTTTTAGGATGAAGATCCCGAGTCAAGTTCGGGATGACGGTTCTTATGTTTTAGGATGAAGATCCCGAGTCAAGTTCGGGATGACGGTTCTTATGTTTTAGGATGAAGATCCCGAGTCAAGCTCGGGATGACGGTTCTTATGTTTCAGGATGAAGATCCCGAGTCAAGCTCGGGATGACGGTTCTTATGTTTTAGGATGGCGGTTCCTATGTTTTAGGATGAAGATCGCAAGTCAAGCTCGGGATGACAGTTCATAGTTGTTATTTCACAATTAGCCGTTTACGCAGTTTGTAACAAATTTGCAAAAATCTTGAAACAAAAACAGCATGAATTGTTCATGAATCTGTTTCAAAACTGTCATTTTCCTTCTCCATACTTTTTGTTTGTATGGACGCAGTAATTTCATGCCATCAAAAACTAAACAAATAACTGATTATGGGATAATGGTAATGTTAAAACATGTTGAAAACCCAATCGACAATGCTCAATTGCATGACGATAACGAAAATATTCCTTCAAATAATTCTGGCAATCGGCCTTTTACCGACGTTTTAAAAACCAACCTTTCAAGACGCAAGGTTCTCGCAGGTAGTGTTGCTGCTGCCGCAGCAGGTTTTTTTGCGCCTGCAGCGAGTGCCAGCTTAAGAGGAATGGACAGAAGCAACGATCGAATCAATCGTGAGCTTGTTGGATTCAAACCTGTTGCAATTAGTGACGTGACAGATGTTCGCATGCCAACCATATCTGAAGATTATGAATATCAATCCTTCATTCCATGGGGAACGCCAATTCAGCCAGGCATCACCAGCGAGTATGCAGGCGATCCAAGTACACGTCCTACATCTGCCCAAGCTGAGCTTCAGGTTGGAATAGGTCACGATGGCATGTGGTTTTTCCCTATTGATTTCGACTTACAAATGGAATACGGACGACGCTACAGAGCGCGCAGTGACGAGGGAATGCTTTGTATAAACCATGAGTTTGGTACAAATCCTCACGTGTTGGGCAAAGATGCGCCAGAAAGTCTTGAAGACGTGCGTTTATCGCAACACGTACACGGTGTGTCTGTGTTGCACATTAAGGAACATTTTGATGGATGGCGCGTAGAATCCAGCCCAAATGCCCGACGCATCACTGTTAACACACCAGTTGAATTTGCAGGTCCGGCTGCTGATTCTGCTTTGCTTCAAAATCCTGCCGGCAATATGCCTTTAGGTACAGTTAACAACTGCGGCTCAGGTCCGACTCCATGGGGTACTTATCTAACCTGTGAAGAAAACTTTAATGGTTACTTCGGTTCTTCTACCTTAACAGGTGAAGAGTTCGAAGCTGTAAGAACGGAAGAGCAGGCTCGTTACGGTTTTAGCGCGTTTGGATTCGGATATGGCTGGCATATGTTCGACCAACGCTTTGATTTAACCAACGCCGATTATGTAAATGAGCATAACCGTTTTGGTTGGATTGTGGAAATTGACCCATTCAACGGCACGAAGAAGCCAGTCAAACGCACCGCAATGGGACGTTTCAAACATGAAGCAGTTGCCATTGCAGAAAGCGCAGATGGTCGAATTGCTGCTTACATGGGCGACGATCAACGATTTGATTACTGCTATAAGTATGTATCAAATGAGCCATGGCGTGATGTGATTGAACGTGGCGATAGCCCTCTGGATGATGGCAAACTTTTTGTTGCACGGTATGACGAAGATGGCACAGGCGAGTGGATGGAATTAACGATAGATAATCCATTGCTTGCTGACAGATTCGCTGATCAGGCTGAATTGTTGATTAATACTCGTGTTGCCGCTGATATTTTAGGTGCAACGCCAATGGATCGCCCCGAATGGACAACTATTGGTCAAAAAGGCGATGTTTATTGGACACTAACCAACAACTCACAGCGTGAAGTGGCAAACGCGGCTAATCCACAAACTCCCAATAGCGACGGTCATATAATTCGAACTGTTGATACGGCTGACCATATGGGCAACACCTTCACTTGGGAAATTTACTTGTTGTCGTCTGATACGCGCGGAACAGAAGGTGTGTTTACTGATCCGGATCTTGCGTGGTCGGATGCAAACGGACGCTTATTTATTGGTACAGATGGCGGGCAACCAGATGGTTTGCAAGATCAGCTAACGGTTATTGACACCAACAAACCTACGCCAGAGCCAAAACGGCTATTAGTTGGCGTCGCCAGTGATGAAGTTACCGGTTTTACGGTTACGCCTGACAGACGTACAGCGTTTGTAAACTTACAGCATCCTGGCAATGGTAACCCGGCAGCAACCAATTTCCCTGCAGCGCCAGATGGCGTCACCATCCCTCGTGATGTGACCTTAGTATTGCGCCGTAAAAATGGTGCAGTTATAGGCTCTTAAGTAGAGTGGAAATTAGCACGCTCAAGACTTTGCTTGAGCGTGCTTTAACCACGCTTTTACGGAATAAAGGGGATTGGAAATGGGAATAAGTGCTTGGCAAATCATCGTTTTACTACTCATAGTTGTGCTGCTTTTTGGTACCAAAAAATTAAGAAATATCGGTACAGATTTAGGTGAAGCAGTTAAGGGGTTTAAATCGGGCGTCAACGACAAAGAAAAAAATGAAGAGCCAATCGGTGCCATCGCTGAGAAAAAGTCTGAGCATTCAGATTGTTCTGATTTAAACAAAGAATTTAAATCGGGTGGGGATATGCGTGACACAGAGCTTGATTTTGCTGATAAAAAAGCAACAAGCAATTAATACATTGAGAAACGCAGATGCCATTTGATATTGGTTTTATTGAGCTTTGCATATTACTGATTGTTGGGTTGATTGTGCTTGGACCTGACAAACTTCCTGTTGCTGCGCGTCAGTTGAGTAAATGGTTTGGCGGCATACGCCGCAATGTAAATTCATTTACGTCTGAAATAAACCGTGAGCTGGAAATGGATGAACTCAGGCGTCAAGTCGAATCGCAAAAGCAGAAGTTGAATTCTGTGATGGAAGCGAAGGCAGAGCTAGAAAGCGAGTCAGCAGATATGCCACCAGGTAAACTCGAAAAGGTGGAGCAAACTCATGTCAAAAACTAAATCGCCGCAATATAATAAGAATGAAATGCCTTTATTGGCGCATTTAATTGAGCTTAGATCCCGCTTAATAAAAGCAGTTCTTGCGGTCGTTATACTTTTCGTTGCACTCATTGCCTTTGCAAATGAAATATATTTGATTTTAGTGAAACCTTTAATGGAACAATTGCCAGAAAATAGCGAAATGGTTGCTACTGGTTTGATTGACCCATTTTTTACACCATTCAAACTGGTGCTAATTCTTTCTTTTTTTCTTGCGGTTCCGGTTATTTTGCATCAGGTCTGGTCATTCGTTGCACCAGGACTTTACACGCGAGAGCGCAAAACCAGCAGAGCAATTCTGGTAACGAGCATATTGCTGTTTTATTTGGGCATGGTGTTTTGCTATTACGTTGTTTTTCCTTTGATGTTTCAGTTTTTCCCATCGGTTGTGCCAGAAGGTATCAGATACATTCCTGATATGACGAACAGTTTAAACATCATGATCAAGCTGTTTTTTGCTTTTGGTCTTGCGTTTGAAGTGCCAATCTTTACGGTTGTTGCGGTGCTAAGTGGTGCAACTACTGTTGAAAAGCTCAGACAAAGCAGGTCGTATGTGATTGTTGGGGCCTTTGCGATTGGCATGTTATTAACGCCGCCAGACATGATTTCTCAAACTTTATTAGCTGTTCCAATGTGGCTCTTATTTGAAATAGGCTTAATTTTTGCCAGCTGGCTTAAATCGAACGACTCCAGATTGGAACATTCAAAAAAAGCGGCTGCTACAAGAGTGAGCAACTAAAAATGAGCCGCCCAAATTCTGTTTTAAGCCATCAATCACAAAATCATTTTAAGCGGTTAAGTAACGAAGCTCTTAACGGCTTATTTTGTAAGCTTGGTTGTTACTTGTCAGGCGTTCATCTTTATCGGTTGAATAACTTTATCGGTCGAATAAAGAAAACGCTTCGGCATTTGCAACCTACACCATCCTTAACAATCATCAACTAAACATGGAATTAATATGAAAAAACAAAGTTTTATTGCGACGATATTGCTCTTTTTGTCCCTTCAGGCAAATGCAGTGATTATTTCACTGGATGGACAAGAGGCTGATGGCGCTGGTTTCAATGTATTAAACTTAACTAACACGAATACCGACGAAGTATTGGAAATAAGCTACAACTTCATTTTTGAAGCTTTTGACCCATCATGGGCTTCTGATCTAATTGTAGAGTTAGTACATTTTGATACCAATACCTTTTTCCAGATTGGTACAGCAGGTTTTGGTTGTGCAGATTTTGGGGTAGAGTGTGAAGCTGACTTGGGGTTTGCAGATGAATCAGGCGTGTTCAGTGCTTCTGGTTTGATATCACTTGATATGGGAACCATTTTTGACGGTTCTGGTGAGTGGGAAGTTGCTATTGGTGACAGTTTTGACGATGCTGGGATAGACGGAATCTTTTTAGCGGGTTCATTTATCGAAGTCGTTCAAGGCGTAAGAGTGAACAGCCCAGCAACATTCCTAATGATGTTGATGGTAATGCTAGGTGTATTCGCCAGCAGAAAATTCGCAGCAAAATAAGTTTATAAGGATAAAGCCCGACTCGATTAATTTATAGAGGGGCTTTATCCTTTCTTTCAAAAAGAGTAAAAGTTCACCAGCATCCTGCAACACGTTCTTGCCAAGTCTTTTACCAGTCTGATTTATTTTTTATCTGCCGCCCATGATTTGTCTTGATAAGCGCGTACTTCTCTATGGCGACGCTCATTAATTCGCGGGTCGTCAGACATATATGTCCATAGTTGCACCGTGCCGTCTTGGTGAGCAGTAGTCAGTAATACACCGGTTTCATTAAAATCCATGTATTCAAGCGCATCTGTAACCTCAGCGCGCAAAGCGTAAGGAATAGAGTCGTTTTTTATCTCTTTGTTCATGATGTGGTCAACGTCAAAAAAGTCGATGGTATTTCCATGTCCCGCCACAAGAAAAAAGCGGCCATCTTTTGTCCATTCCACCGTTTCAGTTTTTTGTCCTGATTTATTCATTCTGCGGATCATCTCACCGCTTTCTACATCAAAAAAATACACGTACCCCTGAGTACCGCCTACTGCCAGCGTTTTGTTATCTGGGCTAAACCGAGTATTAATGAAAATATGTTTTTCGTCTTCAAAATAACGGTCTTCATCTATTGAGAACTCCTGATGCACAGAAAAATCAGACACATTAAAAATTTTCACTGAAAAATCGCCAACAGCGGCTAAATATTTATCGTCGCTGCTAAAGTCAAGTTCATTCACCGTGCCAGGGAACTCTATCTCTTTTTCTATTGACCAATCTTTAGTACTAAACACTCGCACCATTCCAATGCCATCCACACGCTCACGGCCTGACACTAAATATCGATTATCGTGGGAGACACTTAAGCCATCAATGCCGTTAGTGTGCTTAAAAGAAAAAACGTCTTCTCCTGTTTGAGAGTTAAAGACTTTGAGCATACCGTCTTCGCTCACTGACGCGACATGTTTACCATCTTTTGTCCATGCAACACGCTCAATTTCTTGCGGTAAGGTGCGTTCCCATACTTGCGTACCATCTATGGTGCTAAAGACTCGCACGCTGTAGTCGAATTTTGTTCCTGTTGTAATAAATCGACTATCTGCTGAAAACTCCGCAGACTCTACTGAGCCAAGCTCGCCGTTAAGATCAGCCATCCGTGACCAAACGTGATTAAGTGCTAATTTTCCACCCGCAAAGCTTGGAAACGCTGAAGCGCCGAGAGCCAAGGCTGTTAAGATAGTGGAAGCGGTTAAGGTAAATTTTTTCATTTTGTTTCCTGTTTGTAGAGCGTAAATGCTTTTTTCTTTTGAGTCTGCAACATCTCGCTCATGTTCTTGCGCGAGTGATTGGCTTGAAGTCAGCGCTAAAGGGCCGTTGCTCATTCCTAAGCCTTTCATAAAGTTGCGTCGAGAACCTTCCATCTTATACCTACCTTAAAAAATTCTATGGAATGCAATAATTGTTACTGATTTTTAGCAACACTATAAAAGACCACTTGAAAGGTCAAGCCAATTAGTCGAATATATAGCTAAAATTAAGATATTGGTAATACAGGTTTTAGGCTTCTCATTACTTTTATCCGAGAATACATCCGCCATTTCGCTTAAACTAAGGTAATCACTATGCAATCTTCAAATAATACTATGTCACGCCGCATGTTTTTAAAAGCAGCGAGTTTACCATTGGCCGCTACTGCTGGGGTAGGTCTGCTTGCATCGTCAGGCACATTTGCCTCTCAAGCAATTGAGGGTGCAAGAGGACAGGCCAAAATTGCAAAGGTCGAAGCATTTGCCGTTCCCCGTGCAATTTATGCAAAAATAACCGACGATGCTGGTAATGTAGGTTGGGGGGAATGTGGTCACGACGGCAGCAAGTTAGTAGTAGGCGTGGTTCAAGAGTACCTTGCCAAGCTTCTGATTGGTGAGGATGTGTTTAATACAGAGCCACTGTGGGCGAATCAGTTTCACGAAGTAGATGAAATTGGACGAGGTGGCGCTGCAACTCAGGCAATGGCTGGAATTGATTGTGCCTTATGGGATTTGCGCGGTAAATTATTAGGGTTGCCGGTTTACAAGCTTATTGGCGGAAAGTTCAGAGAAAAGTTTCCGCTTTACGGCTCATTTAGCCGTAGCAAAGGACGCGGTGAATATCGCAGTCCCAAAGAATGCGCTGAAAAAGCAGAAGAGCTTATGAGTGAAGGTTTTAAAGCAATTAAGTTGCGCCTTGGCATTCGAGAAGAAAATCAGGATCCTTTTGATGATCCGGCGAGAGCTTGCACGAAAGCGGTACGTGATGTTATTGGTGATAAAGTGCCCCTATACATTGATGCCAACAATGGGTATTCTCCCGCTCGCGCCATTCAAATTGGCAAAATGTTAATTGAAGAATTTAACGTAGAGGTGTTTGAAGAGCCGGTTGCACAATACCATTATCAATCGCTGGCAAAGGTGTCAGAGGCACTTCCTATGTTCATCGCTTGCGGAGAGCATGAATATACCAAGTGGCAGTTTAGAGACCTTATATTAAAAGGAAAAGCAAATCTGTTAAATCCGGACGTAAGTAAAATGGCAGGTATCACTGAAGGTAAAAAAGTAGCTGCGCTTGCTGAAGCCTTTGACGTACCTATCTCTGTTCATAACGCAAGACCCACTTTGTTAACGGCTGCGCATTTTCATTTTATTGTGAGTTGCCAAGGGGCACATCGCACTCAGGAACATCCTGGCAATCGTCGCTTAAGTGAATTGTGGAAATATTTTGAAAACAAAATTGAAGTGAAAGACGGTTGGGGGCAGGTTACTGAAGAACCAGGTCTTGGTTTAATTGTTAATGAGAAGGCTGTCCGTCGTGATGCAATGTAGTTTACCTTTAAGAACAACCGTTATCCCGAGCTCGACCCGGGACCCCCAATGCTATGAAGAACGGTCATCCCGAGCTTGACTCGGGACCCCCAACGTATGACGGTGAACAGAAACAAATAAAACAAATCCAAACCAAATGACTATTCAATTTCTGTCAACCATTGAGTTAACAGGCGCACGCCATAGCCCACGCCGCCAGCGGGCACTTCATTTTTAGTGGTAGTTGTTAGTTCACTACCTGCTATATCCAAATGCGCCCATCTTGTATCTTCTTCAACAAATAGTTTAAGAAACATCGCCGCGGTTGACGCACCAGGCCCACCAGAACCGATATTTGAGGTGTCAGCGTGCGTGCTTTTGAGCATATCGCCATACGCTAATGGTAAATGCCAAAGAGGTTCATTAACGAGTTCGCCCGCGTTTTGGAGGCCTTGTAGCAATTCGTCGTCGTCACTGAATAACGCTGCATAACGGTCTCCTACCGCCCGAATTTTTGAGCCAGTCAAGGTTGCAATATTGATCATGATTTGTGGCTCATATTCCTTTTGCACGTGCCACATGGCATCAGCCATAATCAAACGGCCCTCGGCATCTGTGTTTTTTATTTCAACCGATTTTCCAGACATTGAAGTGATAATGTCTCCTGGAACCAAGGCTGTTTCAGACACCATATTCTCTGCTAATGGCATGGCCGCAATGACGTTCACTTTCGCATTTTGTTCAGCTAGGGCCTTTACCGTGCCAAGCACAGCCGCCGCACCTGCCATGTCGCCTTTCATCAAGGCAATACTCTCGTGTGTTTTAATATTGTAACCACCTGTATCAAAGGTTATGCCTTTTCCAACAAGCGCAATAGCTTTGTCATTGCCGCCTTTGTAGTGAACGATCATTAGGCGAGAGCCTGTTTGACTGCCTTGACCTACTGCGTGCAATAAGCCCATGTTCATATCTGCTATTTGTTTGTTATCAAATACCTTGATATCAACATTCAAGCCTTCAAGCGCTTCTGTTGCAGCCTCGATAAAAGTCACAGGAGTAATGTCCCGTGCGTTTTGATTGACTAAATCTCTTGCCAAAAACACGCCATTTTCAATGGCGCGAAAGCTCAGATATTGATCTGAGGCCTCCTGAAATGCATTACTTACAATCTGATAATTGTTATTTGGCGTTGGAGCCGATTGCAGATATTTGGTAAAGCGATAAGAACCTAAGTTTATTCCATGAGCGATGCTGGCAGCTAAAAGCGAATCATCTATCGAGGTTGTAAGGCCTTCCAAAATTACATCCACTGCCTGTACGTCTTCGTGGGTGAACATTTGTGCAATCTGTCCACCAATCGCATTAGCCTCAGCACGGCCCAGTTCACTGGCCTCACCAAGCCCTATAACAACAATTTTCTGAGTGTTTGCGCTTGCTGGCGCAACAATGCTGATTGAGCTTTGAAACTCACCAGAAAAATCATGGATATCTGATGCTTTGTCAATCAGCTCTTTTGTTGAGCCATCAACATTTGCCGATACATTTCCGTTTTTGTCACTAAATTGAAACAAAACACGGGCAAAGGAATTGTCGCTTGCAGTATTTGTAAAATTTACGGTAGTTGCTTTTGCGCCGAATGAAAGCAACCCGAATAAAAGCAATACAAAGAAGGCTGTCAAAACGGTAAGCATGTTTAAATGCTGTTGCGCTCTTTTTTGCAAACAGGTAATCGTGGTAGTAAAAAACATGATGAACTCCAAAAAATTAATCTCAACGGGTTTAGTTTAAGGTGTATTACCCGATTCGGTTTTATGCATGTGAATATCCATTTGAGGGTAGGGGATTGATATACCTTCTTCATCAAATCTTATTTTTACCGCTTCAGTAAAATCAAAAAGTAAGGGCCAGTAGTCAGAGGCTTTCACCCAGGGTCTTACCACAAAATTGACACTGCTTTCCCCTAATTCTGCTACTGCAATTTGAGGTGCAGGATCTGAGAGAACGCGCTCGTCTTTTTCAATCATGTCGGTTAGTACCTGTTTGACTTTTTTAATGTCATCTTCGTAACTAACACCGAATTTCATATCTACTCGACGTGTTTCCATCGCTGAAAAATTCGTAATACTGTCTGAGTAAATTTTCCCGTTTGGGATGATGATCCGCTTGTTATCAATGCTTCTCATTGAGGTGGTAAAAATTCCAATGTTATCTACCACTCCCATTGAGCCGCCTGCATCAACAAAATCGCCTGACTTAAATGGTTTAAATACAAGCAGCATTACCCCAGCAGCGAAGTTTGAAAGCGAGCCCTGCAAAGAAAGCCCAATTGCCAAGCCTGCTGCACCGATGATTGCAACTAGCGATGTTGTATCGACCCCTAATTGGGATAAGGCGACGATAATGACAATCAGCGTTAGGATCGCACTTAAAATCGACTTCAAAAAATCGACCAACATTTCATCGTATTTGGATTTTGAAAGCGCGGCACCCACCAGTTTAATAACCTGTTTTACAACAAATCGCCCTACCAGAAATATAACTATCGCAATGATCAGGTCGATTGAAAATGGAACTATATAGTCGTATAAAAAGGTACTTAGGTCATCTGCATTTAAGTTCATCACCTTTTCCACCATGGATTCAGCTGATAAATCTGGTGCACTGGTACTCTGTGGATTCGTTTCTTCCTGAACATTAAAACTAAACATACGTACTCCGGTTTTTGCAAAAACAATAATCGAATTTTGCTTACGTATGTTTTTTAGAAAATGCTTATCCCAATCGTAAAAATATTACACTGGTGATGACAACTACGCCGATAAGATTTAACAGAATACCAATTCGTGCCATTTGGTTAATACTGAAAAGCCTAGAGCTATAAGCAACGGCATTAGGCGGAGTAGCGACCGGGAGCATGAATGCGCAACTACAGCTTAAGACAGCCGGGATCATCAAAAGCGCCGGGTCGATACTGGTTGCCAGTGCAGTGGCGGCAAGTATAGGCATAAGCAACACAGCGGTAGCGGTATTGCTGGTGACTTCGGTTAAAAAGGTCACGATAAGGCAAATTAGAGCAATGGTAATGATTAATGGCATGTTGACAGCTTCGGCTAGTTGCGCACCGATGGCATCGCTTAGTCCGGTTTCAGTAAACGCCGTAGCAATACTGATACCAGAGCCAAATAGTATTAAAATTCCCCATGGAATACGCTCTGCATTTTCCCAATCTAGCAGTTTACCGCCTTTTCCATCACTAATTAGAAACATAGCTAGCACACCAATGAGCCCGACACTAGCGTCATTGGCTGGCAGACCAAACCATGCGCTCCAACCATCAAAAGGCTCGCTGCGGGTAATCCAAGCAACTGCAACGCAGGCAAAGACGATGAGCATGCGTTTTTCTTCTGTGCGCCATTGCCCCATATCAGGCAGGTTTAAATCACCAACTTTGCTTAAGCCACGGCTTAAAATAAACACAATAATCGGTAGCATAAGCAAAGTAACGGGCAGGGCAATGCTCATCCACTGGGTAAAACTAATATCAGCACCGGTAGTTTGCGAATAGACCTGCATAAACACCAAATTAGTGGGTGTACCGATAGGCGTTGCCAAACCTCCAACACTGGCGCCATAAGCAATGGCGAGCATAACGGCAATAGCCAGGCGTTTATTATGGTTGCTTTCAAGGGTGGCCAGTGCAATAGGCAAAAGCATTAACGCGGTGGCAGTATTTGAAATCCACATGCTCAAGCTTGCCGAAACCAGGGCAAACCCAAAAATCAAGCGCCAGGGATGGTGAGTGCCGGTGGCGTTGAGCATGCCCAGCGCCAAGCGACGGTGAGTGCCACTTTTTTCCATAGCAATGGAAAGCATAAAGCCAGCAAGCATCAACAATACAATAGGGCTGCCATATGCTGAGGCGACTTGTCCTGCGCTTAACACACCTGTGAAAGGAAAAACGGCAATGGGAATCAGCGCAGTGGCGGCGATGGGGATGGTTTCAAATATCCACCAAATTGCGCAAAGAGTCGTAACTGCCCCTGCAATGGCGGCAAAATTGCCAAAGCCTGCTGATAAAAGCAATACATAAACACTAATAGCTATGATGGGGCCGAGGAGAAACATGATTTTATTTAGAGGCATAATATTTATAGGCAAAATTTAAATTAAGTAAAAGTAGTCAGATAAAAATATCTGTCATACAGGTTGACTGCATTGGTTTTACCAAATATGATTAACCTTTGCAACAAAGGGTTAACATTTATGAAAAGACGTGACCTGCTTAAGTTGAGTGCGGGTGTAGCAGCAACGGCCTGTTTAGGCGCCTCTACAACGATCTTAGCATCAAGCAATTCTTCACTATCTAAAAACTTGCAGCCTAATAACAGAACGCCAAACGGTGCTGATTTTGACGCTATCCTTCAACAACCGGTTTTAAAACGCGATTTGTTTAAAACGCCAGTGACTATCGAAAAATTAGAACTGTTGAATAAAGATGATGAGTTTATTGTCAGGGTGACTGATAAAGAAGGAAGGCAAGGTCTGTCATTATGTAATTCACGCAGAGCTGATTCTGCCTGGCCAATGATTCTGACGCTAGTCAAACCCACCTTTGAGGGGAAGGACGCGCGTGATTTAGAAGCTTTGTTGCATGAAGTCTATATAACCTCTCCAAACTACAAATTTCAAGGGCTTGCGTTTTGGTCATGCGTTGCCTGGGTTGAAATAGCGATTCTGGATTTACTGGGTAAAATCGCCAAGCTGCCGCTGTGGGCGTTGATAGGAGAAAAACAGCGGGAGAAAATAGGGCTTTATCATGCTAATGGCGATCGTAAAAATTCTGCCGAATGGGTCATTCGCAAATTAGAATCACTATTGGAGGAGTCTGGTGCGCGTGCACTGAAATACAAGCTGGGTGCGCGTATGCATTATACTGAGGCCTCTACCGCAAGAGATAAAAAGCTTATTCCAGGCGTACGAAAGCATTTTGGAGACGACGTCACCCTGTATGCTGATGCAAATGGCTCGTACGATATCCCGATGTCCTTGTATATGGGAAAGATGCTGGAAGAACACGACTATGGCTTTTTTGAAGAGCCTGTCCCCTTCGATTATCTGGAGGAAACAAAAGCCGTTACTGACCAGCTAGCCATTACGGTGGCTGGCGGAGAGCAGGAAACCAGTATGTGGCGGTTTAAATGGCTCATTGCAAATCGTGCTCTAACGCTTGTTCAACCCGACCTGATTTATTTTGGTGGGCTTATTCGAAGCATGCGCGTGGCAAGAATGGCGCAATTGGCTGGGCTCCCCTGTGTACCGCACATATCAGGTTTAGGACTCGGTCAGCTTTATATGGCGCACTTTGTTACCGCGCTGCCCAATACGACAGATTTTCAGGAATACAAAGGTGACCGAGACAAAGTTCCCTATGTGCTTAGCGGCACGAATAAACGCTACAAAGCAAAAGATGGCTATATAAACGCGCCTCAAGGTGTTGGTTTGGGAATTACCTTCGATCCGGAATATATCGCCGAAATGAAAGAAATTACAAGCAGCATTCCAAGTCAATTGAGTTAGAAGAGAATTTTCTATGTTACAAAACACGCTTCAAAAAGTCAGGCATCATGTCCGCAATCCGTTATTGGCAAGCGTAGTGACTTGTATTGCTGCATCGAGTCTTTTTCTATCTTCTTCGGTATTGGCGCAAGAAGGCGCTGCTCCACAAAAAATGGCGCTTAACCACGTGTGGAGTCGATTAGCTGACAAAAATGGAGAATTAGGTTCCATTGAATCAGTGGAGTTTTCTCCAGACAGTGAGTACATCGTTTCCGGCTCAAAATATGATTACACAGTAAGAATGTTCAGAGTGTCTGACGGATTTGAAATGTGGAAGGTAAATGTCGGACAGGAAATCGAGCGTGTTGCATGGACGGCAGATAGTAAGCGGGTCGTTTCAGTCAGCGAAGACTTTTTTATGCGCGTATTTGATGCCAAGTCGGGTGAACTACTGGAGGAAATAAAACAGGAAGCTGGCATGGATGGTTTGACGTTATCTAATAACGGCAAACTTATGGCCACCGGCGCTGAGTCGCAGGACGAAGATAATAAAATTTCTTATGCACCTGCTACATTGTATTCGACCGAGGATTGGTCTGAAGTGCTTAAAGTGGATCATGGAGCCACCATAAACGATGTTGATTTTAGCTCAGATGATCAGTTTTTTATTACCGCTGGGCATCCGTTTATCAAAGTATGGAATACAAAGACCGGAGAGTTGATTGATACATTTGAAACTTTCGGTCAAGGAAACTTTGGCCGTGAGTATGATGGTTTTGTGAGTGCGCGAATTAATGACGACGACAGCTATTTAGCAGCGGGAACAGGCAGTGGAAATTTATATGTTTTCAGAGTAAAAGATGACGGAAAATTAAAACACGTTAAAACGATCAATCGTACCGGCAGAAAAATTGAAACCGTGACCTGGACTGCAGACGGTCGCTATATTCTTCAAGCTGGCCATTCACCGGTTGTTACCTTTTTTTCGCTTGATGCCATTTTAACTGAAGGAATACAAAGCCGATTTGTGCCGACGGCTTTAGAAGTGCCTCTAACAGATAATCTGGAATACATGGAGTTTAATCGTGAAGGTACTTTATTTGCGACAGCGCAACAAGATGGCACGATCCAACTCTTTACGTTTATGTCCGACAACCCGATGATCAATCAGTTGCGCCATAAGATGGTTAAAGAGGTGCAGTCGGAAGTGAAATAGCAAAGTCAATTGTAAAAATTGCAATGCGTTGTTTTTGCTTGTTTGTGATACTATCAGAGGTCTATTAAAGTTATACAACTAACCTTTGGGCTGAAGTGACAACGGGGCTTTTTAACGCTTTGTTGTTGCTATTGAGAAAATCGAGTAAAACCGTGAAAAGACTTTATCAACAGATTGCTTCGAAATTACTAAACGAAATTACCAGTGGAAATTACGAGCTTCACCAGCGTTTGCCTTCTGAGCGAGAATTGGCAGAGCGTTATGAGGTGAGTCGTCCTACTATAAGAGAAGCAATCATTGCGCTTGAAATATCGGGTGTGGTTGAAGTTAGAAACGGCGCAGGCGTGTTTGTAATTAGTCTCAAACCAGGCAGTGATGAAACAAGCGATAATGACATTGGTCCTTTTGAGTTGCTCGAAGCACGCAGGCTTTTTGAATCTGAAGCTGCAGCATTGGCCGCAAGTCAGGTAACTGATGAAGAGCTTGAAGCAATGGCTGAAGCCGTAGAGGCGATGGAGCGCGATAATAAGGCTAATGTACAAAACTTGGAATCGGCAGACAGAGAGTTCCACATGCTTATTGCAAGGGCGACAAAAAACAATGCCATTGAGTTTTCGATCGCACATTTGTGGGATGTCAGAAATCACTCTCCTTTGTGTATGCGACTTTTAGACCAAGTAAGAAGCAAAGGTATACAACCAAGAGTCGATGAACATCGCCAGATATTAAACGCGCTTGAAAAGCGTGACCCACAGGCTGCGCGCAAAGCGATGAAAGAACATTTAACCCGAGTAATTGACATGGTTTTTGAAGCGACAGAAATAGAAGCTATAGAGCAGGCAAAACGTGCTCTGGAGCAGCAGCGGAATCGATTTTTGAAAAGTGATGTATGAGTATAGAGTTAATATTGATAATCTTTCGAGACAATTTATAGCTCTTGCGTGTATTTGCTTTTTTTTATTAATAACTCCTAACGTTTACACATATCAATCAGCAAACCCAAACTTACCACAATTAGCATCTGAGTCTGAAGAAGCGCAAGTTTACGATGCCCAGTGGTTTGCTGAATTCTCCCCTGTTACAGCCGCAGATATGGTGCGCGTTATTCCTGGCGGACAGCGAATAATTCAAACACCTGGCAATAATGAAGATGCATCTGACTTACAATCCATCCGTTTATTGATTAATGGCACGATAGCCAGTTCAGAAGAATCAAACTTAATTGATTTATTAAACGAAATTCCCGCAAGTAAAGTCGCGCGGATCGTGCTTGTATTTCAGCAAGACTTGTCACTTATACAAAGCACGAGTGATCCTTATATCGACATTCAGTTGAAACAGGATAGTGATAGTTTGCAAAGCGCGCAAACGAATTGGAGTCTGTCCTTTTCTAAAGCAAAAAACCACGGAATCTCTCCAGGCTTGCGTTTGTCTCGCACACAAACATTTTCGCAATCTGGTTTAGAGCGAGATTTAAGATTAACCGCTCGCATAAGACCTCGTGACCGTTATCGGCTCGAATCAATTAATACTTTTTCGCCTGACATGACACTTGCTGAGCAGGAGTCACGCGAAATATTCAGACGGGGTTTTCGCTATCAACTCGGAGGCAGTGGGGCGGCAGAGTTTGATAGTGATAACCGCTTGCGTATCAACCTTGCAACATTGTATGAGGACACACCAGAAACACGATATGCTGATAGATTTGAAATAGAGCGAGAAAGAACACGCCTTGAAAAACTGGATGAAAACTTTATTCGAAAACAAGTTAATTCATCGCTGGAATATCGAGACGACACGTTTTACGACACTCAAATGCGGCTTCTTGCTGCATTTGAATTCAACGATTCTGATGAAACAAGTGATAGTTTTCGTTTACGAGATTTTGTATATAATCAAACAGAGCGGCGAATTGTATCAGACAGAAGTTTACTCGGCAGTGTTGCTGCGCAGGTCACGCAAGATATTGATGATGATAATCGTCTGCGGTATCTGTTTAATATCGAACATCAAAACCTCGATTCGTTTCTCTCAAGGCAAGACGTTGATGATAACATCTTTGAATCCCTTAGCGATTTAAACGCAACGCAGACACAGATAGAGGAATTGAGAATAGAACCCGATCTGCGCTTTCGGCAACGTAGAGAGCAATTTCGATTTGGTATTGAGTTAGCCTGGGAGTTTACTAAGTTGACCACAGTAACTGACTCAGGAAAGACAGAGAAAACGAATCAATTTTTAAAACCTACCCTTAATCTTGAAACTGAACTAGATGAGCAAACTAATCTCAGGTTAAGATTTACGCGTTCGGTTAATCAGCTTGATTTTGATGACTTCAGAGACACCTTTACTCAGTTAGATGACGAAATACGCAGAGGCAATCCTGACTTAAAACCAGAGCAAGAATGGGTCACAAGCCTTCAGTTTGTTAAGCGCTTTACTGAAAAACGCGGAAACATCGAAGTTTTAGGATTTTACAGTCGCCATAGAGACAAGATAGAACGTATTGCGATAGAGCAAGAATCTGTAGTGGGCAACATTGGCAACGCGACGGAGTGGGGACTAGATGCTGACCTTAGTTTTCAGTTTAACGACAAACTGATCACGCCACTACTGGAGCTTGAATACTCGTGGCGAAAATCGTCAGTTGTTGATCCCTTTCTAGGTATTTCCCGTCAATTTAGCGATCAACCCAGACATACTTATCAGATAGGGCTTCAGGGGAATTTGCCAATGGTAAATGCCGAGTTTGGAGTAGCATATGGGGCGCAGTCGGGAGCAAAGCGCATTGAGTTTGATGACCAGCAACATGAGTTTGAAGATATAGGGAATTTAAATCTTTTTATTGAAACGCGTGTAAGCAATGATTATCAGCTCACTTTGTCTGTTAATAATCTACTAAATCAAACGGAAACTCGAGAGAGGCAACGGTATCGCGGTAATATTGCGGGAAATGTCCTTCGTGAAATTGAGTTGCGACAGCGCATAAGCGGTCGGTTTCTCGAGTTAACGCTTGATGGAAGACTTTAGATAATCCGAATCCTGTTTAAGATTAAATAAACGAGAAAGTGTAAAGTTTTTACTAAAATTGGTAATGCAAACATCCTGAACCTACTTTACCAATATTTACAAATTCGATATGATTAACGTCACGTAATTTAAAAGTAGAAGATTTATGATTGAAACATGGCGTTGGTTTGGTCCAAAAGACACGATTTCTTTGAGAAAAATCCGCCAGGCAGGCGCGACAGGTATTGTCTCATCCCTGTATGATATTAAAACAGGTGAAGCGTGGCCGCTTGAGCAAATCATTGAGCAAAAAGAAATGATTGAACAGGAAGGGCTTACCTGGGAAGTCATTGAGAGTATCCCTGTCCATAATAATATTAAAACGCGTACCGGCGACTATTTGCGCTACATCGAGAACTACAAAATCAGTATTGAAAATGCGGCGAAGGCAGGGGTTTTTACCATCTGCTATAACTTTATGCCCGTAGTGGATTGGACGCGCACAAATCTCAATTACACGCTATCGAACAATAGCCAGGCCTTACGATTTGAGATGACAGATTTTGCAGCTTACGATGTGTTCATGCTAAAGCGCAAAGGTGCAAGAGATTCCTATAGTGCCGAAGTGATGGATAAAGCCGAATCTCGTTTTTCGCAAATGAATGAGGAAGAAAAAGCCGCACTTGAGAAAAATATAATCGCCGGTTTGCCTGGTGGGGAAGGAAGTTACAATCGAGAAAGCATTGGCGAGGCTATTCAGCAGTTTGTCGATTTAGGCACCGATAAATTTCGGGAACACCTATTTTTGTTTTTAAACGAGATTATTCCTGTGGCAGAGCGAGTGGGAGCCAAAATGTGCATCCACCCTGACGATCCGCCATTTTCTCTTTTCGGCCTTCCTCGAGTGGTTTCTACAGCCGATGATGCACAAGCTTTATTGGATGCCTGCCCCAGTCCAGCAAATGGATTAACAATGTGCGCGGGTTCTTACGGAGCGCGTTCTGATAATGATTTAGTGCAAATGGTGAAACGCTTTGCACCTCGTATTTATTTTGTGCATCTGCGCAATGTAATAAGAGAGGCAGACGGCTCATTTTACGAATCTGACCACTTACAGGGCGACAATGACATGGTGGGCTTGGTCCATGCCTTGCTGACTGAAGAACGTCGCCGACAATCAAGCGATGATCCGAACGACAATAATATTTTGATCCCCATGCGTCCTGATCACGGTCATACACTTGACGATGAGCAACGCGATGTGTCGGTAAAACCTGGATATAGCTATTTGGGTCGCTTAAAAGGGCTTGCTGAATTAAGAGGTGTCATTCACGCCACAAGCCATATTATGGATAGTAAGTTATGAGCAATAAAAGTATCGCCTGTTTGGGTGAATGCATGCTTGAACTGAGTGCAGCAGGTGATGACTTGTTTAAGATGCGCTATGGCGGAGATGTGCTAAATACGGCGGTATATTTATCGAGACTTGGAAGTAAGGTATCTGTTGTTACTGCCATGGGGCAAGATAAGCGCAGTCAAAATGTCATATCAAAATGGCAGAAAGAGGGCTTAGACGTTGATGCCGTGTTTCAGGATGAACAGCGCTTGCCAGGCATGTACCTAATAGAGACTGACGAATATGGAGAACGTTCTTTTTATTATTGGCGAAAGGAATCCGCAGCTCGACAAATGTTTCAATTAAGCACCGCTTACTTTCAATCTTTGATAAAGCACGACATTATTTATTTTACGGGAATTACACTTTCACTCTTATCTGCAACAACTTATAGTGCATTTATCAATATGCTCATGCGTTTAAAAGAGGCAGGTAAACAAGTTGCCTTTGATTTAAATTATCGCCCAGCAAATTGGCGATCTGCTCAAAATGCAATATCCAATATAGAGGATGTCTTACCCTATTTGGATATTATTTTTCCAAGTTATGATGATCATCTTGTATTACATCCGAAGCATTCTAAAAAAAATGCAGTAAACTATTATGATGAATTTGGTATTGGCACCATTGTATTGAAAAACGGCGCAGATGGTTGCTATGTGAAAGCGTCAAACACCGACCGAATACAACATTTTCCGACCTTGCCAATTACACCTATCGACACAACTGCGGCTGGCGATGCATTTAATGCAGGTTACCTACATGCTTATATGAAAGACGGCAAAGTGTCTAAGTGTGTTGAGCTTGCTCAAAAAGTAGCTAGCGTGGTTATCCAACATCCTGGTGCTATCATACAGCCTGACAGTTTTAACCAAGCGTTTAATGCGCAGGAAACGTCGCTTAAAACCGGCGCGCTCTAGCGCCGTGGCGAGGTGTTCCTAGCTCTATTTTATCTTTGCTGGGAGCGCAAACGTTTCGATTGCAAAGTATGTTTTACTTTTAGAAATAGAATAATGCCGGCAAAGGTTATAGTAAACGCATTCGCCAAGATCATCGGCCAGTTCATCAGAAGCAGGCCATAAACAAGCCACATTAAAATTCCCAGCATAAATACAGAATACATGGTAAGTGAAAGGCTCTGTGTATCCTTTGTTTTTATGACCTTTACTGCTTGTGGTAAAAAGGAAATGGTTGTGCAAAACGCCGCGATATAGCCGAATAATTCAGTCATGAATTAAGCCCTACTGAATACTTTCAACGCTGAGCATCCAATGAGCATTATCGGCATAATCAGACCAATACGGTCTCTCACCAAATGTTTTATTTTTTTCAAACACAAGAAAACCTTCCGAGAATAACCAAATTCTTATTCAAAACTCGCCACCCAACCAGATGTCGAGAATAGCAGTAAGCAGACTAAAAATGAACGGGTAGTAATTTTTTATCGCTTTCTATCTACATCGAGAAATGATTATGGGGATGACTAATCATCCGCAAACATAGAACCACTGTCTTTATGTTGCATTCTGTCAATAACAATCACCAAAGCAATAAGTTGCGGCGTTAAGGATTCGTCGTAGATATCAATACCGTAACTATCGCTGAAGCTAAATAGCGCCTTTGACACAGTGGCCAGGAGTTCGCTTCTGCGGCGAATTTCATACTCGTATTGCCAAAGATTGCCAGTCATTTCAAGTTCGCCTTTAGGCGTTTTAATAGTGAAACGCGTTGTCCAAAATGGCCACCACCGTTTTTTGATCAACCACTCGCTGCCATCACTATTGACTATGCGACAAGCGGGTCTAAACGATAAATATTTCCGTCTGATTTTTAAAATCTCACGTCCCGATGCATCAAACATTGTTTGACTGCTGGAAATACTAAATATCTTTCCTTTGGCGGTAAATGCAGTTCGCCCATGTGCATCTTCAATATTGAAACTGTCTGATAAGCTAAAAAACTTTTGTTTGATCCGATATTTCATAAGGCTTCCTTTTTTGAACCGATGCTAGTTTTAAACCGGCGCAAGTTTAATATACTGATAATAGGCGTAGCTTTTGAGAAGTTTAAGAAAAAAGATGTAAGTAAGTGTAATGAGTGAAGAAAATTTAGGTATTTACCTTGATTTGAAAACAAAGAAAGCACCTTAACTATTGTTTAATATAACCTTTAAGGCAATGCTAAGCATTTCTAGCAAAGAACTAAACAAGAAAGAACTAGAAAAGAAAGATCAGGCAAAGAAATAAGCAACATAGAACGACGAGCACAGAATGCATTAGCATAAATAAGGTCCTAAAAAATCCTTTATGCACTCATTGTTGTAATCTCAACAACCGTTTTTACCAATGATTTCGCGTAAATAGAGCGATTGCGTTGTTCATCAAGAGCAGCACTTACGTCGTCTGCTGTGACTCGTTGATTAGCTCTCATTCTGTTAAGCAATTGCAATACAGGGTCACTGGCATCCAGAAAGTTTACGTTTTTTACGTATAGTTGCTGTGTCGAGGAGTTTGGGTTACATATCTCCTTGGCTAGCAAGGCATTGTGCTCTTGCTGATGCCTGCGGTAGTCTGCCATTCTGTGGATCCATGACGCATCGCCATTGTTGTGTGACAGGGTATGAATGCGAACCAAAGTTCTTGGGTGAATGGTATTTAGTGCTTGGTTAACTGCAGCTTCAGTGGCGCTTTTATCATCCAGTGCTTTTAAGCTAACATACTGACGTAAAATAGCAGCGTCATGCGCGCGAGCAATGTCACGCGCGCCGTTATTGCTCTGTTTTATAGCATTTTGATACAGGTCTTTTAATGCGGCATTTAGAATCTGTTTTCCCTTCCAACCATACATAGTGCAAATTTTTCACTACGCAGTTTTATATCCTGATTTTGTTTTAAATCGTTAATTAACTCATCCAGGCGGGGATCCTGTGGATCTAAAGTTGATAAAACACGGCCTTTACTACCGGGATGATAGTAGTCATCTCTATCTTCTACAGGTCTTGCGCGCATCGCAGATAATAACGCAACCTGAGCATCTTCATCCTTCACTAAATTTGCAGCAAAGGCAAACCAACCTGCATCTTCAACTAAAGCGATGGGACTAATTCCCAGTGGGAAATACCTTTGTCGAGAATCGGCATCAATGCTTTGTCTTTCATTGTGATTGCTTGCGAATGCGAAATTTGAACCAAAGCCTGAAAGCGCTAGTCCACCAAGCGCACTGCTTATTACACAAAGCTGTAAGAATCGACGTCGTTCGTTTAGTTTGCTCATGCCTTGTTTACTCATGCTAGATTCACTCATGCTAGATTCACCCATGCTACCTTTACTTATGCAGTGCTTATTCATGCAACGCTTACTTATGCAACGTTTACTCATGCGACGAAACGAGCGCGTATTTGCGCTTTTTGTTTATTCGAAATTCTAAAACCTTTGTATGCTTCATTTTCTGAAAGCCTGCCATCAAAGGTATCTGCGGCTACACGCAAATATTCCCAGGCAAGCCCCAAAGCTCTTGCGTAGCCACTTTGCGGATTTTCCTCATCAGTGGCCAGCTTAACTGCTTCGTCAAACCTACTTTCAGTCGCAATGCTACCGTTGATTTGCTGTTCCCGGACTAATCTTATGATTAAATCTTCTTCGTTATACATGTTGGGTTTAGTTATATATTTTTGCAGTTTGACCGGATCCGGATTTTGATTAGCTTGCACATACCATGGCAATGGTTCGTAAGGAGATTGTACGTTTTCGATGATTTTATCAGCCATACTTTGCGCGTCTAATCCGCTAGTGTCTATGTGCCTAACAGTGGCAAAGTCGTCTAGATAAGCGTAAGTCACAAGCTTTTCAAACGGCTCAGCTTGTATTGCTTCGATGCCTTTTAAATTTTCAAGGTGGTAACTTAAAGTTGAAGGATTAAAGTCTTGAAAGGGTGATACGCTTGGTCTTTTACCATTATCGTAAACCTTTTCAAAGGTGATAGCATCGTGGAAAGTCTGCGCTTCTTGTTCATAAAAATGAGGATTTTCGTCGCTTGCAACCGCTTGAAACATAGGCTTAAAAGTGTTGTCAGCCGCTCTATGACCGATTGCGCCAAGACTCGCTGCGAGTCTTTCATCATCTTTTATGCTTGCGTTTTCAAAGTCTATGGCTCTTTGTTCCAGTAACAAAGTCACAATAAAGAAACGACCGCCACGCATGGCAGAACATAACAATCCTGAATCATATGCACGCGATAAGCATTGCGTAAAGCGTTTAGGAAATCTATCCTCAGCGAGTTTTATCAGCCGCATAGCATCTTCATAAACTGCCACGTGGGTAATATGTTCAGACATGGAGTCTCCTTAAAAACGATTTAAATTAAATAGCGCACTTATTTCTTATCACGCATTATTCTTTACTCAATAATCGCGTTACTCAATAATCAAGTACTCAATAGTCTTATTATTTAGTACCTTTACATTTGCTCGCGACGTTGCTTGGCCGCATCAAATTCTGCGTAAGTGCGACTCTCCCAGGCATCAAGCATATCTATAAGTTGCTCCAATTCCTTTGGAAATTGTTGGCTGATATCTGTTGTTTCAGCGATATCATCAACCACATCATAAAGGCTGTATTGCCACTGTTGATCTTCCTTGTCTCTTTGCCCCACCAATCGCCATTTACCGTAGCGCACGGCTCGTTGATTTTGCCATTGGTAAAATATGGGGGTGTTTCGTGTCTGATCTTCGTCTAGTTCATGATTAGTAAAACGCTTCAACAGAGACTCACCAGCTGGCGCGATAGTAGGTTCGTTTCTGATTTGCTTTGGATATGAATTGTCTACGAACGCAAGCATGGTAGGTAAAATGTCTTTTACGTGAGCAGGATATCGAACTATTCTTCCTTTGTTTTTAGCTGCGTCTTTTTCTTCATTTTGCTGTGAGTTATCAGTCGACTGCGTAATCATACTTTTTGGCAATCGCACAATAAAAGGCGTATTTACACCGCCGCCATAACTTGAGTTTTTTGCTTGTTTAAAGGGTGTATTTCCAACATTTGCCCAATCGCCGTTTAAACTTGCCCAGCGATCGATTTGACCGATTTTACCTTCGCCTATGTCAACTTCTTCAGCCGAACTGCCATTGTCTGATAAAAAGAGGATCAGGGTATTGTCTAGCTGATCATGTTTGGCCAGGTGATCAAGCAAACGGCCGATTTGCTTATCAAGGCGGGTGGTCATTGCTGCGAATACTTCCTGACGAGCAATTTCATCTGCTCGCTGCTTGTCAGATAGTGAAGACCAGTCTCGATAAATAGCATCAGATACCGGTGCATTTTCATCGATAAGCCCTAGCGATTTAATACGCTCGATTCTTTTTTGACGAATGGGTGCATAACCCATGTCATAAACGCCACTGTACATGTCTCTGTCTTCATCTGGTATATGTAGCGGGTCATGAGGCGCTGTATAGCTCAGATACAAAAAGAAGGGCTGCTGCTTTTCTATACTCGTTTGCGTTAAAGCAATAGACCAATCGGTAAATTCATCAGTTGCATAAAAACCTTTCTCAGGGGTAAAAGGGGCAAAACACTTTCGGTCAAAACAATAGGGACGTTCCAGGGGACGTTTTTGTGCAGGGAGCGCCTCTTCTGGACGCTGATAGCCAGGATTAAAATAATTCGCCGCTCCTGCAAATAATCCCCAGTAATGGTCAAATCCTAAATCCATTGGATGGTCAACGCCGTGATGTTTACCTACAAAAAGTGTGGTGTAACCGGCGTTTCTAAAAACATCACCTAAAGTAAGGCTATTAACCCAAGGCTGTCTCCACGTTTTACTGGCGCCGACACTTTGCGCATACTGACCGGTTAAAAGAGAGGCTCTGGTTGGAAAACACTTTGAGGTGTTTGTAAATTGGGTGAAACGCATGCCATTATCAGCGAGTTCATCAAGCACGGGTGTATTTATTTCACTGCCATAACTGCCTAAATCTGACCAACCTAAATCATCTGCGAGGATAAGAACAACGTTTGGACTCTGCTCAGGTGACTCTTTAGCCAAAATATTAGCGCAATAAAGACATGAGAATATAAGCGTCAATGAAATTATTTGGCAAGACTCTTTGATACCGCGATGCATTTTTGACCTCAATGTTTTAACTAATGCCAGAATATTATTGCAAACGAAACCAATAGAAATCTTGAGCCAATTAATAAATTGTTTATCCGTTTGATGTATAAAATATTGGTCATATAGGTCGAAGTGAATGTGTAATATAGATGGAGATGGCATGTCTGTCAAGATTACGATCAAAGTGTTTTCAATATTCTAAAAACTAATAGAGGGTTAGGTTTCACCCCCCCCCCTAGTGTCCAAAGATAAATAGTCTTGCCTAGTACTTCATTTGAATGCTTTATTTCAAGAATGCTTTGTTTCAAGAATGATTTTTTTCAAGAGTCTTGTTCTTAATCAACAACTATCAGTAATACGATTGCCTTATTTATGAAACTTTAATCAATGGATCAAATATCTTTAAAATGTGTATCCCTATCATCGCAAGAGTACCGACTGCGAGCACGTAGTAAAACATTGGTAGGATCGTGCGCTTAAGCGTTTCACCCTCTTTGTCTAAAAGCCCGACAACTGCTGAGGCTGCGACGACATTATGGATCGCAATCATATTACCAGCGGCTGCGCCAACTGCCTGAGTCGCCACAATTAGTGCTGGTGATACACCTAAGTTCATTGCTACCTCAAATTGGAATTGAGCAAACATAAGATTCGACACTGTATTACTACCAGCAATAAAGGCGCCCAAAGCGCCTATAGTAGGTGATATAAGTGGGAATGCGCTTCCGAAAATGTTGACAAATAATTCAGCACTTGCCACGGGCATGCTGGGTAAATCAGAAAGATTGACGCCAGAGTTTATAAAGATGCGTACCATAGGAATGGTAAACACCAAAACAAAGCCAGCTTTAAGCGTTGTTATGCCAGAGTCTTTAAATGACTTGGTAAGGATACTGGAAGATTTCGACGCTTGTGTTGCAGCAGCAATAAGTGCACAACCAATCAAAATCCCTCCTGGTAAAAACAAAGGGGCAAACGAAGCATTTATATTGGCTTCTCCCAATATGTCGGTA
The DNA here is from genome assembly GCF_004798935.1 of Ningiella ruwaisensis. Taxonomy (GTDB): domain Bacteria; phylum Pseudomonadota; class Gammaproteobacteria; order Enterobacterales; family Alteromonadaceae; genus Glaciecola; species Glaciecola ruwaisensis. The sequence goes on along the minus strand of NZ_RAHT01000006.1, from coordinate 137,623 downwards.
AACGAGATAGAAATCGCGTTTAAACTGCTTTTTAGTTCAGGTATTGTCCTCGACAGCACCAGTAGTGCAGCCATAAGCAAATAGGGCGCCCATGCAACTGAAATAGACATGTTCAGAACTTGCTTATTAGTTTGCGACCTTTCTGCTCTTAGAGTGCCTAACCAGTGCTGGGGCCATTTGTCTGACGGAGCAAAATCCCAATGATTTTTTGGCATTAAAAAACCATGTTTTGCAGCAGTTAAAACAATTAGCATGCTGGCCAGACCGCCCAATAATGAGGGAAACTCAGGACCGAGTAAAATGCCCGTGATAGCATATGGAACCGTGAATGCTAATCCAGCAAAGATGGCGAAAGGTACAATTGCCAGTCCTTCTCTCCAACTTTTATTTTTCCCAAAATATCGTGTAAGCAGCATCACCATTATGAGTGGAATTGGAATACCGACGATTGCATGAATGACAGCAACATGATGCGTGATAAGCATCACAAATTGTTCCCAACTCCATGCAACCTTACTTAACTCGATAGAAATGCTGGCAGCATCCAATCCATTGTTTACTCCAATAACAATAGGCGTACCTACCGCTCCAAAACTGACCGGCGTACTTTGAATTAACATGCCTAACATAACTGCACTTAAGGCAGGAAATCCTATTGCAACAAGCAATGGACCAACTACTGCTGCGGGTGTACCAAAGCCTGAAGCTCCCTCGATAAAGGTGCCAAAACACCACGCTATGATGATTGCTTGAACGCGTCTATCAGGAGAGATGGCGATGAACCCGTGTCTGATTACACCAATAGCACCGGTGTGTTTAAGAGTAAAAAGTAGAAAAATCGCTCCAAAAATTATCCAAAGGACTGAGCTTGTAATCACTAAGCCTTGTAGGCTTGATGCGATGATACGAGACAGACTCATATCCCAAACCTGAAGAGCAATGCCGACTGTTAACACTAAAACGATTGGCATGGCTGTTTTCGCAGGCATTCTTAAACCAATCAATAATAGTCCTGAGAGCAGAATAGGCGAAAGGGCTATTATTCCATATAAGGTCTGAGACACAGTTATTCCTTTTAATTTGGCCCGCATCACCATCTGACTGACCAATTATAAATTCGGTATAACCAATTATTGTCAAATTTTTAACAATTTTTCAACCATTAAGTGTCGTTTGTGCTTACGTTAAGTTCTCTATTGTTAATTTTAATTATCTTTCGAAAAATAAATCTCTTTGCATTTCAGCTTTAAATTTTTGGCATGCATATTTAATTAAGATGGTATTTTAGGTTTTAACTTGTTCTTAGGGTTTTAACCTGAACCAGTTATTAAAGGCGGCTGGCCATTAGACGCACTTAAGCCGCCGTCAACCGGCAAAACAACACCATTCACAAAGCGGGCTTCATCACTACTTAAAAAATAAATCACATCTGCAATTTCTTCGGGCTCTGCACCGCGACCCATCGGAATACGTTCGCAAAATTTAGCGTATTTTTGTTCATCGTCAAAAATACCCTGGGCCATTTCTGTTCGCGTTAAACTTGGCGCGACGGCATTAATCCGCATACCCTCTTTACCAAAATCCAGCGCAAGCGCGCGGGTAAGATTACTTACTGCGCCTTTTGAGGCATTGTAGGCAAATCCGCCCCAGTCGCCTCGAATGCCTGAAACCGATGAAACATTGATCACATTGCCCTTTACTGCTTTTAAGTGCTCAAAGGCTTGTTTGATGCTCAAAAATACTCCAGTTGAATTGATGGTTTGAATGCGCTCCCACTCATCCACTTCAAATTCATCAATAGGTGCCATGTTTGCAACGCCCGCATTATTTACAAGAACGTCAAGACGCGAAAAATTATTGATCACTTTATTTACCGCATTTTTGATATCTTGTTGCTCGCTAACATCACACTTAATGCATTTGTAACGCTCGCTATCCCAAGATTCAGCAACGGCTTGAAGTTTATCAAGCGTACGGCCAAGTAAGGCAACATTAAAACCTTCCTGATAAAAGCGTTCAGCAGTCGCTTTACCGATACCGGAGCCTGCGCCTGTGATCATGACTGTTTTTGGATCTGACATCGTTTCATCCTTTTTGAAAACTCGCTTAATCAATAGTTAGTTAATATTCCATATTGTGGTTCATAATCATAATCGTTGCTAACGATAAGTCTTTTATCATAAGAGTAATCGCCTCACTTAAGTCCTAGCCTGTTTAGACACCAAAAAGTAAGTGATACCCAGGGCAAGCACCACAACGCCGGTTGCATAAACGTACTGCGGTTCAACGGTTGAATAGTCAAGCACAATTACTTTTCTGGCAATGGCCATAAGTGCGGTGGCAATGACCAGTCGAATATGGATAACATCATCGCGCAGATAAAGCGTGATGTTGGCAAAGATTTCTATTGCAATCAGTACTGCCAGAAATGCCGCAAAAACGGTGAAGATGTCGTTAAGATCCAACAAATACAATGGTGGAGTCGTCATTTTTTTATACAGCACCCAAACCACATCGGCCACACATAAAATAATCACAATCACCATAAGTACGGCAAGCACTCTAATTACTTGACGGATTACGCTGTTTAAGCGGCAGATTAACCAGTCGCCCTGATTGCTCAAATGATTATCTTCATCTTTCATGATGTGTTCCTGCTAAATAGTTTTAATCCAAGAATGAATGCGTGCCTAATCCGTTGTTGCAATAGGTGTAATAAAGTTTGTAGGCTTTAATGCCAGCACAGAGCAGGGCAATTGAAGCAGAATGGCTTCTGCCGTGTTTCCAATTAACATACCAGAAACGCCACCCCGCGCGATGGTGCCCATCACTAGTAAATCAGCATTAAGCGTTTTCAAGGTTTCAGGGATGAGCGTTTCTGCGTGTCCCTTTAAAATATGCTGACGTACCTTGTTTGGTCTAAATCCTTGCAAATCATCTCGCTTTGAAAGTTGCTTGACCAAGAACGAGGCTGAAAAAGACCGGCGCCGCTCTTCTTCTTCTAAATATTCCCGCTCAAATTTATTTGGATCATTTGCCCACAAACTGGCAAAGTCACTTAACGAACCGTCACACACTGATAGCACATGCATTTGGGTACTATCGCTGTCACAAAAACTTGCGGCATGGCTGGCGATGTTTATGTTTAGCGCGCTTTCAGTATCATCGTCAGAAAAATCAATCGCTGCCACAACGTTTGAAAAAGGCGCATTGTGTTTTGCATCAATTAGCCAAATTGCACACGGACACTTTCTTAGAAGATGTAAATCATTGCTTCCTAGCACTGAGTCAAGCCAGGATGGATCCGACACTTGTTTTATCACCAGGTCGTGTTGTTTTTTCAAAACCGCTTTGCTGACTTCGATATATTCTTTTCCAAACAACACATCAAGTTCGATGGCTCTGCCGTCAATTTCCGCTCCTAAACATGTCAATTGTTCTAGTGCACGCTTGCGAGTCGCATCAAGTAAAGTCTGCTTTATCGAGTGTAAGGTTTCTGATGAGTTGCTGTAATGCAGTGGTGCTAAATCGGGAAGCACACAAATAAAGCTTAAGGCGGTACTATGCTTTTGAGCATACTCAATGGCGGTTTTAAGGGCGGCTGAGGTTTTAGGTAAGTGTTTATCTAAAACAAAAAGCGCATGTTTAAAGTGACGCATTGGAATTTCCTTATGATTCGGTTTTAGAAGCTTCAAAGCGGTTTATTAACAGCTCACAAGCGCGTGTTGCTGCATCGGTATAGGGTTTTAACACTAAGTCAATCCCAGCATGTTTGAGCGCCATCGCTTCATTATCAGAGTGCGAAACCACCGCAAACTTTCCTTCAAAGCCTGCTGCTTTGCTTAATTGCACAATAGTTTTGCGAGTGTCGTCGATCACCAATCCTAAATGGTGAGTAGGAATTGTCGAAACCACCCATTTTGCCTTAGCTAGAGGCAGTTCAGATACAAAATCTGCATCCGTTGCGTCTCCAAAGCTGACTTTCATGCCTTTTTTTCGGTGTGCTTCCACCACATCAGGATTAAAATCGATAGCTAAAATTGACAAGCCTTTTCTAGATAATTGTTTCGCCACTGAACTACCAAAGCGGCCCAGTCCAAACATCACCAAATCAAAGCGCTCGCCCTCTTTAAACGGTGATGTAGAAAGCTCTCTTGTCGGCTCTTTTCTTTCAAACCTGTCTAAGGCTGGCTCAAAAATACGGTATAGCGTGTGAGAATAGGTGATCATATAAGTAGAACTGGCAATGGTGATAATGCCAACCAGCGTCACTAAACCGGCTACTTCTGGAGCAACATGTCCAATAGTGACCCCCATGGCGACAAAAATAAGCGAAAATTCGCTTATTTGAGCTACGGTTAAACCGGCTAAAAATCCCGTGCGTTTGCGATAACCCAGGGCGCCCATAATAATCAGAACAATCAGAGGATTGCCAATTAGTACGAACAGTGAAAATACAATCGCCTCAAACAGATAGTTCCCAAGCAGGCTTAGATCTAGCGTAGCACCCAAAGCGATAAAGAAAAACAGCAGTAAGAAATCTCGTAAAGGCGCCATTCTTGAGGCAATGCTTTCTTTGATAGGAGTAGAGGCCAAGGCAACACCGGCAAGCAGGCCACCTAATTCTTTTCCCAAACCAACGAGTGTTCCTGCAGATGCAAACAATGTTGCTAATGCAAGCGAGCAAATGACTAATAACTCAGGTGCTTTGGCCAGTTTCGCAGTAAACGGATTGGCTAAATATTTGATAAAAAACATGACGAATGCTACTAAGGCCAAGCCAGATAATATCACCTGAATGATAACACCAATGCCTGCGTTGCCACTTTCGTTGCCCATTCCAATAGTAGCAAGCACAATCATTGAAAACACAACAACTAAATCTTGCACAATCAAAAAACCAAGTGCTATTTGTCCATGCAGCGAATCAATTTCTCGTTTATCTGAAAGTAGTTTTACGATAATGATGGTGGACGAAAAGGTCAACGCAACGGCAACATAGATGCTTGTTATATGGTCAAGGCCTAGTGCTAAACCAATGAGATAACCAACAAGTGAGGTAAAAATCACCTGTCCCAAACCCGTCATTAAAGACACCGGACCTATAGAGCGAATCAGTTTTACGTCAAGCTTTATGCCGACTAAAAACAACAGTAAGGCGATCCCCAGCTCAGACAATAAGGCAATCTTTTCTTTAGAATGAACAATATCTAATACCGACGGGCCTGCAATTAAACCCACTAAAATAAAGCTGACAATGAGCGGCTGGCGTAAAAAACTTCCAATAAAGCCTGCAATAGCGGTTAAGGCCAATAAAGCCGTTATTTCGATGAATGAAGACTGGTGAATGATATCAAGCATAATTCGCCTTAAAGACATGCATGCTTCAAATATTCTTGGCGATTTTGATGCTTGTAGTAAGCGAAATCGCTTTAAAGCATGTAATAAACTATTGTCTGATAACGAAGATTAGCACCAACTCGATAATTCAGCATAAACGTATTAGATCTAAGCATTCGTTCGTTATTTTCGATGTATTGAAAGCAATATCTACCGCTTTTGATTTATGAACCAATTACCTGATGGCCTTGTATAAGCTTTATGTACCGATTATTGACGATTCTTATCTTTTCTTTTTTATTACAAGGCTGTACAAAGCTTTTGCTCACTGCCGCGAATGCACCAAAGTATGTGTTTGAAGGCGAAATTAAGCGCGATATTGCCTACGGGGAATTGCCGTCGCAAAAACTTGATATTTATCTGCCAGCACAACTTAGTGACGCTTCAAACGCTCTACGATTGCCCGTTGTTGTGTTTTTTCATGGAGGTCGATGGACAACGGGTAACAAAGGACAATACGAGTTTGTAGGCATGCGGCTAGCTGATTTAGGTTATATCGCAGTTATCCCAAACACCCGCTTATATCCGCAGGTGAAGTTCCCGACCTTTATCGAAGATTCGGCGCAAGCTATCGCATGGGTTGATGATAATATCGCCGATTATCAGGGTTCCAATGATTTATTCGTATTAGGGCATTCGTCTGGTGCGCATATGGGGGCGATGGTTGTGGCCAATCAGGCGTATCTGGCAGCATTCGATAAAACCCCCGATATTATTAACGCCTTTGCGGGCATGGCAGGCCCCTATGATTTTGAGCCCGAAGCGCCAGAGCTTAAAGATATGTTCGGTCCTCCAAGTAATTATCCGAATATGCAGGTCACGACGTTTATCGACGGTAGCGAACCGCCTATGTTACTTATCTATACTGAAAATGACTCAACAGTGCATATTCGCAACCTGGAATTACTGAAAGCCGGTATTGAAAAAGCCAATGGAAGAGTTGAAACGATTATTTATGATTCGGGCGGGCACACTGCTACTGTTGGCGCGTTCAGTTGGGCGAATCCTTCTGGTTTACCGGTTGCCGCTGACGTAGATACCTTTTTTAGGGCACATTTATAAAAATTAATTTGTATCTATATTTGTTTATCACTCAGGCAGTATTTGTGTACTACACTTGTAGTCTACTTGAACTTATTTAGAGGCAGTTAAATCACTATATGTTATTAGCCACATTGGCCATTGTTCTGGGCCTTCCTATCTTAGTATGGAGTGCTGAGCGCTTCATTCACGGCGCGTCATTCACGGCAGGTTATTTTGGAATATCGCCTCTTTTTATCGGGATGTTTATTATCGGGTTTGGCACTTCTGCCCCTGAGATTATTGTATCGTTTTTTGCAGCAATGCAGGGCAACGGAGGGCTTGCGCTTGGAAACGTATACGGATCTAACATCACTAACATTACACTTGTAGTAGGTGCGACTGCCTTACTTAGCCCCATCATGGTTAAATCTGAAGTGTTAAAAAAAGAGTTTCCTATTTTGCTAGGCGTGACTTTTCTGGCTATCTGGCAGTTATTTGATTTGGAGCTGTCTCGAGACGATGCCTTTACTTTGTTAGGTATATTTATTTTGCTAGTCGCCTGGAGTATTTGGCAATTACGCGGCACAACAAAAGATGCTTTGGCTGACGATGTTGCGATTGAAATTAATCCTCACGAAGAAAAAGTCTCGTCTGGGCTGGCAAAGCACATTATGTGGTTAGTGTTTGGCGTTATTATTCTGATTATTTCTTCCAGAGTACTGGTGTGGGGAGCCGTCGAGGTCGCGCAGTATTTTAATGTAAGCGATGTGATTATTGGCTTAACCATTATTGGTATAGGAACTTCGTTACCTGAGCTGATTTCGTCAATCATTGCTGTGAAAAAGGGCGAGCATGAAATGGCTATTGGTAACGTAGTTGGTTCAAATCTCTTCAATACGCTTGCCGTTGTTGGCATCGCCGGTAGCTTAGGCGCGATCCCAATCGACAATATGTTTTTGTATCGAGATGCATTCCTTTCCCTTGCAGTAACGCTGGCTTTACTTGTCTTTTGTTTGGGAATAAAGGGCCCGGGAAAAGTAAGCCGACTTGAGGGTGCAGCCTTGTTAGTTTGTTTTATTGTTTACAACTACATTCTGATAAGTACCAGCTTTGCCTGACAGCGTTTGAATTAATAAGGATATTTCAGCCCCGTTTTGTAACGGTACTGTCAAAAACCGGTCATAAACCGGTCATAAATTTTTCACGTCTTCGTCACATTCCTGATGCAGTCTTGTGCATGAAAATAACTTGTTCAAACACTGATGGGAAGACGAATGTTGAAGAAAAAATTGTTGTTATTAGCTGTTGTAAGTGCCTTTAGTCTTAGTTTATCTGGCTGTTTTTTAGAAGGAGATGATGGTGAGACCGGTCCGGCCGGCCCAGCAGGTTCACCGGGCGCACCTGGAAATGCTGGCGCAGACGGAGCGGACGGCGCAGATGCTCCGACTACACTTAACGCGACTTTGTTAGGCAGAGCCGTTCTTAATCCTGAAGATCCAGAGGGTGCTGCAGAAATTGTTGCCTATCAGTCCAGTAAAGGGTGGGTATACGCAGTAAATAGCTCTACGAGTCCTGTAGTTGTTGAAATAATGGATATCAACAGTTTAGATGCAGCCGCATTAAGTGCTGATGCAGTGGGCGTAATCAATAATACAAATCTTGACCCAGCCATAACGCTTGATGTCAATGCCACTAGCGGATTAAGTGGTGAGGCTAACAGCATTGCTTTTGATAACAATAATGATGTGCTGGCTGTAGCTGTTGCTGCTGAAACAACCGGCGAGCGGGGCAGTATTGCCTTTTACGATGTTTCAGGTGCCCAGCCTGTATTTATTAAAAATGTACAAGTTGGATTTTTACCTGACAGCGTTGCATTTACTCATGATGGCGCAAAAGCCATTGTTGCAAATGAGGGCGAACCTGCCGGAGATTACAGCGTTGACCCAGAAGGCTCTATTTCAATCATCGAGCTAACTGATGGCGTTCCGGCTGATACACATATCGAATTAACCTTTGCGGGAATTGAGCAGTCAGGCCTTGAATCACAAGGAGCCATTTTTGCTAATCCTGACGGTCGAACTATCAACGGTAATTTATATGAAGCAAGCGTCTCAAAAGATTTAGAGCCTGAATATGTTGGTGTGAGTGAAGACGACACACTTGCTTTTGTATCTATTCAGGAAGCCAATGCGCTAGCAATCGTCGACTTAACGAATAATACACTCTCTTCTGTTATTGGTTTAGGGTTTAAGGATTGGGGACAGCTTCAACTGGATGCTTCCGATAGAGACGGGGGCGTAAATTTTCAACGTTATCCCGGCTTATTTGGCATGTATCAGGTTGACACCGTAGACAGTTATCAATGGAACGGTGCGAACTTTATTGTCACCGCCAATGAAGGTGATGGCCGTGAATACTTTTTTGATGTGGCAGATGAAGCGGCATGCACAGCAGCAGGTGGCCTTGATTATGACGAAGATGATGGATGTTTGGCTTTCATAGATGAAATTCGTGCAGAAGACCTGACGCTTGCGAGCAATTTCGATTATTTGAACAACGACGACAACGACATCGGTCGCTTATTGGTTACTACTTTTAAAGGCGCAACAGACGGCTCAACAGACGGTAGCGGCACCTACAGTGAACTTTACACATATGGTGCGCGTTCGTTTACTATTTGGGATACAAATGGACTGGTTGTTTTTGACTCTGCGGATGATTTTGAGCGAATTACAGCATCCATTTACGGTTCATTATTTAACAACAATAATGACGAAAATGAAGGGGATACCCGTTCGGATGCGAAAGGGCCAGAGCCGGAAGCACTCGCTTTAGGTAAAATTGGTGATCGCCAATATGCATTTGTAGGATTAGAGCGCATGGGCGGTGTCATGACCTACGACATTACCAACCCTTACAACGTGCAGTTTGTGAGCTATTTCAACAATCGCGGAGTGGCCGAAGGTGCTGATATTACTGGTGATTTAGCGCCAGAGGGAATGACCTTTATAGAAGCTGATACCAGTCCAACAGGTAATGCACTGTTAGTTATTGGCAATGAAGTTTCAGGTAGCGTCACTATTTGGGAGCTTTCACCGCAGTAATATTCACCGCGGTAACTTTCAGCGCAGTAACTTTCGACGCAAGAAAGAATAAATATCGAAAGTAAAGGAAAACGGCTAACTTAAAAAGTTGGCCGTTTTTAATCAAGCTATATCCTTTATGGACAACCTTTAATTTGCCGCCACAATATCAATAATTTTGCCTGATTTAGCGCGACGCTTATCTCGGAAGCTATCGAGCTTATTTGCCAAAACATGGTTATCTACTTCTCTTGCAAAATCGACAATGTTCATTCCATTACAGTTAATGTTGTTAACAACTTCTCGGTAGTTATGAGTAATCAGTCTTGATGAAGTCGCTTGTTTCACTAACTGCCGGACTCGATAATCTGCTCCTTTTTTGGTTACAGCCACACATAGTCGGCTTTCGTAACTGTCGTCAGCCGCTTCAAATTGTATAGGCGTTGCAAGTGCCAGGCTTCCAAAACTCGCGCTCATCAAAATCATTGCTAGGCTAAGGTGTAACTTTTTCATGCTTATCTCCAAATTGCTTTTTTAAAAATGCTCTTATCAAGAATGCTCTTTTCAAAAATAAGAGCTGCGCCAAAGCAAACGTGTAAAAACACGATAGGTCGCCTGTGTATAGTCGTATAAAAAAGCAAAAAAGGTGTTGCAGCAGAATAATTGGATGTAACAGATGGTGTTTAGTGTTTGAAAAATCAGAAAATGATTTAGCTATTTTATTTCAATAGTTTAGATATGATTTTCGCGCGAAATTGACCAGTGGTTCTCGCGATAAGTTTTACATTCGCACGCAGTTTACGTATGTTTTAGACATAGTTTTGTTACATGAATCCACATTTGAAATATATAGATAAGGCAGAAGGATAAATAATATCTTGAATATAGTAGTACTGACTGGCGCTGGCGTATCTGCAGAAAGCGGTATTTCAACGTTTAGAGATAGTAACGGACTCTGGGAAAATCATCGTGTTGAGGACGTGGCCACACCTGAAGGCTTTGCGCGCGATCCTGAGTTAGTGTATCGCTTTTATAATCAAAGACGAGCACAATTATTGTCGGATAAAATCCAGCCAAATGCAGCTCACCATGCTCTTGCGCGCCTGGAACAAGCCTGTTCAGGCAACTTCACTTTGGTGACGCAAAATGTGGATGACTTACACGAGCGGGCAGGCAGCCAAAATGTGCTTCATATGCATGGAGAGCTACTAAGCGCTAAATGCGCGCAAAGCGAAGAGGCAATAAGAATGCATACGCCTTTTGATGCCAATTCACGTTGCGCTTGCTGCCAACCTCCAAATATATTAAGGCCAGATATCGTCTGGTTTGGCGAAATTCCCTATCATATGGATAAAATAGAAGCTGCATTGATTCACTGTGATCTCTTTATTTCGATTGGTACCTCTGGAAAAGTCTACCCGGCGGCGGGCTTCGTTGCATTTGCAAAAGAATGTGGTGCAAAAACCGTTGAAATAAACCTGGAAGCAAGCGAAAGATACAGCGATTTTGATTTGGCCATCCACGGCATGGCCTCAGAAAAAGTACCTCAATACGTTGATAGTTTGCTACAGCGTTGAGCGGGCTTAGGCGCAATTCTATTTTGAGCACCTACATAGCAGGCTGTCAGTACTACGAGGGCATTAAGCATTTGGCAAGTTTTTGTATAGACGAAAGAGTACAGCTCATTTGTGATGCACAAAATCAATACGACAAGCACGCTGTTGAGGTGCTGTTGAAATAGCGTCAACTCTTTTTAATATCAGAAGCTTCCGTAAAACATAGATTAAAGTCGCGCGCAACGCATCGAGTCTTTTGTCAATTGGTGAAACTGTCTACTATTCATCACGATTGCAAAATAGGATCGCTGTAGTGCCCCACTTTTTCCTGTTTTGGAGTCCGCTAAGAGCAAGCGGATTTTCGTCTCTCAATTACTGCACTTTTTTGTCAGTTTACACGCTATCGCGAAATGTCGATATCTTGCACACGCTCATCTGACAGTTTGCTGAATACATAAAGAACTGAAAGGACGCTTACTTTTGTAAAGCAAATCGTCCTTTCACCAGCTTTTGCTATCGTCATCGATAGTTGCGACGAGGTTGATTAGTACTACTAGATACCTAACCAGCTTTAAACGATTGTTTATCTCGCTTTGTTAGAGAGCAACCCTTGAATTTTTATTAACAACAAAATTTAGTAAAGGGTCTTCAATAAATTACAAACTTTATAATCCAGGTGCACTTATCGGAGGGATTTTATTAAATTCTAGTGCTTTCTTAACATTTTCAGCATTTTTCGCAGACCCCAAAAAGCTATTCATGGCGGCGTAATACTGACCAACATGGTCACTTAGTAACTGACCTATATGCTTACCATTTTGTTCTGTGTTTCCCGCTAGTTCAGCTAATACCGCCACCCAAGTTGTTACAATGGCACCGGCAGAAGCTAATCGCTGTATGGTGACTTGAGTAATCAATTCATTAAAATCGGCGCAGGCATCTATAACTACATAGACCTCGTAACCATCTCTTAATGCAGAAATGGCAGGGAATGCTGCGCAAACTTCAGTTGCCAATCCGGATATTACTAAATTTTTTCTTCCTGTCGCTTCAACAGCCTTTCGTGATTTTTCATCTCGCCAAAAATTTACATATGGGCGATCAATAATTTCGACGTCGGGAAATAAAGCAGTTAACTCAGGCATCGTAGGGCCGTTCGGCCCTGTTGGCCAGCTTGTTCCCATAATAACTGGAATATTAAACGCTTTTGCAGTTTTGGCATGTCCTAAAATATTATTTTTCAGTTGAAGGGGATCAACCGAAGTTAAAAACTGAAATAAACCAGATTGGTGATCTATCATTAAAAAAACGCAATTTTCAGCTGTCAATTCACTTGAGGGTAAAGTCATATATTTATCATCCTTTTTTGTTAGATAACGTAAACATATCATCGCAAAAAAAAAGCAGTACCCTGCAAAACTGGAAATAATAATTGTGAAAAACGGAACACTTTTATCAAACTTCTCCGACGCTCAGATAATAGTTGTGTTGGCAGGTACACTCTCTATAACAGCAGCAGCTAAACAGTTGAAGATGCCAATCGCTACTCTCAGCCGACGCCTAAAAGAAATTGAAGGTAAAGCAGGGGCATTACTTTTCCACCGTAATACACGAGGTGTAAAAGTAACTAACATTGGACAGATTTTCTTGCGTCACGCGACCAGTATTTTAGATGAATTAGAACTGCTCAATTCGAATATTTCAGAAAACACGAATACAATATCTGGCAATGTTCGCGTTACAGCACCTGTAATTTTAGGGCAACTAGTATTGGGAGGGCTCATTTCTGATTTTATAAAACATTACCCAAACGTTACATTTGAGATAATACTCAGTGATGAGCAAACAGACTATGCGAACAAGCAAATCGATGTAGGTTTTAAAGTAGGTACGACTGAGCACAATACAGTAATCTTGAAAAAAATAACCCAGGTCAGAACAAAGCTATATGTTGATATCGAAAACAAACTTGTAGTCACACATCCAAGTGAACTGGCAACGCATCCATTCGCGCTGCTCTACGCTGGTGATAGCAAGAATACCCGTATCAAGCTGTTTAATGACTCCATTGATGAATTAGAGCTTACTGTAAACGCCAAGATTGTTTGTATGAATCCTTGGCTTATCAAAAGCGCTTTGGAAAACAGTAATCTTATTGCAGTTTTGCCCGATTTTGTGTCTCGAGGTAAAGGTTCAGAGAGACTTCGGCCAATTCTACCCGACTATTATGCGAGAGCGGCAGACTTGGCGATAGCATTTACACATCGAAATAACCAACGACCGGTTGTTAGAAAGTTTATTGATCATGCGTTTGCTTATCTTTCGCAATATCTTGAAAGTGAGAATGTATAGTATCACTTTATCCATGTAAAAGCGGGAGGGAGGGGAAGAACACTCCAACGTAGCTTTTCTCTATTATTCGATTAATCAATGCGTTTCTATTGGCATTGAGCTAGTGTTGAAGTAGCGCCCTCTTATTTTTTGCTCTTATTTTTTGGCAACGGTTCATACCATAATTAAGGAGGTCCCCGCTTGCGCGGGGATGACGATGGTTGCGCGTTTAAAGAGGTCCCCGCTTGCGCGGGGATGAGGATAGGGGCGCGTTTAAACAGGTTCCCGCTTTCGCGGGAATGACGATAGGAGCGGGTATGGCGTATTCTACTCATACACCTTCAAATTTCTGAACACGCTGTTGGCATCCGGATTGTTTACATCATGATCGTTGATAAATACCAGTTCAAAGCTGTTTGATGTGAAAAACGCACCAACGGGGATCACAAATCTTTGGTATTCACCATCTGCCGTGTAACTAAAGTCACTGCGACCCCATGTTTGTGTGCCATAGAGCTTAAATGAACGGTCTCTTTCTAGGGTGTTACCCGGTAAAATGCCGATGCCGTGAATATCGCCAATAGCATCACTTTTAAACTCAAATTCGATAATTGTGCCGGGCGTTACCTGTCTATTGTCAAATATCAGTTTCTGCCATAAGTTGCCTCTTAGCGAAAGTGCAGCGCCATCTTCAATTATCTCAACGGAGCCACTTATATTTTGCTCATCTGGCAAGTGAGGAGATACTATCACGGTATTAAAATCTACAGGCTCCACGTCTGGCGCAGGTGAGCCAGGCTCTGCATCTTCATAAATTCTTACATTCGAAAAGCGAGCGTTGGCGCCCGAGATATTTCTATCGTTATCTACCATGAACACCAGGCGGTCAAATTCGCCAGTAAAATAAAGTCCTACCGGGATGCGGATGCTTTGAACAGAGCCAAGATTGGTGTAGCTTGCTGCCTCAATTCCCCATCGTTGGCTACCGTGCAATTTAAAGGTGCGTGAACGGTCAATTTCATTTTTATTATCAAAGCCAATACCGTGGATCTCAGCTTGAATATCGCTGGAGTAATCAAATTCTAATATGGTATTGCTGGTAACAGCATAATCAAAAGCAATGCTTTTCCAGGTGTTGCCCTCAAGCTCCAAAGCAAAGTTATTGTCAGTGTTTACCACACCGCCGCTTTGATCCTGATTGCTTGCAAAGCTGTCAATTGAATACTGCGAAAAGTCGATAGCGTTGCTGCTCACTTCAATTTCAAAAAATTGCGTATCGCTTCCGCCTGCGTTAGTTACGCTTATTTGCACGGCTACAGTGCCAAGATCATCCTCGGTTGGTGTCCAGATAATTTCACCTTCATTGCTGATTTCCATGCCATCAGGTGCAATATCCAGGTTAAAGCTCACTTCAATATTGTCCTCAACTTCAACCGTGTTGTCAGCGTCATATGAATAGGCGTTGCCTACGCTTGCGCTCAGGTTTGGCGTTGAAATTATAACAGGAGCTTGCACCACAGGCGTTATAGGCTCTATGCAGGCAAACGGACCGTTGGTGGCTGCATCAACAAAAGGAAGCATTTGGTCTACGCTGCAGTTGGAAAATTCATCGCCCGCGCCGTTTACGTTCGGGTTCATAATAAAGCCGCTTGGTGTGCTGGCGCAAACCGAACCACTTTGATTATCGTGAGGTGCACCAAAGTTATGGCCAAGTTCGTGTGCAAATACAATCGAGGTCAGTGCACCAATGCGCTGCGTAATTCCCACCGAAAACTGTCCGCAAAGCGATCCTACATAGGCAATGCCAACGGTTGAGCCGTTCAGGTTTTTGCCGGTAAATAAATGCCTAAGTCCTGGGTTAGGAATATTCACGTTCACTAAATTTTGAATCAGCGTAATTGGGTCGCTGCTTGTAAGGCTTCCGTTATTACTTAATTCAACTGTGTCAAACAGCTTAATACTAACGCCAAGTTGTTCGCTAAATATGCCGTCAGCTACGTTAAGATTATTAATCATTTCAGTACTGGCATCAGAACTTGCGCTAACAAATTCAGTATCTGCAATTAGCGTTATATTGATTTCACCTGTTGCATTTGCTGTCATGGCCTGTAAGTGGCCTAAATAGTGTTCAAAGCTTGATTGATGAGCCGAAAATTCGTCGAAAACAGCAGGAGTATTCAAACCACAAGTGCCGTTGTGTTCAATTGCATTAAAATTAACGGCAAGCGTTTGACTATCATCAGCCTGCGTTAATTCACCTTTAAGGCCTGTGATAGCAGCAATGTTTACGTCTGTTAAACGGGAGGCTGCCTCGATGATGGTAAAATTTTCGCCATCATAATATGCGCCACTTATTTTTCCGTTTTGATTGACAAATCTCGCCCACGTGTTGGGTTTATCTAAAGTGTTACCTTTTAGCACCAGAAGATTGGTATTGGCATCGAGCTTATTTTGCAGGTCATCATTGATGAATAGTTTAAATTGAATGGATTGTTTGCCTATTCGTAAAGAATAGATATAGCCGTTATCCGCTGAAGGTTTTATGTTTTCAACCATCA
Organism: Ningiella ruwaisensis; assembly: GCF_004798935.1. Taxonomy (GTDB): domain Bacteria; phylum Pseudomonadota; class Gammaproteobacteria; order Enterobacterales; family Alteromonadaceae; genus Glaciecola; species Glaciecola ruwaisensis. The sequence continues at coordinate 121,672 of NZ_RAHT01000006.1, read as the reverse complement.
CAATGCTGGCCGCATCGATTGATTGTTCGTACTCATGATAGCGAGTATCGCTGGCCAATAGCGATTGAGCGAAGACGGCAAGTAATAAAAAGGTGATAAATTTCATAGACGTGGAATTATGTATAAATGAGTAAGGATTGGAAATTGTGCGCATATTGTGTGCCTGTAAAAAGTGATTTGCATATTTTTTCATACTGACTATTCATAATTAAGCAGTAGCTTAAAACAGCCTGTTGTGCTAAAAACGAACGCACTAAAGCGTCCACAATTCCTTTTTCAACTTTCTGAATAGCGTGATGCGCCTAATAACCCGACGCCTGTGATGCATTATTGCTTAAATTGACATGCAAGATGTTGTCCTGTTTTGCATAGGTATATTAAAGCACACCTTTTCGCAAAGATCATAAGTTTACTTTTATTTAACAACCGATACACTTATAACTACAATCAGATAAAGGCGAATACGCTTTTAATTGAAAACATGTCTTGTGAATACCGATAACCTAAACAAAAGTAAGGCGAGAAGCACCGATAATTTCGTTTTACTGGTCATAAGTGGTTGCATAAGCTTAGGTATTTTTCCCTTTGTGATTTTGCGCGTCTTGCAAGAAGACTATGCGCACGCAGCAATGAATGCTGTGGCTGTTTTTATTACCTTTGTGTTGTTTCTACATGCTTACATCACCAAAAAGTCTGATCTAACTCGCACGGGGCTTGCGCTTCTGACCGTCATTGTGATGACGGGTACAATCTTTTTAAAAGGCGCGCAAAATATTCACTGGGTTTATCCGGCGCTTACAACTACCTTCTTCCTTCTGCGCCCCAAATTTGCAGCGACGCTTACGCTGACCTTTTTACTAGTAGTGCTTGCCATGATTTGGCAGGAATCCAGCCCGTTGTTTTTACTAACTTTCAGTATTACGGCAACTGCAACCTTTCTATTTTGCTATGCATTCTCAAACCGAATGAGGCAACAGGCGCAATTTCTGGAACAACTTGCCACAACCGACCCCCTCACTGAAACCGGCAATCGGCGAAAACTGGAAGAAAAGCTGCTGGAAATCACTCAGCGCATTAAACGTAATGACCAGTTGAGCTGTTCACTGGTTATTTTTGATATTGACTATTTTAAACAGGTAAATGACCAACATGGTCACGCTTGCGGCGATGAGGTGCTTAAACGCTTTGCCAGCGTAATCAAAACGCGGATCCGCGTTACCGATAGCTTATATCGACTTGGGGGAGAAGAGTTTGTTTTAATTCTTGAGGATACAAAGCTGTTTGAAGCAAAAAGCGTCGCTAAGCAGCTTGCCTTCGAAATAGAGCAAACGCAATGGCACTTAAAGGATTTACGCATCACTACCTCTGCAGGCATTGCAGAATATGAAACAGGCGAGAGCACTTACGAGTGGCTCGAGAGGGCAGATGAAGCCCTGTACAAAGCAAAAAGCTCAGGGAGAAATAAATGCCGGGCAAGTAATGAAAATGTTGCCTAAAGTGCTTTTTTAGTTGGCACAATCACATTTGCAAATAACAAACCGGCCACTAGAGACATAAAAATGACAAAGGTTTCCTGACCGATATGCTCTGTTTGCATAAAATCCTGCCCCGATACAAATGAATTCAGCCCAATATAGGTTTTAGAGCCGGGTACCAATACAATCAGTCCCTGCATTAGAACAATACTTGCGGGGGCATGTGCCAGGCGCGTGAACAGATTAGCATATACGCCAACGGCGAAAGCCCCTACAAATGTACCCAAACCAAACTCTAAATATTTTGAGGCCCAGTAGGTACCAAAATAACCTAAAATCCCGCAAATAATTGCCCATGGCGCGTGCTTTAGTCTGAGTTTAAAAATAACAACCAAGGCAGAACATAGAATAAATACCGCTGCAATGATGGCCCAAAAAGGGGTAGGTTTGGTCGGCGTCATGGCCACTTCACTGAACAGCCAAAATCCGATAGCAATACCTAAAAATGCGCCAAAGTACAGCTTAAATAGCTGCATCAGCGCATCCATAACCCTGGCTGTGCCAGAGACTAAATTTCGAGAAGATAATTCGGCTAAGCCGATGGTCAATGCCAGTCCCGGAATAAAGATAATGATGGATGATAGCACCACCAGCCGGATGTTGATGGCGGGGTCAACAAAGGCGCTGATCGCACAAGCGCATATACCTGCAATTAGGGCAACCGCAGGCTCAAGCATTAGAGCAACACGCTTACTTTTTGTCGAAAAGTAATAAATCAGGTACATCACAAGACCAATGGCACCAGCAGCAAAGGCATCGTCAAAACTTGATCCCATCACAATCGCAAAAGAACCGGTAGATAGGCCAAAAGCAAAGAACTCAAGCACAGGGTGGTAAAAAGGCGGAAGCTCATCAATTGCGCTAAGTTCAGCATCGGCTTGAGAAAGACTTAATTCGCCGCTTAACAGCTTGTTTACTAACTCATCTGTGCGAGACAAAGAACCTAAGTCGATATCACCAGGTTGCACCCGGGCGGCATGTGTATACTCATCTTCATGCTTATCTGACCAAATGACATAAGTTAAGGAGGTAGGCGTAGAAATAAAGCTGGCGTGCACGCCTAAATAGCTCGCAACTTCGCTCAAGTGGGCTTCTAATCTGAAGGCGGGAGTGCCGTACTTGTGCAGCATTTTGCCTAATTTCACGATAAAACGACGAATTTGAATAAATTCTGATTTTTCCACAGCCAACCCAAACGATTATAAGATGAGAATTTAAAGAGACATCAATGCTTTACTGATATCGTAATTCGGCAATACCTTACTCGCTCCATTTAATTTTACAAGCTCTTTCGGCATTCCGTAAACAACCGAGGTTTGTTCAGATTCAGCAATGGTGATGGCTCCAAGGCTATGTGCTTTTGCCATCGCTTTCGCGCCATCATCACCCATGCCGGTGAGCTGCACACAGCATATTTTGCGTGCGCTTAAACTCGATAAAGCACTCTCAACTAAATGCGTTATGCTTGGCTTCCAAATGTATGGGGAGACATCAGTATTTGGTTTTGCGCACAATTTGCCGCCTTGCGAGTACACTTCTACATTCGCATCACCTTGCGCAATGTAAACCTTTCCAGCTTGTAGCTCGACGCGATTGGATAACTCTTGCACAGTAACATTTGATAACTTATCCAGTCGCTGAGCAAATACTTGTGTGAAACGCGCTGGCATGTGCTGCGCAATAACAATTGGTATGGGAAAATTGGCTGGCAGCTGGGGGATGATTTCTTGCAAACTGGCAGGCCCGCCTGTTGATACGCCAATAATAATAAGCTCACAGTTTTGTGTTACAGAAGCGCGGTAATCTCTTATTCGTTGAGGCAATACTTCGTTCTGAGGTGTTTCAGCTTTATGTAATAGGCCGCGAGGTGTGTCGACTGATAAAGGACGAATATGCGTAGTTTTTCGGTTGACTCGGGCTTTGCTGGCGGCTTTCACTTTTTCTACCAGCATGTATTTAGAGCGCTTCAATGACAAAGAAACAGGGCCATGAGGTTTCGCAACATAATCCACTGCGCCAAGCTCAAGGGCTTTGAGCGTTTCACTCGCACCTTCCTGGCTTAATGAGGAAACGATTAGCACCGGAAGGGGAGAGTTACTCATAATTTTTTTTAAGCACTCAAAACCGTCCATGACCGGCATATTAATATCTAGGGTAATAACATCGGGTCTAAACTGCGGGATCTTTTCCAGACAATCCTGCCCGTCCTTTGCCACTTCTATTGTCATACCATGCTCGCTTAAGGTGTCACAGATATGCCGCCTCATCAAAGAGGAATCATCGACCACTAATACGCGCAATGAGCTTTGATTAAACATGCTTTTCTAAGTCATTCCTTGCATAAAACTGACGAGCTGGATTCATGTAAGGTTAACGGACTAAACGGACAAAGGTTTAGATTTTTCTGAACATTTTATGATGTAGATTAAGTTAATTTATTGTGAAGCGAAAAAAGAAAAAAGCGGATGCATTTAGCATCCGCTTTATTGAGATTTTTATTTTAAGTCAGCGTTTTTCTGACCTAATTCGCTAAAAGTCGCTTACTTCAATACCGAGCCGACTTCGCCTGAAATGGCTTGCGTTGGCTTTTTCTTGCGTTTGAATATGGACTTTATGTCGTGCAACATCAAATACAAGCAAGGGACTAGTAGCAAGGTTACCAGTGTGGCATACATGACCGCAAAGCCCAAAGATACCGCCATTGGAATTACAAACGCGGCTTGAAGGCTGGTTTCAAACATGATCGGTAACACGCCAGCAAAGGTGGTAATAGAGGTCAATGTAATTGCTCTAAAGCGCGCACAACCTGCCTCTATCACCGCTTCTTTAATTGAATACCCTTGCTCCCTGCGCTGGTTAACAAAATCCGTCATAACCAGCGAGTCATTGATCACCACCCCTGCTGCGGCAATTAAACCAAAAGACGAAAACATACTAATATCCAATCCAAACATAAAGTGACCGAATACCGCGCCGGTAAAACTAAAGGGTATTACCGACATTATGATCAATGGCTGTGAATAGCTTTTTAAGGGCACAGCAAGCAGGATGTACACCATCACCATGCCGGCCGCAAAGAACAGAAGCTGTTCAGTTTGCTGCGCTTGTTGCTCTTCAATCTTGCCGCCTAATTCGGTTTTTACAGATGGATAGGCTTCTTTCATTGCAGGAAGCAGGGTTTCTCTTATGTTGTTGACCACCTCGTTGGGCTCAATAACTTCTTCATCAATCGAACCCCAGATGTAGACACTTCTAAAGCCACCTTCTCTTCGGATATAACTAATCCCTGGTGCTTCGTACAAATCGACCACATCACCTAACATAACCTCCTGACCACTTGGCGTGGTGATTACTGCATACTTCAAATCTGCAAAACGCTCGCGAGTCAGTCTGGGATAGCGAACCATTACACGAACTTCCTCGCCATCGCGCAATACTCGCTGTGCTTCACCACCGTAGAAGCTGGCGCCCACCTGAGCTGCAATCGTGCTCAAATCCAGGCCTAAATCATACGCAACAGGTTTAAGCTGTAGCTGCACTTCTTTACTGTCTGGGTCAATGGTTGAACTAACGTCAAATACGCCTTTTTGTAGCTGAAGCTGGTCAATAAACATCCGACCGGCGGCGTTTAATGTGGCAATATCAGAACCGAAGAGCATGTAGCCAAATTCACCATCATCCCCACCGCCGTTTACGTCATCGCGTATCGTTATGGATTTCATGCCGGCAATTTCAGGAAGCGCTTCACGCCAGCGACGAGCCAGTTCAAAGGTATCGATAGGTCGCAGTTCTTCATCTACAAGTGGCGCAAGCAAACGACCTTCTGTGCGATCGTTATTCCACACCAAAATATCGCGTACCATGCCGTTACCAAACTCTTCTTCGATTTGTTTATCAACATCCAGAACAACCTGTTCAATGGCTTGCAGAGCTTGAATCGTTACTTCGTCAGACACGGTTTCACTCATTTCGATATTAATCTGCGGAAAGTCGTGCGGAACCTTTGGTTCTGGCACCAATCGAACGTAATTGCCTCCTATGAGTCCAGCGGCTGCCAGGATTAGGGCGAAAAATGCACCGAACACGGGCCATCTCCAATTGGTGCACCAAGTAACAAAACGTTTATAGGGGCCGTTTATAAAACCAAAATAAAGCGCATTGAAGCGCATGCGCCAGCCATTTTCTTTTAATGGACCAAAATTAGAATGAGCGATGTGGGCAGGTAAAATGAGCTTAGATTCAATGAGTGAAAAAATCAGGCACAAAATAGCTACACCTGCAATATTGATAAAAAAGTCGCCCATTGGGCCGCTTGCAAAAGCAAAGGGCGCAAACACGGCGATGGTAGTCAGCACGCCGAAAGTAGCAGGGGTTGCAACGCGTTTGGCACCCACCACAACGTTATGCACACCGCCGCCTTTAGACTCAATCTCGGTATAGGCGCTCTCCCCGATAACAATGGCATCGTCAACCACTATACCAAGCACCATGATAAAGGCGAATAGTGAGAGAATATTGATGGTAATACCGACAAAAGGCATCACCATCATGGCACCCAAAAAGCACACTGGTAGTCCAATCATCACCCAGGCAGCAAGCTTTACGCGCAAAAAGATAGCCAGCATAATGAAGACAAGAACCGCACCTTGCGCCAGATTGTTCAGCATCATGTCAAGACGACCGTTCAGGTAGTAGGTCATATCAACTAAGATTTTAAGCTCCACGCCTTGAGGAAGGGTTTTATTGCGTGCTTCAACAAAACTTCGCACCGAATCGGCAACCGGCAAAATGTTCTGTGATTTTGTCGCGCTTACATCCATGTAAATTGCGTTTTCGCCATTGTATTTAAAATAGCGCTCACCTTCGGTAAATCCGTCGTTGATATCTGCTACGTCTTTGAGCAGAACTTTTGCACCGCCTTCACCCACCTTTACCGGAATATTGCGAAATTCTTCTCCGTTGTAGAACTGATTTTCAACGCGAACCGCTATCATTCCGCTGTCGCTTCGAATTTGACCGGCCGAAAAATTCGCAGAATAGCGACGAATGGCTGTACTAATATCGCTAATGGTTAAATTATATTTGCGGAGCATTTCAGGACGAACCTCAATACCAATTTCGTCTTGAGGACTACCTGCACTGGCTAACTGCACATTACTCAATTGAAGCAGTTCTTCTTCAAGTTGTTCAGCGATAGGTTTGAGGTCGGCAAGGGGTAAATCACCCACCACCGCAAGCTCCATCACTTCTTGCTGCCACTCAATTTGCTGGACGGTAATGGGTTCCATAGATGCCGGGAATGTCGCAATTCCGTCAATTCTTGCCTTAACTTTATCGAGTACGTCTGGCAAGTGTTCACTGGTATGGATTTCCATTGTCACGCGGCCACCACCGCGCCAGGAACGACCAATTGACTTTTTTATTTCTGTCACATCAGTCAGCGACTCTTCAATTTTGATAATGATGTTCTCTTCTATCTCTTTAGGGGAGGCACCGGGATAGGAGACATAAGCGTTAATGTAGTTGATTTCAATATTCGGAAACATTTGTTTTTGAATAGTGAAGTAACTAATTAACCCCATGATAATAATAAATCCCATCAAGAGATTCGCGGCGACAGAGTTTTGCGCAAAGAACGAAATCAGACCGGAAGGAAGTGGCTTGTTTTCGGACGCTTGTGATGTTTCGTTTGATGTTGACATGCTTTACTCCCTCCTATTGGTTGTATGAGATCAGAGCTTGATCAGGATTTTTTACCCTGACTTGCATGCCATTTTGTGGATATTCAGGTAATCCTCTGACTAAGCGGTCATCAGCAGAGACACCGTCTGAAATAAAGAAATAACTGCCTTCTTCTCTAATCACTTCCACCGGATGCGACTGAAGCTTGTCATCTTCATCCAATAGCCAGATTTTACGGTTGTTTACAAGCGATTGGGGGACTTTAAATACGTTCTGAAGTTGCTTGCCTTTTACGTTTACCTCAACGTAGGAGCCGAATTTTAGTGCCGGTGCATCACTTTCAAGGCTGTAAGGGTCTTCGATACGAACAACCAAGTGCAACATTCTTGTGGATTCGTCGAGCACACCCAGGTCACGGTTGACCAAACCCGAGCGGGTGATGGGCGCGCGATCTTTAGTCGTTACCACTGCTTCAATACCAGCCATATCATCCTGCAAAAACGGGCGATCAAAACCCGCCACAGGTATAATAATTTCAGCGCTTTCAATGTTGCTTAATTCAGCCACTTTCATTCCTGCACTTACATATTGACCTGAACCAATTGAGCGTGCCATAACCAGCGCATCATAAGGCGCTGTGACCTGAGTTTTTGCCAGATTTCGTTTGGCAATCCGTAACGCTGCCTCTGCCGATTTAAGTTGTGCCTGGGCACTTAACACTTGAGGCTTTCGCAGGTACAGGTCACTTACGCTATTTTCACCAATATTTCGGGCTTCGCGTTTTGCGACCTGTTGTCTGGCGAGTTCTTCAGTCAGTGTCGCCTGTGCCAGAGAAACCTGCGCTTCAGCTTGTAATACCGCTGCTTCATAGGCTTCTGGTTCAATGGTAAAAAGCACCTCGCCACGTTTAACCACGCCACCTTCTACAAACTGAGGATTCCAGTTAAGCACTTCACCGTTGACTTGTGCAGCAAGAGTAGTCGTTTCTAAAGGCTTCACTTCTCCAAAACTTGATATAAGCACGTCATGATTGATTGGTACCAGCGCTTCGACGCTTACAATTGGACGGGTATCTACGGCTTCTTTTTGTTCACTGTTCTGTGCTGTAGCTTCGATGCCTATCATTACCGCAACACCGATAATAATCACGGCAATAAAGGCTAAAAATTGAATAAGTTTGTTGTTCATGAAGTCTCTTCCTAAATGAGTACGCTTACACTATATAGGTGAGGTGTGTACAAGGTATGTGCCAAATGTAACGAAATATATAAAATTGGATACAGGACTCGTCTGATAAGGCTTTTATCAAATATGCAAGAGACGAAAAAAAAGACCACTTATTTAAAGTAGTCTTTTTCGCCAAGAGATTGGTTAAAATTGTTAATTCTTCGTAAAATTAACTGCGTTAGCACGGCGGGGTGCGATTGTGTCAATCGCGACGCATCCCGCCCTGTATCGACGCGCTATTGTTTGCAATTAATAGTTAGCGTTGCCAGGTGTGCGCGGGAAGGGAATGACGTCTCTGACGTTAGCAACACCAGTTACGTAAGCGACCAGTCTTTCAAAACCTAAACCAAAGCCAGCATGGGGTACTGTGCCATAACGGCGCAGGTCGCGATACCAGGCATAATCTTCTGCGCTCAGGTTCATTTCAGCAAGACGCCTATCAAAAACTTCTAAACGCTCCTCACGCTGCGAGCCGCCAATAATTTCACCAATACCCGGCGCAAGTACATCCATTGCCGCTACGGTTTTATTATCGTCATTAATGCGCATGTAAAACGCTTTAATATCTTTAGGATAGTTTTGCATAATTACCGGCGCACCTACATGCTCTTCTGCAATATAGCGCTCGTGTTCGGACGATAAATCAACACCCCACTCAACAGGAAACTCAAATTCGCGACCGCTCTTTTGCAGAATGTCGATAGCATCCGTGTAGTCCATTCTAACAAAATCAGAATCAATCACAGACTGCATGCGTTTAATGACGTCCTTGTTAACGCGTTGCTCAAAAAACGCCATGTCGTCAGCGCGTTCTTCTAGCACGGCTTTAAACACGTATTTAAGCATATCTTCTGCAAGCTGTGCGATGGTAGAAAGGTCTGCAAATGCAACCTCTGGCTCAATCATCCAAAATTCGGCCAAATGACGACTTGTATTGGAGTTTTCAGCACGAAACGTAGGACCAAAAGTATAGACTTTTGACATTGCGCTACAATATGTCTCCACATTCAACTGGCCAGATACCGTTAAAAAGGTTTCTTTTCCGAAAAAGTCCTGAGAATAATCAACCCCGCCTTTATCGTTGCGTGGCAAGTTCATCATATCAAGAGTGGATACTCGAAACATTTCACCTGCACCTTCGGTATCAGATGCTGTCAATATCGGCGTACTTATCCAAAAATAGCCACTTTCGTGAAAAAATCGGTGAATTGCCTGCGATAAACAGTTTCTAACGCGAGTGACGGCACCAATAATGTTGGTTCGCGGTCGTAAATGGGCGTGTTCTCGAAGATATTCAATACTATGTCGCTTAGCAGCCATTGGGTAGGTGTCTGGGTTTTCTACCCATCCAACAACGTCTATCTGACTGGCTTCTATTTCAACTGCCTGACCTTTACCTTCAGACTGCTTCACCACTCCAATCACCTGAAGCGAGCAACCAGTAGTCAAGCGCAACACATCTTTATAATTATCAAGCGTATTTAGTGCAACAACCTGTATTGGATCAAAGCAGCTCCCATCGTGAAGCGCAATAAACGACAGGCCGGCTTTAGAGTCGCGTTTTGTACGCACCCAACCTTGTACTCTAATACTGCTACCTGTTTCAAATTTTCCAGCCAAAACTTCGGCGACTGGCGCTGTGATCATAAAGGTCTCCATTTACCAAGCGAGTACGTTTGTTTTATCAGTGCTCGTAATTTGCATTTATATATAAAAGGACCTTAGTATACTTATCAGTGAAGAGGATGCCACTAGTGCAGCTCCTAAAAATACAAAAATTACGAAAAATGCTTAAAATAAAATGCTCGTTGTCTAGGGAAGAGAATAATGCGGCAGGATCATAAAGAAATTGATCAGCAGTCGCATGTCCGCTTATCGAAAGTAAGACGTGAAAGACGTGTCATAGCTCGGGAGCGAGATGCCTTTTATCGACTGGTTATCGGATTAAACGCGGTAGGTTGGCTAACCTTGGTCATGGCTTTGGTGGTGTTTCACTATGCCAGACCGGAATTTATTACCGGCGTACAGCAATACTGGAACATCGAGGGCAGGGAAGTATGGTCGCAACACCATCTTGAACGCTTGTTGCTTTTACTTCAATTGTGCTTAGCTCTGAGTTTAATAAGTATTGTGTTAAGAGCAAGACGCAACCGACGAAGCTCCGATCGCTTTGGTTTTAATCTGATAATTCTTAGTGTTATTTCCTTAGTTAGTCTTTTTTCAATTTATCTTGTCGCCGTTCACTAAAAAACCTACAAAACGACCCCAAAACAACTCCACATGTGAGTGATTAGCAACATCCTGCTAGCTCAGGTTTATTAGGTCGTTTGAGCCACTTTTACCTTAACTCTGTCCTCTTCTTACTTGCTGACGTTGCAAAATAGCAACACAAAGAAGAGTGATAAATGTTTTGTTTTATCGTAAGTTATTGAAAATAAATAATAATTAAATATTGGCACAGCGCTTGTATACCAATCAGCACATAAGAATCAGAACGAAAACAAAATCATTTACTGATTTGACGTCGTCAACAGGCAAACTCGCATCAGCTAAAAGCTATGTCAAAGCGCTATGCCCATGCCAAGTCTGGAACTGCTCAGGATTAAAGGCGCATAGAAATAAAAGACATTAGTATCATGCGGGGAAACGGTAATGAGAATGTACAAAAAGTTATTAATAGTGGGCATGAGTGTGCTGGTATTGCAAGCCATATCGTCCGTTTCGAAAGTGACTGCGCAGGAGAGCCTCTTCATAGCGCTTGATCGAGACCAAGATGGTTTGATTTCGCTCAGAGAAGCCGCAGGCCATGCCAAATTATTGGAAAACTTTACCCGCATAGACATCAATGAAGATGGCTATATAAGTATGGATGAAATGCTGTCTAGTCCTTTTTTACAGGAGTAAGTTGGCGTTCATTTGAGTTTTAGTGGGGCGCTTTGCTTTGCGAGTGGCGGGCGTCCCCTTTTTATTTGAGCGATTATTAGTTGATGCAATTGCTTAGCTATGCAATTCTAGCAATAGGGAAGTTTGATACGGTTAACAAAGTGCAGATACGCTCGTTACGTCAGTTGGTGCTTGGAAGCTACATGGTGGCTTTAGTGCCTTTAATCGCATTACTCTGGCAGAGCCAACAAGACTTCGACGATGTTAGCTACGTAACCACCCTTAATACGCAATTCTTTGTCTCTGTGGGCATTGAACTTCGTGATCTTGAACTTATTGGCGATGATGTTGAGCGCTATATTAAGCAGTATCAGGTACTTCCTAATCCCCAGCTTGAAGAGCTGGCCGATTTTGCCATTGTTCGTTTTGAAGACAAATTGAAGTTTTTGTGCAACATGTTGGGCGGGCTGAGCGAATGTTCGGTGATGACAGGACATGTATCCAGGTTAAAAGAGTACGATGAATTTAATGACCAATTGCTTGTCAATGCACAATTAGCGCGCTTCTCACAATCCATCGATACCATAAAAGACCAGGTGGGAAATGCGGTAAAAATCAGAGTTCAAGAACAACAAGAACATTTCGAAAATATTCAGCGCCGTCAGGGTTGGTCAACGGGCTTGCTTGTACTCTTGTCACTTGCGCTTATTCTGGTTGCAGCCCAACTTATCGTCAAGCCCGTCAGAAAACTCCAGGAAATTATTCATGCAATTGCATCATCCAGTCAAAAATTACCTGAAAAATCAGCTTCTGCCCCGCGGGAGTTAATGGCCGTTGAAAAAGACCTATTTTGGTTAAATGATCGCTTGCAACAGTTGGAAAAGGTCAGAACTGCGCTACTTCGCCATGCATCTCATGAATTGAAAACGCCACTTGCAAGCATAAAAGAAGGCTGCGCCATTTTAGAGAACGAAGTGGTGGGTAGATTATCCAGCGGCCAGGCTGAAGTGGTGGGATTGCTAAATAGTTCTACTGAACGCTTAAATCTTTTGGTGGTCAAACTGCTCGATTATAACGCGTTGCTCCAGCAAGCTGAACCGACATTCAGGCCCATTGATATAGCCGATATGATTGAAGATTGCGCCAGTGAATACAAGCTTCTGCTGTCTCAAAATCATCAAACAATACACACCACTATTGATGAAAAAGTGAAAGTGGTCAGTGATGAAGAACTGTTGCGACGTATTCTGGATAATCTGGTGTCAAACGCCATTGCGTATGCGAAAACAGATTCTGAAATAGGCATTGAAGTGTCGCAAAATAATCAACATGTCATGATAGACGTCATGAATGAAGGCACCCCCATTTCGATGGAAGCTCGAGCAGAGATTTTTGAACCTTTTAAGCGCGGAAAAGACAAACGCAATGATAAAGTAATGGGCGCAGGTTTGGGACTTTCAATTGTTGCCGATTGCGCGAGACTGCTAAATGGTGACGTCATCATTGTTGACAGACACGAAAATGAAGTGTGCTTTAGAGTGCGCTTGCCAAGAGGTGAGTAGTTAATGAAAGTGGTATTGTGTTGCATAGTCATTATCTTTCTTGCGGGATGTGAGGTATTTGAGCATCCCCGCGGTAAATCTGAAACAATTGAAGCCATTAAACCTTCAACCGATTTGTGTGAGTCAGAGCCAGCGAGAGAACAATTTTATGAATTTTGTAAGCTTGGAACGTGGACAGCATTTTTGATTGAAGCGGAAAAAACGCCTTGGCAAACCCGAATGGAATCTATCAAATTATTAGGCGATGAACCTTACGATAAACTGCAGAAAATTTTACTTAGTCAGGCAGTCGATACCCCGTACACGAACCGCTTACGCGCGCAAAATTGGTTCGATGAACTCAAAGAGCGAATGGAAGCGCCAATGTACGAGCTTGCGCGAGTGATTGTTGAAATCCCTTCGCAGCAGATGTTAGAGCTTGAGTCAGCTATTACCATTCTTAGTCGCGTTAATGCGCGACAGGAACGAACCATCAATGAACTTCAACGAACCTTGGAAGCACGTCAGGCCGAGATGAAAAAGCAACAAGAGCAAGTTGAGCAACTGCTCAAGATCGAAGCCAGTATGTCAGACGATAAAAGGAGTAATTAATTTGGATCCCAAGCAAATAAGCACGACACCTGATAAAAAACCCAATTTATTGCTCGTTGATGATGATGAAAATCTATTGCGCTTGATGTCGATTCGATTGGAAGCTGAAGGCTTTAATGTAACAAGTGTGGATAATGGCACGCAGGCGCTAAGGCTAATGTTCAATAACGATTTTGATGTGGTGTTAAGTGATTTGCGTATGCCTGGCATGGATGGGCTGGCACTTTTTGATGAGGTGCTTGCCCAGCATCGCGACTTGCCGGTTATTTTAATGACGGCTCACGGTACGATTAAAGAGGCCGTAGCCGCAACACAACGCGGTGTGTTTAGTTTTTTAACCAAGCCAGTTGATCATGAAGAATTACGGCGCATTTTATTAAGAGCAATTAGCCAAACCCAAAAAAATGATTTGGGCGATTGGTGCAGCGACATAATTACGCGCTCACCTGATATGATTAAACTGCTTAAGCAGGCCGAACAGGTAGCAGACAAAAACGTCAGCGTGCTTATTAACGGTGCAAGCGGCACAGGTAAAGAACTATTAGCTAAAGCTATTCACAAAGCCTCAAGCCGAAAAGATAAACCTTTTGTGGCAATTAACTGTGGAGCACTACCTGAAAACCTATTGGAATCAGAATTGTTTGGTCATGCAAAAGGTGCCTTTACCGGGGCGATTCAGGCAAATCCAGGCTTATTTAAAGAAGCTGATGGCGGAACGCTATTTTTAGATGAGATTGGCGACATGCCAATGGCGCTGCAAGTAAAGCTTTTACGCGCTCTGCAAGAACGTTCTATTCGGCCAGTTGGAAGCACAACGACCGTGGATATTGATGTGCGTATCATTTCGGCAACGCATAAAAATCTGCAAGAAGCGATGCAGGAAAACGAATTCAGGGAAGACTTGTACTACCGCTTAAATGTGGTGAATTTGGATATTCCTCGCTTAAAAGACCGTTTTGAGGATATCCCGCTTCTTGCTGATTATTTGCTTAAAGAAAGCGCGAAAAAGCACGGTATTAACGTACGAAAATTTGCCGATGATGCCATTAATCGACTTACCAAAGCTGATTGGCCAGGGAATGTGCGTCAGTTAGTCAACGTAGTGGAGCGCTGTGTGGCGCTGACCAATTCGAAAATTATCCCGGTGTCTTTGGTGGAACAGGCGCTTTCGCAAGAAACGGAGTATTGGCCAACACTTACCGAAGCGCGAGACTCCTTTGAGTACCGTTATTTGTGTCGCTTATTGCAATTAACCGACGGTAACGTAACGCGTGCATCGGATATGGCAGGTCGAAACCGCACCGATATGCACAAATTAATGAAAAAGCACGGTTTGAACGCAGCGGACTTTAGGTCAAACGATTAATTGAGCGCTTGCTTTCTATCTCAGGAATTATCCACTGCATTTAAGGTAATTTGGTAACGCCGTAATGAATGGCTTCAATAAGGGTAGCAATCTGCTCATTGGAACAGACAAAAGGTGGCATCACATAAATCAGTTTACCAAAAGGGCGTATCCATGCGCCCTTTTTTACAAACTCTGACTGAATTTGTGCAACATCCACAGCTTGCTTCATTTCGACAACGCCAATTGCGCCAAGGCAGCGTACGTCTGCAACTTTCGGGTGCTGTGAAAGTGGACGCAGACCATCCTCAAGTAAGCTCTCAATACGTTTTACATTCTTTTGCCAGCCTTCACCTTCCCATATGCCGTTCAACAATAGGTCGATACTGGCGCTAGCTACCGAGCAGGCAAGCGGATTACCCATAAATGTAGGGCCATGCATAAAAACGCCAGGTTCACCCTCGCATACGCCCAAGGCAACTTCTTCAGTACAAATTGCAGCAGCGAGGGTCATATAGCCGCCGGTAAGCGCTTTACCGATGCAGAGTATGTCAGGTGAAATGTCAGCATGATTACAGGCAAAAAGCTCTCCTGTGCGACCAAATCCAGTGGCGATTTCGTCACAAATGAGCAAAACATCATATTCATCACAAAGCTGCCGACACTGTTTAACGTATTCAGGGTGATAAAGACGCATACCGCCTGCACCTTGAACCACCGGCTCAAGAATAAGCGCGGCAACTTCGTGATGATGCTGCTCAAATATATCTCGCATTGGCGCAATTTCATCTGGATGCCAGTTTTGATGAAAAGGGATTTGAGGCGCTGGCGCGAAAAAATGCTGAATGAGCGTTTTTTTAAACAATGAGTGCATGCCATTTACCGGATCGCAAACAGACATGGCTGCAAAGGTATCACCATGATAACCGCCGCGGGGCGTAATCAACTTTGATTTTTCTTCTCTTCCCTGACAGGCCCAATATTGAATGGCCATTTTGATGGCGACCTCAATAGATACGGAGCCTGAGTCAGCCAGAAATACGCGGTTTAAGCCTTGCGGAACAATATCAAGCAGGCGCTTACATAAATTTATCGCAGGTTCGTGCGTTAAGCCGCCAAACATGACGTGCGAAAATTTATTAAGCTGATCGTTAACGGCTGCGTTCAAGACGGGGTGATTGTAACCATGAATGGTGCACCACCACGAAGACATGCCATCTACCACCGTCGCTTCTTTCCCTGATTGTGCTATCAAGGTAAGTTCCGCACCTTTTGCTCCTGTCACTTCATAGCACGGCAGAGGGGCCGTTGCCGAGGTGTAAGGATGCCAAATGTGTTGTTTATCAAACTCGGTATTGCTCAATGAAAAGTGCTTTAGTGGGTTGCTCAAATTTTAACCTTTAGTAAAACTTTGTTCTTCACTTGAATTGACAAATTAATGACTGGGCATAGACTAGTGCCATACAACTTATGAGTAAACCTTTTTATGTCTGAATCTCTCGTCCATTCATCGTCAAGCAAAGATGAGCAAACACTACATTCTTCGACGGCGTCCGCTTATCCAAGTAAAAAACACAATTTTGAAGATAAGTTGCGTCATGACTGGACTCTGGAAGAGGTCAATGCACTATTTAACTTACCTTTCAACGATCTGGTATTTAAAGCGCAATCCATCCATCGTGAACACTTTGACCCTAATCATGTTCAGGTAAGTACACTGCTGTCAATAAAAACCGGTGCCTGCCCTGAAGATTGCAAATATTGTCCGCAGAGTGCACGTTACGATACCGGCTTGGAAAAAGAGCGATTACTGGAAATTGAAAAGGTCATTCAGCGTGCGAAAGAGGCCAAAGCGGCTGGCTCGACGCGTTTTTGCATGGGCGCAGCATGGCGAAATCCAAAAGACAGAGACATCCCATATGTTGCCGATATGATTCGGGAAGTAAAGTCATTAGGACTCGAAACCTGCATGACGCTTGGTATGTTAACGCGCGAACAAGCCATCGCACTAAAGCAGGCAGGGCTGGATTATTACAATCATAATTTAGATACATCACCGGAGTTTTACGGCGAAATTATCACCACCCGAACGTATCAAGACAGGCTTGATACACTTGAGCATGTGCGTGAGGCAGGCATGCATGTGTGTTCTGGCGGTATAGTCGGAATGGGCGAAAGCGCAAACGACCGCTCAAGTTTGCTTATCCAATTGGCCAATTTGCAGCGGCATCCTGAAAGCGTGCCAATTAATATGCTGGTAAAAGTAAAAGGGACTCCACTTGATAGCGTTGAAGATTTGGAGCCTTTTGAGTTTATTCGCACGATTGCAGTGGCGCGAATAATGATGCCGAAAAGCTATGTTCGTTTGTCGGCCGGCAGAGAATCGATGAACGAACAGATGCAGGCACTTTGCTTTATGGCGGGAGCTAATTCCATATTTTATGGTTGCAAGTTGCTCACGACTTCTAATCCCGAAACACATGAAGATGTTATGTTATTTAAAAAGCTCGGCATAAACTCGCAGCAAACAAAAAGTTTTTCTGATGAGGCGATTGACGCAGCCCTCACTGAAGAAATTCAGCAGAATCAACAGGCAGATTTGTATATTGACGCCACTAAAAGCTCATTGGTCAAAATGTCTGCCAATTCGTCTAGTGGTGGATGATTTTTGCACAATAACGTTTTACAAGCTGCATTAGATAAGCGTAAAGCCGACGGTTTACTTCGTAGCAGAAAGCTCGTTAGTCAAAATGCTGATGGTATTGTTACGATCAATGGCAAGCCTTGTTTAAATTTTGCCAGTAACGACTATCTCGGCTTAAGCCAACATCCAGATGTATTACAAAGCTATGCAGAAGGGCTTGCATTGTATGGCGCGGGTAGCACTGCCTCGTCAGTAGTAAGCGGGTATATGCAGCCGCACAAAGCACTTGAAGATGCGCTTGCCCAAATGTTCAATAAAGAGGCGGCGCTTTTGTTTAATAGTGGATTTGCGGCTAACCAGGCGCTTATACATGCACTTTTTTCGCAAACAAAGCAGTCATCAAGGCGCACTTTGCCTCATTCTGACAGCGGAGTACGTCATCAGATAGCCAGAACCGATACACAAGAACACGGGTATAAGGGACAAATCATCTGCGATAAATTGATGCATGCCAGCTTTATTGAAGGTGCGCTACATGCGAATGCTCGCCTTTCCCGTTTTCGTCATAACGATGCCGCCCACATGCAAAAACTCTTGGATGCAGCGGCCAGCACGCAGTTGGAAAATCCGCAAAAAGCAGAGCAAATTACGCTGCTTGCAACCGAAGGCGTGTTTAGTATGGACGGCGATATTGCTCAAGTACTAACGCAAGCTCAAAATTTCAAGCGCAGCCAAAAAGCAGATAAAAATCTTATGTTAATGATTGATGATGCGCATGGCTTTGGTGTAATTGGCAAACATGGATTGGGCGTATGCGAGCACTTGAATATTGATTCAAACCAGATTGATATCATTATGGCAACTTTTGGAAAGGCGATAGGCACAGCCGGCGCTTTTATTGCAGGAAGCAAAGCGCTAATCGACTTTTTAATCAATTTTGCAAGGCATTACGTTTACAGCACTGCAATTCCGCCTGCCCAGGCTCACGCTACCTTAAAAAGTATTGAAATAATGCAAAAAGGTATAGAGCGAGAAAAGCTCCAGCAAAATATTGCGCTGTTTAAATCCTTAATTGCAAAACATGCGCTTCCATTCTTAGCTTCTGATACCGCAATACAGCCACTTATTATTGCAGATTCGCAAACTAGCCAACATTGTACTCAAGCAAGTGAGCAATTAATGGAATGGGGTATTTATACGCCGGCTATTCGAACGCCGACGGTTGCAAAAGGCAAAGAACGTTTGCGTATCACGCTCTCTGCTTTGCACTCGGGGCAAGATATTCAAACTTTGGTTGATGCACTTTGCATTTTGCGCGAAAGACAAAATTGGAGCACAAACGCATGCTGACTGTGCTTGATGACAAGCATAACAAGGAAGCTTCTCATGAACTCCGTGATAAACTGCCTACTGCCAAGGTTGAAACTGAGGTAAACCAAAGGCAAGTCTTATCGGCTAAAAGCAATACTATTGCAAAGGGTTTTAGTCGAGCAGCTAGACATTACGATAAACATGCGCAAGTCCAACAAAGAATTGCCAAAGCACTGGTAGATTGGCAAAAGAGTCAGCCGTCTTCAAACAGCAATTACGCTAATTCAGTTGCCCTGGATATAGGTTGTGGTACCGGTCAGCTAGCGCTAATGCTATCGGGGCAGTTTGCACAGTGGTTCAACCTGGACCTGTCATTTGCTATGTTACAACAGGCGCGACAAAAGGCGCATGCTGAGAACATGCGTACTAAACGAGCAAAAAGCGTTGAAGACAAGCAGCATTTTATCCTTGGCCATGCAAATGAGCTCCCCTTTGCGACGAGATCCATCGACAAAGTATATTCAAGTATGGCTTTGCAGTGGTCTGAAAACCCTTTCTCCAGTCTTGCCGAAATACACCGCGTGTTAAAACCGCATGGCGAAGCATCTATTGCCTTTATGATAGAAGGTTCTTTCTATTCTCTAGAATCAGCGTGGGAGCGGGCTGGCTACGCTTCTCGTTTGAATCGTTTTGCTGATAAATCACGCTGGATATCTGCATTTGAGCGGCTCAAAAGGTATGCTACGAAAGGGAATGAACGTATTTATGAGAATCTTAAAGAGGATATGGAAAGCGGTATTGCAGAAAGCCGTATTGCAGAAAGCACGGCAGGAAGTATAGAAGAAAACACCACACAGCTCATGCAGTTTAGCACTTGGCATCCTAACTTGTTGCATGCCTTAAAATCCCTAAAAGCTATTGGTGCAAATACGGCTCTATCAAAGGCCAAAGCAAATATGCTTGGCAAAAGAGAAATTGAGCGAGTGGAGTCTTTGTGGTCACGAGAGCAAGACATGTATTCACTTGAATATCATGTTCTGTTTATGCATTGGCGCAAAGGCGTTTAGGCAGCATTTTTTATTAACAAAATAAGCACACTCTATTAGGCATGACAAAAAGTATATTTATCACAGGAACAGACACCGACGTTGGCAAAACGTTTGTGACAGCGCTTTTACTTGACGCGCTAAATGCACAAGGATTTAAAACACTGGGCTTTAAGCCCATATCAGCGGGCTGCACAAACACATCTGAAGGCTTGCGTAATGACGACGCACTTAATTTACTTGCCGCAGGCAGCCTGGATGTAGACTACTCACTTATTAATCCCATTGCGTATGAACCGCCCATTGCCCCGCATATTGCAGCCAGCGAGCTTGGACAAGTCATAGATTTGGAAGAACTTCAATCTCACTATAAGGCGATACTTGACTGCGGTGCCGATGTTTTGTTTATAGAAGGTGCTGGCGGCTGGCGTTTACCTTTGAATAATAAAGGACAGTATCTGTCCGATTTTGCGATCCGTAACAAAATGCCGGTTATTTTGGTGGTGGGCATGCGATTGGGGTGCTTAAACCATGCCATATTAAGCTACGAAACCATCGAAAAAGACGGGTTGCATTGCGTAGGCTGGATAGCAAATCAATTAGATCAAAACATGCCGTATTATCAAGAAAATCTGAATACGCTTCGTTCATTGATAAAAGCACCACTACTGGCCGAAGTGCCTTTTGCCGAGGATACTGGCATCGAAAATTCGGTAAGCCACACAGCGAGAGGCGAAATAAAGTTAAGCCCAGCATTTAAGGCTCTTCTAAAGTAACGATTCAGTGATTTGCATCAAAGTAAAAGTGCGACGGTCTGCTAATCTATAGTGAGATAGTGACCCAACAGGGAGCTTGTGCGCAGTGTATGAATGATGCAAAAGTGATAAATATTTTAAAAATTGTAATGGTGACAGGTATTTGCCTGATTTTACTTGGCATTTATTTTCATATGTTCAATAAAACAATTGAAGAAATGGGGGTGACTGGCATTCTTATCAGCGCAATCACG
The DNA here is from genome assembly GCF_004798935.1 of Ningiella ruwaisensis. Taxonomy (GTDB): domain Bacteria; phylum Pseudomonadota; class Gammaproteobacteria; order Enterobacterales; family Alteromonadaceae; genus Glaciecola; species Glaciecola ruwaisensis. The sequence continues at coordinate 100,837 of NZ_RAHT01000006.1, read as the reverse complement.
GTCGCAGTTGGCATGATCATGTCACTTCCTACAAAAATGTATCTTACGTTTTTGCTTGTAAAACGAGAGCAAGACGAAAAAGAAAAGCACAACGCAAAAAAGACTTAGTTTTAATGCAACGCTTAATTTGATGCATAGCTTTGCTTATAAGCGTTTCTTGAACACAGCGCTGACTTTCAATCCTTTCTCTTAATAGCAAAATGCGAAGCTGAATTTAGCGGATGCATCTAAAGCGATATTCGCATATAATTTGCGCAGGAATATCAACTAATGTCGAACGACAGAATCATTACCAGGATGTAACGTGCAATCTCAACAAACGCCCTCCGTACTATTTGTTTGTTTAGGCAACATATGCCGCTCGCCGACCGCAGAAGGCGTATTCAGGGACAAGGCCGAAAAAAGCGGTGTAAGTGTTCGTATCGATTCGGCCGGAACGGGTGGTTATCACATTGGCGCTCCACCCGATAAGCGCTCTCAACAGGTCGCCCGAAGCCGTGGCTATGACCTGTCACTTATTAAATGCCGCAAAGTGGCTGAATCAGATTTTGAAGAATTTGATTACATTGTGGCTATGGATCATCAAAATGTAAGCGACTTAAAGCGAAAATGTCCTGAAGAGCTCCATCATAAGATAAGCCTTTTTTTATCTCATTGTGAAAGTGAATTTGAGGAAGTGCCCGACCCTTATTACGCGGGTTTAAAAGGCTTTGAACTTGTATTGGATTTAATAGAAGAGGCTTCAGACGGCTTACTGCTGAAACTTGCAAGTTAAGAGTAAAATCAAATAATGCGGCTTGCCAGGAAGCTTTACATTTTTTATACCTTGTCGCTATTGCTTCTTAGCTTAATATACCTGATACCGCCTGACATTGTTTTTAACCAAATTGAGCGACATATACTCATACAGTTAAAAGTGCCGGTCCTGCTCACTGCATGGCTCGTTGGCGCAGCGATTTGTAGCGCTTCAGCTAGCCTGCAAGTGCTTTTGCGCAATCCATTAGCAGACCCAGGCATTATTGGTATTACAAGCGGTGCATCGCTAATGGCGGCAGCGGTTTTGTTGCTTTCAGGCAGTGTATTAAGCTTATCATTTATCCCAGTTTTAGATATTTATCTCTTACCCATTGCATGCTTTACAGGGGCCTTTGTTAGTGCACTGTTAATATTCTATATGGCCCGCTGGATGGGGGGCTCGGTTAGCTCTGTGATATTAGCGGGTATTGCAATATCAACCTTATGCAGTGCGTTGGTTGGCTGGATGTTTTTAGTTGCGCCTCCTAACAGTTTGCAAAACCTCACTTTTTGGTTGATGGGTTCGCTTAATAATAGTAATTACACCACCTTGAGCATAAGCGCTATTTTAATCGTGTTCGCCTTGGTATTTTTAATACGCATTGGTCCTTCGCTTAATAGACTATATTTGGGCGAGCAAAATGCGATTCTGTCTGGCGTAAATACGCGGACATTACAAACGCGCGTTATCATCCTGGTCTCTATTTTAGTTGGTGTGAGTGTTTCAGTTGCGGGCTCTATCGCGTTTTTAGGCTTGTTGGTGCCGCACTTCGTCAGGCGTATTCATGGCAATAACAATCAAATAGTCATGCCAATTAGTGCGCTAATTGGCGCGAGCGTCATGGTACTCTGTGCCATTTTTAACACGCACTTTTCATCCGTTAGCTTACCGATATCCATGCTTACTGCAAGTATTGGAGCGCCGCTTTTCATTTATATTATGCTAAAGCGGCGCAGTTTTGCGTAAAAAAGTACATAAGCTTAATTCGAGATAAGCAGCAGCGCCAAGTTGCGCTAAAAAACGCGAATTGTTGTCGCTTCAGTGTTTATTCATTCTTCGGATTAATAGCCCCAACGCAGTGATACACATTAGAGTAAATGCGGTAGGGGCAGACACCATAACCGATTGCGCATCAAAGCGTATACTATAGATAGCGGTGTCTCTAGCTAGCGCCGAAAAATCGAAGTCATAAGCTGCTGCTGTAGTTAAACCATCAAAGACACCAAGTTCAGAAAAATCAAAGGCAATCAGTCCATTTTCTTCAGTTCTGTCTCCGTTTACGCCACCCACTACAAATGCGGCAGCTGCAGGGTCAGCTACTTCCGAATTGGCGTCCCAAATGTTTGCAGCCGTCTGAAAAATCTGCGAAACAAGTAAATTGCCACTCGCGTCAAAAAGTTGAATGGGTGAGTCGTTTCCTAAAAATAAGTCATTACTGGGAACAACCATGTTTGCAAATGTAAAAAAAGCGTTTTCGCTTGTATCTACTCGAAAGGTGCTTGATGCTGTGGAGCTAAACATATTTCCAATACCCGCATTTCCATTTGGCACCGCCGGGCCACCGTCTGCAACGGTCCCTAATACAGCGTCAGGTTCGGCTGCTGCGAAGGCTTCAAACCAGTCAACGCCGCTGCCGCCTTCTGCTATTGATACGATAGCATCAGAAGCAGCGCTGCCATCGTCAAACGCATCAAATGTGCCATTGTGGAAGCCAAGTCGAAGCGGAGCGAAGGAAATGGTATTTGTAGGTGCCAGATTTTCTATCGTCACCGTGACATCCACAAGAGCAGCATGGGAATTTGTTATAAACACCAACATCAATGCTGCGCTTACAGGCACTGAGAGTGCTTTTTTAATTAAGCCGTGATTTTTCATGGTAGGTCCTTTTCTAATGTAAGTAGCGTGAACAATTCAATTAAAGAAACTGCAAGCTCAAATTTCGCTCGCTCGATTAGTAAAAGGTAAAATCATCACAAAAGTATCACGCTTCCATAAAGATTTATTCACTTCGCCAGAAAGCTCAAAATACTTGACGGTAATTCTTAGGTAAAATATGTAAAGAATGTGTAATGTCGCTTGTTGTTTTTAAGCGCAGCCTCTAGTCTAAAAGTCAGCTAAATAAAATAACGCATTGGGCTGATAGATAAAGATGAAAACTGCTTATGGCTTTATTGCCGCCAATCGTTTTGGATACGGCGCCTTGCCAAGTGAGGCAAGCAAGCTAGTGCAGATGAGCAAGCGAGAGGCGCACGCCTATTTGAATCAGCAATTGACGCCTTATGAGCTTGTTACATCAAAAGGCGAGCCGCTGTGGAGAAGTGAAGACGCGCTAAGAGCAAGCGCAAAATCGCAATTACTTAAAAAAAGAGTGATGCAACAAGGCTCAGCCAATGAGGATGAAGTAAAAACAGCAAGGCTGGCAATGGTCCGAGAGGCGGCGCAACTTGCCGAACAAATTGCATATTCAGCGATCAAAACAAAGCAGCCGTTACAAGCCAGATTACTGGATTTCTTTTCGAATCATTTTAGTGTAAATCGCACAAACTTTATTGTTTCTTCTCTTGCACCAACAAAAGATATCGAGGCTGTCTTACCCAATCTAAATGGCCACTTTGCAGATATGCTCATTGCGGTTACTCAGCATCCGGCCATGCTCATGTATCTGAATAATGAACGCTCCATCGGTCCGAACAGTCTTCTTGCCAAATCAAAGCTTGCCAAACGCAACAATCTTACAGGACTTAACGAGAATCTTGCTCGCGAAATACTTGAGTTACATACAATGGGAGCTTCTAGCGGCTATACGCAAGATGATGTTGTGTCACTTGCAAAAGGGATAAGCGGTTGGTCGATTGGATTTATACAGCGAGATGAAGCACCGGAATTTAAATATCGCCACTTGGCCCATGAGCCCGGCGAACACCTGCTTTTGTCTAAACACTATAAAACATCGAAAGGTACTGCAAAACAAGGTGAGGCGATGTTGTCAGATCTGGCCATTCATCCTGCAACTGCCACACATTTGAGTTATAAGCTTGCTCGTCATTTTATCTCCGATGAACCGACTGACGCATTAATCGATGATATGAAATCAAGCTGGATAGAAACGCAAGCACACATCCCTAGTGTAATGCAAACCCTAATCAAGCATGAAGATAGCTGGTTACCCAAAAAGCAAAAATATAAAACACCGCGTGATTTTGTACTTTCGGCCTGTCGTTCCTGCGCTTTTGTGCCAAAGCGACCTGCCTTGTTCCAGAGTATGGAGATATTAGGTCAGGGAATGTATAAGGCAAACTCTCCAGCGGGTTATGGCGACCTCGCGCAAGACTGGCTTGGGGCAAGCGCACTAACGGCTCGAATTGACTGGGCCAATCATTTTAGCAAGGCAGAAAAACAAATTGTTGCATCACACAATATGTCAGTCATGAGTTTAGCAAAAGCCATGCTCGGTCCGGATGTAGATAAACAGCTTATGATGCATTTAAATCGGGCAGAAAGTGCTCAGCAATCCTTGGCGATGCTATTGTTGAGTCCTGACTTTCAGCGCCGATAGAGCTGCAGAACATGTTACGAAAAGGCGTAGCTGCGCATGTGTAACACAGCGAGGAGAGAAGGATGAAGCGAAGACAGTTTATTCAGGGCGTGGGTAGCGCAATGCTCCTATTCAATAGTTTGCCCAGCCATGCCCTTGCTAAACTGGCAAAGGCCTCAGACAAGCCTCACGCCAGTAAAAAGCTCATATGGATATTTCTGCGAGGCGCAATGGATTCATTAGATGCCGTGGTGCCTTTGAAAGACAAAGCTTTAATTGCATTGCGCGGTGAATATGGCCAGATGGCTCAGCAGCAAGCGCTTCCCATAGCGCCTGAGTTTGGTTTGCATCCAGGTTTGAAGTTTGTCAAAACCCTTTACGACAGAAATGAAGCGTCAGCGGTTATTGCAAGCGCTACAACATATAGAGACCGTTCTCATTTTGAAGCCCAAGACCACATGGAGAGTGGATTTGACCTTACGGATCATGAAAGTGGATGGCTCGGCAGGGCAGTCGGGGAGTATCAAGGTAACTCACTCGCGATTTCCCAGACTACGCCTATTGCCTTGAAAGGAAGTGAGCAATACCCGCAAACCTGGTATCCATCAAGATTGGCGGCAGCAGATGCAGACTTGTTACAGCGATTAGAAGATATTTACCAATCTGATCCTTTACTTTCTGCGACGCTTGCACAGGCAATAAGTCAGTCTTCTCAGGGCAGTATGGCAAAAGATAAAAAACCAAGACCTGATTTTCAATATCTTTGTGAGCAGTGCGCAGAGATTTTGCGCAGAGACAGCATGACAAGTTGTGCAATGCTGGAAATGAATGGATGGGATACGCATGTCAATCAGGCATATAGAATTAAACGTCAATTTGAGCGACTAGATAACGGACTTAAGGCACTGCATGACGCATTAGGCTCAGATTGGAAGAATTCTTTAGTGTTAATTAGCACCGAATTTGGCCGAACCGCCAAATTAAACGGTACATCAGGTACTGATCACGGTACGGCGAGTTGCATGTTTTTACTGTCGGGTAGCTTTTCAACTATGCCAACATCGGCAACTAACAGCAGGGTTTTGCAAGGAGGCAGAATATACGGGCGCTGGCCGGGTCTGGCCGAGCTTTATGAAGGGCGCGATCTTATGCCTACAAGCGATGTTAGAGGATGGATGGCAAAAGCGCTTGAATCTCACTGGGGATTATCCCAGCAACAAATCAAACGCGTTTTCCCGGATGTACAAAGTTAAAATTATCTTCCAAGATTATTAGAGCGTAGTTAATCATTTGCAAATGCGAGCGTTGCATCCACCGCTTTGTGCCACTTTTTCAAAAGTTGTTTGCGCGTGTCTTCATCTAATTTAGGCGAAAAGCTGCTGTCTATTCGCTTATGCGAAGCAATATCTTCTAGGTTTTCATAAATGCCGGTATGCAAGCCCGCCAAATACGCTGCGCCTAAGGCTGTCGATTCCATAATGGCAGGGCGTTTAATTTGGACATTTAAAATATCGGCTAAAAACTGACACAACCAATCATTAGCTACCATTCCGCCATCTACCCATACGTTCGTTGAGGCCATTCCATCGTTATGCATTGCGGTGAGTAAATCAAAGGTTTGATAGCATACTGCCTCCAGTCCGGCGCGAGCCAGATGAGCGGCTGTTGTGTTACGCGTCATACCAAATAAACTCGCGCGAGCGTTTGGGTTCCAATGTGGCGCGCCTAACCCTGCAAAGCCTGGTACAAGAAAGACGCCGTGATCATAAGATAGCGTTTCAGCGAGCGTTTGGGTTTGCCGCGCATGTTCAATAACTTGAATACCGTCTCTAAGCCATTGAATGTTCGCGCCCGCGGTAAAAATCGCGCCTTCAAGCGCGTAGGTGGTTTTACCGTTTAACTGATAGCCAACGGTTGTTAATAATTTATGCTTGGAATCGACAGGATTTTCGCCTGTATTTAGCAAAGCAAAGCAGCCCGTACCATAAGTGGATTTTAACTCACCTGCATTAAAGCAGCATTGCCCAAATAAAGCCGCCTGTTGATCACCGGCAATTCCCGTGATAGGTAAGGCATGTCCAAGAACATTTTTTTCAGATACGCCAAAATCGTCAGAGCAGTTTTTTACCTCGGGAAGCATGCTTTTAGGCACGCGAAATAGCGAAAGAAGGTCTTCGTCCCATTTGCCTGTATGAATATTATATAAATTTGTTCGACTTGCGTTGCTTGCATCAGTGATATGAGATTTACCTTGCGTTAAACGCCAGGTAATGAACGAATCTACCGTACCAAAAGCCAATTGTCCTTTTTCGGCCAATTCGCGCGCACCGGTTACTTCATCTAATATCCAGCTAATTTTGGTGGCTGAAAAATAAGGGTCCAACAAGAGCCCGGTTTTTGCGCGTACGGTCTCAAGCTCACTCTGGATATCTTTACATATTGAAGCAGTGCGCCGGTCTTGCCACACAATCGCATTGTAAATGGCTTTGCCGGTTGACTTATCCCATACAAGCGTGGTTTCACGCTGATTTGTTATACCGATACAGGCTACTTTAATGCCTTTTGTGGCGGCAGCTTCTATCGCTTGTTTTGAAACCAGTAGGGTAGAACGCCATATTTCTTCTGGATCGTGTTCCACCCACCCATTATCCGGGTAATACTGGGTGAACTCCTGTTGAGCACTTGCCACTATTTCTCCGCTTTTTAAAAAAACAATGGCGCGGCTTGAAGTGGTACCTTGATCAATGGATAGAATTCCGGTTTCTGTAGTAGACATATTATTTTTCTTATCGATGAAGTAATGAATCCATCTGCGAATAATGACATAATTTGCCGGTACTGGGCAAACCTGACAAGCTACCTTGCCAAGGCCTTGCCATTCTTTTAAGTGCCCTAGCTTATTCGTTTCGGCCAATTCGGGTATACAAGACTACCGCACAGCAGGAAAAACATTGCTTAAGGTTAAAAATCTGCATTTAAATAACAGGTTGTACGATGTGACTATTAACATTGTCAGAGGGCAGTTCTGGGCAGTCATGGGGCCAAACGGCGCTGGTAAAAGTTCCTTATTGGAAGTCGTTTCTGGAATAGCGCCATTGCAAGAAGCGGGCGAAGGGAAAATCTGTCTTGAGATTGCCGATGATAACTCACAAATGCACTGGCGTGAGCTTTCGGACTTAGACTTGCCAACGTTAAGCACTTCCCGATGCTTAGTCACGCAGGATTATCACAGTGAATTTGCAATAAGTGTCGCGGAGCTTTTGCACTTTTTCGCAGGTGTGCCAAATAATGTATTTGAGTTTATTCAAGGCGAAGCTCAAGAGAAACAAACATCAGGTAAGGATTTTTTGTACCAGTTAGAAGCGCATCTTAATATTGCAACTTTGATGAAACGAAGCTTTTGCAAGCTTTCTGGTGGCGAGAAGCAACGCGTCCACCTTGCACGAAATTTATTACAAATTGGGCAAAAAATCGAAAAAGGGCAAGCGCTTGTTTTACTTGATGAGCCGCTTCAGCAACTTGATGTTAATTATCAACATAAGGCTCTGGCCCTGTTTAAGCTTTTGCAGGAAAAGGGAAATACGCTGGTGATGAGTCATCATGATATCAATCAGGTACAAACGTATTGCTCACACGCCTGTTTGTTAAAAAACGGCCGCATTTTTAAGCAAGGGAAGCTAAATGATGTTTTGAGTATTACTGCGCTCTCTGAGCTTTATGAGCACCCCTTCGAGTCAATCATCAGCCAAGATGGTCAAAGCAGTTATTTTGTCAGCGCATGCCAATAAATCTGTGATATTATTTTGGATCTGCGTTTAAAAATGTTTTGAAAGCCTAATAAGAAAAAAAGCGATAGACGACAAAGATTTTATTGAACACCAACATGAAAGGAAAACAAGTGAGTCAGTGGAGTATTGATAGTTGGCGCAAAAAGCCAATATTGCAACAGCCTACCTACAACAACCAAGACGCTTTAAAAGATGTAGAGAAAAAAATTGCAAGCTACCCGCCGCTGGTATTTGCCGAAGAAACGCGGCAACTCTACAAGCAGCTTGGCGACGTTTGTCATGGAAAGGGCTTTTTACTCCAGGGTGGTGATTGTGCTGAATCGTTTGAAGAGTTTAATGCGCCAAAAATTCGTGATACTTTCAAAGTCATACTTCAAATGGCTGTGGTGCTAACATTTGCAGGTCGTTCACCTGTCACTAAGGTGGCACGTATGGCAGGCCAATACGCGAAGCCTCGCTCAGCCGATTTGGAAACGATCGATGGCGTGAGTTTACCATCTTATCGCGGTGATATTATTAATAGCTTTGAATTTACTGAAAGCGCCCGTGAGCCAGATCCCACGCGTATGCTAGACGCTTATCATCGCAGTGCGTCTACATTGAATCTGTTGCGCGCCTTTGCCCAGGGGGGCTTGGCAGATTTGCATCAGGTTAATCGATGGAATATGGCCTTTCTTGAAAATAATCCACTTAAAGATCGTTATCAGGATTTGGCGCAACGCATTCAAGACACGCTTGGCTTTATGGATGTGATTGGCATTAATAGTTCAAACACCTCTGCGCTACACGAAACGTCTTTATATACCTCGCACGAGGCGCTTCTGTTAAATTACGAGCAGGCACTTACGCGCATCGACACACTCACAGGCAAACCTTATAACTGCTCAGCGCATATGCTATGGATTGGTGAGCGAACCCGACAGCTTGATCACGCTCATGTGGAGTTTTTCAAAGGTATTCATAATCCTGTTGGTGTCAAAGTGGGGCCTGGCATGGATGAAGATGAGCTGATAAGGCTTATCGACGCGCTAAATCCCGACAATTCAGCGGGCCGATTAACCCTGATCACGCGAATGGGGGCAGATAAACTTGCAGATAACTTACCCCGTCTACTGAGACGCGTTAAGCAGGAAGGACGAAATGTTGTGTGGAGCTCTGATCCAATGCATGGCAATACATTTAAAGCCTCTTCAGGGTATAAAACGCGAAATTTTGATGCAATACTGCGAGAAATTAAGCAGTTCTTTGATGCTCACGCAGCGGAAGGAACGCACGCAGGCGGCATTCATTTAGAAATGACAGGGCAACACGTCACCGAATGCACTGGCGGTGCCTACGAAATTAGCGATGACGATTTAGCCCAGGCGTACAAAACGCAGTGCGACCCACGCTTAAATGCAGATCAGGTGCTTGAAATGGCCTTTTTAGTCGCAGACCATTTAAAGCAGCTTAAGAGTTAGTAAGCTAAGACAAGGTTGATGGCGCTTGCTTTTGTTTTAGTTGCGAGCGCCATAGCTTGGCATAGTGACCATCAGCCTCCAGTAGCTTCTCGTGTGAACCAGATTCAATAATTCGGCCTTGATGCATAACAAGTATTTTGTCGGCATCGACGATTGTTGATAACCTGTGCGCTATCATTAGGCTGGTGTGACCTTTCGCCAGCGCCTTAAGCGCACTTAAAATGGCTTGTTCAGACTGCGAGTCGAGCGATGATGTAGCTTCGTCAAACACCATAATTGGCGGGCGTTTCAAAATCGCTCTGGCGATGGCTACACGCTGTTTTTCACCGCCTGATAGCTTTAATCCACGCTCCCCAACTTGTGTATCGGTACCCTCTGGCAATTTCGCGATAAAGGCATCCAAATGCGCCAATTTTATCGCTTCCTGAATATCTTCATCATTTGCTTCTGGACGACCATAGCGGATATTTTCATAGAGACTGTCGTTAAACAGAACCGTATCTTGCGGCACAATTCCGATGCATTTGCGAAGCGAATGCTGTGTAACTGAAGCTATAGACTGACCGTCGATACTGATGCTACCGCTGTCGATATCATAAAATCTAAAAAGTAGTTTAACGAGTGTGGATTTTCCTGAGCCGCTTTCACCGACTACTGCCACCTTTTCACCCGCGCCAATACTAAAGCTTACATCATGCAAGATTTGTCTGGCCTCGCTGTAGCCAAAATTCACCTGAGAAAACGTAATCTTGCCCTTATCGACACTTAACTCTTTTGCATCTGGCGAATCTTGAATACCAGGGGAGCGCTCAAGCAGTTTAAACAGATTCTCGATATTAGTTAAGGAGCCGCGAATTTCCCGATACACAAAGCCTAAAAAGTTAAGCGGCATAAAGATTTGCATGGTAAACGCGTTAACCAGAACAAAATCACCAATGGTCATATTGCCTTCTGCCACTTCAAACGCGGCCAAGGCTAACATTGAAGTCATCGCAAGGGCGATAATCAATGCTTGCCCCCCGTTTAAGGCAAATAGCGACAAGCGGTTTTTGCGCCTGGCAACTTCCCAATTTGCCAGTCCAAGATCGTAACGTTCTGCTTCAAAACCTTCATTGTTAAAGTATTTAACGGTTTCAAAATTCAGCAAACTATCAATCGCGCGCGTGTTAGATTGATTGTCGGCTTGGTTAAGCTCTTTTACGTACTTCGTTCGCCAATCGGTGGCGCGCATCGAAAATACAACATAAATGAGCACGCTTGTTAATATGACGGTCGCGAAGGTGAAACCATAGTTGTAAAACAAAATCCCTACTACCATCGCGATTTCTAAAAGCGTAGGGCCAATATTGAAGACCATAAAACGCATGAGAAAGCTGATACCGCTTGTCCCTCGCTCCATGTCTCTCGACAACCCTCCGGTTTGACGGGATAGGTGAAAGTCTAAATCCAGTCGATGCAGATGATTAAATACGCTTAAGCCTAATCTTCGCATGGCACGCTCAGTTACGCGACCAAATAGGGTATCGCGTATCTCGCCGAACAGGACGTTAGCAAGGCGAAGCAAGCCATATGCAATGATGAGAGCGATTATCACTCCCATCACCGTCTCTTTGGCACCTTCAAGGTTAAGATTATCGACAATATGCTTCAGTACGAAGGGCAGGGTAACACTGGCGATTTTTGCGAACACCAAACAACTCAGAGCAAGCCAGACCCGGCTCTTAAATTCTGCCAAATAGGGCCAAAGTTGCGTTAACACGCGCCAATTGAATTTAGCGTCTTCGTTTATCGGAAAACGGGTTGAGCGCATGTAATGCCCTTCTTATTGAGTGTGGAAATAAATTAAAACGGGTTTACCGTAAACCCTTGTTGTTGCAACAGTGCATGCGCTGTCATCGCTGAAAGCTCAACGCTTATCCCGTCTACCAGTTGATCGACCGATATCTCATAGGCCTTGGCCGTTTGACCGCATAAGATAATTCTAACGCCATTATCCATAAGACTTTGTAGCAAAGGGACATTCGCGTTATCTGTTTCATACACGCGGGCATAGATAGGACTTTTCAGTAAATCTATAGACGCTTTTCCATGCACGACCAGTACAAGTTCAATATTTTCTTTTGGCACACCCGAAGCGACATGCATATTGATAAAACGCGCCAAGCTATCGAACTTTCTGTTTACTTCTCCTGCTCCAGCGCCGGCGGCCACATCAAAGGCAATCTTAAATGTATCTCGACTACTCAGCGAAGCACTTGGCACTTTTGCATGTTTGCCAAAACCCTGAATCACCGGACCGTCTTCAAAACCGGGCAAATCCACCGCGTATGCGTTATTTTGTGTTAAAGCCAGTAGTAATAAAACTGCCAAAACACGGCTAAATGCAGTAACACCCGATAAGAAAGGCATTGTAAATATTTTCACATTTTCTCCTTAAATAAAAAGAATGATATCGGAGCCAACGTTTACTCTGGCTCGGCATACCCGATGCTAACGACATCAAATATTAAAGATTCGACGTTTTTTCTTTGTATGTTGCTGTAAACTAGGAAAATAAGAAAAACTGTCGTAATATTGCGACACTTGTTACAGAGTTTGAATAACACTTATGAAAATCAGCGCTGAAATTTCTTGCTATCCGCTCGATGACAATTATACCTCGATTGTACTGGCCTTTATTGAGCGTTTGCAAGACGATGAAAATTTAAGTGTGTCAGTGGGTAAAACCGCAACCTTTGTAACAGGAGACGCGGATTATCTTATGGCAAAGCTCGGTCGTGAGTTCACTTACACCTATCAGCAAGTAGGCCAGGCAGTGTTTGTATGTAAATTTATGAATCCTGGCACAATGTAATTACTCGCACGCCTTAGAAGCATTGTAAAATACTGAGTTACTTAAAATTATGAATTAAAAAAGAGAAACGCTACGGATGAAGATTATCCGTAGCGTTTTTTGCTTGTTATAGCTTCTTGATTCGAATGTTTCTAAACCAAACCGGATCGCTGTGATCCTGCAAACCGATGTAGCCGGATTCAGGCACCTGCGCCCAATTTTCGTTCAAGGCAGGGAATTTACTGACAGCTATCATCGCATTCCACTCGGGGGTATCCATTTCGTATTCCACCACCACTTCGCCATTTTGTATATGTTTGACTTTGCGGTCGCTCACATGAATTTCTACCTGATTCCACTGGCCAACGGGTGCTGCATTTTGTGGCTCTGCCGGAACCAGATCATAGAGCGAACCTGCCTGACGATTGCCATCTTTTCCCTTTGAAGCATCCGGATGGCCGTCGTTATCCAGAATTTGCATTTCTGGTGCGGTTTTCCAAATAAAATCGTACTCTTCGCTTTCTTCACCTAGGTAAAAAATGCCTGAATTACCCGCTGGCGAAATTTTCCATTCAAGTTTTAGAATAAAGTCACTATACGTTTCATCATATATAATATCGCCGCGATTTTCCTTCTGGGTATCGCTCATATTGGCTATACCCACCATGTGCAAAGTTCCGTTTTCGACTACCCAGTTAGGCGGAAAATCATCTCTGTTAAAGCCACGCCAGCCTTCAGTCGTTTTTCCATCAAATAAAAGCTGATAGCCTTGTTCGCGTTCTTCCTCGCTCAGGGTGTTCATTGCTTGCGAGGCTTGCTCAGTTTGCTGTTCTTGTGCGCTTGCATGAGCGTCACTATCGCTCACTTCCACTCTGCTTGAGCTACCAATATCAGTCTGATTTTCTGTACTTTCTGTACTTTGGCCCGCGTCACTGCATGCTCCTAACATGAGTGAGACACCGGCTAATGCCAGTGAATAAAAGGCAAGCGAAAAAACGGAATGTCGCTTAGATAATGATTGTTTCATCGTATTGATATTTCCTTTACTTAATTAATTGACCAAACGCGGGTGTTTTCGTCGATCGTCATATCGGCATCATAAGGACCGGGCACGGGCAAATAAGCGGTTACACTTTCACCAACTAACTCTGAATTGAAATAGCCCTCCAGCGTGAGTGCCCGCAAGTTAAACAGGAAGTGATACAAATGATAAATATCTTCTTTTCCTGCAGGTGCTTGGCTTAAATCAATCAACTTAAGCGTTTCCCACTTATCGCTTTCAGGCAGGTTATAAAGTGCCGAAATAAAGCTTACGCGCGCATCCTCACTTGCTTGACTGAAAGAAGCTCCTTGCTCTTCGCGAAATTGTTTTTGAACAAGAGATAATCCGCGTAAGAATTTCTCTTGTTCTTCTGCGCTCATTAACTTTGCGTAAACGGCATCGATAAAGGGCACAATCGCTACGTCTTGTGCACCTGGTAATTCTGCAGACTTAGGCAGAATTATGTGGGTCATTAATTCAATATCTTTTGCCTGATCGGCCTTTAAGAAGGCCAAATCCATAGCTTCGCCTTTGGCAACAGCAGCATATACGCGATTTGCTACACTCAATAAGCTTGAAGAAGCAAGTGCTACGCCTGAGCCTAGCATTAAAGTTTTTAAGGCATCGCGACGGCTCATATTCATATCAAATTCTCCCTGATTGCTTTAGCTGCGTAATTTGCAGCGCGAGCGGTGAAAGCCATGTAAGTCAATGAAGGGTTTTGACAGGCAGCAGAGGTCATAAATGCACCGTCAGTCACAAACACATTCGGCACCGCATGAATTTGATTGTGTTTATTGAGCACTGAGGTTTTAGGGTCATGCCCCATGCGTGCAGTGCCCATTTCATGGATCCCCAAACCCAGTCCATAAGAGTTTTCAAACACCTGAACATTTTTAAAGCCCGCTTTTTCAAATATGAGTTTGGATTGCTGCTTCATATCTTCTCGCATGGCAATTTCGTTTTGTTTAAGCTCGGCATTAAAGGTAATTGTTGGAATTCCCCATTTGTCGCGCTTGTCGAAATCGAGTTTCATATGATTGTCGTGGTGTGGCAATACTTCTCCAAAAGCCATCATGCCGATACGCCATGGACCGGGCTTCACTAGCTCCTGCTTAAGCGGTTCACCAATGCTTAGCTCTTTAATGCCTCTTGTCCAGTTTTCTCTACTTGCACTCCCTTGAAACCCATAGCCACGAATAAATTTATCTGATGCAGATTGTTCATCCATGTTACTAAAGCGCGGGATGTAAAAACCGGTAGGGCGTCTGCCCTTATAATATTTATTCTCATATTCAGGCACTTCTGCGCTTGCACCAATGCCAAGGTGATGATCCATAATATTATGACCTAGCTCTCCAGAATCATTCCCCATACCGTTAGGGAAGCGTTCTGAACGAGAGTTAAGTAAAATCGCGGTCGATGCCATGGCAGACGCACAAGAGAAAATGACGCGTGCATAAATGGTTGATTTTTCCATTGTCTCTGCATCAATAATATTGACACCTGTGGCTCGGCCGGTTTTATCATCATATTCAATTGAGTGAACAATGCTGTTGCTGCGAATGGTTAAATTTCCGGTTTTTTGCGCGGCAGGAAGCGTTGAGGTGATACTGCTAAAGTACGCGGCAAAGGGACAACCACGCGAACAGCGACTTCGATTTTGACAACGACCGCGTCCTTCAAAAGGGGTATCGTCGGAGATATGTGCAGTTCGGCCAATGGTCAACATATGAGAGGTATTCCAGGAGGCCATTTTCTGCTGCAATTCTTTTTCGACGACATTAAGCTCCCACGGCGTGAGAAATTCCCCATCTGGTATTTGCTCAATCCCGAGGTTTTGCCCCGACACACCAATAAACTTCTCAACTTTGTCGTACCAGGGCTTAATGTCGGCATAGCGGACGGGCCAATCAACACCTACGCCTTCTTTCTTATTGGCAGCAAAATCCAAATCTCCCATCCGGTAGCTTTGTCTGCCCCATGTGATAGAGCGGCCACCAAGATGATAACCTCGCATCCAATCAAAGCGCTTTTCTTCGTTGTAGGGATGCTCTAGATCATCCACGAACCAATGTGCCATGTCGGGATTAGTTGTGTAGCCTGTACGGGCTTGCTTGAATTGATTGATTCGTGTTTCAGGACGTGGACGACCCTTTAATTCGTAGTCCCACTTATCGTCCCACATGGTGGGATAGTCTTTTATGTGCTCAACTTTGCGACCGCGTTCAAGCACAATCGTTTTTAAACCATTTTCACAAAGTTCTTTGGCAGCCCATCCACCGGAGATACCGCTACCAATGACAATTGCGTCGTATTTCATAAGACTCTTCCGTATTTGTTGTGCGTCTGCGTCAATCTAGCGTTTTTGATATGACGCGTGCAAGCGAATAAGCACATAAGCTTATAATGCTTTTCACTCATTGTTTACACTTTACTTACATGAGCGTGACGTCGTTAAAACAAATTCAGCCTTCGGTAAAATAATTTCGGCGCGCTTTTGGCGCATTTCAAATTCATTGACAGATTTGTTTAAAAAGCATGCAAATAACACGCTTTGGACTATAGATTAAACGATTAAGTTCTTTGGTTACGCCACCTAAACTTAAAATACCGTGATTACCACCATGCAATTCGGCTTTAAAGGTTTATTTAAAGAAGGCTTACTCGTACACTTAAATCTGTTGTACGTAAAAAGCTATGATGGAAACATTTTGAATCTATACACCTACGCGCCAATATGCTTGCCACTTAACTGGCAATCAGAACTGTTAAGTGAAAAAAGTGAGCGTTTCAGACTGATCAAAACCTTGGTAAATGGTTCTAACAAAGTTGAGGACAACCCATGGCCGGTAGGTTACGGAAGCCTCTCTCATGATAATTTGCCGGTGCTGTATCAAGTCGCCGCTACAATTACGCTTTGTGAATTAGAACAGGAGGATGATGTTAAAAAAGCGCAACTTTATTGTTTTGATAATTGTTTGGCCGTACTGTTTATTCATTTTTATTTGCCACAATCTGCTGTCAATGCAAACAAGACCAAGCTTGTGGACGACGCTGCTATTTCAGCGCGCGTGGAAGCATTATCGAAACGTTACATTTCGCCCATTTGCGAGTCGCTTTACGCTTATAAGGGGGGGAGCAAACTGATAGCGCCAGCTAAATACACCTTTTTTAAGGATGACAGAAAAGATTTGGTCAGTGCCAAACCGCTTTGGGTGGCTCGTGCAATTTTAAAAGATAAGCAATGTGAAATGGACAAATATAAGCAGTGGCTTGAGAATATCGATGAATCTTCAGACATGCTCTTGCTCGGCTCAGGAAATTCGCTGATTTTAAATGCGCAAGATATTGTCGATGTTCACAGGGTAATGGTTTTGAGCCAGTTCCATGCAGCCTTAATGGCAAGAGTTGAAGAGATTTTAAAAAATACACTGCGAAATTTTAATGCGGCTTATTTTGACGCATCAGTAACAAAAGAGATTCGAAATGATCTCTGTTTACATCAACAACGAAATGATCATATTGAGTTCATTGGCATTCAATATTCAGCCGCTGGCGCGGGCATGCAAGGCAAACGTCGTTTGCTTTTTCAGCAGTTTGAGCATGCATGGCAGTTCTCTGAGCAACAATCGCGCATAGAGCAGTTATCTAATCTGATTCAGCAACGCTTAAATCGTTTGATGAACGAACAGTTTTCTCGACAAAATCGGGCTATACAAACGCTTTTGGCTTTTTTAGGTGCTCTGTCTTTGCTGGGATTGGTTGTCGATTTAGCGAGTTTACACGCTGATAGTGATCACGATAAAACCTACGGTATTTTGGATATTTTCCAGCTCGTAGCGACAGAAAATATTTTGAATATAACGATCATTGTAGTAGTTATCCTGACGCTTTATTTTTACCGAAACCACGAGTAAATGAGAATTTAAATTACATGACAAACAATCTTAAGGATATGCAAAACAACCGGCGAGTCCGGTACACATTTATTTTTGCTGCTAGCGGACTTGATTATTCAGCGGTACTGAAATTTATAGCACCCAAGTTAAGTGAACAGTTTGCTGGTGCTTGTTGCAATCCCATAGATGGTGTTTGGGCTGAGGATGGCAGTGAATTTAAGTCTGCCTACTCCCAAGGATGCGTAGAAGATGGAATGAAAATAGAAGTCAGCGTTCCTGTAGCCGACAGACAAAGCGCCTATGCTTTTTTAAAACGTTTACTTGGACTTGTTGAAAAGGAATTTATTCTTGGCATTAATTGGGTGCATGTTGAAGTTGAAGAAATCGAAGTGGCTCACTTTAGTCTACGTAATGAAAAGTCACTAACTTGAATATGTTAATCAATTTTTTTGCTATGAGCTAAGTGCTAAGTGCTAAGTGCCATTACTGTAAAGGCCTGGTAAATCAGAAAGGGTAGTTCTCCGATTTACCAAGCATTTGTTTTAATTGAAGTCATGCAAATGCTTGAACATGACTATAAATTCATTATCAACCGTCAATTGAGGCTGGAGCGCACATTCCTATACACGTACTCCAACCGGTAGTTGTCCAGTTGCTGTCATAATGGTAATAACGAAAAATAGTGAAGCTACCACCTGAAAATACCGCTAGCGTGGTTCCTCGGCCAGAACCTCCCCAGCGATTATAAGCATTTCGGTGCAGACGATTAAACATGCCGGCGTGACCACCACTTCGCAGTGCATTAAGATCATTTGCCGTCACGGTTATCACTTCAACCACTTCTTCGTCTTGTGGTTCATCCTCGTCATCATCGTTCATATTCAGCAAATCAGGCTGTGAGAGGGAAGGTCCATTTAATGACTCAGGATCCGTCTGCTCAATTGGCTCTCCGTTTAAAATAATATAATTGATTAGCAAGGTATAAAACTGCTTTTCGTCAAGCCCCAATTGACTCGCAATTTCGGCGTAATTGGCACGCAACAGTGAAGAATATTCATCTCTCAAAACCAATGGTATATCCTGAAAACTTGCCTGTAGTTGGTTTATTTGCAAACTGGCAGGGTGGTTTCTGATGTCGGTAGTATTTTCAAATACTGACAAGTTATCGTATCCTCTGGCAATCACCCCTAATTTACGGTAGAGCCCTATATCAACGCCCAGTTGCTCTGCTTTTAATTGGATATTCTGATTTTCTTTTAAACTCAAATTGGCTTTGAGTTTTCTGTCTTGAGCGTCGCTTGCAAAGCCTATAGTCGCAATAACTCCAAGACCAAATGCCAAATATATACCTTTAATCAATTTCATGCGTTTCCTGCCCTAGTGAATGAATTATTATTGGTGTAACTCTTTGATTTTGCCGGAAATGTTAAGCTATCACTCACTCTCAGTATTGTCAATAAGGTAATATTAGGAAGAGATTGTAGGCCAAAAGCCAAGCTTAGCTTTTACAAAAGAGGTGAGTATTCGACATTTTAAAAACGAAGGAAAACTGCTAACGTGAATAAAAAACAAGGGTTAAAATAAAATCATATGTCACGAGAGTGGGTCAAGCAGTCATTAACTAAAATTCAGGCAGACTTTCAACGCAGTGCAGATACGCATTTAATCAAATTGGAACTCTCAGCGTTTAAAAATGTGGATTTGTATTTAAAAGATGAAAGTATTCACCCCTCAGGTAGCTTAAAGCACCGATTAGCTCGCTCTTTGTATTTACATGCGCTGATTAGTGGCTGGATTGGTCCTGACACGCCAATTATTGAAAGTTCCTCAGGGAGTACGGCCGTATCGGAAGCATATTTTGCTAAACTCTTGGGCTTAACCTTTATTGCGGTGATGCCCAAAAGTACTGCCAAAAGTAAAATCAAACAGATTGAGTTTTATGGCGGCCAGTGTCACTTTGTAGAGCACACTCAGCAGATTTATGAAGAATCTGAAAAGCTTGCCCACGCATTAAACGGTCATTACATGAATCAGTTTGTCTATGCAGAACGAGCCACAGACTGGCGAGGCAATAACAATATTGCGAGCAGCATTTTTTCACAAATGGAAAAAGAAACGTTTCCTATTCCTGAGTGGATTGTTATGAGTGCAGGTACTGGAGGAACAAGTGCAACCATAGGGCGATATATTCGGTATAAAGGATACGATACAAAACTCCTTGTCGTTGACCCAGATGACTCAGCATTTTTTCCGTATTTTCAAAATAACGATGCTGGCATTACCACTAAAGGTAGCAGAATTGAAGGGATAGGGCGCCCTCGAGTAGAGCCATCGTTTATCGCTTCAGTGATTGACGAAATGCAGCATGTCCCCGATACACTAAGTGTTGCAACGATGCTCTATCTTGAGTCGGTGTTAGGGCGCAAGGTCGGTCCAAGTACGGGTACAAATGTTTTTGGCGCGATAACAAAAGCATTAAACATGGAAAAAGCAGGCTTAAAAGGAAGTATCGTCACCTTGCTGTGCGATAGCGGCGAGCGCTATTTAGATACTTACTACGATGCGGCTTGGATAGCGTCCAACATAGGTAACATTGATGAGGCGCGAAACCGTTTGCATTCAATACTTGAAAAATGATGACATCCTAGATCTTACAAAGCATGTTGATTGAAACATTTCTTTCGCTTCTAGATGGACTTAGCGGGCCACTTGGCGGTTTTATGGTAGGACTGGCTGGACATCTTTACGTGCATTAACACAAGTCGCGAAGCGCAGCTTAATAAATTGTATGAATTATCGTCATATGACTTATCAGACTAAAGTCACGCTTGATAAGCAAAGGCGTGAAGCGTATTCTCGCGACCATCTTAAAGCGAGTTAGCAAAGCAAGTTAAAACAGTTCTAACCTTATCCTTTCAAACTGCACGTTAGTCGCTTTGATAAAGTAAAAGCACGGTGAAAAAAAATTAAGTTATCATCTCGCGCTTTTTTAAGTGAGTCTTTTAATCAGCAAAGCGGAAAAGCAGCGCATGTTTATCAAAAACGGTCTATTAAGCACTTTATGTCTTATATTTTTACTCATTAGCCCAGAGGTTTTGGCTTCCGCAGGTTCGTACGATATTACGCACACCACAGCAAGCTTAGTATGTATTGCAATTTTTGTTTTTGCTTACATTCTTGTGATCCTCGAAGAAAAATTGCATTTAGCAAAATCAAAACCTGTTTTAGTTGCTGCGGGACTTATCTGGACAATTATTGCCTGGCAATATTCTTCATTGGGTTTGTCTGAGCAAAGCACTGAGGCATTTCGCCATGCACTGCTTGAGTTTGCGGAGCTTATGTTGTTTTTGCTGGTTGCGATGACTTATATCAATGCCTTGGAAGAAAGACGACTTTTTGATGGTTTACGAGAGTGGATGGTTGAAAAAGGATTTAGCTACCGGCAATTATTTTGGATTAGCGGTGCCCTGGCGTTTTTTATCTCTCCAATTGCAGATAACCTAACAACGGCACTTTTGCTATGTGCGGTAGTGATGAAAGTGGCTAATGGTGATAAAAAATTCATTGCTGTGAGCTGCGTGAATATCGTCGTTGCAGCAAATGCTGGCGGTGCCTTTAGTCCCTTTGGTGATATTACTACTCTGATGGTTTGGCAGGCTAATGTGGTGGAGTTTACAGAATTTTTGGCGCTGTTTTTCCCCGCAGCTGCTTCGTATTTGGTTCCGGCGCTTGCCATGTCATTTTTTCTTGAGAATAAAAAGCCGCACAACGCTGGTGAGGAAGTAGAACTCAAACGCGGCGCTATCCGAATATTACTTCTATTTTTACTGACCATTGCGACAGCTGTAGCACTTAAAACGGCGTTTGGACTGCCACCGGTGTTAGGCATGATGATGGGATTAGGATACTTACAGTTTTTTGGCTATTTTTTACGTGTCACACTGCCGGGCTCTTTGGCACGCAAGCGAGCGATGGCAGAACGGGAAGGGGACCTGGAGAAGTTAAATCGATTAGGTTCTGTAGTTCCGTTTGACGTTTTCAGTCGTGTTTCTCGTGCAGAATGGGACACCTTACTGTTTTTCTACGGGGTAGTCATGTGTGTAGGCGGACTTGGCTTTATAGGCTATCTGTCGATTATGTCAGATGTGCTGTACAACGGTTGGAACGCCACGGCTGCCAATATAACTCTGGGCGTTATTTCTGCAGTAATTGATAACATTCCAGTCATGTTTGCCGTGTTAACCATGATGCCAGAAATGTCTCACGGTCAGTGGTTGTTGATTACGCTAACGGCAGGTATTGGCGGTAGTTTGCTGTCGATAGGTTCGGCTGCAGGCGTTGCTTTAATGGGGCAAGCCAGAGGTTATTATACCTTTATGAGCCATTTAAAATGGACGCCAGTCATAGCACTTGGCTATGCAAGCGGTGTTGTCCTGCACTTGTACCTAAATTCACATCTTTTTACGTGATAAAAACATCAAGGCTAAAGGATTTTAGCCTTGATGTACTTCTTGCTTTTTCATCCAGCTCAGTGATGCCGACAACTGGTTTTTTAACATTAAAATGGCAAGTATAATCGCGCTCGCTGTATATATCCCCTGCAAAGATGAATGCTCATGTGCATGTGGCAAGGTGTTTGGTAAGGTCCATTCGAAGGTACTAAAGCCCCAATTGAGTAAATAACCTAGACCAATACTTGAGCTTATTACCGCAAATAGATAAAGCATGAGCGTGCGTTTGCCCATTTCTTTGCTGATCATACCCATTGTAGAAACATTTGTTGCCGGGCCTGCAAGCATAAATACAAGTATGGCGCCCGGTGATACACCCGCGGCCAAAAAACCGAGTGCTATAGGCGTGGAAGCGGTTGCGCAGATATACATTGGAATGCCAATTAATGCCATAATCAACATGGCAAGAAATCCATCACCCCAACTACTTAAAAAGTCTGTTGGAACGAAGGTCTTAATTATCGCTGCCATACCCAAGCCGATTAATAACCATACCGTGATATCTTTAAGCAGTTTACCGGCAGAAAAACTCAATACGTCTTTAGTTTTGGTTAGAATCGATTGCGTTTTTTCAGTATGACTTTCGCAACAAGAAGAAACGGTTTTGGCTTTATTAGCGCAACAAGATGTCTCAGTGAGAGACTGATGTGGGCTTTCGTCACCCAAAAACTTGACTAACAAGCCTGCGTAAATTGCACTAAAGATTGCAGCAAAGGGGCGGACTATTGCAAACACTGGCCCTAGTAAGGCATAAGAAACGGACACTGAATCAACACCTGTTTCAGGCGTTGCCACTAAAAACGAAATCGTCGACGATTTACTTACCCCGCTGCGTCTTAAGCCTAAAGCCGCAGGAATGACGCCGCAGGAACATAAAGGCAAAGGCGCCCCAATAACTGCAGCTTTTCCAATCGCGCTAAGTGAATCTGTACCCATGTGTCGATTCAGCAAAGAAACTGGCACAAGCTCATGCATAATCCCTGCGACGAGTAAGCCGAGCAGTAACCATGGCGCTGACTCAATGAATAAAGCGATAAAGTTGCCAGACAAGTCGAGAAAGATGTTCATGTTGCCTCAGAAGCTAACGAAACTCATGACTTAAGTATAACATGAACAGTCGTCAGCGATCGAAGGTCTCAACACCCAGAAGTGGATTTACCGATAAGTGGGGTGTCACTGTCGTTCAGATTGACATAGTGTACGCTGCATAAATCGTCAATTGCGTATCCTTCAGGCCAAATCACAGCGGCAAGCCCGGTCAGCACAATACCTCCATCGATAGTAATTGAACTAGTGTTGCCGGCTCCGCAAAGGGGCTTGTCGCAATTGTCTGATACGCCCCATGAGTTATAAACCCCTCTGTCTATAATATGTCTGAGTGTTTCATCCCAGTGCGCTTTCGGGTAACCATTCACAATATTGATATTTATACCGGCATCAACGCTTAGCGATTGTTCACCCTTGTTCAGGCCATCGATAAGTGCTTTGGCGTAAACCATTTGGCTAACCTGCTTAAGGTCAGCTTCAACGGAATTGAGCACCGCAATGGTGGCATCGCTTTTCATATCAATAAATCGTGGAGCGGCCACCGTAGCCAAGATACCAAGAATTACAATTACAATGATAAGTTCGATTAGCGTAAAGCCGTTTAAAACCTTATAAGACTTTTTGAAATAATGCATCTGAATGCAACCCGTGTTTGCGTATTTAAAAGCAATATTTCTCTATCGGCAAATTGAGAGGAAAAATTTAGTTTTATCCTGCATTCTTTACAGCAATAATATGGTCCTGATTTGATGTTAGCTTTTTTAGCTCCAATGGATTTCGCCATCTTCCCAAGTAAAGATCTTCAATCGAGAGTCGATGCTTTTTATATAGCCCCTCGACAAAATCTTTGTTAAACGCGATTGCTACTTCAGGATTTTTAGGATTATCTGTATAAGAATTTTCTCGATATAGCTTAAATGCTCTTTTGCTTTTGCCTTGATCGATCAATTTTATCGTGGCTTCATCAATCAGAAAGTAGGTAATAAAGCACTTACCACCCGGTTTGAGCATGCGGCTGATTTCTGACAAATAATTGTCAATATCTTCACTATGCATATGGGTAAACACCGATGTGAGGTAAATAAAGTCAAAAGAAGCTTCTTTGTATTTAAACTTATAATTTTTTGCTTTCCTGAAGCTAAATTTATTGTACGCTTTATTGAAAACATTGATGTGTTCAAAGCGAGCATTCGGATATTTGTGATAAGTTGATTTGAGCCATTTAATAAACGGCTTCATGATATCTACGCCGGTATAACTACCATTTCTTAAAAAAGGGACAACAGCGCTGGCAATACGTCCGTTTCCCGCCCCAATTTCAAGGACATGAGATTCTGGTGTTAATCCAGCTTCATTTATAAATGCTTCAAGGTGTTGTCGTCCTATACTAATGAAATTCCGCGCAGTGTATTTCATTATTTGAAATTGTGGAGGCGGCAATAAACTTTTATCAAATTCTAGCATGCAGGAAGTCTTGTAGGCACAACGGCTCTTATAAATGTGAGAAAATTATTATTACTAGCGGGGCTCGTAGAAACTGTTTTCGTAAAGTTTTTAAAATTCAAAATACCAAACTATAACTAGTTAATCAATGTTCCAGTTACTCTCGATAATAAGACCTACGCCCGCAAAACTGATTAAGCTCATGATTAAGCTTGTTGAATGATTCGTGCATCATTTTGCTAATTTCCATATAGGCGCGATAAGGTTTGTCTTTGTTGATTTGCCGTTTTGCATCTATCTGGAATTGAAGTCCCCTCAGACGCCGCTGCGATTTTTCAGGTGCCTTAGAAATTAGTTTTTCAATTTCACGTTTTCTTAGCTGTTCAAACGCTTGTGGGTCGGTCTTATAGAGTTCGCTAAGGTGATCAAAATCTAAATTTGTTGACATACTACTTCTCCTTGTCAAAGCGAATACATAGAGGTATTGCGATTTCGGAATTGTCACACGTTTCGCAATTAGTGTGATTTTAAACATCAATTAGTCCATTTGCATAAAATGTGCCTTTAATAAACTGATTTAAAATCAGTAGGTTAAAAATCATAAAGCCTGATTTGTAAAAAATATCGACATGAGAATAAAATTCCCGGAGGCACTAACTAAATGAATACTAAGCAATTAATGTAAAAATAGCTCGAAAATGTCAGGAATAGCTTATAGGCACTTTAGTCATATCTGTTAAATGAGATTACTCTGGTTTTAAAGGCTTTCAAAAACTAAAGTCAATAATTCGAAAGTCGACTTGACCAAATTAATTCATAGCGCATAGTAAGGCTATATTGTTTTTAATTTATTCGCCTCTTTAATAAATGAATTAGTCAGTAGATATATTGCCGAAGGCTTCATGCGCATATTTCTTATCATTGTCTTAATCATAGCAGTCACTACTGCGGCTTGATTGCACCTCTTTATCAAAACGAGTTTTAGGAAAAATGATTTCACATATTACAGGCGAGCACTAAATGTTTTTAATAGACCAACTTATTTTACTTGCTGCCGTTCTTATTTTACTTGGCATCTTATCAAGTCAATTATCGGCTAGGGTTGGTCTGCCTGTTCTTGTTCTGTTTTTGCTGGTTGGCATGCTAGCTGGTGAGGATGGCCCAGGCGGGATTATGTTTGACAATGCTGAAGCTGCTCATGCATTAGGCACCCTCGCGCTTGCCATGATACTCTTTGACGGCGGCTTGCAGACGCCTTTCAAATCAATAAAAAAGGTGTGGAAGCCCGCCTCTGCGCTAGCAACCTTCGGTGTATTAATTACGGGTGCTATCACTGGAGTTGCCGCTGCCCATATTCTTAATCTTCCTTTGTTGCACGGTATGTTAATTGGCGCAATCGTTGGTTCCACTGACGCTGCTGCCGTATTTTCCCTGCTACGAAATGCTGGTATTCATTTAGAGAAAAAGCTTAAATCAACGCTTGAGATTGAAAGTGCGTCAAACGACCCGATGGCAATATTCCTGACGGTCGGTTTATTGGAAATTTTAGTCAACGACATGAAGCCGGGCGTTCAATTGTTGGCCTTATTTGCTTCTCAAATGGGCTTTGGTGCATTTTTCGGTGTGCTTATCGGTTGGCTTTCGGTCAAGCTTATTAATAAAGTCGAACTTTCGGCCGCTGGTTTATACCCGGTGTTGGTTTCAGCGTGTGGCTTACTATCGTTTGGAATAACAGCTTATGTAGGCGGAAGCGGCTTTTTAGCAGTGTTTATAAGCGGTACTGTTATTGGTAATAGCCGATTTGTCGCCCGAAAAAACACCTTTTTGTTCCATGATGGTTTAGCCTGGCTGAGCCAAATAACTATGTTTGTTGTTTTAGGACTATTAATTACACCATCTTCTCTTGTCGATGTCTGGTTAGAAGGACTTGTCATTGCGCTGGTGTTAATTTTTATCGCAAGGCCTTTAGCCGTAAGTCCGATCCTTGCCTTGTTTGGCTTTAAATGGAGAGAGATAAGCTTAATCTCTTGGGTGGGTTTGCGAGGCTCAGTCCCCATTATTCTAGCAATATTCCCATATATCTTTGGTCTGCCTGGAGCAGCCTTGATTTTTAATGTGGTGTTCTTCGTTGTGTTGATTTCCGCAACTGTGCAAGGTTCTACTTTGGCGCTTATGGCGAGAAGCTTAAAGTTAACCTTGCCGCCGCCTGCAAGCTCAGCCGCTACTTTAGAGATTATGTCTTTAAAAGATGTTGATGCTGACATCGTGGAATTTGTTCTGAATGAGAAGTCTCGGGCTATTGGGCGACGTTTGGCACAACTTGCTTTGCCAGAAAGTGCAGTGGTCGCCATGATAACGCGCGATAGTAAAATTATCGCACCACGAGGCTCGACGCTTTTACAGGCGGGTGATCATTTATTCATTGTACTTAAGCCAGCTAACAGGCCGTTTGTAGATAGTGTATTTTCAGCAAAATCCAAGAAAAAACACCGTCAAATTTTATTAAAAGAACTACAGGTAAAAGCAAGTACGAAAGTTGCAGATCTTTCGCATTCGTATAATGTGCAAATAGTGTTACCAAGCGACGAAACGCTGGAAGAACTGATAAAGTTGACCTTGTCTGATGGTATTGAAGTCGGCAAAAGCGTAAAACTTGATAATCTTGAGCTCAGTGTTAGAGAGATGCTGGATAATAGAATTATAACCGTTGGCGTTAAAATTAGAGAAAAGATGCTTTGATGTTTTATTCATTGTTTTATGTGCCTGGCCGTTAAAAAGGAAACAGAGGAAGCGCTTAATGAAATATAAAGGTATTGTTGGTATTTTACTTGTTGTGATCTGCGCACTATTTCAAGTGAATCAAGTATCACAGGCAAGTACAGGCACGATTATATTTGCTGCTGACATGCCAGACATTTTTGATACAAGATACGGTAAATATCCTCAGTTAAAGACATTGATCAAAAATGTTTCCCAAACATCAGGCGAGCAGACTTTTTTTGTGTTCGGAGGTGGTTCGCTTGGACCCAGCGCCATGTCAGCTTTCGACAAAGGCTCTCACATTATTGATATATTAAACACACTTGAGCCAGATGTAATGGGCGTGACCAAGCGGGAGTTTAGTTATCTTACTGATGAGTTATCCTTAAGAGCCTATGAGTCCGCTTTTCCTATTGTGACAAGTAATATTAAGGATTTGAGGATAGACGAAACGCCAGATGGACTTCAGAGCCTCGCGTTGATTGAAAAAAACGGCATCTCATTAGGCTTTATTTCAATTATCAATTCACGCTTAAATGAAGAGTATCTCGTCACTAATATTCGGGTTCAACCGCCTGAGGAAAGTCTGAAACAGGCATCATACAAACTCAGAAAAATGGGTGCTGATATTGTGCTGCTTCATTATTCATTTCCTTTTGACTTTGTTCCTGAGATGGTTGATAGCGGCATGATAAATTTGGCTTTTCTTTCTGATACGCGTCTGCAGGCACAGTATCGTAAAGAAGTTACGGAACATCCTAAAATTTTGCTGTTAGATGAGCCCGGAAGAGCCTTAAAAGCCCAGTTTGCGTTTGAAGAAACATTTAAATTGATTGACGTCGAATCCATTGATCTTAACAGCTTGGCTGCTGACGATGAAACCGCAAAGCTGGTTGTCAATTATCAATCTCGATTAGCAGGGCTTCTCAATGAGCCTATAGGCAAATGGCACGGAGATTACTCAACAAGACGTGAGGACGTCAGAGGAGGCGAGAACGCTTTTGCCAATTACATCGCTGATGCTATGAAGTTTTTTGCCGACACTGACATTGCAATTTTAAATGGTGGTAGCATACGAGGGGATAAATATTATACGGATAACACGCTCATTTTACGTAAAGATATTGCCAGTGAACTACCTTTCAGGTCGCGATTACGAGTGTTAAAGGTAAACGGCGAAGAAATTCGGCAAACACTTGAAGCCGGATTGGCTAATCTCGATGATTTGAAAGGTGGCTTTCCTCATGTCTCAGGTATGAAAGTTTTTTATGATAGTGAAAAACCGCCTGGAGAACGCGTTGTGCAGGTCAATATAAAAGGGCGTCCACTAGCGATGGACGAGTCTTATACGCTGGCAAGTACAGATTATTTAGCCTCTGGAGGGGATAACTATTGGCCGCTTAGGTCAGCCGAGGCGAGTAATGATTTGCAAACGCTTGAAACCATTCTAATTGTTGACTTGGTTGTAAGGGCCATTTCTAACCAAGGCAAGCTCAAAAGTAAGATTGATCAGCGAATGGTTGATATTGCCTTATCTAATAATTCGTCTGAATCTACATTATCAACAAAACAAAATTAATGAATAAAACAAAGAAAAGAACCGTTTTTACCTTTATTTATGCGCAATTAAGCGTGCTTATTCTGTTTGCTTTTGTGACGAGTTTTACCCTGGTTCGTCTACTAGATGTGCGAGACAATCTTTCTATGTTAAGCGAGCAAGCTATCCCACAACTATCTTACGCTGCCTCTTTTAACAGTAAAATACAAATGCTGGCTACTCAAAGCAGTATGCTGGCTGGCGCACAAAATGAGCCCGCCAGACGCTTGGTCATGCATAAGATAAATATACTGTTTGACCAGTTAGATGATTTATCGCAAAACAATGTCTCAAAGGATCCGTTTGTAAAAAAACAGGTTGATATTATCTCAAATGAAATCAACGATCTAAACGCTTTGATTAAAGAACAACTGTCTTTGCAAAACACATTGACTTCAAATATCAATAAGCTCACTCAAGCAATTTTAAATAGCGTTTCTGGAACGGTATCAAATGGTATTGACGCCCCTTTGAAACGTCAGCTCACTGATCTTCTTCTTACCCTTCTTGAGCTTGAAAAAGAATCGCGTCTTAGCAGTGTAAGACAATTGGCTCTTGACTTAAAACAAATACAAATAGCAATTACAGCGCAGATGCTTAAAACAGACGACGAGCCAGAGGCAGCGTTCTTACCTGAGATAATTGAAATCGAAGCCATTATTGAGCAGAAGATTGAGCTTTTGCTTTTAAATGGACGTTTAAGAGGCAGAGATAGCTTTGTGAGAAGTCTTATTTCTGATTTAGCCAGTAATCTTGAGTATCATACTGAGTTGTTGAGCCAAGACGTTTTAAATGCATCTAGTGAAGCTTCAAAGCGCATAGCCAAGCAGACTCAGCTCGCTATTGTATTTGGTGTATTGGCAACGCTCATAACCATCTCTATTCTTGTGTTCCTTTACAAACGCTTTGTTGTGCGTCTTTTGTCATTGACTCGGCAAATTGATGCAGCAAGGCACAAAGGTGAAGGACAAATATCAATTGACGGTTCAGACGAAATTTCGCATTTGGCGACAGTATTTTCACAGTATGTGAGAAAAGTGAATAAGCAGGAAAAAGTGCTATTAGAACTGTCTTATAAAGACTCTCTGACGGGAATACCAAATAGGCGAGCCTTCGAAATACGACTGTTTGATGCGCTTGCTCAGGCGAAAAGAAGCAATCTGCCTTTAAGTATAGTGATGGCGGATGTGGACTTTTTCAAAGCCTTTAATGATGCATATGGACATACCGAAGGTGATGTGTGCTTAAAACGTGTGGCAAAAACCCTTCAGCAAACCATGACTCGAGAGACTGATTTTTGTGCCCGATATGGAGGCGAAGAATTTATCTGCATTTTGACCGATACAGACCTTGAAGGAGCGAAAGTCATCGCAGAACAAATCCATACTGCTATTAAATCGCTGAAAATTCCTCATAGTGGCAGTCAGATAAATGAATTTCTGACTTTAAGTCTTGGTTTTGCAACCTTCACGCAACTAAACAGCGCACAGCTCTCCTCTAAGGACATTGTCAATGAGGCGGATAGAGCACTGTACGCTGCGAAAAAGAACGGCCGAAATCAAAGCTATTTTCTGACCGTGTAATACTATCAATTAACTACAGGATAATCCTTGCTTTGCCATGCACCCATTGAACCAAGAAAAACTCTTACGTTGTCAAACTTATTGGCTCGAAAATATGCCGCAGCAATCGTTGCTCGCATACCACTGGCACACATAGTAATTAGCTTAGCATTCGTAGACAAACCATCTTTCTTTTTTGCTAGATGACCTAAAAAGATATGTTCACTATTTTCGATGTGGCCGCCCTCGTATTCGTTGACTTTTCGCACATCAAGAATGTTGTAATCTTCTTTTAGCAGCGACCTAACTTCCTGTGCGTTGGTCAGTTTCAGCGTCGAGAACTCATGCCCATTGGCTGCTAGCATTGCCATGTTTGCTGAAAAGTAGTGGTTGACATTATCAAACCCAATGCGTGAGAAGTGCAGCGCCGCAAGGCTTGCCATTTTTTGATCATCACCGATGATGATTATCTTATCGTCTGGTGAAAATAGCCAACCTGCGTAGGAAGTAATAAAATCGATTGGTAAGGCGTAGCTGCCTGGAACGTGAGCGCCGATAAAACTCTCAATTGGCCTCACATCGACCAAAATAAAGCCATCCGCCTGTAGTTTTTTAAGCTTTTCAATTGTCAGCGAAGCTACACACGAAAAATCAGTATGCGCGCTTGCACCCTCCAGATTAAGGCGTTCCATTTTTGAAAAGTAGGGGGGCTTATAGTGATGCTCTTCAACTTTTTGCTTAATAAATTCATCACGTTCACTTATTCCCATAAGCGGATTATTTGCAACTTCATGCTGAACACTTGAAAATTCTCGCTCCGCCATGCCGTCGCCACATACAGAACCTGCGCCATGCGCCGGGTATATAAGTGCATTAGCTGCTTTGTTTTTAATTTTTTGTAGGCTATCAAACATCAAGCCTGCAACATGCTCGCTTTCATCGGGATAAAAGTCTGTTCTGCCCACGTCGCCTACAAATAGGGTATCGCCCGTAAAAATGGCTACCGGACCTTGGTTGAAATCCTCATCGAAGAGCAAAATGCAGATGCTGTCTTTGGTATGGCCCGGTGTTTCTATAATTTCCAGCAAAATCTTTCCAACTATAATCTGACAACCTTCTGTAACGGTTTTTGCATAGGCAACCTCGCCATCGGCGTTAGGTCCATGTAAGACTTCTGCATTCACTGTTTCTGCCAGTATGGGCGCGCCACTAAGCAAATCTTCATTTCGGTGTGTTTCAATTATATGCGTGATATCGCATTCGTTTTGTTTAGCCAGTTTGATGTATTGACTAATATCTCGTCGTGGATCGATCACAAACGCTTTGTTTTCTGAGCCGACAAAATAAGATAAGTGCGCAAGACCGGGTGTTTTTATCGTTTCAATAAACATAGAGTTGTCCTCGCTTTTTTCGTAAATACACAATTTGTAAAGACGCAATTTGTTAAGACAGTATTCGTAGAAACATTCAATAGTCGAATGTATTAATAATCTGAAATTGAATTATCTTTTTGGATAAATCACGGGTGCAAAAACGAGACCAGTTGACCTGGTAGTGAAAAAAACGTGGAGGGGAGGAGGAACAACGGATCCAGCATGGTTATTTGTGAGATGGGTAAGCCAAGTCAGTAAGCTTTGTAGATGTTTCAAGTTAATTTGAATTAATTTCAGGTTAATTTTTACTAAATATGACTTTAAATTAAGAAACTGCGGTTCGTCACGGTTTGATTGAACCAGTCTCGCCATGCATATCTGATAATGTGTAAAAAAGAGGAGTGGTGGACGCTACTGCGGTTCGTCACGGTGTGATTGAAGCAGTCTCGCCATGCATAACAGATAATGTGTAAAAAAGAGGGGTGGTGGACGCTACTGGGCTTGAACCAGTGACCCTCGCCTTGTAAGGGCGATGCTCTCCCAACTGAGCTAAGCGTCCATTGTATTGATTTAATTGAAGAAAAGGTGGTGGACGCTACTGGGCTTGAACCAGTGACCCTCGCCTTGTAAGGGCGATGCTCTCCCAACTGAGCTAAGCGTCCGATAATTTTCTTTCAAGCCACGGGCTTAAACCAGTGACTCTCGCCTTTCTTTTGTAAAAGGCGGTGATGCTCGCTCTTCTTCCCAACTGAGCTAAGCGTCCGAATTTCCATAAACCTGTCGAGCACCTTTTGATACTCAACAAGTGGAGCGGTATTATAGAGTTGAGCTTTAAAGTGTCAACATCAAATTGCATAAAATACGCTTAAGCGAAGAAATTTTCTCCAATTAGGAGATATCAGCCAGGCTGAAAAGCACAAATCAGGCGCCTTTACTCTTTTTTGCTACGGAACTGCGCATATTTATGTTGCTATCAAAATGTCGCTAAAAAAAGAATATCAGGCTCAGTCTTTTTGTTGACGCATTAAACCGTTAAACTACGCGCCATCATTTGTTACTAATAACTATTAGGAAAATCAATGTCAGTTGTAACCCGTTTTGCTCCCAGTCCAACCGGCTATTTGCATGTTGGTGGTGCCCGTACCGCACTTTACTCGTGGCTTTATGCAAAAAGCCAAGGTGGTAAATTTGTCTTACGAATTGAAGATACGGACGTAGAGCGTTCAACTGAACAAGCCAAACAAGCCATACTGGACGGCATGAAATGGTTAGGACTTGAGCATGACGAAGGGCCATACTATCAAACAGAGCGCTTTGATAAATATAATCAGTATATCGACAAGTTATTAGAGCAAGGGCTCGCTTACCGATGCTATATGAAAAGTGACGAGTTGGATAAAATTCGTGAAGAGCAGGAAAAACGCGGTGAGAAACCAAGATACCCGGGAACATGGCGAGATAGAACCGATTATCCTGAGAACGAAGCCTTTGCAATTCGCTTTAAAAACCCGAAAGAGGGCGAGGTGGTGTTTAAAGATCATGTGCGAGGCGAAATTCGTATTTCTAATACAGAACTCGATGATTTGGTTATTCGCCGTTCAGATGGCACACCCACCTATAATTTTTGCGTTGTTATAGATGATTGGGAAATGGGTATCACACATGTCGTGCGCGGCGAAGACCACATTAACAACACGCCTCGTCAAATCAACATCCTCAAAGCGCTAGGCGCGCCTGTGCCTGAATATGCCCATGTTTCCATGATATTGGGTGACGACGGTAAGAAATTGTCTAAGCGGCATGGCGCGGTAAGCGTGATGCAATATCGAGATGATGGATTTTTGCCACAAGCAGTACTAAATTATTTGGTCCGTTTGGGTTGGTCACATGGCGACCAAGAGATTTTTTCTGTAGACGAGATGATTGATTTATTTAGTCTGGATCATATCAGTAAGTCAGCCAGCGCATTTAACACAGAAAAACTGATTTGGTTAAACCAGCATTACATTAAAACGCTACCCGCGTCAGAGGTCGCAGAACACGCAAAATGGCATTTTGATGAGCAAAAGATTGATGTTCGCAATGGGCCGGCACTTGAAGACGTGATTAAGGTGCAGGCAGAACGTGTTGACACCTTAAAAGAACTGGCAGAAATCAGTCGTTATTTTTATGAGGATTTTGAAGAGTTTGATGCTAATGCAGCAAAAAAACATTTACGTCCAGTGGCAAAGGAGTGTCTTGTAGCTGTGCGTGACGCTCTTAATGAAGTAGGGGAGTGGAACAGTGCAAATATCCAAAATGCGATCAATAACACCGCTGAAAAATTAGGCCTTGGAATGGGGAAAGTGGGCATGCCCTTAAGAGTGGCAGCAACAGGCTCAGGTAACTCACCATCGCTTGATGTGACCTTGGTGTTGTTAAAACAATCGAAGGTCGCACAAAGAATCGACAAAGCGATCGAATTTATTGAAAAACGCGAAAATTCTTAAAAAAAACCGTTGACTTGCGGGGGGGGGATGTCTAGAATGCGCCCCGCTGTCAAGGAACTGTAGCGAGTATTACAGCTCCAGAGACTGGGGCTATAGCTCAGCTGGGAGAGCGCTTGCATGGCATGCAAGAGGTCGGCGGTTCGATCCCGCCTAGCTCCACCACGACAACGAATGAATTGTTGTCCCCTTCGTCTAGAGGCCTAGGACACCGCCCTTTCACGGCGGTAACAGGGGTTCGAATCCCCTAGGGGACGCCATTTTCTCAGTGGCCCATGAAAATAATTGAGACCTTGGTAAAGGTAAAATACATGTTCTAGGAACAGAAAAGCTTCTGTCCCCTTCGTCTAGAGGCCTAGGACACCGCCCTTTCACGGCGGTAACAGGGGTTCGAATCCCCTAGGGGACGCCATACACATCAAAGCCACCTTTTCGGTGGTTTTTTTGTATCTGACGCTGCCTGATATCTTTTCGTAAACCCATAACCTGCCCATCCCATCTATGGGAATTTTTATCCGTTTACAAACAGGGCGCTTCATCTTAAGCTTCAATAATAATACTTTAGTCGAGAAAGTAGATGCTTAGCCTCACCACAGAGGGATTCAATCAATTTATCGAGAAACTGCCCTCTGTCATTGCC
The DNA here is from genome assembly GCF_004798935.1 of Ningiella ruwaisensis. Classification (GTDB taxonomy): domain Bacteria; phylum Pseudomonadota; class Gammaproteobacteria; order Enterobacterales; family Alteromonadaceae; genus Glaciecola; species Glaciecola ruwaisensis. The sequence continues at coordinate 66,062 of NZ_RAHT01000006.1, read as the reverse complement.
TGTTTTGACGATAAACGACGCTATATTGCGTTGAATGAAGCGTGTGCAGAAGTAAACGGCGTTTCTAAAAAAGATACAATTGGTAAAACCATTGAAGAAGTTCTGCCTGATTTAGTTGACACCCTCAGCCCTATTTTCGATAAGGTGTATTTGCACAATGAGAGTGTCAGCAACAAGTTGATCGAGGGTAAAACACCCGCTTCTGACCAAATTCGTTACTGGTTAGCGAATTATCAACCTTTCGACTTTAGTAACGGTAAACGAGGTTTGCTCGTTACTGCCGAAGAAATCACCAGCGAAGTGTTTGCAAAGCGCTCTGCTGAGACGAACAAGCGTTTATTAACAAACGTGCTAGACAGCCTACTTACATTTGTGGGGCTTTTAGATGTAAATGGTGTCGTGTTAGACGCAAATAAAGCGCCTCTAACTGCAGCAGGATTGAAACTATCTGATGTAAAGGGAAAGCATTTTTGGGACTGCTTTTGGTGGTCGTATTCATCAGCCGTCCAAGCTTCAATAAAACGGGCAATCCATCAAGTACTTTTGGGAAAACCAGTGCGCTTTGATATTGACGCCAGAGTGGCAGATGGTTTTATCACCATTGACCTGATGATGGAAGTCCTAAAAGACGACAAGGGTACCGTCACTCACATTATCCCCTCAGCCATTGATATTAGTGAACGCAAAAAAACAGAGCAACAGCTTAAGTTGTCTCAATCAAGATTTGAGACGGTAATCAATCGAACCATTGATGCATTGGTTGCGTTCGATACAGAGGGCACAATTCAGTTCAGCAATAAACGATTTGAAGAATTAACCAAGCTAAGTGTAGAAATTGGCAAGTCAAAATTTTTCTCTTATATCAATGATCCACGCTTGCATAAACGTTTTGCAGATATTCAAGATAAAATACACACGGTGGGTATTCATGAGGCGATTACTGAAAGCACCCAATATACGCCTCAAGATGTTTGTAGCCTGCTGCCAACAAACACGCCTGTCGAAGTCGCCTTGTCTCCACTTTTAGACGGTAAGGAGGTTTTGTTTCTGGCGACTATTTCTGATGTTTCAGCCTTGTATGAGGCAAATCAAAGCCTTCAAAAAGCCCTTGAGGAAAAAACGGTGTTGCTGAATGAAGTGCATCATCGAGTAAAAAACAATTTGCAGGTGATGTCGAGCCTACTTAATTTGCAAGCCAATGCCGAGTCAACAGACGCTAAAACCCGAGATGCACTTTTAGACAGTCAACGCCGCTTAAAGTCAATGGCTCTAATCCATGAGTTACTTTATGAACGGGAAGATTTTACACATGCCAGCCTACAGCTATTTGTAGATAAGTTACTGGATTTACTTCGAGACTCAATGGCAGATACCCAACAGGTCTCCATCCAAAAGGATTTTGCAACGCAATCGATTGCCATTTCATTAAATCAGATGGTGCCGCTTGGATTCTTGCTTACAGAACTTTTAACTAACGCATTCAAGCACGCGTTTAAAGGAGTAGAAGTTGCGTCACCTACGGTCAGTATCAAAATTTATACATGTTCAGATCTCGTTGATATTATCGTATCAGACAATGGTAAAGGCATGGGCGGGGCAATGCACAAAAACACAGGATCTCTTGGCCAGGAATTAATTGATATTTTTGCGAAACAGTTAAAAGCCACACTCATAAGTACAGATGGGAAAAACAATCAATCAGGCGTGACGCACACCATTTCGTTTCGTACTCATGCGTCCTGATTGCCTAAATATCGCATGAATTCATGCAAAGGCATTGGTTTGGCAAAATAGTAACCTTGCATTCCGTCGCATCCCATTAATTTAAGCGCGTCTAATTCGGCTTGTTTTTCAATGCCTTCAGCGACAATCGTATATCCTAATTCCTTACCCAGCGATACAATTCCGCGAGTAATGATTTTTTGCTCTGCTTGATGACACACTGCCTGCACAAAACTTTTATCAATTTTTATGATGTTGACATTGTAATCATGTAAGCGGGAAAGTGACGAATATCCTGTACCAAAGTCGTCAAGCGCGATCTGAAAGCCCTTGGCTCTTAATTTGTCGATAGTCTTGTCACTTTTTGCCGAGTGAAGGGTGGATTCGGTAATTTCGATCACAAATTCGCTGGCTTTTAGTTCGTGCTGAGCAAGCATATCTTCTACAACAGCAAAGGTTTCTCTATTTTGTAATTGCTTTTCTGAAAAATTGATATTTATGCTGATATCCCCAAACCCGGCATCGTTGAGTTGTCGCTTCGCAAGCATTGCCTCATGAAAGACTTTTATCCCCAAGCTTTGAATTAAAAAACTTTCTTCTGCAACAGGGATAAACTCATCTGGAGGTATAAAGCCAGATGCCTGAGAATACCACCGACACAGTGCTTCAGCTGAATAGACCCTCCCGTTTCGATCAACAATTGGCTGCAAGTGGATACTTATTTCACTATTCTTAATGGCTTGGCGTAAACCTTGTTCAATGAAAATACGATAATGTGTCTCTTCTCCCATACTTGCATTGAAGAATCGATAAGTGTTTTTGCCTGACTGCTTGGCTTGGTACATCGCCACGTCAGCTCTTTTTAGTAGCTCATTGATGTCAACAGAAGCCTCTGCAACGGCAACCCCTACACTGCAGGAAACATCCAGCGTATGCTCACCCACCTGAAAATCACGTTCAAGGCTTTGCATTATTTTATGGCAAATCTGTTCAAGTCCATCTCGATTTAAGTTTCCTGTCAATACAATGACAAACTCATCCCCTCCTATTCGAATAAGGGTATCCTGATCTCTGAAAATCTGTCGTAAACGAGACGCAAATTCAGCCAGCACTTTATCGCCAAGTTCATGACCTAATGTGTCATTAATCTGTTTAAAAGAGTCTAAATCGATAAAAAATAATGCAGCGTCAGGTCTGGAATCATCTTCCGTTTTACTTAAATTTTCCAGTGTCCTATTAAGAGCCGCGCGATTGCCAAAGCCGGTAAGGCTATCGCTGTAGGCTATGTGACTGAGTTTTTTTTCAGCAGCAACCAGTTCACTTACGTCGGTCAACGTTAAAATGATATGTTCATCTGTACCGCTTAATTGAAGATCACTGGCAGTTAGGAGCGCATCGATTGATGAGTCGTTGTGACGCTTTACTTTCACCCGCTTTTGAGACAAGGCATCTTTACTCAGTCCATCCAAAAAACTGAGATCATCCTTTCTGTCATGCAATAAAAATTTGTCAATTGGCTGCCCAAGAATGCGCTCTTCATTCAGACCAACCAAATGACAGAAGGCAGGATTGACCTGAATAATTTCTTCTTTATCGTTTAAAATCAAAACGCTTTCTAACATCTGATGCAGCACAGAGTCGGATACGAGTAACTCATCCAAATTCTTCTGTACATCGGTTACATCCTGAACGGCGCCAATTTGGACTTTATCACCATCAAACAAGACTTGGCTGAGGTATACGTCAACGTACTGGTTGAGGCTGTTGAGTTTGTTCTGCAAACGCGCTCTACGAGAAAAGGGTTCTCCTGCAAGCAATAAATGATTTAAATCCTTGGCGTCTGAAGGGGCAAACAAGGCTAAAAACGCGGCTTTATCCATATTTTGCCTAAATCCTAAGGCGCGCAAGTCTTTAGTGTGTTCATTTAACTGAAATTGATGAACAGAACGGTCGTATTCCAGCACTCCCATATCAGCAACTTGTAACGCGACCTTTAATCGTTTTTCTGATCTTTCGAGCCTAGCCTCAAACTCATGCCTGACCAGAGCAGTATTAATTACTGCTTTTACTTCTCGTATGTTATAGGGCTTTAAAATGAATCCATAAGGACTTGTTTGTCCGGTCAGTTCAATTATTTCATCGCTAGAGTAGGCAGTTACATAGATGACAGGGATATTACTGCTCTCACGAATTCGCTTTGCAGCAGAAAGTCCAGAGCCGCCAGATTCCAGGTTAATATCCATAAGAATGACATCCGGTTTTTGCGTGAATGCAGTATTGACGGCTTCTTCTTCGCTGGCGGCTAAATCCAGTACACGATACCCAAGCCCTTGCAGTTCTTTAGATAAATTCAGAGCAACAATAAGTTCATCTTCAACAATTAAGACACTAATGTCCTTAACTTCTTTCACACACACCTCTAAATTTTAATGTGAATATTGCACGATATTAAATTGCTTGGACCAACCCGACTTATCATGCCTGTCGTTCAGCGTCTAAAGAATTGCCTTTTACTGCACTGCATTTCTCAAGTAATATGCTCGCCCGCTTAGTTAAGCATACAAACACAACTTTAGTATAGTTCATCATGAAAATATTTTTAGCTCCCATGGAAGGTGTAGTCGACCACCTCATGCGAGATATGCTCACGCAACTGGGCGGCTTTGACCTGTGCGTAACTGAATTTTTGCGGGTGGTTGAACAGCTACATTCCGATAAGATGTTTTACAAAATTTGTCCTGAACTGGCAAATGGCTGTAAAACGCCCTCTGGCGTTCCCGTGCGAATTCAATTGCTTGGGCAACATCCGCAGTGGCTCGCTGAAAATGCTATAAAAGCGATTGACTTGGGTTCTCATGGTGTGGATTTAAATTTTGGTTGTCCGGCAAAAACCGTGAATAAAAGCAAGGGTGGGGCGGTTCTGCTCAAAGAGCCCGACACGCTTTATAAAATTGTGAAAGCGGTGAGGGAAGCGGTTCCGAGTGAACATGTGGTAAGCGCTAAAATTCGTCTTGGTTTTGATGACAAATCGCTTGCATTGGAAAATGCCGATGCGATTGAAAAAGCCGGCGCAAGTTTATTGACTGTGCATGCACGCACCAAAGTGGAGGGCTATAAGCCTCCGGCTTACTGGGATTGGATCGCAAAAATTAAACAGCAGGTTTCCATTCCCATAATCGCAAACGGAGAGATTTGGCATGCTGATGATGCCCTAAAGTGTCAGATGCAAAGCCAGGTGCAAGACATTATGCTAGGCAGAGGCGCTTTATCTTTGCCTAATTTGGCCGCAACGATAAAATTTTCAGATGCGCCTATGCAGTGGCCTCAAGTAAAAGAATTACTGATTAGATATTCCGGATACGAAATTTTCGGAGACAAAGGCCGTTATTATCCAAATCGTATCAAACAATGGCTTGGCTACTTGCAACGGGAATACTCCGAAGCGCATGAACTCTTTAGTCAGGTTCGCACCCTTAAAGACTCCAATAGTATCGTCTCCGTCCTTCGCCAAGATTAACTAACACGAAATATAGCCTGTGCGACCTACTGGGAAAATATCAGTTCCATGAATAAGGAATTATGGGCGAATCAAAGTTGCAGGAAAGCGCGTAGCGATTTACTCTTATTGCGGTAACTATCATTACTGTGTTATTCACTTAAGGAAAGCTATGCGTTTTACTAATAATAAGAAAGTGGGTGTTGCGCTTGTGTTCTCAGCGCTATTTTTAGCCGCTTGTAGTGACGATAAACAAGAGCAAACAGCACCGGTTTACGACAAATCCAATCCCTTCCCCAGCACTTATCAAAGAATTGAATCGGCACCTGTGGTCATCAGCAACGTCACGATTTTAGATGGTGTCGGAAATATGATTGAACAGGGGGCTATTTTGCTACGCGATGGTAAAATATCGGCAGTAGGTGAAGATGTCTCTATTCCCTCTAATGCGATTGAGATTGATGGCTCAGGCAAATGGGTCACTCCTGGCATTATTGATAATCACAGCCATTTAGGGGTATATCCGTCGCCGGGAACGCAGTCTCACTCAGACGGCAATGAAATGACAGGGCCGGTTACTGCAGAAGTATGGGCAGAACATAGCATCTGGCCGCAGGATCCAGGCTTTCAGCGCGCACTTGCAGGCGGAGTAACAGCACTGCAGATATTACCCGGCTCTGCTAACTTGTTTGGTGGACGAAGCGTTACCGTTAAGAATTTACCGAATCGTACCATTCAGGACATGAAGTTTCCTGAGGCGCCATATGGCATCAAAATGGCGTGTGGTGAAAATCCTAAGCGTGTATATGGCGCTAAAGGCGGTCCGATGACACGCATGGCTAACGTAGCCGGATACCGAAAGGCCTGGATAGAAGCGCAGGAATACAAAGATAAATGGGATGAATACGAATCTGCTAAAGAAGCAGGAACAGCCGGCGATCCGCCAAAGCGTGATTTACGTCTTGAGACTCTGGCAGGTGTTCTTTCGGGCGATATCCTAGTTCACATGCATTGCTACCGCGCGGATGAAATGGCCGTAATGATGGATGTAATGAAAGAATTTGACTATCAAATAGGAACTTTCCATCACGCCGTTGAAGCGTACAAAATCTCTGACAAATTAGCAGAGAATAACGTGTGTAGCGCCATGTGGGCCGATTGGTGGGGCTTTAAAATGGAAGCCTATGACGGTATTCGCGAAAACATTCCAATGGTGCATCAAGCGGGCGCCTGTGCGATCGTGCATTCTGATAGCGATATTGGCATACAGCGATTAAATCAGGAAGCGGCGAAAGCCTGGTCAGACGGAAAACGCGCTGGTATCGACATCCCCAAAGAAGATGTATGGACATGGCTTTCAGCCAATCCTGCCAAATCTTTAGGAATATTTGAGCACACCGGTTCGCTGGAAGCGGGCAAAAACGCAGACGTTGTACTTTGGTCTGGCGACCCGTTCTCAACCTATTCTCAAGCGGAAAAAGTATTTATTGACGGTGCAATGGTTTACGACAGAACGAACCCGGAAAGCTGGCCCGTGAGTGATTTCGAAGTGGGACAAGTTGGTCAAGGAGATGCAAAATGAAACATACATTATTGAACAAGCGCTTTAGTTTACTCGCCTCTGCTTGTCTACTTGCCTTAAGTGCAAGCGCTGTAGCTGAAAAAATAGCCATCACTGGCGCTCAAATTCATACGCTTGGTTCAGCAGGTGTTATCGAAGACGGTACGATACTGATTGATAACGGAAAGATTCAGCAGGTATTAGACGCTGATTCAGTGCCTTCCGGTTATCGTGAAATAGAAGCCGACGGAAAAGTAATAACGCCAGGCTTTATTGGTGCACTGACCTCTCTTGGTTTAGAAGAAGTGAGTTTATCGGCAGGACCAGTTGATGCGCGCGTAGAAGCACTTCCTGTCTCGTCTGTTGGAGCTGCCTATGACGTTCAATTTGCCATTAATCCGGATTCAACCTTAGTGCCTGTAACGCGCGTAGAAGGCTTCACGCACGCAGTGACAGGCATCAGTCGCACCGGCCAGTTATTTAATGGTCAGGGTGCGGTGATTGATTTGGCAGGTGATTTTACAGCGCTTGTTAAAGCCAATGCATTTATGCATGTAAATGTAGGGGATGGCGGCACACACGCTAACGGTGATAGTCGTGCTGCATTATGGGTGGCATTGAATCAAGCCCTAGATGAAGCAGTGTTTGCTGCTGGTACTGACCTAAGCCCAACGGAAGATTGGGAAGGCATGATAACGCGTGCTGATGCAAAAGCGATGATACCGGTTATAAATGGGGAGCTGCCGCTTTTGATAACGGCTGATAGAGCGGCTGATATATTACAGGCATTGGCTTTGAAAAACCGTTATGAAAACTTAAACCTTGTGTTGGTAAACGCGACGGAGGGTTGGCGCGTTGCAGAGCAAATTGCAAAAGCGAATGTACCGGTAATTCTTAACCCTGAGAATAACTTACCAGGTGGCTTTGATCAGATAGGTGCAACGCTTGAAAATGCAGCCAGATTGCACAAAGCTGGTGTGCTAGTTGCCATTGGCATGGATACGCACAACATTCGCCTGGCGCCACAGCATGCAGGAAACGCAGTGGCTAATGGATTGCCGCACTCTGCTGGCTTAGCCGCAATCAGTCTAAATGTGGCAAAAATCTTTGGGTTAGATGACACACTCGGCAGTCTGGAGTCGGGCAAAGAGGCATCTTTGGTGATTTGGACAGGCGACCCATTAGAAGTCACCGAGGCGGCTGAGCAGGTATTTATTAAAGGCGAGCCGGTTGAAATGACTTCGCGACAAATCAAACTTCGCGACCGTTATTTAAACCGCGATCCGGCTAAACCGGTGGCGTACTCTAATTAGCCTTTAGCCTCTGTATCTGCAGCAAAAAATAAGGACTGTGGATGCGAATAGTGCTCTCTTGCTTTGTTAATTTGCGACGAAAGTAGAGGGGCCCCTCTGCTAAGCAAATTAACGATGCTGGAGAGCATTTATCGTGGGCCTAGTAGCTTCCCTGCGTTAGCGATGCCGCTTTATTTGGTATGCAGATCTTTAAACAGGAAAAAAAATGAGAATAGTAAGTTGGAATGTAAATGGCATTCGTGCCGTATTAAAAAAGGACTTTTTTCAATCATTTGAGGCTTTGGCGCCTGATATTATTTGTTTTCAGGAGACTAAAGCACAGTGTGAACAAGTGGCCGAGGCCATTGGCAGTGTTGAAGGTTACGAACTTTTCTCGCATTCAGCAATCCGTAAAGGCTACTCTGGCACAGCTATTTTAAGTAAGGCATCTCCCGTTAACGTTGAATATGGCTTGGGTATCGAAGAGCATGACCAAGAAGGGCGCGTTATTGCGGCTGAATTTGATAAATTTATTTTAGTTACCGTTTATACGCCTAATTCAGGTAACGAACTGAAGCGTCTGCCTTACAGGCAAGAATGGGATGCGGCGTTTTTAGCACATCTGAAAAAGTTAGAGGCGAAAAAGCCAGTGTTGGTGTGTGGTGATCTTAATGTTGCGCATAAAAATATCGATTTGGCTCGCCCCAAGGAAAATTACAATAAAAGCGCAGGCTTTACCCAAAAGGAAATTGACGGCATCGACAATTTAGTTGAAGCAGGTTTTGTCGATACTTTCAGGCATCATTACCCGGACACGACAGACAAATACACATGGTGGAGTTATCGTGCGGGGGCAAGGCCGCGAAATATCGGGTGGAGAATTGATTATTTTCTGGCTTCCAAAGCATTATTACCCATGGTTTGCGATGCAAACATCCATGACGATATTTTAGGATCTGACCATTGTCCAGTTTCGGTTGATTTGAAATTGACTTAAGATAAAGTTGCTCTAGCGTAAACTCAGTCGTTTACGCGCCGGTCCATTAGAATAAGCAGTTCAAAAGGTAGATTATGTCCACGCTGAGTCAAAAGAAAGTCATACGCCCTGATGAGTATTTAAAGGGAGAATTAACAAGCAAGATTAAGCATGAGCTGATTGACGGTGAGGCGTATGCTATGGCAGGTGCATCTGCCAATCATGAGCGAATTAGCCAAAACGTTACGAGACGTTTTGGAAATCACCTTGATGGTTCACCCTGCGAACCTTTTGGCTCTGATATGAAAGTACGCGTGAAAGACAATTTTTATTATCCAGATGTGCTTGTGGATTGTCATTTTGATGAATCAGAGCCTTATTTTACTGAAACTCCCGTGATCATTGTAGAAGTTGTGTCTCGCTCAACGCGCAAAATGGATGAAAAAACTAAGCTTCTGGATTATTTAAATCTTGCGAGTCTTCAAGAGTATGTACTGATAGAGCAAGATGTGGCAGATGTTACTGTATACCGTAAAAACGATGATTGGCGCTCTACCCATTATTTTTTGGGGGAAGAGATTTATTTTGACTCAATTGACTGCACTATTAGCGTTGAAGAAATCTATCAGCGTGTCAAAAACGAAGATGTTCGGCTTTATATCGAAGAACAGGAAGCAGAATATGAAAGTTAGTCCCGCTTTACTTTAAAAGCGGCAGAAAAAAGCGGAAGGCATTTTTAAAACAACCGCTTACCTTTTCTAGCAACTCTTTATTACCTTTTTTATTTACTTTCCCTGATTAGAGGCAATAACTTTGGGGCTAAAAACTCCACGATCATCGGCTGCGCTTCGGCAGTTGGATGGATGCCGTCGTTTTGCATCAATGTTGGATTAAGCGCGATGTCTTGCAAGAAAAACGGCAGCAGAGGCACGTCATATTCTTCAGCTAGTTCGTGATAGTTTTGCACAAAAAGCTCGGTGTATCGTCGACCGTAGTTAGTGGGGATTTGAATTTCCTGTAGAATAACCTTCACATCATTTTTAAGCGCAAGTTCTATCATTTCAGCAAGATTTTGTTTAATTTTGGTCGGATTATGGCCTTGCAAGCCGTTATTGCCGCCAAGTTCGATATAAAGATGAGTAGGCTCATGCAACTCAAGTAAGCGAGGTAATCGAGCCAGTCCACCGTCGCTTGTATCCCCGCTAATTGCTGCGTTGATCACTTCTATCGGTTGATTTTGTGCCTCCCAATAATCTTGCAAAAGTGCTACCCAACCTTGGTCACTTGTTAAGCCATAGGCTGCACTTAAGCTGTCGCCTAGCACCAGCAATTTACAGGTATCGACACACGCGCTTACATTTTTGTCATTATCAGGCGCGCTTATCGCTTGATCTGAATGAACGATAAACGGGAATAAAAGACTAACGAAAAATAAAGATTGAACAACGCTTACCAACTTTCGAGAGAACAAAGACACTATGACGAAGGCCTCCACCATTATTGAAACAAAATCATTAATTAAAAAAGTGACTACGAGCGAAGGCGAATTACAGATCCTTCAGCCTATCACCTTTAGCGTAAAGCAGGGTGAGTCGGTGGCTATTATAGGGGCATCTGGCTCGGGTAAGTCAACATTGTTGGGTTTATTAGCCGGACTTGACGAGGTCAGTGGTGGTCATATCATGCTAGATGGTGCGCCACTTCATGAAATGGATGAAGAAGCGCGAGCAAGAGTCAGAGGTGAAAAAGTTGGCTTTATCTTTCAAAGTTTTATGTTGGTGCAAAGCTTAACGGCGCTTGAAAATATTATGCTTCCAGCCGAGATTGCCGGATTAGACAAGCCAAAGCAGCGCGCGCAGGAAATACTCAAACAAGTTGGCCTTGATCATAGAGCGCATCATTTTCCAAACCAGCTTTCGGGCGGCGAACAACAGCGTGTTGCGATTGCCCGCGCATTTATCACCAATCCTAAAATTCTCTTCGCTGATGAGCCTACCGGTAATCTTGATTCAAGTAATTCTCAAAAAGTGGAGGAGCTTTTGTTCAAACTCAATCAAGAGTCAGATACAACCCTGGTTTTGGTGACGCACGATGATGAGCTTGCCAGTCGCTGTGAAAGACAGTTACGCATGAGTGCAGGCGAGCTTAAAGAGGAAACCCAGCCGCTTAAAGTCGTTGCTGGAGGACAAAACGGATGAAGATGGCCTTCACGCTAGCTTGGCGTTTATTTAAACATGAGGCGCGGCGGGGCGAATTGACGATCATTTTGCTTGCCATTGTCTTATCGGTTGCTTCTGTCTTATCCCTTTCTTTATTCTCAGAGCGTTTACAGCAAGCCCTTACCGACAGAAGCGCGGAATTTATTGCCGCTGACAGTCAGCTTCGCTCAAGAAACCCGGTAGATGATGCATGGATCCAGGAAGCCCGAAATAGAGGCTTGGGTACCGCTTTTCAGATATCCACTCGCTCTATGGTATTTGCTGGCGACGAGCTTGCACTGTCAGATTTACGAGCAGTTGATGAAAACTACCCATTAAAAGGAAATATAAAAATAACACAGCAGGCTTTTGGCGAAGGAGAAGTGACGCAGGCCTCTCCTGCACCTGGGGAGGTATGGATTGACTCTCGCTTGTATCAGTTGCTTGGCGTTGAAAAGGGTAGCCAGATAGAAGTTGGGGATGCGACTCTCACCGTGACCGAAATTTTAAGTGAAATACCGGATGCAGGCTTTAGCGTGTTTAACACCGACCCCATGCTGTTAATGTCATCAACAGACGTGCCTGCTACCAACATCACAGGTCCTGGTAGTCGCGTGAGCTATAAGTACTATTTCACCGGAGAGGCCAACGAACTTGATGATTATTACGAGTGGCTGCGTCCTCAGTTAAATAGGGAAGTGCATCGATGGACCAGTATTGAAGATGACGAATCACCCATTGGTCGTTCAGTTGCCCGGGCGGAAGAATACTTTTTACTTGCTTCACTACTGGCGATTGTCTTGGCTGCAGTTTCTATTGCGGTGGCTGCGCAACGTTATTCTCAGCGTCACTTTGACCCTGTCGCAATCATGAAAACCTTAGGTGCCAGTGGTGCCATGGTACGCAAAATTTACTTAATGCAAATTTGCTTTATTACCATATTGGGAATTTTGATTGGTGTGATTGCCGGTTATTTAATCCAGCAGGCGGTAGTTACTTTGCTGGCCGGACAGGTCGAGGTCGCGCTTAATACATGGTACTGGCGTCCCCTCGGGATAGCGGTCTTCACCGGCGTTGTATGCGCGCTATTATTCTCGCTTTACCCGCTATTGCAGCTATTTTCTGTTCCGCCACTACGCGTGCTGCGAAAAGATATTCAGGCGACCTTATCGTCAAGAGCGTTGCAATTTGTATTCTCAGGCTCTGCTGTCTTTTTACTTATGTGGACCTACAGCCAAAACTTGCTTATCTCCAGCATTCTGTTTGCTTCCGGGATTATTCTGGTAGTGAGCTTACTGGGTATGACATATTTATTAATTATGCTCGGCAGAAAATTGGGGGCAGGTAGCATGGGAGCCTGGACACTGGCATGGGCGCGTATACGCCGACGCGCTATGGGTAATTCAGTGCAATTAATCAGTTTTGCTATCACTATCATGTTGCTGCTTGTTGTGCTTGTCATGCGCAACGACATGGTAAAACAATGGCGAGACCAGCTACCGGAAGGTACGCCGAACTATTTCATTGCAAACGTTACTGAATCGCAAAAAGAAGCTTTAAAAGAGCACTTCACAAAAAATGACGTGCAGTACGAGAAGTTTTACCCGGTCGCTCGAGGGCGTTTTGTTGCAATCAATGAAGAGCGCATCCGCACTGAAATTACCAAAGAAGATGAAGAAGTGGCAAACGAGGGGCGACAAGGTCTTGGCCGTGAAGCAAACTTAAGCTGGAGCACTGAACTTCAGCGAGGCAATGTCATAGTCGAAGGTCAATGGCATGACGATTGGCAAGAAGGCGAGCCAGTTCCGATTTCTGTTGAAACTGAAGTGGCAAGTCGGCTCGATATTGAAATGGGCGATGTACTGACCTTTAACATTGGCTCAGAAGTCGTCTCTGCGACCGTTACCAGTATGCGTGAAGTCGACTGGCAAACCTTACAACCAAACTTTTTCTTTGTTCTACATCCCAAAGCCATGGAAAATTTCAGTGCAACCTACATCACAAGCTTTCATCTTGATGAGTCGCGCAAAAATGAGATCTCACGCATTATGGCGCCGTTTGCAAGCGTGACACTTTTTGATGTGGACGCGCGCATCAATCAGTTGCGAGAGATCATCGATCAGGTCTCCATGGCGGTAGAATTTATATTGGTACTGGTGCTTGTCGCAGGGGCTTTGGTGCTCATTGCGCAGGTGCAAGCCAGTATGGATGAAAGGTTGCAGGAATTAGCGATATTACGCACGCTTGGTTTAAAAGGCTCGAGCATTCGCTTTAGTGTAATCAATGAGTTTCTCATTATCGGCACGGTTGCAGGACTTATGGCTGCACTTGCCAATGAGTTCAGTCTGTATATGCTGCAAACGCAAGTATTCCAAATGCCCTTTGGATTGCATGTGGAATATTGGGCAATCGCACCCACCGTGGGAGCAGTGGTAGTAGGACTACTTGGAGCAATCGGTTGCTGGCGCTTGTTATCGCTTAACACCGGTCATTTGCTTAGGAAAATGGTGTAGGGCGTTAGCAAAACGCCCTCTCAAAAAAAAGCCTTCACAATGAAGGCTTTTTAATGTCTATGCTTAATTAGCGCAGGTCAAGCGAATCCAGTGCGTCCATCAACACCGGGTAATTAAAATGGAAGCCAGCCGCTTCAAGTCGCATGGGAATGACTTTCTGTCCATAAATAACCAGTTCAGAAGACTCGCCCATAAGCAGCTTAACTGCAAAGGTTGGTGTAGTAAAAATGCAGGGTCTGTCGAGGCGCTTGCAAAGTTTATGGGCAAAAAATGCATTGCTTGCAGGTTTTGGAGAAGTGAAGTTAAACGGACCTGAACATTGTTCATTCTCGATGAGAAACTGAATGCCACGTACCATATCGTCAATATGGATCCACGACATGAACTGTTTGCCGTCGCCGATGGGCCCGCCCAAACCTAAGCGAAAAGGCATAAGCATTTTACTTAGCGCACCGCCATCATCAGATAACACAACGCCTGTGCGTAAAATGCAGGTGCGCGTTTGCGCCTGATTCGCAATGTCTTCCCACTTTTTACACACTTCTCGGCTAAATTCTTCGTGAAAGTCGTTAAAGTCTTCAGTAATGGGTGTATCACCCTGACGACCATAAAATCCAATGGCTGAACCACTGATAAATGTCTCAGGTTTAGACTCTGACTTGTTTATTAATTCGACCAAACGAGATGTGATATCCCAACGCGAGGCACAAATGCGTTGTTTTTGCGAATCGCTCCATCGACTGTCTGCAATAGGCTCACCTGCCAGATTTACAACAATGTCGATATTTTCTAAATTGCTTAGATCTTCAATTTCCATTGCCTGTATATCGTCACCTAAAAGCCGTTTTGCGCGCTTCGGATCCCGACTTATCACACTAAACTGATATTTACTTTTAAGTTTTTCAATCAAATGACGACCAATAAGTCCAGTGCCGCCCGTAAGCAATATGTGTTTCATAAAGGATTAGTCCTTAGTACAGGAGATCGCAAGAGAAACTGAGTCTGAGAATCTCAGTGCATGAGGTTTATCCACCTCGGCCTCTGCAAAGGTGACCCATGGATGCTCCGCTGCAATTGCCAATACATCAGCGGTCAGTTTCTCCAGCAGTGAAAAACGATTATCTTCAACTAAGCGAATGATCGCTTTGGTAATAGTTTTATAATTAAGCGCATCGTCCATATTATCAGTATCGGTGGCGCGTTTCGCATCATATTGAATAATCACATTAATCACGACGTCTTGCTGATTTTTAATTTCATCTTCATTGATACCTATGTAGGTACGAAGACGTAGGTTTTTGATGCGAATTGTGGCTAGATTTAAGTTCATTGAGATACTGCGTCCTTATTGTTTTACTGGTATTCTTAGCGATTATAGTCAGATATTGTCCTGTTGGACCTCATTAATGGATCTCAGACCATCATGGATTTAAATTCTTCGTCAACGACCAAAACCTTATTAGTGATGGCCGCCATTGTTATTGTCTTAGCTGGCATTAAAGCTGCGAGTGTCATTGTTATTCCCTTACTGCTTTCTGCTTTTATTGCAATTGCTGTTAGTCCGCTTATTAACTGGTCAGCAAAGTATAAAGTGCCTCGATGGATATCCATTACTCTAGTTATACTGCTGATGGTGGTGATTGGTTTCATGCTGGCAGGGCTAATTACGCAATCTTTGGCTGACTTTAGACAGAATATGCCGATTTATCGCGAGCAATTGTCAGGCGAGTTTGCCTGGGTGATTGAACGTCTGGCGCGTTTTAATATTCATATTAATCCGAATTTGCTTCGCTCTCATCTGGATCCGGCAACCGCTATGTCGGTAGCAACAAACTTTATCACCGGCATGGGCACGGTATTATCAAATGTGTTCTTAATCTTGTTAACCGTCCTATTTATGTTGTTTGAAGCTGAAAGTATGCCTCGAAGAGTGCATGTCGCCATGGCAGATCCTGATATGAAGATGGGCCACATCGACAAATTTCTGGTGTCGGTAAACCAATATCTTGTGATAAAAATGCTGGTTAGTATGGGAACTGGCCTTCTGATTGGCCTTTGGCTTTGGTTACTGGGAATAGACCATTTTATGTTGTGGGCAGTACTCGCTTTTATGCTCAACTTTATTCCTAATATCGGCTCTATTATAGCTGCGATCCCCGCCGTATTAATGGCATTTGTTGAATTTGGTTTTGCAAAAGCAGGTTTAACTGGCTTGGGTTTTATTGTGGTCAATATGGTTATGGGGAATATGGTTGAGCCTCGTTTTATGGGCAGAGGGCTGGGGCTTTCCACTTTGGTGGTATTTCTGTCTCTTATTTTTTGGGGATGGCTGCTAGGCAGTGTTGGAATGCTATTGTCGGTCCCACTTACCATGGTCGTAAAAATAGCAATGGAATCGCGAGAAGAAACACGCTGGTTGGCTCTGCTTTTATCCGCAGATGACGAACCGGCGATACCAAAGCAAGAAGGGTTGTTAGGCGAGGATCCTCATTAGGCGAGACATTATATGACTTTGTCGCGTATTGAACAGATTAAGCATGGGTTTAGCAAACACAGTTTAACTGACAAGATTGTGATTGCGGTTTCATTTTTATCATTTTTGGCTGTTGTCCCTATGCTCGTTGCGCGTTTAGTCGAGCAAAACATCGCCATGGTCATACTTGACTCCATTCTCTTAATTGCGTTTTTTGGTATTTGTGTATCTACCTATTTTCATAAACATAGCGAAATCGCGAAATATACCTTAGGTACAATTTTAACGATAGGAATGGCAGGCACGTGCATCTTCGGAACGTCTGCAAACATGTATTGGCTCTATCCGGGCTTTACCGCTATTTTCTTTATGTTTAGTCCAAGTGTTGCCCTGATGCTATGTGCAGGCACCAGCATGATCGTTTTGCCGTTTCTATTGCAGCGATTACCTACAACTGACATTGTCACCTTATACGCAACGCTGAGTACTAGCATCGTTTTTGTGTTTTACTTTGCACGAGAGTTCCGGTCTGCGCATGAGCGATTAACACTGCTTGCAAGCGAAGATTTTTTAACGCAAACGGGCAATAGAAGAGCTTTTCAGTCTAGAGCAGAACTTTGCATAGAGCAGCTAAAACGCAAAGGAAAACCCAGCGTGCTTGTGCTTTTCGATATGGATTTCTTTAAATTGTTAAACGATGAACACGGCCACGTGGTTGGTGACGCAGTGCTACAGGATGTCACGAACATTGTGCAAAGTTGCCTGCGAGTGTCTGACAAGCTTTACCGTTTAGGCGGAGAGGAATTTGCGATTATTTTACACAATGCTAGTGCAGAAGATGCAATGGGTGTGGCAGAAAAGATCCGTGAATCGATTGCGGTCAGACGAGATCGTGAACTACCTTGTTACACGGTTTCATTTGGTATAGCTTCACTAAAAGCAGGGGAGTCATTAACGAACTGGATGAGTCGCACCGACAATGCGCTCTATGAGTCAAAACGCAATGGACGCGATCAAGTCTCTATTGCCTGATGCGCGTCCTATGAGTAAGCAGTAAGCGTAGTTTGCCTAATTTGCGTAATTTGCGTAAAGCGCCATTATGGAAGCACTTTTTTGTAAGGTTTTACGGTGAGGGTATCATAGACATCAGCCGCGGCGTATGGGTCTTCGTTTGCCCATTCAGTGGCTTCTTCAAGGGATTCAAATTCTGCCACTATCAATGAACCGGTAAATCCGGCCGGGCCTGGATCTTCTGCATCAATGGCCGGATTAGGACCTGCAATCACCAGCCTGCCTTGGGATTTTAGTTTTTCAAGGCGGGCTAAATGCTCAGGGCGAGCCTGCATACGACGCGGCAAAGAGTCCGGTTTGTCTTCTGATAAAATCATATAGTACATAAAAACTCCTTTTTATTTTTGCGTAGCCGCTTTCATTGATTGCACAAAGGCCTTTAAAGCCGATAGCATTGCGGGTTTATCATCTAGGTGCTTTTCGATGATATTGACCGTTGCGGAGCCGCTAATCGCACCAGCTGCGCCACTTTGTATCGCCGTTTTGACTTGCTCAGGTGTCGATATACCAAAGCCCAATAAAGGAGGTGCAACCTGATATTGCTGCAATTTGTCGATTAATGCCTTAGCAGGTACATCGGCTGCGGTTTCTGCTCCGGTAACGCCTGCCCGGCCAAGCAAATAGGTGTAACCGGCAGACTTGTCACCAATGGCGCTTAAGGTTTCATCTGAGGCATTCGGCGGAGCAATCAGAATTTGCTGAATGTTATGCGCTTTCGCAATATTAATAAATCGGTCGGCTTCACGAAGCGGTACATCGGCGATTAAAATAGAATCTACGCCTGCCTTACTGGCAGACAGATAAAATTCATCGACGCCTTTTGCCAACACCAAATTGCTATAAAGCAAAAGACCAATAGGAATATCAGGAAATTCGGCTCGCACTTTACTGATAATTTCAAAGCAATCACCTGGACGCACTTTGCTTTTTAAGGCGCGAATGCTTGCCTTTTGGATAGTAGGACCATCAGCAATCGGGTCGGAATAAGGAATGCCCAGTTCAAGCGCATCCGCACCGCCTTCAATAAGCGCTTTAATGATTTCAAAGGACGTTTCAGGTTCAGGATCGCCTAGCATAACAAAGGGAACGAAGGCACCCTGTTCGACTTCATTCAAACGTGAAAACATTTTGCTATAGCGCGCGCTTCCGTCAAATTTGGCGCTTTGACTGCGGGTTTGCTCCATTATAGTTTGTCTCCTAAAATTTTGGTTACATGCGCTAAGTCTTTATCACCTCTGCCTGATAAATTCACGACGATTATTGTTTCTTCTTCCGCTTCTTCAGCCATGTTGAGTGCGTGAGCTAAGGCGTGAGAACTTTCAAGCGCAGGAATAATACCTTCTTTGCGAGCAAGCAGT
The DNA here is from genome assembly GCF_004798935.1 of Ningiella ruwaisensis. GTDB lineage: Bacteria > Pseudomonadota > Gammaproteobacteria > Enterobacterales > Alteromonadaceae > Glaciecola > Glaciecola ruwaisensis. The sequence goes on along the minus strand of NZ_RAHT01000006.1, from coordinate 47,402 downwards.
TGAAAGGCGTTGAGTGCCTCAGTATCGGTGACTGCAAAATATTCCGCCCGGCCAATGTCATGCAAATAGGCATGCTGCGGTCCTACAGCGGGATAATCTAAGCCTGCACTAACTGAATAGGACTCTTCGATTTGACCGTCGTGATCTTGCATGATGAAAGTAAAGGCTCCGTGAAGAATACCTTTTGTGCCGGTACAAATAGTCGCGCCATGCTCTTTGGTATGAACGCCTTTGCCCGCCGGCTCAACGCCTATCAATCGCACGTCAGGTTCGTCTATAAAGTCTGCAAACATACCAATTGCGTTAGAACCACCGCCAACGCAAGCCACCACTGCATCGGGCAGACGACCTTCTTTTTCCATGATTTGCGCACGCGTTTCTTCTCCAATCATGCGATGATATTCGCGCACAATGGTAGGGAAGGGGTGGGGACCGGCTGCCGTTCCCAGTAAATAATGCGCTTTGTCGTAAGTCGCTGACCAGTCGCGCATGGCCTCGTTTACGGCGTCCTTTAATGTCCCAGAGCCAGAGTCTACAGGTATGACTTCAGCGCCCATTAACCGCATTCTAAATACATTCGGTGCCTGACGCTCAACGTCTTTGGCTCCCATGTAGATGCGTGCTTTTAAACCCAAAAGCGCACAGGCAAGGGCAGTTGCCACGCCGTGTTGACCTGCGCCGGTTTCGGCAATCACTTCTTTTTTACCCATACGCTTAGTTAAAAGCGCCTGGCCTAATACCTGATTGGTTTTATGCGCGCCGCCGTGCAGCAAGTCTTCACGTTTTAAATATAGCTTTACTTTAGGGTTGGAAACCAAGTTTCTCGACAGCGTCATTGCAGTGGGTCTGCCCGCATAGTCTTTAAGCAATGACATGAATTCTTCCTGAAAGCCTGGGTCATCTTTTGCGTCTAAAAACGCTTGTTCCAGTTGATCCAGTGCAGGAATAAGTAACTCAGGGACATACATTCCCCCAAAGTCACCAAATTTTGTGTCCAGTTTATTCATGATCAATCCTCTAAATTCTCAGCGACGAAAACAGCGCTTGAATCTTTGTAATGTCTTTTTGCCCTGGCGCTGATTCCACGCCGCTATTTACATCTATACCGCTTAAGCCAATTTGCATTGCATCTTTTGCATTTTGCGGATGAATGCCGCCAGCAATCATGGCTTTTTTATTTAGCTCTATGGATTGTAAAAGTGACCAATCAAAGCTTTTGCCTGTGCCGCCAACTTGTGTCCCAATTTTACAATCCAATAAAAAACGCTCTATAGAAGCATCTGCCGCTATATAAGTATCCAGCTTTTCTTGAAGTGTCTCAGCACTTTCTTGCTCAGTCACGCTCACCACTTTCCATATTTGTGTTGTGTCACCCAAAGCTGGCTTTAATTCACTGATGTAGTCGACAGATTCGTTGCCATGAAGCTGCACAACATCTAAATCAAGCTGGTGGCTGTACTGAATAACCTGAGATAAAGGCGCATCAACAAAAACACCAACAATCGCACCTTTGAATACGTCTTTTACCGCTGCAACGATACTTTTTGCCTGCTCTATGGATACGTAGCGTGGTGAATTTGGCGCAAAAATGAGTCCCATATACGATGCTTGTGTTTGAGCAATAGCCTGCGCATCACTTATTTGCGTCACCCCGCATATTTTCACTTCGCCATAGGCCAGTTGAAACACAGCTAAATCAAGATTGCTTTGTGCCATTAACGATGAGCCAACCAAAAAACCGTCAACGAGCTGATGCAGGCGGAGCAGATCCTGATGGGTATAAATGCCCGATTCAGAAATAATCACGCCATCAAAATTGCTGTTTCGTATAATTGGAACCAGCTTTTCAGTAGTGGCTAAGTCTGTAGACAGGTCGCGCAAATCCCGATTATTGATGCCGATAATTTTTGCACCGAGGGCAAGTGCACGATGCGTTTCGTCTTCGTTACTGACCTCAGTTAGTACTTCCATGCCCAATGAGTAGCAAAGCCTTGATAGTTCAGAGTATGTGGCATCATCAAGAACAGAAAGCATCAATAAAACAGCATCTGCGCGGTAATAACGGGCTAAGTAAATTTGATAGGTATCTATAAAAAAATCTTTATTTAATACGGGTTGACTTACGCGCGATGTAACATATTCAAGGTATTCAAACTTGCCTTGAAAGTACTTTTCGTCAGTTAAAACTGAAAAACAGGCCGCTTCTTTTTCGTAGCTGGTGACAATTTCACGTAAATCAAAATTTTCACGAATAAGGCCTTTGGAAGGTGAGGCTTTTTTACATTCAAAGATAAAACCGGCTTTTTCGCCACCTTTCTTGCCACCTTTCTTGCCACGTATGGCTTGAATAAAAGACTTCGTTCCTTTTTCGAGCTTATGTTTAAATTCACTCAGTGGAAAGGCTTGTTTTCGGGTCTCGATTTCATTGCGCTTATCGGCCACTATCTTGGCTAATACATCTGCCACATTACACCTCTTCTTGACTAATTCTTGCAGCATGTTCAATGGTACGAAGCCCTTGGCCTGATGCCATTACATCCATGGCTTTTTCAAAACATGCTTTTTGCGATTGCTGATTGTCGTTTACCCATAAAAGCGCCGCTGCGTTTAATGCGATAGCGTGTCGATGCGCAATTTTACCCTTTCCACTTAAGACTTGTCGTATCGCATCTACATTTTCAGCAGGTTCGCCTCCCTGAATGGCCTCTATAGGGGCAGGCTGCGCGCCAAAGGTTTCTGCGTTAAGGGTAGTCGAAACTATATCCTTGCCTCTGATGTGGCGGACCTGAGTCTCACCGTGTAGCGCTATTTCATCAAGGCCATCGCCATGAACAACCAGCGCATTTTCATGACCCAATGTGCTTAATACCTGTGCATAAACATCCAATAATTTCGGGGTATATACTCCATAAACACCGTGACTGGGTCGAGCAGGATTGGCCAAAGGACCGAGTATGTTAAATAGGGTACGGGTTTTGAGCGTGGTGCGCACCGGCATCGCGTGCGCAACGCCGGCATGATAGTTAGGCGCCGCGAGAAAACAAATATTTGCTTCGTCTAAGCAGCGTCTGGCGGTGTCGGGTGTCATCATCAAATCCATACCAAAACCGGCAAATAAATCTGACGATCCCGACTTGCTGGATACACTGCGATTGCCGTGTTTGGCAACTTTTACGCCGCAGGCGGCCGCTACTATCGCCGCCGCGCTTGAGACGTTAATGGTGTTATGACCGTCTCCACCGGTGCCAACAATATCACTAAAGGCATAGTCAGGGCGAGGAAAGGCTTTGGCGCTATGTATCATCGCTCCCGCTGCACCGGCGATTTCGTCAGTGGTTTCACCTTTTATTTTAAGTGCAATTAAAAGTGCACTTAAACTTATGGAGTCCATCTGTCCTTGCATAACCAAAGTAAACAGAAAACGAGATTCATCCAGGCTTAAGTGAGCGCCTGAATACAGCTTCTCGAGCAAAGATGCGGTGTTGTAAGCATTATCCATGACTACCTTCCTGCTTGAGTGTTTGGGAACAATTCACTTGGCTTTTGCTATCGATTTGGCTTGGCATACGGCTCGATACCAAATACAAGATCGCCTGTTTCAGCAATCGACTGCCTTGTGCGGTTAATATCGATTCAGGGTGAAATTGAAAGCCGAGCATATTATCAGAGGGATGATGCAATGCCATAGGTAATTGTTGGATGTGCGCAATCACCTGCAAACAATCGGGTACGCGTGTGGCAACAAGTGAATGATACCTTGCAATGGAAAGCGGCTGAGGTAGTTTTTCAAACACTGCTTCAAAGCTATGTTGCATAAGTGACGCTTTACCGTGCATAACATCTTCTGCCCGGCCAACCTCTCCACCGTATGCTTCAACAATGGCTTGATGGCCTAAACATATTCCCAGAACCGGGTACTGGCCCTTTGCTCGTTCGATGACCTGCGGCATATTACCGGCATCTTTGGGTGCACCTGGTCCGGGCGAAAGCATTAGCAAAGTAGGGCCTTGTGTTCGATAGCTTTCGAGTTGAGCAAACACAACACCCACATCTACGCTGTTTCGAAACACTTTTAATTCTACCCCAAGCACTCTGAGCTCATCCACCAGGTTATAGGTAAAACTATCGTGATTATCAATTAAGACCACCTTGACGTTTTCAACGTCCATTACACCTCCTCCCTGTTTGGCGTCGCTGCTTGACGGTTGTTTTCAACATTTGCGATGTTAATATCTTCATCAAGTGCTTCATTAGCGGTGAGAATGGCATGAATAACGGCCTGCGCCTTGGCGCGCGTCTCGTCTGCTTCTGATTGCGGGATAGAGTCTTTCACCACGCCTGCACCCGCCTGTATATACGCTATCTCGTTTTTGACAAACGCACTTCGAATAACAATGCAGGTGTCAAAATCACCTTGGCCATTTAAATAGCCAACGGCACCGCCGTAGCTCCCGCGCGTACATTGTTCGGTGTCCCGGATTAAACTGGCCGCTGATATTTTTGGCGCACCCGTCAGTGTCCCCATGTTCATGCAGGCTTGATAAGCATGCAGGGCATCCAAATCATTTCTCAGTTGCCCCACTACTCGAGAAACAAGATGCATAACGTGCGAGTAGCGGTCGACTTTCAATAAGTCTTTTACATAACGCGTGCCTGGTTCAGAGACCTTGGCAACGTCATTTCGGGCAAGATCTACCAGCATAATATGCTCGGCTTTTTCTTTTTCGTCCTGCTGGAGATTAAGTTCTAAACGGCTATCTAAATCCAGGTCGATACTGCCGTCAGCACGTTTGCCTCGCTCTCGTGTGCCCGCGATTGGGTAGATCTCTACCTGATTACTTTGTTTTTCGTATTTTAATGCAGACTCTGGTGAAGCACCAAACATGACAAAATGCTGGTCGTACAAATAAAACATATAAGGCGAAGGGTTTGTTTGTTTTAACCGCTTGTAGGCCAGCATCGAGTCGGTGCAGGGGAGTGAAAAGGTTCGCGATGGCACTACTTGAAAGATATCTCCATCAAGAATATGCTCCTTTAGTGTCAGAACGTCATCGCAATACTGCTCATCCGACTTATCGACTTTTAAGTCTTCTATGGTGGGCACATGGCTGGGCAAAAAGTGCTCGTTGGATGCGTTCTCAAGGGTTCTTTTCAGGATTTCAAGGCGTTGTTGAATATCGAAATATTGCTGGGCAACATTTTCTCCGCTAAATACACTGCCAAGAATTTCAGTTGAACAGGCCTGATGGTCAATTAGAACTAAGGTTTCTGCCAAATAAAAAACATAGTCGGGACAGGAATTATTACCTTGCTTAACATCAGGCAGTTGCTCAAAGCTGGCAAGTAAATCGTAGGCAAAGACCCCGCCTAAAAACACCGCATGCGGATGCGCTCTTAGCGCGTGTATTTCGCGCTGCAAGCTGCGCAACACATCCAGTACATAACTTTGTTTCAAGCGGGAGTCTTCGTCAGTATTTTGATCAAGCTTTGGGAATTGCAAAAACAGTGTTCTGTTGGCGTCATCTGATGGGTGATTCAACTGCACAGTTGACTCTTGATTTAAATCAGTTTGCTTAATAACAAAGTGATTAAGACTTGAAGATAAAAGGTCAATAAGTGACTCACCATTAGGCGTCAGGCTTTCAACCATCACGTGCTGTCCCTTACATTCGATACGCAAGGCAGCGTCTACTAAAATCAGGCTTTTAAGGTTATCTTTGCTGTCGATTTCAGCTGATTCAAGCAATATGCTATTCGGCTTGGCGAGGGCTTTGAAACCAAGCAGGGGATCGGCAATGTAGTCACTTTCAACGCGAATGGTTTCGACTTTGCCGGGTACGGTGCCCAAGTCCACTAAACTCATGCTTTTTTCCTGTTAATTAAAATATTCATTCCCATTTTCTTTTTGTTTGTAGTCAAAATAAGCGATGTGTTCGGGCCCAAAAACGAAAAAGACCCGATAAACGGGCCTTTACAACATGCACAAAAATGCAGCCAGCCCTAGGGTTGGTTGCTCCACCACCAAGTAGCTACAACGCTTGGAACGTAGCTTGTCTTGATTAGATTGGTTTTACTTATTTGCATGTAGTCCTCTTAATTTTGCCCCTATAGAAGATAATAATTGGCGGTTGATGTCAAGACTCTTTTTTACGATAAAACGATTTTCTTTCGCATAGAACTTGATGAAAATGGTAAGATGGATGAATCAATCACGCCAGTAAATATTGCCAATTCGTGTTAAGAATCGATTTACACAGCCACACCACCTGTTCAGATGGCGCATTAAAACCATCTGAGCTCGTTATGCGCGCCGGACAAATGCAGCTTGATGCGCTGGCTATTACCGATCACGATACAGTTGCTGGGATTGACTTAGCGAAACAAGCGGTGATTGAGCAAGGCGCGAAGTTAAAAATCATCAGCGGCGTTGAACTATCTACTGCATGGCATGGATTTGAAATTCATATACTCGGTTACAACGTAGATGAAAGCGATGAGCGCTTTTTAAACCGTTTGAAGCAACAGCAGCAAACCCGTCAAGAGCGAGGCATGGCAATTGTTGATAAGCTCAACAAAGCGGGCCTTGCAATGGATTATGATGAACTTGCGCAATGTGCAAAAGGCGTCATTTCAAGGGGACATATTGCTCAAATGCTAGTTAAAAAGGGCGTATGTGAGCATCCGCAGCAAGCTTTTTCGCGCTATTTGGGTAAAAACAAAAAAGCCTACGTTGCACCTAAATGGATTGATATTAAAACCGCCGTCTCTTGGATTATCGATGCCGGTGGGCAGGCATCAATTGCGCATCCGTTTCACTACGATATGACGACAAAATGGCTTCGGCGTTTAGCCGCTGAATTTGCATCGTACGGCGGGCATGCAATGGAAGTACAGCATCCTAATCTTGCCAAACCCAAACATGATTTGATGGTGTCGATTGCTAATGAACAGTCATTATTGGCAAGTGTCGGGTCTGATTTTCATGCGCCGGGTCGATGGACGGAATTGGGCAAACGCTTGACCCTTGCGGACAATATCAGGCCCATTTGGCACGATTGGCAGTTAAGCAATGAGGCTTAATAAGAACCCAGTGAACGCATGCTTTGTTTTTGGCGGCGAAACTAATGCAAAGTGAAGGAGGTCTCAAAATAAAGACGCTTCAAGCTCATCCGTGAGAAGCATGACGAAAAACATCCTTGTTTTTCGACACTTTATTTTGAGACCTCCTTCACTTCACGCGTTTCGCTTCGCCAACAACAAAGCATGCGTCCACTGGGTTTTTACCAATTGATGTAACTTCTAACACATTACTTTTTACTTACCCTTCGCCATTACTTTGGTATACTTTACCCATGAGCCAATTTTTTTATATTCATCCCGATAATCCTCAGGTGCGTCTTGTGCGTCAAACCTGCGAATTAATTCGTCAAGGCGAAGTTGTAGTTTATCCAACCGACTCTGGCTACGCTATTGGCTGTCAAATGGACGACAAAAAGGCGCTTGAGCAGATTTGCCGCATCCGCGATATCGACAAAGACCATAACTTTACGCTGATGTGTCGCGATATGTCTGAACTGTCGGTTTATGCGCGCGTGGACAATACCGCCTTTCGTCAGATAAAAAACAACACGCCTGGTCCTTACACCTTTATCCTTAAAGCCACAAAAGAAGTGCCAAAGCGATTGCAAAACCCAAAACGTAAAACCATCGGTATTCGTGTGCCGGCAAACAATATTGCATTGGCAATACTGGAAGAGCTGGGTGAGCCTTTAATGTCGACAACCCTGATTTTACCTAATGCAATAGTGGCTGAAAGTGATCCCGATGAAATCAGAGACAAACTTGAAAAGCTGGTGGGAGTCATTATTCATGGTGGTTATTTAGGTGAGCAGCCCACTACCGTGATTGATATGTCTGAAGGTGGAACAACGGTTATGCGCTATGGAAGCGGCGATCCAAGTCCTTTTGAATAAGAAGCGAGTGGCTTACTCATCATGTGGCCGCTACAATGGCGTGCATTGGAGCATGGGCGGTGGATGATTCATTAGAAAAGGCTGAGAGTACAAACTCATCACCCGAACTGCTTGCTGCATCGCCCACAAAACAGCAACCTTTGGCGCTTGCCTTTGTTAACGGTGAAGCGCTAATAGAAAAACCCGAAGATTTATACATTCCACCTGATGCGCTTGAGGTCATTCTCGAAACCTTCGAAGGGCCTTTGGATTTATTGCTTTATCTTATTCGAAAACAAAAGTTTGATATTGTTGAGCTGCCGGTATTGCAAGTTACTCAGCAATATATGCAGTATGTTGAAACCATGACAGACGTTAAGCTTGAACTGGCGGGTGAATATTTAGTGATGGCGGCAATGCTTGCTGAAATTAAGTCGCGCTTGTTACTGCCGAAAGTAGAGAGCGAGGACGACGAAGAACTTGATCCACGCGCTGAACTCATACGCCGTTTAAAAGAATACGAGCGAATCAAAAATGCAGCTGAAGCGCTCGATGGCGCGCCAAGACTGCATCGTGATATGTATGTGGCAAATGCAGATACCAGCGACAACGTACAGCCCATTAAACATCTACCTCAGGTACATCTTCAGGAATTGGTGTTGGCATTTTCACAAGCGATGCAGCGCGCCAATGCCTTTGAACATCATCAGATTGAAAAAGAAGTGCTTTCAACACGCGAGCGAATGAGCATGCTAATGACGCGACTTTCTCAGCGGGAATATGTAGGTTTAGATAGCCTGCTTGACGCAAAAGAAGGCAAGTCGGGTGTGGTAGTTACATTCATCGCAATTTTAGAGCTTGTAAAAGAAGGTCTGGTGATGCTTCAACAGGCAAAGCCTTATTCAAATATTCATGTTAAACTTGGTGCATACGATGATGACGCTGATGCTATAGACAATCAGAACGAGTCAGATTTTGAGTAAGATTAAAGATGAACAGCTAAAACAACTGATTGAAGCGGCCATATTTGTTGCCGAAAAGCCTCTATCGGTAGACAAGATGCGAGCGACTATTTTGAGCGATTTTGATGTGTCCAGTCGTCAGCTAAATAAAGCGCTTAAAGAGCTGGAGTTGGATTACGCTCCACGCGGTATACAATTGTTGAAAGTGGCGTCTGGCTACCGCTTTCAGTCAAATTCCGGATTAGGGCAAATTTTAAGTAAACTTTGGCAAGAAACAGTGCCTAAATATTCTCGCGCAATGCTTGAAACGCTTTCATTAATTGCCTATAAGCAACCCATTACGCGCGGAGAAATTGAAGAAATAAGAGGTGTGGCCGTTAGCAGCCAAATTATAAAATCCTTAAGTGAGCGGGAATGGATCAAAGTGATTGGACATAAAGAAGTGCCAGGCAGACCGGCACTTTTTGCTACAACGCCTGTTTTTTTAGACTACTTTGGTTTATCTTCGCTATCTCAATTACCTTCTGCAGATATGTTTGATGAAGCCTTAGCAGCCGCAGAAGCCGCATCATCAAGTCCGTCTGTGTTAACTGAAGATGAGCCTGAGTCAAAAGCTGCGTCTGTAAGCGAAACAGATACCTTTAGCCTGTCATCACCCGCATCAGGTGCTCAGAAACAAGCGGATGAATCAGATGATAGTGACATCCCTAATACCGGAACCTTACATTAATATGAGTGAAAAACTGCAAAAAGTCCTGGCAAACAATGGTGTAGGATCGCGCCGCGAAATGGAAAAATGGATTGAGCAAGGACGTGTTTCTGTCAATGGTAAAATAGCAACACTTGGGGATAGGGTAGAGCTTGCTGACCAAATTCGTGTTGATGGGCATCCTCTCGCTCGCAACAAGGAGCGCGGTGCCTGTCGTGTTCTGATGTATAACAAACCAGAGGGTGAATTGTGCTCGCGCAATGATCCAGAGGGCAGGGCAACGGTTTTCGACAGGCTGCCGCATCTTGTGGGCGAAAGGTGGATAGCCGTAGGTCGGCTGGATATCAACACCAGTGGCCTGCTTTTGTTCACCAACGACGGTGAGCTTGCCAATCGCTTGATGCATCCTTCCCACGAAGTGGAAAGAGAGTATGCCGTGCGCGTGTTTGGCGAAGTAACTCCGGCTATTTTACGCAAGCTCTGTAAGGGCGTGGAATTGGAAGATGGGATGGCTAAGTTTAATCATATTCATGTTCGCCCTACTGACGATGAGTCGCAAAACCAGTGGTTTAACGTCACGCTTTCAGAGGGGCGAAATCGTGAAGTCCGACGCCTTTGGGAGTCTCAAGGCTTGCAAGTATCGCGACTTATCCGCGTGCGCTATGGCAATCTTGAAATGTTTAAGCGATTACCGCAAGGCGCCTGGATTGAGCTTGATCTGGAAAACGTTAATGCCCTGCGAGACATGGTAAAGCTTGCGCCTGAAACCGAGACCAAGGTTCACACAATGGACAAACTTGATCATACTAAATTGAGCAGAATGCGTCGGTCCGTTCGCAAGCATAAAACCAACAAGGTTGCAGCACACAGACAGCGCGTTAAAACCCGACGATAAACCTTCATTACAGTTTAACTCAAAGACATTATGCGAATTGCCTTAGGGATCGAATATTTTGGACATGCTTACAAAGGGTGGCAACGTCAGGAGCATGTAAGCAGCGTGCAAGCAAAAGTCGAAGATGCCCTTGCACAAATATTACAGGAAAAAGTGGAAGTGGTTTGCGCCGGTCGAACTGACGCAGGTGTGCACGCCACAGGTCAGATCATCCATTTTGATACGACGCTTTCACGGCCTTTGAAAGCCTACACAAGGGGAATGAATACTTTGCTCCCCGATGATATCGCCGTTACCTGGGCGCAAGAAGTCAGCGAAGATTTTCATGCTCGATTCAGCGCTCATGCACGTCGATATCGCTATGTAATTTATAACGATGCATTACGCCCCGGTATCATGCAAAAAGGTTTAACGCATGTCTATCAGCCATTAAACGAGCAACTTATGCACGAAGGCGCGCAGCATCTTGTAGGTGAGCATGATTTTAGCGCATTTAGAGCGTCGTTGTGTCAGTCAAAGACGCCTTTTCGAAACGTGCAACGTGTAAGTGTGTATCGTAAAGGGCGCTACATTGTAGTTGATATTCAAGCCAATGCATTTTTACATCACATGGTGCGCAATATTGTCGGCTCGCTTTTAATTGTTGGTCAAAACGAGCAATCGCCCTCATGGATGGCGGATTTACTTGCTGCTAAAGACAGAACAAAAGCCGCCGCTACGGCTAAACCTAACGGGCTCTATCTGGTTAAAGTTCACTATCCAGACACCTTTTCCTTGCCTGATATGCCGATAGGGCCCTTATTTTTACCAGACTAGGAGTCTTGTTTGACTAAAAGCGCCAAAGCCCTTCGAGGGTAACAAAACGAGGCGCATTTGGATAAGCTGCAAATGTGCCGTTTTGTTCAGGCACAAAGAACCCGGCCACGTAAATTTCTTCTTCGAACAAATTTTCTGCGCGTAAACTAAATTCCCATCGATTATCTATCGCTTCCAAAGCAATTTTAGCCCCAACCAAGGCGCCCGATTCATTGAAGGGTGATAGCTCACTGCTTTCTACTCGATGAGAGGAATAGGCTCTGATATTAGTATGTAAAATCAGGCGCATGGTATCGTTTATCTGAGGCGAATAAGTCACGTTGAAGTTGTAGCTATTACGAGGTGCATTCGCAAGCTGTTGACCTTGCAATCCGTCTAGTGGGGTGTTACTTAGGTTGGCGTTTTGGTCAAAGTAGACTTCATTATAGGTGTAGGCAGCATTAACCGTTAATGCTTCACTCACCACTAAGGCGCTTTCAAATTCGATGCCTTTTGAGATTGTTTTATCGACATTTTGAACGGTAAAGTTTGAGCCTGAAAACACCAGCGACTGATAGTTTGAAAAATCCTGATAATACACGCTGGTATTAAGTGTCAGTCTGTTATCGAGCATGCTGCTCTTTAATCCGACTTCAAATGCATTAACACTTTCCTCTTCAAATTCCAAATCGTCCATCTGGGGGCCATCACCCCCAAATAACACTGAATCAAATCCACCACGATCAAGATTATATCCGCCTGCTTTGTAGCCTCTATCGTAACCACCGAATAAAAGTGTGTCGTCATTAAGTTGATAAGAAAGTTTAATACTACCGGTAAGCGCATTTTCGCTTCTGTCGTCGGCATACTGACCATTGAATTCAGTATTTATTGCAGGGTTGCATGAGAGTAAAACGGCAGCGCCGCCTGCTACGCCCAATAAACCTTGTGTTAAAGGTGCATTGGCCGAGTCAAGGTAAAAATCACAGGCCGGAAGTTGACCAAGCAGATTGGCCGATGCCTCTTTCGATTCGTGTAAGTAGCGAATGCCTGCGCTTAGCTTTAAACGCTCGCCTAAGCTGATGATATTGTGTGAAAATAGCGCGATTGATTGCGTTTCTACGTCAAAATTATCACCCAGTTGACCATCACCTTCCATTGAGGCAGGGACAGCAATAGGTAAAAGTAATGGAACCGACGGGCCAAGACTGCCAAATAGTTGGCCGCCGGCCAGACCGCTTAAGAGCAAATCTACATATAAGTTGCCCTGAGTGCCAACCCTTACCGTGTCAGTCAAGCTCAAATCTTGCATAGAGTAAAATGCGCCTACAAGGTAATCGACCTTATCGTTAAAAGCCAGTCCCTGTAGTCTGAACTCTTGCATAAAGTCGCTTACAGACGACAGGTAATCATCTCGATAAGCTCGGTCAATGCCTGAAAAATCAACATCCATGCCTCGGTCCACTTCCCAATCTCGATAAGCGGTCAGGGAATAAAAAGTGGCACTTTCCAAAGCGTATTCAAGATCTACAGAAATGCCGTATTCGTCTACCTGCTCCCCTAAATCGCGATTAGGACTATAAGAAACTTGTGGTTCTCCTATTGTTGAAGCGACTATTCCCTGCAGTCCCAGAAAGCTTGCTCCGGCATTGACAGCAGGTGCGGTGGGTCCAGTAAACACATTAATACCCGCGCAACAATTTTCGTCCGTTGAGGCAGTATCAACGATAATCCGTGCAGTTAAGTCATTTCCTTCATAAAGCGCCTGGCCTCTAAGTGTGTACCGGTCAATATCATTAAAGGCGCGGTCTGCATTAAAATCATCGATGTAGCCATCTCGAGTTCGATGCGAACCATTTACACGAAAAGCCCATTCGTCGTTCAGAGGCGTATTGAGTGCGGCTTTAATTTCTCGTGCACTAAAGTTTCCTATTGCCAACTCAAGATAGCCTTTTTTTTCAAATGAGGGACCTTTTGTGGTGATTGTCAGGGCACCGGCCGATGTATTTTTTCCAAACAAAGTGCCTTGTGGCCCTCGCAATACTTCCACTCGCTCCAGTTCAGGTAATTCAGAAAGCGCCACTCCCGTTCGGCTTCGATAAACGCCATCGATGAAAATACCCACTGCCGGTTCAAATCCGGGGTTATTCCGAGCCTGTTCCAATACCACGTATACTAATAGCTGTAGCGGTTGCTGCAGACTGCCCAGTGCTTACATCGATACTTGGAGAGAGATTTTCTAAATCTCGAATATCTCTGATACCAACATTATTGAGTAAATCTTCCCTAAACGCCGACACCGAAACAGGGACCTCTTGCAAAGAAGAAGTTCGGCGTAATGCATTCACTTCAATTACTTCAAGTGAAGCATTTTCCGGGTTTTGCTGCGCTTGGGTGGAACGCTTTAGCGGTTCTGAATTCCTCGCCTCTTCGTCAGGCTGAGTTTGCGAATCGGACATCAGGTTTGCATAAGCGCCTGAACTGCAAAACAATAAACTGAAGCTTAATGCAATAGCAGAATGTTTAAATACTCGGCGTTGGGGCGTTTTAATACTTCCCTGTTGAATAACTGAATGGCTCATGGTGCGTCCTTTTCTTATGTAAAGTTGTATGTGCAAAGTTGTATGAGTGGAAAGGTATTGTTCTGTAAGCACTCAATTGAATAAATCCTTCATACATATAAGGGATTAGGGTGATTCAATGTTCGACGGTGGCGCTTGCTGAGACCGCAATGGATTGGCGTATTTTGTTGTCTCAGACTGACTGACGTGATCCCATCCCGGAGGCTTGATGAGATATTTAAATTTGTCAGATATTTTTGGCGCGCTGGCGATTTTTTTGTAAAGGTCATATACGCCGGCGTAGTGAACTTTTAGTGGGTTGTAGGTATTAAGCGGGTTTACTAATCCGTATTTTGGCTTTTCGTCTTCCTCTTGAAAAGTCTTAAAAAGCTTATCCCAAACTAGAAGTACCTGTCCGTAATTTTTGTCGATGTATTTTGCTTGCGTACCGTGATGAACTCTATGCACAGAAGGGGTACATAGCACTTTTTCCAACACACCCATTCTGTTTACCAGTTGCGTATGATTGAAGATGCCCCATAAGCTTTTTACAAATGCAATAACGGCCAATTGAATTAAGTCCACGCCTAAAAAGGGCATTAAAAAATAAGCTGGCTGGGCTAACTGACCCAGGACGAATCCTCTTGCGGCCGTGGTAATGTTTAATTCATTAGAGGAATGATGGATATGGTGGAAGGCCCAGAAAAATCCGACCCGGTGGCTGACATAATGGTCGACGTAATAGCAGAAATCGTGGAGTACAAATATGAAGGCCCAAGCCCACCACACATTGGGCATAGTGAAGATTCTTAAATTCTCATACACAAAAATATAGATCGCAACAAACAGGGCGCCAAAAATGAGCGCTTCACCTATGGCCGTTATTGTCGACACCGCCATACTGCACAAACCATCTTTATCATTGTATTGTCTGGGTTTAAGCCAAATGTAAAGCAAACGTTCGGTAGCAATCATGGCAAGATAGGTAAAAAGCAAAAGCAGAAACATTTCGCCACTTTCGGCCGCATCATACAAAAAACGACCCCATTGAGTGATTTGATCAAATGCACTTTCAAGATAGACTTCGTGATACATATCGCACCCAATACAATGTTATATTAATGTAAATAAAACGTGATGAACGACAGTTTTTCATTGACTGAGTTGTTTGTCAATGAAATTATAGTGAGGCGTGTAAAAATTGGTAGACGGGGAACATATTGGACAAAAACAACAAAAAGAGTGAGACAGACCAGAGCTGCTGCTCACCTAATAGTCGCAAAGCGGCAAAAGAGGCGACTCAGCAAGCGGTTTTAGCAGCAGCGAGCAAACGTTTTTTTAGCGTTGGTTTCGAAGCAGCGTCTTTAAGCGATATCGCAAAAGATGCACATGTTAAAGTTCCACTGATTGTTTATCATTTCAAAAATAAAGAAGATTTGTGGAAAGCATGTGTAAATGCCTTGTTCAGAAAGCTGGATGACGCGCTATCCAAATTATTTTCATCTTTACAAAATCTTAGTGGTGACGACTACATACGCGCTTTATTAACTGGGTATATAAAGGCTACAGCAAGCGCTCCTGAATATATGCGCCTGTTATTTTTAGAGGGAATGCAAGCCAGTGGGAGGTTGGAGTGGCTGGTTGATACGCATCAGCGACATCATAGTCACATGATTATGAATGTCATTGAACAGGCACAGGCAAGCGGTAGCTTCAATCAAAATGTTGACCTCATGCACGCAAAGTACATACTTGCTACCGCTGTTGGTGCGCCGTTTATTTTGGCACCTGAATTTAAATTGATTACGGGTGAAAATGCACATAGCGACGAAGTAATTAACCGACATGTTGATGCTTGTATGCGTTTATTTTTTAACTTGAAAAGCACCGAGTGAAGTCTTTGAAGTAAACAGGGTGGTAAGTCCTCTCGCTTTTTTGTTTTTAAGATGCGTGGAATATGATTTAATTGCCAACTTGCGCTATGTTAGAGTAATCAAATAAATAGAATGTATATTGCTTTAACGACCTTACATTTATTTGTGATGCAAAGGCTTAATCTTGCCTTTTCATAACAGTGAGTAATAAAAATATAAACAGGACACCTGTCAATGAGCTGGATCGAAAAGATACTGCCAAAAACACAATCATCAACCAAAAGTAATGTGCCTGAAGGCATATGGACAAAATGCTCTGCATGTAACGCTGTGTTGTATAAAACCGAGCTCGAGAAGCTTCTGGAAGTATGCCCAAAATGTGACCATCACATGCGAATTACAGCACGAGCACGCATTAACTCTCTGCTAGATAGTAAAGACCGCAAAGAAATTGGCGCTGAATTTGAGCCTCAGGATGTGCTTAAATTTAAAGACTCCAAAAAATATAAAGATCGTATTTCAGCGGCGCAAAAAGCAACAAATGAAAAAGATGCGCTTGTTGTGATGAAAGGCACTATTAACGGTATGCCTGTTGTGGTTGCTGCCTTTGAATTTGCCTTTATGGGCGGTTCGATGGCCTCCGTGGTTGGTGCGCGCTTTGTCGCTGCGGTAAACGCCTGTTTAGAGCATAATATACCTTTGGTCTGCTTTTCGACCAGCGGTGGTGCGCGCATGCAAGAAGCATTGCTTTCACTGATGCAAATGGCAAAAACCAGTGCTGCCCTTGCCAAAATGAGCGAAAAAGGTTTGCCTTATATTTCGGTGTTAACCGATCCGACCATGGGTGGCGTTTCTGCCAGTTTGGCAATGCTTGGCGATATCAATATCGCTGAACCCAAAGCGCTGATTGGTTTTGCCGGTCCTCGCGTAATAGAACAAACTGTTAGAGAAAAGCTACCCGATGGTTTTCAGCGCAGTGAGTTTTTGCTTGAAAAAGGCGCAATCGATATGATTGTTGATAGACGGCAAATGCGCGATAAGCTTTTCGGTATTTTAAGTAAACTGAAAGGCAGTTCATCTGAAGACAAGGCCCTCCTGATTGAATAAGATTGGTCTATAAGGCTATGAAAAACCTCGCCGCATGGCTCGCTTATATCGAAGCGAGTCATTCTATTGATATTGACATGGGGCTTGAGAGAGTCAGGCTGATAGCTCAGCGAATGCAATTGAATTTTGAGCAGGCTGTCGTTATCACCGTAGCAGGCACTAATGGCAAAGGAACGACCTGCCGTTTGCTTGAGCAAATATGCTTGCAAGCCGGTTTTAGCGTTGGTGTGTATTCGTCGCCCCATATCTTAAAGTTCAATGAACGTATTCGAGTAAACAATACGTCAGAATCGGACCTCAATATTTGTAAGGCCTTTAAACAAATTAAGCACGCGTGCGAGGCTTCTGCTGCTTATCCGTCGATAAGCTTAACGTATTTTGAATATGCCACACTTGCCGCGATGCATATTTTTAAAGAAAAAGCGCTGGATATCATTATCCTTGAAGTAGGTCTCGGCGGGCGTTTAGATGCCACCAACATCATTGATGCTGATGTTAATATCATTACTAGCATAGGTCTTGATCATCAGGACTATCTGGGTTCAAGCCTGGAGCAAATTGCATATGAAAAATGCGGGATCGTTAAGCAGAACAAACGAAGTGTTATTGCCTACACTGAACGTTATGCAAAGGCTGAAGCACATATAGACGGGCAGCAAAACAGGGTTTATCGTCGGGGCGTCGATTTTGATTTTGTAGAAGCACCTTCGAAAAATCGCGATGAGTGTTATGCAGCCCGCTTTAGTTTGCCCTTGGATACGCCAGTAAAACAGCATTTTGAATACCATTGGGCGGGAAGCGCGATTCCTCCTCAAAACGTGATGGGCGCAATTGCCGGCGCGTGGCATATTTGGCACTGTATTAAAGAGCGTGCACAAGAATATAGCCACTTGAATCCCAATCCATCAAATCAACGCTTAAAGGCAAATCAGCAGCTATTTAATTTATTGACCGCTGCGCCTCAAGACGAAGCCGACATAAGCAAAGTTATCGCCAGCACTTCACTTTTTGGGCGAGCACAGATTGTTTCCAATTCACCCTGTATCATTTTGGATGTTGCGCACAATCAGGCGGCTGCAGAATATCTAGCCAACAAATTGGCAACCATCGCGCATAAGCGTTGTCATATGGTGATTGGCATGCTCAAAGATAAAAATATTGAAGCGACTATTCAAAGTCTTAGTGGAATTGCCACAAACTGGTATTGCGCTAGCTTGCCGGGCAAACGCGGCGAACTCTCGTCGAGATTGGTCAATGCTGTCAAAACGCAAACGCAAGCACCCTGTGAAGCGTTCGATGATATAAGTGCAGCCTTGCAAAGCGCGCTTGAACAGGCTTCGAATGCTGATATGATAGTGGTTATGGGTTCGTTTGTGAGTGTTGCACAAGCCTATGAGGCGTTGTCACTAACGCTTGATTAAATGGTATTAGCCCGCACTTTACCAATGGTGAAACGCTTAAAAAAGCTAGGATAAGCAAGTAAGGTCATGAATTCAGCATTACAGAACAGACTCGTAGGCACTATCATAGTAATGGCGCTAGTTGTCATTTTACTTCCAGAAGTTCTTGATGGTGAGAAGCGCCAGAGTGCTCAGCGTTTTGTTGATATTCCTCCAGCACCTGAAGCCATTTTAATAGAAGAACCTAAAGCCTTTCCTCAAGAAAAACTCGACGAAAAAACCAGCAGACCCGTTGAGATTGTTAAAGCGAATCCTGTTGATGATCCTCAATCGAGCGACCTTACACGAAACAATCTGCAAAATAATTCAAAGAGCAGTTCGCAGCGTAATTCGCAAGACAATAACACCGCAAATGATGGTGTGAGTGCAGGCGAGCCGAGTGATAATGAGACCAATCAGAAAGAAACTACCAAAACCCTAGCCCTCGAAGAACCTGATGATGCTGAAATAGAAGTGCAAAACTCAGGTTATGTAGTGCAACTAGGAAGTTTTCGGTATGAGAAAAATGTTAACGAGCTAATTTCGAAACTAAAACAGGCAGGTTATCGCGCCTACAGTCGCCCTGTTCAAACCGACGTAGGCATATTAAATAAAGTATTTGTTGGCCCAGAGCTTGAGCGAGAAAAGCTTGAGCAAGCCCTGCCGCATCTGCAAGAACTAACAAATCTAAAAGGTAAAATAACTGCATTTGAAGTTAGCGCTGGTTGAGTGAATTTGCTACAATCCGCGCCATCAAAAAATTGATGTACGTTAGCGAAACATTTTTTGCGCTATCTTACTTGTACCAAATGTTGTTTCAAAAGGCCGGGCAACATACTGTCTACTGGAATCACCGTCACCAATGAATTGGTTTGATTTTGCAATCATAGGAATTATCGCGTTTTCAGCGCTAATCAGTGTTGTACGCGGTTTTGTTAAAGAAGCTGTTTCGCTCATTGTGTGGATTTCTGCTTTTTTTATCGCCAGTCAGTTTTATCCCAAGCTTGCGCAATTTTTAACTCAAATCGACGACACTACGATGCGAAATGGTGTTGCGATCGCCATATTATTTATTGGCACCCTGATCGCTGGTGCGCTTATCAATTATTTAATTTCTCAACTAGTTAAAGCAACCGGTTTGTCGGGCACCGACCGAGTCCTTGGCGCTGTTTTTGGTGCCTTAAGAGGCGTTTTGATTGTCAGTGCGGCTTTATTTTTCTTAGACACGTTTACACCGGCTTCTTCTTCTACCTGGTGGGCGCAGTCTGTTTTAGTGCCTGAGTTCGCTTTTATCATTGAATGGTTTTTTGAATACGTAAAAAGCAGTTCCAGCTTTTTATCATCATAGTCTAAAAAGGTAATAAATCGTATGTGTGGTATCGTCGGCATAGTCGCTAAAGAGCCGGTCAATCAATCGCTTTATGATGCACTGATTGTTTTGCAACATAGAGGGCAGGACGCCGCGGGCATTATGACCATTGAAAATAATATGTTTAATCTGCGCAAGGCAAATGGTTTGGTCCGCGATGTATTTCATACGCGTCACATGAAGCGCCTTACCGGAAATGTTGGAATAGGGCACTGTCGATATCCTACCGCAGGAAGTTCCAGCTCGGCCGAAGCTCAGCCTTTTTATGTTAATTCCCCTTTTGGAATTGCCTTTGCGCATAATGGTAACTTAACCAACTCCCATGAGCTTCAGGAGGAGGTCTTCAAGATTGCAAGACGCCACATTAACACCACTTCAGATTCTGAGTTATTGCTAAATATATTCGCTCATGCGCTGCATCAGACCTCTGAGCTTACTATTCATCCTGATGAGATTTTTGCTGCCGTTGAGCGCGTGCACGCCAAAATACGCGGTGCTTACGCAGTCGTTGCAGCCATTATCGGGCAGGGAATGGTAGCTTTTCGAGACCCGCATGGCATAAGACCCCTTGTGCTTGGCAAGCGCACGACGGCCAAAGGCGATGAGTACATGGTCGCTTCTGAAAGCGTTGCTTTAGATGCGGTTGGCTTTAGTTTTATTCGTGATGTTGCACCCGGTGAAGCGATTTATGTAACTGAAAATGGTGAGCTCTTTACCAAGCAGTGTGCGCCTAACCCGGTGTGTCATCCTTGCATTTTTGAGTTTGTTTATTTTGCTCGACCTGATTCGTTTATCGATGGCGTGTCAGTATATGCATCTCGCGTCAACATGGGACGCAAACTGGGCGAAAAAATCAAGCGTGAGTGGGGACATTTGGATATTGATGTTGTGATCCCCATTCCGGAAACGTCGATGGATGTGGCCTTGCAAATTGCCAACACCTTAGAGTTGCCATATCGCCAAGGTTTTGTGAAAAACCGCTATATCGGCCGCACGTTTATCATGCCAGGGCAGAAAATGCGCCGTAAGTCTGTCAGGCGTAAATTAAACGCTATCTCATCTGAGTTTAAAGGCAAAAATGTATTGCTTGTAGATGATAGTATCGTTCGCGGCACAACCTCTGAACAGATCATTGAAATGGCCAGAGAATCCGGCGCTAATAAAGTTTATTTTGCGTCTGCCGCACCTGAAATACGTTTTCCAAATGTTTACGGCATTGATATGCCATCAGCAAATGAACTAATCGCCTATGGCCGCGAGATAGATCAGATTTGCGAGTGTATTAAAGCAGATGGATTAATTTTCCAGGATATATCCGATCTCGTCGCAGCAGTGAGTGAAGAGAATCCGGTGATTACGAAATTTGAGACATCAGTGTTTGATGGAAGCTATGTCACTGGGGATATTGACCAGTCCTATTTGGAGCGAATCGACAAAGCGCGGGGCGAATCTCAGAAAGCTTTATCGATGTTCCAGGCAGAACTGAGTAATCTTGAAATGCACAATATGGATAATTGATTATTTAGAGGAAGAAAAAAAGCGCGAGCCTTGTCCGTCCGCGCTTTTTCGTTAAAGCTTTTTTATTTTTCAGGCTATAGGGGCAAGTACAATTACATATGCTGAGGACCAAGCCCCAAACTCCATAATATCACCGACAAAACCATCAAAATAACCATCAAAACCAGTCCGCAGGTCACGACAGAGCTCGAGAAGATAAAGCCTTTTTCTTCCGGTATATGCATCATGATAGGTACGCCAGTATAAAGTAAATACACCGAGTAGCTTACGCCTACAAGTACTGCCATCATAATAAACCAAAGTTCGGGATAAAACGCGCTGAAACCAGACATAAATAACGGCGTAGCTGTATATGCAGCGATTTCCAAACTTTGCGTATAGTTTGGCTTTGCATCAAATGCTTTAGCCAGTTGATGGATAAGCACGGCGAGTGCGCTTACACCAAATAAGAGGCCGCAATACATCGCCACTGCCATGCTAGCAGCACTTGCCTGAGTAAGTTTGACCGTTTCTGCCGTTGCGCCAGCACCAATGTCCCAACCAAGGTGTGCCGATGCGTAATACGCCATTCCAGCTGGAATAAGCGAGATAATTAGTATATGACTGAGCACATAAAAATAACTTTCGTGCTTCTTATCTACGTTTTGCCATTCTTGTTTTGGGGCCGTATAAAAACCCCATAGATGGTTTAGTATCACTGATGTTGCTCCTGAAATGTAAAGCCGATAACTCGACACTTGTTCTCTGAAACTGCTTTGCCAAACGATAAAAATGCAAAAGAATAACGTTAGTACAAACAGAGACATTTAAGATCGACTTGGTCGTCACTGACACAAACATAAAACCAAAAAGCGCTAACCAAGCGAACTGCTTACAGGCTAAAAATACATCACCTGTTAACAAGCAATATAATTTATTAACAATGGTTTAACAAGTATGTGCAACGGAAAAAACTGATAAAATGAAGAAATCATCAGATTTAATGATATGCATAAACCTTTTCATTAATGCGGTAAATGCCAGAGTAAAACTAACATAAATAGAAAAACGCTATGTATCTGAATATATGATATTTTTTGCGAGAAAGTTAGCTTGGTTTGCTATATCAGGCGAGTTGTCGCCTTATTTGTACTTCCTGACTAATAAAAAAAATAAATGTATTTTTTGTTCGCGATATTTATGCTTATTTAAAAGCAGTCGAGCCGAATTCGAATGAATTTAGCGGCTATTTCTATTCAATTGCATCTTTTTACAGAGAATAAAGCACTTTAAAGAAGTTTTTATAGGCAACAAAAAGTCCCTTGGCTATAAAAGACAAGGGACTTTTCAGTTTTTACTTCCGGCTCAAATTTCGTCAAGCGCCTCTTTGATAGCGCGCTCCAACTGCTGATCTCTTCCTGCGTCGATGATGCCAGGCATGTTTTTCACCTTGACATCTGGCGCGGTCTCATTGTTTTCAAGCCATTCTCCAGCTTTGTTTTTAGCACTTACTGGTACCACGCCCCAGTAACCGCCAGTGGGAAGACCTTCCCAGCCTGCAAAGCTGCAGGTTCCCGGTACCGGCATGCCCACCGAAACACCTAGATCCAAGTCCTGAAAGCCGCTGGCATAGCAGTGTCCATCACTGTACATCGCTTCATTAAACAAGGTGACCACTGGCTTGGTATAACGAGAGGTTGGTTCTCCGCCCACAACACGTTGCTCAGTTGCATAGGTTAAAAACGCTTCGCCGGTAAAGAACATGGCAAGGTCTGCCACCAAATCGCCGCCGCCATTGTAGCGGGTATCAACAACCATGGCTTTTTTATCAGAAAAGCGTCCCATCATTTCATCGTACACGTCTCGGTAGGGACCATCACTCATGCCTGGGATATGCACATAGCCTAGCTGACCATTGCTGCGCTTGAGCACTTCTTGTTCATTGATTTTAATAAATCGCTTATAAAGAAGGGCTTGTTCCTCTCCCTGAGAGATTGGCTTAACGGTAATTTGCTGAGATTGCCCTGCAGTATCAATGAGATCCAGCAAGACAAACTTGTCAGATTTCAGGTTAAGCAATTTAGCCCAGTCCATATTGGCTTCGACTTTTTCACCATCAATATGCGTTATCAACATGCCCGGTTTCACATCAAAGGCTGCTTTATCGAGCGGACCACCGCTAATTACTTCAGTAATTTTGATACCAGCATCATCGTGTGAATAGTCGAAGAAAATACCTAAAGATGCCGTATTGTCTGCATCTGGCAATCGAGGACGGTATCCTGCGCCAGAATGAGAGACATTTAGCTCGCCCAGCAATTCACTCAGTAATTCAGTAAACTCATATTCGTTACCTACGTGAGCCACTTTAGGCGCATAAGCTTCGCCCATTTTCTTCCAATCCACACCATGATAAGTGGGTTCATAAAAGATTTTTGCGGTGCGCAGCCAAACGTGTTCGAAAGCCTGTTTGCGGGCTTCCTCTTCTTTTATTACAACTTGCGCATTCACGCTGATTTGCTCTTGCGAACCTTTTTCCAAATCGAGTTTGGAAATATTTCCGTCAGCCAAGAGGTATAAATTTTCCATATTGGGATCCCAGCTTAGCGAAGCGCGTGAAACCCCAAGCCCAATCGCTTTTTTGGTTTCTTTGGTACGCAGATTGGTTTCCCATAAATCTAATTTATCTTCAAATTGAGTGAGGTAATAAAGTGTTTGTGCATCTTTGCTTAATACTGCATCTGCCAGACGAGATGAATGCAAAGTCAAACGCGCGATACGCTCATTCAAACCTTCTAATTCGATTTCCAGCGGCTCGACTTCTTCTTTACTGTCATCGTCATCCGTTTCGTCGTCGCTTTTAGCGTCTGTCTCTTTGTCAGCCTCTTTTTCTTCATCTTTCTGGGCCTCTTCAATCGCCTGCATAAGTTTGTAGTCATCTTCACTTAGGCGGAACTCATCCCAAGCGTCTTGCGTGAAAAACAAAGAATAGACGTCATTTTCAGTGCGACCACTCGTAGCATAACTGCGCAATCCGTCTCTGTCGCTCATCCAAATAATTTGCTTGCCGTCATTTACCCATTTAGGCGAGTAATCAAAGTAGCCACTTGGCACGAGCACCTGCATAGCCTCATCTCCCGACGCTTTGATCATTGCGATATCATAATTATGAAGCTGTTTTTTGTGCTCAAACAGTATCCATTCACTATCCGGGCTCCAGCTAAAGTTCATGTCACCATCACCAAAATGGATAGCAATATCGGGCTTAAGAAGCGTTACAGATTTGCCGGTTGCCAAATCCATTACTTTTAGTGTGCGTCTGTCTTCTACATACGCAAGTTTTTTGCCGTCTGGAGACACTTTTGGTAGATAGTTGTCTTTTTCATTTTCTATTAAGCTAGATTCTTTAATCAGCGTTGCTGCATAAAAGAATGGCTCCTGTTCGCGTACTTTTGTTGACTTGAATATACTCCATTTACTGTCGCGCTCAGAGGCATAAAGGACAGCGTCTCCCTCGTCAGAAAAGCTGACAAAATTTTCCTGTGAAGGTGTATCTGTAATCTGTTTGGTAAAGGCACCATCTACTGAACTAACGAATACGTCGCCTTTTGCAATAAAAGCAATTTCTTTTCCATCAGGTGAAATGGCCATGTCGGCAATTTCACCATTTACCGACACTCGCTCCTGCTTATTATCAACATCTTGCGTTCTAATACTGATTTTTACTTTTTGAGCCTGCGTTTTACCGCTGCTCGCGTCTAGCGTATAGAGTTCCCCGTGATATGAAAAGGCAAGGGTGCCATTTCCATAAGACAAAAAACGAACTGGGTGCGTATTAAAGTCGGTTAATTGCGTGCTTCGAGAGGGCCGGTCCAAGTCCATTCGATACACATTAAAGCTACCGTTTTTCTCACTTAAATAAAATACCGCATCGTTTTCGTCTGCAAACACTGGGTTGCGATCTTCACCTTCAAATTCGGTAATTTGTCTGTGCTCTTTTGAATCTATATCAAAGGTCCAGATATCTCGAGTAATGGCGCTTTTGTGATGTTTACGCCACTTGTTTTCGGTGCCTTTGTAATCATGGTAAATCAGCGTTTCACCGTTTGGACTGAACTGAGCGTCTTCGGCAGGTAAACTGAAGACTTGCGTTATTCTGCCGCCAGAAGATGGAACGCTATACAACTCACCCATGCGGGAGCTTGGATACTCTCTGTTTTCAGAAGTATCCATGCGCTGCCCACCAAAAATAATCGCCGCATTATCACGTGTGAATGTATAGGGCTCTTCGTTGGCAGAATGGAAAGTAAGACGTGTGGCTTCGCCGCCTGCGGCACTCATGGTATACACATCGAAATTACCAAAGCGGTCGGACGCAAAAGCAAGCTGCTGTGAATCATGGCTCCAAACGGGATTGTAGTCGTGCGCTTTATGAAAAGTTAAACGAGTTGCCTGTCCACCAGTGCTGGGAACAGAATAAATATCGCCTTTGTAGGTAAAGGCAATATGTTGCCCATCTGGTGAAATAGCTGGATATCTTACCCATTCAGGCGTGATTTCAGCGAGAGTGCTGGCACTAAATAGTGCGAGTGAGGCAATGCAGATAATTCGCTTCATAGGTTCTCTTTTTAATCGTTTTTAGATACACATAGTTTTATAAACAACAAGATACACTATAGGCTATAAAGCATTAACTATTAAATTGTAAATGTTTTTGAATCTGACGGTGCCTTGCTTATGTTGGATCGCCTCATCTAAAAATAAAAGCTATTCGCAAAAATCTGTTCGTAAAATTCTGTTCGTATAATTCGACAAGGGGCATCAACACAAAGCATGTTTATTTACATAATGTTTGTGTTTATAGTGAGGAGGTCCATCGGCTTTTGCCATTATAAATACTATAAGAACAAGAACTCAAGGTGACTCATGTCTGACAATCGTTTGGTTTTACAAACCCGTTTAGTAACTAAAATGCTTCCCTTTAAAAAAAGCGCAATCGCGCTTATTTGCGCGTTCGCTACCTTCACCAGCTCTGCGGCGCAGGCGCAAGAGGTTCCAATCATTAAACCAGGCGCACCCGGGCAAACGCCACGCGCAATTTCGGCGGATGAAGCAATAAAACTAAGCAATACCTCATTTACCAAAGATGATGTGAGTTTTATGCAGAATATGATCCCCCACCATGGGCAGGCTGTTGAAATGGGGCATCTAGTAGAAGATAGGACCAACAATCCCCAGATTATTGATATTGCCGGGCGCATAAAAAAATCGCAAGACGATGAAATTGCGTTCATGAAGAACTGGCTGCAGGAGCGTGGACAAGCCGTTGAAGTCCCTCATCATATGCATATGGACCATTCCATGATGGGGATGGCTACCCCAGCACAAATGAAGGCACTTGAAGCGGCAGAAGGGGTTGAGTTTGATCGCTTGTTCTTAACGCTGATGATCCCTCATCATGAAGGGGCCATTCGCATGGTAGATGACCTATTGGAACAATCAGGGTCCGCCTATGACCCTATCTTGTATAATTTTGTTAATGATATTCTGGCAGACCAAAAAGCCGAGATTACCCAAATGAATAAATTGCTTGAGGGCTTATCTAGCGACCCTCGAGTTGGTTTGAAAGCCGGATTTAGAGATGCGGGCGAGGCAATTAGCAATCTGGTATTGCTTGCTTCTCTGCCTAAACCCGCAGGTTTTTTTGACCCGGATAATCCTGCAAATATTCCACCGCTTGTGTCTGAAAAGGAAGCAGATATTACAAGCGAAGATGAATCAAATAATCATGCACAGCAAAACGGTCATGATGGACACCATAGGCATCATGAAAAGCAAAGTGAGAGTTCTGATGATGTTGCACAAATTGAAAGCGCTGAAAGAGATGAATCTGACGGGGCTGATGCAAAAATGGAATATTCTGAGCGTTGGCCACTTTTAAGTTTTTGGAATACCGATATGGCTTTTGCCGGGGATATTCTGGTGGCGGGAAATTATCATGGTTTTAATATCTATCAACTAGATGAATCAGGCTTGCCGAAGCTACAAAGCTCTGTTGTATGCCCTGGTGGTCAGGGCGATGTTTCCATTGTCGATGATTTGCTGATCATGTCGGTTGAGCAGACGCGAGGACGGATAGACTGTGGTTTAGAGGGCATTAGTGAAGATGTAAGCGAAGAGCGTTTCAGAGGCTTGCGAATATTTGACATATCAGACATTACCCGCCCGGCGCAGGTTGGCCTGGTGCAAACCTGTCGAGGCTCACATACCCATTCGGTTGTATCTAAAGATGAACAAAAAATTGTTGTATATAACTCCGGAACCGCTGGCGTTCGCGACGCGAAAGAATTAGCGGGCTGCATTGGTGAAGTCCCTGGAGATGAGCGTACTGCCTTATTTAGAATTGACGTTATTGAGATACCCATTGATCGTCCTCAAGATGCGCGAATTACGTCAAGTCCGGCAGTGTTCGCTGATGAGGAGGGCAGGGTAGCAGGCCTTTGGCTTGGGGGAGACCACGGTGAAGGTACTCAAGAAACACGCCCCACAGATGAATGTCATGATATTACGGTATTTCCATCGCTCAATTTAGCTGCAGGCGCTTGTTCAGGTAACGGAATCATTTTGGATATATCCGACCCTTACAACCCCACGCGTATTGATGCCGTTACCGATCCCGGCTTTGCTTATTGGCATTCTGCAACCTTTAATAACGATGGCACAAAGGTACTCTTTACTGATGAATGGGGCGGGGGAACGCAGGCACGCTGTCGCGCCTCAGACCCAATTACATGGGGAGCAAACGCTATATACGACATCCAGGATGGCAAGTTGAATTTTGCCAGTTACTACAAAATTCCGGCACCGCAATCTGATGTGGAAAATTGCGTAGCACACAACGGCTCCCTTGTGCCAGTGCCGGGGCGTGACATTTTTGCGCAAGCCTGGTACCAGGGTGGCTTGTCGCTATCAGACTTTAGCGATAGCGCGAACCCGGTCGAAATTGCATATTTTGACAGAGGCCCCGTTCATGAAGATAAATTAGTGGTTGCAGGCTATTGGTCAACATATTGGTATCAGGGCAAAATCTATGGAACAGGCATAGTAAGAGGTCTGGACGTGTTTGAATTGTCACCCAGTGAATTTTTGACCGAGAACGAAATAGAAGCTGCAAAATTAGCGAACATGGGCGAAGTATTCAATCCGCAGCAGCAGTTTCCGGTAACGTGGCCAGCCGAGCCTGTTGTAGCAAAAGCGTATCTTGATCAACTGCATCGCGATTTTGGTCTTCATCAAAACCAATATAACGAAGCAATGATGTTAATGGATAAAGCACAGCAAGCCTTCGAAGGGAAGCAACAAGATAAAGCACTGGGGAGCCTATTAAAAAACCTGGTGTCGGGTTTGCGTCTTGCCTTAAATAAGCAAGATCACACACAAGGCCACACACAGGATTTTGTACAGAAAGACATAGAGAATAATACAAAGACGCAAACTAGAACGGGTACTGCGGCGAATGCTAAGGCCCTAAACGAACGCCTGGCAATGCTGGATAAAAATTTACAGGCAATGGCTGAGCGACTTGGCGGCTAAAGTTTTTATTCATGTGGGAGCGCCATTTTGTTATTATTGATTAAAGCTAATATGACGCGAACAAGACGCAGACAATATGATCGACAATACTGAATTGCTTGCACCCGTGCATGCGTTTTTAAAATGCGAAACTCCAAAAACATGGATTAATGAAGCGAAAAAGCCCGAGCACCTTTCGGTGCTGTTAACCGATCATTTAATTTGCGAGCTAAAAGCTGCGCAAAGCGCCATGTTTTTGATTCGTCGATATGCGGTTGATGAACAAAGCGCCAGCGCGCTACTTGAGTGGCTTGCGCCCTTTGAGCATTTTGCGTATCGAAAGGAAGGCGACTGGCGAGACTTGAAAAATGCGCAGCGCTTATCCAAAACAATGATCCCCAAAGCGGGCAGTGCGCATGGTCAAGAACTAATAAATAAAATGGTTTTGCTGATTAAAGAAGAGCTACATCACTTTTTTCAAGTGCTTGAAATGATGCAGGCCTATAATATTGAGTATGAGAATATCAGCTCGTCTCGCTATGCCAGAGGCCTATTAAAGCACGTGCGCACGCACGAACCTGCCGCGCTCATTGATAAGCTGATCTGCGGCGCCTTAATTGAAGCGCGTTCTTGCGAACGTTTTGCCGCCATTGCCCCTCATTTAGATAAGCCACTGGCTGATTTTTACATCTCCCTGTTGCGCTCTGAAGCGAGACATTTTGAAGATTATTTGAGCCTTGCAAAAAGTATTGTTCTTGAGGATTTTAAAAACGCACAAGGCAAAGACAATGGCAAATACAAAAATGAAGAGCAGGCTTTAGCGGCGTTTGAATCGCGCGTCCAATTCTTGTCTTTAGAAGAAGCTGATTTGATTCTTTCACCCGATAAAGATTTTAAATTTCATTCAGGTGCGCCGATCCAAGGCCGTGTAAATTTGAACGAGGAATTGAGTCAGGTTTCGTGAATGCGAAAACTACTGCTTGATTAAATGAGGGCCGGAGTTAAGTAGTTCGTCTTCCACTTCAAAAGTTGCATAATATTCACCTGCCAACAATTCTCGCCCGCGTCCTAGCTCAAAGCGATATAGCTGAGCGCGATCCGAACTAAAGCTACTTCTTGCGATAAGTCGATCGTCTGGGCTGTAAACACGCACCATTACATTGGTCGTGGGAGCTTTACTGAATTTTGGCCGTACCATAATTTCTTTGAGGCAAACCAATTCGTCAAAGTCGGGCTTTTCACATTTGCGACCTGAAATATAAACCGACTTCAAGTAGATAGGGTTTTCAATATCCGATTTAAGTTGTGCATTTTCAGCTTTGAGCTTTTCTATTTCATCGATCAGTTGCTCGGTATCAGGAGAATCCGATGTTTGTTCAACCAGACTTTCCAGTTCCTTTTTTTCTGCCCTGAGGGTATCTAACTGGGCGGTGGCAGATGCTAGTTCCTGACGGGCAACTCTTAATTTCGCGCTTTGCGCGTTGCAATTAGATGCGCTGGCAGCATTATTATTGGCATAGGTATTGACTCTGGCATCAAGCTGGGCAGCTTGTTCATTCGCAAGTGCAATGGCATCGAGGCGAGCGACTTCACATTGACGTAAGTTTTCAGTACTGTCAGTCAGCAGTCTCTGTGTCTCTTCCAATACACCTTCTACGATATTCACCTGGCGTTGATTATCGCGCATCTGAATTTGAATATCGATGAGTTCTTCTTGGAGTTCGTCCCGTTCTTCCAACAGATTAATGACAAATTGCGTATCAAAAATACCCTCTTCAGACGGCGTCTGATTTACATAATACACCACCAATACGATGATATTGATGCAGAGCAATATTAGATACTTTATGCTGCGATTAAACACGCGAAAGTCCTTTTCAAAAAGGTAGCTGAATTTAGCAATGAATGTAGCAAAGTCTACACAAAGGTCCTTACAGGAGTCTTGACTTTACCCTTTTTTAAATACTTTCGCGCAATTATTCACCATTTATGTGTCAGTGCCAAGTGCAAATTGATGATTCACTCAGAAAGGACGCACTTCAAGACTGAGTTCATCCGGACTTGCGCGCAAAATAGAACCTTGGTCGTACCAATCGCCAAGCACGATTCGTTGTCTTGCCCGCCCATCCAAGTTGAAACGATGAATGTTTGGCCGATGCGTGTGGCCGTGAATAAAGTAATCGACTTCAAATCGGCGCATTGCTGCGTCAACCTCTGAGGGAGTCACATCCATAATGTCAGCGGTAAGCACTTTTTGATTATTTTGACTGGTTTTACGGCCATTTTCCGCTATGCGTCTGCGCCATGACAATGGAAGGGCTAACATTAATTTTGGCCACCACCATCCGCGCGCTTTTTTTCGGAATTTCATGTAAGCCTTGTCGCGCGTACAAAGCTCATCACCATGACTGATTAGTGTTTTACGCCCGTATAAATCGATGACAGCTTGTTCGGGTAAAAGCTGCATACCACAACGCTTGGCAAAGCCTTCTCGGATCGCGAAATCGCGGTTTCCATGAATAAAATAGACCGGTAACTTATTGGCAACCTGCGCAATGGTATTTGCAATATGTTCACTAAAATCAGTGATATCGTCATCACCTATCCACACCTCAAATAGATCGCCTAGTATGTAAAGCGCCTCGGCTTGAGGCGCCTCATTTTGCATAAAGTTATCAAAGCAGGCCGTGATGTCTGGCCGCTGGGCGCTTAGGTGCAAATCAGATATAAAAAAGGTGATAGATGATGACACAAGTTTTACTCGTCGATGCGCGCCGATTTAATGATAACGTCTTCAACAGGTACATCTTGATGAAATCCTGAATTGCCGGTTTCAACCCCTTTGATTTTTTCAACCACATCCATGCCGTCAGTCACTTCAGCAAATACACAGTAACCATAGCCATGCGCATTAGGTGCACTAAAATCCAGAAAATCGTTATCTTTTACGTTAATAAAAAACTGAGCGGTTGCAGAATGTGGGTCGTTTGTCCGAGCCATAGCTACCGTACCCACTTTGTTGCTCAAGCCATTGTCTGCTTCATTTTCGATTGGATCGCGAGTTGATTTTTGCTGCATTCCAGGCTCAAATCCACCGCCTTGAATCATAAAGTTGCCAATTACTCGGTGAAAAATCGTGTTGTTATAAAAACCATCTTTTACATACTGCTTAAAGTTTTCTGCTGTTTTCGGTGCTTTGTCTTCAAAAAGTTTAAGTGAAATATCGCCAAAGTTTGTTTCTAAAATAACCATAATTGTTTAATTACCTTTTTAAGTGTAAACAGTAAACATGTGCTAAAGCCGCACATTTGAGGATCATGTTAATGCGTTCAATGCACCTGCCGACGCAAAAGCCGCTAAAAATAGACGCCAATGGTAGCTTAAAAGCCTTGCCTGATGCTAGAATTCACACAAATTTACTTAACACAGAATAAAAAATAAGCATGTCTGAGCTTAAAATATACAACACTCTCACTCGTAAAAAAGAAGTCTTCAAGCCACTTAACGACAACAAAGTGGGGATGTATGTGTGTGGGATCACAGTATATGACCTTTGCCACATGGGGCACGCTCGAACCTATCTAAGTTTCGACATAATTGCCCGTTATTTGCGGCATTTAGGCTACGACCTTAAATATGTGCGCAATATAACCGACGTTGACGATAAAATTATTCAGCGAGCGAATGAAAACAAAGAAACGCACAGCGAACTGACCGAACGCACCATCAAAATGATGCATGAAGATTTTGCCGCACTTAATCTTGTTGAGCCAGATGTTGAACCGAGAGTAACTCAGCATATGGATGAGATTATTGACGTAATCCAGCGGCTGATAGATAAAGGTTATGCGTACGTGCCTGATAGTGAAAAGCAAAATAAAGACGTATTGTTTGATGTGAGCGCATTCGACCGCTATGGCGAACTGTCAAAACAGGATTTATCTCAATTAGAAGCGGGTATTCGTGTCCAAACCACATCCGATAAGCAGGATCCACTGGACTTTGTGCTTTGGAAAGCAGCGAAACCATCAGAACCGAGTTGGCAAAGCCCATGGGGAGAAGGGCGTCCAGGATGGCACATTGAGTGTTCTGCTATGAATCACAAGCATCTGGGCGAGCATTTTGATATTCATGGAGGCGGTTCCGATCTCATTTTTCCTCACCATGAAAATGAAGTTGCTCAGTCATGCTGTGCATTTGACACAAAGTATGTCAACACATGGATGCATACCGGCATGGTGCAGGTAGACAACGAAAAAATGTCCAAGTCTTTAGGCAATTTCTTTACGCTTAGAGATGTATTGGCCAAACACGATCCTGAAACCTTGCGATTTTTCTTGATGAGCGCCCACTATCGTAGTCAGTTAAGCTATTCGCAAGAGAACATAAATCAAGCCCGAAGCGCACTGGAACGCTTGTATACTGCACTGCGAGACGTCGAAGCAAATATGACTGTGTCACTAAGTGAAAGCGCATATTTAAAACGATTTGAAGACGCCATGAACGACGACTTTAATATGCCCATTGCATTTTCGGTGCTCTTTGATGTGGCAAAAGAGCTTAACAAACATGACAAATCTTCTGAGCAAGCAAAGGATTTAGCGGGAGTCCTTAAAAAGCTCGGGGATATCTTAGGCATACTGCAGTCTGAGCCAAATGATTATTTGCAAGGAAATGCCCAGCCCGGTAATGATGAATTTGCAGCTCAGGTAGAGATGCTAATCCAAAAACGCAATCAAGCTCGCAAAGATAAAGATTGGGCAAGCGCGGATGCAGCTCGCGATGAACTCACGAGCTTAGGTGTGGTGCTTGAAGATGGACCAGAGGGTACCGTTTGGCGCAAAGCTTGACTTAAGTAATATGTAAGCAAGCTATAATCGCGTTTAGCTGCGTTGTAGCAAAAATAAACGCAGCTCTTGTCCTATCTGCAAATAGTCATTTTTGGAAATCCCGTTCCATCGCATAATATCGCGAACTCTTACACTAAAGCGTTGGGCAATGACTGATAATGAATCGCCGGATTTCACTTTGTAATTGACCACGCTTTTTGCCGCATCCGGCTCATCAGATATCAAGCTTGTGTAAAGTGCAAGCTTTGAGCCCAGTTTTAAGGTCTCAGAGCGTTTAATCTTGTTCCATGAAGTAATGTCTTCGATACTTACATTGTACGCTCGTGAAATGTCCCATAGAGTGTCACCGGAGGATATGGTGTGATAAATACGAGTGTTTTGTTCTACGTTATTGATTGCATCGCGGTTTATGGCGTCAAGCTGTATGCTTGCTAGTTGCTGCTGGTCAATAGATAAATCGTCCAATTGAGATACCGAAATTGGCACCAATAAATGATCGCCAGCATAAATGGTGTTGGAGCGCATGTTGTTTACGCGCTTTATTACATTAACCGAGGTGTTATAGGCAAGCGCAATTTCACCAATGCTGTCACCTGATTTAATTTCATGTCTGGCCCAGTTTAAACGCTTAGTGTCAGGAAGTTGACTTAAAGCCAAACTAAAATCGCCTACCTTGTTTGAGGGCAAGACCAGGTAATGAGGGCCGTCGGGCGCGGTTGCAAAATGTTTAAAACCGGGATTTAAGGTTTTAAGTTCATCTACACTTAAACCAGCCAAGTCAGCTGCAACCGACAAATCTAGTTGCCCACCAATATCAACGATTTGGATAACTTCAATATTGTCAATTTCGGGCCAGACAAAATTATAATTATCTTTGTTGCGCAATATTTCAGCAAGCGCTAGCAGCTTTGGAACATAAGCACGCGTTTCTCTGGGCAGATCCAGGGACCAAAAGTCTGTGGGTTTCCCATTCCGTTTGTTTTTTCGTATCGCTCGTTGAACACGTCCTTCACCACTGTTATAGGCAGCAAGTGCGTGCATCCAGTTTCCATCAAACATTTTATGAAGGCGTTTCAAATATTCAATTGCGCCTTGAGTGGAGGCGATTACGTCCCTTCGGCCATCGTACCACCAGTTTTGCGCCATGCCGTGATTTTTGCCGGTAGAGGGAATAAATTGCCATATGCCTGCCGCTTTACCCGGTGAGTATGCCAAAGCATCAAAAGAGCTCTCAACGATAGGCAGAAGTGCAATGTCAAGCGGCATATCGTGCGCTTTTAGCTCCTGAACAATATAAAACAGAAAAGGCTCTGCACGAGCTGACACCACTTCCATATAATTGGGATGCTTTAAAAACCATTTTTTATGTTTGTTGATTCGAGCCTGGTCTGCGGGCACTTTTAATGAGAGATGGTCTCCGATGTAATGCCATAAATTATCATAAACCAGATTTTCGCCTTTTTTGGCCTTTGGCAAGCTAACGGTTGTCGGTTTCGTTTTAGGGTGGATAACGGGACTTACACCGTCTTGTGCTGCAACGCAGGCTTCATCGTCTAACTTATTTTCATCCTCGGCGTTTTCGTGAATATCACTGCAGATGATTAGTGCTTTATTCTCTAAACTATTCAACTTGGCATTTTTATCTGTATTACTGGTAACAGAGCATGCGCCGAGTAGAACTGAGAGAAAAATCATTGCGCATAAGTGATTGAATTTTTTATAGGAAAACTTCATAAGACCTTATATTATTTTATTGCTAATATTTTTTGAAACGATGTGCTCAAACGTTTTGCCTCAACAATGTCGGCATAGTGGCAGGCAATCATACGTAATACTCAGACATTCGTTAAGCAAAATTGTCTTTAGCGGCGCGTATTGCCGCAAAGGTGCTTATCGCATTCTCATTTTGCAATGTTATCTGTATTCTTTGGCTTTGCAATTTTTCTGCCACACTCGCTTGAAATGACCTTTTATGACACTGTAAAAAAGGATTAATTTCGCGCTGTTGTTCAATAGTGGAGGGCAGCGTTATCCTATTTTCAGCTCTTTCAGCCTTCGCCCAAGTTTCATACTCGGCCAGCGCCTTATCGTGCGGTAGCAAAAAACGAGCGAATTTAAGATTAGCTAGCGTATATTCGTGGGTGCAATACACCTTTAAATGACCGGGTAAGGCAGACAATTTGTCCAAAGAAGCTAAAAACACATCAGGCGTGCCTTCAAACATGCGTCCACAGCCAGCTGAAAAAAGTGTGTCACCGCAAAAAAGCCATTGTCCGTTGAAAAAGGCAATGTGATCGAGCGTGTGACCAGGGGTCTCAAGCACTTCAAAACTGACTAAGTCATTTAAAATGCTTATCTTATCGCCTTCTACCAAGCGTGTGTTTACGCCAAGAATTTTATCGTTCACTGGACCAAGGACATGTACCGATTGACACGCATCTTTTAAATCCAACACACCACCAGTGTGATCATAGTGATGATGCGTTATTAAAATGTCACTCAATACAAGCGAATTATTTTTAAGAAATTGCAACACGGGCGCGGCATTACCTGGGTCAACAACCGCCGCGTGTGTATCATTGTGAATACACCAGATATAGTTGTCAGTAAAGGCCTTGATAGCGGTAATATGTAGTGCTGAGCTCATTTTTGCCTCGCGAAATGTGTTGACCTTTCGTTTAGTTGCGATAACTTTAGGGATTATTCCTCACTCATGCAAGTGCATATCGTTTAAGATAAGTCATATTGAGTATCAACCTTAGGAGCTTAAGTTGTTAATGCGTGAAGCGCGTAGCCACACTCGCCCTAAATATCCCGAAAAATGGCTGGCCTTAAGCCAGGGCGCGAATGTGAAACGAGAGCTTGAAGTTGCACTTAAACCCATTTTAGAGCGAGTATTTGGTTACTACTTTGTTAAGCTTGGTAATTTAAGTTCACAAATTAACACAAAAGCGTGCCCTATCAGAGATCAGTTTTGTTTTGCTCAAACCATCATAGAACAAGCCAATGTTAAATCTGAATCTTGTAAGTTGCCGCTACAAAATAATAGCGTAGATGCTTTTTTGTTGGCAGCGGAGCTCGATTTTGCGCAAGATCCTCATCAGATAATCCGTGAAATAGACAGAGCGATAACGGCGAATGGTCATGTCATTATTGCGGGCTTCAATCCTTTTAGCCTTGCTGGCGTTATGAAGTATTTACCCATAAATCGCAACAACCTGCTTCATGAAGGGCGATTTTTTACTGCTGCGCGTATCAAAGATTGGTTGCAGTTATTGGACTTTGAAATTATACAGCAGGAGCAGGTAGTATATTCGGCATTATTTATGCGAAAGCGACTAAATCAGCGAAGCCGTATTCAAAAATGGTGTAAGCGCTATTTACCTTGGTTTTCAGGGATGTACGTCATTGTCGCGAGAAAGCGCGAAGTCCCGCTGTCGCCCATTAAACCCAAATGGAAACTTAATCCCAAGTTCAGCTCAAGTGCGGCAGGGGCAAGTATTCGCTCGTTTTATCGCACTCAAACGCAGGATAAGCCTGATCTGTAACATATTGATGTCCAATCTGGCGATATCTTGGCGAGGATGAGTTTGAGATATGACTATAGTTACTTAACCCGCATTCCCGGCTGTGCGCCATCATCCGGATTTAATATGTACAAATCACTTCCACCTGGCCCTGCTGCGAGCACCATCCCCTCTGATACCCCAAATCGCATTTTTCGCGGCGCAAGGTTGGCAACCATCACTGTGTGCTTTCCAATAAGTGTGGACGGGTCGTAAGCTGATTTAATGCCAGCAAATACCTGACGGGTTTCGCCGCCTAAATCCAATTCCAGGCGAATTAATTTATCCGCTTTTTCGACCGCTTCGGCATTGACGATCTTTACGACGCGCAAATCGACTTTGGCAAAATCTTCAAAACTTATTGTGTCGCTGATTGGGTCTTCAGCCAGCTGCCCTTTGTCTGACGCTACATTTGCCACCTGGCTTTTTGTTTCTTTCAGATTTTCCTTGCTTGCTTCAATCATCGCATCAATCTTATCGATTTCAACTCGAGACATCATGGCTTTAAATTTGTTAATTTCGTGTCCTAGCTTGAGGTCTTTTGCGGCATCCCAGCTAAACTCGTCGTTCAAAAAGGCCTGAGCTTGTTCTGATAATTTGGGTAGCACAGGCGTTAAATAAATCATGAGTATTCTAAATAAGTGAATGCCCATTGAACAAACATCGTGGGTATATTGCTGCTTGCTTTCATCTTTAATCGTCACCCATGGCGCTGCCGCATCGATATATTGATTGGCTTTATCTGCCAGAGCCATAATATCGCGTATTGCTTTATTATATTGACGAGATTCAAAATACCAGGCGATGTCATCTTCTGCTTCTTGGAATTGCTTAATTAAGGCTTTATCTTCAATATTGTTGGAAAGTTTGCCATCAAACTTTTTTGTGATAAATCCTGCACAACGTGACGCAATATTTACAACTTTTCCAACCAGATCAGCATTCACTTTCTGTGCTAAATCGGGCAGGTTTAAATCAATATCCGTCACACTATCATTGAGCTTGCTGGCGTAGTAATAGCGCAGATACTCGGGGTTTAAATGTTGTAAATAGGTTCGCGCTTTTATGAAGGTTCCGCGTGATTTTGACATTTTCGCACCATTTACGGTAACAAAGCCGTGAATGTTGACTTTTGTCGGCTTTCGAAACCCGGCTCCCTCAAGCATGGCAGGCCAAAACAGGCAGTGAAAATAACTAATATCTTTACCAATAAAGTGATATAGCTCTGTGTCATTTCCTGTTTGCCAATACAATTCATGGTCAAGCCCATTGGCATCGCAGTAGTTCTTAAAACTTGCCATGTAGCCAACAGGCGCGTCAACCCATACATAAAAGAATTTATTTGGCGCGCCCGGTATTTCAAAACCAAAATACGGCGCATCTCGACTAATATCCCATTGCTGGAGCCCTTGTTCAAACCACTCGTTAAATTTATTCGCCATTTCTTTTTGAATAGCGCCTGTGTTTATCCACTCTTTGAGCATGCTTTCAAATTGTGGCAGGTCAAAAAAGTAATGCTCCGATTCTTTCATGATAGGCTCTGCGCCTGACACCACAGATTTGGGGTTTTTAAGCTCCGTTGGAGAGTATGTTGCGCCGCAAACATCACAGCTATCGCCGTTTTGGTCTTCTGCACCGCATTTAGGACAGGTTCCTTTCACAAAACGATCTGGTAAAAACATTTGTTTTTCCGGATCAAACAATTGATTTATCGACCGTTTTGAAATGTAGCCATTCTCATCTAAGCGCTTGTAGATTAATTCGCACAACGCTTTGTTTTCAGGAGAGTGGGTAACGTAGTAATTGTCGTAATTGACATAAAAATCCAGTAAGTCCTGATGATGCTCTTGTCTGGTTTGCGCCACCATTTCTTCTGGCGTTATGCCAAGCTCTTGCGCTTTGAGCATGACAGGTGTGCCGTGAGCATCATCTGCACATACGCTAAAGCAGGTGTGGCCTCGTAAACGCTGAAACCGAACCCAGATATCGGTTTGAATATGCTCCAATAAATGCCCGAGGTGAATCGACCCATTTGCATAGGGTAGAGCACTGGTGGTTAAAATTCGGCGCTTTCGAGATGACATGTAATGCGATACCTTTCACTTTAGATTATAGTAGTTGGGCGCAGATGTTAGCCCAAAAGGGCTATTTTGCAAAGCGCTCGATGTTACTGGGACTTAAATTTAACAGGCTCTAAGAGAACTTATGTTTTTTAAACGCAATAAAGATAAAGCAAAAAACAGCGATACTGATCCATCAAGTAAAGCATCAGTTGAACGCTCACTGCAAACTAAAGTACTACTGGTATTACAGAAATTTTTTGCAGACAAAAGTGAAATGAGTGCCCAGCAGACGAGCTTAGTTTCAATCGAGCGCTTGAACGATAGTGCAATTGCACTAAAGCTTGGTTTTGTATGCGAATTACAAAATCAGGCCTTAATAGAAGCGTTGAAGTCAAATATCTCGGAATTAGCGCAAACGAATATAAGCATTCAGTATAACGTCCCGATTTTTTCAGCCAAGCAGCCGCATCTTGCCAATGTGAAAAATGTTATTGCGGTATCTTCCGGAAAAGGCGGAGTAGGAAAATCGGCAAGCGCCGTAAATCTTGCGCTTGCACTTTCTGCACAAGGGGCGAGAGTAGGGATTTTGGATGCAGATATTTATGGCCCGTCCGTTCCTATCATGCTAGGGACCGAAAATGCATCGCCAGAAAGTCAAGACAATAAGCATATGCAAGCAATCATGGCGCACGGGCTTGCGTCGATATCTATCGGTTACTTAGTTAATAATGAGCATGCGTCTATTTGGCGCGGACCGATGGCAAGTAAAGCGCTTACCCAACTGGCTAAGGAAACGCGTTGGCCTTTATTGGATTACCTTATTGTTGATATGCCTCCGGGCACGGGTGATATTCAGCTTACCATGGCTCAGCAATTGCCGCTTACTGGCGCTATTGTCGTCACCACGCCTCAGGATATCGCGCTGTCTGATGCACAAAAAGGTATTGCGATGTTTAATAAACTCGATGTTCCGGTTTTAGGTCTTATTGAAAACATGAGTTATTTTGAATGTCCTAATTGCCAACACAAAACCCCCATCTTTTCAGAACACGGTGCACACAGACTGGCGCAAAAATACCATTTGCCTCTGCTAGCACAAGTGCCGCTCAACATGATTGTTCGTGAGTGTGCAGACAGCGGTAAATCCTTGATTTCTGAACATCCGAACCATGCAATCACGCAAGTTTATTTAAATGCTGCAGTTAAGCTTTCCTGGCAGATGCTTTTATCCCTTGAGGTCTCAAGCCAGGCAAAATATGCAGCGAATGCCATTGATATTACAAAACTCGACTAACAGGCTTGCACCCCAGGTAAAGTCTGCGCATAATCAGCGCAGATTTTATGTAAGGCTCAAAGCGTTACCTGAGCACTTTCTTATTTAGCATTTTCACAAGCACTTATTTATGAGGTTTAGGGTCAACTATGCGTTTATGTGACACGGACATTATCCAATATTTGAACGATGGAAAAATCGCCATTCATCCAGCCCCCCTTCATGAACAAATAAGTGGCGTTACGGTTGATATTCGCTTGGGTAACAAGTTTCGTGTCTTTCAGGATCACGCAGCTCCCTTTATCGATTTGAGCGGACCAAAAGCCGAGGTGCAAGCTGCACTTGATCGGGTGATGTCTGATGAGATTGAAATTGCTGAAGAGGAATCCTTCTTTTTGCATCCGGGTGAATTAGCCATTGCCGTTACCCTTGAGTCGGTAAGTTTGCCCGATAACATTGTTGGTTGGCTAGACGGACGCTCGTCGTTAGCACGCTTGGGGCTGATGGTTCATGTTACGGCACATCGAATTGACCCGGGCTGGTCAGGAAATATTGTATTGGAGTTTTTTAATTCAGGGAAGCTTCCGCTTGCCTTAAAACCGGGCATGAAAATTGGCGCAATCAGTTTTGAAATGCTCTCAGGCTCTGCAGCTAAACCATACAATGCGAGGCTTGATGCAAAGTATCGCAATCAAGATGGTGCGATTGCGAGTCGAATTAGTGGAGATGGCGAAGACGACTAACTCGACGTCGTCTTTCCAAAGCGCATAAGCTTTAGGCCGGTGGGTCGACTTTTTCGGCCGTACTCGTGTTTACTCTAAACCAGCCTGCAATAGAGTATCGATGCGCCGTTGCAGGTTTAACTTCATGTTCAAATTCTTCAGACAGAAAAACGCACAGGGTGCCGTATTCTGGCAGCACTTTCAAACCACTTTCATCGCCTGTATTTTCATAAATTTGCAGCTCGCCGCCCATTTGCGCTTCCCAGCTGGGGTTGAGATAAGTCACCAAGGATAAAATACGATTGGTTTCACCTTTAAAGGCATCAAAGTGGCGTTTGTAAAAATGACCGGGTGCATAATGCGCAAAATGACTTTCAAAAGAAAATAAGCCTAAAAACAAGCGCCTATTCAAATACATTTGCAAAGCATGCGTCCATTGCAGCCATTTTTGACCGGCAGGACTTTCACCGTTGATCCAGGCAATCTCATCGTTTCGGATTTTGGCGTTTTGCTGGTTATCCAATTTACGGCCAATACTGGCTTCAGTGAATTTATACTCCGGCATATTAACCATGTGAAAATGCAGGGCGTCACAAATTTCAAGAGGGAGCGCTTTTGGTAAAACAC
The DNA here is from genome assembly GCF_004798935.1 of Ningiella ruwaisensis. Classification (GTDB taxonomy): domain Bacteria; phylum Pseudomonadota; class Gammaproteobacteria; order Enterobacterales; family Alteromonadaceae; genus Glaciecola; species Glaciecola ruwaisensis. Next base: position 5,569 of record NZ_RAHT01000006.1, on the reverse strand, counting down.
AATAACCTTTGCTTAATAAGTCCAAGGCTATTTGTTCAAATATCTGTTCGTCTTCAATAGATATTGGGCTGGCAACAGCAGGATAAATGTTCTGATTAGCGCTCGCACTGACACTTGAATCCAGTACCGTTGATTCAGACGATAAACTTGCTGATATTTTTTGCGTCTTGGCTTGTAAAAAAGCGGCTTCAGAAGCTTGCTGTAAGTCCAAGGGACATGCGGTCTCGGTTAGGGATTTCACTGTCAGAATAGTATCTTAAAAAATTTTCTGCTTTTTACGCGCTTTTAAAAGTTTGTACAAGCATTTTTTTGTATTGAGAACGGTGATAATCAGCTTAGGCATGCCACTGCTGCATCTTAAGCGCTAAGTCAGTAAAACATTTGCGGCGACCCCCACGAGAATGCCGTAGAGCAATACAACGATGGCGGTGCGTTTGAGTATTTCACCGTCCATATTTTTAAGCCCAAGAATGGCACTTACTGCCACAATATTATTAATACAAACCATGTTTCCCATGGCCGCTCCCACTGATTGCAGTGCCAATATTTTGTTGGTATTTAAAGAAAGCTGCTCAGCAATACTGAATTGAATGGTGCCAAAGCTTAAGTTTGATATAGTGGCAGAACCGGAAAAAAATGAACCCAATGCCCCTAAAAACGAAGCAAGCATTCCCCAATGTTGTTGACTGAGATCAGCAAGGTTTAATCCGATTTTATTGACTGGGGACGACAGACCTCCTGCCATCATTAAATTAACAAATATTAGCGCTCCAACTAGCGCTACAGAAGGCATCAGCATTTTGTTACTGGTGTCGATAAGTGCTACTTTTAGTTTTTCAGGCTGAAACCATTGCATGGTCAAGTACCCTATCAAAAAGAACGGAAGTATAGATGGGACATACAACAGGCTATGAGACCATACCTCGCCGGTATTAAAAATATTGCTTAAAGACAATACCAAAGAGGCGCTGATAGCGAACTCACCGAGCACACCCAGTTCGATGATCAGCGACGGTTCCGTTAACTGAAGCAAAGCTTTTAAGCCTATGGCATCAATCCTTGTTAAAGACAATAGAAGTACCGTCCCCCAGATTGGGAAGCTAGCCTTGGTCAGTTGGCCAATGCTGACTCGAGCAAGGCCAGATGGAGTTTGCTCCTCGTCGGGCTTTTCAAGACCGATTGAGAATTTTGCAAACACGACAGTTAATATAAGGCCGAGTAAGCCGCCGATAAGTGAGGGGAATTCCAGACTGTAATAGCTAATCAGCAAAAATGGCAAGGTACAGGAGAAAACCGAAAGCAGAATAAAAAGTAAATTTTTGATGATGGTTTTATAACTGTCTACCACAAACATGAGTCCTGCGATGACAACAAAAGGAGCCGCAAAAGTATTTAACAAAGCAGAAGAGAACGCGATGCCAGATAGAGTTTCTTGGCTGATGGGAACCAGTGACAATCCAAACCACATCGGCGTGCCGACAGCACCGAAGGTGACGGGAATGGTATTCATGATCAAACAAAATATCGCAACTTTTAGCGCCGGAAATCCCAAACTGAACAATATCGGCGCGGCAATCGCTGCGGGAGTTCCAAATCCGCTCACGCCTTCAATCAAAAATGCAAAAGCCCATCCTATGATCATTAGCTGTGCAACAGGATGACTGCTGATCGTATTCAACCAAGCTTTGATTGTGTCGAGTGCGCCAGTTATTTCCATACAGCGGAACAAAAAAATTGCGCCGGCAATAATACTTATTGGCGTTAATGCAGTGAGCGCGCCACTAATAAGCTTGGCGTGTATCAAATTAAGCTCGAATTGAAAAACAGCTATCAGGAGCAAATAAACAATGAATGCACAAAGTGGTAATGCCTGATAAGAAGGCATGTTATTGCGCTTGGTCATCAAAATGATCAGTAAAATAACTGGCAAGTAGGAGAAAATGAGCTCTGTCACCTTAGAACCTTAAATCAGTATTGACCAAAAAGACAATTAAAAAGGAAAGCGTATTTAAATTGTACGCATCAATTCGGTAGTTACTCAAGCCCGAAAATGCTTGGCTCTTTTAAAGTAAGCATTGCGCTTTAGATTAACATGCTAATTAATCAGCATGGCGCGTTGCGTTTTTGTTGAGGTTTAACGTTTAAAAAATAGCGCGTTGAGAAATAGCGCGACTCAAGCGAAAATTAGACTTTGTGCTAAGCTTACTCCCTTATCCCGCTTTACCAGACCATTAAAAGAGAAACGACGCCAGTGAAACTTACGCAAGTACTCAAGAAAATGGCCAATGATACTAAAGGTGAGACAACCACTTTAAATGATGTGGTTGCGCAGTTAGAAAGCAGAGGCTTTGGCCCATTGCTCATTGCACCTGCGCTAATTGCCTTGTTGCCGACTGGCGCTATTCCATCCGTTCCTACCCTGTGCGCCTTAAGCATCATTTTAATTACTGTTCAGCTAATGTTTGGTCAACAACATCCATGGCTTCCAAAAAAACTCAAAGAAATTGAGATACAAAGAGATACGTTAAAACAGAGCGTGGAACGATTTGAACCTTACACTAAGCGTATTGATAAAGTGTTTAAACCGCGCCTGAGTTTTTTGACCAATGAAATTGGAAAGCGCCTTATCGCTGCGCTGGCAAGTATTACAGCACTTTTAATGATACCGCTTGAAATTGTCCCCTTTGCAGCAGCTATTCCAGCCGGTGCAATAGTGCTTTTAGGTTTAGGCTTGAGCACTGAAGACGGCCTGATGTCTATTTTTGGCGTGGCCCTATCTGCTGTGAGTGTTTATATTGTATACACTCAAGTGTTGGCCTAGTCGCTTCGTTGAACACTTATTAGACAAATAGCGCGAACTTTTCATCTTGTATTGATCTGTATCTATTTATCAGCTCACATTAAGCTTTGATGTGTCGATAGCCTTTGATACATTGCGCGTCGTTTCTGACTTCTTGAGGTATAAGATGACTCAGCCAAATCAAATTGACAATTTAAAAAATGAGCTTTCACATTTTTGCCTGCAATCGGCAACGCATGTTCAAAATTTACGAACGCTTTTAAGTAAAGAAAACCTTGATGGATTGAGTGCGCTTTGCGTGAAACTGCATATAGACGCTCAAAATATATACGCGTATATGTTGGCCCATTTGTTAGATGACGCCTTAGAAGAACTTGCTCAACACAATGTTAATAAAGCGCGGATCGAGCATCTCGTGAAAGAAATTGAAGAAGAAATCTACGATGTAAGCGAGCAACTTGTAGGAACACTTGTGCTTTTTGATCGTCAACTTGAAGCACGCCAATGTGCATAACTCGAATTTTCCTCACTACCAAATAACCGGATTCACCATATAATAAGCTGACAGTTGTTCATAAAGTTTTGGATGAAAACGCTTTAAGTCATGAGGTTTTTCAAAAAATACCTCGCTGGCCACTGCGAAAAATTCAGCTGGATTGCTTGCACCGTAGTAATCGAAAATAGAGGGTTCACCATTAGCCATTTGTGTATTAAGTATGGCAAATTCTTCCGACAAGACATCGGCCCACTTGCGTAAACTTTGGTTTCGCGCTAAACGGGGAGCACCGTTGGCTGAGCCGTTCTCCTGGTCAAGTTGATGGGCAAACTCATGAATGACGACGTTGTGCCCATCGTCGGGCAAATGTGCTCCGCTTATCGTATCCTGCCAGGATAAAACCACCGTACCTTGTTCCCAGGATTCTCCTGCCAGGATGCTATTTTGAAAAAAATGCACCCCATCTGGGTTCGCGCTTTGATGCGATTTTACAAATGCGCGCGGGTAAACAAGAATGCGCTTAAGCTTGGGATAAAAGTCTGTTTTTCGATTTAACAACAACAAACAAGCTTGAGCCGCAATGGTAACGCGAATGTCATCGTTTATGACCACGCCATTACACCCAATAAACTTTTTTTCAGCCAAGAACACCTGTATGTGTTTTTTAAGCTGCAGTTGCAAATCGCTCGGCATTTTTCGAAAGTAGGGCACTCTTTTTTGAATAATTGAGCGCCAGGCCTTTGGAAAGGCTTTGCTTGTGATCTGAGCGCGTTTGCGGCGCTGCCAAAAGGGTTTACCAGCAATCAGGCCAATAATAACGGCCGCTATGATACAAAGAACAAATACAGGAAGCATGGGAAACTCAACACCTTTGAATTACAACTATGTATGCATTGTGGCGCTTCATTTCAAGTTACAACGAATTGAGAACGATTAAAAAGCCTTATGATCATCACGACCATATGCATCGAGTAAATGTATAAAAATAAATCGAACCGATTTAAGCCTAGTAGTGACCTTATATTTATGAAACGAAATGCCGAACAAATATTAAGTGAGTACTTGGTGATCAGTTGCCAGTTGGGCGAAAAAGACGCCTTTGACCGTCTTATCACACTTTGGTATCCAAAGCTCATGCGATATGCGCGATATACCCTGCGAGATGAAACACGTGCGCAGGATGCGGTGCAACATAGCATGGAGGCGCTTTGCAAGTCCATTAAGAAGCTGGATGATCCGCAAGCTTTTCCTAAGTGGATTTATCGAATTTTACATTTTAAATGTGCCGATCTTATTAGTCAGCATCAAAAGCAAAGAGTCGTTATCGACGCTTTGACGCAGGAAAATACAGTCGAAGACCAGCCATATAATAAAATCGATGAAACGCCACCTCTTGATGAACTTGATGCAGCCTTATCTGCATTACCAGCAAAGCTTTATAAAGTGGTTCATCTTTATTATCTGGAGGGGTTTTCTGTGAAAGAAATTGCCGAGCTTATTAATGTTCGAGAAGGCACAGTAAAATCCAGAATGTATGAAGCAAGACAGATGCTCAAACGGCATGTGGAGAAAAACGATGATGCAACTAATTGAATTCATTATTTTATTACTTTTAATAGTGATTATGTTGTTACAGCAATTTAAATAACTTATGAAAATGGTAAGCAACGCTTACTGTGAGGAGAGAACGATGAGCGATATAAACAAGAAAATACTACAGACGCTTAAAGATGACGAGCTCAAACAATCTAGCTTGAATGAGCAGGATGCAAACGCGCTGGATCTGATAAAAGAAAGCTTTCATGGAAAATTTAAACTGACTTTTATTTTTGTAGTGGTGATGCAGTTATTGTTAGCAGGCTTCGCAATTTACGCAACTGCTCAACTATTACAAGTTGAGCCTCTTGGAGAAAAAATAGAATGGTCTGTGGCCATAATCGTATCTGTGCTCGTCTTTGCGATTGCCCGTATTTATTTCTTTTTAGAGCTTAATCGCCTTTCAATTTTACGGGAGCTGAAACGCGTTGAACTTCAGATAGCTATAATAAATGAGGAGAGAAATACACAGTAGCCACGACATAACATGCATAAAACAATCGATGAAAATGGAGTTAAAAAGATAAGGCCTTGTATTTGTTTATTTTTGATGCTGAGCGATTTATATTCAATCGCTCTGACTACTTTAATATTTCCGTAAAAACGGTGGATTTTTTTCAAGTAATCAATATAATGCACAACCTCGGTCGGTGTGTGGCGCAGCTTGGTAGCGCACT
>NZ_RAHT01000005.1 GCF_004798935.1 Ningiella ruwaisensis | reverse complement strand
GGTTTATGAAGACATATCTAAATGTTCAATCTCTTTCGGCCATATTGAAGTAAAAACTATATATTAACCTTTGAAAGCAGGCAGCATCATCTTAAGCATAAGGTAAAGCGAGCGCTGAAGGAGTTATAAAAACAAATGGATCAACTTATTGAGGCGACGCCTGATCGCATGACGATCTCAAGAAAACCTTACGGACGCGGGTTTTCTTATTTTAATGCCCAGAATCAACGAATAAGTTGCAAACAAACCAAATTACGGATCAAGCAATTAACTATCCCGCCAATGTGGAAAGATGTGTTAATCAGTGAAGTAGATAATACGCACATTCAAGCATTCGGTTATGATTTAAAAAAAAGAAAACAATACATTTATCACGAACTTTGGCATCTGCAACAGCAACAGAAGAAGTTTGCTAAGCTTTATGATTTTGCCAAACAATTAAAGGCTATCCGCGCGCAAATACATAGCGATTTAAAAAGAGAAAAATGGGACTACGAAAAAGCATGCGCCAGCGCTCTTATGTTATTAGACAAGACGGGAGTACGAGTAGGAAATAAAGCGTACGTCAAAGAAAACGATACTTATGGTTTGACTACATTAAGACGTAAGCATGTTTTAGAACAAAATAATAAGGTTCAATTACATTTCACTGGCAAGCATAAAGTAGAACGGCAAATTGAAATTGACGATGCCAGACTCGAAAAACTTATAAAAACATGTGCTGATTTACCTGGCTATAGCTTATTTCGCTTTTATGAGAAGGGTACATGGAAAGACTTGGACTCAGATGATATTAACGAATATATTCGTCGAACGATGGGTTCAGCATTTTCCGCAAAAGACTTTAGAACTTGGCACGGAACGTGTGAAGCGGCCAGAAAACATAAAAGCGTTATAAAGGAACTAAATAGCAACACTCGAAAAAAATATGTGCCAACTCTGGTAAAGAGTGTAGCAACTTATCTCGGAAACACACCTTCTGTTTGTAAGTTATATTATATTCATCCATCCATTTTAGAAGCGTTGAAGCAGGCATATGATGATAATCTTGACTTGTCCCTATCTGAATTGCCTCAAACTCAGGCAGATGACGGTTTTATGGACGACGCTGAAAGGTTTGTGTTTGAAAGACTCGCCAATGCTCAGAGTTAAAAACTGACATTAACATTCGCTTTTCATTTGTTAATTTTCCGTTCAGTGATAACATTCTCTCTATAGAATTTTGAATTGAAACTAGTTTTAAAAAAAGAGTAAGGTAACAACTTGAACTTACCGATAGCAATCCCATTTATTTCATTGTTTGTACTTATTGCAGGCTTTTCAAAGAGTGCAGTAGCTGACGTTAAAACCTTGCTTACCGATGTACAAACACTCACCTACGATTGCCCTCAACCAGAATACCGCGGCCAGGTGCAAGCTTTACTTGAAAATGATTCTGTAACGGCCGAAGAGCGCTTTAAGCTTAAGACTATCGAAACTCACTATCAAAACTGTAACGGTCAATTTTCGCAAGCACAAAATACACTCTATTCGTTGTTAGAGAATGACTCTATTGACAAATCAGATAGGTTTTATGCATACGCCGTTTATCAACTCGGCTTTACTTACGATGTCCAGGAACAAGATGAACGATGTGATTATTATTCTGAGGCATACCAATTAGCTAAGGGACGCTTTGAGGATATTGAAGTATCTGCAGAACTGAGTTTAATTACCTATTGTCCGCAAAGTGGATATTCGAGCGATGCAGAAAAGCTGGCTGCATTCTTTAGTATCGTTGAAAAATACTCAAGAAGTGATAACTATGCTTTGTTAGCCCATGTGCATAATCATATTGGCTTGTTTTTCGGCAGAATGGGGCAGCATGTAATGGCGGCTGATCAATTTATAAAAGCTCATGAAATGGGATCCAAGGTTTATAACAGTAGCAACAAGCTGTCTATTTTAATTAGTGCGATTACTTCTCTCCTTGCAACTGGTCAGCATGAGAAAGCGTTTTTTTACATACAAGAGTTTGACAAAATTAATCAAGATGTATCTACGGATCTTACAAATTACTGGTATTACCATGCATTGTCTGGTTATTACTACAGAGCCGAAAAGATAGATGAGCTCGTAGAAACGCTTCCAAAACTAAAGGCTTCAATCGAGCAAGTAAATAGTGGTTTAACCACATTTCTTTACACATGGTATAGCGCTGTACCGTGTTTATATAACGAGGACACAGAGTGTCTGAAAAACTTTATTAGCGAATTTAACAAGCTGCCCCGTAGAAACCTGCAAGACGTTAATTACGATTTTCAGAAATTTTTGGTAAGAGTATATTTTGCTTTAGGTGATCTAGATGCCGCCTCCAAGGCTTTTGAAAAAAGCGTTAAAGCTTTGGATGTTGTAAAAGAGAATTACGAAGGCTTTTCGACTGTACTAGGCATTGCGAATCTCTATGGCAAGATTTACGTTTTAGAAAATCAAATTGAGGCGGCCGAAAGGCGTAAAAATCAAATTATATTCGCAGGAGTTATATTACTTTTATTGATTTTTGTCGCGTTAGTATATTGGGTAAGAAAGCGTCATATTGCTCGAATGGCGATTGACCCTGTCACCAATTTACTAAATAGTAAGACTGCCATATCTGAAATTGCAAAAGTCGATTTTCCCAGTCCGGGCAAATCTAACGCTATAGCCATATTTGACCTTGGAAACTTCAGAGAGGTCAATCGCCAGGTAGGGTCAACAAAAGGGGATTTTGTTCTTCAAACTATTGCTAGTACGCTAAAACAGGTAACCCGGGATAATGACATACTAGGACGATTAGCGCCTGAGCAGTTTATTTTGTGTTTGAAAGATATAGAAGAGGAATCGGCCAAGTCTTTTTTTGAGCGAGTACAGAAAGCGCTAGAGCAAACATTTATTGCTGATCAACATGGGTCTGATATTAGCATACGTTCCAGTATGAGTATCTACATTAATAATGAGAACTTCAGCGATTTAAGCAATATACTTGATGATATGCTGCTGTCTTTAAGTCTACAGACTAATCGATAGCAGCTTTCTTGTGCTTATTCAGATTGATTGAGTCTTGCGAGCTTGCTCAATATATTCCTGCTTTTTCTCGTAGGCATTTTCCCCGAAAAGGATCTCGCAAGCTTCGACAATTCCCGGCGTATCAATAATTTCTTCTTTGCGCAAGACCATCTCAATTTTTGAGCGTCGTCGCAGAAAATCTTCCAGTTTAGTGATCATCTCACGCCTTGCAGCATAGTGAAGTTCAGCCCTCAGGTATTCTGCATTTTTCATTAACTGCTCAGCCTGGCTAGGGTCTCTTTGAATTTCATCCAATATTTGCAATGCATGTATATCATAGCGACGCCATAGTCTGGTTGTCAGTTTCTCAGACGAGTACTCTGGAGTCATATCATCAAGTTTCAGCAATTTTGCGCGATATTCAAATTCTGCTTTAACTGCGTCGGGAGACTCTCCATACCAGATTTTATCTCTATCAGATAAGTGAATACCCATTTTTTCGATATACTCACAAACCTCTTCTCCCACATTGATGCAGTCGGTAAGCTTGCCGCCGAAGATGCTCATATAACTCTCTGCATAATTTACATCAATCGCATGCTTGCGAGACAGTTGTACCCAGTCTGCTTCGCCTTTGCCCCCTTTGACCGCAAGAGGACGCACGCCGCAACGTTCAGAAATAACATCTGCTTCAGTCAATGGGCGCTCCAAGTCAAGCAGTGCATTGACGTTATCTAGAATAAATTTTCTATCTTCATCGGTCACGCTGGTATGAGGGTTTTTGACTTGGTTGTCGGTTGTGCCAATACAGGTTTTTTGTCCCATCGGGATAACAAAAAATAATCGACCGTCTGAGGCAAAAAACGCAAGTACTTTATCGACTTTCGTCAGCTTGTTTACAATAAGGTGAACGCCTTTAGAAAATAAATGTGAATGCTCGGTCTGCTGATGGTTCTCTTTATTAAAGAGGTCAACCATAGGGCCGCATGCGTTTATGATGGCCTTGGATTTGATTGTAAATTGATGCTCACTTTGCGTATCGTAAGCATCGGTATACCATATACCGTCGATTTGCTTGCTTTGTTTCGCACCAAGATAGTTGGCGACGATAGCGCCGTTATCCATGGCGCTTCGAACAAAATTAAAGACAAAACGAGCATCGTTATCGTAAAGGAATGCATCTGAATACTCGAAGCCGCCCTGCGAATTACTTACGTTAATAACCGGCTCTGTTTGTTTGATTTTATCTGCGGTCAAAAAGCTTGGCTTTTGAGTAAAAAATCGCCCCATTACCCAATATAGCAAGGTCCCCATAAATACAAACCAGGCAGGGAAACGAAACCCTTTCTGTAAGGTTGTTAAAAAGCGAATTTCTTTAACCGTTGATGGATAGCTTCGCATGAGGTGATTTCGGCTTTTACACAGCTTATTCACCAGTAAATACTCATGATTTTCTAAATATTTGATGCCGCCCCAAGCCAAATTTGAAGAGTTTGAAGAGGTATGTCCTGCGAAGTCGCCTTTATCAATTAAAGCGACTTTCGCACCTTTGCGAGTCAGAGCTGCGGCTGCAACGGCACCGTTAATACCGGCTCCAACAATCAGAACGTCAAATTGTTGTTCAGCCAATTTTTTGATGTTAGTTTGTCGCAATAACATACGTTATGACTTCTCCTCTCTACCAAAAAGTAAATAGTACCCATAGCATTGCAGCAAGCAATAAAACGGAATGAAGGCGGTAGTCAGCAATAAGACTGGTACCCTTTTGTTCGGCAATCAATGACTTGTCAAACACAAGTTCTGATACGTCTTTATTAAGATCTTGCGGACCAAATATTGAAATGAGCACAAATATTACGGTACATACAACAAACATTACGCCAACTCCGACCGCAAAATGAAGATCGATGACCTGATTTTGACGTGCCAAGAATAATCCTACTCCAAAGGCAAAACCCAAAATCAATGTCCAAAAGGCAGCGCTAGGAGTTGCGCGCTTATAGAAAACACCCACCAAAAATAGCGTCGCGATTGGCGGTACAATGATCGCGAACATTTGTTGAAGGTATAACCATAAACCGCCAAAATTAGCGATTTGAGGAGCCCAAACGGCTGCGATTATCATGATAATAATAGTGGTAATTCGACCGATTTTCGCGACCTGTCTTCCATCTATTCCTGGCCTTGCGGGCTTTACAAAATCGACAACCACCAAAGTAGAGGCTGAGTTAAGCGTAGAATCGACGCTGGACATAATTGCAGAAATGAGTCCTGCAAGCACAATACCTACTACCCCAACGGGTAACACCTCAGCAATCAGTGTTGGAAAGACCATATCGCCATTTTCGATCCCGGGAATAATGCTAATGGCCATAGCGCCTGGCAATACCATGATAAATAGTGGAAGTATTTTTAAGAAACCACCTAGCATCGCTCCCCAGCGCGCGTGTTGAACATTTTTTGCAGCAAGTACTCGTTGCGTAACGTACTGATTGGTTACCCAGTACCAGAATCCAAGAAGTGGCACGCCCACAAGTGTACCTAGCCAAGGCAGCGTTGGGTCATCACTAGGGCGAATTACCGATAAATGCTGATCAGGAACTGAGCTTCGCAGCATATCCCAAGAGAAATCAAGCCGTTCAAACAGCATGTACGTTAATATTGAACAGCCTAAAAGTAAGATAATTGCCTGCAAGGTGTCAGTATAAGCAACCGCTTTCAATCCACCGAATGCCGTGTAAAAACCTGCAATTAGGGCTAAGCCCACACATGTATACGAGAGCGGCAGTTCAGGGAAAAAGACTTGCAAAACGACCGCTCCTGCATAAAGTCCACCAGCCATATCAACTAAAACGCTCGTTACTATCGTGACGGTCGAAAAGATTTTGCGCGAGCGGTGATCGTAGCGTAGCTCCAAGTATTCCGGAACAGTCGTAATTTTTGCGCGCAAGTATATCGGAATGAAAATCGCGGCCATAATGATCAGAGGTAAGCCGGACAACCATTCGTAGTTTGAGTTAGCGATACCGGTTGTGTATGCAGCCCCAGTTAAACCGATTAAAGTCGTACTTGAAATATTGGATGCGAACAAAGATGCACCAATTACTCCCCAAGTAAGTGTCCTTCCACCTAAAAACAGATCTTCGCCTGTCTTGGTTTTTAAACCTACCCAAATACCAATAACTAAAACGATCAAGAAATAAGCGGCAATGACTAATAAATCAATAGTGCTGATGGTGCCCATAACATACTCCGATGCGAGGTAGTCCTCATTATTTTTATTGTTTACAGTCAATCCTTAAGGCTGACTTATTTTTTGTGGCATCTCATCATAACCGAAGTTTTTGCACATTGATGAAACGCGACCAAAATTATTAACTTAATATTTACTTATTTCTTATTCCACATCTGCAAAAAATGCCTGGTAGGGTGGAAGTTGCAATTGATTTTCGTTAAGCGTGTATGAGAACTCTTCCAGACCCATTTTAGCGACATGGGCAAAAGGCAAAGTCAGTTCATGCGTCTCGGACGATAGATTAATGACCACAAGCACCTGCTGTTCTTCGGAGGTTCGCAACCATGCAAGTACACCAGGTAAGTCCAGCAGAGTAAATTCACCTTGCCGCAAAGCAGGTTGCTGGTTACGCCATTTAATTAATCGGCGAGTTTTGTTTAACGTACTGTTGTCGTGATTGCTTTGTAAATCAACAGCCATTTGAGTCTGAAGCTTATCGACAGGTAACCAAGGCTTACTTGTAGAAAATCCGGCAAAATCCGCTGTACTGTCCCAAACCATCGGCGTTCTGCAGCCATCTCGTCCTTTATATTCCGGCCAGAAAGGCTTGCCGTAAGGATCTTGAATATCTTCATATGCAACATCACCTTCCGGCAGTCCCAATTCTTCGCCCTGATACATGCAAACGCTACCTTTTAAACTTAACAGCATGGCACTGGCTGCCAATGCGAAGTCAGCAGACGGGTTGTCACCTCCCCATCTTGACACAACGCGCTTAACGTCATGATTGCACAATGCCCAACACGCCCAGCCATCTTTAAGCGTTTGATTAAATTCTTCAGCGATGGATTCAATTGCGTTTTTCGTGCAGTCCTCACCAAGCAAATCGAAGGTATAGGCCATGTGCATACGATCGTCGCCTTGGGTGTACTCAGCCATAATTTCCAGCGAGTGTTCGCCATTAATTTCACCCATGGTCGTGGTACCCGGATACAGGTCCATCAAAGCCCGCATTTTTTTAATAAATTCAATGTTTTCCGCTTGGGTGATTGAGTAAATATGCGCTTGGCGAGAATACGGGTTTGAATCAGTAACACCCACGGTACTGCGTTCACCTTCAGGAAAAACAGGGTTATCCCGCAATGCCTTGTCGTGAAAATAAAAGTTGGCTACATCTAATCGAAAGCCATCTACGCCCAAGTCCAACCAGAACTTTAAATTATCCAGCTGCGCCTGCTGAACATCAGGATTATGAAAATTTAAATCAGGCTGGTTACTCAAGAAGTTATGCAGGTAATACTGGCCTCTTGCATCATCATAAGTCCAAGCACTGCCTCCGAAAAAAGACAGCCAATTATTTGGTGGTCCACCATTTTCCGATGGGTCAGCCCAAACAAACCAATCTGCTTTTGCGTTAGACTTATTCTGTCTGCTCTGCTGAAACCAGTCATGTTCAATCGAACAGTGACTCAGAACCTGGTCGATAATTACCTTAAGACCAAGAGAATGCGCTTTGTCGAGAAGAGATTTAAAATCATCTAAATCGCCAAATAACGGGTCAACCGCGCGATAGTCTGAAATGTCATACCCAAAATCGTGCATAGGAGACTTGAAAAACGGGGATATCCAGATCGCATCTACGCCCAAGGACTGAACATATTCGAGCTTTTCAGTGATACCGGGTAAATCTCCAACGCCGTTATTCGAAGAATCTTTGAAGCTTCGAGGATAAATTTGATAAATAACCGCGCCTTTCCACCAATCTGACATTTAAAACCTACTTCTTAGATTAATTTGAACGCTGATTTTACTCAAATTTCATAATGGAAAAATCTAAAAGCTGACTTAATTTAACTTAATTTTTACTTAAATTAAGTAATTTTTGGGCAAGAATTACCGATTATGAGTGGAGCATGAAGGATTAGGTCTTTTTCTTCTCGCTGACCTAAAAAGATCTCGGCTGCTACACGTCCTTTTTCCAAACTTGGTTGTTCTATAGTCGTTAATGTATTTGGTCCATGCTTACCCTCTTCAATCCCATCAAAACCTGTAATCATTAAATCTTCAGGGACACGAATTCCTAAATCATGCGCGGCTTTTATTGCGCTTAAAGCAATGCGATCGCTCATGCATAATAACAAGCGAGGTCGCTTTTCCTGTTTCAACACGTAACGAGCGGTTTCATAGGCGAGAAAATGGGTATTGTCAGGAATATGCCAGATATTCTCTTCATCGATGTGAATATTTTTTGCCTGCGCTGCATCTAAATAGCCAAGTAGTCGCTGCACCATAATACTTTTTCGTTCGTCAAAGAGGCTAGCGTTTTTTAAATTTACTGTTGTGTTTTCATGCGCCATTCGCAAACCCAATATCGCAACATTCTCGTTGCACTGATTAAGCGCGAAATCGGCACATTCTCTTGCGGCTTTTCGGTTGTTGATATTAATTGATATGCCTTTCTGAAGCTCAAAATCTATGGCCAAAATGGCTTTGCGGTGGTACAGCAATTCATTGAGCCGGTCTTGAGATGGCGGGCCGTAGATGATGAATCCCTCAACGAAAGACTCAATACCCGAGAGACTCTTTAGCTCCCGTCTTGATGGTACAACCAATATATTGTATTCGGGCTCGTCAAATACCTGAGAAATTCCCTGAAGGACTTTATTCGCAACGGGGTCGGAAAAGCTGTAGCTCAGTTGATGGGAAAGCATTACTGCAATGACTTTAGTTTTGCTAGTGCGTAGTTGTCGACTCTCGGCATGTGGACCGGCGTAACCCATCTCTTTACAAGATTGTAGGATATCCTCTCTTAATTCTTGCGAAAGCTGAGAGGGGCGATTAAAAGCGTTTGAAATAGTCGCCGTGGAAACGCCAATACGTTGAGCGACTTCTTTAAGCGTTAGTCTTTTTGCACGTCTTATCGTCATATTTGCAGTCAATAAACTGGCTCAAAAGATATTTGAGCACAGGGAGTTAGCATATTTTTTACTATAACATCAGATTCAGCCCTGTGCCTACTTTGTACATATTATGGTTATATGTAACGCACATAACTAAGCCTTAGTTGAGATTGAACTAATGTTTTTGACTTTTTTGCTGGCCTAAATGAGTAATGTTGTTTAAGGCCTTTCCTAAAAATGTTGAGTGAGTAATTTCGAGCAGTTCATCCACTTCTAAAAGTAGTTGTCGTGTTTTCTCATCGCCTAAAGACTGGCAATGTTCTGCAAGGGATGCGACTTCTTCCCGTAAATATTGAATTTTTGAATCGATTAATTTCATGTAACAACCTCTTAATCGATAAAGTAACCTGATGTTAACAAATTAAAAATCAGGGAATGCCTTTTAAGGACATCAAACTGTTCGAAAAAAATTGATAATTATCAAAAATATTGATGCTGGGTCAGAGTTATATCGTTCTAGCCATGTAAAAGGATTTTCGTCATACTCTTGTTGATTCAATTTTTAGGAGAGGACATTTTTATAAGCTAACAATGCCTAAATTAATCAAGGTTTGTTAGACTCTCGTCCTTTCGCGTAATCATGTAAAAGAGAGACCTTGTGCACACAGGAATAATAAGAAAAATGCGGGTCACTACAGATCCGAATAATCAAGCGCAATATCTGCTTCCCATAGGCGACGAAACTATAGACGTAAACGCGTTAATCGGTCGCTCAGTTAAGGTAAATCACACAGGTAAAATTCAATGTGTGGCCTGCGCGCGCGATACAAAAAAAAGCTTTAATCAAGGCTATTGTTACCCGTGTTTGATGCGCCTTGCGCGCTGTGATTCGTGCATAATTAAACCTGAATTATGTCATTACCACGAGGGAACCTGCAGAGAGCCAGAGTGGGGAGAGGAAAACTGTTTGCAGTCACATTTTGTTTATTTGGCAAACACGGGAGCGGCAAAAGTAGGGATCACCCGCCACGATAGCGATGGCGTGTCTTCAAGATGGATTGATCAAGGGGCATCGCAAGCACTGCCGATTTTTAGAGTCAGCGAGCGAAAACTAAGTGGCTTGGTTGAAATTGTTTTAGCAAAACATATCAGCGATAAAACCAACTGGCGAACCATGTTAAAAGGCGATATTCAGGAAGTAGATTTACTCGAGCTTAGAGATAGCCTGCTAGAGAAAGCGAAACCCGAGCTTGATGCCTTAAAGCAGGAATATGGTCTGCAAGCCATTTCAGATTTAGATGCATCGCCTGTTGACATTACTTATCCGGTTAATAAATATCCAAGTAAAATCAAGTCTATAAACTTAGACAAAACCCCAAACTTTGAAGGGCAGCTGCTTGGTATCAAAGGGCAATATTGGATCTTGAATGACGATCGCGTTATCAACATGCGTAAATATGCAGGTTATGAGCTTTCGATAAATTATTGAGGTTAAACGTTTGAATCAGACAACCCGAAAAGGGTTGGTACCAGAGGCCGGACTTGAACCGGCACAGTGTTGCCACCGGCGGATTTTGAATCCGCTGCGTCTACCAATTTCGCCACTCTGGCTTTGAAATGACGGCTTCTTTCGAAGTGTTGGGCATTATAGCTATCTGTTTTGTACTATCAAGTGTTATTTACATCAAGATGTGTTAATTGCTCAAGTTATACGCCATTGCTTTTCTAAGGGGGAGATTTTAATGCTAAACTTAACTCTTAATGATTTTGAATTGGCATTAAACCTCGATATTCTAAAACGATCTAATCAACAGATCCGTAATAATTTTGCTTAAACTTTCCTGGTATTCTTGAAATGTCTGAAGATGTAAAAAAACGCGCTGGATTTTTTAGACGCTTGGCAGCCATGGTCTACGATGGCCTTATTGCTGTGGCGATTGGTATGCTGTCTGCGCTGGTAATTATAGGTGTATTGACCGCCCTTTTTGCGCAAGGAATTATCCCCAATCAAGGATTTGAGCATTTTAATGAATTTATTCAACAAAGCGTTATTTATACTTTAATTGTCCAAATATGGGTGCTGATCTGGGTAAGCGTATTCTTTTTATGGTTTTGGAAACACGGAGGTCAAACGCTTGGAATGCGTGCCTGGCGCATCCGTATTTTTAATCTTCGCGAAAACGATGAAGTGGGTTACAAGCGTCTTTTTATACGATTAATAAGTTCTCTGTGTGGACTGGGAACCTTATTGGTTTTAATTGATTTTAAGAATAAATTAGCGCTGCAAGACAGGCTCACACAAACTGAGGTGCTGGTGCTAAGCAAGGAAGAAAATCACCATAGAGCTTGGTGATTTTCCTACCAATAAATTATTGCCGTTTTAATAAGTAAGCCGCTAGCGCGGCAAACACCAGTGAAGGTAATAAGGCGCCAAGCACGGGCGTGAGTTGAAACACCAAGCTTGCCTGACCAAAAATTTCATTGCTGATAAAGAAAGAAAAGCCAGCGATCACACCCATAATTGTGCGAGCGCCCATAGTGACACTTCTTAAAGGGCCGAATATGAAAGACATCGCTAGCAATAACATGACTGCCACTGACAATGGCTGAAAAATTTTGCGCCAAAGTGCTAATTGATATCGAGCGGGATCCTGACCATTATTTTCCAAATAGGCCACATAGTCGATTAATCCACGAATAGAAAGCGCTTCAGGCTTGACCGCCACAATGCCAAGCTTATCTGGTGTTAGCGTGCTTTCCCAAATATATTGCTTGAGGTCTTCATTTTCGATTTGAGTGTCGTTAAACTCAATGCGTTTGATGTTGGTAAGCGACCAGTTTTCCCCGTTAAAATCAGCAAAGCCTGCCATGATTATTTGTCGCAAATTAAGTTCATCATCAAACTTAAATATTTCAATGTCTTGCAAGCTGTCTTGATCGATCACTTGTGAAATGCTGACAAAGTCATTTCCATCTTTCGCCCATGTAACGCTGCCCGACGCCAAAAGACTGCCTCCCGACAGGGCTTCGGTGCGCAGCTCTTTTGCTTTGGTTTCACTTTGAGGGGTAATAAATTCCCCCACGGCCATCATCAGTAAAATGACAATGACGACAGACTTCATGGCCGACATTGTAATATTCGTGCGGCTCAGGCCTGATGCCTGCATCACTACTAATTCGCTGCTTTGTGCTAAGAGTCCCATGCCTATTAAACCACCTAAAAGCGTTGCCATGGGTAAAAATAACTCGACTTCACGAGGCAGACTTAAAAATACATAAAGTGCAGCAACTGTCATGTCGTAGTCACCTTGCCCGATTCGTCGTAATTGCTCCACGAATTTTATCAGCGCACTCAATCCCACTAACACCGATAATGTCACCGCTACTGTGCTTAATAATGTGCGGGCAATATAAAAATCAAGAAGGCGAAACATTATTTTGCTCCGCTTTGTTTCCTAAAAACAGTTGGCGAATAATCGCGCCTGTTTTTCTGTCTCTGGCAATCAAACCTATGCCTACAATCAGCATAACCACATGCACCCACCATAAACCCAAAAAGCTCGGTAGCTTGCCATCTTCCATAATTCTTCGGGAGGCGAGCAATAACAAAAAATAGCCTAAATACAGCAAAAGCGCCGGGAACATTTTACCAAAACGACCTTGTCGTGGGTCGACAGCGCTCATGGGAACTGCAATCAACACTAAAAATGGTAAGGATAAAGGAATGGCAATCCGCCATTGCAACTCAGCTGAGGCTTCAATGGTGTCCATCTCCCATAACTCTGACGTAGGAACCGCAACCAGTTTTCTGCTTTCACTTTCACGATTTGGTGGCGTGATCGTGACGCTGTACTCGTCGAAAGTCACAATCTGATAATCGGTTTCCTGTTTAGTGCCGTTGTACTGTTTACCATTCGATAAAACAAGCGTTTGTTCACCAAAGGCACTGGCATTGATGCGCCCTTCTTTTGC
Organism: Ningiella ruwaisensis; assembly: GCF_004798935.1. Classification (GTDB taxonomy): domain Bacteria; phylum Pseudomonadota; class Gammaproteobacteria; order Enterobacterales; family Alteromonadaceae; genus Glaciecola; species Glaciecola ruwaisensis. Next base: position 356,874 of record NZ_RAHT01000005.1, on the reverse strand, counting down.
ATAAATAATATGTACATCTTCTTCATTATTAGAACGTTGAGAAAGAAACACCTTTTGAAGCGCTTCAGACTCGCCGTCTGTATCGTGCACAAAAATAACGGCCCTGTTGTCGTCAGTTTGTTGAAAGCGGCCTGGCACAACTGCAGCAATGCCAGAATTTGCCGCGGCGTCTTCTTTAAGCTGATACTCTTTTTCCAGTGCAAGAGGCGCTAAATAGAGGGTGACCAGCGCTGTAATAGCCGCGATAAATAAAGAAAAGATGAGAGTAATGCGTGTGACATACCATTCACTTACGCCGCAAGCGCGCAGTACAGTCATTTCACTTTCAACATACATTCTTCCGTGCGCGAGCATAACACCTAAAAACAGGCTGATGGGTAATACAAGAGATGCTAATACCGGGCTGTATAAGGTAATAAATCCTAGCACCAGTTCTGCTGGCACATTGCCGTCGGTAGCGTCTCCCAGAACGCGCACAAAGCGAAGCGTAATAAAAATAGACATTAAGATGAAAAATACGGCGATTTGTGATTTAAATGTTTCGCGCAGGAGATATTTAAAAATAAGCATTTGGGCCGTTTTCTTTTTTCACGAAATAGTCATTTTTGGTGGAAAGGCAACAATATTTAAGTAAACTTGTCATTTATTGCACTTTTGTATATTAACAAGATAATCTTTGATAAAGTGTAACATACAAAAAACGTAAGCTGATAGGCATTAAGTGGCCCTTCTTAGCGATTTAATTATTCGCTCTGAGTTTTAGCTTGCAAACGACAGAATAGATAGGCGATCAGCATAAAATGAGGTCCTCATGGAATTTGGTGTAAAAAGCGGTAGTCCTGAAAAACAGCGCAGTGCTTGTATTGTGGTAGGTGTATTTGAACCGAGGCGCTTAACGCCTGTTGCCGAACAGCTAGACGAGATCAGCGAAGGGTATATCAGCAACCTTATTCGCAGAGGAGATTTAGAAGGCAAAGCGGGCCAAATGCTTTTGCTTCACCATGTGCCAAATGTCCTCAGTGAACGCGTGCTGCTAGTAGGTTGTGGTAAAGAGCGAGAGCTGAACGAACGTCAGTACAAACAAATCGTCGCAAAAACGATTCAAACGCTTAATGAAACAGGGTCGATGGAGGCTGTTAGCTTTTTAACCGAACTGCACGTCAAAGGCCGCGATACATATTGGAAAGTCCGTCAGGCAGTTGAGGCGGCAAATGACTCTGTATATACCTTTCTTCAGCTTAAAACAAAAAAGGGTGAGCCACGCAGACCACTGCGCAAGATGGTGTTTAATGTGCCTACCCGTCGTGAATTGGCTTTGGGTGAACGCGCTATAGAGCATGCGCAGGCAATCAGCGCAGGTGTCAAGGTTGCGAAAGATGTGGCGAATATGCCGCCCAATATTTGCAACCCGAAATATCTGAATGAACAAGCTGCTGAGCTTGTATCGCAATACGATACGTTATCGCTTGATACCATTGGAGAAGCGCAAATGGAGGAGTTGGGTATGCATTCCTATCTCGCTGTAGGGCGCGGCTCCGCAAATGAATCCATTATGTCGGTCATCAAGCATCAAGGTGCTGCAAAAGATCAGGCACCTATTGTCATTGTTGGTAAAGGACTTACCTTTGATTCTGGTGGTATATCCATAAAGCCAAGTGAAGCAATGGATGAGATGAAATACGACATGGGTGGCGCGGCAGGGGTGCTTGGTTTGATGCACACTGTTGCTGCTCTTAACTTGCCCCTTAATATCATCGGTGTATTGGCTGGTTGCGAAAATATGCCTGACGCCAATGCCTATCGCCCTGGCGATATTTTAACGACAATGTCGGGGCAAACAGTAGAAGTGCTAAATACCGACGCAGAAGGGCGCTTGGTGCTATGTGATGCACTCACGTATGTCGAACGCTTCGAGCCTGAGGCGGTAATTGATGTCGCAACCCTCACCGGTGCGTGTGTTATTGCGTTAGGGAAGCATGCTACCGCTGTATTGAGTTCGCACAATCCCCTTGCTCACGAAATTATCAATGCTTCGGAGCAAAGTGCTGACAAAGCTTGGCGTTTGCCGCTTTGGGATGAATATCAGGAACAGATTGAAAGCCCTTTCGCAGATATGGCGAACATTGGCGGCAGACCTGCGGGAACTATCACAGCAGCGTGTTTTCTCTCTCGCTTTACAAAAAAATACAATTGGGCGCATTTGGACATTGCGGGCACAGCTTGGGTAGGTGGCGCGAGAAAAGGCGCAACAGGCCGTCCTGTTCCCATGCTATCGCAGTATTTAATGAACAAAGCCAATATCGCTATTGATGAATAATCACGGTTTTATTAAGCAGGAAAGTGGCTGATGCGAGTTTCATTTTACGAACTGCCTTCGCAATCTCAAGACAGTCCAGAAGCACTTGTGGAGCATGTGAGTGAGTTAATTCTCACTCATTATAAGCAAGGCCAGTACATGACGCTATTATGTGAAACAAAAGCGCAGGCAGAAGCGCTTGATGAGTTTATATGGCAGCAACCAGCTGAACATTTTATTGCACATAACTTAAGCGGCGAGGGCCCTGCAAACGGCACACCGGTTGATATTACATGGTTAGAGGCTATCAAAACCTCACCCATTCGAAATAAAAAGTTGGTTATCAATTTATCGCTTAGCTTTCTTGCGCAATTCGCTGCCTTTCAACACATCATCGATTTTGTACCAAGCGTTGAGATAGAAAAGGAAGCTGCCCGAGAGCGTTATAAGCAATATAAGCAGGCAGGATGCGATATGGTGTTTAACCGCGCTGACACTTAAGTTTGCCAAGCGATAGGCTGTTAAAAGACAGGTTGATACATCAATAGAGTAGATTAATGAAACAGAGAACGTTTTTACTGGTTTTCTGTCAAGAATGAACACGAGATTTTTTAATGGAAAAAACATTTAACCCCAGTCAGATCGAACAAGCTTGCTATCAGCATTGGGAAAACAAAGGTATGTTTCGCCCCTCAGGTCATGGAGAGCCCTACTGCATACTTCTTCCACCTCCCAATGTGACGGGTAGTTTGCACATGGGGCATGCATTTCAGCATACGATTATGGATGCATTGATTCGTTACCACAGAATGAAAGGTGACAACACTCTCTGGCAGTGTGGAACTGACCACGCTGGCATTGCCACACAAATGGTCGTTGAGCGTCAGCTCAATGCAAAAGGACAGACACGTCATGACCTGGGCCGAGATAAATTCGTTGAACGAATTTGGGAATGGAAAGAGGAATCTGGCGGTAATATTACTCAGCAAATGCGACGCTTAGGAACATCACCCGACTGGGAGCGGGAAGTGTTTACTATGGATGAGAACTTGTCTGAAGCCGTGCAAGAGGTCTTTGTGCAGTTATACGATGAAGGTTTAATCTATCGTGGAAAACGCTTGGTGAACTGGGACCCAGTATTACTTACAGCAGTGTCTGATCTGGAAGTGGTAAACGAAGAAGAGGATGGTCATATGTGGCATATGCGCTATCCCTTGTCGGACGGTTCAGGGGCAATTGTTGTAGCCACAACGCGGCCTGAAACAATGTTAGGCGATACGGCTGTCGCGGTCCATCCAGAGGATGAGCGATATCAGGACATCATTGGAAAGACAATTACTCTTCCGCTTTCTCAGCGACAAATTCCCATCATTGCAGATGATTACGTTGACCCTGAATTTGGAACCGGCTGCGTTAAAATAACTCCCGCTCATGATTTTAACGACTACGATATGGGTAAACGTCATAATTTGCCTATGATAAACGTCTTTACTGATGACGCTAAAATCAATGACGATGCACCAGAAGCTTATCGCGGTTTAGATCGATTTGAAGCAAGAGAACGCATCGTTGAAGATTTAAAAGCCTTGGATTTGCTGGTTGATATAAAGCCTCACAAATTAAAAGTTCCTCGTGGCGATAGAACCGGTGTCGTTATCGAACCTTATCTCACAAATCAATGGTATGTTGCTGTTGAGAGTCTGGCAAAACCTGCCATCGATGCGGTTGAATCTGGTGAAATTCGCTTTGTTCCTGAAAATTGGAATAAAACCTACTTTCAGTGGATGCATAATATTCAAGACTGGTGTATTTCAAGACAACTTTGGTGGGGGCATCGTATTCCGGCCTGGTTTGATGAAAATGGCAAAGTTTATGTTGGTAAGTCAGAGCAGCAGGTTCGAGAAAAGTACGCTTTAAGTGACGATTTGCCACTTAAGCAAGATGAAGACGTACTGGATACCTGGTTTTCATCTGCATTATGGCCTTTCGCTACCATGGGCTGGCCAAAAGAAACTCCAGAGTTAGAGACTTTTGTGCCCAGTTCAGTGCTGGTTACGGGCTTTGACATTATTTTCTTTTGGGTTGCCAGAATGATCATGATGACCAAAAAATTCACTGGCAAAATTCCGTTCAAAGAGATTTATATTACCGGTCTCATTCGTGATGAGAATGGCGATAAAATGTCTAAATCAAAAGGAAACGTACTCGACCCCATTGACCTAATTGATGGCATTGGACTTGACGCCCTGATTGAAAAGCGAACTACCGGAATGATGCAGCCTCAACTGGCTGATAAAATCACCAAACAAACTCGCAAACAATTTCCGGAAGGGATTAACGCTTACGGTACAGATGCACTGCGCTTTACCTTTGCGGCGATGGCATCGACCAGCCGAGACATTAACTTTGATATGAGTCGAGTGGAAGGTTATCGAAACTTTTGTAATAAAATTTGGAACGCGACGCGGTTTGTTCTTATGAATACAGAAGATTTTGATACTGGCAATGCCGGTGGAGAGCGAATATTAAGCCCTTTCGACCGCTGGATATGGTCGCGTTTTGAGCGCGCCGTCGCACAATTTGAAAGTCATCTTGCAGATTACCGCTTTGATTTGGCCGCTCAGACGCTTTACGAATTTACGTGGAATCAGTTCTGTGACTGGTATTTAGAGCTTAGCAAGCCCATTTTAAATAGCGATAGCGCAAATGATGCGGAAAAGCGCGGCACGCGCCACACGCTCATAAATGTGCTTGAGCAGTTAATGCGTGTTTTACATCCAATCATGCCGTTTATTAGCGACGAAATCTGGCAGCGAGTTAAGCCACTTTCTGCGAACTTTACTGACGCAGCAAGCATTATGGTGGATGTTTTCCCTCAGTTTGAGACAAGTGTCATCGACGAGCAGGCCGAAGCAGACATAGAGTGGGTTAAAGCTTTTGTTATTGGTATTCGCAATATCAGAGGCGAAATGGACATTGCGCCATCTAAGCGACTACCTGTGCTTTTAAACAACCTCAGTGAGCAAGATAAAACGCGTTTACGCAATACTCAGGAATACTTGCTTATGCTGGCCAAGCTCGAGTCAATCGACATACTTGATGAGGAATCAACAGCGCCAGCTAGCGCCACTGCCCTAGTTGGCGAAATGGAGATTCTGATCCCAATGGCTGGGCTGATTGATAAAGAAGCAGAGCTGGCAAGACTGGCGAAAGCGGCAGAAAAACTCGAAAAAGAACTCGCTCGCACAGAGGGAAAATTGAATAACCAGAACTTTGTGAGCAAAGCTCCGAGCGAAGTCATTGATAAGGAAAAAGCAAAACTTGAAGATGCACAAATGCAATTAAAGAAATTACAGGAGCAGCAACAGCAAATCGAGGCGCTTTAGGGGAACCAAGTCGACACCCTTCGACCAAGTCGTCATCCCTAAGCCGAATCGTCATCCCCTCGAAAGAGGGGAACTCCCAAATAAACATCGTCATCCCCTCGAAAGAGGGGAACTCCCAAATAAACATCGTCATCCCCTCGAAAGAGGGGAACTCCCAAATAAACATCGTCATCCCCTCGAAAGAGGGGAACGCCCAAACAAGCATCGTCATCCCCTCGAAAGAGGGGAACTCCCAAACAAGCATCGTCATCCCCTCGAAAGAGGGGATCTCCCAACACTCACTATTCACTTACCCTAACAGGCAATTCCAACACACGAACAACCGCAGGATTATCGTCATTCGCTAGCTCCAAACTGATTACAAACGTTCCGCTCTCATCAAAGCTTGTACTTACGAATTTGCCGGCATCTTCAAATTGCCCATCGTTGTCAAAATCCCATCGCCAACTAGTCACCTCACCAACTCCTTGAACGTGAAAACTATCTTTTATTTCAAAGTAGACGGTTTGCCCTACAACTGCATTTTTTGGATAGTTTATGATTGCGGATAACAGTTTTTCACCTTTTAACAGGAGTATTTCTGATAATTTATCAGAGGTCACTTCTATTAGGTCTTGCATGGCATTTGGCGCGTCTCTTCCCTTGCTGGCAAAGTTCTCTATCGGCCAGATTAAGCCGCCAGTCATCAATGCCAATTTTAATAATTTGTCTACGTTGACCTGCCCAACATCATTAATGAAATTCGACTGCTGAAATTCATTGCAAGCTGACATGGTTCCATCCTTTGATAGAATTTGGGAATCACCGCTAAATGCAACTGCTTGCTTTTCATCACACCAAACATTTACTGGCCCAAAAAAGTGAAATTCTGAACGTCTGGCAAGAAGGTTATCCATCAGGTTCTGTGTATCGGAATTATTTAGTTCGAGGTTTCGACCGTCGGTAAATACGAGCACCATAGCGTCATTTAATTCATTTGTGCTGGCGATGGATTCAAGTACTGGCAAAATATTTTCTGTTGAGTCAAGCAGAATTGCGTTTGTAAGTTCTTGGCTTATCAAACCCAAAGTGCTTGTTTTTTCGCCGACTAATTTCTCTCGAAAACTAAGATACTTCACATTTTGAGTAATTTTTTCTTTGCCACTCAACTTAGCGTCTAATGCTTGCAACATTTCTGCAATTACCGGTTGTGAATGCTGCATGGAGACTGAAGAATCAAAAATTATAAAAAGATGAGGCTCTGATTTGGCTTGTGCAAAATTTGCCATAGCAAGCATGAGCGCGAACGCAAGCAAGTAGGATTTTCTAAAACAATTATGGCTTAAAAAAAGCATGAAGTGTGTCTCAGAATTTGGTCGACTTTTAATTCATAGCATAAAATAACAACATTTGCTCAGAATGTTCATGATTTAGCACTTTAGATTGTCTAACTGCAAATTATGGTTTATCCATCACCAAACTATCTAGTAACGAAAACTGCGTATTTGCTTGCACAAAAATAGGTGCTAACACTCAATAATTCTATGTCACTTAGTGTCACCATGCTGCTTTGATTGAAAGTAGCAAAACCAATATTTCCTGCCAGATGTCTTCAACACAAATGTTTTCTTCACGAGAAAAGGACGCCTTTTATGAAGCATGCCCATATTGATACTGACCATTTAAATCGCGCGCAATGCATTTTGGTTGCAATACTTTTCGCTCTGATGATCTTGAGCGGCGGCGGATGCGCAACAACGCAAAACAATAATATTGGGCACCATGATGCTGAGAAAAAAGATGCTGAGACAACACATGTTGAGACAAATTTAGGCACAAGATCATCTTTTCGGCTTTCGGCCGCAAGCATCAATGAGCGGCTAAATCAAAACGTCTTGCCCAAAGTTCAAGAGCGCATCACCAACATGCAGGAAAATCCTGCAAGCAGAACAAAAACTCAAGCATTAACTCATGCAACAAAAGGGCTTTTTGATGAAGCATTGCGTCTAGCTTTGTTCAAAAGCGCAACTGCATCTGCAAACGACTACGTTCGTCGAGAAGCTAACTCGACAACACAAAATTTAATGCAAGGCCAGCAGGCTGCCGAGCTAGATTTGGATTTTACAGGGAATGAACAAAACTATGTAATTAGATACGTGTGTTGCAGTCGCCTTCCCATTGTATTTAATGCGCGATTACCCGCCAATCAAATATTCTTAGCAAACAATATAGTAGGCTACCCTGAGACGAATGAATTAGTCGCGGTGTTTGATGATTTACCGATTTACGTGGGAGAGCAGATTTTTGTCAGAGTGCAGCGGTCAACAGCGCCTTATCATGCCGGCTGGTTTCCTTTGTTTTGGCTACACAAGATTGCATCGGAAACGACAAGTCACAAAATTACCACGGGAGTGAGTTATCAAGGCATTAGTCGTCAAATAAGAAATGTTGTGCAAGCGCAGTTTTACCAAAATTGCGACCATATGAACCCGGTGGGCGGAAACCCCACTTTTGAGTCAGAGGGTCCCGCCACCAGTAATTACCAATGTGGCGAGTATCCGGTAGGTAATACCGCTGCGAGTTTTAGCAAAAATGGCAACACGTATCGTTTCTTAAACAATCAGACATATTCAGTGAAAGGAGCTAACTTTCAAAATGACTATGCACAAGTGGCTTATTCTAATGCGATATTTACCTTCCCGTTTTATATAGGTAATCTCGACACACAAAGTCGCCATTCAGAGGATTACAGCGCACAGGAAATGCTGGAAGAAGGCTATGCATTTTTGTCGCGTACCTATTGGAAAACGGATGAAGCACGAGAAGATGGGGAGGTGCGCATTCATGCAATGGATTGGTATTTTAAAACCTGGTTTGATGCTTCAGAGCCAGAGAAAAGCAAATCTTTAAAATTCAGTTTACGTGCGAACTTACCTGGCTTTTTGCTCTACAGTCCATTTTCCGATCAAAGCTTTTCAGCATCGGCATACGATTTTTATAATGGTTCATCCAGTATCAGTGTTTCAGCCATTGAGTTAGGTGGTATCAGGATTGAGCATCTACCTTTACGTATCGATGGCATTATTGAAATAGACACTGATGATAATGCAGATAGCAATGCAACTGCTAACGGAATAAGTGACAGCTTTGAAATTGAATCCAGCGACAGTGTTTCGATTCGTTTTACCGATGCGCGTCTTACTCGCGATCCAAATCTATCCTTCTTTGATGGCATAAGCTACGTTTCCAGTCAACAAGGTGGTAGCGCCCTCATGTCGCTTGCAGCAAATTACGTAAAGGCAGTCATCGAAGGAATTCTGGGGGATGAAAATGGTGGCTCGTTTGTTTGGGATCTCATTTCCGATGATGTATTAAGCAGCATACTGCAATCACTTGAAGCACTTCATCCTAAGCTTACTGTATTATTCAACAGCCCATCGGCCGTGGTGATTGATGCATGTAAAGCGAGTATGCCAGCTTCATATAGGTCAAAAAACAGCAATTTTTATGCATTTTATCGCCAATGCCTGGATTTTGGAGCAAGCATACATGGCGTCTATTTTAATAACGAGGCTTCAAACTCCTTTCACGAAGGCTATGGCTTTACTCAGCCTTCAAATTATTGGGCGAGTGTTAATAAAGCGGGTCTATTGTGGCGAAAACCAGGCTCAGATCGTCAGTCTTTTCCATGTCCAGACGACGCGAGTTGCAGTGTCTATATTGATAGGCCGTGGTGGGCAGATTACGACCCTGGCTATGTTTACACCGGCGAAGAAAAATTTGACCCAGAGGCCTGGTCTTACGCCTCAAGCCGCGGCGGTAAGATATTGATGGAGGCGACGGCTAGCACATCCAAGCATTACTGGCATTTTCTAAGATGCTTGGTCCCTAATGCTGATCAAAAGCTTAATGCCGATATTGACGACTTTGCTGAAAGGATTTCAGAAGAAACCTCAGAAGAATGCCGTCTATCGGCGCTTGAGACGGTTTGTGAGCTATATGGGGAAGGGGAAGATCTCGAAGTTTTATTTGAAAATAGATGGGGTTATCGACCCCAGCTATCCGGATACGCTATCTATTGTCAGTGGGCAGAGGAATTGCGAGCGCAAGAAGACGGAGAATTGCCTGTCGGCAATTAATCATCACCGTATTCTATCGCATCTTCGCCGACGTAGTAGGTTCCCCAGCCGTCATAATGCACTTTGTGCTTCTCGGCGATTTGCAAAAGCTTGTCGGTATCTTTATTAAATTCATCAATATTAAGCTTTTTTTCAACCACGGCATCAAAACAAAATACTGTGCCACCGTCATCCAGAACAAGCTCTTCAGCGTCGGTCACTTCAAATCCAGCTTTAAAAGCGTCCACAGCAGCCTTTTCCAATACGTCGAAATTTTGGCTGGCGAGGTGATGCTCAATAATGTGTGGCTGACTAATATCGCTGCCATCTTCAATAAGAGCCTGTATTGTTTCTTGGTTAAATTCGTACCAAGAGGCGAGTTCTTCGTTATTCATTTTCTTTCCTGAGCCGCAGCGTCTGCGCTGGCTTCTTCAGTTAACTGTACAAATTTTGCTTTAATTTTTTCTTCAAATTCTTTTGCTAGTTGCTTAGGTGGCGTATCTTGCGCAAGTTCTACTGGATCCATAATTTCTATAATCACTTTTCCGTTATTCCAGCGATTAAATTTAATGCTGTGATGATTGTCACTTGCACAAACAGGCACAACCTTTAGTTTGTTGTCTAAGGCTAGACGAAATGCACCGGTTTTAAAAGCGAGTATTCCCTTTCCTCTGCTTCGCGTGCCCTCAGGGAACATCCATATGGAAAGTCCTCTTTTGCGCGCTTTTCGCCCTGCAAGTGACAAGGTATTACGCGCCTTTCCAGAGTCTTTTCTGTCAATCATGATGTTGCCAGATAACCAATATATTAAGCCAAAAATGGGGATCCACTTTAGGCTTTTTTTGCCGATGGTTACGACCCCTGGCATTGCGGCATTGCTAATCGTTGCCAAGTCCCAGGTATTTTGGTGATTTGCTATGTACACGTAAGATTCATCATCCCTTATCTTGTCGCTTATCCTCAATTCAAGCCTTACGCCTAAAATAGCCGCCATCGTGCTGTAGAGTTTTCCGCCTAAATGCACATTGTTCCGGTGCATGGGCCGAATAACGTAGGCAATAATAAGAAAGAGATTAATGAAGATAAAATAAAAAAATAGAACGATAGCTCGAAAAAGACCTAACACTGTGATTCCAAGTCGCGAACAATGCGCACGATTATACGCAGTTTTATCTTTGAGCAAAGCCGATCAGTAAATTAATTACTGTTCTGGTCGATAAGTATTAATCACTTTTATCTTATCCAAAGGCAAGCATCTTTACATGGCTATTTTCACTCCAGAAGAATTAGAATCCGATATCCTCAATGACCTGAGTGAAGAAATTCAAGAGCTATATGAAGCAAGTGAACAAACACTAATCGAGCTTGAATTAACGCCAAAAGACAATGAACTGCAGCGAGCGCTCTTTCGTTCAGTGCATACCATAAAAGGCGATTTGGGACTGGTGGGTTTTATGCCCATGATAGAAGTTTTACAGTACCTTGAAGATATTCTGGATCTATTGCGAAAAGGAGAAATTCAATATACGAGCTTGTTGAGTGATTTAGTCCTCAGGCTAATGGACAAAGTAACGGCCTTTGTATCTGATTGCATCAATAAGGGGAGGGCTGAATATGACAAGGATGCATTAGACGCCACAATTGCCATCATCAAGCAAATTGATGCAAATAATGGCCAGCAACATGAGTTACTGCTACAAAAAGCGATCAACAACTTAACGCATCGGGAAGATGAACTCTCGCATACCGATTCAAGGATCGAACTGGCTAAAACCGGGATCCCTAAAGATTTATCGCCTGAGAAGCAGGGGGATTTATTATTCTTTCGTGAATTGATGCGGCCAATTGAAAAGCGGGCCGGCTACAAAGAAGGAAGGGGAGATCGACTCGCCATACTTGCATTTTATATCAATGCGCTTTCAGACCATCCGCTTCCTGAAGATCAGCTTGCGGTAGCGTGTTACGTGCATGATTTTGGGATGGCCTTTATGCCAAACCATATTGTGAGAAAGCAGGGAGCGCTAAGTGACCTCGAAGCTAACCTACTTCGGTCACATGTATATAAAAGCACACGTCTCATTGAGCATTTAAACGCTTGGGACGAAGCACGTAAAATCATTATGCAGCACCACGAGAATATAGATGGCAGCGGTTATCCGCTTGGCATCACGGGTGATAAGATTTGCGAGGGAGCAAAGTTGCTCGCCATTTTAGACCGATACGACAATTTGACTAACGTCGAACAAGAGAATGGGGATACGCTATCAGCAAAAGAAGCAGTAATTGCGCTTAATACTCATTATAAAGGGCAACTGAGTAATAAATGGCTACGTCTCTTTAATCAGGGTATGGCTAAATTTTTAAATCAATAAACGCTAAAATCGATAAGCATCAATTAATATCCTCTCGTAAAGTCATGTACATATAAGAGCTTTTCTTTTACGGCATTGGCGTCATTTGTTGGCACAGATGTCGCTCGAATATACCGGTCAAGATTTGTCTTAAATACATCAAACACGCCTTCTGGATTGGACATGGCGGCCGTATGGTTCGTAATAAAGATATTGGCGTGTTGGTAGAGCATACTATCCGGTGGCAGAGGCTCCTCTTTAAAGACATCAAGCACTGCAGCACTCAGTTGTTTGCTGTCTAATGCGTTTACTAACACTTGCTCGTCTTTAAGTACAGTGCCTCGTCCGGCATTAATAAAGATCGCGTTAGCGCGCATCGCTTTGAAAAATACTTCATCGCAAATGCCTTTAGTGGCTTCAGTCTCAGGCAATAAATTGACGATAAAGTCACAGCAGTCCGCAAATTCATTGCGTTCACTTAAACGAAAATAGTCAACATCTGCTAAGGGTGTTTGCGTATTCGTAATAGCCGCTAATGACATGCCAAATGCTTTGGCCGCCTTTGCCAGCTCAATTCCTATGCTTCCCAAGCCCATAATTCCGAGCGTTTTACCAACAAGTGTAGAGGGGCTTTTTTGTTTCCACTGACGTTTTGATTGCGTATTCAGAAAAAAGGGAATGTCTCGTTCAAAATATAAAATGTAGGCCATGGTATATTCGCGCATCTGTGCGCCAAATATGCCTTTGGTACCGGTAAGCACGTAATCCCGCTTTTTAACTCGCTGTAATTTATTATTGCCTGCCCAAGTCGATTGTAGCCATTTCAGGCTTTTGCAGAAGGGCAGAAATGACGCTGCGATGTCTGGCTCGCTTAGTATTATTTCTGCGTATTTATGAACCTTATCATTGGCTTGGCTAGCGGCATGTATCAGCTCAACCTTATCTGTATATGTGCTTGCCAAAAACGCTTGTTGGTATCGCGAGTAATCTCTGCTGACAATAGCAAGTGGAATCAATGCAGTCCCCTATAACAAGTTTGCTTAGGTGTTTATTTTTATGAATGCGTAGTGTTTTACTTACCCATTATAGAAGAAAAAAGACGTAATATCCTATGCAGATATCGCCGCCCTCGCCGATAAAAATACTTCTCCAGTGATTTATTAAGGTAACGACTTATTATGTATGATTTCACGATTGATGGCACTTTGAATGCAGATTTATCAAAGGTTTACGAAGCTTTCAGTCGTCCTGAAATGATCATAAAGTGGTGTGCGCCGGGCAATTTATCCGTCTCGCAATATCACAGCCGTTTTGCTGAAGGGGGGCAATACCAACTGGTATTGCAGTCTCACGATGGATTTCAGCAAACGGTGGTGGGTACCTTTCAAAAAATTGTGCCAAACGTATCGCTTTCTTACACGTGGCGATGGGAAGACACTAACGATATTTCAAAGGTTGAACTGCAGTTTATTCAAAAAACGAATGGCACCACAAAAGTGATCTTGTCGCAAAAGGGATTTAATAGAGAGCAGGATATGTTGCAGCAGCAATATAGTTGGTTAGCCTGCTTCGAGAAGTTAGCAATGGTACTCAAGACACAGGATGTGCCCATGCCATCATACATTCATCATTATGTCAGAGACCACAAAAGCTTTTTGCAACCGTAAACTTCAAAGCAGACACTAAAACACTTATTCAGCAAAATTCATCGCAAGCATAATGCGCTTATTGTTGTTTAGCATTGTGACTTGTTGGTCGGCGATCAATAAAAAGTTGTCCTTCTCTTTTTTATCGATTGGCTGCGCTTTGGGTAATTCCACTGTTCTCGGATTGCGGTGAACACCGTCAACTAAAAATTCATAGTGAAGATGGGCGCCCGTTACCATGCCAGATGAGCCAAGATAGCCGATCACTTCACCCTGTTTTACCCATTGGCCTTTTTTAACGTTTCTGCTTTTAAAATGCAGGTATTTAGTTTGGTAACGCTCGCCGTGCTGAATGAACACGTGATGCCCATTAAAACGGTCGTAACCCGATTTGATCACTTTACCGTCGCCTGCTGCCATAATTGGTGTTCCAACTGCGGCTACGTAGTCAACGCCGCGGTGAGGCTTTATTCGCTTTTGTACAGGGTGAAAGCGCTTGGGATTAAAGTTTGAGCTCACATACTTAAAGCTCACCGGCGCACGCAGAAAACTCTTACGCATACTTCGCCCTTCAGGAGTGTAGTAGTTGCCGTCGGTGTAACGAATTGCGGTAAAGGTTTCCCCTTGGTTTATAAATTCGGCGGCAACAATATCACCATTGCCTATAAATTCTCCGTCAACATAAAGCTCTTCAAAAGCCATGTTAAACGAATCGCCTTCGCGGATTTCTTGTGCAAAATCGATATCCCAACCAAAGATACCTGCTAGCTGCATAATTTTGTTATCAGTCAGGCCTGCTGCAATACCGGCATTCCAGAAACTACTTGTGATTGTTCCCTGAGCAAATGTAACAAGGGTTTCTACTTCTTTTGTTTCAACTTCACTTACATACGCATTTTCATTAGCACGAATAACAAGTGTTTCGGTATTGCTGAGAGGATAGCGCAAAGAATTAAGCTGCTCAGCCTCATCAACATGCAGATAGAGTGTGTCGCCTGGCTTGATTTTACGCAGTTTTTTTGCATGCTCGCCCGCCACACTTACTCGATAGGTAACCTGTGGGCTTTGCTTATGCTCAGCCAAAATTTTTGCAAGCGTGTCGCCCCGCTTTACCTTATGAGCAATATACTCTTCGCCCTCAAATGCATCTTCTAACGTTTCTTGAAGATAGCTTAAGTCTGGCATAGGCAATTCGTATTGAACACCGGGAATTAATTCCATCACTTCAACGGTGCGCGACGCTTTCACATCGTCAGCCGGCCAAAATAACATGACGACTAACAAAGCAGAGGCTGCGCCTAGAACAAAACGATGAGGTTTAGGCAGATGTTTTATTGTATTGTGAATCATACACTCGTAAAATAACCATCGATCAAAATGCAGAATATAACGATTTTAGTCTCGTTTCCAGTCAAAAGGTTCACTTTGCCACCTTATCAATGATATCGGCTTACACGAATTATTCTGTATAAAAAATCACCGACAAGTAATTTCTCTAGTCATCACAATAACTAAGGCAAGATGCTTATTTAAGTATAGTGCGTTTGCAGTAAAAACAGGAATAAAAAATATGGGCAGTTGGGAATCAGCTTTCGCGGAAATTAAACGCGGTTCAGACGAAATTTTAATTGAAGAAGAACTTATTGAGCGTTTAAAAACCGGAAAACCGCTAAAAATTAAAGCCGGCTTTGATCCTACTGCGCCTGACTTGCATCTTGGCCATACTGTTTTGATTAATAAACTAAGAACGTTTCAGCAACTTGGACACGAAGTAATTTTTTTAATCGGTGATTTTACCGGCCTGATTGGCGATCCTACCGGCAAAAATGTAACTCGCAAGCCACTCACTGAGGAGCAAGTTGCCCAAAATGCACTCACCTATCAAGAGCAGGTATTTAAAATACTGGATCCGGAAAAAACCACCATTCGCTTTAATTCAGAATGGATGAATAAACTAGGCGCAGCGGGCATGATTAAACTTGCAGCGAGTCAAACGGTTGCCAGAATGCTTGAGCGTGATGATTTCAAAAAGCGTTATGCAAATGGTCAGCCTATTGCCATTCATGAGTTTTTGTACCCCTTAGTGCAAGGTTGGGATTCTGTTGCGCTTGAGTCTGATGTTGAACTAGGTGGTACTGATCAGCGATTTAATCTATTGATGGGACGAGAGCTACAGAAGTCGCAAGGTCAAGCGCAGCAAACCGTGCTGATGATGCCCTTGCTTGAAGGCCTTGATGGCGTTCAGAAAATGTCAAAATCGTTGAATAATTATATTGGAATAACAGATGCGCCTAACGATATGTTTGGAAAAATCATGTCAATTTCTGATGAATTAATGTGGCGCTACTACGACCTACTCAGTTTTAGACCCCTTGAAGAAATTAAACAGCTAAAAGCGGATGTGGCTGCGGGGCAAAATCCAAGAGATGTCAAAATTCTGCTCGCAAAAGAAATAATCGCCCGATTCCACGATGAATCAGCCGCTGAAGGCGCGCATCAAGATTTTATTCAACGCTTTCAAAAAAATGCCATACCCGATGACATGCCCGAGCTTGAAATTAGTTTGCCAGACGAGGGAATTGCGATTGGGAACTTATTAAAAGAAGCGAATTTAGTCAGCTCAACATCTGATGCGATGCGGATGATCAAGCAAGGCGCAGTGAAAATTGATGGAGAAAAAGTGGAAGATACGCGTTTGGTTATCACAGAAAAGACCAGCGCAGTGTATCAAGTGGGTAAACGCAAGTTTGCAAAAATTAGTCTGGTTTAGATAAGTAAATCGATACTTGCCTTTACTTGTTCATATTTGCGCACGTGCATTTTATTGAGCGATACATTTAATGTAATGGCGCGTAACGGCGCGTAACGGCACGACTTAAAGTAAAAAAGCGAGCAATCCGTTCTTACTCGGATTTGCTCGCTTGCTCTGGTTTGTCTAATGCCTCTCTTTCTTCTTTTACCGCATCAAGATGAACGTCAAGCGCTTGAATAGATATTCGGATTTCAATAACCGATAGTATGAGCGAGTACATTAAACACAGCAATGAGACGCCAAACACCCAACCGGCGGCTTGCTGGTAGCCTAAATAAAGCGCAAGCATACACAAAACACAGAAAAAGAAACTGATCACACCGTATTCCTGCATTCGCTTAATAAGCTGGATACGTTTTCGCATGTTTTGTATTTGCAGAAGCGTAGAACGCTCGCGACTTTTACCAAAGTTTCGAATAAGCGTCGCAAGCGTCAGGAAGCGATTGGTGTACGCCAACAATAGCAAAGAAACAGCTGGAAATAATAAGGCCGGTGTTGCTAAGTTAAGCTCCATTGGCATTATTGACTATCTGCCTTGCTCTCTGGTTGAGACGGATATGCCATTTCTCTGCCCGCCTTTTCCCAAGCCATTATATCGCCTTCTAAATGATAAAGATTTTCAAAGCCGGCGTCGGCCAACATATTCAGTGCTTGGCCAGCGCGTCGGCCGGAGCGACAATAAACGACAATTTCTTGCTCTTTCGCGCCAAATTTTTCCAGATTTTCGCTTACGCTGGCAAGTGGAATATTCACTGCGCCCGGAACATGGCCTTCTGCATATTCTTCAGGCGTTCTTACGTCAACAATCATCACAGATTCAGGCATCGCAATGAGTGCTTCCTGGCTTAATTGAGTAAAATCTTTACTGTAGGCACCGGCGCTAAAAATGCAACTGAAGGCGCAAACAAGCGCGTAAAAATATCGTTTTGCATGTTTAATTTTTGTCTTTGAGTTTGCCATTGGTTTTTCCTCTTGAATATGAGAGTAGTTTATACGTCACTTTAGGCTGAAATGTCTAGGGTCTATTGATCTTTGCTGTATGAATTTTGTTCACTCTATGTGCTTTCCGATCGCGGCACATGTTCGCAGGTGCAGTCATTCTGCATCAAGAGCATGTAACAAAGAGCAGGGAGCACATAGAGTGAACCCTTCGGGCAGCGCCTGTGCACTATTTATAATTCATCAGCGCAGTTTCATGTAGATGACTACACTTCAATTACACTTCTTCGTCTAAATAACGCACAAACTGCTGCAAAATCAAACAGCAAAGATCAACAGACCCTAGTCTGTATAGGCTTGCTGACATAGAGAATCAAGTTCATCAATTGCACGCGGTGTAAATCGATGCATTTTGTCGGGATTGATTTGAATAAAACGGGCATCTAAAACCTTGTGATGTTCGCTCCAAAAGGCTCGAAAGTCTTCCTGATCTTGTTTGTTGGCAACAATAATCAGCTCTGGCGCGTGCCTGATGACCTGTTCAAGAGACACTTGAGGGTAGGCTGACGGGCTATGGGCAAACACGTTATTCAATCCGCAAAGCCTCAGTAAATCATTTAACCATGGGTCATTTCCAAGTGCGACGAGAGGCTGCTGATTAAGATAATAAAATACAGACTTATTTGAAGAAATGTATCGCGCTTTTATCGATTCAATCTTGTCCTGTAACCGCTTTACTTGTCTCTTTACTCCTGATGTATCGCCCAAAAACGCTCCAAGGCGCTCAATATCCTGCAACAAATCATCAGTAGATGTCACCTTCGACAAGAAGACGGGAATTTGATTGCTTTGCAATTTAGCGATGTCAGTCGCTTTATTGCCGCCATCCCAGGCTAGCACATGAGTCGCATCAAGCCTCAATATCTCGGCTATATTGGCGCCCTGATAGCTCGCGACACGCGGTAAAGACTTAGCAGAAAGAGGGTAATCACTAAAATCACTGACACCGACTAATTGTGCATCAAAACCTAAGTAAAATGTAAGTTCAGTTAAATGAGGAGAGAGTGAAACAATGCGTTTTTGTTGATTTTTTATTTCTTTGTGCAGCTCTTTTTGCGGCTCTTTCTGCGGCTTCAGGTCCTCTGGCGCTTCGAGCGCAGATGCTACAAAGCAGCAAATTAAAATGCTAAAAAATACCCATCGCTTACACATTTGCATTCACCGCAAAGCTGATAAATAGCAAAAACATAAGATATACAAGCATAGTTCTATTGTGAGCGTTTACTATTCGAAAAATATCTGAAGCTGCTGGCTCATCGCGTCCAAAGTATTTATGTCGTCTTACGGTAATCGTTTCTGAAATCTGATCCTGATTCGATTTTGTTTGATGGTTAACATTCTGATTTTTCTCTTGATTTAATGATTGTTCATAGCGTATTGCGCCACTCACATGCGTGTTTAATACTCCGCTCACCGCAGCATAGATAATATTTGCGTTACAGCTTAATAGGCTTTGCCTGGTAAAACATGCTTTTAAGGCATTTAATCCATTGGCAGGGAAATTAATCAGAACCAGCAATAATGCGTAAAATCGAGTAGGTAGCCATTGCAAAACAAAACAAAGTCGACTGCTGAAATAACCAAAGCGCGCATATCGATTAAGCTTAACATTCCATGTTTGTGCTGCTTCGTAACAGAGTCTATAACAGAGCGCAAAAAGCGGTGAAAGTAACAACGCCAATGCCAATGTGGTGGCATGTTGAAAGCTTATTCTCAAGCTGATCATTTCAATACTTGCCTTACTTATGCCGACCATTGAAAGGGCACTTGTATCTCGCAGTACTTGGGTACTTAATAAATCTCTGGCGAGTTGTTTCTTGTTTCGTTTGACAGCATCTGCGATTTTCTTAACTAAATGAAGTTGTCCGCTCAATTGTAAAGCCAGATAAAGCACGATGAGATTAAACAACCATTGATAGGAGGCAAACTGGGATATCAAGTAAACAATAAGTCCAATGGGTATCACCAGCACAACGATTGCTAAAACACCTGAAATGTAATGTTGTTGGCTTTGCTTTTCAGCAGGAAGTACTTTAATCGCCATTCGTGTGCATACAAAACGAAAAAACGCGATAGGGTCAATGGCACTTGAAATGGGAAGCAAGCGCTCAAGTAGCCAAGCGCTGAAAATAAGCGACCAGGCATACAGGCCGCTATCTGCGTTAAGCGACCAATTAAACACCGCACTCCCTATATCCAAGGGTTAGAGCTTTTCAATTACACCAAGCACAAGCATGGCAGAGTGCTTAGCGGCAGTTTCCAAATACGTTTCAAACGAAACGGTAGACGTTTTACCAGCAATGTCTGATAAGGAACGAATGACTACACAAGGTGTGTTCATCATGTGGCAGGTTTGCGCAATTGAAGCACCTTCCATCTCTACCGCTTTCATATCTGGAAAATCTTGCTTAATTTGGTTGGCAGCTTCGTCACTGCCAATAAAACTGTCGCCACTGCAAATTAAGCCCGTTTTTACCTGAATGCCATCAAGAGATTGTGCAGCCTCAAAAGCCAGACTACTTGCTTTACTGTCTGCTACGTACTGTTTTGGCATGGCAGGGACTTGCCCTTTATCGTAGCCAAAATGGCTAACATCCACATCGTGATACATAAGCGCATCGGCTATCACAATGTCACCAATATTAAGTTCAGGATCAAAACCTCCCGCTGAGCCTGTATTTATCACCAAGTCGGGCGAAAACTGATGAATTAATAAGGTCGTTGCCATAGCAGAAGCAACTTTTCCAATCCCGCTTTGCACTAAATAAATTTGATGGCCATCCAGGCTGCCTGAAAATACTTCCAGGTGAGAGACATTTAATGTTTCCAGTGCATCAAGTTTACTTTTAAGTAAGGTGATTTCTTCTTCCATCGCTCCAATGATGGCGATATTCATAGCGTGTCCTTATGTAGCGTGTATTTAACAAGTAGATATAATAAAACTGAGCGAATGATAATCGCTCAGTTAAAGAATACAAGAAGTCATTTCCCGATAAAATCGTTGCGCTTAATTCAGTGAATGTTAATTGGGCTGGAACAATTAGGCTGCAACTTTTCGAGAAGGGCTGAGAGGTCGAGTAGGGCGCTTTTTGTTGTTTAATATACTGGGCTGTTCTTGTACCGCTGCTGTGAAGGGAATTTTGCCCTGACGTCTGCGAAGCGGAATAAGCTTTGCTTCAATACACTCTCGGATGTCATTTACACTATATCCTGCTTTGGCTTTAATTCGCACGTGAGGGATGGATGCTGTGTCTAGTGCACCGCTTACAAAAAAGTCTCTTTGGGTGTTATGACCATCTTTTCCAGAGCCGTAAACTAAATCAATTGCCATAACGGGCGTCATATCCTTTCGCTCGCATAGTACAAAATCGACTTGCTTAGCGCCTGCTCTTAATAAAGCACTATTTGCAATTTTTTTATCGGTGTTACTGCGCAAAGCAAGCAAATCAATTAATTTGACGCGACAAAGTACACGAAACTCATTTCCGGTCGCCTGTTCAATCAGCGTTAAAAATTGACGCTCAGCCGCCGTAAACAGTTGCTTTTTAAGCGCAAATGGGAAAACCATCTTTGTATCGTTGAGTTTCATTGCAAGCACAGAAACACAAATCAATACCGCTAATAAAATAATTGCAATTTCCATGATATCTCCATTAGTAAAATCGCTGCCGCCAATCTTGCGACATGGTCGTTAACTAATGAGGATTTAGCAAAGGCTGTGCCAGAAAAATCACGCGGGCGTAAATTCTTTGACACGTCTTGAAATGGTGTTTTATGTTGAATTTGTCTTTATAAAATAAGCGCCTGTTAAGGCGCTTGCTTTACGAGAATATCAACCTGAGTACCCGAGCCGTCGGGCGATACGATAATTGTGACGTTTTTATTCGGGCTCTGAATCATATAGCGAGAATGCGTTTCTTTTGATGGACCATATTTTGCGCTAGCCTGATAAAAGTTGACAACATTCATCGGGGCTTCTGGTACGTGCATTACCATACTTGCCGGTAAGTCGGCGGCAAAAATCTGACAGAGTTTGCCGTTCGTCGGAATTTGGACGCCGAAAAAATCACCTGGACAATTCTCTGCTTTTTCTGTGATGCTTTGAGCGGTTTCAACTGTGTTGTTTACAGGAACTGCGGCTTCTTCAACTGCTGCTACTTCTTCAAGTGCTTCTACTTCTTCAACTGCTGCTACTTCTTCAACTGCTGCTACTTCTTCAACTGCTGCTACTTCTTCAACTGCTGCTACTTCTTCAACTGCTTCTATTTCTTCAACTGCTGCTACTTCTTCAACTGCTGCTACTTCTTCAACTGCTGCTACTTCTTCAACTGCTTGTACTTCTTCAATTGCGTCTACTTCTTCAACGGCTGCTACTTCTTCAACTGTTGCTACTTCTTCAAGTGCTGCTACTTCTTCAAGTGCTTCTATTTCTTCCACTGCTTCAACGATTTCTTCGGAGAGGCTGTCAGCGGTATCAGTTTCAAGTATCTCCAAGCTCTCGTTTGCGCCTTCACTCATGTCGACTTGAGCCAGTAGGAATACGGTGTTTTCAAAACCGTAATCTTCTGCATCACTAGGTAGCGTGGATTCTTCGCTTGTTTTTTCGTTTACTGTTGTTGCAAGATTCAATTCTGTTTCATCAGACGATGCTGCGTCCAGCTTCGCTTCAAAGAGAGCAAACTCCTCTTCTACTGCCGGCTTAAGCTCATCTATAGCGGAGCTATCATCGCTTGCGATTGAACTAATTACTTCATCATAGTAAACCTCTTCTTGGTAAACGCTTTCAATGCTTTGTAAGTCCGACGCGGAATAATCAGGTGCAGCTGGAAGGGTGTTCAAAACGCTTTCACGGTATTCTTCTACAGTAGTAGATGCATCCACAGCAAATAATTGGGCGGTGCGGACGGTGGCTAATTGTTCATCAATTTCCGCAAGTAAGTTTCGTGAATTGTCCGAAGCTTGTGCTTTGGCTAAAAAAAGCAAAACCGCTATGATAAGAAGGTGTTTGCAAGCCTCGACAAACATAGATAAATATTTCATTGATAAACCTCTTCCTGCACTTTCTGTAGGTGCCCAACATGGCAAAACATAATTTTATGCCTTGTTATCGGCAGCGTTTATAGATTAACCAGTAGAAATTCAGGCGACAAGGCAAAACGGACGTTTTAGCGTGTAGGATATGCTTCTTAGGTATTGATTAACATAAAAAAAGCGCCATTAGGTAGGGCGCTTTTGAACACGTAAAAAGGATTGAATGCGCATTTTAGCAATACGCATCAAATAAATGTTTTGTTTATATCTCCAGATAATCAAGGATCCCTTCAGCGGCCTTTCGTCCCTCGTCTATGGCTGTGACCACAAGATCTGAACCTCTCACCATATCTCCCCCTGAGAAGATCTTAGGATTGGACGTTTGAAAAGGATAAGTACCAGCTGACGGTGCTCTAACACGACCTCTTTCATCCAGCATGATGCCATATTCACCAAACCACGGCGCAGGACTTGGAGAAAATCCAAAGGCAATAATTACTGCATCAGCTTCTAATACATGAGCTGAGCCTGGCACTTCAACGGGACGTCTTCGGCCGGCCTCATCGGGCTCACCCATTTCGGTTCGAACCATGCGCACGCCAACTGCTTTTCCATTTTCGTCAACGGCAATATCAATAGGCTGCATGTTAAACTGAAACTCAACGCCCTCTTCTCTGGCATTTACTACTTCTCTGCGAGAGCCAGGCATGCTTTCTTCATCTCGACGATAGGCGCAGGTTACTGAAGCTGCGCCTTGGCGAATCGATGTGCGCACACAGTCCATGGTTGTGTCTCCGCCACCGAGCACTACAACGCGTTTGCCACGCATATCAATAAAGTCTTCAGGACGCTTTTCGATGCCCATTACGCGATTGGTATTTGCAATTAAAAACGGAAGCGCCTCGTATACCCCTTCGGCTTTTTCATTTGCGAACCCGCCCTGCATAGCTTTGTAGGTTCCCATGCCCAAAAACACGGCGTCATAGTCATCCATCAGTTGTTGAAAAGGCATATCCTTACCTATCTCTACGTTAAGTTTAAACTCCACTCCCATCTCGGTAAAAATTTGACGACGAAGCTGAATCACTTCTTTTTCTAATTTAAACGATGGAATACCAAAGGTTAGCAAGCCGCCTATTTCTTCGTACTTATCAAACACAATGGGCTTAACGCCATTTCTTACTAAAATATCTGCACATGCCAGCCCGGCAGGGCCAGCGCCAACAACAGCCACTTTTTTATCTGTCCATTCCACACCTGACATATCGGGCCGCCAACCCATTTTAAATGCCGTGTCGGTAATGTACTTTTCAATACTGCCAATAGTGACCGCACCAAAATCGTCATTTAGAGTACAAGCGCCCTCACAAAGCCTGTCTTGCGGACAAACGCGACCGCAGACCTCAGGCAAACTATTGGTTTTGTGCGAAAGTTCAGCCGCCTCGAGAATTTTGCCCTCGTTAGCAAGCGCAAGCCACTGCGGAATGTAGTTGTGCACAGGGCACTTCCACTCGCAATAGGGATTACCGCAGTCCAAACAACGGTCTGCCTGACCGGCAGCCTGAGAACTAGTCATTGGCTGGTAAATTTCGCCAAATTCTTCGGTGCGCATAATGATTGGCTTTTTGGGCGGATCAATACGCGCAACGTCTACAAATTGATATACATTTTTTGCCATTTACTTACAACTCCTGGCTTATTGAGCCTGAATTCGCAGCTCAGCGCTTGAGCGGCTAATGTGACCAAGTAAATTTTTCACATCGCTGGTTTTCGGCTTAACCAGTCTAAATTTCTTCATCTCATCTGCAAAGTTCGTTAGCAAATGCAGGGAATGGGCGCTACCGGTTTCTTCATAATGTTCGTTGATTAGGCCTCTAAGATGTTCAGACAATATAACTTTGTCTTCAATACCCTGAATATCAACTAACTCATGATTCACGCGCTGATCAATGTCATCAAATTCATCATAAAGATAAGCAAATCCGCCTGTCATACCTGCGCCAAAGTTAACCCCAATGCTCCCTAAAACCGCAACAATACCGCCTGTCATATACTCGCAGCCATTGTCGCCAGTGCCTTCAACTACGGCAATTGCGCCTGAATTTCGAACGGCGAATCGTTCGCCAGCACGTCCTGCTGCATACAGTTTACCGCCGGTTGCACCATATAAACAGGTGTTACCCATAATCGCGCTGCTGTGCACATCAAAACTTACTCTTGCAGGTGGATGGATGACCAGTTTACCACCCGTCATACCTTTACCCACGTAATCATTAGCATCGCCGATAAGACGCATTTCAAGGCCGCCTGCGTTCCATACACCAAAACTTTGTCCTATCGTGCCTGTGAGCGTTACCTTGATTGGACTATCGTCCACGCCTGAATTGCCATAGTGCTTGGCGATAAAACCAGATAAGGTCGCGCCTACTGAACGATCAGTATTACGCACATGATATTTTAAGTGCATCGGCGTCTGGTTTAATACGGCGTCTTCAGCGTCAGCAAAAAGCTGCTTGTTCAGTTCTCCCCGATCAATCGGAATGTTTGTTGTTTCTGAGCAAAATAGTTTGGTGTGTGTACCGGCCTTTGGCTTTTCAAGCAAAGGGGATAAATCAAGTTTAGACTGCTTAGCAGTTTGCCCTTCAAGCAAGGTAAGCAATTCGGTTCGTCCTACTAGATCCTGAAATTGCGTGATCCCTAAACTTGCCATAATTTCTCGCACTTCCTGTGCGACAAATTTAAAGTAGTTCATTACCATTTCTGGCAGTCCAATGAAGTAATTTTCACGCAGCTTGGCATCTTGCGTGGCAACTCCGGTCGCGCAATTATTCAAATGGCAAATACGTAAGTACTTGCACCCTAAGGCAACCATTGGACCCGTGCCAAAGCCAAAGCTTTCAGCGCCAAGAATGCCGGCTTTGACGACATCTAGACCGGTTTTCAGACCACCATCGGTTTGAACACGAACTTTGTGTCTCAGTCCATTTTCCACCAAGGCCTGTTGCGTTTCGGCAAGACCTAATTCAAAGGGGCTGCCAGCATATTTAACTGAGGTTAAGGGGCTAGCGCCAGTGCCGCCATCGTAACCTGAAATAGTAATAAGATCTGCATAAGCCTTTGCAACACCGGTTGCAATGGTCCCAACACCGGGTTCTGAAACCAACTTAACTGAAATAAGCGCAGAAGGGTTGACTTGTTTAAGATCAAAAATCAACTGCGCCAAGTCTTCAATTGAGTAAATATCATGGTGTGGAGGCGGGGAGATAAGCGTTACGCCAGGTACTGAAAAACGAAGCTCAGCAATATATTTATTTACCTTGTCACCGGGAAGTTGACCACCTTCACCGGGTTTTGCGCCTTGCGCTACTTTGATCTGTATAACATTTGCGTTAATCAGATAGTGTGGGGTCACACCAAAGCGCCCTGAGGCAACTTGCTTGATTTTCGAATTTTTTTCAGTGTTAAAGCGTTTAGGATCTTCACCACCTTCACCAGAGTTAGATTGACCACCCAATCTATTCATGGCAATAGCAAGCGCTTCATGCGCTTCAGGGCTTAGTGCACCAATTGACATGGCTGCTGTATCAAAACGCGGGAATAGCTTTTCAGCGGCTTCTACCTGCTCAATCTCTACTGGCTCAAGCGATGAATTCAAATGCATTAAATCTCGCAAATGACTGGGGTTTCGCTCATTGACAAGTTTCGCAAACACTTGATAGTCACTGTAGTTTCCGCTTACTACGGCTTTTTGTAAGCTACTTACTACATCGGGGTTATAAGCATGATATTCGCCGCCATGGACAAACTTAAGCAATCCACCATGACTGATTGTCTTGCGCTTTAACCACGCGATGCGAGATAAATTTACCAAATCCTGTTCGAAGTCTTCAAAGCTAGCACCTTTGATACGACTTGGCACACCCTTAAAGCATAGTTCAATGACATCTTCATTAATACCGATTGCTTCAAAAAGCTTCGAGCTACGATAGCTTGCAACAGTACTGATGCCCATTTTAGACATTATTTTGTAGAGGCCTTTATTGATGCCTTTGCGATAATTCAAAATGGCATCCATCGGCGAAATATCCAAATCATTTTGCTGTACCATCTGCTCAATGGTTTCGTAGGCCAAAAATGGATAAATCGCCGTTGCGCCCAAACCGATTAAGACGGCAAAATGATGCGGATCACGAGCGGAAGCGGTTTCAACGACTATATTCGCATCGCAACGTAACTGCTCATCTATCAGACGCCGCTGAACTGCACCCACTGCCATTGCCGCCGGAATAGGCAGTTTATCTTTGCTTATTTTTCTATCGCTTAATATTATAAAAGCGGCATTCTCTTCTCTTACGACCCGAACCGCTTCATCGCATATTCGCGTGATCGCAGCTTGTAAACCTTCCTCAAGCGCATAGTTAATGTCAATTTTTACGTTGTGATAGAACTTTGAATCGTATTCTTTAAGCTGTTTTAAATCGGTATACACTAATATCGGCGAATCAAACAAAACGCGATGTGCATAGCCGCTGGTTTCGTTAAACACGTTTTGCTCACGACCAATACAGGTTGCCAGCGACATGACGTGGTTTTCGCGCAATGAATCAATGGGTGGGTTGGTTACCTGCGCAAATTGCTGTCTGAAGTAGTCATAAAGGGTACGCTGCTTAGAAGACATAACGGCCATTGGCGTATCATCACCCATTGAGCCAACTGCTTCTTGCCCATCTTTTGCAAGTACCTTTATAACTTGCTGCATCTCTTCATAGCTGTAATTAAACAACTTATGATAGGTTGCCATTTCATCGTTGGTGAAAACGCGTTTACCTATTTCAGATGCGTCAACATGTTCAATAGGCGCCAGCCGTTTAATGTGTGAAGTCAGCCACTGTGCATAAGGATGACGAGCTTTAAGCTCTTCATCAATTTCATTTGAGCGCCAGATTTTTCCGGTGTGGGTGTCTACCGCCAGCATTTCGCCGGGCCCAACGCGACCTTTTTCAACAACATCTTCTTGCTGATAATCCCAAATACCGATTTCAGACGCCAACGTAATTAGTTTGTCTTTTGTGATGACATATCGGGCGGGTCGAAGACCATTTCTATCAAGGTTACAGGCAACATGGCGCCCGTTTGTCATAACGATACCCGCAGGACCATCCCAAGGTTCCATGTGCATTGAGTTGAATTCATAAAATGCACGCAAATTTGGATCCATGGTTTTATTGTTTTGATAAGCAGGTGGAACGAGCAAGCGCATGGCTCTAAATAAATCCATGCCGCCGGCTAAAAATAGCTCCAACATGTTATCTAAAGAACTTGAATCTGAACCGCTTACGTTCACAAAAGGAGCGGCATCACGTAAATCCGGTATGAGCGGCGTGGCAAACTTGCTTGTGCGAGCAATTGCCCAGTCGCGGTTTCCTTTGATGGTATTGATTTCGCCATTGTGCGCCAAGAAGCGGAAGGGTTGAGCCAAAGGCCATTTAGGCAGCGTGTTGGTCGAAAATCGCTGGTGGAATACACATATGGAAGAGGCCAGGTCTTCATCTGCTAAATCCAGATAAAACGCAGGCAAATCACGAGGCATCACTAAGCCTTTGTAAATCGTTACAAAGGTAGACAAGCAGGCAACATAGAATGCTTCGTCTTGCATAAGTTGCTTCTCAGCACGGCGTCTGGCGACGTATAAACGACGCTCAAGGTCTGGTGGTGACCAACCGCTGGGGGCGTTCACAAAAATCTGTTCGATTTGCGGTACCCCGGTTTTGGCCAAGTCGCCAAGCACTGAGTGGTCGACTGGGACTTCGCGCCAGCCAACAACCGTAAGCATTTCTTTTTCAAGTTCGGCGTTAAGTACATCTCGTGCAGTTGATGCCAAAACAGGATCCTGATTTAAAAAGACCATCCCAACTGCATAATTATTATTAAGTGTCCAATTATGCGTTTTCGCGACTTTTTTGAAAAAGACGTCGGGTTTTTGTAACAACAGACCGCAACCGTCACCGGTTTTTCCATCTGATGCAACACCGCCTCTGTGCTGCATACGATCCAGGCCATGGATCGCGGTTCTTACGAGGCTGTGACTCGCCTCTCCCTGGATATGTGCAATTAGCCCAAATCCACAGTTATCTTTTGAATCGGTTATGTTATACAAACCCATAAAACACTCCTTCACGCATTTTGAAAGGCTTTGCAAATAGCAAACTACCTTCACCGGCGCGGCTCGTTGTGCGAATTAACGCAGTGCGATTTAACGCGCAAACATCTTGTTATGCAAACTTGCTCGCTTGCTTATTATTTTTTATTCTTTTTATTTTGTCGTTAGTTTGCGGTATGAGGATACGTATTCGTATCGAATTTTTATGCAATCCACTAAGCGGGCTAGAGAAAATACCTATTTAACCCGAAGAAATCAATTATCACTGACGACAATAATAGCATTCATCAAATCAATATTATTTAACGTCATGATTTAAAACATTTTTATTTTTATTCCAAATTCGGGTTTGGGCTGTACACTTAGCAATACAAGGTTACAAATTTGTAAATATTAGTTGCAGTTACAACTTTACTCATTTGTCATATTGATAACAGGCTGATTAGGCATAAAGAATAATTATGCTTGTTTTTCTGCAAAAATATTCATATTAAAACAGCTTTCTCGTTTTCGGACCAGGTCAGGATCGCATTCAAGGCCTCAAAAATATTGACACTACCTTGAATGCAGAAATCTTGGTAGCATGCAGGTAAATTATTTCGAAGATGTTTGCCCTTCTCATGCAATTAAAGACTCCTCCTGAATCTTGGGCGATTAAGTTCGCGCAATTTGTCGACAAATGCGGCACCTTAAAAGTAAGCATTTTGTTTGTTGTATTCACTTTACTGTTTACCTTGCTTGGTTCATACATTATCAGAGCAAGTATGGGCAGTGATATAGAGATTGACGATTTTATTAGTGCAATTGTACTAACGTTAATCAGCGCGCCCTGGGTCTTATATTTTTTCAGTGAGCTTGTGAAACAGTTGGAGCATTCACGCATCAACCTGGAAGAGGCGGTTTCGCAGCTCGAGCGGTTGCGCCGTCATGATGTCATCTTAAATCGTGAGCTACAAAACAACATCCGTCAGCTTAATTATGAAATTGAGCAACGTAAAAACGCCCAGTTAGAGCGTGAAAAAATGTTTTCTGAACTGGAGCGGCAAATAAAAGAAAAGTCAGAGCAAGAGATGCAGGCCAGAAGACTTTCTACCCTGACTCGTTCGATTATCGATGCCTCGCCAGATTTGATTTATTATCGTAATGAAGAGGGAAAGTTCGCTGGCTGTAATAAGGTGGCTGAAGAACTGACGGGGAAAACAGAGCAAGAGCTTTTGGGGCTTACGCCTCATGAAGTTTACGATGAAGAGCTAGCCAGACAAGTCGCCGCCTCTGATCATGAAGTATTAGAGCGTAATGCGTCTATTACAGAAGAGCTTTGGCTTCGGTTTGCAGATGGTCGCAAACGATATTACGAAATGCAAAAAGTGCCCTTTTACGATAACGACGGCCACAGGCTCGGCTTACTCGCATTTGGAAGAGATATGACCGAACGCCGTCAGGCGCAAATGCAAATCGAACAAGCCAGTAAAGATAAAACGAAGTTTATTGCTACGATATCGCATGAATTACGAACGCCTTTAAACGGTATTGTGGGCTTAAGTCGTATGTTGCGAGACACGCAGCTATCGAAAGAACAATTTGAATGGGTTAGTACAATTTATGCCAGTGCAATAACCTTGGGTAACATTTTCAATGACATTATTGATTTAGATAAGTTAGATCGCGATAAAGTCGAGATCCAGTTAAAAACGGTATCGACCAAGGCCTTTGTTAATGAAATTGCCAGCATTATTCGCTTGCTGGCAGAAGACAAACAACTCGATTTTCATCATAAAATTATTGACCCGGTACCAGTCGCGTTTGAGGCAGACGGCACGCGTCTAAGGCAGGTTTTATGGAACATGTTATTTAACGCGGTGAAATTTACCCCCAAAGGCTCAGTTTCACTTACCATATCTGCAACAAACACCAGTAAAACCACAGCTGATATCCATTTTACAATTCAAGACACAGGCATTGGCATTCCTAAAAAAGAACTCAATAAGATTTTTGCCATGTACTATCAGGTGCAGCGAGAGGATTTCCAATCTGCAACAGGCACTGGTATTGGACTGGCGATTTGTAAGCAAATGGTCGACAAAATGGGTGGTCGAATCGAAGTCAATAGTGAATTAAATAAAGGAACGTGCTTTGAAATCACCTTGCCGGTAACAGTCTCCGAAGAGCGTGCTGTAATGGAAGAGCTGAAGGTGACTGGCTTGAATATCCTTTTGGTTGAAGATATTGAGCTTAACGTCATGGTTGCAAAAGCCCTGCTTGAAAAGCTTGGACAAAAGGTTAGTGTTGCCATGAACGGTAAAGATGCCATCGACATGGTAAGAGCAAATACCTACGACCTTATTCTGCTCGATATTCAGTTACCCGATATGACCGGTTTTGACGTGGCAAGAACCTTATTGGAAGAGGATTTGGTTTTACAAACACCCATTGTTGCCTTAACGGCAAACGTAATCAAAAAGCGGGAAGAATACCTGCAAAACGGTATGGACGACATCATTGCTAAACCTGTCAAGAAAAGCCGCATGATACAGGTGTTTAACGAGCTTTTTGCTCATGAAGACAGCGAAGCAGTAACAATTACTCAATCGAAAAGTGATGACGGCGAATCAAAAGTACGAATTGAAAAAGAAGCGCCAAAAGTGCTGGATGCTGAATTACTTCAAACTCTGATAGAAACCATCGGCGATGATATGGTAAGAGCCAGTTTGGGCGTTTTTCAGGAGAAAATTCCCGAGTATATGGAAGTGATGAAGGTAGCATTAGCAGCCCAAGATAAGGACGAGGTCTGCTCGCAAGCGCATAAGATAAAAGGTGCTGCAGGCTCCGTTGGTTTATCACGAGTACAGAGTACTGCAAACCAGATCCAACAGGGCGATCATCCCGCGTGGTGGGAAAACGTGCATGACTGGATGGAGCAACTGGACATGGCGCTAGAACAAGATGTTCCAGCCCTAGAGCAGTGGTTGCGAGAAAACGAAATTGATGACTAGTACGCAGATTACCAAGCGCTGATTTACAATAAAAACAGAGTGGCAGTGCCTAAAAACGCGAAAATACCAACAACATCCGTAATGGTGGTCAGGATAACACTTCCAGCTAAAGCGGGGTCGATTTTCAGGCGCTTCATAATAATGGGTAAGGTAGCCCCGGCAAGTCCCGCTGCTAGCATATTCATCATCATGGCAAAGGCAATGACAGCGCCCAACATATAGTCTTGTTTCCAAAGCGCGATCACTCCCGCAATCAAAACTGCCCATATCAGACCATTTAAAAAGCCAATGGCTAGCTCTTTTCTAACTAACCAAAGCGAGTTGCTGCCAGTAACGTGGCCAAGTGCCA
Organism: Ningiella ruwaisensis; assembly: GCF_004798935.1. GTDB lineage: Bacteria > Pseudomonadota > Gammaproteobacteria > Enterobacterales > Alteromonadaceae > Glaciecola > Glaciecola ruwaisensis. The sequence goes on along the minus strand of NZ_RAHT01000005.1, from coordinate 324,754 downwards.
TCCCGCGTATCACCAGCGTTAGGGTTTGATTACCCGCCACGCCGCCCATGCTTGGCACAATCGTATTCAGAATAGCCAACACCGCTAACTGACTTAAGGTGTTTTCAAACATATCACTCACGGCTGCGGCCAATAGCGCCGTGACTAGATTGACGCCTAGCCATACCGAACGGCGTTTTGTACTTTGGCCTACCGGTGCAAAGGTATCCTCTTCATCATCAAGACCCGCCATACTCATCATACTGTGCTCAGCGTCTTCACGAATAATATCGACTACGTCATCGATTGTAATACGACCTACCAGCTTTCGTTCGTCATCTACTACAGGAGCCGAAAGCCAGTTATAACGCTCAAACATACTTGCTACTTCATCATCCGGCATATCGGCTGTCAGTGTTTCAGGTTCATCATCCATGATTTCTTCTACCGATACATCTGGATTTGAGGTAAGCAAGCTTGATAAAGAAACGGTACCAATCAAAATGTCTTGTCGGTTGACCACGTATAAAGTATCGGTGTTTTCAGGCAATTCGGTTTTTAAGCGCAGATAGCGCAACACGACATCTATGCTTACGTCTGGACGAAGCGTAATGGTGTCGGTATTCATGATAAAACCGGCTGTTTCTTCTCCGTAAGAAAGCGCTTTTTCAGCCCTGAGCCTGTCTTGCGCATCCATCGACTTTAAGATGCTTTGTAATACGTCTTCCGGTAACGAGCTTAGCGTTTCTGCCAAGTCGTCGGTATCCATATCCTCAAGCGCATCAACGACATTGGACGGTACCATTTTAGTGATGATCCCGTTTCGAACGTCCTCAGAGAGCTCCTCCAGCACATCACCGTGAAAATCGGCATCCAATAGACGCCATAACTCGTCACGGGTTTTAACAGGAGACGATTCCAGCAGCAAGGCCACATCAGAGGCAGGCAAATCCAGCAAAAGGCGTCGCACACGAACAAATGCGCCTGCATTTAACGAGCGACTGATTGATTCCAATCTGGCCTGAGTATTACTTAGATCAGCAGTTTCCGACATGCGGCTTATTCTTCTTCATCAAATTTGTTTTGAACGAGTTCCTTTACGGCGCTCATGGCAGATTCAGCGTCTTTCCCTTCACAGGTAACTTCGATAGTTTTGCCCTGTCCGCTTTCAAGCATCATAAGCGCTAGCACGCTGTTGGCAGGCGCGGTGTTTTCTCCCTGAGTGAGTAAAATATCGGCTTCGAATGTGTTTGCTAACTGCACCAGTTTTGTTGCGGCTCTCGCATGCAAGCCCAATTTATTAATAATGGTGAGTGATTGCTTTATACGTTTTGTCATCCGTTTGTCTCACCTTTAATTTTTTTAAGCTCACGATGCTTTACCTGAACATCTCCATGCGTTGCCTTAAAGGCTTCTGCAAGAGAATTGGCGACAAAAACGCTGCGGTGTTGTCCGCCAGTGCAGCCAATGGCGATAGTTACATAACTTCGATTGTTTCGCTCCAGGTGAGGAAGCCAGGTCGTGATGAGATTCTGCACTTGCCAAATAAACTTCATTACCAGGGGCTGTCCGGATAAAAAGACTTCGACCGGTCCATCTAAACCTGTCAGAGGACGCAAGTCCGGGTCCCAATGTGGGTTGGGTAAAAACCTTACGTCGAAAACATAATCTGCGTCTTTGGGTATGCCGTATTTGAAGCCAAAGGATTCAAACAGTATGACAAGGTCTGTGCTTTTTTTCCCTAACACCCGTTCTCTGATAAGTTCAGCTAAATCATGCACTGACAAACTATCGGTATTAATAGTCAGATCAGCTTTTTCGGCAACAGGTATCAGAATTTCTCGTTCGGCATTGATTGCGTCGGTCAGAGAATGTGATTTTTTAAATAGGGGATGTAAACGCCGCGTTTCGCTATAACGCTTGATAAGTACATCGTCACTGGCATCAATATAGATGATGGTGATATCCCAAAATTCCGGCAGGTAATCGAGTATTTCAGCCACTTCCTTTTCTGCTTTGGGCATGTTGCGCACGTCAATACTGACAGCGACGAGTTCGTGCTCGTCTGCCAAGGTATGAGTGAGGGTAGGGAGCAGATTAACCGGGATATTATCAACACAGTAATAACCAAGATCTTCCAAAGAGCGCAGAGCAATAGATTTACCAGATCCAGATCGACCACTTATGATCAACAACTTCATCCCTAGCTCCTGTCTGAATAGATATCAGGTTTTATGTTAGCGATGCTAAAGATTTAAGCAAGCGCTGCGACGATTTGATTTTTATTTTCTGCGTTTCGTATTGCTTTTACAATCTCTTTGTCGCTTAACTTCCTCGCGATCCCTGCTAGCGCTTTAAGATGTGTTTCTGCCTCTTCATTGGGTACTAAAATCGCGAAAAATATATCAACAGGCTTGTTGTCAATCGCGTCAAATTCGATGGGCTCGTCGCTTGTTACAATAATGGCTGCAATTTGGCTCAAACCTTCTATTCTGCCGTGAGGAATGGCGATACCGTTACCAATACCTGTACTTCCCATTTTTTCGCGATTCAGCAGGCTGCTCAGCACTTCGTTTTGATCCAGTTGAGGATTTTGTTTGATCGCAATCTCGCTAATGATTTCGAAAATGCGCTTTTTACTATGGCAATCGACCGAACATTGCGTTCGGTCGAGCGATATGATGTCTGATATGATCATATAGAGTGTTATTTAAAATTAGTGACGTCTAAGCTTTTCTTTATGCTTGATAACCTGTCGGTCAAGTTTATCAATAAGTGAGTCAATCGCCGCGTACATATCTGTATGCTCAGCGTTGGCGAATATTTCGCCACCGTTTAAATGGACCGTGGCCTCCGCTTTCTGGTTCAATTTTTCAACATTCAAGATTACATGCACATTGGTGATATGATCAAAGTGGCGCTCAAGTTTTTCAAACTTGGTGTCCACATAATTACGCAATGAATCAGTAATATCCACATGATGACCGGTTAGGTTAATTTGCATAATGCTAGGTCCTCTTGTTGCGTCTAAATTAGACTCTTTCTTTGATTGGAAGGGGGAATGTTTAACGATTCCCTGTATTTTGCAATCGTTCGCCTTGCAACCTGAATACCTTGCTCAGCGAGCAATTGCGCAATCTTGCTATCACTTAGTGGTTTGTTTGCTGGTTCAGCCGCCACCATTTTCTTTATCAATGCTCTAATGGCGGTAGACGAGCAATTTTCACCTGACTCTGTTGCCACATGACTTGAAAAGAAATACTTAAGTTCAAAGATCCCACGTGGAGTGTGCATATATTTCTGGGTGGTTACCCGCGAAATAGTAGACTCGTGCATATCCACCATTTCGGCCACGTCATTGAGCACCATAGGCACCATTTTTTCAGGCCCTTTTTCGAAAAACTCTCGCTGCTTTGAAACAATACAGTGCGACACTTTAAGCAAGGTCTCATTGCGACTTTCCAGGCTTTTAATAAACCATTTCGCTTCTTGTAAATGAGACTTTATAAATTGTGAATCGTTCGGATTCTTGGAGGTTTTTCCTATTTTTGCGTAGGTCTCGTTAACAGAAAGCGCAGGCAGAGCATCATTATTCAGCTCGACGGTCCAAACGCCATTTTTCTTGTATACGTTGACGTCAGGAATTACGTATTCGGGTTCTCTGGATGATATGGCGCTTCCCGGCCTCGGATTCAAGGTTTGAAGTAGGCGCATGACTTCTCTGAGCTGTTCTTCTTTGAGCTTGGTCTTACGCATGAGCGTTCGATAATCTTTGCTACTTAACAGATCAGAATGTTCCTGAATAAGCGCTTTCGCTTCTTCTAACCAGGTCGTGTTGGCATCAAATTGTTTGAGTTGAATGAGTAAGCACTCTTGAACACTGCGCGCGCCGGCCCCAACGGGGTCGAGCATTTGCACGCGTTTTAGCACGCACTCCACTTCATCCAATTCAACTTCTTCATCATCCAGGCTATCTAATATGTCTTCACAACTGGTAGTCAGGTAGCCTGATTCGTCTATCGAATCAATTATCGCAATTGCAATGGAGCGGTCTAATTCAGAAAAATGCGTTAATTCAACCTGCCACATTAGATGATCTTGAATAGTTTCTGAGGTTTCGCCCTGAAAGACATAATCATCATCGGGATTAGTGCCAATCATACGTATTGGAGCAGAGCTTGACCCTAAGTATTCTTCCCAGGAACTGTCTAAAGGTAAATCATCGGGCAGATCGCCTTTCTCAAGCGCGTCATGGCTGTCCATATTATCGGAGCCAGATAATTCATTGTCATTATTTGAGCCAGATTCGGCTCCATTTAGCTGAGCGCTTTGGTCATCTCTGTCATTTTTGTCAGAATCAGACTTTTGATCGCTGTCTTTGCCGTCTGAATAATCGGGTTCGGCCATCTCTAACAAGGGATTAGACTCTAAAGCTTCTTGAATTTCCTGTTGTAAATCGAGCGTAGAAAGCTGCAACAGTTTGATCGCCTGCTGCAATTGCGGGGTCATAGTAAGCTGTTGGCTAAACTTCAGTTGTAACGAGGGTTTCATTCACTTCCTTTGGTTACGATTCGCTCTTTTATACGCCGATAATAAACCTAGAGGGCAAACTGTTCACCTAGATAAACATCTCGAACGGTTTGATTGGCTAAAATTTCATCAGAACTACCTGATGCTATTAGCTCTCCGTGGCTCACAATATAGGCAAGCTCACATACATCAAGCGTTTCTTTTACATTATGATCGGTGATTAATACACCTATACCGCGTTCTTTCAATTGGTATATGATCTTCTTTATATCATTAACAGAGATAGGGTCAACACCTGCAAAGGGTTCATCGAGTAAAATAAATTTCGGATTTGCAGCTAAGGCCCTCGCTATCTCAACTCTGCGACGCTCTCCCCCGGACAGACTCATGCCCAAATTATTTCTTATATGATTAATATTAAAGTCATCTAGCAATTCATCTGCCTGCTGCTCTTGCTGGGCTTTACTCAGTTCTTTTCGGGTTTGCAAAATGGCAATCAGGTTTTCGTATACCGTTAATTTACGAAATATTGAAGCTTCTTGAGGTAAGTAGCCAATCCCTTGACGCGCTCGTTCGTGCATCGGTTGTATTGAGATATCGAGCTGGTCAATTAAGATTTCGCCTTTATCAAGCGCTACCAATCCCACAATCATATAAAAAGTGGTCGTTTTGCCGGCTCCGTTAGGGCCTAATAATCCTACTATCTGTCCTGTAGCGACTTCTATGCTTACATCACGCACAACTTGCCTTGATTTATAGGATTTTGCTAAATGCTTGGCAATAAGCTTACTACTGGTCACGGCTAATTCTCATCATTATTTTGCTGATCATCGTTTTCCTGAGGACTGCCGTCGTCTCTCTTATCTTCATCTTTGTTTTCAAACGCCCCCGGGCTGATAACAGTTCGCACTGATTGCTCGCTGTTATCGTCTGTTGAAGCGAGAATTTGCTCCTTTGTCATGTCAAACACAATGGAGTCACCTGTCACCTGCACCTCGTTTTGCATAATCAGTGCATTGCCTTTTAATGAGATCGTTCGTGGTTCGACTAAATAAGTAATTTCGTTCGCTCTGGCTTCAACCATTGTGCCATCGTCTTTGCGCTGTTTATAACTTGCTGGCTGGCCGCTTGCCATTATAATTTCCTTTCCAGGGCCTCCTCCTGCATCGACTTCCACTCGGTCAGCGAGAAGCTCTAAACTTCCTTGTCGAATAATGACATTGTCAATAAAGATTGATGTTTTATTTTTCCCATCGAGATTTTGTGTGCGTGAATCCAAAGATACGGGCAACTGAAAGTCGGTACTGATTGTGCTGTTAGACGCATCAATCGGCAGCGCCTCGGTTTCCTGAGAGCGCTCATCGGTACTTTGTGCCACAGATGCACCAATACAGCACGAGAGAATAAGGCTGCTAGCGATTTGGATAAAACTTGGTTTGAACATGCTCTCTTAACTCATATTGTTGTGTGACTAAATCGCCGTAAAGACCGATACTCTGCACTCGGTAGTCTATTCCGCTAATATTAACAATTTGATCAGATTTTAGCGTTTTTTCTTGCAAATTGATTTCAATGAATTCGGTAGTAATTTCTTTGACAAATTCACTTGTGCGAAGATTCACTATTTTTACGTTTTTCTCTAACTGAATGCGATTGTTGTTATAAAGCGTGCCTTCATCAGCCGTTATTCGCCAGGGCTCTCCGTCATCCATATATAGCGTATACACAGGCTTTTCGAAAACAGCAAAACCGAGCTCATCGTAGTGCTCCATTTTTGCTGCGGCTACCTGATGACTGAGCTTGCCCGACTTATCAAAGAGTTTACTATTTAAATTGACTGCCTGATAGTTCGGAATCAATGGACTGTCATCTTCGCTTATTTCGGTATCGACATCGTCATCGAGCAAAATAGGCAAGTATAGAAGAAAAACCACGGTAAAAATAAACGCGACGCTGTAACCGATTCGGTTCATAAGCTCGCCCCATGCGTCATATCCAGTAAGCCTTTTGCCTGTAAAATCAAATCACAAAACTCTCTTACAGCACCTTGTCCGCCATTAAGAGTTAACTGCACGTTAGCATGCTGTTTAATAAAGGGGTGGGCGTCTGCTACCGCAACTTTCAAGTGACTTAATTTATACAAGCCCATATCAGGCATATCATCACCAATACTGGCAACCTGTTCACTGCTTATATTCAGTGATTTCATAATGTCGATGAGCGCATGATATTTATCTTCTTCGCCCTGTACAATAAATTTAGCGTTTAATGCTGACATGCGGTCTTCTACAATTTTTGAACGCCGACCGGTAATCACCGCAATGTCTACACCGCACTTGGCAACGGCCTTAATTCCGTAACCATCTTTGACGTTAAAAGCTTTAAGTTCTTCTCCATTGTTGCCCATGTAAATCGCACCGTCAGAAAGCACGCCGTCCACATCCAGTACGAGTAATTTCAAAGATGCACAAGCGCCCAAGATGTCTTCATCAATTGGTCCATAAAGCGTATTTACTGTTGCCATCAAATCACCCCGGCGCGCAACAACATATGCATGTTGATTGCCCCTATCGCCCGCTCGTTGGCATCGGTAACTATCAGCGCATTTATTCGTTTCTCTTGCATTAAATTCAGTGCGTCTATTGCAAGGCTGTCAGCATCTATAGTAATTCCATTTTTGGTCATTACTTCTTTAACGCAAGTGGTGTGTAAATCAATTTGCTTGTCAAAGGTGCGCCTTAAATCCCCGTCTGTGTATATTCCTACAACTTTGTCATTTGTGGTAACAGCGGTAATACCCAAGCCCTTAGATGACATCTCCAGTAAAGTTTCTCCAAGTGTTGCAGAAGAGGCAATCAAAGGCACATCATTGCCGGTGACCATCACATCTTCGACCTTCAAAAGCAGTCGCTTACCAAGGGCGCCACCGGGATGTGAGAAGGCAAAATCTTCTGCAGTAAAGCCTTTCGCTTCTAAAAGCGATATTGCCAATGCATCCCCTAAAACAAGGGTAGCGGTTGTACTGGTAGTGGGGGCAAGGCCAAGTGAACACGCTTCTTTTTCCACATGTAAAAAGAGACTTTCGTTAGCGAAACGAGTCAGACTGCTTTGCTGATTGTTTGTAATCGCGATAATCGGTAAACCAAGACGTTTAACGGCAGGAAGCAAATTTAACAGCTCACTTGTTTCACCAGAGTTTGAAATGGCAATAAGTACGTCATCTTTACTGAGCATGCCAAAATCACCATGATTGGCTTCTCCGGGATGCATAAAAAAAGCGGGTGTGCCTGTACTGGCTAAAGTGGCTGCTATTTTATTTCCGATGTGTCCAGACTTTCCCATGCCAGATACAACAACTTTACCCTTGCAACCAAGCAGCAAGTCGCAAGCACGAGAAAAGCTAACGTCAAGTTTATCACTTAATTGGCGAAGTGAATTAATTTGTAATTCGAAGGTGCGCCTTGCGGACTCTAAATACGTCATTTAACTGAATAACCAAATTTGATAAGCGATAAAGGCCAGCACAAAAACGCCGCCTTCTATGCGAGTTAGCTTACTTGCGCCTCTAATATTAAAACAAAATACAAACAATAGCACTGTAAGGCCAAGCATCACCATCGCATCCCGACTGGCCGCGTTTTCATCAAGCAATCCTGGTGCAATAAGTCCTGGCATGGCCAACACAGCTAACAGGTTAAAAATGTTTGAGCCAATGATATTGCCAAGCGCAAGGTCATCCTCTCCTTTCATTACTCCTGCTATGCTTGCTGCCAGTTCGGGTAGCGACGTACCTATTGCAATTATGGTCAGGCCTATTACCAGTTCACTTATTCCAAAATAGCGCGCTATTTCCACCGCAGCGTCTACTAAAAAATTGGCACTTAAGGGTAAAAGTATCAAGCCAACAACTACCCAAAATACGGCAACGGAAGTGGTTACACCCTTTGGTATTTCAGTTTCTGTCTCTGCGATTAAGGGGTCGTTTTTCTCAACTTTGAATGAAAGCACTGCCATTCCCGCAATAACCAGAATAAAGAGTGTAATAAGTACAATCCCTTCAATCCGAGATAAATAGCTATCGTCAATAAAATAAACCGCTAACAGAGAAATAACCAGCAAGACGGGTAATTCGCGCTTAAGCGTAATTGAAGAGACCATCAGGGGTTTGAATAATGCTGTTAAACCCAGCACTAATGCGATATTGGTAATATTCGAACCAATTGCATTACCTACGGCGGTATCCACATTACCGTTTATCGATGCCGTTGCAGCCACCACTATTTCAGGCGCAGATGAACCCATTGCGACGATTGTGAGACCAATCATCATGGGCGAAACACCGATGTTTTTTGCCAGCGCTGATGCGCCGTAGACAAAACGATCAGCACTCCAGCTTAAAATTACAAGACCAACAATAAAGATTATAAAATGTATTACCACAGGTTTCTTCTAATTATATGAGCGACATACCAAATACGTGTCGCAAATTGTAACATTTTAGATGTAATAACCCACAATTATGTTCATAGAAATAAGCTATAACAACAAATTAGATAAAATAGTGCATTTTTATACGGCAGATTGACTTGAAAAAGGCTAAAATATCATTACTTCTGGAAGCTAATTAGAGCGTGTTTACCTTTGTTTATTAATTGTGCAGTAGGCCATTTACTTGCTAGACAATCAAAAATTTGCGCAGTTTGGTGCTTCCAAATAAGCGGATTTTTGGGCAGTATAGCAAGTAAATGGCCACTGCCCTGCGGGTTGGGCCTAAAATTGGCGATAACTGCGTTATTCCTAATTCGTTTGGAATCACCAAACTTCATTAGTAATGCCTTGTTCTCGCCAATTTTAGACCCCAACACAATTAATGAACAAAGGTAAACACGCTCTAACTATCTCGCCGAATCATTGTCATATCTCCCGCACTGTGAATGACTAAAATTTAATGATCACTACGTAATGTTCTTGGGTATTGGAACGAGATAGAAATAAAAAGGAAATAAGGCGCTCAAACTATCCAGGCCTGGCCGGTTGGTTTGTATCGTAAGCAAAAAGATGTCTGAACATATAGTAAGCGTAAAAAACATGACTTTTAGCCGTGCTGAGCGGGTGATTTATGACGGTATTTCTCTTGAAGTAAAAACCGGTAAAATTACTGCCATCATGGGGCCAAGCGGGATCGGAAAAACGACACTTCTTAAGCTCATCGGCGGGCAACTGACACCAGACAAAGGCTCTGTCATTTTTCAGGGAGAAGACGTGCACGGTGTCTCTCGCAATAGACTTTACGAATTAAGACGCAAAATGAGCATGCTTTTCCAAAGCGGGGCTTTATTTACTAACATGTCTGTTTTTGACAACGTCGCGTTTCCGTTGCGCGAACATACCAAACTTGACGAAGACATTATTCGCACCGTGGTCATGTTAAAGCTTGAAGCGGTAGGGCTTCGCGGTGCTGCGCATTTGCAGCCAAGTGAATTATCTGGTGGTATGGCGCGGCGCGCTGCACTGGCTCGCGCAATTGCATTAGATCCAGATTTAATAATGTATGACGAACCTTTTGCCGGACAGGATCCGATTTCGATGGGCGTTTTAGTCGAACTGATTAAATCCTTAAGTAAAGCGCTGAACGTCACCTCAATTGTAGTCACGCATGATGTCAGTGAGGTACTCACTATTGCCGATTATGTTTATATTCTGGCAAATAAAAAAATCATTGGGGAAGGCACACCTGAGCAAATTAAAGACTCAGAATCTGAACTCGTCCAGCAGTTTTTAAATGGCAATGCAGATGGCCCTGTTCCTTTCCATTTTCCGGCAGACAATATCAGCGACAGTCTGATTGGAGCAAAAGCATGAGTTTTTTGCATGACTTGGGTCGTTCAACGCTTCAAAAAGTGTCCTCAGTCGGCGCGTCCAGTATTATGCTTTTTGGAGCACTTTTCGCGTTCCCGAAATGGAAAAATATCAAATTAACCATTGAGCAAATGTACGTCGTTGGCGTTCAGTCGCTGCTGATAATCATGGTGTCGGGACTTTTTATCGGCATGGTTATGGCACTTCAAGGTTATACCATCTTGGTAAACTATGGCGCTGAGGGAAGTTTAGGGCCAATGGTCGCATTATCCATACTGCGAGAGTTAGGTCCTGTTGTCACGGCATTGTTGTTTGCCGGTCGTGCAGGAAGCGCGCTAACTGCTGAGATTGGACTAATGAAGGCTACAGAGCAACTAAGTTCACTCGAAATGATGGCGGTTGATCCCTTAAGACGCGTAATTTCGCCTCGTTTTTGGGCAGGCGTGATCAGTATGCCAATGCTAGCTTTGATATTTTCAGCGGTCGGTATTTTAGGCGGGCATGTTGTTGGCGTGGACTGGCTTGGCGTTGATTCAGGAAGTTACTGGTCAATCATGCAGTCGACTGTTGAATGGAATAAAGACGTCGTCAATGGTGTTATCAAGAGTATAGTATTTGCGCTAGTCGTCGTCTGGATTGCGCTGTACAAGGGATATTCCTGTATTCCAACTTCCGAAGGTATCAGTAAGGCAACGACTCAAACAGTCGTTTTCTCATCCTTATCTATTTTGGGACTAGATTTTGTGTTAACTGCGCTTATGTTTGGTATTAGCTAAGTGCGTTTATTTATTAGGATTATGAATGATTAGCAAACGAACAGAATTGTGGGTAGGAATTTTTGTCGCCTTGGCAATTGGCGCTGCATTACTGCTTGCTTTGAGAGTGGCCAATCAGGGCATGGCAGGTGGTGGAGAGACTTATAAGCTAACGGCTCGCTTTGATAACATCGGCGGATTAAAGCCCCGTTCTTCAGTAAAAGTCGGCGGCGTGGTAGTGGGGCGAGTATCTCGTATATATCTGAATGAACAAGATCTGGTTCCCATGGTCGAATTGGAAATATCGTCAGAATATGAGCAGACTTTTCCTGATACCAGCAGTCTTTCAATTTTGACTTCTGGTTTGTTAGGCGAACAGTTCATTGGTTTGCAACCGGGTTTTATTTTTCCGGAAGATTTGGAAATGATTGAGGAAGATGGTGTTTGCCAATCAGCACCATATGAAAACTGCCCGTATTTAACTGAGGGCGAAGAAATATTCGATACCAAATCCGCGCTTGTATTAGAGGATTTGATTGGTCAATTTTTGTTTAACCAAGGTAGCGACTAAAGGTAGCGACAAAAAAACACTTGTGTGTTGAAAGCCACTAATTTTGTTTAAGAGAATATATAGAATGATAAGTTTAGGTAACAGAGTACAAAATATGACATATTGGTCCAAATTACATAAAGGCTTTACCAGCCTGTGTGCTGCATTGCTCATCGTTGCCACCGGGTTGTCTAACGCAACGGCGCAGCAAAAGTCAGATAGTGTAGACATGACTGACCCTTATATGATGGTACAAGAAGTGGCTTCTAAAACCTTCGACAGGATCAAAGCTGAGCAGGAAAACATCAAGCAGGACCCTGAGATTTTGCGCACTATCATGGAAGAAGAGTTACTTCCTTATATCGATTACCGCTTTAGTGCATTCAAAGTGCTTGGCAAGTATGCAAGAACAACCGAGAAGAAGGATTTACTGGAGTTTGTATCGGTGTTCAGACAGTATTTGATCACAAGTTACGCCGTAGCAATGGGGTATTATGATGACCAAGTGGTGGAGTTTGAACCCGCTTTTGACTACGAAGATCGCACCGATGTAACTGTGAGAGCCACTATCAAAGACGGAAACCGACCGGATATCAAAGTTGCTTTTAAAGTACGTAAAGATCGCAAGAGCGGCGAGTGGCAGGCATACGACATGATTGCGGAGGGCATTTCTCTGCTTTCTTCCAAGCAAAGCGAATTTGAAGGTATGCTTCGAAAAGACGGAATACAAGCAGTCATTGCAAATATGAGAGAAAGCATCAATCAGCCTATTAAGTTAAGCGATGGTGAAGCACCCGCTCCCGAGGTTAGTGATGAGGAAGACGACGAGGAAGACGAATAGTGCAGTTGAGTTTTTCTGATAAGGATCAGGCGCTGATAAAACTGAAGGGTGAGTTAACACTTGATACGCTTTCTCAGAACCTGATTGCTATGTTGAGCAATAAAGACTGCACAACAATTGACAAAGCGAAAAAAGTGGATATCAGCCTGAATCAGGTAGAGCGTGTCGATACCGCAGGATTGGCTTGGTTGATAAACGCGGTACGTGATTTCAATAAACGCGATGTTAGGGTATGCTTTTTACACATCCCTCAAAAATTATCTGATTTAGCTAAGTTAAGCAACGCCGAGGCTTTGCTTAGTACCAGTGAATAACTCAAACCAGCAAAAAGAGGCACTACATGACAAATGAAGAAGTCGCAGATTTAGTAAAACAAGCGACCGGTATAGAGCAAGTATTCGTTAAAAGCGAAGGCACCCATTATCAAGTTATTGCTGTTGACGATCAGTTTGAGACAATGTCTCGCGTCAAACGCCAACAAATGATTTCTTCCCCCTTGTCCAAACAGATTGCCGATGGCACTATTCACGCACTTTCTGTTAAAACGTTCTCAAACGCACAGTGGCAGCGAGAAAAGCTTTTCAATCAATAAAAATAGCTGACAGCGAAAGTTGTATAAGCAAAGCAAAGATTAGGTATTAATATCGTGGATAAATTGGTCATCAAAAAAAGCCCGCCATTGAAGGGCAAGGTTGTCATATCAGGTGCAAAAAACGCGGCGCTTCCCGTTTTAATATCTAGTTTGTTAGCAGACTCTGCCTGCACATATACAAATGTGCCCAACTTACGCGATATCAATACGACCTTGTTACTGCTTAAGGACTTTGGCGCATCTACGAATCAAACGGCACAAAACACCGTAGAAATCGACGCTAGTCGCTTAAATAGCATCACCGCATCTTATGAGCTTGTTCGCACCATGCGAGCCTCTATCCTGGTTTTGGGTCCTCTTTTAGCCAAACACGGCAGGGCAAACGTTTCTCTCCCGGGTGGTTGTGCCATTGGTGCGCGTCCGGTCAATCTGCATTTAAGCGGATTGGAAAAAATGGGCGCGAAGATTGATGTTGAAGAAGGGTATATCAGGGCATCGGTAAATGGTCGCTTGAAAGGTGCGCGTATCTTTATGGATATTGTGAGCGTTGGAGCCACTGAAAACCTTATGATGGCAGCGGCACTTGCAGACGGCACCACCGTTATTGAAAACGCCGCCAGGGAGCCTGAAATTGTCGATTTAGCCAATTGTTTAAACGCGATGGGCGCAAAGGTGTCGGGAGCAGGTTCAGATAATATTACCATTGAAGGTGTTGAAAGCTTGCATGGTTGTGAATACAGCATTTTGCCAGACAGAATTGAGACAGGCACATTTTTGGTCGCAGCGGCGATATCTAGAGGCAGTATTCGTTGTGAGAAAGCTGCGCCACATACGCTTGATGCAGTGCTAAGTAAATTGGAACAAGCAGGCGCGACGATTACAACGGGGGATGACTGGATAGAGCTTGACATGCAAGGCAAGCAACCAAAAGCCGTATCACTTAAAACCATGCCACATCCTGGTTTTCCTACTGACATGCAGGCTCAGTTTGTTACCTTAAATGCCTTAGCTGAAGGGGCTGGTGTGATAACCGAAACCATTTTTGAAAATCGCTTCATGCATGTTCCTGAACTCCAGCGCATGGGAGCAAAAATTGATTTAGAAGGGAATAATGCGGTGACCTCTGGCGGCTCTAAATTAAAAGGCGCTCAGGTAATGGCGACTGATTTGCGAGCATCCGCAAGTTTAGTAATCGCAGGACTTGTTGCAGAAGGGGCAACAACGGTAAACCGTATTTATCACTTAGATAGAGGATATGAGCGCATTGAAGAAAAGCTTGGTGGGCTAGGCGCTAATATCGAACGGGTTCACGGTTAAGCAACAATTTAAAAAAAGAAACTACCTAGTGGCGTGCGGTGTTAGCCGCGCGCGATCATTTGCGGCAAAAGTTCACCAACGACCACTGTCATTTCAATAATTTCACCATCTCGGCTCACGACCAAGGTCATTTCTGAGCCGGGCTTAGTTTCAGCAATCAAGTCTCGCGTTTTTGCCGCGCTATTCACTTCGGTTCCATTGATTTCTAATAAAATGTCGTTGACTTGTAGTCCCGCTGCCGCGGCAGGACTATTCGTGCTAACTGAATCAACTACTATTCCGGGGTTGTCTCTTAGCTCACCGCCGGTAAACCCCAACTGTCCTCGGGTAACTTTACCGTTAAGTATAATTTCGTCCATAACCCGTCTTGCTAATTCATAAGGTACAGCAAAATTAACACCATCAACACTTGTGACTCTGCGTCGCTCGTCAATAGTTTTAAAGTTAGCGTTGGTGATCCCTACAAGATAACCGTTGCTGTCAACCAAAGCTCCGCCAGAATTTCCCTGATTAAGCACAGCGTCGGTTTGAATAAAATCAAAGAATGTAGAAAACGTGCTTAAGCCGGCACGACTAACGATACCTGATGTAATGGTTTGACCAAGGTCTAGAGGGTTGCCTATTGCCATCACAACATCGCCCACTCGCAAATCAGGGTTTTCCATTTGCGGGATGACATGGAGATCTTCAGCAAAAACACGCAATACAGCCAAATCGGTAATTTCATCAAAACCCACTAATTGGGCCTGCAGCAAACGACTGTCTTGCAAGGTTACGTAGATGCTGTCGGCATTTTGTATAACATGATAACAAGTCAGCAGATAGCCATCGTCACTCATAATGACGCCAGAACCTAGCGATGTGCGTTCGTAAGTTCGACGGCTTCGAAATATTCGATTGTCGTTTTCCAGACTAATACTGTAAATATTGACTACGGCAGGCGCACTTCTTTCAAGCGCGTCGTAATAGCTCATTCGAGGCGGTATCGTTTGGCTATTTTTGAAAATGTTTAAATCCAAACCCGCACCTTGCCGGAATTCCGGAAAAAAGGCGAGCAAAATGGCAGCAACCACAATGCCAAGCATTACGGGTTTTAAAACGGCAATTAAAATTCGACTAAATAAGGTCATGCTTTCCAAACGTTTACAGCTTAAGTTTTGATCATAGCAAATTTCATTAGCAGGTGTTTATTTTTGTTTATAGATTGTGTTCTCGGCAATTGTAGGCCTAATCCAAATATTGGTCACAGATAAACAGGCTCTACATGCAATATGTTTCATCTGCTTTTTCTTATTTATTAATAAAATAAAATCGAGCAATTATTTTTGTCCCTAAGTTAAATCGTTACCGTATAACATTTCGATTTTATCACTCTCGTTATGTTATAAGGAAACAATATGAAACTAAAAAGTTTGGCAGTATTACTTGGCGCGGCTTCGTTATCGTTAAGCGCAGTGGCCGATGTCAAGGTTGTTAATCAAGGTTTGAGCGAGCAAGAAGTTTTGAATGCTCAGCAAGGTTGGTGTAACGCTTTGCTAGAAATCAGCAGCACAAATCAAGAAAAGGGACACGATGCTGCCAAGGCATTGGCAAAAGACATCATTGACGCCGCTTATGGTTACCAAATGGGTGCGGTACTGTTTAAACCTACCTTAACTGTTGTTCCTCAAACATTCCGTCCTACCAGCGAAGGTGCTTTATCTTATTTTGTAGGCGGTGATGACAATTTCCCTAACGACAAAGGTTTCGCTTTAATGGGCTGGACCAAGTGCGAAGTTGAAAATAACGCGGTGTTTATTGCGGGTGACAGTGCTTCAACCATTGGTAAAGTGCATTTCACCAATAAAGACGGTGTAACTTCTGTGGATAAAACATGGGGCTTTGTTAAAGATGACGAAGGCGTAGTACGCATTGTCCTTCACCCCTCTTCTTTAGAGCACAAAGGCTAATCTTAATAAGCCACTAAATTTCTAGCGGGCAATTTGCCCGCTTTTTTTGATTTTAGTTTTATTGAATTTTGTTTTTGTGATCATAAAAAAGCTCGCCAGACTATGCATTAGTTCTATAAAAAATATGAGAATGCTTTTCACATGGCAAAAAGCGATAGGGATTTAACGCAAGGATCAATTTATCAATCAATCGCCAATCTAACCCTGCCCATGGTGGCGGGGATCGTTGCTGTATTTTCTGTCTCAATTGTCGATACGTATTTTGTTGGTAAATTAGGCACAAACGAGCTTGCAGCGCTTTCATTTACCTTTCCGGTCACCATGGCAATCGCAAGTTTAGCAAGCGGGCTGGGGGCAGGAGCGGCGTCAGTTGTATCTCGTAGCGTTGGCGCAAAAGATAGAAGCACAGCCAAACGCCGTTCAACAGACAGTTTAATTCTGGCAACGCTTATCGTTTTAGTAATATCTCTGGCAGGCTTTTTCAGTATTGAGCCTTTATTCGGCTTATTAGGCGCAAAAGGTGAAGTACTGCAACTTCTCACGCGTTACAT
Source organism: Ningiella ruwaisensis (assembly GCF_004798935.1). Lineage (GTDB taxonomy): Bacteria > Pseudomonadota > Gammaproteobacteria > Enterobacterales > Alteromonadaceae > Glaciecola > Glaciecola ruwaisensis. The sequence continues at coordinate 307,831 of NZ_RAHT01000005.1, read as the reverse complement.
GCAAATTTGGTACATTTCGATGCCATTTTTGGTTATCCCGATGGTTGCTAACGCAGTGATCCGCTCAGTAGGAGATGCCTTTTGGCCAAGTTTGATCATGATAGGAGCAGCGGTGGTTAACGTTGCCGCTACACCACTTTTGATTTTCGGTTATGGCCCTATTCCATCTCTGGGTATTGAAGGGGCGGCTTACGGAACCTTAGTGGCTCGAATTTTAACCTTTATTTTCGCCCTTTATTTAGCGTATTTTCGCGAGCAGCTTATTGTAATCGCGCTGCCGCCTATTCAGGAGCTGATGGCATCTATAAAAGAGGTGCTAAAGATTGCCTTGCCCGCAGGCGCGGGAAGCGTTGTTAATCCCATTGGCATTGCAGTGGTGACTTCGATTTTAGCCTCTTACGGTGACGCTACTGTAGCCGCTTTTGGCGTGGCAACACGTATCGAGTCCTTTGCGTGCATTCCCATGCTGGCGCTGTCTGCTGCAATAGGCCCAATTGCCGGACAGAATTGGGGGGCAGGTAACAGAGGGAGAGTGTTGGAAGCACTTAAAAAATGTTATTTGATTTGCTTTGTCTGGGCGCTGTTGCTTGCTGTGATCTTTTATTTTGCAGCCTTGCCTATAGCAAATGCGCTTGCTTCATCAGAAAAGGTGGGAGAAGAAGCCTACCGTTACCTATCAGTCGTCACCTTGAGTTTGTTTGGCTACGGGATTGTGATTGTGTCGTCAGCCGCATTTAATTCTTTAGGGCATTCGGTAACTGGACTTGCATACTATCTTATTCGTACCGCCATGCTTTACGTTCCCTTGAGCTTTTTTGCCAGTTTATATTTTGATAGCCAGGCGATTTATTACGCAATTGCGGCGTCAAATCTGCTTGCTGGCGTCATTGTTGCCAGCTTTTGTCTTTGGTGGTTAAACAAAGCAAAGAAAGAAGACTGTGTTCCGCAGCTTTTTTCAGAAGACATTGTATAATTTTGCTATGCTTTTGCTACAAATTGGCTTTAATTTTGTTTCAGTGATAAACAATGTAAGCGCTGTCGTTAACCATCACATGTTTTAAGCAACACAGCATAAATCCATTTCCTCATTATAAAAAAGCCGCCATTAAAGTGGCGGCTCTCGACGTTTTAATATAATCAACGCATTGAAATGACTACATCCCTATCGTTAACGAATTATCACAAACAGGTTGCTGTTACCACGCTGTACGTTTAGCGCAATGACACCATTTGCTTCTTCAATACTTTCAGCCATAGAGCTCACGCTTGAAATACGTTTACGATTTACGCCGACCACAACGTCTCCTGTGCGCAAACCGATCCTTGCCGCAGGTGAATTTTCGATAACTTCCGTTACCTCAACTGCTGCATTGCCTGCTCTGTCTTCTCCAGTTACAAACGTTGCACCTTCAAGCGCTGGATGCATTTCTTCGGCTTGGGCCTGCATAGCTTCTGCGGCATCTAATGTAACTTCAACATCCTGTTTTTTACCATTGCGGATAATGGTCAGAGTCACTTTAGCACCTGCGCCCAAACTCGCCACTTTGGCACGCAATTCGTTGAAGCTATTTAAAGAATTTCCGTTGATAGCAGTGATTATGTCACCTGATTGAATACCCGCTTTATCAGCAGCAGAATCTTCGTTTACTTCGTTAACAAAGGCACCTTTATTTGCGGGTGAATTCATTGCCTCAGCTAAACCAGCATCTACATCGTTTCCATAAATCCCTAACAGTCCTCGACGGACCTCGCCAAATTCAACGATTTGGTCGACCAGGCTTTTCATCATATTGCTCGGGATTGCAAAGCCGATACCGACGTTTCCACCATTAGGACCAAAAATAGCCGTGTTGATACCGACTAATTCACCACGCAAGTTAACCAGAGCGCCACCTGAGTTGCCTCGGTTAATTGCCGCGTCGGTTTGAATAAAGTCCTCGTAGCCGCCAATGTTTAGGCCAGAACGACCCAAAGCACTGACAATGCCAGAGGTTACGGTTTGGCTTAAGCCAAAAGGATTACCAATAGCAACAACAAAATCACCGACTCTAAGTTTGTCAGAATCGGCTAATTTCACATCGGTAAGGTTTTCAGGATCAATTTTAAGCAAAGCAATATCGCTCTGCGCGTCAGAACCAAGCTTCTCTGCTTCAAATTCGCGGCCATCTGTTAATTTCACAAGAATTTTATCGGCGTTATCAACCACATGATTGTTGGTCACAACATAACCTTTTTCAGCGTCGATAATTACCCCTGAGCCTAAACCTCTAAAAGGGCGTTCTCTTGGTGTCTGCTCAGGGTTACCAAAGAAATATCTAAACATTTCGGGTACTTGCTGACGAGATGTTTGCGTACCTTCAACGGCAATACTGACAATGGCAGGTGTAGTCTCTTCAAGCATCGGCGCAAGGGACGGCATTTCATCGTCCGAGAAAAAGGGGATTCCTGCTTGTGCTTGACTGACTGCGGTAACGACAAAGAGAGCGGCGGTGATGCCGACAAAAGTGCGGCGTATCAATTGCTTCATGTAACTTTTTACTCCTAAATCCAAGTACCTGTTAATGACTCGGATCTAAGGGCAATAGTTCAGATTACAAGTTATTTATTTGCCGATTCGTTTTTAATTACGCTTCCAACGAACAATCCTGAGCCGTTATTGGCAAAGTCACGCGGCGGTGCATCGCTTACATTGGATGCATCGTTTGATGCTTTGTCTTTGGTACTATTACGTAGAAACATGCCAGCATGTTCACCAAAAAAGCTGACTTTATCTGTTTCTTCGGTTCCAACCTGTAAAGATGACTCATATTGCTGGATATTTGCCGAAAGTTGCTCAAGGCGAAGCTGCATGGCTTCAATAGATTCCCGGCTTGCTTCAATATGATGCTGAGCTTGCTGGGCTAGCATTGTTTTGAGCTCTCTCTCTGAGCGAGTAAGATTGAGACTTTTCTTTTTGGCCTGTGCACTTTGCCATTGCCACGCCACAATAAAACCAATGGCTAAGCCAATGACCAGACCAATGATAATGCTCACAATGTCCATTTTACTCTCCGGTTCTGCTCTTTATTTCAATTTGTTGTTTACGTGCTGAGCTTTGCAGGTGTATGAGGAGATCATTGAACATTAGTCGAACTTTCGCAAGTCTTTAATCAACAAATTGCGCATTATTTGTCGAAACTTGTATAATCCCGCCCTAATTTAAATTGCGAGCCATAGAGTAGTTTCATTGTTATGACCCCCTGGGAAAAGTATCAGGAAGATCTGACCTTAATTGAGTTTCAGTATGATCTTGCACAAGAAAATGCGGTGAAAGAGTTGCAGCGTCTCTATGATGAGTTAACGCAAACGCAAAAAAAGACGACATGGCGCGTAAAACTGGCGCAAACCTTTGGTAAAGGTCTGAAAAAGCCCGGTATCCAGGGCATTTATTTTTACGGCGGTGTTGGTCGTGGCAAAACGTATCTGGTTGATACCTTTTATGATTGCCTACCCTTTGAAGATAAAATGCGCGTGCATTTTCATCGCTTTATGCAACGAGTGCACAAAGAGCTCAAATTACTTGATAAACAATCAGATCCTTTAAAAATCATCGCAAAAAAAATCGCAAAAGAGACGCGCATTATTTGTTTTGATGAGTTTTTTGTTTCGGATATCACGGATGCCATGATACTGGGCACATTGCTACAGGAATTGTTTGCTCATGGCATTGTTTTGGTGGCGACCTCTAATATTGTACCGGATGAGCTATATAAAAACGGTTTGCAGCGAGCTCGCTTTGTTCCTGCCATTGATTTGATTAACGAAAATACGCGTGTAATTAATGTGGATAGCGGGAATGACTATCGCTTAAGAACGCTCGAGCGTGCTGAAATCTATCACTATCCACTTGATGATGATGCCCAGCGTAATCTCAATAAGTACTTTGATTTACTCGCGGCAGAAAAAGGCGAGGACAATACCTTTGTTGAGATTGAAGGGCGCAATATTCCCGCTATGCGAAAGGCAGAAAGTGTTATCATGTTTGAATTCAGAGCGCTTTGCGACGGGCCCAGAAGCCAATCTGATTATATTGAAATCAGTAAAGAATATAATTCAGTGCTGCTTGCGAATGTTGAGCAAATGGATGAACGGGTAGATGACATTGCGCGGCGCTTTATTGCCATGGTTGATGAATTTTATGAGCGCAAAGTAAAACTGATCATGTCGTCTGAAGTGCCGCTTGAAAAACTTTATGGCAAGGGCCGCTTGAATTTTGAATTTCAACGTTGCCTGAGTCGTTTGCAAGAAATGCAGTCTCGCAAATATTTGGCTCAGGCACATTTAGCCTAAGAATAATCCGTTTTTTAAAACAATCGGAAAACAGGGTTTTACGCGCCTGTATTTGCACGTAAAATGCGCATATAAGCAATACATATACATATCACACAACATAATAAGAGCACATTATGGGAAGAAAGTTTGAAGTACGTAAAGTCGCCATGGCAAAAACAGCGGCGCAAAAAACGAAGGTATATTCCAAATACGGCAAAGAAATATACGTTTGCGCTAAAAACGGTGGCACAGACCCAGATGCAAATCTCTCGCTTCGTCGATTAATTGATAAGGCCAAAAAAGACCAAGTACCCGCCCATGTCATTGATAAGGCCATCGACAAGGCCGCCGGTGGAGCAGGGGAGGATTTTTCACCTGCACGCTATGAAGGCTTTGGTCCGGGTGGCTGCATGGTAATAGTAGATTGTTTAACAGACAACGTGAACCGAACGATTACGGATGTTCGCAATTGCTTTACAAAAACCGACAGTAAACTTGGAACACAAAATTCAGCTGCATTTATGTTTGACCATCTGGCTATTTTTGTATTTGCAGGGGATGACGATGAACCAGTACTTGAAGCGTTAATGGAAGCGGATGTTGATGTTCACGATGTGGAAGTCGATGAAGGGCAAGTAAGCGTTTATGTGCCTCATACGGAATTTTTTAAAGCAAAAACTGCGCTTCAGGAAGCCTTTGACGGCATCGAATTTGAGGTAGAAGAAATCTCTTGGGTTCCGCAAGAAACAAAAGATATTAGCGAAGACGACATGCCCATGTTTGAAAAGTTTATGGACATGCTTGAAGATTGTGACGATGTGCAAAACGTTTATCACAATGCCAATGTCTAGATAAAACGTAAGGCTAAAACAAAAAGCGCGCAACCTCAGCTGCACGCTTTTTGTATTTCCTCAACGCTACAGGTAATAACACTCACGTTGGTATAGCCTACCCTTGCGAGCTGCTCTGCTGATAATGCCGCTCTTGCAGACGACGCACAATGCAAATAGATAGGTTTATCTGGGTCTTTTTCGATTTCCATTAGTTTCATTTCCAACAGCCCTCTGGGAATGTTAATCGCACCATTGGCTGGCTTGGCGGAATGTTCAGCAGGCTCGCGCACATCAATTAATAATCCTTTATTGTTTTCTCGTTCCTTTGCGGCTTCTTCAGCGCTTATGCACCTTATCTTTGCTTTGACTTCGCTTATTAAATCGGGAATAGCTCTTAACATAATGACTCCTTTTGGTCTGTTATAAGTGGTCTAACATAAAGCAAACGCGTTATTTGAACACTTTGAATTTCAGCAGTTCCCTATGCTACCAAAAAACCATTTGAAGTTTGACGTGAATCAAACAATGCAAGCAATAGCGCTTGAAGAGAAAGGTTCATCAGCGCAGTATCAACTTGGATTGATGCAACTTGAAATAATGCAATTGGGAATTATGAGGAGATAAGCGAATATGGCAACAATCAGATGTTTAGGTGCAGCGCAGGAGGTGACAGGTTCCTGTCACTTAATTGAAACACCCGCCTTGGGAAAGGTGCTATTGGACTGCGGCATGCATCAAGGTTCAAGTTCTATTAAACGCCTTGGAAAAGAGCATTTCGCATTTAATCCTCGAGATATTGATGCCGTTGTGCTGTCGCATGCTCATTTAGACCATAGTGGTTTGCTACCTAAGCTTGTTAAAGCAGGGTTTTGTGGCCCGATTTTCTGCGCAGATGCCACTGCTGATCTATTGGAAATTATGCTGCTTGATGCAGTTAATATTTATTTAAGTGACTTAGAGCGCGAAAACCGCAAGCGCCTGCGCAAAGGCAAAAAACCACTTGAGCCGGAATATAGTGAAAATGACGTGCATGAAGCGCTTTCCCGTTGCGTAAGCAAAGACTATCTCACTCAATTTAATTTATCTGAAGATGCTTATTGTACTTTCCACGATGCCGGTCACATCCTTGGCTCAGCAATTGTAGAAATCACATTTACCGAAAAAAATCGTCAAAAGACAATCGTCTTCACAGGCGATTTAGGCAATAAAAATGCGGTTCTCATGAAAGATCCGAGTTTTCTGGAAAAGGCCGACATTTTATTGATGGAGGGAACCTATGGAGACCGCAATCATCGACCGATTGAGGACACCGTTCAGCAGTTAAGAGAGATTATTGCCGAAACAGAAGCGCGAGGTGGGAACATAATGATCCCTGCGTTTGCAGTGGGTCGAACGCAAGAAATTCTGTTCTATTTAGGACAACTGCATCGGGAGGGCGTGTTGAAAAACTGGCAGGTAGTGCTAGATAGCCCAATGGCGATAGAAGTCACAAAGATTTACGATCGCTGGTTTTCTTCTCTCGATGAAAAAGACATTGAACATGCTACGCCTGATGCAAGTTCGATTATCAAAGATTTTATTCCCAGTCTGTTTTTATCAATCACGCCGGAAAATTCCATGGCGGTAAACAATATAAAAAAAGGCGCGCTCATTATCGCTGGAAGCGGAATGTGCACTGGGGGAAGGATCCGGCATCATTTTAAAAATCGTATTTGGGACAGTCGCAACACCGTCATTTTTTGTGGCTTCCAGGCCAAAGGCACCCTTGGCAGATTGTTGGTAGATGGAAAAAAATCAATCAAGATTTTCAATGATACCTTCGCGGTAAAAGCGCAAATCGAGACCTTAGGCGGCTTTTCTGCCCATGCCGGACAAAGAGAACTCGTGGAGTGGGTTAGTCATTTCAAGCCAACGCCGCAGGTACTTTTAGTTCATGGCGATCCGGAAGCACTCGACCGCTTGTCCTACGTATTGTGGGAACAAAAACAGATATCGAGCATCATTCCAACCTTAGGTCAATCAATTGCGTTTTGACAAGCTTGCTTGCTGCTAAAATACGCGCGCCGTGCTTATGTAAATAGCATCTAGCAACTCGCAACTTAAGCTAGCTAAAGCGCTTGAATTCAAGCGCTTTTAGTTGACTGGGATGAAATCGAGAGTCAAAAAAGGCATCTCTGACGGTTTTGCCATCTTTTAGTAACTCAACCCGTAAATACTTAGACTGTTTGTTTGTGTATATCACTGTGTCAGAAGTCGTTTCCTGATCAATTTTTGAAGGGACATTTCCCTGATTTATTTTACCGTATAGCGCAATTCGACCGTTACTTTGCCTGACTCTAAATTGTGGGCAGCGATAGACCTCGTTTATCCATTCTATTGAGAGTTTGGAATAATCTTCATCTTCGTTGAGCTTTTTCAAAAAATAATGCGTGATCTGCAACTTGCTTCCTCCTTGAAGTATGCAGTCACAAGCTTAACGAAATCGTTTGGCAAAAAAGACTGTCCAGAGGCAGTGAAATTCAGTGAACAAATACTGTACAAATTGCCATAGTGTGGAGTGATGTGCTTACCGTTATACTTTCATCCCTTTTCCAATGTACCAGCGACAAATAAAACGATATGCAGCAGCTTGAGTTTTTCGATATTCCCAGCCCTTGCATCGGCGTATGCGAGGCGGGGCCTCGTGGATATTGCATAGGTTGTTTTAGAAGTCGAGAGGAACGGATGCACTGGCATTCTGTAGACGATGCGACTAAACGAATCATTGTTCAAGCTTGTACAAGACGAAAGCGCGCTTATCTAACGCGACAAAATAAAGAAGATAAGCAGAATACGCATTTTAACCAGGGCAACTTATTCTGATCCTGCTTTCATCAATTGTTTCTAAGTTTCAACTACTTCCGTTTTCTGTTGCTTATGTCTAGCGGTGTTAGGTATAACTATCATACGTAAGGTATAGATTCTACGACCCTCGCGCACCGCAAAATCAACTATCATCCGCACGTGTTTTACCCATGTTGAGAATCCAAAATGTCGCTAGCGCCCATTGTTAAGTTTGCATCAAAATCTTTTACCTTACCCAATACTTGTGTGCGCCTGAGAAGTGTTCTGGATGACCCTAAATCTGATGTAGAAGATATGGCAAAAGTGATGTCTCTAGATCCGTCACTTAGCGCGAAGGTACTGAAACTGGCCAACAGTGCTCTATTTCGATTCCCTTCCCAGGTTTCCAGTGTGCCAAAGGCTTTGAGTATTATTGGAGGAGAAGCTGCCTACAATATTTCAATCGCAGAAACCGCTAACTTGGCCTTTAAATCTTTTGAATGTTCGCAAATCAACTTTGACCATTTCTGGAATAAAGCGGTGCTTAATGGGCTCATTGCCAAATCTATTGTGCAGCAAAAACAAATTCGCGGCAGCGAGCGATATTTTGTTTTAGGCATTTTGCAAAATTTAAGTGAGCTTGTTTGTGCGACGCGTTTACCCGAAAAATACGCCATATACACCGAAATCAAACGCCATAAGCTTCCGCTAGCTGCCCAAAAGGATGTTTTCGGCTTTACGTTCTCACAGTGCAGTGGTTTGATTCTCGAAACGTGGCGTTTACCTGAAGCTTTGTATTTGCCCTTAAAACAACTCGATTATGAAGACGTCACAAGTCAAAGCTTTGAGGCGAATGTGCTTTATATCGCGCAAGCCATGTCTTTTTTAGAACTTGGTAGCGAAATGTTTGAACATGAGATGGTGGAAGCCAAGGTTGCAGATGCAATTGGATTATCTGAAGATGATTATGATATTATTTTAGCGTTCGCGTTGGCAGAGTCACAAAAGATAGCAGCAGTTTTAAAATAACAATAATTGGTCGTTGCTTATATAATGGGATCAACAAACCCTAATAAAACGACTTAAAACGCGCGAACTTTACTTCAATCAAACTTGTTTGCGCTAAATGAAAAAATGTGTCCTAGCTACATGCCTGTTCATGTCGGTATCTGCATTTGCTGATGCCGATTTTGATGCTATTTCCCAACAAAAAGCGTCTGATTTTTTTAGTAATCCAAGTGCAAAACGTAATTTGCTGCGTTTATTAAATACCGATCTTGAATATTCAGAGGACGAAATGGAAGAAGATATTCCGTCTTTTGAACTGGATGGTGAAGTAGGCATTTTGGCAACCACCGGGAACACTGAAACGAGTATGGTGAAGCTTGCTCTGGAGGCAAACCACGAACTCGAGGACTGGAGCAACACGTACTTTTTACAAGTCTTAAGCCGAACTACCAAATTAGATGACGACGAAATAGAAGATCTTGAAACGAATCGATTCCACTTATATTCACAGCTTGACTATAAACTTCGCGACCCGCAAAAACGCCTCTTCATTTATGCTGAGTACGACGATAATCAATTTCTTAAACTTCGCGACCAAATCACGGGCGTTGTAGGTTGGAGTCAAGTGCTGTGGCAAGAAGAGCATACTAATTTTCGATACAGTATTGGCCCGGGCTACACAAAGTCAGAGCAAGAGTCGACGGATCTCAATATTGAGGAAATGATCATCCGAGCAACGGCTAATTTTTCATACGAATTTGAAAATGAATCACGCTTTCGTCAGTCTATCAGCGCTGAGATGGGGGAAGTAGCAAGCCGAGCTCGTTCAAACACATCAATCAGTGCTCAAATTTACGAGCGATTGGCGATGAAGTTAAGTTTTGAAGTCGCCTTTGATGAAAATGTTGCACAAAACATCGAAAATCTCACAACACAGACCAGTATTTCTATGGTTTACCAGTTTTTTTAATTGGTTTGTTTGATTAAATTGTATACCATACGCCCCGAGCTATCAGGTGTTCAGCCTAATTCTGTGGTAGCTATCTCAAATCTTACAAAAATATGGACGCGCTATGAAAACAAAACTCCTCTCTAAAATGCTACTAGGCACTAGTTTATTGGGCCTGGCAACTTCTTTCGCTTTTGCGCAAGAAGAAGAGACAAAACCCTTTACTATGGATGGCGAATTTGGATTTATCGTCACCACAGGTAATACAGAAACTACCTCTGTTTCAGCTGGCCTATCAGCTACACACGAGTTGGAACGCTGGAGCAACGCCTATTTAATCGAAGGATTATATAAAAGTGATACGGTTGAAACTGACACCGGTGAAGAGTTAGATCGAACCACCGCTCAAAAATGGTTTGCTTCTGCTCAGGGTAACTACAAATTAGAAAATCCTAATCACCGACTATTCGGTTTTGCTTCCTATGAAGATGACCGATTCAGTAACTTTAAGTATCAAGGCACACTTGCTGCCGGTTGGAACCAAGTGATGTGGGATAACGAAGATACTTCGTTTGAATACAGTATCGGTCCGGGTTATTCATTTGCTGAAGCCCAAGACGGTGAAAGTTTCAACGGAGCCATTGTAAGGGGTGCATTCTCTTATCGGTGGAACATATCTGACACTTCTCGCTTTACGCAAACTTTTTCAACTGAAGTTGGCTCAGACAACACGAAATCTCGTGCAGAATCAGCGCTTATCGCTCAGATTGCTGGCGGCTTGTCGTTGAAGATTTCTTTGAAGTTTGACCACAATACCGATGTTGGTCCCGGGATTGAAAAATTGGACACAGAAACAGCCGCTACCTTAGTTTATAGCTTCTTCTAAGGTGTAATTCCGGCTCCATCCAATGACACAAAAAAGGCGAGATTAAGGCAATCTCGCCTTTTTCAATTTCACAGATAGTCGACTACCAATGAAGAACGCGCGTTTTAATCGTTCCTTCAATTTGCGTCAAATGCTCAAAAGCTTCACTGGCATCCTCTGCTTCAACATCTACCACTACGTAGCCAATATCTTCACTTGTTTGCAGATACTGCGCTGCAATGTTAATCCCTTTGTTTGCAAAGGTTTGGTTGATTTGCGTGAGCACGCCCGGGCGGTTTTTATGAATATGCAATAGGCGAGAGCGATTCACGTGCTCCGGCAAGGACACCTCCGGGAAATTAACTGCCGATAAGGTAGAGCCGTTGTCAGAATATTTAATCAGTTTACCGGCAACTTCAATCCCAATATTTTGCTGAGCTTCTTGCGTACTTCCGCCTACATGAGGCGTCAAAATGACATTATCATACTTTCTCAGCGGTGAATTGAATTCTTCGGAGTTCGATTTGGGCTCAATAGGAAATACGTCGATGGCTGCGCCATTTAGTTTACCGGAGTCTAGCGCATGACAGAGGGCGTCGATATCAATTACCGTGCCTCTCGCTGCATTTATGAGTATGGCACCATCTTTCATTTGGCTAAGTTCTTCTTTGCCAATCATATTCTGCGTATGACTGGTTTCGGGAACGTGTAAACTGACCACATCAGAAGTGTTAAGCAACGTTTTGAGCGATTTCACCTGCATGGAATTGCCTAGCACAAGCTTGTCTTCGATATCGTAAAACTGTACCCGCATCCCTAAATGCTCTGCCAAAATACTAAGCTGCGTCCCGATATGACCGTAACCGATAATTCCCAGCGTTTTTCCTCGGGCTTCGTATGAATCCAATGCGCTTTTTTCCCACTCGCCTCTGTGAGCTTTCGCATTTTTACGCGGGATCCCTCTAAGCAGTAATATGATTTGTCCAAGAACTAATTCCGCAACAGAGCGGGTATTTGAAAAAGGCGCGTTAAAAACGGGAATGCCGCGCACAAGCGTAGCGCGCAAATCAACCTGATTGGTGCCGATACAAAAGCATCCTACTGCAACGAGTTTGCTTGCTTGCTCAATGACTTCTTCGCTTAGTTGAGTACGAGAACGGATGCCAACAAAATGGGCATCTTTAATTTTTTCGATTAATTCTTCCTCAGGTAATGAGGTTTTAAGTGATTCAATGTTGGTGTAGCCTGCATTTTCGAAAGTTTCCAGCGCACTGTTGTGCAAACCTTCTAATAAAAGGATTTTAATTTTGTCTTTAGCTAGTGACTTTTTACTCATGATGCACGCTTACTCTCATATCCTGAAAAAGGTTAAAAAATTTAAAACAATAATGCTTAGTGTTTTAAAGACATCTAGACGTCTATTTAAGACGTGGACAATAGCAAACTTTTTGCACGGAGCAAAGCGCAAAATGCGGAAAATGTACGAGCTTTAAATGAATAAATAGTTGTTATTTCAACTAAATAAGCTTCTGTCAGCTTGCTTGGTACATGCCATCAGGATTTTATAAGGTGCTTACGCCCGTATCGCTCGCGATTAGCACAATATCAGCGCCTCTTCTGGCAAAAATACCATTGGTTACTACCCCTGCAATCTGATTAATATCACGCTCTAGTTCAACAGGATTCATAATTTTTAAATTATGCACGTCCAATATCACATTTCCGTTATCAGTGATCACGCCCTGGCGATACTCAGGATCGCCTCCTAGCTTTACTAACTCTCTTGCAACATAGGAGCGAGCAAGCGGGATAACTTCAACGGGAAGAGGGAATTCACCGAGTATCGGCACTAATTTACTGTCATCGATGATGCACACAAATGTTTTGCCAACAGCGGCAACAATCTTTTCACGTGTAAGCGCTGCGCCACCGCCTTTGATCATGTGTTTGTGTTCAGTGATTTCATCGGCCCCATCAACATAAATATCAAAGCTGCCTACATCATTTAAATCAAATACCTCGATGCCGTGTGATTTTAAGCGTTCGGTAGAAGCTTCTGAGCTGGAAACCGCACCTTTGATGTCATCCTTTTTTGACGCTAGAGCATCAATAAAGTAGTTCACAGTTGAGCCGCTGCCTACGCCAATAATCGCACCTTCTTTAACATAATTAAGTGCAGCTTGCGCAACCGCCTTTTTTTTATCATCTTGGTTCATTTTTGTTCCTTAAAATTTATGCTGTGCGATAAAAACGTCATATCTTGATCAAAAGTAATTTGCCTGTTTAGCTTGTGACATGTCTATTTGTGATCAGTAAACTGATAAAGTTTAGTTGGCGTTAGTATATAGGGTAGTGGAATATCCCAGGCTTGCGTAGGCAAGCTCAAACATTTTTGAATATCGTGCGCTAATCCCACTATGATTGGGCGCTTTACATCGCCACTTTCGCTTTTTGTAATAGCAGAAAAGGCGAGTGTTCTATCGTAAAAACCCCCGCCCATCCCCAAGCGATTTCCCCCTTCATCAAAAGCGACAAGCGGTGTAAACAATACATCCAGGTCACGTAAAGGGCAGATTTGTCGACAGTCAAGCTGAGGCTCTAGAATGCCATAGGCATTTGGACGCATGGCAGAGTCGGGCGTGTAGCGCAAAAATAAAAGATGACCGTCACTAAAGGGGTGCAACACGGGAAGATAAACTGCAATCTCACGCTCCCAAAAATACTGAATGAGCGCCTGCGTGTCCAGTTCGCCATCATTCGTTAAATAAATCGCAATATGCTGAGCATTTGCAAACAATTCATGTTGTTTGAATTGTTCAACCAATGTCAGCGCCGCTTCTTTTTGCTGCGCTGTTGACAAGGCTCTGCGTCTCTCACGAAAAGTTTGCCTCATTGTGTTTCTTAGCTTATTTCTATATCTTGCGGCACTTGGCTCCACGGTAAGTACTCTCAAATATATTGCTTTTATCTATAAACTTTGGCTCTCAGCCTTCAGCTTGTTTTAGCATAAGCTGTCAGCGTTCAATAACGTGAGCCTTCAGCGCTTAATAGCATACGTATCGATAAACAGTTTAGTTAAACGAGGATGATCCACTTTTGTTGCCACTTTAATAATCGGTTGATTCAACCATAGCTCGCTGCTTGTGCTACCAAGCGGAGCAAAACTCGTTTGTCCTTTATGTAGCGGATCGGTGCCGACCCGCAATTGTCCTTCCGTCATTTCAAACAAGCTAGGATCAATCATGTATGCAAGCGGAAAGGCATCATGAAAATAGCAAACCTTATCGTCACGCCCCTGAGAATAAAAAGTCGTGTAAAATTCAGCGGCTTTTTGCACAAACCCGCCTAATACAGGATTTCGTGCAGCAAGACTTGCGGTAAAATCAGGTGGGAAGGGCAGATCATAGGTCACGTCGAGTCCAAACATATTGATTGGCCATGAGGCACTAAACACAATATCTGCAGCATGTGCGTCGTTCCAGATATTTGCTTCTGCGACCGGGGTGACGTTCCCTGGTGCAAACGCAGAGCCGCCCATGATATTGACGGCTTTGATTAATGCAGGTAACTCGGGCTCTAGTTTTAAGGCGAGGGCAAGGTTGCTCAAGGGCCCAACCGCCACAAGGGTGATTTCACCGGGATGCTTGCGCGCCATTTCCACAATAAATTGGGCGCTAGAGCGAGGGTCTAGCTCGCCTTTGGGAGCAGGATGGTTAATATTGCCAAAGCCGTCATCGCCATGAACAAAGTGGGCGTAGCTCGACTCTGGCCCAACGTGGGGCATCGCTGCACCTTTGCAAACGGGAATATCCAAATTAGCAAGTTCAACCAAGCTCAAGCCATTTTTTGCCGCCATGTCGGCTGGCACATTTCCAAAAACCGTGGTTAAGCCTAAAACGTCAATTTCACTTGCCTGGAAGGCAAAAAATATTGCCATAGCATCGTCGATACCCGGATCAGTGTCCAAAATGATTTTGTGTGTTGTTTGCGTCATGTGTGTTGAATTCGCTTGGTCATTGGTTTTAAGAAAAATAAGAAAATCTAGAAATTAAGAGAAAGATTAAGTTTTACTTAGAAAATCTTGCACTTCTTCCATACTGGGAACAGAGGGTGCGGCGCCATTTCGCGTTACGCTAATTGCTGAGGCCGCACAGGCGTGCTTAAGGGCATTCTCTATTGGTTTCACTGCAAAAGTGTCTTTATTTGCATCATCGGCCGTGGCCGATAAATAAGCGATATATTGCGCCAGGAAAAAGCCAATAAACGTATCGCCTGCTGCAGTTGTATCGACGGCTTCGACCTTAAATGCCGATACCTGTATCTGCGCATTAGAGGCTGCACTTGAACTTAAAAATATCGCGCCCTGCTTGCCAAGCGTTAACACCACCTGTGTTTTTTCGCTTAGGTCTTTAAGTACGTCTTTTGCCGCTTCTATGTTGTCTGTTTGACTCAGCTGCATAGCTTCGACTTCGTTGACGATTAGCAAGCTAAGCTTACTTAAATCTATATTGGCAATGTTGTCGGTCATTGGCGCGGGGTTAAACGCTATGTTGATACCTTTATCGTAGGCAATATCAATAATATCCTGTACGCAGTTTGTTTCGTTCTGCAATAAGACCCAATCATCTTTTTTCGCCTTATCCAGTATGCTTTCGATCCGTTCTTGGCTCAGTAAATGGTTCGCACCGCCATAAAGGAAGATGGCGTTTTCGCCTTCTTTATTTACCTGAATAATGGCATGCCCGGATGCAGTCTGCGATTGTCTATTTACCAGGGATAAATCAACGTTTGCACGCTGCATGACTTCAAGCATTGCTTCGTCGTTTTGGTGAATGCTGCCTACGTGAAAGGTCGTAAGTCCTGCTTTTGCACAAGCTACGGATTGGTTTGCGCCCTTACCGCCAAGAATTTTTTCATAATGAGTTGAAGAGAGGGTTTCGCCCGGCGTGACAAAATGGGGCACTTTGTACACGTGGTCGATATTTATAGAGCCAAAATTATAAACAGCCATGCTTATTCCATGCTAATTCAGTGCGATTTACGCGCAATGTTGATTACTGGCAATTGGATTGAATATTGGGAGCCTCCCAAAATGCCGCTGTATGCTTTTCGTCCGTGCGCCGAAATGGACACGGTGGAGGTATTATCGCTACCGTAGGTTTCTCGGTACAAGCCGAGCTTACACAATAGTAGCAGAGGCAACCCCCTGGGTTTATAGCATCGGCCAGGAACATGAAGCATACTGGCAAACATCTCAGGAAGCGTTGTTTTATTGCCAACTAACCTACGGTTAATCAGCGCATCAGCTTTTGTCAGGTAATCTACCTGACCGGCAACTGAGCAGCACATGGTAACGCAAAGCTTAATGACTTAAAAGCGCCGTTTTCATTTCATTTAAGCAGTCCCTTTGCTACGATTACAACAGATTCAACAACAGGTAGATGATGTGTCTAATCCACAAGTTTCTTATGAAGCATTCTCAAATACATTAAATCAGCATAAAATCGTTGTAGACGGCGCGGAGGTTCACGGCATTCTTTGCGGTATGCTTGCTGGTGGCATGAATATCGATGATCAAAGCTGGCTGGAAGCCCTTAGTGAGACCATAAACCAGGGCGAAGCCTTGCCTCAAGAAGTTGTGCAAGCGCTTACGGATGTTTACAACCAGATTTGTCAGCAATTTATAGAGGCTGATTTTTCACTTCGCCTTTTATTGCCTGATGATGCTTCACCTATTAATGAACGTGGACAAGCGCTCACGCATTGGGTACAGGGTTTCATGCTGGGCTTTGGGCTTTATCAAGCAGATTTAAGCAAGTGCTCTGACGATGTTAAAGAAGCCTTGGAAGATTTTGCGCAAATCGCCAGAATGGACGAGCAAATGAACGATGACGAAGAATCTGAGCAAGCCTTATTTGAAGTCGTTGAATATGTGCGCATCAGCGCCATGTTATGTTTTAACGAATTGGGCAAATCTTTGCTCGATAGCAAACAACAGTCTCCGGTAATCCATTGATCACAAAATCTGAATTTCAAGCACGACGTAAGTCTTTATTATCGCAGTGTGATGCATCAAGTATTATTATCGTGCCCGCTGCCAGCTTACAAACGCGCAGTAATGACACTGAATATCCTTTTCGACAAGACAGCGACTTTTGGTATTTGACCGGCTTTAATGAGCCAGATGCGCTTTTAATCCTGTCGAATCAGTTGGAACTTAACGAAACCGAAGCATCAGCGACTTTGATGTTTGTGTTACCGAAAGATCCGCACGCTGAAGTATGGCATGGAAGACGATTAGGTGTTGAGGCAGCACCAAAAGCGTTGGGAATCGATCAAGCTCATAGCATTGATACGCTTGATGAACTTTTGCCCGAACTGATTAACGGACACGAACACCTTTATTATACGCTAGATAAATATCCTCATGTTGATTCCGCTGTACAAAAAGCGCTTGCCCGATGCAAAAATGCTCCAAAACAGTCGATGGTGGCACCGCGAAGTATTATTGATGTGGCGCCCATGCTTCACGACATGCGTCGAATAAAATCGGAAAGTGAACTTGAGCTGATGCGAAAGGCGGCGCAAATTTCTGCAGATGCCCACAAACGCGCGATGTCAGTCACCCGTCCTGATATGTATGAGTATCAGCTAGAGGCAGAATTGCACCACGAATTTTTGATGCAGGGCGCACGCTCACCTGCTTATGGCACCATTGTTGGTAGTGGTGAGAATGCCTGTATATTGCACTACACTCAAAACGAGAGCCAAATTCAAGATGGTGATTTGATTTTAATTGACGCAGGCGCTGAATTTCAATCTTACGCAGGTGATATTACGCGAACCTTTCCTGCAAATGGGCAATTTACGCCGCCTCAGCGCAGTCTTTATCAGCTTGTATTAGATGCTCAGCTAGCTGCTTTAGCTGTACTTAAACCTGGCGCCACTATTGGCGAGGCGATGCAAGCTGCTGTTAAAATCATCGTGACGGGGCTAGTTGATTTAAAAATTTTAAATGGCAAGGTCAACGAACTCATTGAGCAGGAAGCATGGCGACCTTATTTCATGCACGGATTAGGGCATTATTTAGGTCTTGATGTGCACGACGTTGGCCGCTATAAACACAAAAATATGGATATTCCCCTTGAGCCAGGGGTGGTGATAACGGTAGAACCTGGCTTGTATATTAGTGCAGACAGTGATGCGCCAAAGCAGTTTCGCGGCATCGGCATTCGGATTGAAGACGACGTTATCATTACTGAAAATGGCATAGAAATTATGACAAATGGGGTACCTAAAACCATTGACGAAATTGAGGCGCTCGTGGGAAGCGCGCTTGACGATAAGTCCGCACAATTGCAAAAAATGCAGGTTAGGGGACCTAAAGATAGGATATAGGAATGGCTAAAGCTGAGACAGATACTCAAGCGCCTGAAAGCTATGACATTTTAATTGCCGGTGGCGGCGTTTCCGGTTGTGCTGCCGCGCTTGCGATCAGTCGTCTCACGCCTTATTCGGTAGCCGTTATTGAGCGTCATCCACCCAGTGAATCTGACTTACATCCAAGTTTTGATGCGCGCGTCATTGCCCTTGCGCAGCGCTCCATCCAGATTTTGCGAGCCTGGCACTTTGACATCGATGCTCTGGCCTCAGGTGATATCAAGCATATTCATGTGTCAGACAGAAAGCACCTCGCCCAGGTAAGCTTAAATGCAGAGGACGAAAAGGTAGACGCGCTTGGCAAAGTGATTCGTTTAGAGTCTTTGGGCTTATCACTTTATGCGCAATTACAAGCGCAGAAAATACCCTACTTCACCCCAGAGAAAATTGAGTCTATATCGCGAACGCAACATGCTGTTAGCATAGTCACCGACAAACGCAGACTCCAGGCAAAATTGTTGGTCGTTGCCGAAGGCGCATCGTCTAGCACACGTGAAATGCTCGGTATACCCATGCTTGGTGATGATTACGGACAAAGCGCGGTGATTAGCAATGTCAGTGTACAATTGCCTCATCAAGATCGTGCATTTGAAAGATTTAGCAAATATGGTCCCATCGCGCTATTGCCAATGAGTGATGATGGCTTAAGCGCCTCAGAGCGTGGCAAGCTGATGTCGCTTGTCTGGACAACGTCAGCAGATAAAGCAGAGCATATCTTAGCGTTAGACGATAGACAGTTTTTAGGCGAGCTGGGAAATTTATTTGGTACGCGACTCGGGAAATTTACCGCGTGCACAACCCGCTATTCCTATCCATTAATTCTTAAAAGAGCGGAAGATTTTGTGAGTCATCGAGTAGTGTGTGTGGGCAATGCGGCGCAAAGCCTGCACCCTATCGCAGGGCAAGGGTTTAATCTGGGTTTACGCGATATTCATGATTTAGCGATGTTGCTCTCGAAGGCCCATCGAGACGATGACGCCGGTGCCTATGAACGCTTGGCAAACTATCGCAAAATGCGCCAAGCAGACAAACGGGAAGTGATCAATGCGACCGATGCGCTGGTACGCGGATTTTCCAATCACTATTTACCTTTGGTACTGGGACGAAATAAAGCACTGGCGCTAATGAATACGCTAGGACCAATAAAAACAAAATTTGCGCAAAGGGCCATGGGGCTAAGATGACAACACAAGTAAATAAACGGGCAGGAACAAGCAAAAAACGCGGCCTAATCAGACAGGTCGATATTGCCGTAATTGGCGCAGGTATTGTTGGACAAACCTTAGCCTTGCTGCTAAAGGATTCACCCCTGAATATACTTATCATTGATGCTAGTGACTCACTTTCATTTGAACCAGAAATTAAACAAAAGCCTCAAAGCTTTGCTCCCCGGGTTAGTGCGATAAGCCTGGCTAGCCAAAAAACGCTTAAAGCATGCGGAGCCTGGCAAAATATTAAGCGCAAGCAAGACTATACGCACATGCAAGTGTGGGAACAGGACGGTTTTGGACGCATTGATTTTGATGTTAATGAGCTAAAGAGCCAGAGTTTAAGCGATGATGCCTTATCAGATACAACTGCACTTGGGGCAATTGTTGAAAATGACATATTAGTCGATGCACTATATTCAACGGCGCAAAATTCAATGGAAAATCTAATGGTTAAAGGCGAAAGTAATATTGACTATGTGCTGGGTGAGCAAATCGAAGAAATTGAATATGCCGGTGATAGCTCACAAAGCGAAGACGCTGGCTATCAAATGCGATTATCATCAAACGAAATCATTGTTGCCAAGCTTCTGATTGGCGCCGATGGTGCAAACTCTTTTGTTCGTCAGGCCCTGGGATGCAAAATGACATTCTGGGATTATGATCATACGGCTATTGTCTGCAATGTAAAAACGCAGATGCCGCATAACAATACCGCCCGGCAAGCCTTCACGCCTTTTGGACCACTTGCGTTTTTACCTCTCCCAGATCCTCACCAATGCTCTATCGTTTATTCGCAAGATACGCAAAATGCCATGGCTCTAGATGCCTTATCTGATGAAGAATTTTGTAAGGCGCTTGCCGTTGCAATTGATATGCAGCTTGGTCCGCTTGAACTTGTGACAAAGCGCTTTAGCTACCCCTTAAAAATGCGTTACGTGCACAACTGGGTTGGGCAGTCCTTTGCTTTAATCGGAGATGCGGCTCACACCATTCATCCGCTTGCAGGACAAGGTGCGAATCTTGGTATTTCCGATGCGCTTGATTTAGCCGCTAATATCAAGCAGAGTCTCTCGCAGAATCAGCCGTTTTATGCGAAACGGCAATTACGCAAGTATGAGAGGAAGCGAAAGGCGCAGGCTCAAAAAGTCATTGCAACGATGGAAGGGTTTAAACGATTATTCAGTGGAACGAATCCGCTGCTAAAACTTTCGCGCAACGCCGGGCTTATTGCAGCAAATAAATTATGTCCTGTGAAACAATTTTTTATACGACAAGCGCAGGGCGACGCACAATGACGCAAAATAAGGAACCAATATGAGAAAAGTATCTTATCCCATCGTGGTGATTAGCGTGCTCGCCCTTAGTTTGGCGGCGTGTTCACCAGCTAATCAGCAAGATGACGCATCGAACGCCACCGTAAGTGACGCTATAAACGACACCGTTAGTGAAAACACAGAACAGCTTGACGCTTTTGAAAATATGCCGAGTGTTGATGAAACAAGTAAGCGCTTTAGTTATCAATGTGATAATCAAAGCACTCTTGATGTGACATATATCAATAGCCCGGATAAACAATCGGCGGTTTTACAGTATCAAGGACAGCGCATTGAGATGTATTCGGTGCGCGCGGCATCAGGTGCAAAATATGCGTCAGAGCAAGGATTAAGTGAAAATGACGGGATAATATGGTGGACGCAAGGTAATGAAGGCACACTTATTAAAATGATATTGGATGATAGTGTGACAGCAGATGATTATCCGGTGATCGCGAATTGCATTGCTGTTTAATATTCGTTTGATAGTCGTTTGATAGAAAGAGTGTAAACACGCGCAGAATAACGATGTTTGCTATTCTGCGCAGTGATTTATTCTTCTGCTTCGACCGACTTTGCCTGTTCTACAATTGCGCGGACATCTTCTAGCAATTTTTTAGCATCGTAGACTATTCCGTCTTTAATGGTATATTTCACACCGCCAACCCGAGTTGGTTCGTTATCATCATTTAGTCGATAGTGGCCGGTACCGTAAAGCAACTTGAAGTTTTGCAAAGGGTTTTGCTCAACAATGACTAAATCTGCCAGTTTGCCAATACTGACCGAGCCAATCTCATCATCCATACCTAAAGCCTGTGCACCGTTGAGTGTTGCTGCCTGCACCACTTCATATGGGTTAAATCCAGCTTCTTGCAGTAGCTCAAGTTCACTAATGTAGCCAAAACCATAGATTTTATATATGTAGCCAGAGTCTGAGCCGGTTGTCACGCGGCCGCCGTGATTTTTATAATCGTTTAAAAACTGCATCCATAGCCTGAAATTTTCTTTCCAGGCAATTTCTTCTGAGGTCGTCCAGTCAAACCAGTAGGAGCCGTGTGCATAACGACTGGGTTTAAAAAAGTCCCACAGGGTAGGTAGCGTATATTCTTCGTGCCAATCGGCGTTTCGTTCGCGCATTAAATCCCGGCTGGCCTGGTAAATTGTCATGGTTGGGTTGATCGTAAAATCCAAGTCAATCAACTCATTGCGTACCTTGTTCCATTTTTCGCTACCCGGAGGTGCGGCCTGTGCCCATAACTTGCCAGCCTCTGCAAATCGGTCTTGTTCGTTGTTGTAGTTGTAGCTTGCCGGATAATCCTGAATGACGCGGTCTTCAAACATTGCTTCGGGCAAGCCGTACCAATGCTCCATTGTTGTTAAACCTAAACGGGCAGAATCCAGCACGTTCATGCTCATTACGTTGAGCTGGGCATGATGCATCATCGTGCCAAGACCTTGCTTTTTTGCCTCGTCAAGGGCCGCTTGCATCACTTTAGGCGTTGCACCAAAAAATTTAATCCCTTTTGCACCTTCTTTTTTGGCCTGCTTAACCCATTTTCGCGCTTGCTCAGGCGTAAAAATGGGCGCCTCAGCGCCCATTCCAAATCCCAAGTAGGGAATAATTCGAGGAGCGACAATGGTATTGGCTCGACTTCGCTCAACATGGTCAAGCACCCAGTCTAGTCCGTTAAAACTGCCAGGCTCACGCACGGTTGTAATGCCGTGCCCTAACCAAAGTTTAAACACGTATTCTGCCGGGATATTGTCGGCAGAGCCGCCGATATGACCGTGCATGTCAACAAAGCCAGGCAACACATAATGGCCATCTAAATCCATTTCTACGTCATTTGGGCCAGCTTCTGGTCGGCCTTGTTCTTTAATCGGGACACCGGGGTGTCCTACGCTAACAATGTTGGTAATGCGATTTTTTTCAATCACAATATCAAGCGGGCCACGAACAGGTGCACCTTCACCATTGATCAGGTTAACACCGCGCAGAATTAATCGTTCGTGCGGTCCGCTTCCTTCAGAATCGGTGCGTTTTGGAGCTGATTCACCTGGCGCCGCCACGGCAAAAATGCCCAACATGAGTGCGATCAAGACGAGCAAAACAAAAAAGCGCATTAGACGCGCCAGTTGCGAGTAATTAGTTTTGTACATGGTATTACGCTCTTTTTATTGTCAGACCAGTTTACTACTAGCTTTATCATTTGTTAATAAAACTTTGGTATTTATTACATAAATTTGACAATTTATTTTACTCGTGAACGAATATACTCGATCAAGGTTTTACTTACTTGCGGATGCTGCGTATCTTGATCAAAAAGGCAAATTTTTATTTTACCTAATACAGGGAGGCGAGGGTCTTTAATTACGCTTAATTCGGCAGGAAGGCTGCTTTTTGCAAGCGCTGTTATCCCCAAGCCTTGTTTGATGGCAGCGATGAGTCCGTATAAATCAGCATTTGTGTAAGTAATTTTCCAGGCGTGGGTTTGTTGTTTTAACTGACTGATAACACGACTTCGATACACACAACCTTCAGGTGCAAGTACCAATGGCAGCGTTTGTTTAGGTAACTTTCGATTAGCGTCACCTGCCCACACTAAGTCATCCTCAAGCAAAACCTCAACTTTTCCTTCCCCTGCACCTCCTTCCCGACCATTTCCTTGCGCTAAAGCGCTATCCTCAACAAGCGCAAGAATCAAATCAAAATTGCTTCGACTTTGCTTGCTAAGCAGATTGCGTGACAGCGAAGACGTTACGTCTAGCGATACATCAGGATAGGTATTTGAAAATTCGCCTACAATACTCGGTAAAAGCGTGGAGGCAAATTCACTGGGTATGCCAAAGCGAAGCCTTCCTCTGAGCGTTTGCTGTTCGTTGAAATTCTTGAAAATATCATCGTTTATGGCCAGCATTTGCTTGGCCTGCTGATAAAGCCACTCACCGTCTCGGTTCGCCTGATAACTTTGTCCTACCTTATCAAATAACTTTTTGCCTAACTGGCTCTCCAGCTTCTTGATTTGCAAGCTTATTGCAGGCTGAGAGCGGCCAAGCATGTCACCGGCTTTGTTAAAGCTGCCCAGCTCCACAATCTGCACAAAAGTGCGAAGATTATCCAAAGATAGTTGCTTCATGCTGTACATGCCCTTTTAAACATCGTCGGTCATACTTTCGGTCATAAATAATACAACGATGTTAGGCCTCTGAATCCACCTAAATATAATAAATGTAAATTTACTACACTTTTTATATTTAAAAAACTTATGTATAGATTTAAATTTCTAATTTGTGCTTATGACTGGGGCTTTTTATACTCAATTTATTCAATACAACAGGACGCATAATACTGCTATGAACAAAACGCCACTGCATGCCGCGCATTTAGACGCTGGAGCCAAAATGGTCGACTTTTTTGGTTGGGAAATGCCGATTAATTACGGTTCACAAATTGAAGAGCACCACGCTGTTCGTCAGGATGCAGGCATGTTTGATGTGTCGCACATGACTATTGTGGACGTGACCGGCGCACAAGCAAAAGATTATTTGCGCTATTTACTGGCCAATGACGTTGCCAAGCTTGAGCAAAAGGGCAAAGCGCTTTACAGCGGTATGATAAACGAGGCAGGTGGCGTAGTAGACGATTTGATTGTTTATCACTTTGATGAAAACAACTATCGCCTTGTAGTGAATTCTGCAACAAAAGAAAAAGATCTCAACTGGCTCAACAAGGTGAGCGATGGTTTTGATGTAGTCATTACAGAGCGTACCGAATTTGCCATGATCGCAGTGCAAGGTCCTCAGGCAAAAGAGAAAGCTGGAAGCCTATTTTCAGCCGCTCAGCAAGAAGCGGTTGCCGGTATGAAGCCGTTCTTCGGCGTTCAGGCAGAAGACCTGTTTATTGCCACAACGGGCTACACGGGCGAAAGCGGCTACGAAATTATGGTTCCGCGTGAACGTGCCATTGAGTTTTGGAATGAGCTATTAAATGCAGGCGTAAAGCCATGCGGTTTAGGTGCACGAGACACACTTCGCCTCGAAGCGGGCATGAACTTATATGGGCAAGATATGGATGAGACCGTATCACCATTAGCCGCAAATATGGGCTGGACGATTTCTTGGGAGCCAAGTGATCGTAATTTTGTTGGCCGCAAAGCACTCGAGGCACAAAAAGCACAAGGTACCGACAAACTCGTTGGTTTAGTATTTAAAGACAAAGGTGTATTGCGCGCCGGGCTAACAGTAAAAACGCCAGACGGCGAAGGAAAAGTTACATCGGGTACATTTTCTCCTACACTTGGTCATAGTATTGCGATGGCAAGAGTGCCAGCAGGTGAGGGCGCCGCTAATGGCAATACCGTGCAAGTTGAAATGCGCAAAAAGTGGGTGGATGTGCAGGTTGTGAAACCAAGCTTTGTGCGAAATGGTAAAAGCGTATTGTAAATCGCTTATCTCGCGCGCTGTTTTAACAGCTTTTGAATGTAAGACGCGATTACAAAGCGGCAACAATTAAATATAGACAATAAAACAGGAAAAATTATGAGCAATATCCCAACTGAATTACGTTACGCAAGCACTCACGAATGGGTGCGTGCAGAAGGCGATGGTGTATTTACTGTGGGCATTACTGAGCACGCACAAGACTTGCTCGGTGATATGGTGTTTGTTGATTTACCCGATGTTGGCGATGCGGTTGCTCAAGCGGATGATTGCGCGGTAGCAGAATCGGTTAAAGCTGCATCAGATATTTATGCCCCCATCACAGGGGAAGTTGTAGAGATTAATGAACAGCTGGAAGACTCGCCAGAGCTTGTGAACTCTGATCCATACGGCGACGGTTGGATGTTTAAAATAAAAGCAGAAGACGAATCCGAAATTGAAAATCTGCTTGATGCAGAAGCTTACGAACAGTCGATAGAAGAAGAGTAAGCATACGCTTCTCAAAAGACTGAAGAGCCTAGTGCCGAGGCACTAGCAACTAATATATTTCAAAGCGGCAAGCCGATGTTTGCTGCGCTTTTTTGCCACCTAAATTTGTTTAAGGCTATCTAAAATGAATGTTGCTACCCATCCTAATCTTGCTTTGTCATCAGCCAGTTTGAATGAGCTTGAAAATCAAAATGAGTTTATTCGCCGCCATATCGGCCCCGGCAAACAAGAAATTGCCGATATGCTAGCCGAGGTTGGCGCAAGCTCTCTTGACGACCTGATGCAGCAAATTGTGCCTAAAGATATTCATTTACCAGAAGGCTTAAACGTGGGTGAAGCGCAAAAAGAAGTGGATGCGCTTAAAGAGCTTAAAAAAGTTGCTTCAAAAAACATTATTAATCGTTCGTTTATTGGGATGGGTTACAGCAATACGCATACGCCCAATGTTATTTTACGAAACGTACTTGAAAATCCAGGTTGGTATACAGCTTATACGCCATATCAACCAGAGATTGCACAAGGTCGTTTGCAAGCCATATTAAACTTCCAGCAAGCCACTATCGACTTAACCGGACTCCCCCTTGCATCTGCCTCCCTACTAGATGAAGCTACAGCAGCCGCTGAGGCAATGGCGCTTGCTAAGCGCGTTTCAAAAAATAAACAGGCGAATGCATTTTTTGTAGCAGATCACGTTCACCCTCAAACGATTGATGTGCTGCAAACCCGCGCGGATATGTTTGGTTTTGAGTTAATTGTGGGGGCTGCAGAAGAGGCAACTAAACACAATGTATTTGGGGCTTTACTGCAGTATCCGAGCACTACCGGTGAAATACTCGATATACGCGATTTGATTGCAGCACTTCAAGAAAACAAAGCAGTTGTTGCCGTCGCAACCGATTTACTTGCCCTTACCATGCTTACCCCTCCTGGAGAGCTTGGTGCCGATGTTGCCTTAGGTAGCGCACAGCGATTTGGTGTGCCAATGGGATATGGTGGCCCGCACGCAGCGTTTTTTGCCACGCGCGATGCTTACAAGCGCTCACTTCCCGGGCGTATTATTGGTGTGAGTAAAGATACACGAGGACGTCCTGCGCTTCGAATGGCGCTACAAACTCGCGAACAGCATATCCGCCGTGAAAAGGCCAACTCTAATATTTGTACCGCTCAGGTATTGCTTGCAAATATGGCAAGTTTTTATGCGGTTTATCATGGCCCTCAAGGCTTGGCGGCGATTGCGCATCGCGTACATCGCTTTACCGATATATTAGCCAGAGGCTTGACGCAAAAAGGTGTGTCGCTTAAACACGATACCTGGTTTGATACCCTCACCGTAGAGCTTGAAAATAAAGACGAGGTACTTAAGGCCGCGCTTGATAAGGGCATGAACCTTCGTATTGACATTGAGGGTGCAGTGGGTATTTCACTTGATGAAACCACTACTCGCAAAGATATCGCTGATTTGTTTGATGTGCTTTTAGGTAGCTCTCACGGACTTGATGTTGCGGTACTCGACAGCGAAGTGATTGAAAGCGGCAGCGATTCCATACCTGCGGATTTAGCGCGTAGCAGTGAATACTTAACGCATGAAGTATTTAACAAATATCATAGCGAAACAGAAATGTTGCGTTATATAAAATCGCTCGAAAATAAAGACCTTGCCCTTAACCACAGCATGATCTCTTTAGGCTCATGTACCATGAAGCTTAATGCCACCGCTGAAATGATACCTGTGACGTGGCCAGAGTTTGGTCAGCTTCATCCTTTTGCGCCGCTTAATCAGGCGCAAGGTTACAAAGAAATGATTGATGAGCTAAGTGATTGGCTAATTAATATTACCGGATATGACGCGCTATCAATGCAACCTAATTCAGGCGCACAGGGCGAATATGCAGGCCTGTTGGCTATTCAGCGTTATCACCAAAGCCGCGGTGAAGGGCACAGAAACGTTTGTTTAATTCCACAATCTGCACACGGCACAAACCCAGCTTCTGCACAGATGGTGAGCTTAAAAGTGGTAGTGGTAAATTGCGACAACAAAGGTAACGTTGATTTAGCCGATTTGCGTGCAAAAGCAGAAGAGGTAAAAGACAACTTAAGCTGCGCAATGATCACTTACCCATCCACACACGGTGTGTATGAAGAAACGGTGCGCGAAATTTGTAACATTGTTCATGAATTTGGCGGGCAAGTGTATATGGACGGGGCCAACATGAACGCGCAAGTTGGCGTGACCTCTCCGGGGCTGATTGGCTCTGACGTGTCGCACCTAAACCTGCACAAAACCTTTTGTATTCCTCACGGTGGCGGCGGCCCTGGTATGGGACCAATTGGCGTGAAATCGCATCTTGCGCCGTTTTTACCAAGCCACAGCTTAATAAAATTAAATGCAGCTGGAACAGGAGATGACTTAGGAAGTAATGGCGCAGTATCGGCAGCGCCATGGGGAAGCGCCTCGATTTTGCCAATTAGCTACATGTACATCAAAATGATGGGCGGCGAGGGCTTACGAAAAGCCACGGAAGTGGCAATGCTTAACGCCAATTACGTGGCGAAAAAACTCGAAGGTCATTACCCGATACTTTACAAGGGCATGAATGGCCGTATTGCGCACGAATGTATTATTGACTTGCGCCCCCTTAAAGAAGCCAGCGGCGTGACTGAACTTGATGTCGCCAAGCGTTTAAACGACTACGGATTTCACGCACCAACGATGAGTTTTCCGGTTGCTGGCACGCTTATGATAGAGCCGACAGAATCAGAAGCAAAAGCCGAGCTAGACCGCTTTATTGAAGCCATGATTTGCATACGCGGCGAAATAGATAAGGTGCAGTCGGGTGAGTGGGATGCGACTGACAATCCTCTTCATAACGCTCCGCACACCCTGGCAGACATAGTGGATGCTAACTGGAACAGAAGCTACAGCAGAGAACTCGCCGCATACCCGGTGCCTGCCGTAGCCAAAGATAAATTCTGGCCAACGGTAAATCGTATTGATGATGTGTTTGGTGATAGGAATTTGATCTGTTCCTGCCCGGACTTGGATGCTTATCGGGAGATGTGAGGGGCACTGACCAACTGCAATTAAAATTGTGAATGCGACAATTAAGTTTGTGAATGCAATTAAAATTGTGAACGCATAGATGAGAAAAAGGCGAACCGGAGATGGTTCGCCTTTTTTGTTTGCCCAGCGAAGCTGGCAAACCCAGCAGGACAGTAGATGTCTGCATCACCCCGATTGAGGGGAAGATAATCCGAATGGCAAGCGCGTCACTGGCTAACGGTGGGGTGTGAAGGAAGCCATAGGAAGTTAGCGATACACAGCGTAAGCGAACCTGTTTCGGCGCAATGAGAGGATAAGCGTGCAAAATAGCGTGACGTCCAATACTCAATCAATTTCATTGTGTGTTTGAGGGTGGCATAGCTAACAGGGAGTCAGTGCAGTAACTGGGGAAGCCCGGCATCTAAACTTATGTTAAGTAAGTGGCGCGTACTCAAGAGGAAACTCAAGATGCGTTGTCGGTGTGGGGTGGCAGATGAGCCCGTAGTAGTGAGTAAGGCCAGGCCGATGAAAGCCAGTAATGGTGTGGAGGATAAAACTGGATTGACCATCAACATGAGGTTTGATGGGGTAGATGTTGGTCAAAAGCCTACATTTACTGCGAAGGCGTGAAGTACATGAAAGTGGTCTGTGAAGCAGACAATTGACGTTAAGAGGATCACAAGCCTGCGTAGTCGCAGGGACATCTTATCACTGGTAATTTGGGAGCAAGTTGACTGGAGATAAGAGCCGATCACGCGGTCATACATAAACGTTGGAGTAGATTGGAACGCAAATGTTCCTAGCACGCTCAAGCAGTATGTCTTAGCTCTCTTAATGATTAGTGACTGTCGAGCAGACAATGAATAAGGTGAGTTCGAAGAGAATGGGTTATATGATTTACCCAGTTGCTTTGCTCGGTAGTTTATTAGAGTTTACACTCTACAATCATGTACAGGAGCCGTATACGAGGTCCGTACGTACGGTTCTGTGAGAGGGATGAGGCGGTGACGCCTCACCCTACTCGATTGTGCCGTTGTGTGGAGCACGATGTGTTTATTTAAAACCGCAGAAGTGATATGGTTTTGATATATATAGATAAAGTTGTAATTTTATTTGTAGATAATTACGTTTAGTGTAATTGATCTATTGTTAAGCAACGATAGTGGTTAAAATTAGAGCGAGTTTTTTGAGCAAACGGTAGTTTCTATCTATTAGAACGGACGCTGAGCGATTATGGAGTGTTAAATCAGTGAATTATTTTGAAAGTGTATCCGCTGATTCGAAACAGATAGGGTTTGATTATCAAGATTTGGTCTGTTTAGAATATCTCATCGACATGAAACAAGGAGAAATCGTTGGTCTTGAGGTCTTAGACGATGTTCATCACGAAAGAATAGATGGTTCAAACTATTTAGTTCAAGTGAAGCACTCGATATCAGAGAATGGAACTCTAACTAATAGCGATTTAGATCTTTGGAAAACACTCAGCAACTGGCTTAATGCCTTCAATGAATTAACGGGAAAGAGACTTAGATTCACTTTTTATACAAACAAGAAGCCTACAACTGAAGCTGGGATCGTTCAGAATCTAATTTCAACCCCCATGAAAATAGATGAAATTCTACAAACTTTACCTTCACTAAGGGCAAAGCTTGATGCCGCACAGTTAAAAAAAGAAAAAGGTTCCAACAACAATCCGATAAAAAAATACGTTGACCACCTTAATTCATGTTCGGAATCTGAATTACGTAGTGTTTTTGAAAATATAAATTTTGTATTCGACTACGATAAAATAATTTCTAGGCTTCGCAGAAAGCTAGAATATTTTGCGATTCCGCAATCTCAATCGGAAAAGGTTTTATATGAGGTTTTAGGAGCCTATAAAGTAAAAAAGTTTGAATTGATAAAAGATAGAAAACGGTTAAATATAGATTATGAAACTTTCAGAAATAGTTTTCAATTTGACCGAATTATGAGGCTTGCTGGAGATCGAAAAATTGATTTTGGTCGCTATCATAGCTTTAAGAACATAAACAAAATTGATCCCAAAGACGGTCTATTCAGCAAGATGTTAGCTGACATTGGTATTGACGAGGACGAAATAACGGACTTCGCTCTCCAATATGCTGCGAGCAGCATGTTTATTCAAACTTTGGTTTTGGACGGTGAGTTCACTGATTCTGAAAACACAACTTTTGAAAGTGAAATGATACAGGGCTGGAAGAACATTTTTCGACAAAATTATTTGCAGACATTCGCAGACGAAGACGGCCATGCTCTCCTTGCAAAGTCATGTTTATATAAAACAATCGATCAATCCATTATTGTATCTAACTCGAATGTAGCGAAAGGACTTATTGAAGGGAAATCGATAGAGTTGTCTGACAAGAATAAACTAGGTTGGCGACAAGATTGGAAAAAAAAGTACAAGGAAGTTAAGAGTGATTAACTTATTCAAAAATGAGGCTCTTTGCATTCTCTGTATACAAAATTTTGTTTCAACATATGGCTCTGTTGATTTAGAAAAAGTTTTTCTAATACCTCCATTATTATTTGATAAAAAGGTTAGAAACTATTTTAAGCGCAAGGATACGAAAATAATTTCTGTACAAGATACCGTTACATCTAAATCTGAAATTTTTGTTGGGTTTAACGAGAAGTATAGGGATCTTTTAATAACAACCACTAATGCTGTGCTAATGGGCATAGAAGTCGGATTGTTTGAGTTAGATGAAGGCCATTTAACTTGTAGGGACCCTGTTTTAGATTCAGCAAGTTCGATTAACAAAACATATTCAGATATTGCTTTAGCATCTGCTAATGCAGCTCGCTTTATTGAAGAGCCGAGCGCTACTTTGTATTCATTACTACGGATAAAAATATGAGCTTTCAAATCGCTAACGTCCTGATTTGGCAAAAAAACGGAAAAGTAAGAAACCTAAAATTCAATAAGAATGCAGTAAACGTAATAACCGGAGACTCCGGTAAAGGGAAGTCATCGATACTTTATTTAATTGACTATTGTCTTATGGCATCTTCGGCTAAAGGAATCTCGAAAGAAAACATAGACAAAAAATCTGAATGGTATGGAGTTAGGCTTTACACTAAAGAGGGTTTGGTAACTATTTGCAGACCTGCTGCTCATAAAGAAGATACAAGTTCAGCCTATTTTAGTGGTTCGGGTGAAATTCCAGAGAATCCCGTAAACAACATGTCGCAAAAAAATATCAAATCATTGATAGACAGAGAGCTGGGTCTAAACAGTGACTTGAAAGTTCCTTATGGTGGAAGAACTATTAAAGCTGGTTCTAAGATTTCATTTAGGAGTTTTCTGCCTTTTTGTTATCAAGATCAAACAGCCCTAGTTTCACCTGATTATTTATATATTCGTCCCGCGGATCAGAAGTTAGTTGAGCGCATAGAAAGAGTCTTCCGTATGGCTATCGGTGTTGTTGACGCAGAAGGTGCAATTGTTAGCGAGAGATTAGAAAAGCTAAAAACTCAAAAAGAAAGCCTTGAGCGGAGAATTGATTCTATTGCTGGCAAAAGACTTGAATTTGAAGAAGATATAATAGCATTGAAGGATGAGGCTGAAGAGCTGGGCTTGTTTAACAGTAAAATAGACGATCCAGTAGAATCCTTGGAATTACTAAAGGCAATTGCTGAAAAGCCAATAGAGTCTTTTACCAGTTTGATCGACGAACTTGCAGCTTTGGAAAACGAAAAGTTCAAGTTAAGCAATAAGTTGAGGCGTTATGCTTCCTTCAATGAAGAATATAAGTCGTACCAAAAGCACTTGAAAGAGGGCGATGAGTCATTAACCTCGATTAACTTTTTGCTTAATAATTACAAAGAGCTTTTGCCGGGAACAAACACAAACAAATTACTTTTAGAACTAGAAAAGTCTCTGATTGCTGTTCAAACAAGCTGGAAGCAAAATGAAACATCCTTGTTATTTGTTGATATCAAAGAGAAAAGTAAACAATTACAAAATGAATTAAGTCAAATCGATAGTAAGATTAGTTCCTTAAAGATTAATTCTAGGAATGTGGCTACACCGGAAAAAATATATAAATATCAGGGTAACTTGGATGCAAAGCTGTCTATCTATTCTGATAAAACGACACCCTTGGATTACAGTGATAAATTAAGCAAATTGGATTCTCAAATTACAGAGCTAGAAGGCAGTGCTTCAGATATTGATTCTAGGAAAGAATTTATTTTCGGACAACTCAACAGGTTGATAAATGGGCATCTAGATAACTTACAGCTTAAAGGTTATGAAAATTCAGAAGCTGTTTTCATTGAAAAACAGAAAGCAATTAATCTAATTTTAGACGAAGGTAGGTCAGTGGAAAAGATGGAAGATATAGGCAGTGCCTCAAACTATCTTTATGTTCATCTTGCCTACTTTATGGCTATTCATGAAACAGCCAAAAGGAACTTGGTGAGTTGGATGCCTTCTTTTCTAGTACTTGATCAAGTGAGCACACCATACAGTGGGGAGACAAAGGATGATAGAGAAAGCTTGGATACTGCTTTGATAGAAATTAATCGCTTTGTGAATACTATGAATGGTTTAGGAGGGTTTCAAATCATACTTATGGAACACATTCCAGAAACTCATTGGAAAGAGCTAAAGCTAGAAAATTTCAAACTGGTAGATCGCGAGTTAGTTGGCGACTACGGTTTAATTAATTAAGGCTACCATAATTGAAACATGAAGTTAGATTCAAATAGTGCAGTAAAGGCATAGTTGCACTTTAATTGAAAATTTTAATGAAGATTTGAAATAACAGACGAGTTAAATCTTAAAATTTGCTGAGGGCTGTAACCCATTCTCAATAACTCAAAGTCACGAAAATCAACGGTTGCTGTAACATTTTAGGAGATAGTTACACTGAGTCGGAGCATGGGTACTTTAATTCTCACCAAATAATAACTCAGCTCTGAAATCATCATCTACTGAATAAGATATTAAAATAAGACGCCAACTACGACGCCTTGTAACAACTCAAAAACGCGATGAGCAGGCTCGCTACAAAAGCGTCCACTAAACAGCCTAAAGTGACGGTGACCTTTTCCCTTATGCCATCAAACAAAGAAAGTACAACATTCTGGAAAAAGAGTGGTAACACACTAAACGTCACTATAGCTCCTATCAAATTGACCACCGCGCTCCCACGGAATATCGGAACCACATAAAAACTTAGCGCCACCACCGTGGTAATAACTAAAACCACCCAATTTAAGCAAAAACCTATCTATGCGATCGTAACTAACCCTTTCTAAATTACTAACAGAAGGATACTATGCCGAGCACTTTTCTTTAAGCTCAACCAAACGCTTTTCAAAGTCTATCATGAGATACTTGTAGTGCACTTTACCGTTCCCATGCCAGCTTAACTCTAACATGACATCATCTACACCAGACAGACTATTGATAAACGCTGTGTCGTTAAACACATTCAAAAACCTATCTCCCCAAGTCTGCGACAAGCGCACGCTGCCCAATGTTTCGCCGACCCTCAATCTAGACTCAGAGGTAGAATACCCGTCTTCAGTCTTATCTCCCGTCAAATTGGGCGCTTCTGAAAAACCAAAATACGACCACAGTTCTCCTGCCTTACAACCAATACCAATCCAACTTGTCACATCTGTATAAGGAAAATCCATAGGCTTCATCGAACCGGTACTAGCAGAGCTAATAAAATGAGACTCTTCTCCGGTCATCTTGTCCTTACTAGAGAAATACCGCCAGCCGAGTGGGTTAGGAGTAGCCGCCTTTTTCTCAGCTATGCGCTTTTCCCCTTCAACCTTCGATAATATTTTTTCTCTCTCAGTTTGCTGCCGATAAAAAGCCAACTTTTCTTTGTAAGTAACATTATCTGGGAACAGCGACGCCAATTCTTCATATCGGCTCAAATTCCCCGAGGTATTTGCCACTGGAATAGCCTTTAATTCGGCGATCAGAACCTTCTCTTTGATCTGCGGATAAAGCGCCTGCAACTCCTCATCATACGCTTTGTACATCTCAATATCGTCTAGAGCCAAGCTAAATTTCTCTGCCTCTATTTTGTCCGTAATACCTTGTTTAATAGAGATCTTATTCTCTAGAAAGCGCTGCTGAACTCCACTGCCAGCATTGTAAGACACACACATACCGAGCGCAGTTAATGCAACAAAACCAATAAACATCCATTTGATAATACTTTTAATCATACTGCGAAACATCCTTTTGTTTTAATAGATGGCAACAGTCTAATGAAAACTTTCGCAGAATCTAGATAGAAAAGCGAAAAATATATGATTGGTAATCACTTAATCGCTTTCTCGTTGTTACCTCGATGCTGACCTATATAAGAGTTCACTGACGTGTTTATAAGGACAATTAATGACAAACTACAAAAAGTACAAGTAAGAGGCAAGTCCATGCCGACCGAAAAGCTTTTACCCACTTTGCAAAGCACGATTATTGTTCAAATATGTGGCCAATAATGAATGGACAAGCGAATCTTAAGAGGGCTGTGTTAAACTAAAGACGTTTTTGCAACACGACAATACTATGCCTAAATCATCACCTAAAAAACTACTCGAAAAGCACCAAAACCTCATTCATAGTGAAGAAATGAAAGTTATTTCTCATGTCCAACGAGACGATGGTGATTGGTTTTTAAATACCTTGATGATTGAAGGTTACGATGTAGCATTTAAGTACAAACGCAAAAAACAATACCAGTCTTTACAGGGCGCTAGGGTCAACTTAACCTATTATGCAAGCAAAGACGAGGTCGCAGGTATCAATTTTGAGTTTATGAAAGTGGTGCGAGTAAAGCGCAGTTAATATATTTTTTCATGGGAGAGATGCTTGAGTCCAAGCATACATGCAGCACTTTGGATGCTTGGTGCTATCTTTAGTTTCACAGCAATGGCTGTAGCTGGCCGCGAGCTTAGTGCCGGTTTTGATACCTTTGAAATTATGCTTCACCGCTCTGCCATTGGCTTGGTGATCGTTATTGTAATTGTTTATTTTACTGGCGCCTATCGGCATATTGGCACAAGCAAATGGCGCATTCACTTGGTACGGAATATATTTCATTTTACGGGCCAAAACCTCTGGTTTTATTCACTTGCATTAATCCCCCTTGCGCAAGTGTTCGCCCTTGAATTCACGACGCCCTTGTGGGTAATCGTATTATCGGCCTTGCTCTTAGGTGAACGCCTTACGCTTATACGCTTTGTGTCTGCGCTGATGGGATTTGTGGGTATTTTGATTGTTGCTCGACCCGACATGAGCAACCTTCATCCCGGCATATTAGCGGCTGCATCCTGCGCGATATTCTTTGCATTAACTTATGTTTTTACCAAGCGCTTAACGCGTACTGAAAGCATCGCCGCTATCATGCTTTATTTATGCGTGTTTCAGCTTTTGTTTGGCTTAATCACTGCCGGTTACGACGGTGATATTGCGCTACCCACACTTGAGGATATGCCTCTGCTCGTGCTACTGGCCAGTTGCGGACTGCTCGCCCATTTTTGCATCACCAAAGCATTGACACTAGCTCCCGCAACACTTGTTGCGCCTATCGATTTCGCGCGCTTACCGATTATTGCCGTTACCGCAATGCTGCTCTATAACGAAGCCACCGACATATGGGTGTTCGTGGGTGCTTTTGTAATATTTGCCGGAAACTATTTAAATATTTGGTTTGAAACTCGGAAAAGAGATTAGAAACAGGAGGCCTTATGGGTTCTGATGCTGTAGAAATTTTTTATCAACCCAATAATTTGGCTATTAATCACCGGTTTAATTTAATCAATCACACCAAAGCGTTGAAAAATCGGAGATAACGATATAATTAAGAACAATATATATAACTTCATTACTGCTTCCTAATCCGCGCAGCCCAGTCACCCTGATGCTCTAATTCACATGCCTCTTCACTGTCAACAAATACATGACGCTTTGGCTGTTTTAATAAAACACCTGCTTTTAGTAACTCTGAGTGCATATGCTTGATAACGCGGTCTTTTTCATCAGAGCAGTTAAATTCGCTTACTGCGTTCCTATCGCTAAATACAAAATAAACAAGCAAGGAATTGGGAAAGTTGGCGTAGTCTGCAGTATGCGTTAACCATAAAAAGTGAGGGTTTTTGTCTTTAAGTCGTTCGCACACTTTTGTTAGCGCTTTAACTACATTATTATCGAGTTTCTTGATGGTTTTTTTCATAAAGCCCCTAAATTTGAAAACAATATAGCATTTTTATTAAATTTGAACTTGGAGATAATTTTGGATCCGGAGTTTTGGCACCGCCGCTGGGCAAAAAACGAAATCGGTTTTCACGAAAGTGAGGGGAGTAAGTTACTAAAGCAACACTTTTCGAACTGGCATTTACCTGAAAATGCTAAAGTGTTTGTACCTTTATGCGGAAAAACCCGTGACATAGGCTGGTTTTTATCTCATGGAATTGAAGTCGTTGCCATTGAGCTTAACCGCGACGCTGTTGATGCTTTATTCAAGGAGCTTGGCGTAACACCTGAGATAGAGTATGTATCGAAAGATAAAAGCGAATTAATACGGTATCGAGTGCGAGATTTGACGGTTTATGTCGGCGATTTTTTTGCACTTAGCGAACAAGATATTGGCCCTGTCGATGGCGTATACGATAGGGCAGCCCTTGTTGCCTTGCCCGAGGCGCTTAGGCGCAAATATAGCCAGCATTTATCAGATATCACAAACAAAGCTTCACAATTTTTAGTGTGCTATGACTACGATCAGAGCTTACTAAACGGCCCCCCGTTTAGTGTCTTCGAGGAAGAGGTAAATATGCTTTATTCTGGCGATTTTTCGATCACTCAGCTTTACAGAGCAAGAGTAGAGGGCGGTTTCAGGGGAGAAAGTGAGGTATTTGAAGCGGTGTATCTACTGACAAGTCAAAATAGTAGTTCTTAGAGTAGACAATGTATTTACGATTATTTCAGCATTATCTCTAAATATAAGTAACTGAAAAAAAAGACGAAATAAAAAATATCAAAAAAAATCGAAAATTTACGGAATTTTTTGTGAGATCCTGCTGTCTATTAAACCGTGATACTTGACATCTTTTGAAAGTATATGAGTGCAGGTAGTGTGTGTCTCACTCATGCAGTATTCGAGGGTGTTTTGTGTGTCCTCCCTAAGTGTGTTTTCAGGCCCCAATTTTTGGGGCCTTTTTTATGTGAATTACTTTGCGTCCTGATTAGCTTTGTTCTTCAAGAATATGCCTTAAAAGTAACCTTCGCGCTTTTTCTTTTCCATCGACCCTGTTTGGTCTTTATCCAATAAACGCCCTTCGCGCTCACTGGTTTTGCTGAGCATCATTTCTGCTACTATGGCCTC
Organism: Ningiella ruwaisensis; assembly: GCF_004798935.1. Taxonomy (GTDB): domain Bacteria; phylum Pseudomonadota; class Gammaproteobacteria; order Enterobacterales; family Alteromonadaceae; genus Glaciecola; species Glaciecola ruwaisensis. Next base: position 269,729 of record NZ_RAHT01000005.1, on the reverse strand, counting down.
GCGCGTATCTGCATTGCTTAGTGTGGCGCCAGTTTGTGGATAGCAGCCAAGCGTTCTAAAGCGAATAACACGTTCTTTTAAAGAGTCCTTCTCTTTATTTGTAAGAAACTCAAGCATTCGCTCATCATCCAGGGCCAGAATTTGCCCGCTTTCTTCATCTACCCAGCTCATTCGAGATTTTGCGAAATAAAGAGGAACAATATCGATTTGCTCCTGCAGAATGTACATCCAGATATCCAGCTCAGTCCAATTGGAAAGCGGAAACACCCGTACCGATTCGCCTTTGTCGATTTGGCCATTATAGATTGACCATAGCTCAGGGCGCTGTTGTTTTGGGTCCCACTGATGGTCGCGATTTCTCACAGAAAAAACACGCTCTTTTGCGCGAGATTTTTCTTCGTCGCGTCTGGCTCCGCCAAGCGCTGCATCAAACTGATAGGTATCTAAAGCCTGCTTCAAGGCAATGGTTTTCATATGATCGTTATATTTAACGCTACCTGATTTAATTGGATGGATGCCTAAATCAAGGGCTTCTTGGTTCACGTGTACAATAATGTCTAAATCGAGCTTGTCTCGAAGTTTATCTCTAAACTCGCCCATTTCATGAAATTCCCAGGTGGTATCAACGTGTAACAATGTGAAAGGGACTTTATCGGGGTAAAAAGCCTTGCGTGCCAAATGAAGCATAACCGTAGAGTCTTTCCCAATAGAATAGAACATACAGGGCTTTTCAAAAGTAGCGGCAACTTCCCGCATAATATGAATAGCTTCTGCTTCCAGCAGTTGTAAATGATTCATAGTTGATATTGTTCCGATTTAGTTGAGCTTTAAATAAATGTGCTGCGTAGTATATTACCGATTATTTAGCGAAAAAACTCGTGATATATAGTGACCTTGCACGGTTTTTTCATACTATTTTGTACTTTCATACGCCTTATGAGCTTTAACGTAGCGATATTGTGGTGTTAAAGGCTTTTCTTGAGTGTTGCTATGCAGACATATTTTTTTAAATCCGTTTTATTATTAGTATCAGCTTTGCTGCTAAGTGCTTGTTCAAGCTACACATACGACCAACAGGTAGAGCTCAATACACAACTGATAAATATAGAAGGTGAAGCGCTTGACGGTACGCCGGTTTCGCTTCCTGACGATATTATTGGTCAACCCGCCGTATTGCTCTTTGGCTATGTGCATAGATCACAGTTTGACATAGACAGATGGCTGATTGGGTTGGATCAAACGCAAACGGATGTGGCGATTTACGAGCTTCCTGCTATTAAAAATCCCTTTGCGCGAATGTTTGCAGATAACATAGATGACAGTATGCGAGAGGGCATTCCACGCGAGCTTTGGAGCGACGTTATAACCATTTATAAAGATGGAGATAAGGTGCAAAGATATACAGGTAATATCAAGCCTAAAAATGCACGAGTATTGCTTGTTGATGCGCAAGCTAAGGTCGTTTATTTTTACGACCGAGGCTTTTCAGTTGCTGCGTTGAATGAGTTAAGACAAACCTTAAACCAGCTTTAAGCCGCTATACAGATAAAGACAGCATTGTGTGCCGGGTGGCGCATTCCTTGGTGCATGTTTTAGCGATATAATTAATCGAAAAGTTTTGCTTATCATATCTCGTTAATACTAAGATACTGACTACATCAAGACCTTAAAACGCCTGTAGGATGAATGCTATGTCTTTTCGTAATATTGTCTTTGTTAGCACTGGTTTACTAAACGACCAAGACGCGCTCAAAAGCGCACTCACGCTTGCCAGTCGCTCAAACTCAAACCTGAGTATCATTTTACTGCTCCCCGGCTTGCCCGATAACCTTGAACAATATGCTGAGCAATTTATGCATGGCTTTATTGATGAGTGTCAGTCGATGGTGGATAAGGTTAAATCGAGCATGGACTTTAAAGGTGACATCACCATTACCACCATGGACAATAAACGACCGGCTTTGAGTATCATCAAAGCTATTATCCGCCATAAATTCGACCTTGTGGTTAAGCAGGTTGAAGCAAGTTCACATAATAAAGGGTTTAAAGCGCTCGATATGGACTTGTTGCGCAAATGTCCTTGTCCTTTAATGCTATGCCGTGAAAAGCATCAACTCACTAATGCGAAACTTGCAGTGGCAATTGACCCTGAATCAGAAGATGATGCAGGTAATCAACTATCTCAAAAGTTACTGACATCGACGCAGGATCTGCTCAGTACTGATAGTGGTCGCTACGAACTTATCTCGTGCTGGGACTTTACGCTAGAATCCAGTCTAAATCACGGAACCTGGCTCAGTTTAAGCGCTCAGGAATTGCAAGCAGAAAAAAACAACGCGCAAAAAAATCACTTTTCCAAGCTTAAGAAAATAGTAGACGACGCAGAGCAAGGTGATCATGCCAATATCCATCATATTGAAGGATTGCCATTTGAAGCGATCCCTAATTTTGTTGCAAACGAAAACATTGATTTGCTTGTGATGGGGACGGTAGCGAGAACAGGTATTGCTGGTTTTATTATCGGCAATACAGCAGAGAATATTTTACAGTCTCTGGAATGTTCATTGTTAGCGATGAAACCCGATGGATTTGTTTGTCCTGTAGATAAAGACTAGGCGCCGGCTTTGCTCCTTTGCTTCGCACTTTTTTAAACGGTGTATGTAAACAAAGGTACCTAATTGTAAATATTCTAAGTATTTTCTGTAATTAAGTTACAAAAAATCGATACAAACATGAAATTTTCATTAATTATGAAATAAAATTACAGAATAAACTTTCAAAAACTCAATTATTGTCGATAATACCCCCAGGACACACGTTAAATCTAATTTTATTACAAAATACTTAGGGGTATTTATTATGACGCTATTAAAAACGATTGCAGTATTAACGCTAGGTTCTATTGCAGGAAGTGCGCTTTCAAACGAAGTTGTACTTAAACCGGTTGACCAAAAACTTGAGACCCAAATTTGTTATGTTGCAGCGACCGAGGGTGTACCCGCAGCCAGAACGCTCATGCGTGCAAATGACATTAACACGTCAGTCTATAGCACTAGCATAAAGTGCAATGGCCAGAGCATTGCAGATTTTGCACAGCGCTACGCACCTAAAATTACCGCTCAGGAAAATCCAGTCGCAAAAGCGCAAACTGTAAAATTAGTAGCAGTAGAAGGCGGTGAATCGCAACTCTGTATCGATGCGGTTGTGATGGGTGTGAATCGTGCAAAGGCTAAACATCATGCAGAAAATCGCATGGTTTATTGCAACGATATGGCGTTAGAAGATTTTGTTCGTGAGTTTGAAGGACGAGTGGTTTCTCTTTAAACAACGACTAGCCTGATGTAAATAGATGAAAAAAGGCCATAAAATGGCCTTTTTCTGTCTCAATCTCTTAAGAAATGCGTTAATCCAAAGCGCTCAGTCAGCAGAAAACAGCGCTACAGACCTAAAACGTCCTTTCCTTGAATAAAGGTAATGTCAACAGGAATACCCGCATCTGACAAGCGTGCCAGGTCACCCGATAGCATAGGTTTGATCACACCCATGTCGCTCACAAGCATATCAACACCCTCATAATCACCATCTCCCTGTAAGGTGAGTATTTTATTGCTAAGCTTATCGATGGCTTCGCCCATCTTATCCATATTTACCGAATACTGGCCATTTTCATTGCGCGTAAATGCACCTTCTTGCTCAAAGAAATTGAAGCGGATCATGTTGGCCTTTCCGTGAGCACTTGATGCGCCAAAGCGAACTGAGCGAAAAATCCCGGCTAAAAAGGTCACATAGTAATCCTCTAAAGCGCCTTCTGTGATGACACCTTTTTCCAGTAACTGCCGAACCATGTAAAGCCCAAGTATGTCAGCCTTTCCTTCTTCAAGTGCAGAAGCGTGTTCTTTTAGCGCTTCGCGCACTGTGGTTTCTGAATTCAGAACCGTTTTTATTCCAAGGCCATGCGCCACTTCATGAAACATTGTGTTGCCAAAAAAGGCATTAAATGTAATGTGCTTTCGTTGCTCAGGAACAATCAGCATATCGGCGATAGGAAGCAAAATGTGCTCAAATTTCGCCTGCATTGCATTTTTAAGCTGTAATCTACGTGTGCCTTTTGTAAGCTGAACTTCCTCATCGTTGGGCAGGTTGATCGCAATCGTTTTACTGCCCGCATTTGAATGACCCGCATAATAAATCACATCGTAGGCATTTAAATCGGCGTTAGTACCGGGCATTTGTGACTTGTAGGCTTCTTCTACAGGCAGTCCACTTTGAAGCTCAGGTAAGTAATCTGCATATTTTGCCAGACGCTCGCTCCAGGCCATGTCTTTAAGCAGCACATAAGACTCAAAAGCGGCACGGTAACCGTAAAGCTGATCTTCGTAGGTTTCAATAGGACCAATCACCACATCAATGGGATTGGTTTTCATGTCCATCCACGCCATATCTGAAAATTGATATTCGTTATTTACCAGCGACTGTGCACGCAGACGAAGGTAGGCTGCAAAGCTCATATCTTCGGCAAAATCAGCCGCCTGAAGAAGCAAATCAGCGGCCTTTTGTATTTCATCTGTAAAATATTCTGTATAGGGAATAGCAACTAATTCGCCCGCTTCATCTCGCCGTACCATCGAATAAAGCCCTGCTTTATTCGCAAAGTCTGCCGCTTCAAATTCCTCTTTGGTCATATCTTCCGGGTAAAACTGTGCGCCTGGTGGTTTGGCATCGTAACCCGATAAGAAGGGTGTATCGCCATTTAATCTGTCGTAGGGGCCATAGTTGATATCAGCAAAATCGCGCACTTTTGCATCATCAAGTTTTGCCAAAAATTCCTCTTTTTCGCCGCCAAATGCTTGCTGCCAAAACAGGTCATCCATTACTTCTGAGGCGTCAATTAAAAGCGATATCATTTGTTTTTGTTTATCCGAATAAGCAGACAAATCGGCCGTTAGTTCAACAGGATAATAAATTTCAAGGCGAGACCGCTCGATAAGCAATTCCGGGTTTTGATTATCAAGTCTTTCGTTTTGAGATTCAGCAACGTGTGACTCGAGAATGTCTGACTCTGCGCTTTCTTGTGGGGTCTTTTCCGGTGACTCAGTACAGGCGCTAATAAAAAGTGATGCGCTGGCAAAAGTGAGAAGGATCAGTAGCGTTTTGGCCGTTGAATGCATAAGCTTGCTCTCTTCTTGTTGTTATCATTCGAATAGTTAAGGTTATTTTAGTACATGAAACAAAATGTGCTAAGCGCCGATGCCAAGCAAAAGTTATAAGCAAAGATTATAAACAATAGTTATGAGCAAATGTTATGAGCAAATGTTATGAACAAAGCCGCCAAGCGATCGATAGTTACTCTGTATCGGGATACTCGTAGGCCATATGCTGAGCATAAGCGACATGAAATGCTTGTTCCTGAAAAATTTTCAGGCCTGTTTCGCCAAATTCTACTGCGACGGGATTGCGTTTAAGCAAGGCCTTTAGTCGCTGAGGGCTGATGGTGATCACATCAAGATCTTTAATTAGCTGTATGGCGGCTTCCATTTTAAAACCAAGCGCACCGCCTGAAAACTTGCCAGATAGCGGCCGCTCTTTGATAACCACTTGTTCAACTTTATAGTCAGTCATTAGTTTTGCGAAAGAAGACTGAAAATACTGTAAATCGGAACTACGATTCTTCTTAGAAAACTCAACTTTACGTGCACGACACTCAGGGATCGTAAAAAGTCCTTCGCGATAGTCCAAAATGCAAATCACCGCTTCGGTACCTTTAATATCTACACCACAAATACGCCTAATATTCATAAAAAATACTCATAAACAACACTCATAAAAAATACTGACCCATGTTATTGCCTGCTTTATTTCAGCAAGGCTTATTTATGCTTAAATAATTAATCGCATCATAACACAAAGCGTCTTATTTATGCGTTGGCTTAAACACGCATACGTTCTATAGTTAAGACTTGTTGTTCAGTAAATGCATGAATCGAAAATGGAAATGTCACTATGAGTCAGTCTGCAAATCGTAAGTATTCTCAAAAAATTGTTGATGGTAACGCTCAGGCGCCAAGTCGCTCTATGCTGCGAGCGGTAGGTTTTGAAGATGAGGATTTTAAAAAGTCGCAAGTCGGTATTGCGTCTACCTGGAGCATGGTAACGCCGTGTAACATGCACATTAATGAACTGGCAGATGAAGTAAAAAAGGGAGTTGATGAAGGCGGCGCTAAAGGAGTTATCTATAACACCATCACTATTTCTGACGGCATTTCGATGGGAACAGAGGGGATGAAATATTCCTTAGTATCGCGTGAAGTCATTGCCGATTCTATTGAGGCCGTGTCGGGCTGCATGGGACACGATGGCATCATCGCAATTGGCGGCTGTGATAAAAATATGCCGGGGTGTTTAATTGGTCTGGCTCGACTGAACCGTCCTTCGATTTTTATTTATGGCGGCACGATTTTACCCGGCGAAAATCATACCGATATTGTGTCAGTTTTTGAGGCGGTAGGTGGCCATGCTAAAGGCGATATTCCAATAAAGGAGCTGACAAAAATTGAAAAAACCGCCATTCCCGGTGCAGGTTCCTGTGGCGGCATGTACACGGCAAACACAATGGCGTCGGCGATTGAAGCCCTGGGCATGAGCCTGCCAAATAGCTCAGCGCAAAATGCGATGTCTCGCAGTAAAAAACAAGACTGTATTAATGCGGGAAAAGCGATTGCCCATTTGCTTGCTCACGATATTAAACCTTCTGACATTATGACAAAAGAAGCATTTGAAAATGCGATCACATTGATTATTACACTTGGCGGCTCCACAAACGCGGTGTTGCATTTAATTGCAATGGCAGATGCAATCGGCGTTGAGCTAACGCTTGATGATTTTATTCGCATTGGTGAACGCACACCGGTTTTAGCCGATTTGCGTCCAAGCGGCCAGTATTTGATGTCAGAACTAATCGAGATAGGCGGAATTCAACCGCTTATGAAGCGCTTACTTGAAGCTGGAATGCTTCATGGGGACTGCTTAACGGTTACTGGCAAAACAATGGCTGAAAACCTTGCCGGAGTCTCGCATTATCCTGCGGATCAGCAAATCATCAAATCGCTGGATTCACCAATTAAAAAGGACAGTCACTTAGTAATTTTGCATGGTAATTTAGCACCACAGGGTGCGGTGTCCAAACTGACTGGTAAAGAAGGTTTGCACTTTTCTGGAAAAGCAAAAGTATATGATTCAGAAGAAAATGCCTTTGCAGCCATTATTGGTGGGCAAGTCGTAGCCGGGGATGTGGTTGTGATCCGCTATGAGGGGCCTAAAGGTGGACCGGGGATGCGCGAAATGCTTAGCCCAACTTCCGCGATTATGGGTAAAGGCCTTGGGAGCGAGGTTGCTCTGATTACAGACGGTCGATTTTCAGGCGGTAGCCGGGGCTTTGTTATTGGGCACGTAACACCAGAAGCGTTTGACGGTGGTCCAATCGCGATTGTAAAAGACGGTGATACCATCACCATTGATGCTCACAGCAAGCAAATGACTTTGGACATTAGCGCTGAGGAAATGGAAAAGCGCTTACGTCAGTGGCAACAGCCTGAGCCTCGTTACAAACGCGGTTTACTTGCTAAATATGCAAGAACGGTGAGTTCCGCCTCAACAGGTGCAGTAACAGACAAGCCGTATTAATTTGCTCAATGCTTAGATAAACACGCTCTATTTAATAAAATGAGAAAACAATGAAAATACCTAGTTTTACAGGACTTTGCGCAACACTTTCAGTCTGTGCAATCACAGTAGGCGCTTTAAGCACAGCAGCCAACGCGCAGCAAGCGCCAGAATCCGTCAGCGCCAATGATTTTATCGCACTTTTTGAAAAACTGGGTGGCAAACACGCCGGCTTCAGAAAAGCGCATGCAGCTGGCGTTTGCGCCACCGCAACGTTTGTACCCAACGAACAAGCCAAAGCGTATTCAAACTCCGTTTTATTTGAGCAAGAAAGCGTTGATGCGATTGTTCGCTTTTCAATAGGCGGCCCCAATCCACTTGCAGATGAAAGAAGCTCGGGTACCCGAGGCGTAGGCATACAATTAAATTTACCTAACGGCGTAAAACATAATATTACTGGCAACAATACACCATTTTTTACCGGGAAAGATCCTGAAACGTTTTTCGGCTTTCTTCAAACCTTGTTGCCTAATGAAGAGGGTGAAGTAGACAGACAAGCCACGGGCGCATACATTGCTGCAAATCCAAGCGTGCAAAATGCGCTCGCATGGTCGCAATCTCACCCACTTTCAACGTCTTACGCGAGAGACACTTATTTTGGCATTCATACTTTTTACATGCAGGATGAGTCTGGAGAATTGACAAAGTTTAAATGGACACTTCGTCCCGATTTAGGGGAGGAGCATCTCGAAAAATCTCAAACAGAAAGCCTGCCTGAAAAGTATCTGGAGCAACGTTTGTTGCAAGATATGGAAGACAGTACCGTCAGTTTTACGCTCGTGGCAACAATTGGTGAAGATGAAGACGAGGCCCTCAATCCATCAATTGCCTGGCCAGAAGACAGAACAGAACTAACGCTTGGACGCCTTACCTTAAATACGGCAGGTGGAGATAGTTGCAAGCCAATTAACTTTGACCCAAATGTACTCACCACTGGATTTAAAGCGAGCGATGATCCTGTTTTAAAAATGCGCTCACCGGCTTACGGCATTTCATTTGGAAAGCGTTTAAGCAATCAGTGAGAATAAAAAGTGAGTAATGAAAATGTCATCAGTAAACGGTAAGTTGTTGGCAATTTCAAAATAGGACACTAACAGGGAATCACTTAATGAAAGCTATATTTGCAAACTTTTGCGCACCAAAACCAATGATAAAACTTTTGATAGGCGGCGCTTTATTGGTCGTCGCTGCAGGGGCAAACGCCGCTGATTTTAAAGTGGCTTTTGGGTCTTGCGCCTACGAAACAGAACCTCAGCCTATTTGGGACGACATTATTGCCAAGCAGCCTGACGTGTTTTTGTTTATTGGTGATAATCAGTATGCGGATGTGCAATACGACGCAAATGGCAAGCGTGTGAGTGGCCCTGTGACCGACCCGAAACGCTTTAAAGAAGCGTACGATGCAGTTTCGGCAAAGCCAGGTTTTCAGACGCTTAAAGCCACAACACCAATTATGGGAACATGGGATGATCATGACTACGGCGATAATGATGCGGGTAAAGAATTTCCGCTTAAAAAAGAGAGTCAGCAGGCGTTTTTAGATTTTTTTGGCTTTGCAACGGACGATCCTATTCGCAATCAAGAGGGAATTTACCACTCAAAGATATTTGAGGACGAAGGTCGTCGTGTGCAGATCATTATGCTTGATACGCGTTATCATCGTGATGCTTTAAACAAGCGCCCTGGGCCCAGACCAGAGGGGTTTGGTTCTTATCTTCCTACCGCTGATAAAAGCAGAACTATGCTGGGAGAAGCGCAATGGTTATGGTTGACTAAGCAACTATTAATGCCAGCAGATGTGCGTATTATCGTTAGCAGTATACAGGTCGTAGCTTATGAGCATCGCTGGGAGTCGTGGGGAAATCTGCCCCATGAGAGAGACTTGCTCTATAAAGTAATAGAGCAAACACAGGCAGAAAATACCTTCTTTTTGTCAGGTGATCGTCACCTGATGGAGATTTCCAGAGATGTAGGTCAGAAAAACGACAAGGTGCCTTATCCAATGTGGGATTTTACGGCCAGCGGTATGACGCAAAAATACAGCGAAGTAAACGAGGCAAACAGCTTTAGAGTGGGTGAAGTAGTGCGTGATACCCATTATGGTTTAGTTGAAATTGATTGGGCAGAAGATATCAAACAAAGCAAAGTCACATTTACGGCCTATGGTTTAGGCAACAAAGTGTTTGACCAGCAATCATTTTACCTGTCTGAGTTGTCGTTTAATTAAAGGTTATAAGGCTCAAAAATAAGGAAAAACTATGGTCAGCATCGGCACGCCATTTGCTAAAAATGCCACCAAGGTAATGCTACTTGGTGGTGGTGAACTTGGTAAGGAAGTGGTGATTGAGCTTAAACGCTTAGGTTGCGAAGTCATTGTCTTGGATCGATACGAACATGCACCTGCCATGCAGGTGGCAGATCGCGCTTATTGTGTTTCTATGCTTGATGAAAAAATTCTTGACGAAAAAATCCTGGATGAAAAACCTGACTTTATTGTTCCAGAAATTGAAGCTATTGCTACCAATGCCCTGATTGCACTTGAGCAGCGAGGCTTTACTGTTGTGCCTAGCGCGAAAGCCGTCCATCTGACAATGGACAGAGAAGGCATTCGCCGTTTAGTGGCGGAAGAGCTTTCAATCCCTACATCCGATTTCGTTTTTGCTTCAGAATGGGACGATTTTGAAGAAGCTGCATTGCAATTAGGCTTTCCCTGTATCGTCAAACCGATTATGAGTTCATCGGGAAAAGGACAGTCTTTGGTAAAATCTGAAGACGAGCTGGAAAAGGCCTGGCAATATGCTCAGGAAGGTGGGCGTGCAGGCAAAGGCAAGGTGATCATCGAATCTGTGATTGAGTTTGACTACGAAATTACGCTGCTGACGATACGCCATAAAGACGGTACTGCATTTTGTGAGGCGATTGGTCATCGTCAGGAAGACGGGGATTATAGAGAGTCCTGGCAGCCTCAAAGCATGTCGACAGAAGCCTTGGAACAAGCAAAAGATATTGCTGAAAAAGTAACTGAAGCCTTGGGTGGATATGGCTTATTTGGTGTTGAGCTTTTTATTAAGGGCGATGACGTGTATTTCAGCGAAGTCTCTCCGAGGCCTCACGATACGGGCATGGTCACGCTAATTTCTCAGGACCTTTCCGAATTTGCGCTTCATGCTCGCGCATTTTTAGGCTTACCTATACCCAATATTCACTTCCATGGGCCCGCTGCTTCAGTCGCGCTTTTAGTAGAAGGGGAGTCATCTCAGGTAGAATTTGATAATATAGACGGCGCTTTAAGTGAGCCTTATACCGATTTACGGCTTTTTGGAAAGCCAGAAGTAAAGGGACGCAGAAGAATGGGGGTGGCTCTCGCGCGTGATGAGTCTACCGAACAAGCAGTAAAACGCGCAAAATCAATCGTAGAAAAAATACATATTCGGATAAACTAAATGTCAAAGGAATCAAAATGAAATATTTAGTCGTTTTATGCTTGAGTCTTCTCAGTATGGAAGCTTTTGCACAACAATCAATGTTAGACAATTTAATGGGAAACAAGGCAAAAGCTGAATCTCAGGAAACGCAAACTGACGCAGTTGGTCCTAGCATTACAGGCCTGTTAGGGAGTTTAACCGGTAGTTTAGACATCACCGGTGATCAGGCTCAAGGTGGTCTCGCCAGTATCATGAACTATGCAAAAGATAATTTATCGGCTGACGACTTTTCTAAAGTTGCGGAGCAATTACCGGGGACGAAAAGTTTGTTAGATCATGTGCCCGATGTTAGTAACGCAAGTGGTTCGGGTGGATTGGGAGGCTTGTTAGGGCAAGCCTCACAGCTAAGCGATACCTTTGGTGGTGCAGCGCTTTTGACTCAACAGTTTGAGTCTTTAGGATTAAATCCTGATATGGTGATGGGCTTTGTTCAGCAAATATCGTCTTATTTAGATACGCCTCAAGGTCAGCAAACTAAAGATTTGCTTATGCAGGGCTTATCAGGTTTAACAGGCTAGCATGCAAAAAAAAGAGGCTATAAGATGCACTGGCACCGCTTTTAGCCTCTTTATCTCGCCTATTTTGTTTACTCTAGCGTACCCCAGGTAATTCCGCTTACTTTACTTCCAATTCGTTCTCTTTGTTCATCTTCAAGTTCGCAAAAAATCAGCGTATGCTCTTTATCAAGCGCCTGCTCAAATTGTTCAACAAGCGGACTATTTTCACTGATGCCAATCATGCTTGCCGACCATGCCCCAATGGCTGCGCCTCCCGCTGTCATGCCAACAATCGCCGCACCACCTACTGCCAAACCGGCAACTGGAAAGGTTGCCAACAGTACACCTGCCAAAAGCCCAGAGCCCGAACCTAAAAGTGCACCGCGTTTGAGTGCCTCGGGAAGTTGAGATTTTTCAGTCAAGTCGGCCTGCGGTAAATCAGCGAGTGCAATTTTTTCATCTTTACTTACTACACCAATATCATTTTCTGATACACCCACGTCTTTAAGCTGTTCAATCACCTTAGACGCGCTTTCTACCGTCTCAGTAATAAAATATGTATTAAAACTTGTATCGCTCATGCTTTACCTCATTTTATAAGATGTTGATAGGCAAGAATGTATAAATGCCAATCAATTAAACGAGGGTTGCATCATTCGCGCCAAGCTGATTATTGTGTTTATTATTTAATTACAATAACTTAGCGATTTTATGCTTTGGTAAGAGAACGCAATCAGGGTAGAGTGTACATAAGCCCGCTGTAATAAATTCTCACTTATTGGCTATAATCTAGTCTAAATTTGAGCTTGCTGGTGACGGCTTACAGAATAATGGGAATAAAAAACCCGAGAGTGGATTCCACTCTCGGGGGGGTATAAAAATGAGCGATAGCTGCAGTTGAAACCGCAGCTTAAGCCGACATATTACTCCCAATCACCCGCTGACTCATCAAAGCCTTTTGATGAACTGGATTTTTCAGGTTTATCAGCCACCATCGCTTCAGTTGTGAGCATAAGACTCGCAATAGAAGCCGCATTTTGGATAGCACTTCGGGTTACCTTTGTTGGGTCAATAATGCCCATTTCGAGCATATCGCCGAAGGTCTCACTTTGTGCGTTGTATCCGTAGTTGCCTTTAGCATTCTCTTTATGACCTTCCTGGTGGGCATTACGTACTGTTTGCAAAATTACGCTGGCATCTTTGCCGGCATTTTGCACGATTTGACGGAAAGGCTCTTCCATTGCTCGCAAAGCAATTTTAACTCCAGATAGCTGATCTTCATTCTTCGCTTTTATCGTGTCGCGAATTTTGTCAGCGGCCAATACCAGCGCTAGGCCACCGCCAGCAACTACGCCTTCTTCAACAGCAGCACGCGTTGCGTGAAGCGCATCATCAAACAAGTCTTTGCGCTCTTTCATTTCTACTTCGGTTGCAGCGCCTATTTTGATTACCGCAACACCTACGCTAAGTTTTGCCAAGCGTTCTTGCAGCTTCTCTTTGTCATAGTCGGAGCTTGAGTCTTTAATTTCTTTACGTATTTGCTCAGCTCGGGCTTCAATATCGGCTTTTGCGCCTGCACCATCTACAACCGTTGTATTGTCTTTAGTCACAATGACGCGTTTGGCAGAACCTAATTGTTCAAGTGTTGCTTTCTCAAGACTTAAACCTATCTCTTCAGAGATAACCTGAGCCTTGGTTAATACAGCAAGGTCTTGCAGCATGGCTTTTCGTCTGTCACCAAAGCCGGGCGCCTTAACTGCAGCAACTTTCAATATACCTCTGAGATTATTGACTACCAGCGTAGCAAGCGCTTCGCCTTCTACATCTTCTGCAATGATTAATAAGGGTTTACTTGCTTTTGCCACTTCCTCTAAAAGCGGGAGAAGATCGCGAATATTGCTGACTTTTTTGTCTAACAATAGTATGTAGGGATCTTCTAGCTCGACCTGCATTTTCTCTTGTTTATTCACAAAATAGGGAGACAGATAACCGCGGTCAAACTGCATGCCTTCAACAACATCCAGTTCGTTTTGAAGTGATTTACCTTCTTCAATTGAAATCACACCGTCACGGCCAACTTTTTCCATCGCGTCTGCGATAATATTGCCTATATCTTCATTCCAGTTTGCTGAAACGGTGGCAACCTGTCTGATAGATTTCGCATCATCGCAAGGCTTAGACAGAGTTTGCAGGGCATCTACCGCGCTGCTTACCGCGATGTCGATACCGCGCTTAACATCCATGGGGTTCATGCCCGCCGAAATATACTTATGCCCTTCTCGAATAATCGCCTGGGCAAGGACAGTGGCGGTAGTGGTACCGTCACCGGCTACATCGGCTGTTTTGGATGCAATTTCGCGCAGCATTTGCGCACCCATATTTTCAAACTTGTCGGCAAGTTCTATTTCTTTTGCAACGGTAACGCCGTCTTTTGTAATGCGCGGCGCACCGTAACTTTTGCCAAGCACCACGTTGCGGCCTTTGGGCCCAAGCGTTGCCTTAACCGCATTTGCAAGAATATTCACGCCGTTAATCATGCGACTTCGAGCGTCACCAGAAAATTTCACGACTTTAGCGCTCATGCTGCTTTCTCCTGTACTTGAGTGGTATCTACAATGGCAAGAATATCGGTTTCTTTAAGGATGAGATAAGTTTCTCCTTTATGCTTGATTTCTGTGCCAGCGTATTGACCAAAAATGACTCGATCACCAACGGCGAGTTCGGGTTTAAGGCGTTGACCGTTTTCCAATACTCTGCCGTCACCAACTGCAATCACTTCTCCTTTTGTGGATTTTTCGGCCGCTTTGTCAGGGATGACAATTCCACTTTCAGTGGTTGTTTCCGCAGCAAGTCGTCGAACAACCACGCGATCATAAAGAGGTTTTAATTGCATGATATTTCCTCCGTAATAGGGTTGAACGATTGGGCTAAAGCCCAGTAAAAACGATGGATAAATGGAAAGCTATACTTTCCTGATCCGCATTATTTAGGCAATTTTTACGCTTTCAATATGAAAAAATGAAAATTTTTTATAAGAATTTTTTCTATAAAGAAATTTTCTCATTTTGCTTTGTTCTATTACTTTTGCTTGGATTTATGCGATAAACAAATTCGCATCCGTGCATTTTTTAAGCAAGTAAGAAGTTTGGGTACAGATTATGCTTCCTTAAAAGGAAAGAAAAAAAGGAAAGAAAAAAAGGAAAGAAAAAGTGAGTTGCTCGCTAAGTTGTTTTTACTGTGCTCCCATGTTTAAGGTGGGTATATGTTCAACAGTAGGCTTGTCGAGAATATGTGTACCTGATAGGAGTATTTCGCTATGAGTCAATGGCAATCATTTCAAACACAACAAGAGCAGGACATTAGTCTTCATTCCACATTGTCTGATTATTTTCGGGAGCGTTTACAGGATGTATCCCAGTCTATCGATCCCAAACCTCAACAAGACACGCTTTTTTATGTAGGCGAGGTAATGGCGCGCTTTGCCCGTACCGAACAGCTTTACAGCTTTGAGAATAATCAACTGTCTTTGCGACCTCTCGCATTATTATACAAAGATGCCCTTGAAACCTCAGAGCCGCGCCAACGTGAGTTATTTTTGCGCCAACTTGGTGACATGGCACTATTTTTAGGCGCTCTTTTTCCGCAGCGATATGCGAAAAAAGGCATTGGACGGGATTATTTTGTAGGTATGGGAAGCGCTGCCTATGATTACTTGGCTGCTCATGCTTTGCAATTTAAGCAGGTTTTTGCTGAATTATCTGGTTCGATTGCGCGCTTTATCGAAATCATCGCGGATATTTGCGCCCGTGAGAACCCTTTCGATGCCTCGGATATTCTGGCGCTGTATAAACGCTACCAACAAACGGGCGACGCTAATATTGCAAAGCAATTGCAATCGCTAGGTGTGAGTGTAGCAGGCTCTACACTCAGACATTAAAAAGTTTTCTACCGCAATATCACTGATAGATGCTCACAAGTAGTTTACGAGCGCCACCATGGTCCCGGTGTTCACCTAAGTAGACGCCTTGCCAGGTACCTAAGGCCAGTCTGCCGTTTAGTATCGGTATGCTGACACTACTGCCATACAAAGACGCTTTGATATGTGCAGGCATGTCGTCACTACCTTCATAGGTGTGCTCATAGTAGGGCGCATCTTCAGGCGCTAACACATTTGTATGGCGCTCCAGGTCGCGTCGTACGCTTGGGTCAGCATTTTCATTAATCGTTAAAGATGCAGAAGTATGCTGAATAAATACATGCATCAGGCCGTTTTTAGGCAAAGTTCCGCAAGCTTCAAGGATGTTGTCAGTAATCAGATGAAAGCCTCGTGAAAAAGCGGGCAGGGTGAGTGGGTAATGTTCAATCATAGTAACGTGACATCCATTTTAATAAATGAGCTTTTGTTTCGTGCAATTCTGCAATTTTTGCTTCGATGGCGCAAAGCTGTTCGTCAATTGCTTTGCGAAGTTCAGGGCACTGCGGGTCAGGATTGTCTAAAAAGGGTATGGCCTCTTTGATTTATGATAGTGTAAAACCGGCAGACTGAGCGTACTTGATAAACTTTATTTGTTTGACGTGTTCTGCTGTATAGCGACGATAGTTGTTGTCGCCACGTTCAGGTATGCTAATCAACGCTTCGCGCTCATAAAACCGCAGCGTATCTTTGCTTATTCCCATCAATTTTGCAATTTCGCTTGCTCGCATGTGCCAATGCCCTTTTTTAGCAGTAGATTTTAGCGCTTGACTATAGACCTAACTCTATACTTTATACTGATCTAAGAAAAATGAAACGATTCATTTTGCGCAATTGCAGCGTAATCAAATCGGCCATTAATGCTTATTCAAGAAGCTGGGCTGACCTATGTATCAAAATAAAGTGTCAAAAAACAAGGATGTTTTTTGTCAAGCGCCTCATGGATGGGCCTGCAGCGTCTTTATTTTGATGCATAGGTCTGTCCATCAGCGGAATTAAAGCTTCATCGATTTGTTTTTGACGGGTTCGCGCTCAAGTGATAAGGAATAATACATGAATTGCTCGATTGCAAATGTACAGTTTAAAGCGCAGGACGATTACCCTTTGCGAGGTATGTACTACGCATGTAAAAAACCCAAGGCGCAAATAGTACTGGCAAGCGCAACCGGTGTGCCTCAAGGGTTTTATCAGCGCTATGCCTTTGCAGCAAATGCATCAGGATTCAATGTACTTACTTTTGACTACCGAGGAATTGGACAATCAAAGCCACGAAGCTTAAAAGGTTTTGAAATGGACTATCTGGATTGGGGGCGCATGGATTTGGCGGCAGCAATAAATACATCTTACGAATACCATTTGCCGATGTTTGTGGTTGGGCACTCTTATGGCGGACATGCAGTTGGGTTGTTGCCAAATCATCATCTTATTCAAGGCGCGTACGTATTTGGTGCTGGCGCAGGCTGGAGCGGCTGGATGCCAGTTCTTGAGCGCGCAAAAGTGGAGTTTATGTGGCGCGTTATCGCTCCTGTTATTGTAAAACAACACGGTTACCTAGCTTGGAATAAGCTAGGGATGGGAGAAGATCTACCTAAAAACGTGTATCGGCAGTGGAAGCATTGGTGTAAAAATCCACATTACTTTTTTGACGATGCAAGCATGCAACACATGCATGAGGTGTACGCGCGTTTTGATAAACCACTGGTAGCAGCAAATGCAACGGATGATAAATGGGCCATGCCTCGCTCGCGAGATGCGTTTTTTAAGTTTTACACGAATGCCGACCTACGTGTGCTTGACATCAATCCGCAAAGCATTGGTGTAAAACGTATTGATCACATGGGCTATTTCAAGCGCTTTGCGCAGCCATTGTGGCAAAACACCTTTGAATGGATAGAAACCTTAGTCAAAAAGATTTAAGCGGTTTTTCGAGGTAGAAATCAAGCTTTGCGGGATTTTAGAACTAGCGCTTGCTTTCAGACTAAACAGATGTCATGTTTTGCTACAAATTCGAAAACCTAATCCTTTGCATGTTGACTCGTTTTAAAATCTTTTTATTCAGTAGCGGTGTGGCTGCGTGTTTGTTTCTTAGTGCGTGTTCTACTTTGCCGCATAAAGCTCAGCGTCCTATTGACGATGCAGAGATTCCTAATCAACAAACTGGCTCACCACGTGTTTACAACGAGCATGCCAGTTATCAGGTCAGCTACCAGAGTGTACTTGAACTGCCAGTCACTCAACCGGATGAAATTATTCCCTATGGAAATAACTCTGCGAAATCAGCGGATCAAAGTGTGTGGTTTTACAAGGCAGAAAAGGCAGAATCAGATTCTTTTAATGAAAGCGAAGCTGAAAAAATTATTATTTTTATTCACGGTGGTTGCTGGTTATCGGAATTTGATATTGGGCATACGCAGGCTTTTAGTCATGCCCTTGCCAGGGAAGGGTACAATGTATGGAATATTGAATACAGGCGCAGCGGCAATGGCGGTGAGTGGCCCGTCGCCTTGGAAGATATCAAAGCAGCGGTAAGGAAAATGCTGCAAGTTAAACCGATGAGCGTAAACGCGCAGCAAGTTGTCATAGCTGGACATAGCGCAGGAGGGCATCTTGCTATGTTGCTAGCAGGGTCATTTGTAGACGATGTAAAGGCATTTGCCTTTTCATCACGTACTCAAATTCGTGTAATGGGCTTGGCTCCCATCGTCGATATAGCGGCTTATGCTGAAGGTGAGAATTCTTGCCAAATGTCAACGTCGGCCTTCATGCGCGGAACATTTGAACAACGTCAAGAGGATTATCATCAAGCTTCACCTTTAAACATCCGCTACCCTGAAGGGTTTGCTTATGTATTTATTGGAGGGCAAGATAAGATTGTGCCTGAAAATTACGCGATACATCCGGATGCTGAGCAACACATTGTGCTACAGGCTGGTCACTTTGACTGGATCCATCCGCACACGCAAGCGTTTAAAAGCTTTCTAGCGCAGCTCTCTACTGCACAACCCGATAGGTAGTAATAAGCAAGCGCAGTCCATTTTATAAAAATAATGAAGTTCAAATGATGACAGATATCACAACAATTCAAATGCTTAAGAGTAAAGCACTGACGCTGGATAAAAACGACCCGCTTGCGCCGTTTAAACAGCACTTCACGCTTCCTGAAAATACGATCTATTTAGATGGCAACTCACTTGGTCCTCTGCCCAAAATTGCAAAAAAGCGGGCGCAAGAAGTGGTCGAGCAACAGTGGGGAGAAGATTTGATTACGTCCTGGAATAAGCATCAGTGGATCAAATTACCTCAGCAGACAGGCGCGAAAATTGCCCCATTATTAGGAGCTGCGCCAGAAAACGTCATTGTATGCGACTCGATCTCAGTCAATTTGACAAAAGTATTGTGTGCAGCGCTAGCCATTCAGGAACACTCGCATCGCTTGAGCCAGTCGAAACACGCTAGTACAGAAACTTCATCACGCACCTTGGTTTTATCACAAAAAGATAACTTTCCGACCGACTTGTACATGGTGCAAGGGCTTTCCGATTTGCTAGGAAGGGCTCGTTGTGAGCTATTGAGTGTTGATGAACAAGCTCTCATTGATACCATTAAAAGCAGAGGGCACGAAATTGCTGTTTTAATACTGACGCAAGTCAATTTTCGTTCCGGGCGTGTTCACGATATCAAGCAGCTAAGCGAACTGGCGCAAGCACACGGAATTTTAGTAGTTTGGGACTTAGCCCATAGTGCCGGTGCGCTTGAGCTAGAGCTAGATGAGTGGAACGTGGATTTCGCGCTTGGTTGCACTTACAAGTTTTTAAATGGTGGACCTGGTGCACCGGCATTTATTTACGCGGCTAAAAAGCATCATCATCAAATAAAACAGCCCGTAAGCGGGTGGATGGGACACAAGCGTCCTTTTGAGTTTAGTCACGACTATGAGCCAGCTGATGCATTAAACAGTTTTTTAGCAGGTACGCCGCCGGTTGTTTCTATGTCTATTCTTGATGCTGCGCTAAGCGTATTTGATGGTATCAGTTCATCACAGCTTAGGCAGAAATCAGTGGCTTTAAGTACACTTTTTTTAGAAGCGTTTGAATACTTAATCGAAGACCCGAAATTTAAACTCGTGTCGCCCACGAATGCGGAAGAAAGAGGGGCGCAGCTTGCTTTTTCGCATCCACAAAGTTATGCGATTTGCCAAGCGCTAATAGCAAAGGGCGTAATTGCTGATTTTAGAGCGCCTGATATTCTAAGGTTCGGGTTTTCTCCCTTATTTTTAAGTTATAAGCAGATGCTAGAGGCCATTAAATGCTTACAGGCAATTATGCAAAACAAGAGCTATCTGTTGGAAGAATTTCAGGTTAAACAAGCAGTCACGTAATGAATGCTAAACATGCCTACAACGCAATATTTAAGGTTGTGAATCTGATTGAACAAGGCAAAGTCGCCAGCTATGGGCAAGTGGCCGATTTAGCCGGCTTGCCCGGCCGTGCGCGCCTTACAGGAAAAGCGCTTGGTCATGTGCCAACAGGGCTTAAGGTTAATTGGCATAGAGTTCTTCGAAGTAACGGACAAATCGCCTTTCCTAAGGGAAGTGAGCTTGCCCGTTTGCAATGTGCCTTGCTGCAAGAAGAAGGTGTGGCTGTTTTTAACAATCGGGTGCGAATGAAAGACTTTCAGTGGCAACCTGATTTATATATTTTGCTTCACGAGCTCGATAAATAACCTCAACTCGGGATAAGCGACAGCGCCAAATAGTGCTAAAAACGCGAATTGCTGCGTTGCAAAAGCGAGCAATAGAATGACTATTACGTCACTTTCGCGCCTTGCACTTCACGTTTTTATCACCATTTGGTGACAACTTAATAAATATGTAGTTGAAACAACTTTTTGCACTATCGCTTATCCCAAGTTGAGGCTAAATAGTTTTCAGGGTGTAAATTAGGACACGCCCTTATAGAGTGACTAGAATTTACACAAAAAGACAATGCGTTATACTGATGATTGTGTGATCATGCTACGGGTTTTCTCAGGCTATAAGCACCTTGATAGCAGCTTATTCGCAAAAAAAGGCAAAACCGGCAAACACAAACCCAGAGCGCTTAGTCTGGGCTGATATTTTCTAAGGATTGAACAGGGATGAACACTCAGTGACTCAAGAATATATTTCTACCACGGTTAGAAATCGCATATTGTGGTGTTGTTTCGGATGCCTGCTATTCGTGATATACGGCAGTTTAGTGCCATTTAATTTTAACGGCATTAGTCTTATTGAAGGTTTAGAGCGATTTGCCGAGGTAGATAAAGACACAATCGCCATTACCGCGACCAATCGCGCTGACTGGTTTACCAACTTTCTTTTAATGATCCCCGCCTATACTTGTTTGCTGCTGGTCAACAGTCGGCAAAAATTTGGATTAAGAAGTGTGATTTATGCGCTTAGCGCCATGTTTGCCATTGCCTGCGTGTCTGTTGCAATTGAATTTGCCCAGGTTTTCTTTGATGGACGAATAAGTTCTTTCAAAGATGTCTATTCACAAGTGCTTGGCATGTGTCTGGCTTTTGTCATATTTTTTATGCTTAGAAAGCGCGCGCATGCATTGTTGTGTAAATTTTCAAGCACTAAACCCGCCGATAAATGGGAAGTCTATGCCACGCTCATTCTGCTGGTGTTCATTTTCTATAACTTAATGCCTTTTGATTTAAGCATGAGTTTTACTGAAATTGCGAACAAATGGTCAGAGGGTAAAATTTCGACCATTCCATTTTTAAGCGTGGTACAAAATCCTTTTCAGGGATTATTGAGCATTGCTGTTGATACGCTTATCTGGCTTGGCATTACCTGGTGCTTTTTAAAATCGGGCAAGTATCATTTTCAAAAAGTTGCCACAATAGTGGTAAGCATCGCTATAGTGCTTGAGATTTTGCAACTGACGGTATTAAGTCGCTACACTGATATCACAGATGTGATTGTTGCAATTATTGCCGTGGTACTGGCGAAAAAGCTCTTTACGCGGCACGCTATCCATACGCAATCTGCTGACCAAAGCTCAAGCAAAATGTCTTATGTCATTGCAGCAGCGCTGATTTATTATTTAATGCTTTTGGGATTTGCGACCTTCCCCATGGACATTGTGGGTAGGAAGCAATTTGCGACAAGTCTTGGTAATTACTTTTCTACGCCTTTTGAGGTGTACTGGAAAGATCAACCTTATGTGGCCATTAGCAATATCATTCGTAAAATCGCTGTGATGATCCCGCTAGGCATGTTAATCGCTTACTGGCGTCAACATCTACGTGAGCCCAAGATTGCTAACGTGCTGGCCGTTTTTGTTGTGCTGGCTGTTTTCTTTCAGGAATTTGTGCAAACCTTAATTGCGTCTAAAGTGGCATCTATTTCCGACACCGTATTAAACTTTTTAGGCTTATTTTTAGGCTACATGATTTATCGCTATCATAAAGGCAAACAAGTGCAGCCTACTGAAGAGCGAAAAGAAGAGCAAAAAGGTGCAAAGGGGCGATTAAGCGCCTACTTTACATTGGTCTTACCTATATTTTTTGTGCTTTATATCTTTTTGATAGTGTTATACAAATTGCCCTTTACGCCCTACAACGTGAAAGAGTTGTTAGAGCTTTATTCTTTGCCGGTGTCTGTTTTTATTATTGCGCTATTTATTTGTTTCGCGCTGTTTTCACCTGTGATTGTTATGCTGCAATATCGCCATAAATTTTCATCGTGGAGTCATTTTGTTCTGCTTTTTGGACCGCTTTTTACCTTCTTAGTTAGCATGGGAATGCTCTTGGTTTTCCCTAAAGAAGCCATTTTCGATATTGTGGGTTCGCCCGTATGGAAACATTTGCCAAACTTTATTGAATTACTTTATCGATTGGTAGGCTTACTGCTACCCATTTGCATGCTCTATGTCGCAATGCTTGCGCACAATTTAATACAAAGAAATCGCATACAGAAAAAGATGCCCACTAAAACTCCATTGCAAAGCCAATCAACGCGAGGCGAATTACCAAATGCATACCGCGCGGCTGCCTTTTGGGTAAGCTTTTTGTTTATCGTACTGCCTTTTTCGTTTTTTGTAGTGGTTGTGCAAGCTGGAACAGATAACCTGACTGAGTTATTTGAAATGGGCGGCTATAGCTTTAGCATGCTGGGATTTGTTCTCTTTTTCATCATGCTTTCTCACCTTGGCTTGCGCATTTATGCATGGTTAAGCAGTAAGAATTTAAAAAACACTATTTTAGGCCTGATTTACCTGATTGTTGCTGGCCCATTAGCTTATGAGTTTGTGCAACTCGGTTTTGTTGATTATTTACTTAAATATAACCGCCTGTTTTCACCCTTACAGTTTTTATTGAGCCCAGATCGTGATTCGCTCTTAGCGCCAGAGACGGTTAAAACGGTCTTTATCATGTTGTTTTATGTGCTTGTAGCGAGCTTAAGCCTAACGTCGATTTTGCACATTCGCGTTTCTAGCAAAGTGTTGGCAAACTGCAAGCGCGATATGCAAATAGAGGCGAATGCGAAAGATATTTTATCTCCTCGATACAAAACGCGTGATAAACATCAAAGCATGTAGCTTAGTAAACACGCTCTAGGTAAAATTAAGTAACTAAACGCACAACATAATCTGCTTGTAAATTTTTAATGATATTTAAAATGTTTGAAAGCAAATGCCTTTTGCTCAGGTCTGCTATTGGACAATAAATTTTCAAATGGAGCTTTTATGTTGCTTATATCAACCCAACCAAAACCAATTTGGTCAAAATTTACAGTTTCGAAACTCACGCTATTTAAAACCATATCGTCGATAAAGATACCCTCAAACTTGCGTACGCTCATTTTCATTTGTTCGGCATTTGTGCTTTCTTCATGTGGGATTATTCCCACACAAGCTGAATCGTCGATTTCATCGGTAAATGTTGACGAAAATCGCGTCGCTATTAAAGGCTACGATCCAGTCGCATATTTTACTCAAAACCAGCCAGTGCAAGGTGTACAACAATTTAGCGCAGAGTATAACGGCGCACTTTATTACTTTTCCAGTGCTGAAAATCAGGCATTATTTAAAGGCACACCTGCAAAATACGCTCCGCAATATGGCGGTTATTGTGCATTTGGTGTGACGCAAGAGAAAAAATACGATATTGATCCTACAGCATTTGCGATTGTTGATGATAAGCTATACTTGAACTTAAACGCCGGTGCTCAGCGCGTGTGGGATAAAGATCGTCTTGGTAACATTGAAAGCGGTGATTCAATTTGGTTAGACATTGAGAATAAGTCAGTTTCTGAGCTATAAACGTTAAAATTTTAAAATTGGTGAAAGTTTTTAGTTCTTACACCGGTTTACTTAGGTAACCCAAGGTAATTGGGCACTAAACTACACGAGGAAAGGTTATGAAATCAAATATCGCTGTTGCTGCTGCACTTGCTACCGTAATGAGTATTGGCGTTGCTGACGCTGTGCAAGCACAAAGTAAAAAGAAAGAAAAATGCTACGGCATATCCCCAGCTGGTCAAAATGATTGCGGGAATTTGGCAGGCACGCATAGTTGTGCGGGGCAGTCTAGTGTTGATAACGACATTGGCGAATGGCGCTTGGTTCCAGCCGGCACTTGTAAAGATTTAGGTGGTTACAGCCGCGAAGAAGCGAAAGAGATTTATGAAAAAATGCAGGCTAAAAAGAACAGCTAGCCCAAATTTTGAGTAATTCAATGAATACACGTAAGCCCGATGCCATGATAGGTGTCGGGCTTCGTCATTTACATTATCAGGATGCACTTGAGCATGACAATAAGCAGCTGCCGATAGACTTTGTGGAAGTGCATGCCGAAAATTTTTTCGCAAAAGGTGGCATCACACGCGCTTTATTAAATGATGTGCGAGAGCGTTATCCGTTGAGTATTCATGGCACATCGCTTGGTTTAGGTTCTGAAGTTGATGTGCCAGAGAAGGTTTTAAACGCATTCGCTGATTTGGTGAATACAAGCGAGCCGATGCTGGTTTCAGAGCACTTATGTTTTAATCGTGCGAAAGTAGAAGGTCAAGTTTTACATTCAGGCGATTTACTGCCTATCGCTTATAATAAAAAGTCTCTGGCACAAATTGGCGCAAATATT
The DNA here is from genome assembly GCF_004798935.1 of Ningiella ruwaisensis. GTDB lineage: Bacteria > Pseudomonadota > Gammaproteobacteria > Enterobacterales > Alteromonadaceae > Glaciecola > Glaciecola ruwaisensis. Next base: position 244,923 of record NZ_RAHT01000005.1, on the reverse strand, counting down.
CTACAGGTACAAGACGCTATAAAACGGCCCATTCTTATTGAAAACCTCTCAGCTTATGTTTCAGCAAATGCGCTCGACGCATCTGCAAAAGATACCATGACGGAGTTTGAGTTTTTAATAAATATGTGTGAGCAAAATGGATGCAAACTCTTGTTGGATTTAAATAACCTCATCGTCAATGCGCTTAATCAAAATGCGCACGAAACGAATTCTAAATCAAGACTGTCGCAAGATGATTTGTTAAACGCACTCAGTGAGCGTTTAACGCAACTGCCACCCTCGCTGGTAGGTGAAATTCACTTGGCAGGCTTTAGCGAGCAACAGGTATCCGGATTTATCGTAGATGATCATGGTCAGGCGGTTTCTCAGCAGTGTTGGGACTTATATAAGCGCGCTTTACAGCATTTTGGAAACGTAGCTACCCTTATTGAATGGGACTCAAACCTTCCTCCTTGGTCAGTTCTGACAGAGCAAGCCAGAATAGCAAGGCAGTGTTGCAATGCTTTGTAATGCAGCTAAGGTCGTTATTTACAAAAGAGGCGGAGAATAGGCGCTTATTATGAACTACCAAGAGCAGCTCATTCGCGCTATCTTTCGTCCTGTTTCTGCAAAGCCAGCGAAAACCCCCACTGAAATCCGCTCGAAAACGCAAGCGTTAGGCAGTCCTGAAGCGCGATTATCTGGCATGACTGATGGTCTAGATGTTTATCGAAACAACTATTTTGAAAATGGGATAAGGGCGCTTTCTATCACATTTACATCCGTTTTTAAGCTAATGGATGAGAGTAACTTTCGCGCGCTGTCAAAAGAGTTTTTAAACGCTTACCCCAAGACTGAATTTGATTGGGCGGATTATGGTGAGGCTTTTCCTTCGTTTATGATGTCCCATGCCAATTTAGCCCAAACACCTTATTTGGCAGAAGTCGCAGAGATGGACTGGCATATTCACCAGATTGCAAGAGTTCAGGATCTTAGCTTTGATGCAGATTCTTTTAATTTATTGCAGTCAGTGCCTCCGGACGAAATAGCTTTTAAAGCGGCTCCTGGCTTGAGTATTAAAGCATTTTATTTTCCTGTTATTGAATTACATCATCTTGCTCACGATGAGCGCTTGCAGCAGCCCGGCGAGCGTCGAGACGTTTTTATGGGTAATTTAAATAAATTGATGCACGACGCAATTAAATCCGATGTACCTCGGTCTATTTTGCTGTGGCGCCCCGACTATAAAACCGAAATGCATCAGCTCAATGAACTCGAGCTGCAAACGTATCGCTTACTTATAAAGGGAAAAAGCATTGCCGAGACTTTTGCCTTATTTGCTGATGACTTTACTAGCGATGATTCAACTAACGATGACGTGAACGAATATGCATCGCGAGGCTTTGAAACATGGTTAGGTGAGCAAATATCGCAACAGCGCATTTATGGCTTGCGCCGCTTAGACTAAATTTGCGCTAGGCGCACTAACATCGGAATTGTTTATGAATACGCTCATCGGTACGTATAATCGTATCTTCGGCCTTTTAGGTCACTTAGATATACCCGCATTATTGGCAAGCAGGCTTTATGTAGCATGGGTCTTTTTTAAATCGGGTTTAACCAAGCTCAATGACTGGGAAAATACCTTGCTTTTGTTCGAATATGAATATGCAGTGCCATTGCTGGACTTCCAAACAGCTGCTTACCTTGCTACTGCAGGAGAGATTATCTTACCGATTTTGCTTGCCTTGGGTTTATTTACGCGAAAAGCCGCCATTGGATTATTTATAGTCAACTATGTTGCCGTAATAAGCTTAGAAGATATTCCCGTTGCTGCGTTATATCTGCACTATATTTGGGGTTTGATGTTAATGGCAAACATTGTGTGGGGCGCAGGAAAAGCAAGCAGTGATTATTTCCTAAAAATCAAATAAGCTAGGCGCTTCGTACAAGCTTAAACATTCGTACAAAGCAAAAAAAGGAATTAATGATGGCGTTGTTGTCTTCAGTAGCAATTTTTTAGGCGTAACGTTTGTCAAGGACGCTTAACATTGAGTTTGTGCGTGAATTTGGCAACAGATTTTATTATAGGGATGCGACGCAGCTACATTTCCTCAAGTCCGAATTACTGCGTGGGTTCGCAATCGTACTCATGCAATCGTACTCATGCAATCGAACTTGCCATAATAGGCGTTTCACATTTTGCAAGAGAAATAATTAATGGGGTTTGGAAGCCTGCAGAGAAGTGCTTACCGCTTACTGGTTTACTTAGGGGTAAGCCACTTATATGACAGAAATTTTTGAAGCCCGCGATAAAAATGCTCGATAAAGTTATTGCCGAAAATCTTGAAATGAATGGACTCCCTCTAACCTTACGAAGTGATCTTTCAAAGTCACAATATTAATTGTAAGTCACCCATGCTCAATTAAAAAAACCGAATGTTTGCGATTCTGTCTCCGATTTGCGTCAATTGAAATAAGCAAAACTGTTCTTTAGAGTATCCGTGTCAAAAATTGCGTAGTTGGCACTCTATAAGGCTCTTGTTTAGTGCGTCGGTTTTTGAGTAGAGGTGCATTTTTGCATGTTAAAGCTAATCTGATGAGCTTAAATACCTTAATCATTTTTATAATAACCGGAAACAATTACTCCCATGAAAACAAAATTAAATTTCTCTTTGAGAGTGCGGCTGAGCGCAGCCGTATTGATTTATATAATGTCTTTGTACAGTTTTGCACTAGAGACGACAACAATCAGCGTAGCTATCACATCTTCATCTGATGACGTAGAAGAAAGTAATGGAACGTTAGATTTTACCAGCAGTGATTTAGAACTCTCCTTTGAGGGCAACTCACAGCAAACGATTGGTTTAAGATTTAAAAATGTGAAGGTCCCGCGCAACGCATTGATAGAGAACGCTTATATTCAGTTTACGATAGATGAAGTATCAACCGGCAGCGCTTCGTTGAATGTTGAAATCGAAGATTCAAGCGATGCACTACCTTTTTCAAGTGCTAGTCTTTTGTCAGATCGAGACAAAGTCAATGCATACGTTGGACGTTGGATGGTGGCCCATCGATTGGAAAAATATAGGCCAGTCTTCAAGCAGTCAGCGTACCCGAGACCTTAGTTCACTTATTCAAACGGTAGTAAATCGTGGCGATTGGCAGAGCGGTAATGCAATGGCTTTGTTTATTTCTGGCAATGGCACTCGCACCGCTGAATCGTACGACGGCTCTTCTACAGATGCGCCTAAACTCGTGATAACTTATTCGGCAAATGGCGAAGTTGAGCCTGAGCCTGTTCCAGAGCCGCCTTTAGCATGCAACGACATTGAAAACATCACCGGCAGTATTGACGGTGTTGAACCTGAATCTATTTCACACCTCCCTGTTGTAACAGACGCCAATGGTAACCTTTATCGCTTAACGGAAAGCACTAAAAGCGATGGCAACAACCCGCGGATGATGAAATCAACTAATAATGGTAAGTCATGGAATGAAGTCGATAAAAGCAATCGACCTGATATTAGAGACTTAGAAGGCGTCTATCAGACTACTGATGGCACGACTATCTATTATTCAATCAACACTGGCAAGCGGACTTGGTTTGTATCGTTCAATATGAGCGCTGCTAACTCAGAGAAAGACAAATGGAACCAAGAGGAAGAGGTCGCTGATGACTATGCTAAGTCGAGCGTACAGTATTCCAGCCTTGCAAAATTAGAGAATGGCGATTTTTGGATTTTCTATTCGTTTGTTGAAAATGATAAACAGCAAATTGCTTACAAAAGACGCATAGGAGAAAACGATTACAGCTCTGAAAAACGTCTTGATGGCTCAGATAAATCATGGACTGGCCCACGCGCGCTGTCTGTCGGCAATACAGTTTACGTTTTTTACAAAGATGAGGACACAGATCGTCTAATGATGAAGACCATATTCGAAAATGGAAATCGCTCAGACAGTGTTCGTTTAGACAATAATAATACTAGCAAAGTACGCGTGCCTCACATCCACCCTCAAGCCTACGAGTTAAATGGCGAGAAAATTATTAGCATCGCTTATGCCGACAGAAATGATCAACTAATACAAGTCAACATTACTGATAATAAAGCCGGCGATAATGTGCCTTTAACCTCTCAAGATGTGTTGCAAAATCCGGAAATAGTTCGCAACGAAGGTACTGTAGCGACCATCGCAAAAACTAGCGATGCTCTTTATTACGCATGGACTGATGATAATACCGGGGATATTTTGTATCGCAAACAAGATATTGCCTCTGGTAGTTTTTCAAATACTGAGATTTTTTGGGATTCAGGTACAAATATTGCCTGGTATTTATACTGTTCAGTGAAGATTCGAAACGAATGTCCTACTCTTGCTTGCTCATTTGATGTAGGTCCGCATGAAGACGACGTAGGCGATATAATATACTTGGAAAAGTCACTGTAAAACGGGCGATTTTAGAGCGATTTATCTCTCCCTAAACGACAAATGAGTGTTACTCGGAGCTAAGAGTAGCGCTCACTCTTTACACTCAAGGCATCGTAGTTTATTAATACAGTAGTCGCCTTTACTGAATAAGTTAAGCCAATTTTTTACTTTTTTCAGGATCAAATCTACCATTTCTTTCCCTTCCCCGTTCCGACTACTTTGTCGTCAGTGATGGTTGCTTTTTTTCGGCGACAACATGATGACAGTTGCAAAGATTGCTAGTAGTTCATCACGCCATAAAGTTTTGACTAGCCGAGGGGAAAGAAATTTATGTGATGCGAAAATACTCCTCTTAAAAAGTGAAGTATGCTTAAACGAACAGTATCAGGCCTTCGCTACGATGACGCACTTCTTCAAATAAACGCTTAGTGCTCGGCCTTATACAATACAGGTTTGCTGATGCCGTCTTCTAACAACTGCTCGCCTACAATATATATCTGACTTTTATCTCGTTTATGGTTGGCTCCATACAGTAAAAAGCGACCGTCAAACTCGGTCGCCGGATAGTTGACGACAATGTTGGTACTTAGCTCTCTGATAAACCAGTAATAGTCTGACTCGCGTTTTGTTTTGCCAAAGCCAACTAAAATCGGAACCTGCTCAGGGGCAATCACCAAACTGATATAGCTTTCGGGAAGTTGAGGCTCAAACTTACCCAAGTAGTCAAGTTTTGAGCGCCCGGATACCGATTCTTCTAGCTTATACAAACCGCCACTTGCCACGGTAAAATAAGTAACGCCCTCAAGGGTTTCGGTTGAGGCAACAATACCGTGATTTCCTAATCCATTTGCATTCCAATAGTCAGGCATTGGGTGAATATCCAAAATGGCTAAATCGGTATTTAACTCTACTAACACAACGCTGAGCTGATCTTCGATGTCCTTTTCAACACGCGGTACAAAAATGTGTCCGCGTTTATCAATGATAAACTTTCGAGAAAAATGACGAGGAAAGGAGCCGATTTTTATGGCGCTTGAAAGCTGGGAAACCGTGTCGTATTTATACAACACATGGTCCCAAAAGCTTAAGGCAAAGATAAACTGCTTATGTTTTTTGATTGCAATGATACTTTCTTCCGTTTTAAGCAGCAGTTCCCAATTATCATCGCCTTTATGCATGCGCCATAAATAACTTCCACTTTGAGAAAGATTTGACTTATCCATTCCCATACGGTCATGAGTCGCAAAATAAATAAAACCGTCATCGTCGGCAATAAAATCAGTTTGCAAACGCTTTTGAGATAAGCCTGTTTCGTAAACCCCTTCTTGTTTCAATTGACTTACGGCATCTGAATGGCGCTTTATTTGTTGCGTTTTAGGGTCGATTGAGATCACAAATGCCGTATTATCAACTGCCTGTATGCTTGATAAACCAAGGTAAACCTCGCCTTCATCATTTATTCCTACACCGTTCCATACAGCCGTGTTGTTCAAATCTTCAGGCAAGGGAATATCTCGCAATTTAGGGGGGGTGAAAAAGCGTTCACTGTTGATAATATTAGTATTTTTCGCGGTATCTGCTTCCTCGGCTTGTATACTAGCGATATCTTGCTTGCTATCCGAGCAAGCCGATATGAAAAAGCCAAGGAGCAATAAACATGCGAACGAAGGCAACTGAGAAGTAGGCTTCAAAGTCGCGATTTGGTAAATGGCTTTTCCGATCTGCACCTTTTGATCTACTCTACTCGTTGAAAATACATATCTCGCCATTCATGCCGGCTTGACATATTTACGCTGAAGGGATGAAGCTTGGCCCCGATGATATTTCGTTTAACATCCAAATCAAAATGCATGAAGGCATCATTTGCTGCATTTTGGTTATCCCATACTATTTTAAAGCTTGTATCCTGAAAGGGCCTTAACTTGCCAGTAAGTGACTTCATGCGGGTAGAATGAATTCGAAGGGCACCGTCGTCCGATGCGCTACTTGATTTACTAATAATAAGTGAGCCATACCAGGCATCTTTGTATTCACCAATAATGCTTTGTTCATCAATACTGGGCTTGGCCAGGGCTTTGGGCGTCTCAAGCCTTGCGAGATACGCTTGCTCGCGCTCATCCTGATAATCTTGATAGGCTTTTATCCAGTCCGCTTGCTCTTTGTCTATATCAACAAACATTTTTAATATCGACTGCATCACAGCGCCTCGCGCACCATAATTAGAGCCATTATTCAGAACAACAGCGCCTAACTCAAGTTCAGGAATAAGGGCAACGTAAGCTTGATAGCCTGAAAGTGTGCCGGTATGAGAGATATGTTTATAGGGCCCGTAGTTTGCCAGTCGCCAGCCAAGACCGTAAGTTCTAAAATGAGTGCCGTCCCACTCGGTGTCGGTATCAGATACGCTCAAAATGGTATGGGCTTGCCACATTTTATTCAGTTGTGTTTTTGAAAAGGGTAGAGGGTCTACAGTGAGAAGCGCATTCAGCCATTTAGCCATATCTGACGCATTGCATACCATTCCGCCAGCGGCTGCCGACATAAGGGGCTTGCCATCAATCGCGTTGCGGGGAATAGGATAAATTCCCCGCTCATCATTATAGCCATAAGCCATTGCGCTTTGCTCTAGCGCCTTTTTAGGCATGTCTCCGGCAAAGCAATTCATCTGTAGCGCTTTGAAGATGCGCTGATCAACAAAATCTTCAAAGCGCTGCTGCGTGACAGCCTCAACCACTTCGCCAGCTGTGATATACATTACGTTACTATAGGCATACTGCTCCCGAAAATCGTAATCTGGCGTCAAATACTTAAGGTTGTGTACAACTTCGTCGCGAGAAAAACCGCTTGGTTCTGGCCAGATCATGCTGTCACCTGCTCCGCTAACCAGCCCGCTTTTATGAGTCAATAAATCTTCAATGGTAAAATTCGCCGTTGCGTAACTGTCTTTCAGCCGAAAATCAGGTAGATAATCAATCACCAGGTCATCCCACTTAAGCTTGCCTTCATCTACCAGTATGGCAAGTGCTGCTGCGGTGAAGGCTTTAGATGTTGACGCAAGACGGAAGTAAGTTTCTGGCTCTACGTTTGTAGACTGCTCAATATTTGCTTGCCCAAAACCTTTTGAATAAATGAGCTCCTGTTTGTGAACAATAGCAATGCTCATTCCGGGCGTGTTAAAAACGTCCATGGCACGCTCGGCCACTTCATCAATTTTATCGGCGTCGAATTGTGCTAATGCCTGGGAAAATCCCATCACACCCACTGCCAAGCAAAGAAGAGCACGTTTCATGAATAGTAAGTACCTGCGTTACTTTAAAATCTAATGGATAGTTTGCTGAATATTAGTGCTATGTGCAAACAAGTTTGAAATAAAACTGTAATCTAATCACATACCAATGTTTGAAACCACGAAATTTTAAAATGCTTCAAGCCAATCAATTAGCTCGGTTAGGTCGTGCGCCATTACGAAGACGAGCTTACGTGATTAAAAGTGTCCAAAGGCATCCATGCCTTTGGACACTTTTAATCACGTAAGCTCGTCTTCTTACTGGCACGCATAACGCTAAGGACTTAGTTGAGTATTCTTCATGCAAATAAAAGACTTTATTCAATTTGCCGTGGTTTGCAGGGATTTACGCTTTGCAAAGACCAACAAAAATGCGCCAAGATACATTACAACGCCGTAAACGCCACTTGCGATGGCATAGGCTGGTTCCTGAATAAACGTAACTGCAATGAGAATAGACAAAGTGGCGTTTTGTGTGCCGATTTCGATGCCAAGCGTTACACCGTCTTTATCGGAAAGTCGCCAGATTTTGGCAAGCAATACACCTAGCAAAGTGGCACCAAAGTTCAGGCTCATCACATACATAAAAACAGACGGAAAGGCTACTATCAGCATGTTTCGCTCTTGATAACTAATAATGCCAATTAGCAAAATCATAAAAATAGTAGAAAGCGCTCTAAATTTAGGCTCGGCGCGCCTCGCCGTTTTTGAAAAGTGAGCGCGAACTATCATCCCAAGCACTACAGGAACTATTGAAATAAGAATGAGACCAATAGATGTGTTAAGCAATGAAAAGGTCTTTGCCTGCCCCAGCGTAAAGTAGTCCATGCTGAACTTGATTAAGAAGGGTGTAGTGAACACACAAACCATGGTGGTTATTGCTGTTAGCGTAACTGAAAGCGCCAAATTGGCTTTGGCAATATGACTGATCAGGTTTGAAGTGGTGCCACCGGGGCAAGCTGCCAAAATCATTAAGCCAATCGCAATTTCTACCGGTGCATTGAATATGGCTGCCAAAGCAAATGCAAATAGCGGCAATAGTATGAGCTGCCCGAAAAGACCAACTAACACCGGCTTTGGCATTTTGAAAAGGCGAGTAAAATCGCTTACCGCCAAAGATAAACCCATGCCAAACATAATCAGCGCAAGTACGGCGGGTAAAACGGCTTGAGTAAAAATCGTGGCTTGCACTATTAGCTCATCTTTTTAAGCCAAGACAAGGGCGCGATTTTAAGTACATACTGCAGAAATGCCCAAGGCCATGCAGGTACGTAAGCGTTGTCGCCTTCTTTTTCGATAGCCTTTACAATCGCTTTGCACCCTGTTTCGGTATCGACCATAAAGGGCACTTTCTCAACCTTTTCGTTTATCTCACTTCGGATAAAGCCGGGGTGGATTGTGGTAACTTTAATAGGTGTATTCATCAAATCAATTCGCAAGCCTTCGCTTAGTGACGACAGTGCCGTTTTCGTTGCAGCGTAAACATTTAGCGCACGCCTGAATCCTCTGACTGCACTGATTGAGGATATTGTGACCAGGTGGCCGGCATTCTGTTGACGAAATATCTCTACTGCTGCTTCGCACTGCGCCAACGCAGAAACAAAGTTTGTAATAGCTGTTTCTTTATTGGCTTTAAAATATCCAGTACCAATAGATGCGCCTTTACCCATGCCGGCATTTACAATCACGCGATCTAGCGTGCCCAGTTCGTCTGTAAACTCTCTGAATACGCGAAAAACATCGTCGTGATTATTCACATCCAGTGATTTTATCAAAACAGTGATATTGGGATTCAGGCTCTCAAGCTCTTGTTTTAGGCTTTCAAGCCTTTCAACTCGGCGAGCACAAAGCGCCAGATTCCGTCCTTTTTTGGCAAATTCGATTGCCATGCCTTTACCAAGGCCGCTGCTTGCGCCAGTGATTAAAATATTTTGTCTCATGGAGCCTCTGATTGTTTTTGTTCTATTTTTATTTATTTAATTTGTTGCTTAGGGGCCTGTAACTTCGTCGCTAACGTTTAATAATCTTTTTACAGCGATACAGTAAATAATGCACAAAAATCCACAAATTTTTGTAAGCAGGGTTACGGGTTTGCTTATGATGGTAACGATAGTAAATTTGTTGAACAATCGCGGCTAAACGAAAGAGTCCATAGACTTCATAAAAATCGAAATCTTCGGCTGCCAAATTTTGTTTTTCGCAGTAGTAATCAATGACTTCCTGTCGCGTCATCATTCCCGGTATATTGGTGGGTTGGCGCTGCGTTTTGCGCGCCATAAAATCATCATCCTCTTGTACCCAATAGGCTAAGCTATTGCCCAAATCCATCAGCGGGTCGCCTAATGTTGCAAGCTCCCAATCGAGCACACCAATAATATTGCTGATATCTTTGCTATCAAGCACTAAATTATCAAAACGATAATCATTGTGGGTAATGCAAATTGTTTCCTTGGCAGGCAAATTATTTTCCAACCATCGCATCACTTTTTTAGCTGAAGGAACATTCCACGTTTTTGCTTTGGTGTAGCGGGAGATCCAGCCGGATATTTGTCGCTGGGTATATCCTTCACCTTTACCGATGTGGTCAAGCGATGCTGCTTTATAATCAACATTGTGCAGTTTAATTAATTCATCTAATGCAACTTCACACAGCGTTCTGGCTTGTTGCGGCGAGATTTCAAGTCCTCTGGGGAAATGTTTTCTTGGAATAATCCCGCTAAGTTTCTCCATAACATAAAATTCAGCGCCAAGAATGCTCTCATCATCCGTATATCCAAGCATTTTCGGCACTTTATCGTAGACGGGTTTGAGCGCTTTTTGTAAACGGTACTCGCGGCCCATGTCGTGAGCACCTTTTGCTTTTGTTCCTTTAGGCGGACGCCGTAAAATCATGGCACAATTGTCAAACTCCAGGCAATAGGTCCAATTTGATGCGCCGCCTGAATATTGAGTAACACGCATATCGCCTTCGATGTCGCCAACATTTTCGTCAAGCCAAGCGCGAAGTGGCGCAATATCAAGCTCTTCTCCGGGTCGAACTTTGCCTGCCGTGTCAATAAGCTTATTTGTCATGTGCTGTGCTCTTATTATGTTTATTTATATTTTTTCAATTCCAAGCGAGACACCATACCCATATGTACCTCATCAGGTCCATCCGCTAACCTCAATGAGCGAGCGCCAGCCGCTAAGCGAGCAAGCGGAAAGTCATTACACATACCGCCACCGCCGTGCATTTGCACTGCCATGTCGACTACGTCTTGAAGCATGTTTGGAACCACTACCTTGATGGCTGAAATATCGACCATCGCATTTTTAACGCCCAAATTGTCAATTTTCCATGCGGCCTGCAAGGTTAATAATCGAGCCTGTTCAATTGCCATCCTTGCCTTAGCGATACGCTCTTTGTTTCCGCCGAGTTCAATAATAGGGCGTCCGAAAGCCACTCTAGATACGCCCCTTTCTATGGCTAACTTAAGCGCTTTTTCAGCCATGCCAATAGCTCGCATACAGTGGTGTATACGGCCTGGTCCTAAGCGACCTTGTGCAATTGCAAAGCCTTTGCCCATACCAACCAGTAAATTTGATAAGGGCACGCGCACATTTGTTAATTCCATTTCACCATGCCCAAACGGTGCATCATAGTCGCCGTAAGCGGTAAGCATGCGTTTTACCGTAAGTCCTTTTGCGTCAAGGGGAACAATAACCATGCTATGTTGGTTGTGCTTATCATTTTCAGGGTTTGAAAGCCCCATAAAAATCATCACTTTTGCATTGGGATGACCTAATCCTGTTGACCACCATTTTTTGCCATTAAGCACAAGTTCATCACCGTCCTGCTCAATGGTTGCCTGCATATTCGTTGCATCTGATGAGGCCACATCAGGCTCGGTCATGCCAAATACTGAGCGAATTTCACCGTTTAAAAGAGGGCTAAGCCATGTTGCTTTTTGCTCATCGTTACCAAAATGATAAAGCACTTCCATATTGCCTGTGTCGGGAGCGTTACAGTTAAATATCTCAGGTGAGAAAAGAATTTTTCCCATTTCTTCAGCAAGCGGAGCATATTCTGTGCAGCTAAGCCCTTGAGCAAGTTCTGAATCGGGCAAAAATAAATTCCACAGGCCGGCGTCTTTCGCTTTTTGTTTAAGGGGCTCAATGGCAGGGTGTACTTGCCAATTCTGCCAGTCTCCACTTGGATTAAGCTCTTCCGTTTCTGAATAGACTTGGGATTCAATGGGCTCGACATGCTCTTTCATAAAAGCTTTGAGTCTTGCCAGGTAGTCTTGAGTGGTTTGGTTGTAAGCAAAATCCATAATGGTCTCTTTTTGTTACTAACGGATTAATTGTATGAGATGAATACTAGTTCATTATTAATCAATTCAGAAATGAGTTTATGTGTGAGCATGGTATTAATTTCAGTGATAATTCTTTATTGAGAAAAATCTGCCTTTGATCAGGAATGAATTTCACAGTGCTAGAAATAGGGCGCAAGTCAATCAACTAGCAAGCTCGCATTTTCCGAAGGTTTGGGTTTTAAAGCGCCTTGGTTTAGACTTTGCTTGTCTTGAAACAAATCATAAATAAATCACTAACGCAGTATTTTTTTCTAAGTCGCAGTATTAAGGGAATGTATGAAACAGTTTTTATTGCTAATCATCAGCTTAACGTTTGCATGCTCAAGCGCCACCAACGCGCAATCAACCGACACGTCTGAAACGTCTGCTCAAACGCCAAAAGAGTCGCAAAGCTTGTTGATTGGAACAAAAGTCGCGCCGCCCTTTGTGATAGAAACAGATGACGGTAGCCTTGAAGGGATTTCAATCGAGCTTTGGCGAGACATTGCCCAAGAACTCAATATCAATTATCAATTTCAGAAAGATGAGTTGCCTGCATTGATTAATGGTCTTAGCACCAATAAGTACGATGCGTCTATTGCGGCAATTACGGTAACTTCTGAACGAGAAGCTTTGGTTGATTTTACTCATCCCTTTTATACAACCGGTTTGGCGATTGCTGCAAAATCCAGTGAGCAAAGCTGGACAAGCGCTATATCGCGGTTTTTTTCGTGGGAATTTTTTGCAGCGCTGTCGGCGCTGTGTTTGTTATTGCTAGGGGTTGGAATGCTATTGTGGCTATTTGAACGCAAGCATAATAAAGAACAGTTTGGTGGTAGCACGGTAGAGGGTTTGGGCTCAAGTTTTTGGTGGGCCGCCGTTACAATGACGACCGTGGGATATGGCGACAAGGCACCAACAACCCTGGGCGGGCGCCTTGTAGGCTTGGTTTGGATGTTTGCCGCAATAATAATCATCAGTAGTTTTACAGCTGCAATTGCCACCAGCCTTACCGTTAGTAAGCTGAGCACTAACATCAATGATATTGATGACCTTTATGGTGCTAATGTCGTTAGCTTAAGTGACTCAGCTAGCTCTCGGTATCTAACGTCGTTAAACATTAAGCACAAGCAAGTCAATAGTGTTATTGATGCCTTACGCCAGCTCGAAGAGGGGAAAATCGACGCAGTAGTTCACGATAAACCTATCTTACAGTACATCTCTAAAACCGAGTTTGACGGTGAAATCTACATATTGCCCGGAGAGATTGAAAGGCAGGATTATGCGATTGGATTACCAACCGATAGTGCCCTTCGAGGTGATATCAACGAAGCGATGCTTAAGATTATTGAAAGCGGTCGCTGGGATGAGATTAAAGCAGCTTATTTAGATGAAAACTAACTTGCATCAATATTGAATTGAATACAACTAAGCCGCGTTAAATCCTGTTTTATCGCTAAAATGCTTGCGGCAAAGCGAAACGTAGCGTTCGTTGCCGCCAATCTCAATTTGCGCACCGTCTTGAATCACGTCGCCGTGCTGATCAAGTCGTGCAACAAAATTGGCTTTGCGCCCGCAGTGACAAACGGTTTTTAATTCAGAAAGTTTGTCTGCCCAGGCGAGCAAATAATGACTACCCTCAAAGGTCTGTGCTTTAAAGTCGGTTCTAAGGCCGTAGGCGAGTACGGGAATATCAAGTTCATCAACAATCTTAAGACATTGCATCACTTGCGCCTTTGTTAAAAACTGGGCTTCATCAATAAACACACAACCAAGTGGCGTGTTAGCGTGCAGGCTTTTCACTTCTTCATACAATAGGGTCGATTCTGAAAACAAATGCGCAGGTGAAGACAATCCAATTCGTGAGGCGATTTTGCCCGTTCCAAACCGGTCGTCAAATGAAACGGTGAATAGCGCAACATTCATACCCCGCTCTTTATAGTTATAGGCTGATTGTAAGAGCGAAGTGGATTTACCCGCATTCATTGCAGAGTAATAAAAATAAAGTTGCGCCACCTAGTTTCCTTTTATACTGATTTAATTTTGGATCATCCATAAAAAAGGGCACCAATTCAAGTGCCCTATTTTTATTTTACGCCTACTCAAAAGCAGGTGCTTATGCCGCATCGGCTGCCTTGTTATTACTATTTTCAAGGCCGCTGTCTTTAAGTGTATTAACGTCCACCATATCAAAGGTGAATTCATCGACTCGAACCGCTAGCTTGCGTTTCTCATTGTAGTCTAGCAAGCTTGTCAGTTCGCTTTGCGTTAGTTCGTTCGCTTCAAACAGCTTGTTCACCGCATTTTCAAACGATACAAATGGCACCACTGGCGTTTTGCGAAGTGCTTTTTGTACTTTTGATAATAAAGGAAGCACAGCATGTTTTGCTTTAAATGCTTGCTCATTAATATCGTTTCCGTCGCCAGCAACTGGCTTCACAAGATGCGTCAACTGCCGTTTAATGCTTGAATCCTGAAGTGCCGCAGTGGACAGCTCTCGTACCAAATCATCGCTAATGCCACTTACCGATGTGCTGTAAGTATTGGTAAGCACGCGCATGAGTACGCGAGTTGGCGCGTTCGGGAAGTTCGCAACAAAATCGACAATCGCTTGCTCACCCTGTTGAAGTGACCATTCCATCGCATATTTGAAAAATGGCAGAGCCTGCTGACGGTTTTCAACACGCTGCTCGTAAAAACGGACGGCCGCCATTGACGCATATACATAAGAAATCACATCACCTAAACGCGCTGAAAGAAGCTCCGCTTTTTTCAAGTCACCACCGAGAACCAATAGTGACAAATCCGCAAGTGGAGCCAGTTTTGCTGAAAGTGCATTTAAACGTTTTTCGTAAGGACGCACTTCTGGCAAAGCCGATTCTTTATTTCGCATAAACGGTAGGTAACTATTTGCCATACTGCGAAATGCATTTTTAACGCTGAATTTAACGGTTTTACCTAAAACAGAATTGAACTGCGCATCTGCACTTGAGTCATTGCTGTGAATTAGATCTACCATTTCTTTCAAATAAGGATGGCAGCGCATTGCACCTTGACCAAAGATCATCAGATTGCGAGTCAGAATATTTGCACCTTCCACCGTAATCGCAATGGGAAGCGCCATATAACCATTTGCCAAGGTATTCTGCGGTCCGCGTTGTATTGCTTTACCCGCCTGAACATCCATAGCTGAATTCATAACATCACGACCTAACTCTGTCATGTGGTATTTGGCAATGGCTGTTACAACAGATGGCTTAATTCCTTCGCCCAAGCCCTCTGTGGTTAGTACTCGCATGGCTTCTAGCAAAAAGGTTTTGCCAGCAATATCCGCCAGCTTTTCCTGAATTCCTTCAAAGCGGCCAATCGGAAGACCAAATTGCTCGCGAACAAATGAATATTCAGCCGTTGATTTAAAGGCAGACTGCGCCGTAGCAACACCCATCGCAGGCAATGAAATACCGCGACCGGCACCCAAACAGCTAACTAACATTTGCCAGCCTTTACCGATGTTTTTCTGGCCTCCAATAATAAAGTCCATTGGAATAAATACGTCTTTACCCCGAGTCGTACCGTTATAAAATTTCATGCCCATAGGGTCGTGTCGATTGCCTAGCTCTACGCCCGGGTGAGATTTAGGTAATAACGCACAGGTTATGCCCAATTCGAGCTTGTCACCAAGTAGCTGGTCTGGGTCAAATACTTTAAATGCCAAACCTAAAACAGTGGCAATTGGCGCAAGCGTGATATAACGCTTGTCCCACGATACGCGCAAGCCAACTACTTCTTCGCCTTCCCACTGTCCTTTTGTCACAATGGCAGCATCAGGAATTGAGCCTGCGTCAGAGCCTGCTTCTGGACTGGTAAGTGCAAAACAGGGAATGTCATCACCCACCGCAAGACGTGGCAACCAGTAGTTCTGTTGCTCTTGTGTACCGTAGTGCATAAGTAGCTCACCTGGGCCTAAGCTGTTAGGAACCATTACGGTCACAGCAATCGCGCCACTGCGAGCAGCGATTGTGGCAACAATCGTTGAGTTGGCATAAGGACTAAATTCCAAACCGCCAAACTTCTTGGGAATGATCATTGAAAAGAATTTTTCTTTACCTAAAAACGCGAGAACATCTTCTGGGATGTGCGTTGCATTTTGTAGCTCAAAATCGTCAATCATTTCGAGTAGGGTTTGCACTGGACCATCCAGGAACGCTTGTTCATCTGCGGTCAAGGTCGCTTGAGGCAACTGACGCAATGCATGCATGTCAGGCTTACCCTGATAAATGGATGATTCAATCCAGACATCGCCCGCATCGAGTGCTTCCTGCTCTGTAATTGAAATAGGAGGTAAAACTTTTTTTAGCTTTGTTCGAATACTCATCGTAACTTATCCGCTCATCTGACCAGTTGAATAAACCTATGAAAACACAAAATTTGCTCAAGGTCAAAATTTAAATGGCATAATAAACGTTTATTTTTTATACAGTGCAAACTACGCTTAACAGATAGCGTTTTGATGGCTTTATTCTGTACAAAATTTGATGGCTTTATTCTGTACAAAAGAAGAAAGGCAAATTCAAAGTGCGTGGCACGGTAAGCGGAAAATTGAACTTAGAGTGCGCATTTAACTCCAATGCGCCGCGCACTTGGCAAGTAGTTTGCTTCGTTCACAATAGATAGTTTGCAATAAAGTAGTTCGCAACACCTGAATCACATCAATACCAGAGCGTGTTGTCACAATATTAAATAGAGGAAAGTTATGTCATTAAAATGGCGCTTCGCATTTAGTTTTATTCTAAGCATGTTGCTTTTTAGTCACAGCAGTTTCGCTAAAGATCCTGAGAAGGGTCTGGAAATAGCAAAAGAAGTGAAGGCGCGTGACCGAGGCTGGGTAGATACCGCTGCCGACATGCAAATGATCCTGCGAGCCAAAGATGGGCGAGAATCTGTAAGAGAGATACGTGTAAAAACGCTTGAAGTTGAAGGTGATGGTGACAAGTCTTTGACGATTTTTGATAAGCCGCTTGATGTAGCGGGCACTGCCTTTTTAAGTTTTTCGCATATTGAAGGCCCTGACGAACAATGGATCTTTTTGCCAGCGGTGAAGCGCGTAAAACGCATTGCGACACGAAATAAGTCCGGTCCATTTATGGGGAGTGAATTTGCCTTTGAAGACATGGTTTCTTTTGAAGTAGAAAAATTTGACTTTGCCTACTTGCGCGATGATGTGCTAGATGGACGCGAGATGTTTGTTGTAGAGCAAATCCCAAAAGACGAGTACTCTGGTTACACCAAACAAGTCGTTTGGGTCGACAAAGAGCATTATCGTGTGCATCAAATTGAGTTCTACGACCGTAAAGACGCGCTTTTGAAAGTTCTTACACTTAGCGATTACGAACTATATGAAGATAAGTTCTGGCGGGCCATGCGTTCGGATATGGACAATGTGCAAACAGGAAAGAGCACAACCTTAATAGTGGATGATATTGCATTTAAACAAGGCCTGGATGAAAAGGACTTGGATAAAAACGCGCTCCGCCGAGCTAAATAAACGCAGGGAAAATAGGGGCTGAGCCAAATTAGGTTTCAGCCAATTGCGCTTTTAATTATTGACTGTTAAACAAGGGTTTACATGCTTAGCAAAAAATACTTCTTCTCTTTCTTAGCGTTTGCGATTTCTTCTCAGGCGTCAGCAGAGCTTGCCTTTTCAGGTAGTGCCAGTCTGCAGCAACGCAGCTTCTTGCAAGATCCCGCTTACCTTAATCAAACCAGTAGTCAGGCTTCACTTGCTTTTGAGCCGACGATTGAAAGCGCAGTAGGGGATAGCGGCTATTTTAGTTTTAAAGGTTTTGCCCGAGCTGATCAGCGCGATTCAGAGCGCACGCATGTAGACATTCGCGAAGCGCTTTACGCTCAATACTTTGATAACTGGGAAGTGCGAGCAGGTATAGGTAAAGTATTTTGGGGGCAAACCGAGTCTTTGCATCTTGTGGACATCATCAACCAGACAGATTTTGTCGAATCGATTGATGCAGAAGATAAGCTAGGCCAGCCCATGGTAGACATTCGCTATCTTTTAGATACCGGCACAATTAGCTTTTTCATTTTGCCTTACTTCAGAGAAATGACCTTTCCGGGAGAAGATGGTCGTTTACGCGGTATATTGCCGGTGGACGTGGATAATCCTTTATACGAATCGGACGATGAGCAAAGCAATATTGATTTTGCTGTTCGCTGGCAGCAATCCTTTGGCAGCTTAGAGTTTGGACTGGCTTATTTTGATGGTACGTCTCGATTACCGCAACTACTGCTTAGACAAAACGAAGCCGGCGATTTTGTGCTAAGCCCTAAATATAATCTTTTACAGCAGGCAAGTATCGACGCTTTGTACGTTTCAGGCTCGTGGCTATTTAAGCTTGAAGCCATCCATGGAAACACGCTGGATGAAAACTTCAGTGCTTATGTAGCAGGCTTTGAACGCACCATTGTTGATTTTGCGGGCTCAGGTTATGACTTGGGCGTTCTGATGGAACATCAATACGATGAGCGTGATGAAGATCCGCTTATTTTTGGACAAAACGACTTAATGCTTGGCGCCAGATTGCAGTTTAACGATTTTGCAGGCTCTGAGATGTTATTTGGCTTTGTTCAAGACCTGGAAGAATCGTCGAGCTATTCAGCCTTTATTGAGGCATCAACACGGCTTAGTGATCGCTGGCGCCTGGAGTTTAATGGTTACTTCTTCTCGAGCGATGAAATCAGCGACCCGCTTTATGCTTTACGCAGAGACGATCATTTTACGCTGCAATTGGAATATTTTTTCTAGGCGCTTAATTTCAAATCAAACCAATAGTCCTTATTACACACTTTAAGAGAGCAAACATGAATCGTTTTTTATTCACACTCGCCATTGCCTTGATTGCGGTTTTCAGCGTTTCAAACGCTAAGGCAGACACCAAGTTTTACGGTAATATAAGCGCAGGTTATGCATATAACGAGCTTGATGAGTACGAATTAGATAAAGTCAGTTATAAATTTGGAATTGGCTATGAGTTAAGCAGCCGATGGATGCTTGAGGCGAATTATCAGCACCTAGGTGAGCTAAATGCCGGAGACAGTTTGCTTGAAGAGGGAAATAGCGAAGGTAATCAGAGTGCAGAATTTTCGGCCATCAGTATATCTGCTCTTGGCAAGGCAAGAGGCACATATGGCGAACTATTTTACCGATTGGGAGTAGCCCGCGTAGATGCTAATTTGCGCGTTCGAAATGCAGCTTGCCCAACCTCAATCTGTGATTTTAGTGAGAGTCTAATGGCAGGTGTTGTGGGCGTGGGATTTGACTTTTTTGCCTATGAAAATGCCATGTTGCGCTTTGAAGTTGAGCATTTGCAGGGAGAAGAGGATTTTACGACCAATGCTGCCTATATTGGCGTGCGCCTTAACTTCTAAGTGTTTAAATTTATAAACAGCCTGAAGTGTCAATTTATTTTGATCTTGGCGTAGTCTTTACACGAATCAATAATAAGCACGCTTTAGATATAGGAGATTCACTTGAAAAACGAACTGGATAGCAAATTTTTGCTTCGTGTATTTGACAAAATTCAGCAGCATGGCGATCACAAAGAGGATGCGTACTCACTCGACGGTGTAAAGGCATATACCGATTTTGATGGCTATACTGTTTATATGGAAGACGCTTTGGTGAAACTGCGCTTTGGCTTTCATAATCAGTATCATTTTGACTACGATTCTAATGCCCATTATGAAGCATTTGAGAAAAAACTGGTCCATATTGATAAAACCTATTGAGCCCGGTGAATAGGTTCATTGGCCAATTCAACGCTTTAGACTTAAAAACGAGCCGCTAAGCTTCATTCACAAATTAAGCAAATAAGTGTTACTATTTACGCCTGTATTATTAATATGAAATTCCCTCTTGTCTCGACATTCTGTTAAAGCCCCTAAATTTGAAGCGCGTTTTTTACTCCCTAATTTCTGGCACGTTTGGCTTGGCGCAGGCATCCTTTATTTGCTGACTTGGCTTCCATTTAGACTAATACAGTTGCTCGGCAAAAGCTTTGGCAAACTGCTGGCGGTATTAGCGCTTAAACGCGTTGCCATTGCCAAACGCAACCTTGAGTTGACCTTTCCCGACTGGCCTCAAGAAAAGGTTGATGCGGTTTTTAAGGCCAATATTGAACGCACGGGCATGGCTTTGTTTGAAACGGCAATGGGCTGGTGGTGGCCCGACTGGCGAATACGCAAGCACTCTGAAATGGAAGGGTTTGAGTACATCGAATCGGTTCTTAAACAGGGTAAAGGTGTATTTGGCTTAGCCATTCACAATGTCAATCTGGAGTTTTGCTGCAGGGCAATTGGTTACTACCATCCGAGTATCGCGTTTTACCGGAAACATAACAATCCGCTGATGGATTACTTTCAGTATCATGGTCGGAATCGCTCAAATAAATATATGATCCACAAGCGCAATGCACGTGCGTTAATTGAAGCGCTGAATCAGGGCGAACTGTGTTTGTACTTACCCGATCAGGATTATGGGAAAGGCCAAAGCACATTTGTGCCTTTTGGTGGTGTTCAGCATACCGCAACAACGACCGCCACGCTTATGTTTGCTGAACGCAGCGACTGTATTCCTTTGCTCATTAGTCCGCAGTACACCAAAAACGGATATAAAATAAAATGCTATCCAGCAATTGATTATTTGGCCGATAAGAATAAAGAGCGTGCGCTCACAAGGCTAAATGAAGATATATTGAGGATGGTTGAAGAACAACCTGAAAGCTATTTGTGGATGCATAAGAGGTTTAAAACGCGACCAGAACAGTCGCCTCAATCTTTGTATGAGTAGTAATGGGATTTTGGGCAAAACGAATTTTCTTAATATGCTTAGTGATTGCCGGTGCAATTGCCGCAATACTTTACATGCCACAAGCTGAAAAACTGGATGAAAATGGCAATCCCATACCAAAACGGTCCATCGAAGAAAACATGGCCGCATTTTATGAAGAGTTTAGTCTGGTCTCAAAAAGCAAAATTGAAGAAGAGTATGGCGAATTTGTTATACCCTTAGAGATGTCAGAACAGCCAATTGCCCAGCAACTTGGCGCATTAAACAAACCCCTGGCGCTACTTAGGGAAGATTTTAACTGGCGCGGCGAATATAAAACGCGTCCTTTCGCTCAAAACAGCACGCTTATGGGCAATGCTAATGCCTATGTTTCAGAAGCGGGTATGGAACTCATCTGGCATTTGAATCAGGATTTTATCGTCCGTCACCGCTTCTTATCTGAGAATAATATCGCCGGTATGCTTCAAGAACTGGCAAGCGCGATTGACGCTAACTTTACCCGTAGCGTCGATGTTTACTATTGCGCACGTCAACGAGTAATGGTCATTACCGACCAGGATGATGATGTGCTTAAATCGAATTGCCAACAACTTGACTAAAGAGCCCGTCATACGCTGTTTTCACTTTCGCAAGTACCTGCGATAAGTTACTGGAGGGCGTTGCCAATTCCCGTCCAGATAGCTGGATCCGGTGACCTAAATGCCTCAGCCATAAATAGCTTCGTTTTAACTCTTCAGCCAAGTGCGCATCAATAATATGCTCTGAAGCTAAATCATCCAAAATACGTAAATTGTCTGACCAAGTGCTCAAACGCGGATGTTTGCATGTATGGTTCAAAATCCAAAATTGCACCATAAACTCTATATCAACAATTCCTCCTTCACATTGCTTAATATCTATATCTGATTGGGTACTCTTATTTAAATGTTCGCGCATTTTAAGGCGCATTTTATGCACATCTTCTAAAAGCGATTCGGCATCCCGGGTGATGGATAGAATTTGATGACGAACACTGATAAAAGCTTGTCGAAGCGATTTGGAGCCATATACGCATCGCGCACGGACTAGCGCTTGGTGCTCCCAAACCCACGCACTTTTTTGTTGATATTCAGCAAAACTATCAATGTGTGAGATAAGCAATCCTGAATCACCTGAGGGGCGAAGTCGCAAATCAATGTCGTATAACTGACCATTATACGTTTTGGTGACGCAATAAAAGGTAATACGCTGAATAAGCTTGGTGTAAAACGCCAAGTGGCTTAGCGCTTTGCGCGTGCCGCTTTCATCTGTGCTGCCTTCACGCTCGGAATCAAACAAAAATACAACGTCCAGGTCGGAACCGTAGCTAAGTTCAATACCGCCAAATTTACCATAAGCAATAATGCCTAAACCGGTGTTTTCTGCATCGCAGTTACAAGGAGAACCGTATTTTTCTGTGGTTTCGCGCCATGCGAGATTAACCACCTTTTCAAGAATGACTTCTGCCAAAATACTTAATCTGTCGCTCACCTGATTGATAGCGATGGTGCCAACAATATCGGCGGCAGCGATACGCAACTGAAATGTGTGCTTAAATAGTCTAAGCGTATCCATGATTTGTTCAACGTCATCAGGCAACACCCGCAATAGCAACTGATTTAGCTCGTCCATGCATTGCGTACGGTAGTCTTCTAAATTGCTTTCGTCAGTTTGCAAATAAACAGGGTGAAGCAATTCATCGAGCAAAATTGGATGCAGCGCGATTTGCTGCGCTACCCAATAACTTTTTTCACACAGTTTATATAGGCGTTGGCGCACATCTGGGTTTTCTCGAAGTAAGTCCAAATAGGTGACTCGACCGGTTATGGTTTGCAAAATGTTGAACACACCGCGAACTTTATTATCCAGGTAGTGTTGCTTAAGTGAGTCTTTCTCTGTCGGATTGGTGTCGATGAGTAATTCAGATAGCAACAAAGGCATAAGCTTATTAACAGACCGAATCCCTCGTTCACTTAAGCCGCTGACCTTTACCTTGTGTTGGAAGTCGATGATTTGCTGAGCCAGTTCACTTGACTGCTTTTCAACTGCGTCCGGGTTGGTGAGATCTTTAACAAGTGGTAGCAACAAGGCGTCAATTTCTGCCTTATCCATCTCAAGCTCCCACACGTCATCAAATATCTCCTTGGCATCTGACTGATTCTTCACATCCTTACTATGATGTGAAGAATCATGATGCGGGGAGCTTCTTTCATTAGCGTCTTCTATAACGCTGTTAAAAACATCGTGGATACGAGACATGCTTGCAAAGATGCACTCAGTAAGTTGTTGGTAGCTCTCGAGCCCGACCAATTCAGCTAGCCTTTTTTGCTTGCTTGAATCACAAGGGAGCGTTTGTGTTTGTTCATCGTTAAACATCTGCAAAAAGTGCTCGATGCGCCTGAGATAAAGATAATCTTCACGCATTTGACTGTATGTGGCGTTTGGTACGAATTCTTGTTCTTTTAACGCGAGCAAGCCTTTTAAGGTGCTGGACGTTTGACATTCTACCGTGCGCCCGGCATGAATTAACTGTAGTGCCTGCACAAAAAACTCGACTTCTCGGATACCGCCTTTTCCTAATTTGATATTGTCGTTTAGCTGACGCCGCTTTACTTCATTTTCAATTAATCGCTTCATTTCGCGAATGGCGTCGATGGTGGTGAAATCCAGGTATCGTCGGTAGGTAAATGGATGAATGATGTCGCGTAATGCTTTGGCTTGCGCATTATTTTCAGGGTCTGCATTGATGATGCGCATTTTTTGCATAGCGTAGCGTTCCCATGCGCGCCCTTGCTCTTGATAGTAAGACTCAAATGCCGCATGCGGCATCACTAAAGGCCCCGATTCACCCATGGGACGAAGCCGCATATCTACCCGAAAGCAACGACCATG
This sequence comes from Ningiella ruwaisensis, assembly GCF_004798935.1. Taxonomy (GTDB): domain Bacteria; phylum Pseudomonadota; class Gammaproteobacteria; order Enterobacterales; family Alteromonadaceae; genus Glaciecola; species Glaciecola ruwaisensis. Next base: position 221,117 of record NZ_RAHT01000005.1, on the reverse strand, counting down.
CTCGGTTATGGTATCGAGGCAGTGAATAAGCTTTTGAGCCAGTTTTGTGAAAAGCTGCTGATGACTGAGCGCACGTTTTGAGCCTTGCGTTTCACCAGCAAAGGGATAGGTAAAAATTAAATCAATGTCGGATGAGAAGTTAAGTTCCTTTCCGCCAAGCTTGCCCATTGCCAAGATTTGTAAATGCTGAGGACTTTGGCTGCTTTTTTCGTATATCGGGCTTCCGTACTTTTCAATAAACGCCTGATGCAACCAAAAATAGGCCGAATTGATTATGGTATCGGCAAGTGCAGACACCTCTATCATTGAGTCTTCAATGCTCTGCTCGTTTAGCAAGTCATAGCATGCGATAGCGGCCATTTCGGCATGCCTGAATTTCCGCAAAGCCGCCATTAATTTGGATTCATTTTTTACATCAACAGCGATTTCGTTTAGCGCGCTCTGCAGCTTTTCTCTGTAAAAGTTGCCAATATGATCTGCGCGACTTGCTTCATCATTGCTTGCATACGTGTCTATATAGCTGCCTAAATCGACAAAGGCGTCCAACAACGCGTCTGACTGTTGCTCATTCACACGCGAAACAAATTCGCTGTAGCTAAGGGCTTTGCGTATGGAATCTTTCGCATTATTTATATCAGGCATGGCTTGCTCAACTTTTTAGATTTTGTGGTATGTGTCACAGTACAAGATTGATTTTACTGGAGCAGGTAAATCGCTTTTACGAGTAGCAGCACCGTCTAAAATAAAGACGCTTCAAGCTCATCCATGAGGCGCTTGACGAAAAACATCCATGTTTTTCGACACTTTATTTTAGACGGTGCTGCTACTCTTTCGCGATTACGACCTGCTCCAATAAAATCAACAGACCCTAATAAACGTCACTCATCAAAGCTTGCTTTGCTTTACTTTGCTTAGCACCTTAAACTATTTCTTTTTTACTCGCTAACTTGATTTAACACGACTAATTTTACAGAGGCAAGAAGCCTCATAACAGGTGTATATGGAACAATTGATTCAACTTTTACCTTTTTCTACCAGTGTATTGGTTTATTTGGCAATAGATGTGGCTATCGCAATTGCATTGTTATTTGCCATTAGAGCCTTATCGGGTGTTATGGTTAAAGCCAGTGTACGAGACGAATTAGGCAAGCGAGATAACTTTGCTTTTGGCATTAGTTTAGCAGGGCGGATGTTAGCACTTACTATAGTGCTTTCTGCGGTAGTGGGGCGTCATGTTGGCTTAGGGTACGAAGTGGCCGCGATAGGCATGCTTCTATTTGGTGGCCTGGGAATTGTGCTGGTAAAAATTGGCCGCTTGGCGCACGACAAGGTAGTGCTTAATCAAGTTAACAAGAACGAGATGATCGAGCAAAAGAATGTGTCGGTAGCGCTGGTAGATGCAGCAAGTGCAATTTCATCAGCGATCATTACAAAGGCAATTATAGAGTGGGCGCAAGGTGCCGACATCAACGCCTTTGTGGCAATTTTTACAAGTGTAATTGTGGTTATTGCTGTTTTGCTCTTTGCCACCCGGGTTTATGAATATCGCTATGCTGAAAGTAATCAGGATACGTCTTTTCAAAAAACCTTATGTACCGGTCAAATCGCGCTTGCGCTGCAACATAGTGGCAATCTCATTGGAATTTCGATTGCGGTATCTGCTGCCAATAAATTACTTATTTACGAACCGCAATCTTACGTCAGTAATGTGACAGGATGGCTTATTCTTGGGCTTGTTCTCGCAGGAGCGTTAATGTTGATGACCTCTATTTGCAAGCGTCTGGTGCTTGCTGGCGTCAACTGGAAGTCTGAGGTGTCGTTGCAGCACAACATTGGCATTGCCAGTATTGAAGCCGTGTTAGCGATAGGAATTGCGCTTTTATTTAGCAATATTTTTGTTAGCGCGTAACTCATTGAATAATTCAGAGCCTAGCTTAAGCTAAGCAAAAATTTCGCTAAAGTACTTTCACTTACAATCGACCAATTGTGTTAGAGGATTGTGCTCAAAAGGGATGGAAAGCTGTTGGTTGATAATACGCTCTTTGATTTTTCTGCGTTGCTTTTTTAGCCAGATTTCAGCTTTAAGCGCATCAGAGTGAGAATTTAAAACGCAGACAAAGCGTAACGAAAGCGGCGCTTTGCCTCGCAATGCCTTGGCCGTTTTAGCAGACTGATCACAATGTTCTTTATAACGTCGGCGTACATCAGTTGTGATACCCGTGTACAAGTTTCCATGTGCCGTCTCAATGACATATAAAAACCATGAAGGCGAGGTGCTTTCCACCGTCGCAATTTTTGTCATCGCTGTTATACTCCGAGCTATGTTTTATTTGGTGGCATATTACACGTAGATGGCACAAATTCCAGAATTTACACAAAGCAAACTTCTCATTGTTGGTGACGTAATGCTTGACCGCTATTGGTCAGGTTCTACCGCGAGAATTTCACCCGAAGCTCCCGTTCCAGTGGTAAAAGTAGGTGATATCGAAGACAGACCGGGCGGCGCAGCAAACGTCGCTGTAAACGCGGCAGCACTAGGCGCAACAGTGACCTTGCTGGGCTTGGTAGGTTGTGATGAGTCTGCAAAAATTCTTCAAACGCAGCTGGAGGCGCGAGGCGTAAGACCTGATTTTAGCGAAATAAAAGACAGAGATACCATCACTAAGTTACGGGTCATGAGTCGCAATCAGCAGCTTATTCGTCTTGATTTTGAAAAGCCATTCGATGATGTTGATAAAACAAATTTACTTAATAAGTATGCACGTTATGTCGAACAAGCAGACGTTATCGTACTATCTGACTATGCCAAAGGCTGCCTGTCTGAGGTAAAACAGCTGATTGAATTCGCCAAAGAAGCAGGCAAACCTATAATAGTCGATCCCAAAGGAAACTCATTTGAGAAGTACAAAGGCGCAACCGTTATCACGCCAAATATGAGTGAATTTAGCGAAGTGGCTGGGGAGCATAATAGTGAAGCCGAACTTCAGGACCTTGCCGCGCAGTTATGTCATCGACTTGATCTCAAGCACGTATTACTCACGCGCTCCGAAAAAGGCATGTCATTGTTTGACCGTCAATCCAGCGCTTACCATCTGCCAGCTTTGGCAAAAGAAGTATATGATGTAACGGGGGCAGGGGATACCGTGGTATCTACCTTGGCTTGCGCCATTGCATCAGGGCTGGACATGCGTTTGTCTTGCCAGTTAGCAAATCATGCTGCTGGTGTTGTAGTTGGAAAACTGGGCACTTCTACGGTAAGCACAACGGAGCTTGCGCTTGCACTTAATTCTCACAAGTCTATTGATGGCGGAGTTATGAGCGAAGCGCAGTTAAAAATGGCGGTTAGCCAGGCAAAAGAACGTGCTGAGCGTATTGTTTTTACTAACGGGTGTTTTGATATTTTACATGCTGGGCACGTAAGCTATTTAAACGAAGCTGCATCTTTGGGCGACCGATTGATTGTAGCGGTCAATTCTGATGCATCTGTCACCGCACTTAAAGGACCCGGACGCCCGGTAAATAACGTGTCTCGACGAATGGCCGTACTTGCCGGATTATCTGCCGTTGACTGGGTGCTTGAATTTTCTGAGGAAACTCTGCAGCGACTCATCAGTGAATTATTGCCAGACATCTTAGTGAAAGGCGGAGATTATCGCGAAGATGAAATTGTTGGAGGCGCTGAGGTCAAAGCAAATGGCGGAGAGGTTAAGGTGCTTGGGTTCGAAGATGGTGTATCTACCACAGGCATTATTTCGCAGATTATAGAAAAAGGCGGACGTTAGAAGAATTATTTTGGTGAAATTGACGCAATAAATCGTTTTAAAAGACAAATTGAGTAATGCTATGTCACAAATGAAAGTGTCAAAAAACAGGGATGTTTTTTGTCAAGCGTCTCACGGATGAGCTTGAAGCGGCTTTCATTTGTAACATAGCATTACTCATCAAAGCGATTTAAAACGATTTATTGGTCAATTTCATCATCCAAATTTGTGTAAATCATAGATAGCCTTAATTGCTCGAAGATTATACAATTAAGGCAACGGAACGATGAGTCGTCAATTGCTCAAAAAAGATTGCGTTGTGTCGCCGCTTTTCGCGTCAATTTGACATTTAAGCATAGCACTCTAGAGCGTCGCTTAAGCTTGTTATTAGAGTAGGTGTCGCAAGCGTAATCATCAAGGGATTTAATTATGTACGAAAGCTACTATGGCTTGAGCTCCAAGCCATTTCAATTAACGCCTGACCCAAGCTTCTTCTTCGAAAGTAAGCTGCATAAACGCGCTATGTCTTATTTGCAGTATGGCCTCTCGCAAGCAGAGGGCTTTATTGTAATTACAGGCGATATTGGTACAGGCAAAACCACCATTGCCAATAGTTTATTGGATAAAATCGCAGAAGATATCTATCCGGCACAAATCGTCACGCCAAAATTAACGCCTGACGAATTAGTAAAAATGGTGGCGTCCAAATTTCACCTTCCGGTTGAAGGCCGCTCCAAGTCAGATTTACTTGAAAGTATTCAAATTTTTCTTGAACAGTTAAATGCCAACGGAAAGCGAGCTCTATTACTGGTAGACGAGGCTCAAAACCTCCCGCTTGAAACAATCGAAGAGCTGCGTATGCTTTCAAACTTTCAGCTTGACGGAAAGCCTTTGCTACAAAGTTTTTTACTTGGACAGGCAGAATTACAACCCATTTTGCGTGCGCCAAATATGGAGCAATTCAGACAGCGTATTGTTGCCTCATGCCATTTGACCCCGCTTAGCCGGGATGAGATGAAAAATTATATCGAGCACAGATTGCATCATGCTGGGTGTGATAAAGAAAATTTAATATCAGACGAAGCGCACGATTCAATCTACAGATTCACCAACGGTGTGCCTCGAAAAGTAAATACCTTGATGGATAGAGTTTTACTTTACGGCTTTTTAGAAGAGCTCGAAATTTTTGATGCCAAAAGCATCAGTGAAGTAATCGAAGAAGTGAAAGGTGAAATGTTTGTTAGCAAGGCGCAGTACGATGGCGTGACACCTAATCAGGAAGCCGCTCAAACGCAAACGCCTCTTAGCTCACAACCTGAGACTGCCTACCTAACTCCTAATGGCAATAAGATTCAGGAAGCTGCGTACTATAAAGAAATGCTCGGAGAGCTTGTAGACGCGCTTGACGATGCCATAAAGCATAAAATTAAACTCACGCAATACATCGATAAGATGCTCAAGCAAAAATATCAGGCTTACGTCAGGCTTAAAAAAGAAGAATAACAGGCTTACAATGAGTAAGCCTGTACTTATTTACGTTAGCGATTAGAATCAAATTCGTAACGAATACTGGCAGTAATTCGGCGGTCGGTTAGCGGGCCGTTGATGCCTTGTATGTTGCCACCGCCGATGTTACCCACACCCGGTTCATTATCTCTATCAAGATACGAAAATCCAATCGAAGCGAACAAGCGACGAGTCATTCTGCGTTCAAATTCTATGGACGCCTGTTTGATAACTGCGTCAGTTAACCCTCGTTCTGGGGTAGTATTTTCTACATCGGAATAGCTGGCATCCAAGATTAAAACTGTTCGGGGGCCGATATCAATAGCCGCACCCAAACGACCTAACAATATATCTTGATCCCTTGCTATTTCAACTTCTTCATTAGAGCTTTTACTAAGGGCAGCGGTTAGCGTGGTTCTTCTTACATCAACGGAGGTTTGCGCCGTCCAGGCTTTTCGAATGACTACTCTGTCGTTCAATTCAAAATCGTTTGTAATTACAGGGACCAGTATGTCATCAGGGCCTAGATCACTTTCGTTTATTTCATCGGTCAAACTGCAGTCTGAAATATCTGTACTGCCGTTTGCGCAAATCAGTAGACCTGGCTGCTCAACTAAAAGCAACTGGGAGTTTGCCAGTATATTTTCATTGTAGGTAATACTGGAGCGCCAGTTCCGAAGATTGTGGTTTAGGCTTAAGCTACCACTTTCACCAAAGAAACGCCGCCCGTAATTACCACGGATACTTGTTCGTGAAGTGAATGCCCAATTTACGTCGACTGATAAAAAGTCGTTTTCCTCGTCTTCCTCTCCATTGAGACCTTCAGTAGTAGAGCGGTTCCAACCTAGTTCGATGTAGCGATTGTTTCTTGGTTGCCATGCAAAACCGACGCCGTACGAATAAAATTCACGTAGCGCGCTACCTTGTTCACCACTCTCTTCTCTTGCGAGGTCGTTATTCTCGTACGAACCTAAAAGTTTAATAGCGAAATCGCTGATTAAATTTAAACCTAATTTGGCGTTATAGTATTCGCTGGTAAGGTCCTGAAAGTTTTGTCGCTCTGTACGATTATAACTACCGTCAAAATTATAAGTAACTGGCAGTGTAGCAATGCCATTTTCAATCCTGATTGAAGCATTAAGAAAATCGTTATCAAAATCATTGCGAGCAAGGGGGTTATCTTCGCCTGGGTCACTTTCAGTTTCACTACTGGTTTTACTGGCAGAAACATTCGCGACTACGCCAAAGTAATCTCCGGTTGGAAGATTGAAATTTAACCCCGCTGACTGCAGATCAACCTTGGTTAAGTTATCCGCATTAAGTAGAAAGTTATCAACTAAGAAAGACTGCGCCGCCAGAGAGCGATATGAACGAGAGGCTCTTGCGTTAAAATCCAGTAAATTCTGAACAATTTCATATCGACCCGACGCATTATAATTCGTGTAATTGTTCGTTACATCATTGGAATCGAGAGAGCGCCGAACGTGATTGTGCTCAGCATTTAACAAAAACTGTAAGTCTCTTGCTTCGTAAATTGCAGTAAAAAAAGGTGAAATAATGATATTGTCTGAGTCAATCTCTTGCGAGCGTTCTATATCATCTACCGTTTGAATTACGTATTCAGCCTCAACTCCCGCTCTCAGATCCAGTTCGCGAGCCTGAGAAAACGTGGTAAAAAATGCACAAGAGCAGACTACATAAACTAAGCTATGCTTGGCAGGCCTTAAATAATCGAATTGTGTGCGTCCTTTACTCATCATTTCCTTATTCGCTTTCTCTGTCGGCTCCATAATAATTGTAGCCGTAATATCCACCTGCTTCAGACGAGCCGATGGTTTTATTTACCACAAAACCTATCGCCATATCTGGGTTCAATCGCTCAACCGACTGCTGAATATCGTGCAATTTGGAGCGACCTTCTTCTACTACAATGACTGCTTGTCCAGCAAAGCTTGCCAGTACTGCCGATTCATTAATACCTATAATTGGAGGCGTATCAATAATGACTATTCTGTCCGAATAGCGCGTTGAAAATTCATTTACGGTGTCGTTCATTATGCCACTTGCCAATAGCTCTGTTGACAAATGGTGAGAACTACCGGCTGGAATAATTCGCAGTTTAGGTATATTTGTACGATACATTACATCGCTAATATCGTCTGTTTCTGACAATAAATAGTCCATTAAACCTTTCTGCTCAGGCACACCTAGCGTTCTTAACACATTAGGTTTTAATACGTCAGCATCTACTAATAAAACGGTTTTATCTTGTTCTGCGGCAATGCTCATCGCTAGATTTATCGCGGTGAAGGTCTTACCTTCAGAGGGGCGTGCACTTGAGACCATAATAATATTGCTGTTTGGTAAGGTCTTGGACAGCGGGCCAAAGGCATTCTGGATGAGTTTGCGTTTAATTTCGCGATATTCTTCGTTAATTTGTCTACGAGCATTCGTGAGAGTGACAAAGCCGAGTCTTTCCAATCGGTCCAGGTCTATATCTATTCGATTTGTCGACTTCTTGCCACCCGTTTGAGGCTTATGCTTCTCTTTTATGACGGACTGCTCAACAACTGCATCATTTACTTGCGTTTCAGATAATGCGGCTTCGGTATTTGAGGATGAAGTTGAGCCTTCAAGCTGCGTTGAATCAATCGCCTTCTCAATAGACGTATTTTCGTTTGCTTCTTGCGCTGCCTGTTTTGCGGCTTCTGCTTCTCTTTGGCGCTGCAAGGCTTTTTCTATAGTACTTTTCATGATATCACCTTGCTCAATACATCAATATTCATAAAGTCAGCTACCACTAATACGCTATACATAAATAAAATTGCGCCAGTTGAAGCAATAAATACCAACATGCGAGTTCGATTACGTTTTCTGATTTCATCCGCTTTCAAATGGGTTACTGCGCCCAATATTGGGAAACCTGTCATAGTAGTAAGTTGCTTCCCTCTTACTAAAACCGGCGTAAGTTGACTGAGCAAAAACGCGATTGCAATCCCAGCTCCAAATCCTACGATTAATATGCCGGTGTAAAATATAAAGCGATTAGGCCCGGTAGGCTCAGTAGGAACTAAAGGAGGTTGTATAATTCTAAATTGCAGATCGTCAGACGACACGGCAGCGCGCTCAGTAATATCCGCAGACTCTTTTCTTGCGAGTAATTCTTCGTATTTCTGCTTGATGATGTCGTAGTTCCGGTTTCTAGCCATTCCTTCTGCTTCAATTTGAGGCACTAAATCAATTTTATTTTGAAGGTCGGCAATCTTTTCCACAAAGCTCGCTTCACGAACCTTTAAAGAAGCGATTAAGCCTTCGAGCTTGCTTATTTCAAGCGTAATTTCCTGATTGAGCGGATTGAGGGGAATGTTATCTTCTCCCACTTCTTGACTGAGAAAGGCTTGTATTTCTTTATCGCGTGCATCTTGTAAAGATTCAAGCAAGGTATTCGTTTCAACGACGTCAGGATGTTTTTCCGTAAATCGTAGCTGCAATTCGTCTAATTTTTCTTCAAGGCTTCTTATCCTTTCGTCATAACGCGTCGTTATTACAGAAGAAGAATCATTATCACGCACCGAAAAACTATCGGATGCTTTTCTAGCATTGGTTAAACGCGATTTTAATGAATTTGCCTGCTGCTCTGCTTCTCTTATTTGTAAGCGTGTTTGTGCCAATTGCTCATTAACACTTTGCAAATTGCTGTGGAAAGTTCCTTGAAGAGGCAGAATATCAGCATGCTCTCTTTGAAAGTCGGCTCGTTGCTGTTCTGCTTCTGATAATCTCGCTTCGTATTCTGCAATTTGCTCATCTAAAAAACGAGAGGCAGTATTAGAGTCACGGCGATTATTCCCTAATGAACCTTCTACAAATATGTCGAGCGTTTCTTGCACAACCGTTCGCGAAAGCTGTGGACGTCTGGATGAATATGAAATGGTATAAATGTTATCCCTGCCGGTTGAACGCAATTGAATGTCATTCGTTAGCTCTTGAATCATCTCCTCATATTCAATGTCCGTCGTTACGGTAATATCAAGATCTGACTCACGCGCAATTTTTTCAATGTTGTCCCGACTCAGCAGCGTTTTTGCCATCATCTGCACTTCTTGTTCCGGGTTGGTGTAAATTGATATCCCTGATAGCAAAGGCGCAAGCATTGAGCGCGTGTCTACAAAGACTTGCGCTCTAGATTCGTACACGTCAGGTAAATTTGCCACATAGACAAATCCCAAAGGACATATTAGCCAAGAAGTAATGATAAGATACCGCTTACGTATCCAAATCCCTCGGATATAATCCAGCACCATCTGGATTGTTTGTTGTAAATCTTGCATTTAATTTCTCAGTGACCTATGTCGTCAAAAGTAAAGCCAAAAATGTTATTACAATAAAAGCCAAAAAACCTTCAAGCGTTTAGTTGAACGCAGACTAACGCTAAAAACGCTGAGTGGCGCTTAGCCTAGAACCAAGCTTCTGGAATAATAACGATATCTCCAGGAAGAATATCCACGTTTTTAGTTATGTCGCCATCGCGAATTAAGTCATCGATATTAATGTTGTAAGTCGTTTGGCGTCCATCTACCACGCGTACCAGCTTTGCGTTGTTCCCATTTGCAAACTCTGTTAATCCGCCTACAGCGATCATCAGGTCCAACAAGGTCATATGCTGAGTATAATTGATTGCTTGTGGATTCGTTGCCTCGCCAATCACTCGAACCTGCTCACTGAAAGGACCAACAAAACGGCTAACAGACACTGTTACACGGGGATTATTGATGTACGTTGACAACTGCTCTTCTAATTGACGAGCCAGCATAGTGGGTGTGCGTCCGGCAACTTCAACGTCTTCAACCAGAGAAGTAGTAACCTTACCGTCTGGGCGCACAACAAAGCTGCCAGATATTTCTGGGTTACGCCATACAAATATAGACAATTGGTCACCCGGGCCTATCAGATAGCGATAGTCATTTACATCAGTTGTTAATGAAGCACGGGAGGTCGCACTGGGGAGGTTGTTATTGCTTGAACACGCGCTAATTGCAAACGCGCCCATTAATATGCCTAAAGCAAAAAGAACTCGTTGCGAGTGTGTCATATGATTTTCCTTAATATATTCGCTTTGTTGCCTTAAGAGGCGTAACCTGTTGTTAGTTCAGTAAATTATAAAATATGTTTACCACGAACTAGACATTCAAACTGAATGCATGAAAAGTATGCACTAAAAATATTATAATTTCATCAAAAAGTAGACCTAATATAGTTTTATAGGCAAGCTTATTTTTCTATAATGTTTCGCAATTTTAATCTAATGCCGATAGACTGCCAACGCAAATCAAATAAAAGCAGTTTGAAAGTAAAGGAATATAAGTCTTATGGCTCAGTTGAAGCAGTCTAAATCTGGTCGCTCTCACAAGCTTGTAATATGCGAAGCCGCCATTATTGCTTATGTTGCCTATTTCGCAGCACTTGGTCTTAAATGGTTAGACATTATTTTTTCAGCTCACACCAGTGTGACTTTTTTCAATGTCAGCATTTTTACCATTTCTGTTGTGCTCATAAATTTATCGGTTGGCTTATACGAAGAACGTTTGAGAGAATCATTTAGAGGCATCATCAGGCGGATTTTTGTCAGCGTTATTCTTAGTTTCTTCGCCGTTGCCATCATTTCAAATGTGCTGCTTCCGGGCTTTGCGCCTCATCCTCTCTATGCGCCCACCGCTGTTCCCTTAATTATACTAGCGCTTGTTATTTTTCGATATTTCATTCACAACACTGATGCCTTTTATAAAAAGCCTAAAATTTTGGTACTCGGGGCAGGGGTGAGAGCGTCGGTAATCGAAAAGCGAATGCGACGAGACGTGGATCGTGCCAACTTTCATTTACTCGGATTCGTGCCAGTAGCAGGGGACGACGCGCAAGACGGGATTCAGAACGAAAAGCGTATTGAGCTCGATATGAAGGGTGAATCGTCTCTTCAAGAATTTATATCGGAAAACGAGGTCGCCGAAATTATTGTTGCTTGCGACCAGCGTCGCGGTACTTTGCCAGTCAAAGCCCTGTTTGACGCGCGATTAAAAGGGGTGAGAATAACCGATTTGCTTGATTTTATGGAGCGTGAAACCGGTCAAATTACGGTTGATCTTATGTATCCAAGCTGGGTCATGTATTCCAATGGCTTTCAGTCGCAAAACTATTTTAGAGAGCTTGCCGATTTTTGGCTCAATATTGGTCTGGCTATTCTCTTGTTAATTGTTACGTGGCCAATCATGCTGATCACAGCAATTATTATCTATTTAGATGATGGCAGGAGAACCGGTGCATCAGTGCTTTATAAACAAGAGCGAGTAGGGAAGTACGGTAAAAGCTTTTATATTCTTAAATTTAGAAGTATGCGCCCTGATGCGGAAAAAGACGGCGCAAAGTGGGCATCTAAAGATGATAACCGCGTGACAAAAATCGGGTCCTTTATTCGTAAGTACCGCATTGATGAATTACCGCAGTTATTTAACGTAGTTAAGGGTGAGATGTCATTTATAGGGCCACGGCCCGAGCGACCAGAGTTTGTTGAAAAACTTATCAAGGAAGTCCCGTATTACGAACAACGACATAACGTAAAGCCTGGCCTGGCGGGCTGGGCACAATTAAATTACCCTTATGGTGCGTCTGTAAAAGATTCCCTTGAAAAATTAAAGTTCGATTTGTACTACGTTAAACATCAGTCGGTTTTGCTTGATTTACTCATATTGGTGAGAACGGTTGAAATTATACTTTTTGGAAAAGGGCGTTAGGGATGACTGTGAACCAGCAAGCGCAAGACCAAACTGATAATCAGGCCAACAATAGCAAAGAATTTAGCTCACGATCAGAGCCTGTAGCAGAGCGTTTTCACGCCATGACAGTGGATGTTGAAGATTATTTTCATGTATCTGCCTTTGAGTCGGTCATTAGTCCTGATGATTGGAAGCATATTTCGCCTCGTGTCGGCGATAACACGCACCGTTTAATAGACTTGTTTAACGAAAATAATGTAAAAGCCACTTTTTTCACTTTAGGATGGGTTGCTCAGCACTGTCCTGATGTAATCAAACGCATTGTGGATGAGGGACACGAGCTTGCCAGTCATGGTACAAACCATCGACGCAATACCGCTATGTCTCGAGAAGAAGTTTACAAAGACATCAAGAATAGCAAAGATTTATTGGAGCAAATTACAGGTAAGGAAGTTAAAGGTTACCGAGCGCCAAGTTTTTCTATCGATGAAAGCAATGAGTGGGTCTTTGACATATTAAACGACCTGGGCTTTTCCTATTCTTCGAGCACGTACCCGATTGAACACGACCTTTATGGCGTGCCGGCGTGGCCTCGCTTTGTGCACAAACGCAAAGAAGGAATTGTTGAAATTCCAATCCCTACAATTGAAAACAACGGAAACAACAAAGGTATCGGCGGTGGCGGGTATTTTCGCTTATTTCCTTATTGGCTTTCAAAAAGACGGATAGATGCTTACATCGATAGCACAGAGCAACCTTACAATTTTTATTTTCATCCTTGGGAGATAGATAGTGAGCAGCCGCGGGTGAAAGGCGCGCCGTTTAAATCGCGTTTACGCCATTACATTAATTTGAATGTGATGGAGAAAAAGTTGATAAAGCTAATGCAAGACTACAAGTGGTCTACGATGGAAGATGTGTATAAGGAATTTTTAATTTGAGCGAGCATGGTTCATTTGTTGGTAAGCAAAGATTTTATTGCTTAGCGTTTTTAGCAAGTATTTCAATAATCTTTGTTCTAAGTTATCAACCTTTTTACAATGCGGTGGTAATTTGGATAGGCAACGATATTTATAATCATTGTTTACTCGTTTTGCCTGCATCACTCTATTTTATATGGGAAAAACGAAAGCAGCTTAAAGCAACAGATACTCGCCCATCATGGTTAGCGTTAATCGCGCTTGTTTTACAATTGTGCTTATACACACTTGGAACAGCCGCCGATATACAGCTTTTTCAACACGCTGCTATTTTTTCGATGCTACCTACAATTATTTGGTTGTTTATTGGTAATAATCTTGCGTGGCAAATAAAGTTCCCCCTGATTTTTATGCTCTTTGCTATACCCGTTGGCGAAGAACTTATTCCGTTTTTACAGGAAATAACGGCCGACATATCGGTCGAAATGCTGAAATGGACAGGAGTTCCCTTATTTAGATCAGGTTTGTTTATTGAAATTCCCAAAGGCAAATTTTTAGTCGCAGAAGCTTGCTCAGGCGTTAGCTTCCTAATCGCTTCTATTGTGATTGGTAATTTATACGCTTACATGAACCTCATCACGTGGCCATACCGCATTGCCTTTGTTGTTTTGTCAGTGGTTTTTCCTATCATCGCAAATGCACTGCGAGTATACGGTATTATTTTAATTGCCCACTTAAGCGATATGAAACATGCAGTTGGCGCAGATCATATTATCTACGGATGGTTCTTTTTCGCTTTTGTTCTTGTTTGTCTTTTGGGCATCGGCGAGCTGATAAGAAAGATTGAGCGCAGAAAGCATAAGCGCGAAGCGCCGCCAGAAACTGAAAAAAGTGCGTTAATCACGGCCAGGGTGGAAGCACGTCCGGTTTTGCTTGTAGCGCTTTTTGCCAGTCTTCTGTTGTTTTTGTTCCAGGATTATAGAATGCAGCATGCGCAAGCACCGCAGTTAACGGACACAAAACTCAAGCTACCGCAATCGACGTTTACTCCTGTTGATCGCTCTATCAACTGGCAACCTCAGTTTGTAAATGCGTACAACGAGCAACTAAAAACATATAGCACGCAAAATGGCAATATCCATCTTTACAAAGCGGTATTTGCAGGCGATAAGGGTGAAGTGGTTTCGTCCATGAATAAAATTTATCGACAAGAGAATTGGACCCTGGTGAAAAGACGTAAAGTCGATATTGATAATAGCACAGTAATTGAAGAAATTATTGCTGGGCCGGGCGGCGAGCAAATGTTGCTTTACTATTGGTATGTAATGGATTCTCAAATACTAAGCGGCAGTGCGCAGGTTAAATTAATGCAAGCGTGGTTAAAGCTACAAGGCTTGAAGCCACCAAGTGCCTTTGTTGCGTTGGCTATTGAGCTTAAAGACGGCAATGAGCCTGATGCTGTTTATCAAACACTGTCGGAAGAAATCAAAACAGTGACAGAAGCATCAAAAAATGTTTTGACAGAACCAGCCTTAGAGGATTTGTAGATGCTTAAAGCGTTAAAGTTTGCTAACTGGAGCATGCTAATTATAAGCGTGATGCTATTGGCAGTCAGCTTATATGGATTAACACAGAGTTTAAGACCTGCGCAATTTGACGAAGAGGATTTGCGTTTTGGTGCGCAGGATATTCAGCTTTCGCTAGAAGAATATAGAGAAGCAATTAAAAGAAAAGAAAATGAATCGCCACTGGCTTATAGTGAAAGACTTGCCAAGGTTATAGCACAGGGAACAGCGCATATTCATTGGACGACCTTTGAACCAGAAGAGTTTAATCAGCTTGTTCCTATTTGGGAAAACTGGATCCTGTTTTTTATGGGAAAGTTCTCCGGTATACCAGAATACGAGCGCTATCATTTTGCAGACCCTCACAGGAGTATTGAGCGAGGAATTGGAATTTGTGGCGAAGTGTCGATGGTGATGGAACAGCTTTTGGAGCGAGAGGGCATACCTGCAGAAATTATCAGCTTTAAGGGGCACGTAATTGTAGCGGCTCAGCCGGAAGATAAGCAGCTTTTATTTGACCCTGACTTTGGCGTGACCTTACCGTTCTCTTTAGAAGAGCTTGCCCCTAACATTGATGCTGCAAATGCGATTTATCTCAACGCTGGCTATACTCAAAAGGATGCAGAATTTTTTGCAAACTCCTATACCGGTCGCTACACAGTATGGGATGGAGCGCATCACTTTATTACTAAAAAGTTCTACTTTGAGCGCTTTGCCTATGTTGCCAAATGGGTTTTGCCATTGTTGGGGATTGTTGTTTTTTTGATGGTTCAGAGATTGGTTCGATCTAAATCAAAAGGTTACGTTGAGAACCATTCAGGATAATCAGTTAAGCAATCAATAATTAAATATAGGAATCGGCGAAGAAATGAGAGGCATCTTCAAAAAAATCCAACATCCCCTCTCTGTTCTATTGATAGAGAGGCGTCTTCCATATTCAGTTAGAAACTATCTTCAGAACACTATTTACAGACCTTCATTAGAACGAGCCTTACATCGAGTGCATAATTCGAAGGAATTTACATGCGAGATTAACTCGAATACTGAGTTACATCTCGTCACATGTAAGAGAGATCTGCTTATGGCCATTCTAGCCGTAAAATCGCTGTTGCGGTTTGTTAATATGAGCGTTGTTTTTCATGGAGATGAATCGTTAGATAAAGATGATATGGAGCTAATTCAACGACATATAAAAAATGCAAAAGTATACTCAATTGAGGATGCAGATAAGATAGCTAAAGAAACATCTGAACAAATCTTTGAACTAAGAAAAAACATAGGGGAATTATTTCAACTAGACCAAAAGTTCGAGAAACAGAAAAAAGCATGGGCGCTTAAAGTTCTTGATTTTCATCTTCTTTCTTCTGCGCCTAAAGTAATAGTTTTGGATTCTGACACCCTATTTTTTAAGCCGCCCACACAAATCATTGAATGGACACGATCTTCAACAACAGAAAATTTCTACGCTATACCTGTTAATCCAAATCTTAAAATTGATCAACAAAGCTACAGTGCAATATTTCCTAATGCGTCGTTTTTATCTCGATTTAACGGTGGCCTCTTCGGATTTAACAAAAACATGATTACGCTGGAAAGCGTTATCGATATTATCGAGACTTTAAAAGTTAATAGAGACTATCCAGTCTATGGCGACGAGTGTATTTGGAGGTTAGTATTTGCCCATACGAAAACAGTTGAATTAAGCTTTGATGAATATCCTCTTATTGGTTCCAAAGAATCGTTTAATCTTTACAAGTCGAAAGACGCAGTAAAGTACATGCACTTTCTTCTAAAACATAGACAGGGTGTATACGCTAAATCAATTGACCAAGTTGTCGATGAAATTAATGCTCAGACAACATAACAGTAGATTCAGCTCACCTAGAGTAATAATAAGATGTTTTTCTATCAAGGATATTTAGAAATCACAGTCTGACTGTTGTATAAATAGAAAACGCTTAAGGTAAAATCATGCTTGGAAATGTAAACCACCATTTTTAAAGGGAATTTTATGTCAAAAGAAAAGCAGCCTTTAGTTTCAGTAATTATTCCCGTTTATAATGGTGAAGCTTATCTGCAGCAAGCAATAGAAAGCGTATTAAAGCAATGCTACACAAATATCGAACTAATTGCTGTGAATGACGGTTCAACAGACAGCTCTGGCGATGTCATTCAGAACTACTCTGAAGATCTGATTTACATTAATCAAGAAAATCAAGGAGTAGCATTTGCCAGAACGGCTGGGCTCGAAAAATCGAGCGGAGAACTTATCGCTTTTTTGGATCAAGATGATTATTGGTTTATAGATAAGATAGAAAAACAGGTGTCACTTTTTGAACAAAACCCAAACATCGGTTTAGTGCACACTGCCGTTCGAACCTATGATGAAGGCTTGCAGGAATTTGTTCCAAATATTAATCGAAAAGCCACACCGGAGAAACTTGTAGGGAATTGCTTTGAAGAGTTGCTCAGAGAAAACCACATTTATAATTCGAGCGTGATGGTAAGAAAGTCGTGCGTCGATGAAGTAGGTGGTATAAATTTAGAAATAAAAGGTAACACGTGCCAAGACTACGATTTGTGGTTAAAAATTTCCAAACGCTGGTACTTAGACTATATAAATGAACCATTGACTGTATGGAGAACGCACAGCAATCAAGGGCACCGTAACCGAGATAAAATGCTGTTGCAAGAAATGCAGGTGCTTAATGAACATTTTGACTTTTCATCCGCTTCCCAGAAGAAAATAGCGAAGCGACGATTTTCGAGTATTCATTATTGGCTTGGTGAGTTTTATCTTGAAAACGATCAAAAATCAGATGCTAGAAGCCAATTCATCATGTCTATGAGGCATCGCGTTTCCTTCCGTGCTTTAAAGGCGTTTATGGCCTCTTTTTTGAAATCATAATCAATAATCAACTGTCAATAATCCATTTAACGCTATAAGCTTTAATTACCCTTCAGTCTCTATTAGGACGGATAATTCTTTCCGCAGCTCGAAGAGGCCAGCTTAATTTCCACCAATAGCTGTGATAGGCCTCACTAAAGAGTTTTCTTGCTTGTAACTCACTTTTCTTAACTTGATCCAGATGCTCTGAGAGTACGCCTTTTAACGATTCTAAATAATCCGTGTACTTTTGCTCAATATCCTTTACATCTTGTTCGTCAAAATTCTCAGAAGATAACAAGTTGTAAAGCCGCTTGCTTAGTTTTATAAGATCGCTGGATATTTCTTCTTCTGAAGCGGGTTTTTTATGATGCCTCAACTTTGCATCGATAAACGACGCTGCATGCTTAGCTTTATCGTTTAATTCTGGTACAAATGTCTTGGTAATGAGTGACAAGGTCTTTTCAGGATCTGAAATTAAATCGTCATAGAGAACTACTAGCCTATCCTGTTGGTCGGTATATTTTATGCTTGCAAGTGTGTAACTCAACCAAAGAATTAGCGACTTTTCTAAAGAAAATTTATCTCGCTTAGCCAAAGAGCCTGCTACTTCAAATGGATCTCGAACCATGATAATGGATTTGCAAACCATATTTGTTTTTTCAAAGGCGGCGTTCCAAAAAGGTAGCAAAATTGACGTTCTTGGGTCTTTCATCCCCCAAAGTATATGCTTGCCATACTCTTTTCGAATAAATTTAGTGGCATGCTCAATGTTTTTTTGATTAAAGCAGGGGTCCAAGTCTCGTAGAAAACCTAAAGGGTCATCCCAATCACTTCTCATTTGTTTAAACAACTTTTCATTCAAGGCAACAGTTTTAGAATTTTCAAAAAAACCTTTTTCATTAACGCCTTTTTGCGCTTGAAAAAGATCTTTTCCGACAAAACAGCCTAACTCAGAAAGCGCACCAGACAAAGCCGAAGTTCCACTTCGATGCATGCCTAATATTATCAGTCCTTTTTGTAGTGACTTATCAGTTTTCATATTTAACTTATTTCTTTTAATTTAAAGTTATCAAAAGCGCTTAAATATTTGTGCTGTAGCTCAAATACTCGAAGTCTTCCGAAAAATAGCGCATAACAAGCTGCTTTGTTTCGTCGTCGTAATAATCTGAAAATTTCTGTGATTCAGAGGCGGTGACATTTTTTTTGGGGAGTGTTTTTGCTATGCCAATTCTTTTTGCAATCTCTTCAAAGTCATTGTCAATATTTTCAAATTTACCTATATAATCAACTATTAAGTTACCACGCCTGTCGGTAAGAAAGCTTTTAGCGGTAAAAAAATGCGGTTTCTTCTGTTTTCTATAAACAGGAATGTCTTTAAGCATGTCTGAAAATGATTTCTCATTCATTTGATCATCCCAAGTTTTTCGCCATTTGTATTCAGATACCATTCTGTCAAATGGATTTCTAACAAAAGCAAATTTGAAGTAACGTCTAAATCGAAATGGGGCGAGCAGGCGGATTTTCTTTGCAGTCGAATGTTCCAGGTTACGCCCTTTCATATATTTGAGTGAAAACTCGTCGTAATTTGAAGTGCTAAATATCGGGTGCCCATCAGAAAATACATTCGAAATGCTCGTTCCTGCGCACTTCGGGATATGGACAAAAATACACTTATGTTGGTCAAAAATTGGCATGATTTCTTCTTTTTGAATATGTTAGAACACTCGTTATTTAAATTCGATTCGGTAGTCCTCTAATTTTCAACAGTCGAGGAGCGCCAAAGCTCTTTTGTGACCGGGAAATAACGAGAACAATATGCGTAAGTCGATTTGTAATACTGTGCGATTTCCTCTTCAAGCTCCGGTAAGTCTAATTTTGTCCCGCTAGTCTTATTAATAACCACCTTGCTATAACTAGTATCGGCTGGCAAATTTAGAAATTCAGAAAATCTAGTGATCTCCTCGCTCGAGAACATCGACTCGTAGATTCCGCAATAAACATCATCGCGATCGAAAACTGAATAAATATTTTCCAAGGTTTCACCATACCTTGTTCTGGATGTACAGTGCTCGCTCTTGAAATATTCCTCAATAGCATTTTCAAAGTCTTTTATGTCATGACTTACACCTTCAGTGTGACAATGCCTGTCTAAATTAAACCGTACTGCACTTTTAATTCTTTCGACAGGGTCACGCATAAAAACGAGTACTTTGACCTTTATATCCCGTTTTTCGAACTCGTCTTTAATAAATTGAAAACGTTTTTTTGATAGGGCGCTATAAGCAGGTGTGATGTCAGCTGTAAGGTTTTTACTATCGTTGTACAAATCCTGAAAGTAATCAAAATAAAATTGTGCGTCGTTTTGCATTTTAAATTTGATGTACTTTGGTGAGCGTTTAACCCGATCAAGGATGGATACCTTTTTTACTATACTGCTCTGAGCAATGTTTAAATCTGTGGCATCCCACACGTGGTACTCTTTATAAGCACCCGCATTAAAGTTGCTCATATTCTGGAGGTATTCATACGCCCAGGATGTACCACACTTCTGAAAACCGGCACCTAGTACAAAAATTTTAGTTTTCTTGCTCTCAGCTTTAATTTTATTTTCCATAATTTTAACTCATTTGGGCGATTTAATTTGCTCGCCGTTAACCTTTTACATCACTAGGGTTTTCACTTGGGTTTGCTACTCGCCGCCCTTTTAATTCTATCCGCGACAGTTGTGAAGAGTTCTTTTACTAAGGGAAACACCCAAGTGTTAAAATCATTTATCGATTTTATTTTATTTAATAGCAGGGTACTTAGAAGCCATATAGCAAAATAGCATGCAAAAAAGACTAAAGTATTGACAATTAAATTTAATAATTGAAATTTAAACATGATATATGGCGATAAATTAATCAAGGCAAAAGAAGATGCTGCAAGGGCAAAAATGGCGGGAATGAGCATCAAAACAGCTTTAAAAAAATTCACTTTAAGCGCGAAATGCGTAACAACTAAAACCGCAAATGTTGATATGAAAGCTATTACAACTCTACTTTCAGCCATTTCATAAACATTACCTTCAAAAAAGCCAACGAAATAGATGATAATAACAGCAAGTGATAGAAACTGAATTTGTACTAGAACTCTGACCTTATTGAAGGCCGTAATCGCTTGTTCGAGTATTGTCCCTAATGAGAATGTGACAACAAATAAAATCATTGCTGATAATAATGGTGAATATTCGACCCACTTTTCATCGAGAAAAACGAGTATGATTAATTTAGCTTTCAAAACGGTAAACCCGACTATTGGCAAAATAACGGTAAGAATTAGCGTTAAGATTTTCAAAAGCGACGAGTTAAAATGAAACATATTGCTTTTTAGCTGTGAAAGTGAAGCCAATAAAGGCATAGACAGCGGCACTAAAAGTTCTCTACCCGGTAAAAGCGCAATGTTTTTCATCATATTTAACGCGCCTAACTCAGTCATTCCAAATGCTTTTGAGGCGAAAAATGTGTCAAATTCAGATCGTGTATATCCCACAATCGCCTTTGCCATCATCCATTTTGAAAATCGCCACTGCTCAGCTAGTTTTGACAAAGAAAACTTTACTCGCGAAGGAAGTAAATAGAACGACAAAAACATCTTGGTAATTTGACTCACGATTACACCTGCAATCATGGCCCAATAGCTTTGATAGATAAACGCCAAAGTAACCGTTACGGTAAACGCAGTAAACTTTTGAATGGCATGAAGCTTAAAGATTACGTTGTAAGACAATTCTTTTGCTTTTACGAAAAGTCGCGGGTTAGTAAAAGCTGAAATAGGTAAAATTAAGGAAAGTGCAATTAATGGTGCTTTTACTGATTCAGATTCGATAAATACCGATATACTGTCTGCCATCATCATCAAAATTATGGCTAAAATGGATTTGAGAATTATTCCCAAAGTCCATGCGGTGTTTAAATCTTCATCATCTACCTCATCTTTCTGAATGATGTATTGTTTACCACCTGTTTCACTTAATACATCGCACAAAAATACAATACTTGAAGCAATAGCGACAATACCAAAATCTTCCGGCACTAATAATCGGGCAAGTATTAAAAGGCTTACAAAGCCCAAGCTTCTCTCGACAAAGCGCAGGGCTAATGCAAAACCGGAGCTTTTAATTGTTTTTTGTTTTAAGTTGGTCACTAACTTGAGTGCCTTTTAAAAAGTAAACATTGTAAACGCAAGCACTATAAAGGATCAGCCAATAGAGTATTTCTGCACGTGCCCTGTTAAGAAACGTCATTGTGACCATAAAGCCTATAAATGCGCATTTTATTGCAAGTATTTTGTAATAGTCATCTTGAAGGTTGCTTCCTTTAAGCTTGTTCGCCGCTTTTGTGCAGGTTTTTATGCACATCACCATGGTAAGAACGAATGCAATAAGTCCTGGGTACCCAGCTTCGGTTAAGACTTCAAACCAAGTAGAATGAACCGCTCTATTTCTGCTGTTGCCGGTGTTTATATCAGGTGGGATGTAGCGCGGACTATAATAAATAAATGATCTTGAACCTTGACCAAATGGATAGTCTTTTGACATATCCCACGCAGCCGTCCAGAAATGAACACGCGTTGCACCGGTTTGTTGTTCAGTCACATCCTTCTTAGTGTCTGCTACGATGGATTTGGCCCGTTCCCAAAATATGTCATCGGTCACTACCGCAGTGCCGATTAAACCCATTATGATAAGTCCGATTACCGTCCATCGTTGGTTGCGAGTCCGCGTTTTTGAAAAATACATATAGGCGAGGAATAGGGAAACAGCGGTTGCTACGCCAAGGAAAGCGCCCCTGCTGCCCACTTGAACCAGACTGCTCGCAATAAATGCAATTGCTATGGTAAAAAGTAGCTTCTTTTTCCAGGTTTTACTTCGCCAAAAATAATAGAGACATAAAACAATAGTCGGCGCGAGAGCAGCAGCAACACCATTTGCATCGGGAGAATCGACCATCCCCGCACCCTGGAATCGGCCCATACTTACACGGCCAATCTGATTGATGTAATACGCAAGATAAGTGGCAAAACCTATATATCCATAGATGATCAGGTCTAGGTCTTTTGGTGTCTTTACAAGTTTATATACCACGGTAATAACCACCGTAGCAGTCAAAATTGCATCAAAGGCAATAGCATGACTATCCGGGAAAATGGCGTAAAAGCTTGCAATTCCATACAGAGCAACAAAGAGATAGAGAAATTTAAATTGTGGTACTTTTAAAAGTTTGTTTTCAGAAAGGGTTGGCCACTTAATGATAGTTACAATAAGAAGTGTCAGAACAATATAAAATGAAAATCGTATGTCGGGAACGTAGTCATCCCACCATTTTGTTTTGGGATTAAAGAAGTAATAAGCTTGGTACAGCACGAATAAATAAAGCGCACTATGCCTGATCGCCATAAAAATGGTGCTTAAGAAAGTCAGGTAGAATAAGGCTACGGTTATCATTAATACTTCGCTTTTTGTTCGTGCGCTATCTGTTCATAAAGTGGTGGTAAAACACTTTCCCAAGTGTAAGTTTGATTTATCAGTGCTAATGCAGCTTGTCCGATTCTTTCACGTAATTCTTTATTTTTCGCAAAAGTAAGTGCTTTGTCGATAAAATCCTCTTTTGTATTTGCACTAATTGCATGTGTTCCATCCTCATATGCGATCCCTTCCAAGCCACGGCTTGTAGATAGTACCGGAATTGCGCAGGCCATTGCTTGCAATACCTTATTTTGTACACCGCGAGCGATTAAAAATGGCGCAACAAACACATCAGCTCTGTCAAAAAAAGGCTTGATATCGTTGACAAACCCAGTGACTTCAATCCCTTCCTGATTTGACAATTGTTGAATGCTCGACGTGGGGTTCATTCCCGCCACTGTAAAATGAGCATTGGGAATACTCTGACGAATAGATGGCCAACAATTCTCAGTAAACCACAGCACCGCGTCAACATTCGGCTTGTAGTCCATTACGCCAGCAAAAAAGAAATGGAACCGTTGATCGTCTTGTTTGGGTTTTTCTATTGGTGGGAAGAATAAACTTTTATCGATGCCATTTGCTAATACATGAAGGGTATCGGTGTGCTTAAAAAGCCTTTGCATTAATGCTTTTTCTTCGTGGGCTATTACAAAGCTGGCGTCGAATTTTTGTAATACATCACGTTCAAGTTTTTGAACAAGTTTTGACTCGCGTCGATAAATATAGCGCAGAGGAAAGCTTGCAGAATTTGCAAACTGCGCCCATTTGTCTGAATCAACATCCATAAAGTCCATTAAACATCGATGAGACAGATCAAGTTGTTGAGAAAACACGTAGGGTGCAAGAGAGGATGCTGTACAATACACAACATCAACGTTATGAACATCTTCTTTGAGCGCTTTCGCAAGGTCCTTGCTGTAAAAATTGACTTCACTGATTGAGCGACCAGACACGAGAGCACGCAATCGCCGAATAATGGTGGGAGCCAATCGAAATGTTGATACTTTTATATTCAGATGTTCAGCGAGTTGCTTAGCAAGAAACTCGTCCTCACTCGATTCGCAGGGAACAAGTACTTCAAGTCGGTGTCCTTTTTTTTGTAAGTGTTCAAGCTGGTGGAACGTACGCAGCTTTTCGCCCTTATTTGGCGGGTAAGGTACTCGATGTGCAATAACAACTATGTTTGCCAACTAAACTTCCTTTTTTGTTACGACTAACATCGACATTGTAACATTTGTTTATTGTAGTGTTTCAAAAAAATATAGCTGATTAAAAAACGCTCTCATTTTTTAACACGCCCTAATAACTTATTGTTGATTTTGAATATTTGTGTTTCTGATTGTTCATCGGTAAGTTAAGATAGTACCAGTTATTAAGTATATTCGAATATTAATTTAGTTTAGTGAACAGTATGGATAGCAAGACAAAAAGCCCGGAACTTATATTTGTGGCAGGATTCCCTCGTTCTGGAACAACGTGGTTCGCAAACATTTTTAATTCTCATCGCAACGTAATTTACAGACATGAATTAATTGGCCGCAATTATCATAAATTTGGTGACGAACTTTTTAAAAAAATAAAGGGCGATGGTGGCTTGACTGACGATCAATTTGCGCAAGCCATGAAGGTAATTTGCAGCGCGAATATCGATACAGATAAACCACCGTTTTTTGAAAAGGGTTTAAGCTATTCAAAATCGCCTCAGTTTCATCATACATGCTGGATGATAGCTAAATTTTTTCCTCCTTTCCGCCCTCTTTATAATCACTTATTTAAGATTCCAATCGATCGAAGCGATTTAAATATCCTCATAAAGGAGACAAGATCGACTGTAGACATGTCGTCGATGTTTACGAGCTTACGGGTTAAAAATAAATTGCTTCTTATTCGCAAGCCTCATGGGTCTATTGCTTCTCATTTATCGGGCATTAAAAAGGGAAAGATGAACCCACCGGGAAACCGCTATAAGAGTCAGTGGTTTAGTACTTTCGAAGATTTAGACTATATAAAAGCGCTTGATTTAAATGATGAAAAAATTGCGAGTATGTCTGACACTGAGTTTTATGCGATTAACTGGAGACTCTATCATTTAGAAATGCTAAAAATTAAAAGTGAGCATCCAGATAGCATCCTGTGCTTCTATGAGGATTTTGTTGAAAATCCAATTGAAGAAGTTAAATCTCTTTTCAAAAAGATTGGCTTAGCGTTTTCAGTCGACGTTGAGCAGTTTATTAAAGAAAGTTCCGGTGAAGCTTCATCATCTAGTGAAATAAAGGGTGAGGGCGGCGAATATTACGGCGTGTTCAGAACCGCGTCATTTGACCAAGATGCCTGGAAAAGTATTTTAGATGATAAACAGAAGGAAGTAATAAACTTACATACCTCAGATATTTATGAACAATTACTTAAACTGAAGTGAATAATTTGAATTAACCTCGACTTTAGCTATTTTGACTGACATGCGATGCAAGCTCATCATAACAGTCTTTGAAAAAATCAGCGCTTTGATTTAAATATTTCATACCATGAAGTTCGTTCACTTTAACCACTAAATCCGCTTTAAATCCGCTGTTGCCGCGTGAATGTTCAACTCGCTCAATGGTATCGCCCATAATCTTTGCTGCCCTGATACAATTTCGATGCTCCATCACGTAATTTCTGGGCTCAAACTTTTCCTGTGACTGAATCATACTCAGTAGAGTTTGACTTAAATTTGCTTCATCAGCAAAGCACCCCGTTTGCTCGTTTATAAAGTCGTAGTGTTCGCCGTAGTTGTGGCCTCTGCGCAAAACAACAGGCGTGTTACTAAACATGCCTTCAATAATCGCTCGATTATTACCTTCAAATTTTGACCATAAAACATTCACTTTAGCGCGTCGTTGATGGTCTGCAACTTCCTCTGGCGTAATCCACTCCAGTATTGTCACGTTGTGTTCAAAACCTGCCTGTTTAGCAATATCAAGAACTTGAGATTTTGTCATATCAACAGGATAGCCAATCAAAAAGATTTTGAGTTCGGGCATTTGCGCCTTTAGGTTTTTAATCGCGTTGAAAAACTCTTTATGCCGTTTGTATCTAGCCCAGGCTGCAACCATTATAATATCAATGTCGCGAACCGAGTTTTCGGTAGGTAAGTTGAAATTTTCATGATTAATAAACCAAGATGGGCCAACATCAAGCGGGATCAGGTTGCTGTTCAGCGCTTCGAGAAATTGTTTATCACGCTTTTCATATGCTTGCACAAATACAGGAAAAGGAAACTGCAAATACGATAAAAGGTTTAAATCGCAAAAACCAGCCCAGCTCGGCTCTAAAATTATATGATAATTCTCAGCAACTGCCTTTACATTATAGAGCCGAATGAACAAAGGGAAGTAATAGCTATACTTGATTATTAAAACACCTTTATTGCCATTAGCAGGGGCTTGCAATACCGTCACAACGCCATCTAGCATGTCCAGAGGGTCATCAAAAAACTTCTTGGTGTTCTCTAAAGGCTCAATGGCGTTGATGTAGTTATCTACCAACAGCTTTCCCATGCTGGGTTTTTCAAAAAAATAAAATTTAGCGTAGTCTAAGCCGAGGTCGTAACTACCCGGCCATCCAGTTCTATAAACGTTACTCGCAATCGAAAATGCTTTGTCATGTTTGTTGATTAATTTAAGAAGAAAACAGGCAAAGCGCGCCATCACCACAAGTGGAAACTTATATTCGTTATAATCGTACTTGATAAACTCTTTAATACGGTCTTTGCTTAACCATGACATTGTTAACTAATTTCCCTATTGATTAGTGAAGAATAGATTCGCTGAAAAGCCTGGCACATTATTGATGAAGTAAACTTCAATTGAAAACGATTTTGTGCGCCCTCACTCAAGCTTTGGCGATAATCGAAATTTGCAGCGATTCTAAACATTGCTGAGCTAAGCCCTGATACATCGTTAGAAGCAATCACGACACCGCTTTCACCGTCCTTTATTACTTCAGGATTTCCTCCTACATCGGTAACAATGCAAGGTTTTGAGGCGCGCATAGCCTCAAGCAGTGTCATAGATGTGCCCTCACTAAACGAGGTTAGTAAGAATACATCCATCGCCTCGAGATAGTCGAAAGGTCGAGCAATATATCCTGTTAGCGTAACGTGAGCATCTATTTGCAATGCTTTAATTTTTGCTTCGATTTCGGCTCTGCACTCGCCATCACCCACCATAATTAGATGAACATCCTGATTTTGCTCTACTAAGCTGGCAAATCCATCTAGCATCATCATATGATTTTTTATCGGATCGAAACGGGCAATAGTGCCAAACACAACCGTATTTTCGCCAAAATTAAGCTGCTTGCGGATATCATGTTGTATTTCCGGCAACTTGTCATCAATACCATTATAAATCGTCTCGACATACTTTATGGGAATATATTCATATTCATCGAGTGCATTTGCAGTTGCATCCGATATTGCGGTAATTTTAGCTGTTAAAAGTCGTAAAACCGGATTAACAAAGCGCCGTTTTATGGATTTTGAGTCTGGATAAAATCGTCCGTGTTCGGTGAAAATGACTTTTGCTTTGGTTCCGATTGACGCAAAGGTACCGTACACCCATGGCGTATACTGATGACAATGCACAATATGAATATTATGCTGATTTATATACCTTCTTATACTTTTAATAAGCGAGACATCAAATCCGGGTTGTCGCGCCCTTGTCGATATCGGTACTCCATCTTTTTTTAAAGCTTCGCCCCATGGCCCTAGAGGTGATTCAATACAAAAAATATGCATGTCAAACTGACTTTTATCAATGCTCTCTACTATGTTTTTGATGACCATTTCGGTGCCACCAATTCGCATATCGTAGGTGATGTGAAGTATATTTAATTTCTGCATTTATAAATATTCAAAGTAACAATTAATCATCTACATACCTTTGCCACCACATCTCAAACATCAGCATTGACCATAGCAAGTTTGAATGATCAGCGGAGCCTTCTTGATGCTGCTTCCAATATCGATTTACCACATCCATTTTGAAATACTGAGGCAGGCCTTTTGGATTATCGATGATAAATTTTTGCGCGATTGGTTTTATTTCGTTTTTAAACCAGTTTGCCAATGGAACTGAAAAGCCCATTTTCTTGCGATACAGAATGTCGTCTGGTAAATATGGTTTAAATGCCTCTTTAAGAAGATATTTCTTTTCGCCTTTATTAAACTTTAAATAAGAGGGGACAGAAGCTGCAAACTCCAGCATCTCCTTGTCAAGTAAAGGTGCTCTGACTTCAAGCGAGTTCGCCATACTCATTCTATCTACTTTGACCAAAATGCCGCCCGGGAGATATGTTTTTATATCGGTATATAAAATCTTAGCGAGATGGTCCTCACCCTTGGCTTTATTGTAAGTTTCGACAGTGAATTTAGATGGGTGATAATTGCCAAGTGAGTTCGCTACGTCTGCTTTCACCAGTTCATGCCACTGTTTATCTTTAATTTGAGCGTTTGTAATATAAAAGCCCATAGCCGGAGACACACTTAAACTCGTGAACAGTGAGCATGCTTTGCGCATGAAAGTGTTCTCTGAAAGAGAAAAAACTTTAGCCAGCAGGGGAAAGCACGAGCGCCGAAGCCACGAGGGGAACTTACTTCTTAAGCGATTTTCAATATCGTCGGTATTATACTTTTGGTAACCTGCAAAAACTTCGTCCCCACCATCTCCGGCAATCGCCACCGTAACGGCTTGCCTTGCCAACTCTGAAACAAAATACGTCGGCACAAGTGAAGGGTCGGCAAAGGGTTCGTCAAAAAAGCTGACAATATGCTCAAGCGTATCCGTTACATTTTGACTGACTAAAAACTCATGATGTTCTGTTTTATATTGCTTGGCGACTATTTGCGCAAACTCTGCTTCGTTATATTTCTCATCATCAAAGGCGATAGTGCAGGTTTTGACTGGGCTAGTTGATGCTTGTGCCATCATGGCGACCACACCGCTTGAATCTACGCCGCCACTTAAAAAAGCTCCAAGTGGTACATCGCTGAGCATTCGACGCTTTGTACACGCTTGTGCAAGCGTCTGTAACTGGGTTTTAAGCGTGCTTTCATCCTGTTGTTTGACTGATGAAAAGTCGACATCCCAATATTGCTCGATATGCAATGCGTTGTTTTTATGCACTAAAAAGTGAGCAGGGGGAAGTTTATGGATGTGCTTAAAAATGCTTTTTGGGTCTGGAACGTACTGATAGGCAAAAAAGTCATAAACGGCGTCTACACGAACGTCTTTAGGAACATCAGGCAGTGTCAAAATAGCTTTGATTTCTGACGCAAAGGCAAAGCGACCCTCATGCGATAAGTAGTAAAGAGGTTTCTTTCCCAGCCTGTCTCTTGCGATAAATAAAGACTGTTGCTTATTATCCCATATGGCAAATGCAAACATGCCGTTGAGTTTTGCCAAACAATCGGTACCTAAACGCTGGTAAAGATGAATGATGACTTCGGTGTCTGTTGTTGAACGAAAGCTTGCACCTTGTTCAGCCAATTCTGCTTTTAACTCAGGATAATTATAAATCTCACCATTAAAAACAATCGCAATGCTGCCATCTTCAGAAAACATTGGCTGATTGCCCGCTTCAGTAAGATCAAGAATACTTAAGCGCCTGTGACATAACCCAACGTGCTCGTTTAAATATTCACCTTTGGCATCAGGACCACGATGCTGAATACTATTTCCCATATCAAGTAAATGACCTTCACTTAACTGGGGATAATTCTGAGTTAAAAATCCGGCAATGCCACACATGCTTAATTATTCCTAAAGACTTATCCGTTTTCTTAAAGGAGGCCCTATTTTATTGGCCACTCCCAAAGGCAGTTTTTTCCACACTTTTTCCACTACATTGCGCGCCGAACTGGGTTCAGAAAAGACTTGGTTTTTAAATTCGCCGTCGCTAAGTATTTTCCAATCGAGTTGTTGAGGCAATGCTCCCCACTGTTTTTTGAAATTAAAGGTTCCTTCTCCTACCGTAGAGCGACCAAAGTCAAAGTGCTGGGCGCCGCGCTCTATCGATGTACTGAGCACCGCCCAATATAGCAACATATTTGGCGCCAGGCGATTGAAGCTCGCTAATGTTGACGCCCAGGGAATAACCGCATGCTTATTACATAATAAAACCAGCGCAGCGCCAATGACTGCGGGGCTGGCATTGGGGCTCTCGTCAATATCCGCTTCAACTAATGCAATAAAGGCGTTCTTGCGAAAGTGATGTAAAACTGCTTCATACCAGCTAATAGAATGCACAGGTGAGCCTAAATCGCGCATATTTTCTGAAATTACTTTATAAAACTGCGGCAAATCATCCTTTAGTGTTTCAGAACTTACAATACGAAAACGCAAGCCATTCTTTTCTGCTTTTCTTATCTGGCTTCTCAATTTTGATTTAAAGCTTGCCATAAGCTCAGCGCTTGATGGCGGCAAGGGTAGAAGCATTCTTACTTTGGCATTTGCAGGCGCTTCGTCTAGAGACAGTATTTCTTTGTGAGTACTTCTTAACTCTACCTGGTCTATTTTGTTTGTATTCGCGTGATTGATAAGCGAATTTAAAAGCGCATCCTTACTTTCTAAGTCGAGCGCAAGCGGACCTCCAATATCACAATAGGGCAGAGCGCAAAGTTGCTTTTTTCCGGTCAGGCTTCGCATTTCAACTACTGGAAGGACACCACTTAATGTTCCTTCGCGAAAGCTGGCAAAACGATGGCAAGTAAAGCCGTATGCACTCTCTACCGCCTGTCCCCATGAAAATAAATGATATGCAGATGCTTGCGGATGCGCTAATACAAAGTCATCCCATTGACTTTGCATATCTTGGAATACGTGTTTAACTTCAACTTGCATTTTTAGTCATCATTCCATTTTGTACAAGGCTATTAAACAAGGTCTGATATTCATTTGCCATTCGCTTGGCAGAGTATTTGTCGTTTACATTGTGTCTTGCTTCCTCTGCCAGTTTTGATGCTACTGCGGGTTCAGAAATAAGCGTGTTCCAGTATTCACTTAGTAATTGCTTATTCCCCAGAGGCGCTAGCAAGCCTGTCTGTTGATGTGTGATTAACTGGTCAATACCCGCAATATCGTAAGCGGCTACTGGAATACCCATCGCACAAGCTTCCATCAAACAGCGAGGAATGCCCTCAAGAGTTGATGTCATCACAAAGAGATCGAAGCTTTTAAGATAGTCCAAACGGTCGTCTTTGTATCCTAAAAAGTGAATATCATCGCGCGATGCCAAGGTTTGGGCATACATTTCAAGCTGGGCTCGCTCTTCGCCATCTCCTAATAAAACAAGCTCTATATCCTTCCGGTTTTTCGCCAAATCGTCGAAGATGTCTAATATATCTTTGATATTTTTACGGCTGATCATTTGCCCAATAAAGCCAATTCTGATTTTGGAAGGTTTTATTTTTGGCTCGGCCTGACGTACTTTATCGACCTCGCTTAAATCAACGCCATTTTGAATATACACACGCTTGGGTTCTTTTATTCCGTACTTTTGTACGTCTTGCATCAACTGAGGAGATAGAGGAACCACTTTATCTGCAAAACGCATGGCCTGACAGCCAAGCCAAATAAAGGTTCGCAGTTTAAAATCTTGCGCGTTTTCAAAGCCATGCGGCGTAATAACAACCGGAACTTTCGCTTGTCTGGCAGCGATTACCCCCAAGATGTCGGATTTATATCCGTGGGTGTGGATAACATCAATTCCCTCGTCTTTAATAATGCGCACCAGCTTACTGACAACCTTTATGTCAAATTTATTGCTCATGGGTATTTCAAATGCGCGGCCACCATCGCTGCGGAACGCGCTGACTAATTCCAAGTCTTTAGAATTTTCCTCTAGCGTTGTCGCTAAAGAGTAGGTGATCTCATTCGGATTTGAGTTGCGACTAAGGGCAAGAACCCACCTTTCTGCGCCATAAAAACCGGTGGAACAAATGAATTGTAAAACATGCAACGGCTTTGCCTTATCGCTCACTTTTTTTACCTCCTTTGAATATTCCGCCTATCGTACCTATTGCTCGCGCAGGAAAGTAAAATAAATAAAACATAAATATAGTGAAAAAGCTGGGATCGCCTTTTGTCAGTCGTCTCAACCTTAGTGAATATAGTAAAGGAATACACATTGACGCAAACAGACTGAATAACGCCAATGACCAGGCGTTTAATAGCGCAGCGAAAAGACTCAGGAGTAAAAGCAACAGAAAAACCGGTGGTACAATAAAGCTTGGCCACTCTCGTAATGGAATTTTACGACCTCTAAGTGATGCGATATTCGATAAGCCTCGCCACACTTCTTTTTTTGCCATTGCAAAAAACGCTTTATCCTCGCCAATATGCACATAGTCACTGGCACTTGAATAAAACAAACGCCCTTGCTGCGATACTTTTTGCGTAAAAACGTAGTCTTCACATGTCACAAGATGACTGGGAAATCCGCCACTGACATCGAAGGTAAGGCGAGATAATAATAAATTTCTGCCAGGTAAAAATGCAACATCACAGTCTATTTCTGCGTTACTCAGCGCTACTCTTAACTTTTCAAGAGCAGGCGCGTTGTCAGCAGGTTTTTGAATGGCACTTACCAATTTAATATCTTTTTGCTTGTCTAAAATTGGTAAAAGCGCAGACAACCAGTTTGCATTTAAAGCAATATCTGCATCTAAGAAGGCAAGAAAGCGACCATTGCTTTTTTCAACGCCAAAATTGCGTTGATCTGAAATGGTCAATTCTTGAGGAGCATGAACGATGTTTAAAGGAATAGGCTTTGCAGCTGATACAGTATCTTCATTCAATGAGCGATTTTTGGTAACAACGATGATTTCAATAGAAATGCCATCTAAGCGAAGCTGGCTAATTGATTTCAGCGTATCAAGCAGCATGCCTTCTCTGCCCATGTGCGGAATGATGAAACTGACTTCTACACTCATGGCTTGCCAATCCATTTTTGAAGTTTCGGAACTCGCAGCGACAAATGTTTTCGTTCACGCGAGACTGAATAAGCACGTAAAAATGTCCAAACGCGCTTTAAAAATGAAATTTTTATGTTTTGTTTACTGGTTTTCGATGAACACGAGGGAATTTTAAATGTAGAAGCTCGTTTGCCTACAAGAGAAGGGCCGCCGTAATTTTGCATCATTAGAACAAGTAAACGGGTATACACATTTTCAGGGCTTTCTTTTAACTTGTTGTATATTTCGGCATTCAACTGTTTCGCTTTTGCGATGTAGCTGTCGGCTTTTTCAGCGCTCACAAACCAAGTGCCAATACATAGCAGTTGTACCTTGCGAATGTCTTGCGCGGTCCATGTATCATTTGGATACTCTAGTCTTTCGGCATGATCCAAATATAGGCGCTCATGTTCACAAATGTAATCAAGATAATGAATGAAGGCATTCAGAATGAAAGTGCTAGCCTCTCTCTTAATGTGCCCTGTACCTAACAGAAACAGATATTTTGAGACGGCCTGTAAAAATACCGTGTAAAACCATGTATTTTCGATGTCGTAAAAGCGACCGTCATTTAGCTCGTCGTTTTCATCAATAGTGCAAAGTATTACTCGCTCCGCATTAGACAAATAAGCGCTGTCGCCGCTCATCTCATAAGCATCAAGTAAAATATTGACGTAGTTCCCGGTTCCTCTATCCAGAGGATATTGGTTAGTAAATGGATTGCGCGTAATCCCGGTCCCAGCTCCAAGCAGCAATTTATCAGAAAACGGAACGCGCAAATAATTGCAGTTTTTGACCTGCAATAACTTACCTAAGAGGGTTCCATCGCCCTCATAGATATAGGTCATCCATTGCGCCATTTTCAAAACAGCAGATTTAAGGTCCTCATCGGCGCAACTATAGTATCCCAGTGCCAAGCCTGTAGGGTAACAATGATGAGCTCCCGGGCCGCCGCCGCCTGCATGGTTGGAGTAGACATTGTCTGCCTGGTGCTTTGAATATGTGCGATGCGTCGCCGTCGCGGCTTGTACATAGTGGTCGGTGTGCCAAAACAATCCATGATTGTATTCAGGTTTATCTAACTCACTGCGATATATGTCGATATTCAAGGTGTGATCGAGCAAATCTTGTGCAAGTTGCTGGTATTTGATATCGCCAGTCAAAAAGTATTGCTTATAAAAGCCAAAAAGAGGATCGTATTGGTTATTATAGTGCGAAATAAACGGCAGTTTGCCTGAAAAATTATGAGCCTCGTGGTCAGCGTAGATATCACCATAGTTTCGCCATCCGTACTCATCAAGAGATTCGCGCTTTGCGAAAAAGTTATGCTCACCATTAAGACAGTTTTTCAAAATAATTTGGTGCGGATCTTTGTCTAAATCAGCGTTGAACCATGGAATGGCTTGTGAGCTTTCAATTTGAGACAAGGAAATTTCTATAGGCGCAGGGGTGTTAGCAATTTCAACGTCATCTAAACTGATAAACAATCGGTGAGACTTTGTCTCACCCGGTTGAATCTCAACTTGAGAGCCTTCTCCTGTAAAGTCTATTTCAGCTTTCGTTCCAGATAATCTCAATGAGCATGGAAATTTCTGCCAGAAATGCTGTGGATGCAAAGAGTATTGAACCTCGTCAGTTTGTATGCGCACAACGGGCTCGGGTCTGTCTATTTGCTGCAGTATTTCGTTGCCTTTTGCTTCTTTACACTCTTTAACTTCTTTAATTTCTTTAACTAGCAAGGCGCCTTTTTGCTTTAAGCTTACGACGTTATCTGAATTTACATGATTGGCGCAATTCCAGTTATCACCGCCGCTACTATATTGGTGTAGCGAAATTTGCTCATTGCTATTATCGAGCGTAACGCTTTCTGCGTCCTTTGAAATTGACAGAGTGTTCGTTGTGCTTTCAGGTAAGTCAATACAGATACCTAGATCAGATAAATAAAGACTGTTTTCATCCCCTAAGTCCCATTTACCTCCCTGGTTGCTCTGCGCTTTTGGATTGTGAACCTTAAATTGAATATCAATCACACCACTTTGAGGCCAATGTTTGACCGTCACAAAGCAATTTAGTTGGCGATCACTGCTATCATCGCTATCAAAAAAGCTACTGGAGTGGCGAAGCGTATTTCTTATGAGCTGATCATTTAATATATAAGTCGATACAACGGATTCATTAATATGACGCTGCCATTTT
This sequence comes from Ningiella ruwaisensis, assembly GCF_004798935.1. Lineage (GTDB taxonomy): Bacteria > Pseudomonadota > Gammaproteobacteria > Enterobacterales > Alteromonadaceae > Glaciecola > Glaciecola ruwaisensis. The sequence goes on along the minus strand of NZ_RAHT01000005.1, from coordinate 186,012 downwards.
TCATGATGAGTCAAATACAGACTAATTGACGGTGAAGGTTTTTTTGCTTTTAAATTCAGCACCGAAAGGCGAGATTCAGAATGAATGGGTTTGCTCACGTCAGAAATAGAAAAGTTACCTAATTGATAATTTGAGGCATGATGCTTTTCTACTTTAAGGTCTGCATCGGGTACCAGGAAATATTTGCCTGTGCGCGAATGTTGGTCAAGAAAGCCCTCAATCGAAAGCCATTTAATTGTTTTATCTGGCCAATATGCGGTTGGGGTGACGCATGCTTCAATGGTTTCTCCCAGTTCGTTTTGCACCAGGAATTGAGCTTGCTCTTTTGCATCTGTATTTGTGTTTTTTTTCGCGTATCCCTTGGCAAGTGGGATACCTAAAGAAAAGTGTTGCTTTGATGAAATTGAAGACGTAACTGAAAATATATGCAACATGAAGTGGACTCTACCGACCTACAAAGATTCCGTTCTGATATCAGCTGAGAGTAACCATTTCACAATTAAACATACTGGTTCGTTAACCCACAGTCTCACTCACAACTCATAAGTTTATGAGTATACCTTGTGGTCAGAATAAAACAAAATACTTCATTTAAAAACCGCGGATCTTGCAAGATGCGTGAATATAATGAAACATACCCAACAAGCATCATTGTTTGATATTCATTTTTACGACAGTGCGCTAAAAGCCAGTGAGAAAAGCGATAGATAGAAGAGAAAATCAGAATGCAAAAAAAATGGATTTGGGCTTATGTCATTAGTCTTCATGTAATTATACTATTAATCCTGCTGAAACCATCTGCTGCTGCAAAAGTGCATGATAGCGTTGCAAAAATTCTGGGGTATCAGCAAGTAAACGAAAGAGTTGAATACTATGTTAATTCCCTTTACACATTTCAGCGCTTTCAAGATGCACAGATGCCTGATAATCAGTCGATTTTTTTAGGGGATAGTCTGGTTCAAAGTTTAAATACTCTGAATCTAAATACGCCATTCGTTAATTTTGGAATAGGGAACAATACAAGCGCTCGTATGCTCAATGCGATTGACACTTTTGACTCGAAGAGCACCTGGAAAAATGTCGCCGTATTAATTGGAATCAACGATTTGAACGCAGGGATAAGTGCCGAGGAAATAAGTGCAAATGTAAATAAGATCATCAAACAGCTACCGCCTGATACCGACGTATACTTGATATCGGCTTTACCCGTCAGCCAGGAACGAGAAACAAAAAAGCCCCTGAAAGCGCAAATACTTTTATACAATGACCAGCTAGTGAAAATTGCGCAGCAGAACGATAATGTGAGGTATATAGACTTACACAATCACTTTACTACTTCGGACGGTTTTTTAAAACCGGCTTATGACAGAGGGGACGGCCTACACATAAGCACGAAAGGTTATACGGTTATGGCAGCATTATTAAATGCTGAAATCTCAAGTGAATAGTTCTCAGCAGTATATGGATAAGCGCCAGTACTTAGTTCAACTTACCTGGTTAAGAGGCATTGCGGCCACTTTGGTCGTTATCTCTCACAGCATCAGAACATCTGAAGGAAAGTATGCCAGCGCTAATTACAGTGGGCAGATAACGGGTCAGGATATTGGACTTATCAATTTCTTTGATTTAGGGACCTTTGGCGTAATGGTATTTTTTGCGTTAAGCGGTGCAACCCTTTATTTCAGCAACGCCAAAGTATCGCTTAAAGCCACTCCCAGTTTTTATATCAAACGCGTTTTTAGAATTTGGCCTGCTTTTTTTGTCTCACTGCTGGCATATATCGCCTTTATGCCTTTATTTAGCCATTTTTATCAATTTGCCAATGGTAACTGGATTGAACAGCAGTTTCTTGCAAGTTGGGATCTTTCGACATTTATTTCATATGTAACGCTTACTTTTAATATTACCGGGCCTAGCGGCATTTTTAACAACGCTTACTGGAGCTTGCCAATAGAGTTTCAGTACTATTTACTATTTCCGCTTATTATCCTTAGTATAAAATTAGTTGGAATGGCAGGGCCCGTACTTATTGCCATCGTTTGCTACATTTTGCAAAAATTTAATTTTGTTGATTTTTCATCTAATCTGGTCTTTTTTCTGGCTTACACATTCTGCTTTGGTGTTCTGGCCGCTCACATTTATTCAAAAATTAATTTTCGTCTACCTACAGCACTTGCGATGCTACTGGCGCTGTGTTCCGCTTTTTTATGTTCGCTAACTCAACTGTCGTATATTGATTTTGGCGATTTGCCAATTATTTCCAACCCATATGGATATACCGGTATCTTCGGCTTAATGTGCGTTGTCAGTATTTTATTCATTTCATCTGACTTACCTAAAACCCATTGGCTGGTACGTCCATTTTATTGGTTAGGAGAGGTGTCTTATAGTTTGTATCTCTACCACAATCTTGTACTAGGCGCGCTCGTAATTGTGTGTTTAGAATGGAATTTACTGGGGCTTTTGACGCATCCTGAGATTATTTTTCTGATTGTTTTGCCGACCACACTTCTAATTTCGCATTATTCATATAAGTTAATAGAAAAACCCGGCATCTCTTTGGGAAAAAGACTGGCAAGCTACAAGGGACACCTTGTTGAAAGAAACTAGCGCGTGTTTATCGAGGCAGCCTGAATTCAGCTGGCTTGCGATTTTGAATATAATTTCTTGTTTTTCTTAAAAAGCGTTCTAGTTTAAGGGTTAGGCGTGGTTGCTGAAAGGCAACCCGATAAAACTCATCATGATGATTTGCCAATCTATCTTTATATGATTCACCACCTCCCATAAAGTCATAAAGATCCAAGCCTTTATCCATATACTCTTGTATGCATAAAGCATGAGAAAGAAGGCCAGGTTTAAGTTTATTGTCACTTTCAAACTTAAGTGCGCTTAAATAGAAATAAACCCGCGATTGATAAATAAAGTTATACAAGTATGCGATGGGCGCCTCGCCAACATCGATGCGAATAATATCGACAACACCTTGCTTAAAACTATTTCTAATAAGTTGTTTATGAAAATCAACAAACGTCGGATTGGCAAAGCCGCTTTCTTGATAACCGCTTCCCCAACGCTGTATGTGGATAGGAGCAATTTCATCCAGAAATTCAAGCGCTTGTTCTTCGCAGGTGGCATGCTTAATGGTTACTTCACCGAGTTGCTGATAGGCCTTTAAGCTTCGTCTTATTTGCGCTCGCGCATTTTTGGAAAGCGATGATAGATAGTCTGAGTTGGACTCTCTTAAGCTGGCAAGATTAATATGGTGCGCTCGCGTTTTCCAGGTTGTGTAAATAGGCAGTTGAAGCGCTTTTGCAAAGTTGGTTATTGTACCGCTATCTGCGACGCCTATAGCAAGTTCGTCCCAGTTTTTTTGAGCTTTTAAATAAGTGAGCATTGCGGCTCTGGCAGTCTCTTCAAAGGCCTTATGTAATAAGAGATCGTTAAACTCAATCCATTGTTGGTCATTATTCGCAACACCGGTTTCGTGAACGATACATCTGTTTATAACAAAACCATTGCGCCTTATTTGACGCTCACAACAAAGCGCCAGGCCAATGGTTTGTTCAGCTTCTTTGGCTCGCAAAAGAAAGGGTTTTGTGGCGCAGGTTTCAAGCCATGCTTTAATCCAGTGCCAAGACAAAAAAAATCGATGCGAGGATGCTTCTTGCAGTTGTTGCCACTGCGCTTCTAACTCAGCAAGATCAATATCGTTAATGATATCGACCTTGACATTTTTTGCGTTGGCATGCATTGCATCAATCTGATTAACCCTTGCAGACGAATTCGGCATTCTTATTATGCGTTTCTCTCAGGGTGTTCAACCAAAAATGGGCCCATCGCCAAGTAATCGAGTTTACCTTGTAAAAAGGCTCTAACGGCATCTTCTGGTGAGCACACAATGGGTTCTTCATGCATATTAAAGCTTGTGTTAATTAAACTCGGGATGCCACTGATTTTGTGATATTCAAACAGGATATCGTAATAGCCTTGATTAACTTCCCGTTTGATCAATTGTGGCCGTGCGGTGCCATCAATGTGAACAGCCGCTGGGCAGTCGTTTTTCATCTTATCGGTACAGTCAAAAGTAATTGTCATAAATTCGGCTGCGTGCTCGGCACCTTTGATATTGTTATAGCAGGCTTCTCTGTGTTCAAATAATGTTACAGGTGCAAAAGGCATAAATTCAGTGCGACCTAATCGTTTATTTAACCACTGGTTCACTTCTGGCTCTCTTCCGTGATACATGATTGAACGGTTTCCTAAAGCTCTGGGACCATATTCCATTCTTCCATCAAATCGAGCCACAACATTCCCGTCGTGAATCAGCTGAGCGACCTGTTGGGCATAGTTTTCCGGCTCACTGTAACTTAGGTTTGCATCGTCCAGGGCTTTTTTCATTTGATCAGCGCTAAAGTCAGGTCCGCAATAAGCATTTTCAATGCTGGGTCGGACGCCTTTTGAACTTAGATAAAGCGCTGCGCCTGTTCCACACCCACCATCGCCCATGTTTGGATAGACGTAAATCTCGTTTACGCCATCGACTTCAAAAATACGTTGATTCAGTTTTACGTTAGCGGTTACACCACCGGAAAGCACGACTTTATCAATACCGGTTTTATTCACCCAGTATTCAACAAAGTCTTTCGCAACAAGTTCGAGTACCTTTTGATAGGCTGCGGCAACGTCAATCTTCGGAAATTCAGATGCTAGTAAACGAGACAGATAAATATTGTTAGCCTGATAAATTTTGAAGTCTCCATTCTCTTGATGAATGCGACTTAGCAACAGTGGCGTTAATATATCGGGATCACCATAGCTGGCTAGTCCCACAATTTTTCCTTCGTGTCTACTTGGTTTAAAACCCAAGCTAGAGGTGACATGTTCATACATCGTGCCAAGCGAGCTTGGATATTTCACACCGTGTACGCGCTTGATTTTACCTCCCTCAGCGATGCTTACAGAACCTGCTAAACCGGTTCCATATCCATCGAGGGTAATGCAAAGTGCGCGATCAAAGCCGCTAGTCAAGTACGCATTCGCAGCATGTGTCATATGATGGTCCAAGCGAACAAGCTTGTCTTTAAGGCCCAGTTTTTCAAGCCCCTCTAACAATTGCTTTTGATACGCTTTATGACCTTCTTCCGCGACTTTTGCCCATTCTTGTGAACCGTCTAAGGCCGCTTTAGTTGAGAGCGAGCCACTTTTGCCAGCAACATTGTAAAAGGTTTTATGTAAGATGCTTTTATCCATTTTCTCGTTCGGGTCTTTTAAACCATGGATAGCATCTTTACGCTTGGGCACTTTGGTTTTCGCTTCTTTGATCATTTGGCCAACATCTGGCGCATCAAACTGCTCAATAAACTGCTTTTCGTTTTCGAGGTTTTTAGTGAAAATTTCTTTTTCTTTATCAGCCTCTAAAAAGGCGTAAGCAACTTTGTCAATATCTTTTACACTTAATCCAGTATACTCAAGGGCCTGCTCTACAGCGAGATACGGAAATCCATCTTGCTGTTTATTTCTTGAAAATCGCTCTTCGCCAGCTGCAAATAATATTTCGCCATCCTTGACGATTGAAACTGTTGCGTCTTTATCTAAAGGGGAAATTCCCATAACAATCATTGTTACTTCTCCATCATTTTGTATATTTGAGCTGGCGTTGCTGCACGCCCATTAAGTGTATTAAAAAAGAAATCAAAAAAACGTTTAAACTTGTCGAGGTAAACGTGTTGGTCTTGTTTGCTTTGTACATACTCCGTGTGACCCGGAACGACCGTTGGGCTATGAAAGCTCCAGGTGAAAACGCGCTGACCCTGATTATATAAAAAGTTTGTTAACTTTATGTGTTCGTCGCTTGTGTAACCTTCAGGTGAGAGTATAAGTCGATCCAATATATTTAAGCGAGAAAGAATTCCCGGTAGTTTGACTGCCTCGAACTTTTGGCTCAATTCGAAAATACTCGGTGCCTGCTTACCAAGCATGCCAGTAAATGCACCAGTAATAGGTATACCTAATATATGACTGTTATCAAACCGAAAGAGATTTGAGTTACAGCGGCTATAATCTGGCCCGCCATCTGCGCTATGATTGATGGGTGGGCAATACGATAAATCCACGGTAAACCCAAGCTTTTCGATGGTTTTTAAAGTGTGCGGACCAAAGCCGTATCTTCCTGCCTTATAGCTGGTTGGTGCGTCTGAAAAGTTTTCCTGTATTTTGCTGACTAAACTCGCTAGCTTTTTGTACTCAATGTCTTCGGGTAAATTGCCCGGATACATGTTGGCCACCGACAGCTCTTCTATCATAGGTGGAGTCACCCAAGGGTGGAGATGCGCTCCTATTTCACATTGAGATTTATTTTTGAAGTCTTGAAGTATTTGATAAGCATCTGGTTTAGATGCGATAGGATAGTCAACGACATAGCAGGGTGACAGACCATATTCAACACAGATATCGTGAGTCAAATGCACATGTTGCATATGTGAAACGCCGGTTTCGTTTCGATCTGGTGGGGCTGTCCAATCAAATTCTTCTTCAGTATCGACAACAACAATCAGTAATGGTTGTTCCAATTGATTCTGATGCAATGCTGATCCCTGATGCATTCGATGCATATAAAGCGTCCTCTTTATGCCCTTGCTGTGCTCTTTTTCTGCACTTGTCGCGAAGGTGTTAATCTAATGCACAGCGCAGTATAAATCAACTTACTTGCAATAGGCTATTACGTCGCTTCTGCGCCTAGTGCTTCACGTTTTTATCACCACTTGGTGATAAGCTAATGAATGCAGTGTTAAAACAAATGTTTGCACTATCGCTTATCCCAAGTTGAGGTTACTATAGCTCTGACTTTTTAAATAAACAAAACGATGCGATAAATGAACTTGGCTGTAATTAAAAGAAGTGCGAAATTTTTAGCTCATTGGTTTTGTATCTTATTGATACTTCCATTTTTTTTAAGCTTTATCATCTTCAAAGTTTTGGGGACTGCAGATGCGTCGTTGTCGGCGCATAGTCAATTTTTAAGCCTTTTTCCGGGAAAAGTTGGTGCATACCTGCGCGCCGCGTTTTACCGATTAGCATTGCGACATTGCGATGCGCATGCGCTTATTTCTTTCGGCACAATTTTATCCCAGACGGATACTTCTATTGGTTCAGGGGTGTATATAGGCCCACAGTGCAACATTGGTAAATGTGAAATTGGGAACGATACCTTGCTTGGAAGCGGTGTGCATATTATGAGCGGCAAGCAGCAACATAATTTTGAAGATTTGAACACACCAATACGAGAACAGGGAGGCGCCTTTTCTCTTATTAGGATTGGAAAGGATTGCTGGATTGGAAACGGCGCGCTTATTATGGCGAACGTTGGCGACAAAAGCATTGTCGCAGCAGGAAGCGTTGTGACATCAGATGTGCCTGCAAAAAGCATTGTTGCAGGCAATCCGGCTAAAGTTGTTAAATGTCGTTAAATAAGTTTCTACTGATTCACAGTTGCTAAAGTTTCTTGCACAACCGAGTTGTTTGGTGAAATAGACGCTGCTTTACTCGCGTATTCGCGCGCGCGCTGGGTTTGATTTAGCTCGTGCAGTGCTAGCGCCAGATTATTTAACGCAACAATATTGTTAGGCGATAATTGCAACACTCGTTCGTAAAGCCTAACAGAGGCCCTAGCGTCTACCAACGTGGCTAGCAGTAAAGTAGAATTAAGCGGCATGCCGTTTGATTCATTAAAATCTCGTAGTATGGTTAGCGCCTCTTTTGTTCTGTTCGTTTGCACCAAGAATTGAGCATATTCCACAACTGTTACTTCTGATGGAGAGCGTTGGAATGCTCGTTTAAACAGGGGTTCCGCTTTATTGATATCACCAATATTGAGGAGAGATTTTGCCTTCAATATTGTGCCAGCTTGGGAATTTACTGTCAGTTCATCAACTTTTTCGATTGTTTTCATATAGTTGCCATCTGCAAAGTAAGCCTTGGCAAGTTGAAGGTGAACTTGGTTATTATATGGATTATTGGCACCAAACTGTTCCAAAAACTTAATGTTCGCTTCAGTTAAATTTAGTTTTTCAAATGTTTGAGATAAATTGAGGGCTTCGTCAACTTTAAGATTATTCAAGCCAGACACTTGCTCCAGTACTTTTACCGCTTTATCGTTCTGATTGTTTCGAATATAGGTCTCAGCGAGCGTATAGTAAAACGCGGGCGTCTTTCTGGCTTGCTCATTTAACTTGGTTAAAACTTCAATGGCGGCTGAAAACCTCTCGTGCATACTGAAGTAGAGCGACAGTGAAAGAGCATCAGCAACACTTGAGGTGGGATTGGAATATATTCCCCGCACACGTTCACTTAAGTTCTCATTTGTTCTTTTCTCAAGCGCAACGAGTTGCTTGAGCATATCCAAGTTATAAGGCGACTCTGCTAACTCGTTAATCACCACACTTTTGGCTTTAGCGTATTCTTTTAATTGAAGATATGCATAGGAAAGTAATTGAGAGCCAACGTAATTATTAAAGTCAGCAGTTAAAGGTTCCAGCAATGAAATGCTATCTGTAAAACGGCCTTGCAAGTTATAAATTTCAGCCAAGTAAAATTTATTCTGAATATTGGACGGCTCATTATCAATCCAAGACGTAACTTCTTCCTCTGCAGCTTGATATTTATCCTCTGCAAGATAACTATTTACGATATTACTTTTAACCAACATGATTTGTTGATTTGAATACAATTCAGGATTTTTCATGCTTTCCTGCAAAATTGCTCTACTAGCCGATATATTAGATTCGATTTCCTGTTCTTCAATGGGAGGCTTGATTAAATAAAACTCTACTTTAGCAATATCAGAAGCTTGGTCGTCTAATTTAGCGTTAACTAATAATTTGCTGATTTCATCTTGTTGACCAGCTACGTTTAAGCCTCCTAGTACTCTCGAAACAAACTCTATGTCGTTTAAAGATCTAATTTTATTCTTTTCAATCGCGGCAATTTCTACGTCAGCACTATTGGCCTGTGCTCTGAGGTAAATAAGAAGATCGTGATATGGCGTGCGTTGATTTATGCCAGATAAACCACGCTCAAGCTGCGAAATACTTTGTTCATAGTTGTTCAACTGAAAGTTAATTGATCCTGCAATTAAGTAGTTAGCTTTACTGGTAAATCCTGCACTTATTGCTCTTTCGATATATACCTTAGCATTTTGAACATCGTTTTTATTTAGCAGGATAAGTGATTTGAGTTGGTTAGCGATCGCCTGGTTTTTAGATTGCGCTAAAATCTCATCAACGGTTATTTCAGCTTCGCTCCACAGCTTAGCCTCAACAAGTGCAGACGCAAGCGATAATTTAAGTCGACTAAATTTCGGACGCAGGCTAATAAGATTCTTAAAATAATCTGATGCCTTTTTAAATTGTTGATTGGTAAATAGCATATTTGCAGTAATATGAGTGAAAAGCCAATCCTGTTTTGCTTCATTGTATGCTTCAACAATCTTTAATAAATCGTCTATGTACTCTGGTTCTTCTTGGTTTTCAGAAAAGCTCTGTGTGGCATCGAACAGGCTTGATAAAACTGGAGGAGTGCTCTCTTGTTTCTCAAATTGACTTAAATACTTTAAGTCGCCTTCCAGTCTTGATTTTACAAGAGAATAAATAAACTGAGCATGCTGACCTGTATTTTTCTCTTTGCTATCCAAGCTTTCCCAAAAGGTGATCAAATCCTCCATTTGGCCTAGCATATAAAGCGTTTCCATTCGCTTTTCTGAAGAAGTTGTTGAATATGAACCTGTAGTTTTTAGATATTGATGCTCAGCTTCCTGATACTTTCCTTGACTTGCAAGAATGTCAGAAAGAAGCCTCCTGGCTTCATCAGATTCGCTGTTTTCTGTTAAGAAATTCTTTAGAAGTATCTCAGCTTTGTTATATTGTCCTTCTTCTGAAGCTATTAAAGATTCAGATAAAATTTCTTTTTCGGATAAATTGTTTCCACAAGCGAAGAGAAAAAGTGTAAACGATGTTAGTAAAAATACCTTCTGGTAATTGAGCATGAAACCTCCTATGTTTCTCGCAATCATAATTCACAGATAAAAAAAAAGCGACATAAGTCGCTTTTTTTAATATTTGTTAAGCTGATTTATTTTCGATTTCTGCGAGCGCTGAAACCCATTGCAATCAAACCTAAACCGATCAAACCAATCATTGAAGGCTCTGGAACAAAGCGAACGTTAGCTTCACCTGAGAAATCTTGTAATTCAGTGAAGTTTGTGAAGTCGACTTGCGCAAAGAAGTCTTCCAAGTTACCAAACGATATTAGCATGTTGTAAAAAGGATCAGGAGCAGTGAAGAATGTTGAACCTACTGCAGTTAGACCTACATCGTCAGAGCCCAAGCTGAAAGAAGCAGAATCAACATCACCGTTAGACTGACCTGAACCAATTGTGGAGCTAAACAGAATATCGTCGTCTGCAGTTTGCCCAGCACCGAATACTACGTTATTTAAACCAACCAAACTTGATGCCAAGTTTGAATCAGTATCGAAGTTTCGGTCAATCCACAAGTCGATGCTACCGTTCCAATTACCCGTTTTAAAATCAGGACCGCCTTCAAGTAATTGACCGTTGATATTGATGATCGCATACATGCCGTAGTCGCTTGCTAAACCAGTTCCGCGGGCAATGTCACTACCGCGTCTGAAAGACGTGAAGTCTAAAAGTACAGTAGCGTCGAATGAAGAGTCTGGATTAACCATAATTACTTCATTATAAGGACCAGTAAACTGAGTTAACCCTGTATTTACATTCGAGCCGATGCTTGATGCGTCGAAGGTAAACGGAAGACCTGTGGTAGCAGAGGCTGCCATGGACGCTACCACTAGTGAAGCGGCTAAGGTCGCTTTTTTAATTTGTTTCAACATTTTCATTTCCTTTATGGTTTCGTTGCTTTCAAAGTACCTAAGCACGCACAATGCCAACTTTTCAAAGTATTGATTTTTATGCGATAAATGTTGATTTGATATGTGGTGTTTTCAAATGTGTTAAAAATATCGACACCTTTTTTAGTCTCTGGGTGAGATGAAAAACGTGCCGATATTCGTTTCTGTCAGTGCTTTTTAAAATCTCGAGTAACTCTCGTTTAAAGCTACGATTCTATTTACGATACTGTTTTTTTAGCAACTGCAAACTTGATTTTTTGAATGGGGCCTGCATTCCCAAATGGACACCATGAAGTTACAAATTTATCCCTGTAAGCATCAAATTGCAACACGCGAGGAGCTGTCACCACTTTACCTCTTCCCAATACTAGTTTTACTACATTAGAACAAAGTAACCCAGAGCATAGCTTTATCGCCATTGGCGTAGAAGGGCCGCGTTGCTCTTTAAAATTCGCAGCACTTGGGTCAGCTAAATATTTTGTATGTAGTAATGCTGGCGAAAGGCCAATCAATAGTTTAATGAAAGATTCTTCTTCGGTTTTGCTCTCACTAAAGCGATAATATTCATCAAACTTCATCGAATCTTTGGTAAAACATATTAACGATACGCCAAAGCCGAGGGGAGCTGCCAATAAATTCGGAATACCGCGATCCTGGGCTGCCTGATAGACCAGCTTTCTTGCTTTTAGTGCGAAAAAATCAATGCCGTCAACATAAACTGAAACACCATCGAAAAACGCATCGATGTTTGATTCGTTCAAACCATCCGGGAACTCTGTGATTTTAGCATTTGGGTTGATGTCGCGTATCATGCTCGCCATTACATTGCATTTTGGCTTGTCAACCGTTGACATGAACGCGCCAGCCTGACGATTAAAGTTATGCACTTCAAACTCGTCAAAGTCTGATAAGTGAAAATTTTCGAAACCCATTCTCGCAAGGGCAAGGGCATGTTCACCGCCGGCGCCACCCAAACCACCTATCGCGATTTTGGTATTCTTAATAGTTTGTTGCTCTTGCTTGGTTACCCAACCAATGTTGCGAGAAAAAGCTTTGTCGTAGTCAAACATCGCATCTCCTAAAAATAAATTGCCGATAGTCCTTTATCGACTCATTCGGCAATTTATTAACGGAAGCATTTGATATAAATTAACCACTCAAATGTCAGTTAGTTAATCGTTTTAAGAAAGTCATTTAACATAAACTTAAATGAAGGCTTAAGATTTTTCAAGAAGTCCTCAAAATCAATGTAGTAAGGAACTCTTCTGCCAACATACTCAAATTCAGGTCCTATTTGTTTCATTGTTAGACCGACAACTTGCATACTTTTACCCAAGCGAGGATCTGCCATGAAGTAAATATGTTTTCGACCTCTATTTTTGAACATAGCGGTGCAAGCCATATATAAACCAACAGCGATAAATGGGAAGCAGCGCACGTCGTTTTCATCATACAGCTCAACGTTGATTCCAGTGCTTTCGGCACATGCAGCCTTATCTAATCTGCGCTTTCTAAACACCTTGGGTATAAGAATACGCGACACTTCGGCAATTTCATTGCGGTCAAAGTTACTTGGCAAAGCTGATTTATCTTCGATGTAGTCTAAGCCTTGCTTTTCAATCGGAAGAATTTGATCCGGTTTTTCAGGCATTATCAGGCGAACACAACCTGAATAGTCTAGTGAACGTCGGTGTTGTATAAGACACTGCTCCGCGTACGCATCGTAAGTGTCACACTCTAATCTTGCCGCATTGCCTTCAAATATTTTGATTTCTTCACAAAACACTTCGTGTCGAATTCTGTAAGCGCTTTGTAATTGTTCTGCAGTTTGCGCTCTAACAGCAGTAAAGTGTTTTGTGAAATGTTCAAATGCCCATTGAGCTTCTTGCTTCATATGGTTTTCGTGCTGTCGCAGTCGCTCAATGCGCTGGCGCTTCGCTTTTAATCTGGCTGCCCGTTCAGCTTTTTCCAATTTTTCTTGAACGGTTTTGTCTAAGCTTCCCGCTATGTTCGCCGACATCCTTTCCATTGTATCGCTGTCTGCTTGATGCGACAGTGATGATTGCGCTGAATGATAAGATGTTTCTAATAACATGGTACGTCTCCGGCTATCTCGGAATTTTAGTATACCCAGGGCAAATCCATTTAGCGTATGGGAACGGTTTAAAAGGTATAATTTTGAATGGGAAGTTTGAAATGTGACAATATCACTATGGGACTGTTGCCGAAAAGCAACAGGTTTATCTTCTCAATTCTCTACGATACTACATCGAAGTATATGAAAGTAAAGTGCTTTTTTTCAGTGTAAATACACTACCTAAGTATAAATTAAAGTGCTGAATCTTGAAATTGAAACTGTAAAGATAGAGTAAAATCAGCTATTTATTTTAAGTTTCAATGCTCAAAAATGCCTAAAGACTCGGCAATTTAGTATGGAAAAAAATACGAAAATTTCAGGTTAGTTGATTTAAATCATGTCTTTTCGATGTTTAATTTTTCTTTTGGTGAACAAAACAAGGCAATATCGGAGTTGAAATCATTTTAAACAAATTAAATGTTTTCATTTATGCGTGTGAAATTTGCAACTTTTTTAATTTGCTCGAGTATTCTTTTGATATTATAAAACTTGATTAAATATTAGGCTGTACGTACCATGAGGTGGTGCTTGTTGGTCGCACAGGGAGTCACATCACCTATTTTCATACCTTAAGAATGGATACTATGTTTGATGAAGATTGATTTTAAAATATCACGTTTAGTTAGTAGCATTAGTGCAATGATTGCTTTGTTAGCGATAACAAGCATCTCGAATGCATACCCAAAACTATCGCAATTATTAAAAGAAGTGCAACCAGGTATCGTTGGTATAGGTCTTTACACGCCCCTTGAAAACAAAAATCCGACCTTAATGGGAACCGGATTTGTCGTTGGTGATGGCCATTATGTGGTGACCAATTATCATGTGGTCTCTAAAGAATTGAAACTTGATATTGTTCAAAATTATGTAGCGATGGTAGGTAAGGGTGAGCAATATAAAGTAGCGAAACTTGAGTTATTGGCATTTGATCCGGTCCATGACTTAGCGCTTTTGAAAAGTGAGCAAGCTTTGCCCGCGCTTAAATTGGCATCAGATGCCTATGTTGATGAAGGTAGCGATATCTTTTTCACAGGCTTCCCACTCGGCGCACTATTAGGGCTGTTCCCTGCAACTCATCAAGGAATTGTCGCAGCGATTGCGCCAGACGTTAATCCTGCCCGTAATGCCAATGAATTAACCATGGAAATGCTTAAACGCCTGAAAAAGCCATTTCTTATTTATCAATTGGATGCGACTGCTTACCCTGGTAATAGTGGAAGTCCGGTGTTTGATCGCGAAACAGGCGAAGTGATTGCTGTAATAAACAAAGTGTTTGTAAGCTCTGGTAAAGAAGCTGCTATTTCAAATCCAAGCGGCATTAGTTATGCAATACCGGTCAGGCATTTAAGAAAACTAGCCAAAGACAACGGGCTTGAGTTATGATGCTGTCAGTATTTTTATCACTGTTGTCATGCTCGTTTTGAGTTTTATAATAAAATCATAATCTTACATTGTGGTGTGAAGATTGCATTCGCTGTTGTTAGTTAAAATATTTGGTGGTACTAATGGAACAAAATAAATCTCAAGAAACGCAAGTAGATAAGTCTTCTACCGCGCAGGCAATCGAAGGACGCCGTAAATTCTTGCGTAAAACTGCCGCTGGTGCACTTATCGCATCTATCCCAGCCAAGTCGGTTTGGGCAACTAACGGATTAACCAATTCAATTGTGGCATCTGGTCATGGCTCTGATTTTGCGGGTGGTACTTCATTGGTTTTGCGTCACCCAGACCAATGGTTACACACAAGCAGCGACACTTCGTGGCACAACATAACTTTTAAAGATATGTTCGGTTCGAAAACTATCGGTACGAATAAAAATCCGAAGCTTAAATTGATGTTTAGGAAGGACCGGGATGGAAATTACATTCATGGCGGCCCTGCGAATATAAATGTGCTCCTTGTTTCGGCGGTGTTGAATGCAATGTATCACGACGGTCATAACATCATTTTTCCAGTAGTAAGTGATAGGGGAATGCACGGCCAGGCAAGACCAACATTTAGAGATATTGAACAGTTTAAGTCGAAAATGTACGCGCTGGCATCTGCATCTCCACACGATGTTGCTAGGGAGTTATCGGACCTCCACAGTTACGGAACGGTCAGCCGTCTCTCGATTTAGCTCTCAATTTTTAGAGCCTTTAGTTGATGTTTACATTAAAAAAAGGGATGCAACTGCATCCCTTTTCTGATCAAAGCGGTCTCAGCATCTATAACCCATTTACAACAGAAATCATCACACTTCGAATAACATTAACTCAGTTTGAATCGTTATTGCTTGATAGCGGTAAAGCCTGTGCCGAGCATGCAGAGTTACATCACGTGTTGAATGATTTGAGTGAAAAGGGAATAATCGAAGCCAGTCCATCGCCTGCACGTAGTAGTTGAGAACAGTGAAAAAGCGGTCTTTTCAATTATTTTTATCTCCCTTTGTTTTTCAAATCCAAACTGACATTGAATTGGTGCTTGAAAACGCCAGGCTTATGTATGGAGAACGCTTTAAAGAACGCGTCGATGATGAGCAATTCGTTGATTATTACCTGTCAATTGTTAAAAGCAGCGGTGTCAGACATTTTTACAAACCTCAAGCACGCTTTTTTTGTGATAGCAGGGAGCCTTTTAAGCCCTTAAGGCTAAACCAAGCGTTTGCCATGCTCGAGTGGGGAATGAACTGGACCATTGCATCTCATGAACTTCAGTATTGTATTGTGCATAGCGGAGTTTTGGAAAAAGACGGGAAAGCAATATTATTTCCGGCCCCACCGGGGTCGGGTAAAAGTACCTTAACCGCGTTTCTGGCTAACAATGGATGGCGCTTGCTTTCAGATGAGATGGCCATGATATTGCCGCAAACCAATCAGGTTATTCCTTTTGTTCGTCCAATTTGTTTGAAAAATCAATCCATACAACTGGCAAAAAACTGGTTTAGCGGGGCGAAGTTTTCAAGCATTGCAAGAGATACGCATAAAGGCGATGTAATTCACATGGCGCCAAACTCTAGCGCTTTTAAGCAAAATCAGGTGCCGGCTAAAATTGTTGGTGTTGTTTTTCCGCAGTATCGGCCGAATGCTGAACTGGCAATTTATCAGCTAGATATGGCCGATGCATTTATGCAACTGGCTCAGAACACCTTCAACTTTAGAGTGCTAGGAAACTCCAGTTTTACAACACTTACGCAGTTGATTGAAACTATTCAGAGTTTTGAAATACATTACAGCGATTTAGAAGAGGTCGAAGCTTTTTTACGGGAGGACATCATTGAACGCTCGTCTTAGTGTAAGCGATCTTGTAACGCTGTTTTTAAGGCCAGAAAGTGTTTTGGATTACTCGCCATCTCGTTTGTCTAAGGCAATCATTGTTTTACGGGAGCAACGGGTACTAGGTCGATATTGTTATCGCTTTGAGCAAGCTGGAGTACTTGAGAAGCTTGATGAAAGAGCGCAGCGGCATCTCAATAATGCGATGCAAGTGGCGCTCCGTCAAAAAGAGCAAGTATTTACAGAGGTGGAAAATCTCATAAAAACGCTTAAATCCAGTGCTGAATATGTCATATTTTTGAAAGGTACAGCATATACCATGTGCGGTGCATCTATTGGCGAGGGGCGCATATACAGCGACATTGACTTGCTTGTGCCTAAAGGTGACCTGACAAACTGTGAGCAGCGTTTGGCCATTGCCGGTTGGATAAGTCAGGCGGTCAATGACTATGATGACAACTACTATCGTAAGTGGGCGCATGAAATCCCGCCTATGGCGCATGGTCAAACGGGAACTGTAATTGATGTGCACCACAACATTGTACCCGTTATATCTAAAGCTTCCCCCAATATTCAATTACTGACTCAATATAAAGAAGAAATTGCGCCAAATATTTTTGTATTGAACGCGCCTGCTCAACTGGTTCATGCAGCGATTCATCTATTCCGCAATGAGGACTATCGCGCAAGTTTTAGAGATCTTACTGATTTGTATTTAATGATGGAGAATCAGCCGGATGATTTTTTTGAACAAGCAATTTACATTGCCAGTGAAATCGGCTTTAAGAAAGAACTCGCGCTTGCGTTACGTTATGTTCATCAATTGCTTTGCTTGCCCCTTCCTGCAAAAGCGCTGGCTTTGGCACAATCACAAACGAATATTAAACAGTCTGTAAATGATTGGATATTTTCTTCAGTGTTGCTCCCGCAGCACGACCTTATAGAACAATCACATACTCCCTTAAAACATACATTGGCGATGATGAGGGGGCACTTTTTAAAAATGCCACTTCATATTCTTATTTATCATCTGACAGTGAAGTCGTGTCGCGGTATACTTGAATCGGTATTCGGTGAGCATATTTTTACGCCAAAAGACGAGATGCCAGCCTTGCAGGGTGGGCAGGCGCAGGGAAAAAGCGGAAAAGCCAAAACGCCTTAGCAGGTTTTTCGTTTCAACAAACAGGATAAGAGGAATATACGTGAAAGTTCTAGTGACAGGCGCAGCTGGTTTTATTGGTGCTCACACGGCGGTTAAGTTGATTGAACAAGACCTTGAAGTTGTGGGTATCGACAATATTAATGATTACTATGATACAAACTTAAAGGACGCACGACTCGACTGGATTGCCGGTCAAACGAAGGCGCATTTATTTCGATTTATTAAAATGGATATTGCCGATAGAGATGCCATGGAATCGCTGTTCAAAGAAGAAAGCTTTGATAAGGTCATTCATTTGGCTGCGCAGGCTGGGGTGCGTTATTCAATAGAAAATCCGCATGCCTACATTGATGCCAATATTCTTGGTTTTATGAATATTCTGGAAGGGTGCCGACACAATCAGGTTGAGCATTTATGCTATGCGTCAAGCAGCTCTGTATACGGTGCCAATGAGAAAATGCCATTCTCTACGGATGATAACGTCGATCATCCCGTTTCTCTCTACGCGGCAAGCAAAAAGGCCAATGAGTTAATGGCCCATACCTATAGTCATCTTTATGGCCTTCCTACTACCGGCCTTCGCTTCTTTACTGTGTATGGGCCGTGGGGCCGACCTGACATGGCGCCTTTTAAATTTACCAAAGCAATCAGCGAAGGTAAGGCAATCGATGTTTATAATTATGGCAATCATAGACGGGACTTCACCTACATCGATGACATTGTGGAGGGAGTAATTCAATCCACCATGCATACCGCACAGCCAAACCCTGACTGGGATGGAAAAGCGCCAGATCCGAGCAGCAGTAAAGCACCATGGCGGGTATATAATATCGGCGCGCAAACGCCCGTTCATTTATTAACCTTTATTGAGACTATTGAAAAAGCGCTTGGTAAAACAGCCGAGAAAAACATGCTACCCATGCAGCCAGGGGATGTTGAGGCCACCTACGCTGACGTTGAGTCTTTGGCGAAAGACGTTGGATATAGACCAAGCACAAGCTTGGAAGATGGCATTAATAAGTTCGTTTCCTGGTATCAAGCATTTTATAAAGAAGCTTAAAACGCCTGAGAAAATGCCTCATTCGAAAGTCGCACTCAGGTAACATCGCTTTGAGCACGGAAGTAATAGTCGGACAGGGGACAGGATAGCAATGCGTCCAAAGGCATGGATGCCTTTGGTCGAGCGGCCATGGATGGCGAAAAGCGCCATTGCTATCCTGTCCCCTGTCCGGCTATCGCTGAGTGCGAAAAAGCGATGTTGCCTGGGTGCGACTTATCTTTAAGATAATTGCAAATCCACAAACTGTTTGTAGGTCGCATTTGAGTTGTAAAGTTCTTTATGCGTGCCTTGCGCAATGCATTGTCCGCTTTCAAGCACGATAATTTTATCGGCATTTAGCACTGTAGAAAGGCGATGCGCGATAATTAAAGTTGTTTTTTCCTGCATCAATTCATCAATAGCTTGTTTTACCAGTTTTTCACTGGCTGCATCCAAGGCGCTTGTAGCTTCATCGAGTAACAAAATGGGTCGGTTTGCCAGAATAGCGCGCGCTATTGCAATGCGCTGTTTTTGTCCGCCAGAAAGCTTTACGCCTCGTTCACCAAGGTTCGTTTGATATGCTTGGGGGAGCTGCTCGATAAATTCATGAGCATGAGCCATTTTAGCGGCCTGCTCGACCTCAAGCATGGATGCATGCGGATTGGCAAAGGCGATGTTTTCAAACACATCAGTTGCAAATATGACAGGGTCTTGTGATACCAAGGCAAAATGTTCGCGCAAAACCCTTAAGGGTAGAGATGAATGCGCTTCCCCGTTAATGTGAATGCTGCCTTTTTGAACATCATAAAAGCGCATCAATAAGTCGAAGAGTGTGGATTTTCCAGCGCCACTATGACCAACAATAGCGACCTTTTCTCCCGCATATACCTTAAAACTTAAGCCTTTGATAACAGGGGCGCTGTCGTAGGCAAATTCGATTTTCTCAACTGACACGATAGGGTTCTGTTTACTTTGTTCTGCGCTTTCTACAACTTGTGATGATGTGTGGGGCGCATTGTCACTTGAGATATCCAAAATATCTGATTTTTGAGAAAGTAAGTCCAGTATGCGCTCGCTTGCACCGGCGGCTTTTTGTAGCTCTCCAATCACCTCACTTATCGTGGCAATCGCACCGCCAGCCAATACGGCATAAAACACAAATGCCACTAACTGTCCGTGACTGATACTTCCCTCAATTACCGCCATTGCGCCTAAATATCCGACAAAGAAAATTGCGCTTAAACTGATCAACATAACCGCTGAAATGAGTAAAGCTCTGTAGTGTATACGTTTACTTGCCGCTTGCATCACCGCGTCTATCTTCTCTGCAAACTGCAATTTAGAACGCTCTTCGTGATTAAAAGCTTGCAATATATGTATTTCGTGAAGGCTTTCATCCACAATGCCGCCAATATCCGCCACTTTATCCTGGCTTTGTTTTGAGTATCGCCTCACGCGCGCGCCAAGCAATCTTATAGGTGCGAGTATGAACGGCACTGCCACAAAAACAAATAGCGTAAGCTTGAGGCTGGTAAAACCCATCAAAATCAATGCTCCTATAAACATAACACTTGAACGCAGTGCCATTGACACGCCTGTACCCACAACCGTTTGAAGTAATGTTGTATCGCTGGTAAAGCGGGAGATGATTTCTCCTGTTCGCGATTGCGCGTAAAAACCGGGAGATAAAAGCACCAGGTGATTGAACAAGGATTTTCGGATATCGGCGCTAACTCTTTCGCCTAACCATACCATCAAATAAAATCGCACGTACGTGGCAATGCTTCCGATAAAGACCACGGCAAACACTACCCACATAGCCTGAGTCAGGATAGCTTCATTTCCGGCAACAAATCCTTGATCAATAACATACTTGATGCCCTGGCCGAGCAAAAGCCAGGTTAGGGAACTTACTCCCAAAGCGCTTAAGGCGCCTATGACTTGCCATTTATAGGGCTTTAAATGTGTAAAAAGCCATTGCAAAATATGCGAGGAGCTATATTTGTTTTTAGTCTTGCTTCGCTTTTTCTTTTCATTTGACCTTGAAGAGTTGATGCTTTTTGCTCCCTGTGTTGATATTAACCGACGTTGCCAGAGAAAGTCTTTAGCAAAATGCGAGAAGGCCTTTGCCCGAACAATGAATTAAAGACAAACAAAGCTATCCATCAAAATAAAGACGCTGCAAGCTCGTCCATGAGGCGCTTGACGAAAAACATCCATGTTTTTCGACACTTTATTTTGATGGATAGCTTTGTTCATCTTCCCTATTGTGTTTGAGCAAAGGCCCTCTCGCATTTTGCTAAGAATTACTCTGGTATACGTGATGCTGTAACACATTCAATATGGGGTTATTTAAATGTTTTCCAATCGATATCGGTAGAAAGCAAAAGTTCACGTAAACTAAGCGCGCGAGGCATAGCTTTGCCTTTTGGCATCCATCTGTGGCCTGAACAGGCAGCAACAAAAATCGCTTTGCTTGGTTTGAGCAGTAAATAGCGAGTTTGCTTGGGGACAATTTCAAAATATTCGCCGGTTTTAGAAAACCAGCCAAATTTGTTTAGATGTAATCTGTCTGAAGCCATCATGTCGATGCTGTCAAGCTCAATATGTTCCTCGCCGAGATGCTCGACGTAGACCGCGACTACTGCGCCGTATCGAGCATTTTCGCTAAACCATTTGATTGTTTTGTCAGTCGATTGCGTGGCAATAGGGCATTTGCCTGCCTGTTTTGCTTGCCAGGAGCCGTTGTGTACATCTACATCTATAGGCGCATTGCCTTCGAGTAAATGCATTGCTGCGTTTTTCACATGATGGCTTAAGCCTTTGATCTTTCGTTTGAGCAAGGCGGGATCTGAAATATTCGAATTGGCCAGGTTTTGCAGTTCACGTTCATAAAGGGCATTACTTAGCTCTGCAAAATTCGGGTATTTTGCAGCCAAATGAAAAATATCTGTTTGATCTTTAAATTCCAATGCCATTTTGTGTTCGCTTGCCGCTTGAGACGCCTTCTTTCGCTATAAAAAAGTCACTGATAATAGATGTTGGCGATAAATCGGATTTAAACCGTAAAAGTAAAAAGCCGCTTTGCTCGGGATTATAAGCAAAGCGGCTAAGCTTTTACATGTTTTTAAACGCGTAAGGTGCTTTATTGGCCTTTTATCTCACTTCGACCCTTGTATGCAACCGCATCACCTAGTTCGCCTTCAATTCTAAGCAACTGATTATACTTGGCAACACGATCAGAGCGGCAGAGAGAGCCGGTTTTGATTTGCCCTGCTGCAGTACCTACGGCTAAATCTGCAATGGTTGCATCTTCAGTTTCACCAGAACGATGAGAAATGACCGCAGTAAAGCCGGCATCTTTTGCCATCTTTATAGCATTTAAGGTTTCAGTAAGAGAGCCAATTTGATTAAACTTGATCAAAATGGAGTTGCCCACGCCGTTGTCGATGCCGCGCTTGAGGATTTTGGTATTTGTAACAAACAAATCATCACCCACAAGCTGTGCTTTGTCGCCCAAAATTTTGGTTAGATATGCCCAGCCGTCCCAGTCGGATTCGTCAAGGCCATCTTCAATAGAAACAATGGGATATTGCTTGGTAAGGTCGGCCAGGTAATCACTGAAACCTTCAGAATCAAATGATTTTCCTTCTCCGCCGAGTACGTATTTACCATTTTTATAAAATTCAGAGGCAGCGCAATCGAGCGCAAGTGTAATGTCCTCATTCATTTTATAGCCTGCATTTTCAACCGCTTCTACAATAACGGCCAGAGCTTCAGCATTTGAGGTAAGATTAGGTGCAAATCCACCTTCATCACCCACTGCAGTATTTAGACCTTTTGCAGATAGTACCTTTTTCAACGCATGGAAAATTTCAGCCCCCATACGCAGCGCTTCTTTAAAGCTTTTAGCGCCTACGGGTTGCACCATAAACTCTTGAATATCAACATTATTATCAGCATGCTCGCCACCATTGATAATATTCATCATTGGCACGGGCATGGAGTATTGTCCCGATGTACCGTTAAGATCAGCAATATGTGCATAAAGCGGCTTGCCCGCGCTGATAGCCTGCGCTTTAGCAACAGCAAGTGAAACCGCTAAAATGGCGTTAGCACCTAAATTTTCTTTATTCTCGGTGCCGTCTAAATCAATCATAATTTGATCGATTTTGGCTTGTTCGTTGGCTTCTTGTCCAATCAAGGCGTTTGCAATCTTATCGTTAATTGCGCCAACGGCTTTTAGTACGCCTTTACCCAAGTAACGAGATTTATCGCCATCACGAAGTTCCAAGGCCTCTCGAGAGCCAGTTGATGCACCTGACGGTGCAGCAGCGCGGCCCATTGCTCCGCATTCCAAATATACATCGGCTTCTACCGTGGGGTTTCCGCGTGAATCTAAAATTTCGCGTCCAACAATTCGGCTTATCTTGGCCATTCTTTCCTCTTCCTCTTGTTCAATATATTGTTTGAATTCAGGGGCATTGATGTATTTCGCTCAAACCTTAGAACGTTAAATACAAGCAATGCTAATCGATGATTCTCATGCGTTTTATATATCTAGATGTATATTTAACGCTTTTTATTATGCTCTGCTGCTGCCGCTATAAAACCTGTAAATAAAGGGTGCCCGTCGCGAGGGGTAGAATTAAATTCAGGGTGGAACTGTCCGGCTACAAACCACGGATGATTTTCAAGCTCAATGACTTCTACCAAGCGCTTGTCGGTCGATAATCCGCTAACCGTTAATCCTGCATCCTCTATCTGTTGTCGTAAGTTATTATTGACTTCATAACGATGACGGTGACGTTCATATATTTCAGTCGCGCCATACATTTTTGCCACTTTACTGCCTTCTTTAAGATGGCAAAGCTGACTACCAAGACGCATAGTACCACCTAAATCAGTCGAAACATCTCTGATCTCTGTGCTGCCGTCAGCATCTAACCACTCTGTAATCAAACCGACGACCGGAAATGGTGTGTCATGATCAAACTCTGTACTATTTGCTTTTTCCATTCCTGCAACGTTGCGGGCAAATTCAATGTAGGCGATTTGCATGCCTAAGCATATGCCCAAATAAGGCACGTCATTTTCACGAGCATATTTTGCAGCTGCAATTTTACCCTCAATACCGCGCTCGCCAAATCCACCGGGGACCAGAATAGCGTCAAGTTCTTGCAAAAGCTGAACGCCTTTGCTTTCTATGTCTTGAGAATCGATATAATGAATATTGACGGTTTTGCGGTTTTTGAGTCCTGCATGTTTGAGCGCTTCATTTACCGACTTATAGGCGTCTGGTAACTCAACATATTTGCCCACCATACCCACGTTTACTTCACCTGTTGGATTAGACTCGGCGTACAGTACTTGTTCCCACTCGCTTAAATCTGCCTCCGGACAGTCAAAGCCAAAGCGCTTAACAACCAGCTCATCCATCCCCTGTGCTTTTAATGCAGCGGGGATACGATAGATGCTGTCAGCATCACGTAAAGAGATAACGGCCTTTTCATTAACGTTGGTAAACAGGGCGATTTTTTGTCGTTCATTATTGGGAAGCGGGCATTCAGAGCGACACACCAAAATATCTGGCTGAATACCAACAGAGCGCAGTTCTTTTACACTGTGTTGCGTTGGTTTGGTTTTTACTTCACCAGATGCCGCTAAAAAAGGCACCAAGGTGAGGTGCATGTACATGGCGCGCTCGCGACCAATTTCGGTGCCAAGCTGACGAATTGCTTCAATAAAAGGTTGCGACTCGATATCACCTACTGTACCGCCAATTTCAACGATGGCTACATCATTACCTTCAGCTCCCGCAATAATGCGGCGTTTAATTTCGTTGGTGATGTGCGGTATTACCTGAATAGTGGCGCCTAAATAGTCTCCGCGACGTTCGCGTCTAAGCACCTCTTCATATACGCGGCCGGTGGTAAAATTGTTACGCTGGGTCATGCGCGTGCGTATAAAACGCTCATAGTGGCCTAAATCCAGGTCAGTTTCAGCACCATCATCGGTAACAAAAACTTCGCCATGTTGAATAGGACTCATGGTGCCTGGGTCAACATTGATATATGGGTCAAGTTTGAGCATGGTCACTTTTAAACCACGGGCTTCTAAAATGGCGGCGAGTGAGGCAGCGGCAATACCTTTTCCGAGTGATGATACAACACCACCTGTGACGAATATGTAGTTTGTCATGTTGAACCTAGCGTTAAGCGTTTAAATGATGTGCAAATCAATAAAAAAAGCATCTTTACAAGTAAAGATGTACAAGCTGAGATTGATTTACATATTCAGTGAAAAGAACTTCACCTTTGTTGGATGCATAGTATACCTAGAAGATGACCCTTGAGTAAATTACAAACTGCGTTTTCTTGTACTTCAAGACAAAGGACTTATTGTGCTAGAGTCAGACAAGCTGTTTTTGCGCGCTTTAATCAAAATTCTAAACAGAGATAAAAAATGAACATAAAGGCTTATCAAACCATGAGCAAATGCTTCGGGCTCTACTTAAGCATTTGCTTTTCTCTCACGCTTCTTGAAAGTGTAAACCTCGTTAGCGCTGAAAATTTATCGAACCCGTCTTCAATAAGTATAAAGGTCTCGCCGGCTGAAGCGCAGAATAAGCAAGTACTCGAGCAGGCGGGAAGATTACACATTGTATTTTCGCGCTCTGACGAGGAAGCGCCGCGATTTTACAGTGCATGGCCAACTCAGAACATCGAGCCTTTATTTGCAATTGATCTTAAAAGCCTGAACGAGCAACTGATTTTAACTAGCAACATGCTAGGTGGATTTCCTCACAAGCGATTAGAAGATTTGCCTGCAGGCGAGTGGTATGTGCAAGCGATTTACGACACTAATACGCTTGATTCTGGCATCAATTCACCAGGCAATTATTTTAGCGATATTCAAAAAGTAAGCGTAAAAGAAGGCAGCGAATTTACCCTGCAATTAACGTTAAACGAGCAGATCCCCCCTGATGAATTACCAAAAGACCAGCCCTTACTGAAATTTGTTAAATTGAAAAGCGAAACCCTCAGCAAATTTTGGAATGAGGACATGTATTTACGAGCAGGGGTAATCTTGCCTCGCACTTACTTTGATAAGCCTTTAGCGCGCTTCCCGGTATTTTTTGACATAGGGGGGTATGGCTCCCGCTATACTCGGGCGCAAAGATTGTACGAAAATGAAGACTTTCAGCGCTACTGGCAAGACGAAAACACCCTACAAATGGTCATCGTCTTTCTGGATGGTGAAGCGCCTTTTGGTGACCCTTACCAAATCAACTCCGCAAACAATGGCCCATATGGTGATGCAACTTGGCAAGAATTACTTCCCTATTTAGAAAGTCAGTTTAATCTTGTTGATGATATGAAAGGGAGATTTGTAAGCGGTTGTTCCACTGGCGGCTGGGTAAGCCTAGCTTTACAAATTTTTTATCCTGACCTTTTTAACGGGGCCTGGTCTTACAGTGCTGATGGCGTTGACTTTCGCTATTTTCAATTAGTCAATATTTATGAAGACGACAATGCTTTTTTTAACGAGCACAATCAGGAGCGTCCGTCTTTTCGCGAAAAAGACGGCGATGTGATTTTTTCAATAAAGCGTGAAATTAGCATGGAAAACACGATGGGGCGTACAAACAGCTTTGTGACATCAGGTGGTCAGTGGGGCGGCTGGAACGCAGTTTACAGTCCCCGTTCAGAGGATGGATTACCGCTTGCTATTTGGGATCCTGAAACTGGCAAAATTAACAAAACGGTAGCCGAGGCCTGGAAAAAATATGACTTGCGATTGCATACCGAGAAGAACTGGCCAAGCTTAGGTCCAAAGCTTGCTGGCAAGCTTCATATCTGGATGGGCGATATGGATAATTTTTATTTAAATAATGCCATGTATTTTTTTGAGGATATGCTAAAAGCACAAAGCGAACCTGCCTACGATGCCGAATTTATTTTTAAACGCGGAGTAGGTCATTGTGATTATGATTCACTTGAAATGCGCAAGCATACTATTTCGCAAATGATGAAACGCTTTGAGGCCAATAACTAAAGCCTGTTTATCTAATTTGCTTTTTCCACTCATAAAGCAGCGCTTGCGCTTCTCTTGGAGAAAGTGCATCTAAATCAATAGTATTCAGTTTTTGCTCCAGCCAGTGCGGACTGTCCAAGCTCATATTAATTTGAGTGGGCTCAGCGTTGTCGCCTGCTCGACTCTCACGCTCTTTAATTGCATTTTCAGCGTGATGATGAACGTGATTTTGCCCAAGATTTTGACTAACGATGGCCTCGTTTTCCAACTGAGCCAGTTTCAATTTTGCAACTTGTATAACCTGTTTAGGCACTCCCGCCAGTTTCGCAACTTGTAAGCCATAGCTTTTGTTTGCGGCTCCTTGCTGCACCTGGTGCATGAACTTTATATCGTCTTTGTGTTCTATGGCGCTTAGATGCACATTTTGAATAAAATCATAATGTTGCGCGAGTTGTGTCAACTCAAAATAATGCGTGGCAAACAAGGTATAGCAGCGGATATGATTGGCTAAATGTTCAGCACATGCCCAAGCTAAAGATAATCCATCAAAGGTCGATGTACCTCGTCCAATTTCGTCCATTAGCACCAAACTGTTTTGGGTGGCGTTGTTAAGTATGTTCGCCGTCTCGGTCATCTCGACCATAAAAGTGGAACGGCCAGAAGCGAGATCATCTGCTGCACCAATACGTGTGAATATTCTGTCGATGGGGCCAATGCGAGCCGAATTCGCCGGAATAAAACAACCTGTGTAGGTCAATAGCACAATTAAGGCTGTTTGGCGCATATAGGTTGATTTACCGCCCATATTTGGCCCGGTAATCATCAACATTTGCGTACTACTGGACACAAAAAGTGGGTTGGCAATAAAGGGCGTACTCATCACATTTTCAACGACCGGGTGACGGCCAGCATCATATTCAATAAGGCTCTCATCGCATAGAATAGGTTTGTTGAGATTGAGGGTATCGGCCCGTTCTGCAAAATTAGCCAGCACATCCAGTTTGGCAACTGCGTTGGCGCAAAGCATTAGCGCTTCAAGTTCAGGCATGATCTGATCAAAGAGCTCATCGAAGAGTCGTTTTTCAAGCGCCAGGGCGCGAGATTGACTGGTAAGAACCTTATCTTCATGCTCCTTTAGCTCTGGAATAATGTAGCGTTCGTTGTTTTTAAGTGTTTGGCGTCTAATATAATCTGCTGGCACTAAATCGCTGCTGGCTCGACTCACTTCAATGTAAAAGCCGTGCACCTTATTGTAATTTACTTTGAGCGTTTGAATGCCTGTGCGAACGCGTTCTCTTTGCTCGAGTTCTTCAAGATAAGATGTCGCGCCTTGCGCTAAGTCGCGCAATTCATCCAGCTGTTCGTTGTAGCCTGGTGCAATTACCCCACCGTCGCGAAGCACCACGGGAGGATTTTCTATAATCGCGTCGTTAAGCAATTGAGCCATTTCAGCAAATTCACTGATTCTGCATTGATAATCACCCACGATAGCGCCTAATTGATTACTTGTTGCCTCGTCATTGCTTTCATTAGCGCTATTCAGATTAAGCTTCGATAGCCATGCCTTTAAAGCCGGAAGTTGATTTAAGGCATGACTTAAACGCGAAAAGTCACGCGGCCGGGCGGAACGTAGTGCGACTCTTGCCAAAATCCGTTCTATATCGCCGATCTCTTTGATGATTGTGTTTAATTCATGGTAATTACACTGGCGAATCGCATCGATGATAATGTGGCGTTTTTTAATTTCTTCTACATCGCGAGTGGGCTGATGTAAAAAACGCTGCAACAGGCGCGAGCCCATATTTGTTGCGGTATTATCTATAACCGAAAGCAAGGTATTGTCTGTTGAGCCGCTTAAGTTACGGGTTAGCTCAAGATTTCGCTGAGTGGCGGCATCCATGTACAAAATTTGGCTATGGTTGTCGTGCGTAATGCGGGTGATATGAGCAAGCTGCGTGCGCTGCGTTTCGTGCACATATTGCAACACACAGCCCGCACAACCAATTGCCAATAAAGACTCGTCAATACCAAATCCGTCTAAATTAAGCGTTGAAAACTGCTGATTAAGTTTATTTAACGCCGTTTGTTGATCAAACTCCCACACGGCTCGTCTCCGCTTACCTTTAAAGCGCTCAAGCAAATGCGTAAACGAAAAGTCTTCAGAATACAAAAGCTCTGCTACTTTGATACGTTCCAGTGCAGCTAAAAATGCATCTTCTCCCACACAGTCCAACACATGAAAGCGTGCACTTGCCAAGTCAATATATGCTATACCAAATACATTTTTATGATGATTTACGGCCGCTAAAACCGCGTCTTGTTTGTCGTCCATTAAGGCTTCGTCAGTTAGCGTCCCGGGCGTTACAATACGTACTACCTTTCGCTCGACGGGGCCTTTACTGGTAGCCGGGTCGCCAATTTGCTCACAAATTGCGACGGATTCGCCCATTTTGACGAGTTTTGCTAAATAGTTTTCAGCAGCATGATAGGGAACGCCTGCCATTGGGATTGGTTCGCCACCTGACTTGCCGCGAGCCGTCAGAGAAATATTAAGCAAGTTTGCAGCTTTTTTCGCATCATCAAAAAAAAGCTCATAAAAATCGCCCATTCTGTAAAACAAAAGAATATCTGGATGCTCGGCTTTTATAGCGAGATATTGGGCCATCATTGGCGTATGTTTTTGAGAGGTGTTTACATCGCTAGTGGAGGAATTAGGCATCATTATTCTTGTTTTCTTGTAGTGAAGTCGTATTCTAAAGCAAAAGTCACCAATTAAAAAAGCTTGTATGCTAACTGCACAATTAAAACAAAAATATGAACTAGCGGAGCGCTTGGGTAGTTTATTAAATACAACGCATAGTACGGTTTGTACTATCGAATCTTGCACCGGTGGAGGCTTGGCGTTTGCCATCACCGACGTGCCCGGTTCATCTGCCTGGATAAATCAGTCATGGGTGACCTATTCAAATGAAGCCAAATCCCAATTAGTGGGAGTAAAAAGCGAAACACTTAAGCATTTTGGAGCGGTATCTCAAGAAGTGGTAACTGAAATGGCGCAAGGCGGACAAGAACGCGCTAATGCAGATTACGCCGTTGCCATTAGTGGCATTGCTGGCCCAAGTGGCGGAAGTGCAGATAAGCCCGTGGGCTTGGTATGGTTTGGCATTGCAAGTCCACAAGGTGTGCAAACCTTCAGCCGCTGTTTTTCGGGGGACCGGCAGCAGGTAAGAGAACAGGCTATTGTACTGGCGCTTGAAAAACTGATCTACTGTATCGTTTCGTCCCAATAAAAGGTATCGCATAATAATGGGTATGCAACACTGTTTGTATACACAAAATAGGTTAATTTAGAGATGAGTTTTGCCATGGAATGCTTAGTTAAAAACTAATTTCCATGTAAATTCATACAGTTATAAAATTTTCTAAATAAAGCGTTGAAACTGTATAGCTATACAGTATACTTCCGATATAAATGATTGCATGTTGATGTTTAAGACCGAAGCGTATTGGCATATTGCAGGTTGCTAAGTGACCATTGCGATGTTCGGTTCTAAAATCTCAGGTAGTGCATATAACGCAGAAAACAACGCAACAAGGATTACTATTGTGAACGATAACAAAAATCAAGCCTTAAATGCTGCACTCGGTCAAATCGAAAAACAGTTTGGTAAGGGCGCTATAATGCGTTTGGGCGACAACCAGGCGATGGATATAGATGCGATTTCAACCGGCTCTTTGAGTATTGACATAGCGCTGGGCATAGGCGGATTACCTTGCGGTCGCGTTGTGGAAATTTATGGCCCGGAGTCATCCGGTAAAACCACTTTAACGTTGCAGGTTATTGCTGAAGCGCAAAAAATGGGTAAGACCTGCGCATTCGTGGATGCAGAACACGCGCTAGATCCTATCTATGCAGAAAAACTGGGCGTTAATATTCAAGACCTTTTGGTTTCTCAGCCTGATACGGGTGAACAAGCCCTTGAAATTTGTGACATGCTAGTGCGTTCAAGTGCAGTAGACGTTGTTATTGTTGACTCGGTTGCGGCGCTTACGCCTAAAGCGGAGATTGAAGGCGACATGGGGGATTCACATGTGGGCTTGCAGGCACGTTTGATGTCTCAGGCGCTTCGTAAACTAACGGCGAATATTAAACGCTCTAACACACTTTGTATTTTCATTAACCAAATTCGTATGAAGATTGGGGTAATGTTTGGTAATCCTGAGACAACAACAGGTGGTAATGCGCTTAAGTTCTATTCTTCTGTGCGATTAGATATCCGTCGAATTGGCGCTATTAAGGATGGAGAGGAAGTTGTTGGTAATGAGACACGCGTTAAAGTTGTTAAAAATAAAGTCGCGCCTCCGTTTAAACAGGCAGAATTCCAAATTATGTACGGTGAAGGTATTTCAAAAGAAGCTGAGTTAATCGATATTGGCGTTAAGCAAAAATATGTTGATAAAGCCGGAGCCTGGTACAGCTATAACGGCAATAGAATTGGTCAGGGCAAAGCAAACGTGGTTAAGTACTTAAAAGAAAACCCTGAAATCGCCAAGGAAATCGAAGACAAAATTCGCGCTGAACTCTTGCTTAAAAAGACAGTTAAGCCCGAAGAACCGAAGGCAGAAACAACGGAGTAAGGTGCGCAAGCAAGTTTTTGCTCACATCTACGAATGTGAGCAAAGCTGCTTTTTTTAAAAGACGTATTTATTAAGATAAGAAATCAATTCGCTGATGCATATTCTTCCAGTTTTCCGGAAATTTGCCCTGCATCACAAATGAGAAAGCAATGAGTTCTGCAATCACATGGTAAAGTGTTTCCGGAATTTCCTGCCCTAAATCAAGTTGAGTCAATACCTCAGTGAGATGCTCGTCTTGATGAATAAAAATACCGTGTTGCTCAGCAAGTGCGATGATTTCCTGAGCAATATCACCACTTCCTTTTGCAAGCACTCTCGGTGCCGCTTTAGTTTTAGAATTTGATTGTCGCTTAGCGCTAGGCACATTCGCATCATATTTTAGTGCGACCGCTTTAGCTGATGGTTTGGCTTTAGTCATGTAGCAGCTCCGTTAAGCATAAGTATGCATTACGTTTAATTCTGTTTTGATTATAGATGCGTCTAATTTGCCCAGGTCACAGGCGTGTCTGCCAATTTCAAGACCGTGAGCTTTAAACCGTTCAAGTAAAAAGGGTAAGTACTTCTCGGTTTGATGCTTAAGCGCATCGTTTGACGCGTATAGATGTAAATCGATCCGCGTATCAATAATCTGCGTTTTCGCCAATACTATGCCGCGCTTACCAATATCTAATTTCATATCAAGCTTCCATGTTTTATTTGCTTCAGCGCTATCCTTATCATTTGAGGGATTTTCACGTTTTATTGCGATTTCGATGTCATTTGCTTGCTTGCTAAATGGATTAGGCAGCGCATAGTAATAGGTTTCCGCCCCTTGTAATGTGGCCTCTGCACTTCTTAATTTTTGTGTATTGTGACTGCTTAACAATTTTCCTATTTCGCTTATAAGTCTCCCTCGCGGATCCGCTTGTGCAAAATCTTGCAATACACGGTTTTGCGTATTTCGCGCTGCCTGCGCAGAGGGCGTTTTCATTCCCTGCAGAGCTTGTGCGATAAGTGGTGTAAGTTGCGCAATTGCCGCTTGTTGCTGAGGGCTTGGCGTAGCGAAAGCGCCGCTTCCAAGCTTATTGGCATGCTGGGCGGCTAGCGAAAGCTTTAGCACGTTAAGCAAACCATCAATTAAGCTGCTAGCTTGCACACTTTTTTGTGTGAACGCTTCATTAGATAAGCTATGCGGAAACAACTGAGTTACCGCGGATGCGCTCAATAATTCACGCAGTGCGTTGGCACCGCTCCATTGGAGTAGTTCGTTGCGATTTTTCGTACTATCGTTCGCGCTATTTTCAGTGTTTTTTATTTCAGTGCTGTTTGTTGAAGTATTGAAGAAACTTTCATACGAGCTCAAGCTATTTAGCTGCTTGAATAGTGGTAGCAATAACTGTCGCACCTCACTGCCACTTTGTAAACCAACTTGTTTAATCACGGTGAGCAGGTTGTTTACATTCTCTGTGCTTTTTTCAGAGTGCGAAAGGGTATGATTCAGTGCGTTTTTTACCGCATCCAAAAATTGAGAAGGCGTTACAGAACGCCCTTCAATGTTCATTCCTTTTCCCGAACTTACAACATTCTCTGTTTTGTATAGCTGAGATGCGTCATTTGCTTGAGTCGATACCGTTTCCTGAGAAAGTCCCAAGTTTGCTGAAAGTTTAGCCAGTGAATTTGCCGAATGAGCTGTTCGCGTGTTTTTTGAGCTGCTTGTTTGCATCAGCGATTGCGTATCAATATTCACAATCAGAGGCTTTTCGACCACACTAAGATTAACTATTGGGTTGTGCGCTTCGCTAGCTTGCTTATCGTTAGCGATAAGTAAACGAGCATCATTCAAGCGATTTACATCTATGTTTGAGCGGATCTGCTGGGCAAAGTCTTTTGGCAGCGCATTTAGAAGTTGGCTGCTTAAATTTTGCACTATAGCATGCTTTAATGGATGGCTAAAAAGCATGTGTTTACTTAAATTTTGAAACGCCTCATACAAAAAACGATTGTTTTTATTGGCTGCAAGTAATTCGCTCTGATTAAGCGCGTAGCTTTTATTGTGCGCTGACGACTGAATATCTAAGGACTTTATCACCTGGCTTTTTAATGAAGCAGTCGTTGAAGCAGACGACGAAGAAAAAGACGGAGCTGCCAGTTCAATGTTTACTGTAGCTCCAGGCTTTATCGAAAATTCAGCCAATTTTGCAGAGTCTATTGGCAAAATCAGATTTTTGTTACCAATTGCTGCAAGTGCATTTGGCTTAAGATTTAAAGCAACTAAAAGATTTGAAATGTTGTTACCGCCATTTTGAATCGCTTTAAGTTTGCCAACAAGCGTTAATTCGATAAGTGGCTTGCCCTTGCCAACGGCACTGGCACTGATATTTTGAGCCAAGGCGGTGAGTTTTGGATCAGTCACACTAAATGTGCTTTGCGCGCTAACTTTTAGTGGAACTGCATGGGTGACTGACAGATTAAGCTCTGGCCATGATTTAATAAGCGCGTTATTTTGTTGAGAAGAAATATGAGTAGGTACTGAGGCTAACTTATTATCACCGGGGATGCCTGCAACTCCCTTGTCGCTTGCAGGCTGGCCCGCATTCGCGCTTGATGAATGATTGGCAGATAGCAGTCTGAATTGAATATGTTTGTTATTTGCACTGATTAGAACAAGCTGATCGGCTCGCTTGATTGCAGGTGAATTTGCACCTGCATAATGGTTTAAATTACTGCCAGCATCAGCGTCTGATGCATTCGCAAAGCTCAAAGCACTTCGCTGAATGCTGTATTGCTGCTTATTTGCGTTATCTTGCAGAACAACTTGTGATGCGTTTGCGCTTAACACAGTAAAACTTACGGCCGTTTTACTGTAGCCTACCTTTAAACTCTGGTTACCATTTACCATAGAATGCTGAGACGCCGCAGCATCAGCAAGTTTATTTAAGGTTTTAATGGAAGGGATCGCATTTTCGCTCATGCTTTTTTATCGGCACAATCGAGTAAAGCTCAAGCGCTTTGCTTCACAGATTGTGTACAGTCTGGTTTCTTCAGTTTGACTACAAATGACCTGAATCAAAAAAACACAAAAAAGTTGACTAAACACGAATTTTCCGACGAATTTATATCAGCTTTGTCGTAGGTTAGCCTCTTGTTTTTATGCTAGTATTTGCGCGTTTTTAGTTTACGAGAATAGCTGTTGTCTGTTTTATCTGCCCGGAACTTAAGTTGTGAAAAACAAGATCGTATCTTGTTTGAATCGGTGTCTTTGCATCTGGCGCCGGGCGAACTTGTGTTGCTCAGGGGCGAAAACGGGGCAGGGAAAACAAGCCTGCTGAGAATTTTAGTGGGCTTGAGTCAAGCGCAAAGCGGTGAGGTATTCATTAATGGCATCAATGTTCATGATGACATTGCGCATGCCAGTCAAAAACTGCTTTATTTTGGCCATAAGCTTGGCATGAGCGCTCTGCTTAGCCCCGTTGAGAACTTACGTTTTTGGTGTAAGCAACATCAATTACGCGTGAAAGATGAGCAAATCATTGCAGTACTTGAGCTTTTAGGTTTAGAAGGGCTCGACATGTTGCCGGTAAAACATCTTTCAGCCGGGCAGCAGCGTCGTGTTTCGCTGGCTCGCTTGTGGCTCTCGGAGCACTCAGGTCATAGTAATCTGTGGATACTGGATGAACCAATGACCGCACTTGATATTCAGATCATCGCGCAACTTGAAAACAAAATCACCGCGTTTTTAAAGCAAGGCGGTAGCGTATTGATGACATCACATCAACCGCTGAAGCTTGAGCACCCCATGCGTGAATTTACTCTGGAGTATCGCTGGTGAGTATGCTGAGCGTTCTCACTTCATTTGCAAAGCGCGACTTTGCTTTAGCTTATCGCCAGCGGGCAGAGTTAATGCAACCACTGATGTTTTTTGTGATGGTAATTACTCTCTTTCCTCTGGCGATTGGGCCATCCCCTGAAATTTTACAACGTGTAAGCGGCGCGGTGGTGTGGGTTGCTGCTATTTTATCGCTTTTATTGGGAATGGAGCGCATGTTTCGTGATGACTTCATGGACGGCACACTGGAACAATATACCTTAAGCACAACACCACTTTATGCCATTGTTCTTGTAAAAGTCGCCGTTCACTGGGTAGTGCACATTGTGCCTTTGCTCGTATTGTCTCCCTTATTAGCCTTGTTTTTAAACATGAGCCTGCCAATGTATGTCGCGCTGATTGCTACCTTACTTTTAGGTACGCCCGTCATTAGCTTAATCGGCGCGATAGGAGTGGCTTTAACCGTTGGTTTACAACGAAGTGGTGTCTTAGTGGCGCTTTTGCTTATTCCTTTGTTTATTCCGTTGCTTATTTTTGCCACTTCCGCGATAGATTCGGCTTCCTTGCAATTACCTTATGGCTTTCAACTTGGTATCATGGCGGCATTGGCTTTATTTACCTTAGCGGCCGCGCCTGCGGCAATAGCCTATTCATTAAGAGTGAGTCAAAATTGATGTGGAAATGGTTTAACGCATATGCAAAACCCGATAAGGCTTACGAGCTTTGTAATCAATTATTCCCCTGGTTTATGGTGCTAGCATGCGTTGCCTTACCTTTGGGAATGGTTTGGGGCCTTGCGTTTGCGCCAACTGATTATCAACAATTTGATGTTTATCGCATCATTTATATTCATGTCCCTAGCTCAACGCAATCAATGACTGCGTATATTGCCATGGCGGTAGCGGCTTTTGTTGGTGTGGTGTGGCAATGGCGAACGGCACTTACTGCAATGATTGCCATCGCACCTGTTGGTGCTGTGATTACTTTCATCTCGCTGTTTACAGGTGCAGTGTGGGGGAAGCCAACGTGGGGAACTTACTGGATATGGGATGCAAGGCTTACTTCGCAACTGATTTTACTGTTTTTATATCTTGGCGTTATCGCGCTTTATGTGTCGTTTGACGATAAACAACAAGGCGGAAAAGCGGCCGCGATCATGGCAATGGTCGGCGTGATTAATATTCCTATTATCAAGTATTCTGTCGAGTGGTGGAATACGCTTCATCAGCCGGCAAGTATCAGTAAAATTGACAAACCTTCCATGCCGGCTGATATGGCGATACCGCTTGTAATTTCTATTCTTGGCATGGTGGGTTTTATAGGCGCGGTAGTGCTCATTCGCCTTAAAACAGAATTAATCAAGCGAGATGCGCATCGACCTTGGGTGTCTGAATTTTTAAACAACACTGGACATAAACTGCATCGCATTCCCGGGCGAACTTATGCCTTAATTGCCGGTCTTATACTGGCCTTGGTTCTTGTCTATTTAATGTGGCAAGCAGGCTTTAAATTCAGCTCTGGCCAAGCCTTTTTTGACATGGGCGGCAGGGGCTTTTTTGTGTGGTTAAGTTATGCAGTTAGTTTACTTGCCATGCTTGCGCTTGCGTGGCAAAGCAAGTTTATGTCAAAAGCGGTGCGCGATTATGTTGCTCAGCAGCAGGCGCGAGCGGCTCGCATTATTGCGGCAAGAGAGAAGCGCAAACAATCCCGAAATGTTAAAACCAATCCGATAGAAACGAATTAGGAAGTAAAGCATGAATAAAAGACGTAAGCAGCGCCTTTTTGCGGCATCGAGTATTTTGATATTGCTATCAGCGGCGGTCGGCATCATGCTTTACACCCTCAACGACAGTATTGATGTGTTTTACACACCATCTGAAATCCACAATGGTAAAGACAAAACGGGCGTTATGCCGCAAATTGGACAGCGAATACGCATCGGTGGATTAGTGGTACCCGGCAGCGTAGAGCGCGATAACGATACTTTGGCAGTAAGTTTTGACCTCATCGATACCGGCCCCAAAGTCACAGTGAGATACAGCGGTATTTTGCCCGACTTGTTTCGGGAAGGGCAGGGCATTGTGGCAACAGGTATTCTTGAGCAAAGCACCTTAATTGTTGCGCAAGAAGTGCTTGCCAAGCACGATGAGGAGTATATGCCGCCTGAACTGGCAGAAAAGCTCGGCATTCATCATAAAAAGCCGGAACAAAATCAAACAAGCCAACTACAAAATGCGAATCAAAACGAGGCGAGCTACTAATGTTTGCAGAGTTTGTACCAGAAATAGGTAACCTTACCCTTGTAATTGCCCTCGTGCTCTCTATTTTGCTGGCGGTGTATCCGCTGTGGGGGGCGCAAACAAATAATCAGACCTTAATGCAAATGGCGCGCCCGCTCACGTGGGGATTGTTTGTGTTTACCCTGATTGCCTATCTCTGCTTGACTTATGCCTTTATTACTGACGATTTCAGTTTGAATTATGTTGCGCAAAACTCCAATTCCAAGCTACCCATCTATTACAAAATAACAGCCGTTTGGGGCGGTCATGAAGGTTCGTTTTTGCTTTGGGTGTTGATTTTTGCGGTATGGGCCTTGGCCGTCGCGCTTTTTTCTAAAGGCATACCTGAGGCGATGGTAGCGCGAGTATTATCTGTGTTAGGCATGGTGAGCATTTCGTTTTATCTGTTTATGCTAATTACCTCTAACCCCTTCGATAGCATGCTGCCGTTTTTCCCTGTTGATGGGCGAGATTTAAATCCGCTGTTGCAAGATTTTGGCATGATCATTCATCCGCCCATGCTTTACATGGGCTATGTTGGTTTTTCAGTGGCTTTCGCATTTGCTATTGCTGCGCTCATTGGTGGACAGCTCGACTCAACCTGGGCCCGATGGTCCAGACCATGGACTATTGCAGCTTGGGCATTTTTGACTTTGGGGATTGCTTTGGGAAGTTGGTGGGCCTATTACGAACTTGGCTGGGGAGGCTGGTGGTTTTGGGATCCGGTCGAAAACGCCTCTTTTATGCCTTGGTTAGTTGGTACAGCATTGATGCATAGTCTGGCCGTGACCGAAAAGCGCAAAGTCTTCAAATCCTGGACCGTGTTATTGGCAATTGCCGCTTTCTCTCTCAGTTTATTAGGCACCTTTTTAGTTCGCTCTGGCGTATTGGTATCGGTGCATTCTTTTGCAAGCGATCCTTCCAGAGGATTATTCATTCTTGGCTTACTGGTTGTGGTTATTGGTGCATCTTTACTGCTTTATGCATTTAGAGCCTCTCAGCTTAAAAGCGTTGGGCGTTACGATATTTTCTCTCGTGAGATGATGCTCATGGGCAATAACGTATTGCTCGTCGCCGCGACCATTGTCGTGCTGTTGGGAACCTTATTTCCGCTGGTACACAAAGAGATTGGTTTGGGCACAATTTCAATTGGCGCGCCGTTTTTCAATCAAATGTTCACTTTGCTGATTGTGCCATTTGTTTTGTTTTTAGGTATTGGACCATTGTCTCGGTGGAAGCGTCAGCAACCTGAGGCATTGCGCAACCAACTGATCTTCGCCTTTATTTTAGCCTTGAGCGCGGGCTTGCTCATCAATGCCACTTACGATGAACAAACCTATATGGGAGCACTTGGTTTGGTGATGAGTTTTTGGATTTTGATTGGGACTGTGCTTGAAGTCAGGCAGCGCGTGCTTGCACAAACATCAAACAGAAGCGACTTGTCGTTTATGGCTTCGCTAGGAAAACTCAGCCGCAGTCATTGGGGCATGATTTTAGGTCATGTTGGCTTTGCCATATGCCTAATTGGTATTACTTTGGTAAGTAATTATGAGCTAGAGCGCGACCTGAGAATGGAAGCTGGCCAGCGCGTGACGATTGCCGATTATGAGGTCGAGTTTACCGGTGTAAAAGAAGTCAGAGGGCCTAACTACATATCTGATAAGGGTATATTTGATGTATATAAAGATGGCGAGAAGGTATCGCATCTGGAGCCGGAAAAGCGTTTTTACACAGTGCAGCGCATGACCATGACTGAGGCCGGAATTCATACCACACTTACTCGCGACTTATTTGTGGCGCTTGGTGAGCCCCTCGATAATGGAGCGTGGGCAGTCAGATTATATTACAAGCCTTTTGTAGTATGGATATGGGGCGGTGCTTTTGTAATGTGTATAGGCGGTGTGTTTTCTATTTTAGATAAGCGCTATCGCATTAAAAAAATTGCCAAAGTAAAAGATATGTTTGCTGGCAATGGAGGCAGCAATGCGAATGTGCAGCCTTCTCGGGACTCAATTGCTCAAACTAATGCTAAAGAAAGTGAGGCTGGGGCATGAAGCGTCTAAGCTGGTTTTTACTTCCATTTATTTTGTTTTTAGGTTTAAGCGTGTTTTTGTTTAAAGGCCTGTTTTCAGATCCTACAGAGCGCGAGTCTGAAGTTTTGGCAGAGCCTTTTCCTGCTTTTAAACTGCCTGACCTCATGGATGAGAGCATCATTTATGATAATCGCATTTTTGATGGTGAAATCACGCTTATCAATGTTTGGGGAGTATGGTGTATAACCTGCGCTATCGAATTACCCTATTTGACCGAGTTAAGTCAGCAGGGCATTCGGTTTGTGGGGCTTTATTATGATCAGGATATTGACCCGGACTTTGGCACAAAAACCATTAATCGCGTGCGAAGCGAGGTGAGAGAAACATTAGGGCGCTATGGCAACCCCTTTGAGTTTAATATTTTTGACGTGTATCGAGATACGGCGCTCGATTTAGGCGTAACCGGTGCACCCGAAACATTTTTGGTTGACCGCAACGGCGTCATTCGAGTGCATCATTTAGGGGATGTAAACCCGCGGGTGTGGGCTGCAAAATTTCAACCTGTGTTGGATGAACTTCAAGGGCAGGTGGAGGAAGGATGATGCGATATCGAACTAATCTGCCGTTTGCGATGCGGTTCATACTTTCTTGTCTTGCCTTTTGGGCTCTTCTCGCAATTTCTGCAATTTTTGCGGATTCTGCAATTGCTCAGCAAGCGACAAATGAAAATGCCGAAGAAAACACGCCGGATATTACTGCCCAAGGGTCCGAATTTCAGGTTGTTGACAAACCGGCTTCATTCATTGAAGGCTACGCTGAAAATTATGCGTTTACCGACCCTAAAGATCGTAAAACTTTTTTAAAATTAACAGAAGAATTACGCTGTCCTAAATGTCAAAATCAAAATATCGCAGACTCTGACGCGCCGATAGCACATGACATGCGTCGAAAAGTGTACCAATTAATGCGAGAAGGCAAGGATGAATCAGAAGTGATTTCGTGGATGAAGCAGCGTTATGGTGATTTTGTTCATTATCAACCCCCTGTAAATGCGGCAACGGTCTGGCTTTGGTTGGTGCCCATTCTTTTCGCATTTGCCATGCTGTTTATGTTTATCAAACGACGTAAACAAGTCGATGATAGCGATGTAGAGGCTCGCCTTGCGAGAGCAGAAGAGCTGTTAAAGGAAGAATAAGTGACTGAATTTTTTATTATAGCGGCGGTGCTAGTGGCATTGTCGACTTTGTTTATTTTTGTACCACTGTTACTCACGTCAAAACAAAATAAAGCCAAAATAAAGCGTATACACGTTAC
The DNA here is from genome assembly GCF_004798935.1 of Ningiella ruwaisensis. GTDB lineage: Bacteria > Pseudomonadota > Gammaproteobacteria > Enterobacterales > Alteromonadaceae > Glaciecola > Glaciecola ruwaisensis. The sequence goes on along the minus strand of NZ_RAHT01000005.1, from coordinate 145,390 downwards.
GAATGCTAACGTGGTGAAGCAGCGTATTAGCGAGCTAGATCGAGAAGTCGAAGAAGGACTTATCTCCGAAAAAGACAAGCTCAGTGCGGTAAAGGAACTAAAACTGGCACTTGTTGAAGAAACGGAACGACTACAAGGTGTGCGTATACATAAAGACGCGCTCGATGCTATAGAAAGTGCTTCAGAAAATGCTTCAAAAGCAACCCAAGATGCAAATAAAAAGAGTGCGATTAACTGGCCCATGCTCGGCTTATTGGCAATACCCGCCCTAGTTGTAGGTGTTTGGGTATATCTTAATGCGAATCAGCTCGATGGATTACAGGAATATTTGGCAGCTCAAGAGGATGCTGCTGAGCTCACGCGAAAAATAACTGGCCAGGCAGGCTTGGGCGCAGGTGTTGAAGTCACGCCAAACGATTACGCCAAATTTGCCCTGGTTATCCGCAAACGCCTTCGCGAGTCTCCCGAAGATATTGAAGGATGGCGCTTACTTGGTCAGGTACAAATGGCGATAGGCAGAATGGAAGAGTCTGTTGCTGCGTTTGAAAAGGCTTTGGATATAGAGCCACGAAATTTAGGCTTACGAGAAAAATACGCACAGGCGCTAATGGCGCAAGGTACAGAAGATAGCCTTGAAAACGCGAAGCGGCAAGTGACCTACTTGGTCAACCTTGAACCGGATAATCGTGATTATCGATTGTTGCTTACTGTGGTAGCCACTCAACTTGGCGATACCGAACTTGCGCTCAATAATTTTGTGATGATCCGCGATCAACTCTCGCCTCAAAGTAGCTTTTATCAATCTCTAGTGTCGCAACTTATAAGCATAGGCGTACCGGAGAATCTAATCTTGCAAGGCAACAATACGCAAAGCTTGGCTTCTGAAATCGCGGCTTCAGAAAACACGATTGAAGAGAAAGACTCGCAATTGTCTGCTCAGTCAGAAGACGCACCTACTCAACTTGTACTAAATATTGATTTAGATAAATCCTTGCAATCCAAGTTGCCCGCCAGTGGGTATCTAATAGTATTCGCTCAGAACGCAGATAACCAGTCGCGTGTTCCGCTAGCGGTGAATCGGACAAGCTTAAGTGCTTTTTCGTCCCAATTTCCGCTTCAAGTGATGCTTTCTGATGAAGATGCGATGATGCCAGGGGTGACGCTTTCTTCTGCCAACAATGTTAAGATCACGGCGCGAATTTCAGCAGATGCGGATGTTATGCCAAGTAGTGGTGAGCTACAGGGCGAAATTTCGCAACTTGCTATAGAGCAAGGAAAACTAAGTGAGCATCGTTTGCTAATTAATAAGGAATTGTAAGTGAAAATGAGCAAAGCTTGGCGAACAAGTATTTTATTTATAGGGATCACGCTCTTAAGTGCTTGCACAAGTAGTCAGCGCGAGCAGTTTGAAGAAGCGAGAATCAATCAAGCACAGGAAGACAGAACAACAGTCAGCGACCCGTTTGAGCCTGTTAACCGGGTAGTCTGGGATTTTAACCGAGATGTGCTAGATCGTTTTATACTCAAACCTGTTACTCAAGGATATGTTGCAATTACCCCCATGCCGGTTAGAAACGGTTTGCTGAATGCCTCGGAAAATATTCAGGAGCCTGCAAACGTGATAAATAACTTTCTGCAGGGTAAGCCTTCAGATTCCTTTGCCAGTTTCAGCCGCTTTGTCATCAATTCAACCATCGGCATATTTGGATTGTTCGATGTCGCCGAATCAATGGGTATAGAGCGACAGGAAGAGGATTTTAATCAAGTGCTGGGTAATTTAGGCATTGGAACCGGTCCGTATATTATGTTACCCATTTTAGGTCCAAGCGATGTGAGGAATTTTACCGGAGAGATGGTAGACCGGTTTTATTGGCCTGAAACCGTGCTAGCGGATCAATATGCCGTAGGCGCAGCGGTTGTTCGATTACTGGAAACACGTGCAACCTTACTTGATCAGGAAGCTAATTTGGAGCGCGCCCTTGACCAATACTTATTTGTAAGAGATGCCTATTTTCAGCGCTCGGCCTTTGAGTTAAGTGATGGAAAGTTTGGCCAGCGCACCGAAGAAGAGATACAGGAAGAAGCCGAAGATTTTGAGGACTTTGAGTCTTTGTTCGAAGATGGCGAGTAGTTTTACTCGCCACTCTGTACTCTTTACTCGCTACTCGCCTTGCATTCCTTTATAACCATTTGGGTTTTGACTTTGCCAGCGCCATGAGTCTTCACACATTTCTTGCAGGTTTTTTTGCGCTACCCAGCCAAGCTCGTTTTTTGCAAGCGTTGGATCTGCATAACATGATGCAACATCACCTGCTCTGCGAGGGGCAATTTTGTAGGGGACTTTTTGTCCACTTGCGTCTTCAAATGCTTTGACCATATCAAGAACGCTGTAACCTTGACCTGTTCCCAAATTACAAACAAATAATCCGGCTTTATCGTTTATTTTCTTCAAGGCTTTTAAATGTCCATCCGCTAAGTCTTCCACGTGGATATAATCACGCACACCTGTACCATCAGGTGTATTGTAATCATCACCAAACACACTTAAGTACTCGCGTTTTCCGGTAGCAACTTGCGTTATGAAAGGCATCAGGTTATTCGGGATGCCGTTTGGATCTTCCCCAATGGTGCCAGAAATATGTGCGCCAACCGGATTAAAGTAACGAAGCAGCACGATATTCCAGTCATTATCGGCTTTATAAAAGTCTTTTAGTATCAGTTCGACCATAAGCTTGGACATGCCATATGGATTGGTTGGCGTACCAGTGGGGAGGCCTTCATGTAAGGGCAATTCTACAGGATCGCCGTACACAGTTGCAGACGAGCTAAACACGATGTTCTTCACATTATGAGCCGCCATTACTTTACATAGATTTAAGGTGCCGTAGACATTATTTTCATAGTACAAAGCGGGTTTTTCAACAGATTCGCCAACGGCTTTCAACCCAGCAAAGTGAATTACAGCACTAAAATCATGGTTTTTGAATAAGGCGTTTAGCGCAGTTTCATCGCGAATGTCACCTTCTATAAGCGGGATTTTTTTGCCGCAGAGTGATTCAACGCGAGTCAGACTTTCTCTCGATGAATTAGAAAAGTTGTCTAGGACAAGCACATCGTAGCCGGCGTTTACTAACTGAAGAACAGTGTGACTGCCTATGTATCCACTGCCTCCTGTAACCAATACTGTATTCATTCATCATCCTTTTTGTTTGAGGGTGTTCCCTTTTGCGTATCTGCATCTGCGTTTTGTTTAGGCTGCGGCGGTAAATGCTTGACTGCCATGGAATATTGTAAGGGCTTAACTAATAAAGGATAGAGTAAAAGTATGAGCGCTGCCCATGCCAGTGACCACCAACTCTCGACTACTCGCAAAACCAATACAAATACAGGTATTAAGACCAAAAGCTTGAGAATGTTTAATAAGGTTTTTTCCGGAACCGGCATTTTATTCGACGCTTGTTCAATGATGCGCATTCGCTCAGTAAGCGGCAAATTCTCAAGACCCGGTATTTTTTTTGTGGAGGTATAAATCTTCACATCGTTCCTTTTTTATCAAAGAATTGGCGTTATTAATTTCATTTACCATAGCATATTGTGACTGTTAGGACCGTTTCGAATCGTTATTGAGAAGAGCATTCCTCAAAATAAATTGTCAAAAAACAGGGATGTTTTTGTCAAGCGTCTCACGAATGAGCTTGAAGCTTCTTTATTTTGAGGAATGCTCTTCTCAATAACGATTCTAATTCGGCTCATACATTATATCTACTCTGTCGAGATTCTACGAAAAAGGGCGATAAAAATCGCCCTTAAGTTGTAAACGACAGGATTACGCTTATTCGACCGCCGTAGCCGTTGAGTTGCAAGCTTTTCCCATTTGCCGGTAACAAAGCTAAAAGCTAACAGTACCAAGCCAACAGCCATAGCAAAGAAGGTAATTTGTAAATAAAGATCTGGCATTTGCTCTACCGCTTCAGGATCAAAGCGGCCGGCGAATAAACCTGCTACGATACTTCCCATAGCGTAAGTTAAAATAAATACACCGAACATTTGGCCTGCGTAGCGTTTTGGCGATAATTTACTGACGGCGCTAAGGGCAACCGGGCTTAGCAATAACTCACCCACCGTATGCAAGAAATACGTAGTGATTAACCAATGTGGTGCGACTTTAAGCCCGCTTGCCGCTATTTGCGCGGCAAAAAACATAACGATAAATCCAGAGCCCATAATCATCAAACCAAGGGCGCATTTAATGCTGTAACTTGGCTCTATCATGCGTTTGCCCAGTGCCATCCACATGTAAGCAAAAAATGGCGACAAGATAATAATGAAGATGGAGTTGGCTGACTGAAACCATGCCGGTGGAATTTCAAAGGTACCCATCATACGCTCGGTATAATCACGACCAAAAAGATTTAACGATGAACCCGCTTGCTCAAAACCCGCCCAAAAACAGATTGACGCAATGCAAATGAGAAACAAGGCAAGCATGCGTTTTTTCTCATCACCATTTAAACCGCCGCTTATATAAATAAAACTGAAATAGCCTAAGAATACCAAACCAATGATAACGGCAACATTTTGCGCAACGAAGGTGGGATCAAAACCAATAGTACCGCTCATTAATAAAGCGGCAACAATAGCGACAAAAGCGACAAACGCCCAGATCCCCATGTAAGCGCGTTTTGCTGCAACAGGAGAGAGCGGTTGAGTTGGTTTTTCTAAAATACCGGCAATGTGACGGCCTGTCATTTTATAAAGGACTAAACCTAAGCCCATTCCCACTGCTGCCGCGCCAAATGCATAGTGGTAGCCTGCGTTTACTTGCAGCCAGCCACATACAAAATAGCCGATAATTGAGCCTAAATTTATGCCCATGTAATAAATAGTGTACGCGCTGTCTCGGCGCTGGTCGTCTGGCGTGTACATTGCCCCTACCATCGCGCTGATATTAGGTTTGAGTAAGCCTGTTCCTAGCACGACAAAGATTAAACCAATAAAAAAGCTGTATTCAGACGGAATAGCAAGAATGATGTGGCCTATCATGATGATAATGCCGCCATACCATACGGCTTTTTGACTGCCGAAAAGCCGGTCTGCTAACCAGCCACCAGGTAAACCAAAAAAGTATACCGCGCCAGTGTAAAGGCCATAAATTGCAGATGCTGCGGCTACCGTCATACCTAGGCCTTCTTCTTGTATAGAAGCAGTCATAAACAGTACTAAAAGCGCGCGCATGCCATAATAGCTCATGCGTTCCCACATTTCAGTGACCGAGACGGTGACAAGGCCAAATGGATGGCCGAGGAATTGTTTTTCTGTGGGCAGTTTTGCTGCTGAGTCTGTCGACATGATTTTCCCTTCTTATTGTTGTTATTTAGCGACGCATTTCAAAAGTGTCGGAGGCATTATGCAATTAAAACTCTCAACCGAGCAAGTTTCTTTAAGATGACCGATAGATTGTTTATTTTGTGAACGTCAGGCTATAAGACTAAAAATGTATAGCAGATTTTTAGAGATGATCACACGAGGTAAGGGATATGTTAAGCTTTTGCATAATTTTAGAGCAATAATACTATTTTATAGCTTTAGGTATAATCTTATTGCTATACTCTTGCGTGGATTTAAAAAAGACGTTTTATTATGCTTGGAGCACTTATTGCATAAATAACCGCATTGACACTGTTACTAAAAAAATCATAATAAAATATGGGAACGCGCTTTGATAATTAGTAGTTTTAATGTTGCTTATATTGCAATATCTATTTTAAAGATCATTTATAAAACATTGGTATCAACATTTGTATCGTCGCGCCTTGCGAAAAGTCTCGCATTGAACGTTGCATCAACCTTGCCAAGGAATGGTATTTAGTATGTTTTTATATCTCGAATTAATGCCTCTGCTCACTACGTTTGCACTAGCATTAGTGATGTTGCTTTTTATGAGTCCTCTAGCACATCAACTAGGTTTAGTAGATCATCCCAGTGCAAGGAAACATCACAATGGCACAGTGCCGCTTACTGGCGGTTTGGCAATCTTTAGTTCAGTGCTGGTGGCTAGTTTACTTTTTGATGTATGGTATGAGCGAAGTGGATTATTTTTTACCGCCTCGTTTTTAATCGTACTGCTGGGTATGCTGGACGACAAGTTTGATTTAAGTGCCAAGGGCAGGTTGATATGTCAATTTTTGGTAGCATCGATAATGGTGTGGGTTGCGCAAAATTCAATAATGAATCTGGGCGACATTTTTTCTATTGGTGATATAAAACTCGACATATCAGGTTATTTTTTCACCATGGTTTGCGTGGTTGGTGTAGTCAACGCTTTTAATATGATTGATGGAATTGATGGCTTAGCAGGTGGTATAAGCCTAATTGTATTATTAGCTGTCGTGTTTTTATTAGTTGCCTCAAATAATGGGCATTTAATTATGACTCCTATGATGATGGTTGCCGCGATTGTTCCTTTTTTAGCTTTTAATTTGAGTATGAAAGGTTTTAAAGGAAATAAGATATTCATGGGTGACAGTGGTAGTATGTTTGTCGGACTCACTATTGTTTGGTTGCTAGTGGACTATACGCAAGGTAGCACTCAAGCCATAAGACCGATTACTGCTGTTTGGATTATAGGCTTACCCCTTCTGGACATGGCAGCAATTATGTATCGACGAGCCCGAAAAGGTCAGTCTATGCTAAGACCAGACCGTCAGCATCTTCATAATATTTTCATGCGTGCCGGTCTCTCATCTCACAAAGCACTGTTAGCTATATTGGCTCTGGGGCTTTTGTGCGCGATTGTTGGCATAGTCGGTGAAATATATAATGTCGCTGAATATATAATGTTCTCTTTGTTTATCGTTACCTTGATCGTCTATAGCTTTGTTTTACAAAATATTTGGACTATCCTGAGTTTTATAAGAAAACTGAGAGCGAAATAGCAATGGTTTTAACATTTTAAATGCAATATACGGTTTTTTCTCTATCGCCTTTGGCTTTTCACTTTAAACGCACCCATACGCACAAATTGGCAGTGGCATTTTCTCTGATGTTCCTAGGAGCTTGTTCATCAATTAAGCAACCCGAGGCGACAGTTCCATTAGTTTCTGAAAAGGCCATTTCATCAAAATTTCAAATAGTGGAAATGGACGAAAACCTATTCACTTTGGAAGAGAATATGGGTATCAGGATGTCAGGAACAACATTTACTGCCGGAAAGTCCTACTTCTCTGCGGCCGGCAACGAATGTCGTGTATTCAATGGTCAGAGCATCAGAAAACTTATTTGCAAAACGCCAGACGAGCAAGTTGTTTTTGAAGTTGATCAGGTACTTTCAGATTTTTATGAGAGGACTGATGCGAATGATTAATAGACTAAAATTAAGTAAATCCTTAGCGCTGTTAACACTGGTTTTTTCATTTTCTTTCGTTTTTGCGCAAGAGAATCTAACAGAGGAACAGTTGCAACAGGCGAGACAAGCGTCTGAGTCTCAACGTATAGATGTCTCACAATTTATACAAACAGAAGGTAGAAACACTGGCCGTCAGAATAATCAGCTTTCAATGAATCAGGCGCAGAATTATAACTCCGCTTTAAATGATTCCTCAGAAGTCAAACTTTACGGCGAGAGCCTTTTTTCAGGCGGTAATTTTTCAACGCGATCTGATGGTTTAAACAGTGCTTATCGCGTCGCTCCCGGAGATAAGATAAGTGTGCAGATGTGGGGCACCGTCAATCGAGAAGAAATTCTCACTGTTGATAATGCTGGAAATGTTTTTATAAAAGATGTAGGACCTGTACAACTTGAGGGCGCGCCAGCAAATCAAGTCAATCAAATAGTGACATCGAAGATTAAAAGTGTCTTTCCTAACAACGTAAATATGTATGTGAACTTGCTCACAGCCACTCCGGTTAACGTATATGTTTCTGGACCGGTCAATCAACCTGGTCAATATGCAGGATTCTCTGCCGATTCACTGCTTTTTTATTTAGCTAGTGCAGGTGGAATTGACACGACTATGGGCAGTTTTAGAGATATAGAAGTATTGCGTGCTGGTGAAGTTATTCAACAAATAGATCTTTATCGATTTTTGACAGAAGGCTTTCTCCCATCGATTTCGTTTCAAGATGATGATGTGATCTTAGTTGGTAAGCAACAATCCACTGTTATCGTGGAGGGTGAAGCCAGAAATCCAGTAATGTTTGAATTATTATCTAACGAACTTTCTGGCGGCCGTTTAATGGAATTATCACGTCCCTTGAATAGCGCAAGTCACGTCGCTGTATCAGGAAATAGGGCGAACGGACCAATTACGGTATATATGCCCATAGAAAAGTTCACTGATTTTGAATTGATGGATGGTGATGAGGTACTTTTTAATGATGATACTCGACCTGAAGTAATTAGCGTGCAATTATCTGGTAGTTACGAGGGACCATCGTTTTATACCGTGCGTAAAGGGACTAAGTTGCTAGAGCTCCTTAATCACATCGAAATCAAACCGCAAGAGGCGGATTTTGAAAATGTTTTTCTCAAGCGGGAAAGTGTCGCTTTACAGCAAAAAGTCTTATTAGAAGAATCCCTACAAAGATTAGAACGCAGTGTATTTACTTCTCCAGCATCTAGCAGTGGGGAGGCGTCTATCAGGGCAAGTGAAGCTGAGTTAGTATCACGGTTTATTGAGAGGGCAAGACGAGTAGAGCCCTTGGGGAAAGTCGTAATTGCAGAAGATGGTAAAGTAGCTAACATCAGACTCGAGCAGGGTGATGAGATTGTTATTCCTATTAGAAGCGAGCTTATACAGGTTTCTGGAGAGGTTTTATTACCGCAGGCACTAGTGTACAACGCACAAGCAGAAGTAAGTGATTACGTCGCGTGGGCAGGTGGCTTCACTGAACGTGCCAATGATGAACGCATTGTAATTGTAAAAGCCAATGGCTTAACCGAATCCATAAACCCTCAGAATGGCTTTTATTGGATTGGAAGTTCCCAAAAAACAATCTTGGAACCAGGAGATCAAATATTAGTGTTACCTAAAACAGACGAAAAAATTATGCAGTCTGTGAAAGATATTACACAAATTCTTTATCAGTTAGCGATTACAGCGAATGTTGCGCTTGATCTCACTGAATAAATTATAGTTTACAGTTTAATATGTCCTCAACAACGGTATTAAAGAGAAGTAATTGGGAAATATGGAAGGACGTAATCTTCGCTCTGCTAATGCGCGAAGTCAGGACGGGTTTTAATGACAAGCTCGGCATAAGTTGGGCAGTTATCAATCCTTTATTGTTTATAATCGCTCTCGCTTTTCTGAGGGGGTTAATCAATGGCGAGGAAACGCATACATTATCGACTTTCACATTTATGGCTGTTGGTATACTGTTTATACAGGGTTTTTTACAAATATTGAATGGCACTGTTCAAGCGGTATCTAAAAATAAATCCTTGTATTCATTCAGACAAGTACAACCTATAAGCTCAATAATTGCGGCATTAATTTTTGAAACGCTGGTAAAACTGTTTACATTACTCGGTGTGGGTGTATTCATGTATTACATGGGTATTGAAATACAGATGGATAACGCATTGCTATTTTTATTATGTTTGTTTTCTGTCATCGTCCTTGCTGCATCATTAGGGTTGTTTTTTTCGATTCTTGAAATGTATATCAGTGAAGTAAAAAAAGTGCGTCAACTTGCAACAAGGCCGTTATTTTTCATTTCTGCTGTTTTTTTTTCGCTACAGGACATTCCAAAAGAATATTGGAAATTCTTAGATTGGAACCCCATTTTACACGCTATTGAGTTAGCAAGATACGGTGCATCATTCTCATATGGAAACGAGGGCGTGAGTCTCCAGTTTTTGCTTCTTACAACACTTACACTCTTATTCGGAGGACTAGCCGTTTATAACGCTTTTTGGAAAATGGCAGTCAGCAGATGATAAGCCTTAGAAACGTAACTAAATATTATCCAAGTCGCTTAGGCAATCAATATATTTTTAAGAATGTTTCGTTTGATATTCCGACTGATCGAAATGTTGCAATATTGGGAGCAAATGGCTCAGGAAAATCAACATTGTTTAGACTAATTGCAGCAAGTGAATATACAAACGAAGGTGAGATTAGCACCGAGTTGAGTGTATCTTGGCCAGTGGCATTGGCAGCTGGTGTCCATCCCAAAATGACTGGCCGTGAAAATACTCGATTTATTGGCAGAATTAACGGCGTGGCAAACTTATCAGCTTATGAAGAAAGAGTGTTGGAATTTTCAGAATTGGGAGCAAAATTTGATTTACCCGTACAAAGCTATTCCAGTGGCATGCGACCTCGACTGGCTTTTGCGTGTTCAATCAACATCGATTTTGATGTGTATTTAATTGATGAAGTAACTTCGGTAGGAGATACAAAATTTAGATCGCGTGCGAAGCAGGCGCTGGTTGAAAAGAGTAAAGAGGCTAAGGTGATTATGGTAAGTCATGATATGAGTGAAATTAGACTTTTTTGTGAGAGTGCCATCATTATAGAAAAAGGCAAATTATACTATTATGAAGACTTGGATGAAGGCATCAAGAAGTATCAATCACTATGACAAAAGATGAGAAAGACACTCAGAAAATGAATCAACAGCAAGATAAGAACTCGCGACTCTTAAAAAAGAGTAAAAAACTTCATTCAGACACAAATAAATATGCGATAAAAATAAAAAAAATATTAGCAAAAAGACCGCTTTTCTATTTTGTTCTCTTACCTTTTTTATGCTTTTTTGTCTATCAGGCCTTGATTGCTTCTCCACGGTATGAAAGTCAGGCTAAACTAATCGTAGAAACACCAGATTCTGCAAGTACATTAGATCCAACTATGGCTTTGTTATCTGGATTTGGAGTAAGTTCAGATAGTCCAGACGTACAGCTTTTGAAAGCGTTTATTCACTCAAATGATATGTTGAATCATTTAGAACAGAAGTTATCGTTAAGAGAACACTTTTCTGATAATGAATTTGATTTGATTAGTCGACTGAGCAAGGATGCAAGTCAAGAAGACTTTTTGTCCTATTATAAAAATCGTGTAAAAGTTGAGATTGACGATCAATCAAATATTCTTTTAGTAGCGGTTCAGGCATATGAGCCGGACATGGCACATAAAATCTCTGTAGAAATTGTCAGTCACGCAGAAATCTTTATCAATAACATAAGCCAAATGTTAGCGGAGGAGCAGCTTAAATTCGTAAAAAATGAATATGCACTTATTGACGATAGGCTTAAAAAAGCCAAAGCAAACCTTTTGGCGTTTCAACGAGAGTACAATTTGCTTGATCCACAAGCAGAGGGTATGGCTTTTCAACAAATTACCTATGCCTTAGAATCGCAAATTGCGAGCAAGCGTGCGCAGCTTCGTTCTTTGCGATCAAGTATGAGTGAAAACGCACCATTGGTATTGCAGGCAGCAGCAGAATTGGAGAGTCTTGAGCAACAGTTACTAGACGAACGCTCTCGACTGACATCAGAGGACTTGGACGAATCCGGCTCATCAGTAAATGCACGAGATCTTAGTGTGAGTCAAATTATGGCGCAATTCAGTGATTATAGAATTGATTTGGAGCTTGCTTTACAAGCCTATACATCATCTCAAGTATCACTTGAAAAAGCACGAATTGAAGCTTATCGACAGATAAAATATTTGGTCACTGTTGAATCACCAACTTTTCCAGAAGAGGCTGCTTTTCCAAAAGTCTTTTTCAATGTTAGTTTGTTTGTTGTGATTAACTTGATGCTATTCGGTATTGCTAAAATACTCTTGGCAACAGTGAAAGAGCTTAAGCGTTAATAGTGCCGTTTTCCTTTGCGTTAGAACATAGAAAATAAAAACACTTATAAAAAAAAGTAGAGTTTTGATACCATTCACCTTTACGTGAAAAGTGTTAGGCTAAAAACAACACGCTTTGAGGTGAATTAGGTTTGAGTAAACCATTTGAGCTTGTATCGGATGTACAAGATGATGCTGACGTTAGCTCAGTTGTAGCACTTAGTTTATATGAAAAAGACAATTCAGTTTGGGCTTTACAAGCGATTGAATCCATTTTAAATCAGACATACACTGATTTTCTCTTAATTGTTGTTATAGATGGACCAATAGACAACGAGATGCGTTCTTTATTGAAAGATAAAGCTGACCATACACATAATTTTATGCTTGTTGAAATGGAAGAGAATTCGGGACTGAGCGTTTGTATGAACAGCGCAATTAACCTGGTACTGCAACGCTTTAAGAGTATTGAATACTTCTTTCGTATGGATTCAGACGATAAATCCTTACCCGATCGCTTATCAAAACAAGTTCTTTTTTTTAAACGGCATCCTGAAATTAGTATTCTTGGCACATCTTTAGTCGAAATAAATGAAAAAGGAAGAATTGTAGGTAGACGAATATTGCCGGAAAAACACGAAAGCATATTAAAGCTACTTCCCAGAAGATGTCCCATTAATCATCCTACTGTAGGTATACGCATGAGCGTGTTCGAACAAGGTTTTCGATATCGAGATGATTTAAGAAACACGCAAGACTACTATTTGTGGATAGATTTAATGGTAGAAGGGTTTAAATTCGCCAATTTGCAAGAAACACTGCTTCAATTTAGACGAGTAAAAAACTTTTATAAGCGCAGAGGTATAAAAAAATCCTTTAATGAATTTTCTGCGCGTATTCATGCAATGAAAAAACTTCAAAAAATGAACGCGTCAAACTTGTTTTATGCAATTGCGGTTTTAGGTCTGCGAATGATGCCGTCTAAAATCGTAAAGCTAGCCTATAAAGTTGACCGTTATTCTAGCAAAGACAAAGTGTGAGCTCCTGTGATTGGCGCAATAGTTGTTTTGTATAATCCCGATATCACACAAGTAATACGCTTAATTAATTCGCTTTCTCAGCAAGTGGATAAAATTGTTGTTATTGATAATAGCCTTATTGCGAGCGCAAAATCAAAAATAGGACCTGTTACTGAGTATCTTCACCATCCAGAAAATATTGGTATTGCTGCAGCGCATAATATTGGTTTGAAACGCCTAAAATCCGAAAAGTTTGAGTACGCACTGTTGCTAGATCAAGACAGTAATATATCTAACGATATGGTATTTAAACTTTCTTCTTTGCATGTTGCCTCTCAACGAGCTGGGCAATCGGTGATTGCGATTGGACCGAGAGTAATATGTTCATTTTCTGATAAACCTGTGAAACCGCTTATTCAGCGTGAGATTTATGAATTTGATGAATTGATTTACGTAACCCAAATTATTTCTTCGGGCATGTTGATATGGTTAGAGCATATTGAAAAAGTAGGATACAAGGATGAGTCACTTTTTATAGACGGTGTTGACCATGAGTGGTGCTGGCGCGCGAAAAGTGTGTCATTAAATGTAGCGATTGCCAAAAAAGTGGAAATGTTACATCGTTTGGGCGATGCTAGAAGAAAATTTGTGGGTGTTACCATGAAGGTTGGTTCGCCAATAAGATTATATTATCAATTCCGCAATATTTTGCTGCTTTCACGGCGACCCTACGTTCCGTTATATTGGAAGGTACGGAACCTAGCATTGATGCCACTTCGAATGCTTGCTAATAGTTGCCTCCATGAAAACTCGTTGCAGCGAATTAAGTTTATGTTCAGAGGAATCATTGACGGGATAAGAGGAAAATCGGGGCGTTATAAAAAATAACCGACATAAATGCACTAAAAATTGCATGTATGATTTAACACAAAATTTATAAGGTATAAGGGAAACAGTATGAAAGTTACGGTCTTTGGAATCGGTTATGTAGGATTAGTGCAAGCAGCAGTGCTTGCAGAAGTAGGACACGATGTTTACTGCGTTGATATAAATCAGGCACGAGTAGATAATCTAAAAGCAGGGATTATTCCAATTTACGAACCTGGCTTAACACCGTTAGTCACAAAGAACTACGACGCAGGTCGTTTACGTTATACCACCGATGCAAAAGAAGCTATTGATTTTGGGGAGCTCATTTTTATCGCGGTAGGTACTCCCCCGGATGAAGATGGTTCAGCAGATCTACAGTATGTTTTGGCAGTAGCATCCAGCGTCGCTGAGCATATGCAATCCCCTAAAATTGTAATCAATAAATCGACCGTACCCGTTGGCACAGCAGATAAAGTGCGAGATAAAATTTTAAACGTACAAGCCAGCCTGAATAAGACAGTTGCTTTCGACGTTGTCTCTAATCCCGAGTTTTTAAAGGAAGGTGCCGCAGTAAATGATTGCATGCGTCCAGACAGAATTATACTAGGTACACAAAGCGAGAGAGCAGAGAAAAAGCTAAGAGAATTATATGCTCCTTTTAATCGCAATCACGACAAAATTATTGTAATGGATGAGCGTAGCGCCGAACTCACAAAATATGCGGCAAACTGTATGCTAGCTACCAAAATTAGTTTCATGAATGAGATTGCCAATTTAGCAGAGCATTTTGGCGCCGATGTAGAAAATGTTAGAAGAGGAATAGGAAGCGACCCCCGAATAGGCTATCAGTTTATTTATCCTGGGTGTGGTTACGGTGGTTCTTGTTTCCCCAAAGATGTGCAAGCGCTTATTCGTAGTGCAAATGCGATTGGCTATAAGGCAGAAATTCTTGAATCCGTTGAGTCGGTAAACTACCGTCAGAAAGAAAAATTGTTCGACTACATAATGCAACACTATTCTGGCAAGTTATCAGGCAAAACAATTGCGCTTTGGGGGCTTTCTTTTAAACCTAATACGGATGATATGCGCGAGGCCTCAAGCCGCGTTTTGATGGAAAAGTTGTGGGAGCAGGGCGCGAAGGTGCAGGCATACGATCCTGAAGCGATGGAAGAAACTCAACGCATTTATGGTAGCCGTAAGGATCTTACTTTAGTAGGGACGAAAGAATCCGCATTAAATGGCGCCGACTGTTTAGTCATTTGCACAGAGTGGCAAGTATTCAGAGCGCCCGACTTCAATTGGATTAAATCGACGCTTAATGATGATGTCATTTTTGATGGGCGTAACTTATACGAACCGAGTTTACTTATGGAATATGGCTTGCATTATTACGGTATTGGTCGTGGACTATCAGTTAAAGGAGTAAAATAATTATGAGCCAAGTTAAAAAAGCCGTTATACCTGTCGCAGGTTTAGGTACGCGCATGCTACCCGCCACTAAGGCAATTCCAAAGGAAATGCTTCCTGTTGTTGATAAGCCGCTCATTCAATACGTTGTGCAAGAATGCGTTGCGGCAGGCTTAAAAGAAATTATACTTGTTACACATGCCAGTAAAAACAGCATAGAAAATCATTTTGATACATCTTTTGAGCTGGAAGCAACGCTTGAAAAGCGTGTAAAGCGCCAGTTGCTGGAGGAAGTACAAAAAATTATTCCGAAAGATGTTACTATTATGCATGTAAGGCAGGGCGTAGCAAATGGCCTGGGTCATGCGGTTCTTTGCGCATTACCTTTAGTTGGGGATAGTCCTTTTGCCGTGGTGCTACCAGATGTAATTATCGATGATTTTTCGGCCAATCCCAGGAAAGATAATCTGGCCGATATGGTGGCAACCTTTAATACATCTCGCGTAAGTCAGGTAATGGTAGAAGCAGTACCAGACGAAGATATTTCAAAGTTTGGCATTGTAGATCTTGAAGGTCGCGAATTAAAACCGGGTGAATCGGGTAAAATGCACAAGATGGTTGAAAAACCTTCACGCGATGAGGCCCCTTCTAACCTCGCAGTGGTTGGACGATATGTTTTATCTGAAAAAATCTGGGACATATTAGCTAAAACGCCTCCAGGTGCCGGTGATGAGGTACAACTAACGGATGCTATTGATTCACTGATGGAATTTGAGCAGGTTGATGCTTACTACATGAAAGGTAAAAGTCATGATTGTGGCTCAAAATTAGGCTATATGCTTGCTAATGTCGAATATGCAAGACGTCACCCTGACTTAGGCAAAGAGTTTGCGGAAAAAGTCTCGTCCATGTTTAAGTGATGAAGCATTAAGAAAATGCTAATGTTCTGCTGTCTTGAAAACAGGAGAACTTTCTCAATTACATATGGTTTTATAAATTTTCCATTACTGTGTAAAGTTTATGCGGGGGTACTGCATTTCAGTCAGTACCAAAAAGTCAATCAAAATTAACCGATTAAAAGTAACGCTCCTAACAGCATGATAGCGATGTATCAAGTGCGTTCTTAACTCAGCTTTGATATCATATTGTTTTTTCTTACTGTCATGTAAATTGGAAATACTTGTTTTTAAGATGGAAGACCAATGTCATTAATTTGTACCATTTTTAACTCTCAACATTGGGAAGAATTATGCAAAGTTGCCGAGTTTCCAATCGTTAACAAGGTTGAAAGCTATACCGATGAAAATTTAACTGTACTACTTAAAAAGGTATTGTCCAACGAAGAGCTTGCTAAATTACTGGCGAAACGTATCAGCGTCTCACTCATCGTCCCTCCATTGCATATTTTATTTAAGTCCTTTTCAAATTCTGAATCCTTGACATCGAGGGTGAGCACAGTCGAGTCACTTCTAGATAGTTTGCTTGCACTCTATAAAAAAAATAGGAAGTATTTAAGAATTTATCCAATGTCCACTTTATTTGAAAAGCCTGAAACTCCAACAAATGAGTCAGTTTCAGATTCGCTTCCGCATATCTCACTTGATTCCTTATCAATTAAGCAAGATTTTTATGACATCATTTGCCATAGTCTAGTCCATCAAAATCCGCAATTATTAAAAATTTTCAGAAAGATAGAATCCTGTTTCATGGTAAGTGAAAAACAAAGCGTTTTTTTTCCTCAACTCGAAGGCATGGAGGAAGAACTCATCAATTTGCATACAGGAAATCAGATATTTAAAGAAGAAAACGCTCGTTTATTACAGCAATTACACTTAGTTCAGGAAGCTATAGAAGTAAAAGTGGACACTTTGAATGAACTTAAGCAAGAGAAATCAAAAGTTGAATCAGAGATAGAAAATTTTAGGATTAGTGGCGCCAAACAAAATGATTTGCTCAAAAATTGTGAATCTTGCTTATTTAAAGAGCGAAACAAGACAAAAATGTTAGTGGCTGAAAAAAAAGCGATGGTATCTGCTCACGAAGATGAAATTCAATCGCTAAACAAACGGTTTACAGACAAAATAAAAGAGTTCGAAACTCTTCTGGATAAGCGCTTAAGTGATATAAGTGCATTGAAGTCATCTCACACCATGCTTGAAAAGAAAGCCGCTAGAGAAATTAAAAACGTAGAAAATAAGCTTGCAGCGAAACTAAAGATTGAACATCAATTAAGGGCAGAGTTGGCGGAACTTAGAACAATTAAACAAAGTAAAATTTGGAAAGTATCCAGCCGAATGGAAAAGCTTTCGAATATTGTCGATAGAGATGCTAAAAAACGAAAGCAGCTTATTCAAGACATAAGCTTGATTTACACCAGCGAACTTTTTGAAGCAGATTGGTATTTGGCGACTTATAAAGACGTTAAGGAATCCCTCATTGACCCCGCTGAGCATTATCTTATTTACGGAGCTAAGGAAGGGAGAAGACCTTCACAACATTTTGACGGGAATTGGTATTTAAAACGGTATCCTGATGTCGCAGAATCAAAGTTAAATCCTCTTATTCATTATATAAGGCGTGGTCGACAAGAGGGTAGGTTGATATCACCCGTCATGATTACCCATAATAAGAAACAATAAGGTGATCTATGACAAAAAAGCTCTTATGGTTAGGTGCGGGTGAGGCAACCACTCCTGCATTCAATTTTGAAGAATATGACCATCTGTATTTGGTAGATATTGATTTTAATAAGAAAACTTTAGAACGATTTTCAGAGTGCGACAATATCGACTTTTTCAAAACTGCGGTTTATAAAGATCATGATAATCCGTGTTCTTTCTACAAACTGAATAATGAAGAGTTTTCGTCATTAAGAAAGCCCTCAGGGCTTAAAAGTGTTTACCCGAACATATGCATTGAAGAAGTTATTGAGATACATGTAACAGGAATTATTAAACTTCTTTCAGAATGTGGTTTGAGTGGAAATCAAAATACATTGGTCATCGACTTACCTTGTATTTTTCTCGATATTCTGAATGAGTTAGTTAAATCCGAAAAACTGGTTCTTTTTAAATCCATTTATATCTTTGCAGGAAAGATAGAAATGTTTGAGCAAGGTGGAACCTATTATCAAGCAAGCGAGTTACTAAAATCAGTTTTTTTTAAGCTTGAAAGTGAAGACAGCAATGACCCTGACTTTTTCTTTTCGCGTTATGTTTTCAGTCAGGAACTGCAGAAAATAGCGCAGCTTCAGAAGTCAGAAAGAGCGGCACAAGAGGAGATTGAAAAACTTAGATTGAATGTTCTGGAGAAGGAGTCTGGAGCGTTAAATTTACAGGAGAAGCTGAGTGCTGCTCTGCAAGGACTGAATGAAATCGAAAGAGAAATTGAATTGAAGGATAAAACGATTTCACAGTATGAAGAGAAATTTGTTTCTTTGGAATCGTTGCTCAAAAAGTTAGAAAGCGAAATTGTCTTGTTGGAAAACAACAACAACGCATTAGTAGCTGATATTGAAAGACGACAAAAGACTCAAGAAGCGATTGAAAAACTGAATAAAAAACTGAAAGAAGAAAATGCATCTTCGTCTTTAGAAAAAGATAGCTTAAATCTCCAATTAAAAGAATTGAAAGTATTAAATGATAATTTAAGTAATAAGTCTTCTGAATGCTCAAAGGAGCTTGAAGAGACCAAACGTAAACTTGACGACTACAGTCGAAAACACGATGAGGTATATGATTGGTTCAGCAGTCGAAAACGTCAGGCGGAAGTCCTTTCACTAGAGTTGGAACAGTTGAAGAATGAAAATGCTTTATTGAAGGAGTCACTTAATACAAGTAAATCAATGCAGCAACTTGAAGACCGATTGTCTGCCCTTATAAAAAAACAAGGTGAAGATAACATAGAAATAGCCAATGCATTGGGAAAGCATGTAACAAAATGCGCTTACGAACAAAAAGCTGCGATTGCTAGCACTGCAGAATTACAAAAGATAAGCGCTTTAAAGCACCTTCCTCTTAACTTTTCAGAGTATTCGATGGAACCGTCTAACTTATCAAAATTGTCATCTATGGTTATGCTCAATAATTATGATGTAATTATTGAATTTGGTAGTGGACTGAGCACTTGCGTTGCCGCTGGAGCTATTGCTGAAAAAAATCTCATGAAAAATGGTTCAAAGGCGCTTGAGCATATCGATTCTGTCAATACTGACAATTCTGAATCCAAGCTATTGGGCAGCTTGCCAAACTATATTGTCAGTTTCGAACACGATAGCAAATGGTATAAAAAAACTGCGCAGTTGCTAGAGCACCTCAGTTTAGATAACTATGTGGATTTATGTCATACCCCATTGATAAATGCCCCTTATACTCTAGACACAGAAAAATCTAGTGTGTTTTATGATTGCTCTGAAAAATTGCTTGAAGTAAAGCGCATTTTAAACGGACGAACCTGTGATTTATTGGTCATAATAGATGGCCCCAGCATAAATAAACAAACTTCCCTAATCCGTTTTCCTGCACTGCTATTAATTTTAGACTATCTTGCGAATGCTAAAGTGACCGTTTTTTTAAACAACGCGAGTGGTAATGAAGAGATTCAATTAGTTGAAGAATGGAAGCGAGAGGTTGAAAAAAGAGAGTTATCCATTGATTGCGAGTTCATATATACGCCGCGCGGTTTGATGTTGATGACTGTTCAATCGTGACGATTTAGTTACAAGGTTGCATTGAGTAAGTTCTTTAGTACTGGTATATTTACGCCCTTTAAAGTTTCGCAAAAAAAATAGATATGAGCTTACAGAGAGAGCAAAAAATTGCTTCTGATGAATGTTTACTTGAAAAAGCCAATAGCCTGTTCTTAGAAGGGCGTTATAAAGAAGCGATTGAGTACTACCAAAGTGCAGGCCAGAAGTTAGGGCAGCATTTGGTTGAAACCAATATTTGGCTATGTAAAAGAAGATTAGAATACACTGGCAATGGTCAAGCTTTTGTTGCGTCTCCAAAATCCTCACCTTCGACCCTATTCGACTACAATAAAACGAATTTATTAGAGCAACAACTGCGTAATACACAGCAACTTCTAGAAAAATATTTTAAAGAAGTGCAAGAATTAAAATTGACGCCGAGAATCAAGCAATGAAAGTATTAACTGTATTCGGAACTAGACCTGAAGCAATCAAAATGGCTCCATTGGCAATAAAGTTGGCTCAGGAAAAAAGTATTGATGCTCGCGTTTGTGTTACAGCACAGCATAGAGAAATGCTAGACCAAGTATTGAGTTTATTCGAGATCAAGCCTGATTATGATTTGGATATCATGACGCCTGGTCAAGACCTTACGGATGTAACTGGCAACATACTGCGAGGTATAAAACCGATCTTAAAAGAATTTTCTCCTGATGTAGTTTTAGTGCATGGTGACACCGCGACAACCTTTGCTACCAGTTTAGCCTCGTACTATCAACAAATTGCGGTGGGGCATGTTGAAGCAGGATTGCGAACCGGAAATATTTATTCGCCTTGGCCTGAAGAAGCCAATAGAAAACTCACTGGCGCCATCGCAACATTTCATTTTGCACCCACTCAAACTTCCAAACAAAACTTGCTAAATGAGTCGGTATCTTCAGACAGCATTACAGTTACGGGAAACACTGTAATCGACGCACTTTTAGACGTGAGTGATAAACTAAAGAAAAATAATTCCCTGAATACAGACATGAAGAAAAAATTCGATTTTCTGCAGGAGGAGAAGAAGTTAATTTTAGTAACGGGGCATCGACGTGAAAGCTTTGGAGGGGGATTTGACCGTATTTGCGAAGCGCTAGTACTAACCGCAGAAAAGCATCCAAACTGTCAGATCGTTTATCCAGTCCATTTGAACCCAAACGTTCAGGAGCCAGTAAACCGCCTTTTGAAGAACATTGAGAATATATTTTTAATTGAACCTCAAGATTACTTACCGTTCGTCTATTTAATGAACCGTTCGCACGTCATTTTAACTGATTCAGGTGGTATTCAAGAAGAAGCGCCATCTCTTGGAAAGCCGGTTTTGGTAATGAGAGATACTACCGAGCGACCTGAGGCAGTTAGTGCTGGAACGGTAAAACTTGTAGGTACTGATGTAGCAAAGATTTCTGACAGTTTAAATGAATTGATTGTCAGCGATGAGGCATATAAAAAGATGAGTTTTGCGCACAATCCGTATGGAGATGGAAAAGCGTGCGAAAGAATTATTAAAGTGTTAAGAGAGAATCTAAATGGAAATAAATAAAATTGTATGCGTAGTAGGCATGGGATATATAGGCTTGCCAACTGCAGCATTGCTTGCAAACCGTGGCTACAGAGTCCATGGAGTAGATGTGAATGAGCATGCGGTTAACACTATTAATGAGGGAAAAATACATATTGTTGAGCCTGAGTTAGACACCTTTGTTCACTCAGCAGTCAACAGTGGTATGTTAAGTGCACATTTAGAGCCTAAGGAGGCTGACATTTTTTTAGTGGCCGTTCCAACACCTTTTCGGTATGACCAAAAAAATGAGATAACAGATTCTCCAATTCCTAACTTGGACTATGTGAAAAGCGCAACGAAAGCCATCGCACCTTTCGTCAAACCCGGCAATCTGGTTCTGCTTGAGTCAACTTCGCCAGTAGGTACAACCGAAATGATGGCGCAAGAGCTCAAGACATTTGGGATAGATTTAAACGATATATTTGTAGCCCATTCCCCTGAACGTGTATTACCAGGACAAATAATGCGAGAGCTTATTCAGAATGATCGTGTAGTAGGTGGAATTAATGAAGATTCAACTAAAGCTGCTGCTGAATTCTACCGAACCTTTGTAGAAGGTGAGGTCTTGGAAACGAATGCCAAAACGGCTGAAATGGCTAAACTAACTGAAAATGCCTTCAGAGATGTAAATATCGCTTTTGCAAACGAGCTCTCAATGCTCGCTGATGATATGGATATCGATGTATACGAACTGATTAATCTCGCCAACCATCACCCACGCGTAAATATCCTTCAGCCAGGGTGTGGAGTTGGGGGGCACTGCATATCAGTTGACCCTTGGTTTATTGTGAACTCTGCGAATGGTAAAGCGAAAATTGTCGAGCAAGCTCGAAGAACTAATGATTACAAGTCCGAATGGGTAGTTGAAAAAGTTAAAAATGAAGCAAAAGACTTCGAGAAAGAACAAGGTAGAAAACCCATCATAGCTTGTATGGGGCTAGCATTTAAACCTGATATAGATGATCTGAGAGAGTCTCCCGCTCTATTCATTACTCAACAGTTGGCCAACATGCACGAAGTTATCGCAGTTGAGCCAAATATTACTAATTTTGAGGGACTACGATTAGTGTCTGAAGAGCAAGCTGATTCAGCAGATATTTTAGTTTATTTAGTTGCTCATACACAGTTTAAACAACACAAAAAGTGCAGTAAGGCACTTGATTTTACTGGGCTATTCAAAAAAGAACAGTAAGATAAACAGGGGATGTCGTCATCCCCTTTTACGCAATAAATACCATAAAATGCCCCCTTTGGAAGTAAAAAATGACAAATACATGTCAGATAAAGCAATTTGAGACTTTCATCGCTAAAAATTCTCCTCGAATACGCCAATTGCCTAACGATAAACGCATGGCAATTATAATTGACGATGCCATTCTTTTCTCGAAAACAGAAAGCGCAGTTAAAAATCACGAACTTGCTAAAGCATTTGTCATGCAAGGTTTTGAGGTTTTATGTCTTTACCTCCCAAACATAGAGGAATTGGAACAAGATAAAGCGAAGCAAAGAGCTAAGTTGACCAAATATGAAGCTACTCTTGAAGGTGTGCGATACTTTAATTTGGTCTATACAGAATCAGATAGAGGGAATTGGTTTTCACAATCAAGTACAATTCTCATAGAATTATTTAAGGTTTTTCGTCCACAATTTGTGCTGTGTTGGGATGATTTGAGAGTGAGGATGTCAGCTTTTGCTGCTACCGTTCTCACAAATATACCTTTTGTTTTTGCGTTGTCGAATGGTATTCAGAATGATGCAAACTCTAGACAAGAAACGAGCGGCAATATATCTAATGGTTTCGATGATAGCTTGCTCTTCATCATTAAAAATTCCTTCAAAACACTAGTCTTCAATGAGAAAGTACATCTTCATGTTGTAAATCAAGGTTTAGAAGCAGACAAGATTCTACATCTTGATTCCTCTGCACGAAAACACGGCTTGCAAGCATCCGTAGACAATAAACAAGTTTCTGCATTTAGATTCAATGTAAAGCCGTTATTGAATGATGTGCTGAAACTAGAGACAACAGACAACGTTATTTTTACTAAAGAACTCCCCCAATCTAACAGCGAGCTCGAGAAGTTTTTTGCGATAGAAAAGGTAGTTCTAACAGGTAAGACGCCACATTGGTATCAATTGGACGTTAAACACGCTTCCTATGTTTCAGTAAGCGGTCGAGTTGATTATTTCAATCTATCGAATGTGAAAAGTAAAAGGGCGGTGTTATTAATAAAAGTATTGGACGAAAATGGGAATGATTTATGCCATGCAATGGGCAAACTTGGCTATTCTTCTCAATTCAAGACACATTTTAAGTACATTGCAGATACCGATGGGAACAACAATAAACTACATACATTCAATTTACCAGAAGGCGCTACACATCTCCAATTTGGATTAAGCGACTTCAATTGTATGACTGATGAATCTATATGTGTTAAACATTTAACCTTAGCAATAAAACGAAGGAAGAACGACGCTTTAAAAAGAAGTTTGCTAACAAAAGCACCAAGGAAATTTGAGTTTGAAGTAAATGAACTCATTTCGCATACAATTGCTGCAAATTTTGAATTTGAGTCGCAAAATGATAACAATCCTAAAGCGATCGTTGCGGGCGTGACTTATTTTGATAGTCAAAACGATATAATCCCTCCACCTTACGGTGGTTTAATGACATCGAAGACTATCGGTTCGTTTTGTTATCTTAATTTAGAGGGTGATAATGTCGCTCAGTTAATTCCCCCAAAAGCAGCTGCTAAATTGGAACTTGCCGTTCAAACATGGCAAACAAAGAAAAAAGTCTGGTTGAAGGGTGCATTCACATGTAAAAGCGATTTAGTTAATCTTGGAACAACCGCATTAAAAGCAACCGTTTCATCAGACGAAAGAAAAGAAGCCAGGCCACTATCTGAAATAAAGGTAGCAGCGATACTTGACGAATTTACGCTAGAGTGCTTTAGGATGGAAGTTAGACTTACGCAACTTACACCTATTGATTGGAAGACACAAATTGAGGCGGCAGAGCCCGACATGCTGTTCGTTGAAAGCTGCTGGTTTGGTAATAAAAATCAGTGGGGAGGACTCATTTATGGTTATACATCAAATGGTCCTAATCAAATGAGCGTTTTAATTCAAGTGCTTAATTATTGTAGACAAAAAGGAATTCCAACAGTTTTCTGGTCAAAAGAGGATCCAGTGCATTATTCTCGGTTTGCGCCAACAGCTAAACTATTTGACTATGTCTATACCACTGATGCAAATATGATTTCTAATTATGCGAAAGAGCATAATATTCAAGCCGAGTCGTTATCATTCTTTTGCCAACCTAAAGTTCATAATCCAATAAACTTAATTCCACGTTTGCAAAAGGCGGCTTTTGCAGGCTCATACTACTCAGACAAGAAGGAACGCTGTGATAACTTTCATACTATTATTGGAGCGCTTGAGACTGCAAAATGTGATTACGATATTTTTGATAGATGTTTAAAACGTGGTGTTGCCCATCTCCAATTTCCAGAGCGATTTAAATCTAAAGTTGTTGGTTACCTAGAACCTGAAGATATGTGGAAAGCTTATAAAGGTTACAAATACACCGTTAATCTTAACTCCGTTAAACACAGCCCAACCATGTTTGCACGAAGAGTTTATGAGTCTCTGGCATCTGGAACTCCTGTTATAAGTAATTATTCAGAAGGTGTCCTTACTCAATTTGGCGGTATAGTATGCGCAAGTGATAAACAGCATGATATTGTTGAATTTATCAATAGGCTGAAGGATGAGAAAGAATATCAAAAAATTGCAGAATCAGGAGCGAGAGAGGCACTTGGACGGCACACAATCGCAGATAGGTTGATTCAAATATGCGATAGACTTGGAATTACTGTCATGTCTCACTTACCAATAATGAATGCTATGGTAAGCGCCACCTCGGTCGAAGATATAGAACGAGCACGTACATTATTTAAAAAGCAAACTTATCATAATAAACGACTGATTGTCGATTTACAAAATAGCAACGAGCTTTATCCTTATTTGAATCGAAACGCACCTTCAGAAGTGTTTAGAGTGAACACTGAGTTTGCTAAACCCCTCGAAGGTGTCTGTGTGTCTATTGATTTTGAAAAAGACGTCAAACCTACAATGCTTGAGGATGAAGCCATTAGTACGCTTTTTAATACAAACAAATATGAACAAAGTGAGTAGATCAAGTGAGACACTTAAAACTTCTCGTTTATGCAGATGTGAACTTGAACATTATGGACGGATCCTCAGTTTGGCTTGCTGAACTCATAAGATTTCTTGCAGAAGAACCGAAGATTAAGTTAGATTTTTTATCAAAGGCGCCTAATCAGGGAGGTCCACTAAATCAAGAAATTGATCAGCTAAAACATATAAATCGCTTGGAGAGAGTTAGGCACTCAATGAAGCCCGACAAAGCGGCTGAAGAAATAATAGCATTGGATAAGGAGAATGAATATGACCGAATACTTATAAGGGGCAACATTGAGATGGGAAACATTCTTTCTACGTCTTTAGATGAACGTCTCGTATACTATACATTAGAGCCCTTTCAAAAAAGACATGAATTGACTGCAAATCAAAAAGAGAGTATTGGTCAATTTATGAGGCGATGCGCATTTATTATCGTACAAAGTGAAAGGATGCGTGTGAGTTATTGTGAACAATTCGGATTAAAAGAGGAAAAGTGCTATATCCTTCCGCCTCTCATTCCTCCAATAATGACAGCCCCTTCATTTAGAAATCACACAAATAGTATTTGTTATACTGGAAAATTTTCTGAGGAGTGGGGTACTCCAGACTTAGTAGATGTATTTAAACGGCTAAAAGAAAAAGTACCGTATATCAAACTAAATATCGCTGGTAACAAATTTCACGGTGAATTAGGAGGAAGAAGGGAAGAAATTCACGACTTTTTCGAAAATGATCCTAGTATAAACTGGCTTGGAGTTGTTTCTAGGCAGGAGAGTATCGCGCTGTCACGCCGCAGTGATATAGGCTTTGCGCTAAGATCATCTGAAATTGACAATGATGAATCTCAAGAGCTTTCAACTAAACTATTCGAGTATATGAGTAGTGGCAAACCCGTAGTATTAAGACCAACACGAGTTCACAAGGAATTACTTGGCTATGATTATCCTTTGTTTGCGTCTGATAACAATGAAGCTACGGATAAGATAATTGATGCTCTTACTAATGTTGAAACATATCAACTCGCTGCAAAGATGTCTTATGAGGCTTATGAACGATTTGCAGATTCAATAAATCATGGCGATATTCTTGAGAAACTACTTTCTCATCAGCAAAAAACAATATTGTTTGCAGGACATGACTTTAAGTTTCTTCGCGATGTTATAGGTGCTTATGAAAAGGATCATAATTATCTCGTTTTAAAAGATCATTGGCAAGGCCATACAAAACATGATGCTACTCAAAGTAGACAGATGCTTTCACAAGCGGACATAATTTTTTGTGAATGGGGTTTGGGAAATGTACGTTGGTACTCCCAAAATAAGCGTCCCGGTCAGAAACTGGTAGTTCGCATTCATCTTCAAGAAAATCAAGTTCCTCAATATTTGAAAGAAGCAAATTTAGATAATATTGATAAGCTTATATTTATAGCGCCTTATAGATACGAGGAGTTTGTTGAACTGCACAATCTACCCAGAGAGAAGTGCAAGCTCGTTTTTAATACAGTAGATTGTAAACGGTTTTCACGGCTTAAACATGATGAAGCGGAATTTACTCTCGGTTTTATAGGAATGGTTCCATGGCGTAAAAGATTCGATCGTGCATTAGATATTTTTGAAAGCTTATGGAAGATTGACAAACGTTTTCGGCTTCGTGTGAAAGGAAAAACTCCCCACGACTACCCATGGATGAAACAGCCAAATTTTGTTAATGAATTTACCAAGTACGAAGAGCAAGAAAAAAGAATAGAAGAAGCCCCTTGGAAAAACAATGTTATATTTGATGGGCATGGTGATGATATGCCAGAGTGGTTTCAAGGTATAGGCTACATTCTATCTACAAGTGATTTCGAAGGCAGTCATCAGGCCGTGGCGGAAGGCATGGCGTCTGGTGCCATTCCAATAATTCTACCATGGGCCGGGGCTGAAACTGTCTATCCTAAGAAATATGTCTTAGAGAATAAGCTTAAAGATTTCGAAGCGCCGTCATTCGATATTCAGCAGTCAAAAGCTGTTATGGACTACGCAAAGCAACACTTTTCTACCGAGCACATTGTAAGTCAGTTAAGGGAACTTATTGGATAATGGCTGGAACTAAACAAAATAATTCGCTTAAGAACGTTTTTGAAAACGTTAATACCGATCAGGTTGCCTTTTTTGTTAAAGAAAACTCGGGTAGAAACAAAGAAGCTAAAGACTGCCTACTTCTAGCGATGAATGAAAACATAGTTGAAATAAAGAGCTTTGATAATGCACACATTGACTTTCGAACTTTTGACTGGAAAACAACCGGTCAGGACCGAAATTGGTGGTGGCAAATACAAGCACTGCCGTTTTTGACTTGGTTTGTTTCAAGTAGAAAACTACTTTCCCTAGAAGAGCGACGTCTTGCGGCGAAGTTTTGCAAAGACAGTTTAGTCAACTGGATTGAAATCACTCCAGAGGATGATGACAAGACGTTGAGGTGGCATGACCATGCAACTTCCTACCGATTAACCAATTTTTTTAATTGGACGTTTAGTCTGTGGCTAGATGATGAGCTTAATGATTTCATTCAAGATATAGACCTACCATATCGAATGGAAGATATCCTAAAGAAACATATTGCTTGGTTGTCTGAAGATGAGAATTATTCAAAGTATACCAATCATGGATTTGATCAGGCCACTGCTGTTTTCATTATAGGGCTTTACACGAGCTACCCTGTTTGGAAGCCTTTTTTCGAACTATCTGAAAATCGCCTAATCGAAGAAATTGAGTTTGCATACACAGAAGAAGGTGTACACAAGGAAAATAGTCCTGGTTATCACATTTTTATGCTTAGAAGATTAAATCGATTCAACAAACTGGGTGAGCTGTATGCTAACAAGGTATCTGAAAAAGCGATAATACTGGAAGAGAGAGCTAAACTTTTTAAAGAAGCACTGACTCTTCCAGACGGAACACTGCCTTTAGTGGGTGATACTCGTGGTGGCCATTTTGTTGAGAAATATGACTTTCCTCGCGAACTAACTATTTATGACTATTCAAAGTCTGGCTACGTTATTATAAAAGGTCACGTTTTAGATAAGCCTTTGTACTTAATGGTCAAGAATTGTTTTGACTCAGTGTATCACCGACACGATGACGATCTTCATATCTATTTAAGCTTTGACAATATTGATTTGTTGTCAGATGGTGGCCTTGGTTCACACAATGAGAGAGATCCGTTGCGCATATCGCTTCGAAGCAACGAATGTCACAATGTGCCATACATCGCTGGTGAAAAAGCGCTTAGAAATAGAAAGTCACTAGCAAGCGCTCCGACATTGAGCGTAACTGAAGATATAATTGTTGCGGAAAGTTTTTTGTACGGCCGAAAAATAAAACGCACAATTGATATAAGTCAGTTGGAGACTGGGGCGATTGCGATAACTGATGTTGTTGACGGAAAAGAAAAAGGGTTAATGGAAAACCTCTTCTTTCATCAGTTTGCGGATGTCTCATTAAAAAATAGTAACGCAACTATCAGTGTTGGTGGTCAAAAGCGAATGGCTATTTCATTTGGCAGTGAAAACATCAAGGTTGAAACAAAGGAGCGGCCCTTTTCCAAGCAATATGGAGTTTATGAAAATGCTCCTGCGTTGGAAATTGATGCAAGTGAAGGTAGTCATTTTAGTTTTGAAGTTCGGCTTATTAAGACACAGTAAAAGTTTTCAACTATTCTTTACAGTTATCATAATATCTACCGGAAAAGAACTCGATAAACACGAGTGTTGGCGACGGAAGCATAATTTGAGTGGATTTAATGGGCGTAACTGGCTAATATTTAAATGGATAATCTCATCCAATTACAAGGCTATTTCTTCATGTCTAATCACTTTGATACGATAGAAGTATATATTGGTTCTTTACAGAAAGCTCTTTTGAAACGAATTGAACAGCAGGAACGAACAAATCGTAATTTGGTGAACCAAATTTATACGCAATTGGAAAGCCTGTTCTGGTTAGAAAAAAAAATATCATTAAAGAATCAACTCCCTCCACTTAGGGGGTGGACAACATCTCCCGATGTTCTTCTAAGACTGCACTCTTATATTATTGAGACAAAGCCCAAGTGTATAGTTGAGTTCGGTAGCGGTGCATCGACTGTAGTGATCGCTGACGCTTTAAAGCAAAATGGAAGTGGCAAACTTTATTCGTTTGATGATAGTGACGAATTTGGCAGAATAACACAAAGCAATCTCGAGAAGGAAGAACTGGAGAGCTTTGTAAATCTAACAATAGCCCCTTTAGTGCCTTGGTTGGGTAATCACCTCACCACCGAAAGCGAAACTCCTTTCTGGTATGATGCAAAAACCCTAGAAAAAGTGGACTCTGTTGATTTAGTTTGGGTGGATGGTCCTCCGGGCAAAACGTGCAAATTCAGTCGATTTCCAGCGGTACCTGCTGTTATTAATAAATTGCATACCTCCTCTCAAATTTGGATGGACGATACAATTCGAGAGGAAGAAACCCAAATCTGTGAGGAGTGGTCAAAATTAACTAATATGTCTTTAACGTTTTTTACATTGGAAAAGGGTTTAGGCATTCTTTCATATAAGGATGAAAAGAATGATTTGGAGAAAGAATCAATTACTTCTCCCCCGATACCAAATGTTTCAATCGTCTCAAAACTTGATTTTAGCTAACAGTGTAATGTCATGAGTAATCGAATTAATTGGGAAGCTTGGGCTAGCTATTTCTTTTTTGGTTACCCGCTGGGAAATGCTCGTTACCTAAAAGATGACGACACTACTGAGTCAGCTACTATAAATCTACCCATAGAAAGAGTGTATTTAGAGCCTGCTTCTCAATCAATTTCTAATTATGAGTTAGCTATTAAACGAACTGCTGATACGTTTCTTCACACACTTGAAACTCAATTACAGCAAAGGGCGGACTTTGACCCTGTAGTGTTTCTAAGTGGGGGCTGGGATTCAAGAGCAATACTAGCTGGTATTCGCAAAATAGCGCCACATCGGAATGTAGAGGCTTACACAACGACATATGATGGAGGAAACAACAAAGAGCAGGTGTTTGCTACCCATGTAACCAGCTGTTTAAAAGTTCCACATACCATTGTAGAGCTATCTGATAACTACTATCAAGCACTCAGTGAACAAGCACTATCAGAGAGTGCCTTCTCAACCAATATGCATATATGGATGCATGACTTTCTTAGAAAAACTCAGCTTACGAGAAACCATGTAAATTTTGATGGATATGCAGGAGATTTGATTCTTCGAGGAATGAAGCAAGGCATTAATGACGACGTGTTATCTCCCGACTCTGACGAGTTTTTTCGTCGCCTCAGAGTTCAAATCCCTTCTACTGTGCTTTCTAAACCTGTATACAACACGTTAGAAAAGCTGGCGAGAAAAGCGCTCGCAGATGAATTAGCCAAGTACCCGAGTGAGACACGGGTTTTAAATTTTCTAATGAACAATCGCGGTTCAAGAGCCGTAGGTTATTCTATTGCAGCTCAAAGAAAATATATTGAAGTAGAGCTACCTTTTATGGATAAAATGCTACTCCAATTGGCCACCGAAATTGATCCAGCAATTCGTCTAAGCTCTGGCTTCTACCCTGATATTTTAAAAAAAATTAACGCTAAAGTTGCCGCACTTCCTTCCACAAATAGTCCCGAGTCTGAACAAAAAGGGTGGACGACAAAACCGATAATTAAGCACTCTGATGCAAATATAAAATTCATGCTCGATGAAATTGGTAGTTTGGCAAAGGAAACTGGCAACGCAGCTGGAATTGTAGATTGGTTTACTCTGGATCCTGAAAAACCTGTTAATAGTAAGCGCGCGCAACCGTTTTTAAGACGTCACAATCAAACTCTTGAGTCGGTTTATTTATACACAAAATGGTTTAGACATAATCAAAATCAACTTACCCAATGTAATGTGCTCAGTGATAGTTTTGCTTTAGATGAAGTAATCACAGCTTCTGCAAAGAAACCTCTCAAAGAAAACTTTGACGAAATAAAGGCGCAATACATTTCTGAAATCGAAGCCCTAAAGAGCAATCACAAACTTCATTTCAATTTAACAGTAGATGTAGAAGCCTTTTCAATAAGCGATTATTACGCAAGTCAAACAGCACTTGAGAAAGAGGTAGATAAACTCATTTTCGCTGATTTTGGTGAAGGTTCTGTGCTCGAGGCTGAACTACTATCGAAAGAAATACCTTGCACATATTTCATTGAAAGTTACTCACCTCTCTTGAAAAGCAATTCTGAGTTTGCTCGCGTTATTTCTTTCTTTGACCGTGAGCACACCGAAATTGGTTTGCATTGTCACGCATTTTCAATCGAAGCGAACATTCTGAAGCAACTCAATCTGTCACATGCGTGGTACAGAGACAAGGAGAAACTAATAGAGGTATTGCGCTGGGGCAAGCAGCGAATAGAGTCAGCGTTACCTTTTTCAAGTGAAATAAGTGCTTTTCGCTCTGGCAGATTGGATGTATACCCAAATATGGAGGCTTGTGTTAAAGCTGCGGGGTTTAGCATCGATAGTTCTCTAATGGATAGCGTTGAAGAAAATCACTTTGAAACGCGATCATCATTTATAGGTAATGGTGTATTCAGCAACCAATATGTCACTGAAGTTCCACTCACAAGTTATCGTATTGGAGATAAAATTAGAGGTTTGAACTTCAACAGCACTTCTTTCGAGCAGGTGTGTCACTTGATATATCTTGGCGTCAAATTCAAACTACCGTGTTTAACTATTCTATTGCACAGTTGGAGCTTCGGAAAAGGCGGTCAAACGAGTTTGCTAGGCAAGAACATTCAAACCGAGCCAGATGAATATCTAATAGAAAAGTTCAGGCATTTGATAGACTTTGTAGCGCAGATTTCAAATGTACGGTTCTCAACACTGAACGATGCTGTAAATTCGATTATGCATCAGCCTGAAAATGAGCGATGCCAGCCAGCTGAGCGACTTAACCTACAGCCAGAGTTAATTACTGTCACCTGCGAAATTTCGGGCGGCTTATTAGTTGCCTCTATACAGGTTAATCAGGACTATGTTGAAGGTTCTTTTATTTACGCTTTCTATCTCATTGCAGATGGAGAGGTAGTCGACAAACATCTGTATAAAGGTGAATCGAACACTAGATTCGATATCTCGGCTTTTGATACCAGAGTTGAATTGGCTGTTAGAGGCTTCGTAAAGCGCAAAGGGGATAGCAAACCATTGATAGCAAAAACTAAAGACGTAAATTTTTGTAAGTGACTTTACTGATGTGGTTATACCCATCGATACGTCTCTTCGTTCATTTCATAGTTACTGACCGGCCGAACTCACTGGGAGCGAATAAAGCGTGATAGTTCATTAGATCAAGGAAGCCAATACACCAGTGAAGACTTTCAAGACTATTTATCACAGCATAATTTAATCAGCAGTACCAGCCGCCGTGGTCATTGTTTCGATAATGCGGTAGCAGAAAGCTTCTTCCATTCGTTAAAATGAGAGAGCTAAAAAGAAAATCTACAGAACTCGAAGCGAACCGAAAGCGGACTTGTTTGATTACATAGAAGCGTTTTACAATTGGGTTAGGCTGCATAGTTATCTTGGTCATCAGTCACCCCATGAGATTAAAAAAATGCTTAACTTCGCTAGCTGAGTGTCTAGATAATTGGGGTAGACCATTGAGTAAAGTACTTATGTTTTTCAAAGCGATTTCAAAAGGGATTTAACCCAAAAATTATGAACATAAATCTTACAGTCGAATACACATCTAATAGAATCTTAGTTAAATGGTCTTCAAAAGAACTCGACACACTGTTCAAAGAAAATAAAAGAAGTGTATCGCTAGTATACCACTGCACCGTAGAGCTGAATGATTACATTGTCGGCTCTACTGTCATTGGTTTTATGCTTCCAATTGTTTCGAAGTCTTTTAGCAAAGATAAAATAAACGTTCAGATCAACTTACCCATAAGTCAAACAATAGTCCGGCAGTGGTGCCTTTACCGTGATATAAATAATGTCAAAGTACAAGGGACTGGAGTTTATAAAAAAATAATCCCAAAGAGTTTCAATAAAAAGCGAATTTGTTTGCTTTATGGAGGCGGTAAAGATTCTCTTGCAGCCTTGAAAATTTTTGCACAAAATCATCCAGATGCTGAGATTTTTATTTCTCGAATCCATTGGTCTGTTCAAAGCCAGCAAAAACACAAACAAATATTCGAAAACGTAGTACTTGCTGAATTAATAAAGATCTTCCCTAGTCTTAGATACTGTAGCGTATCAACAGATATCTATAGTAATGTTAAGGATGTAAAAACGGCAAGACTTATGAATATGGCTTTTTATCACTCTATATCGTTGCCAATTACCTATTCTGTAAATCCTGACATACTCAATCATAGCTATGATGCTTTAGAATTTAGCACGAACAAGGGACTGAGATATAAAAGTGCTAGGCCGGAGTCTGACCTTATGATGACCGAATTGTTGCGCCAGTCTGGTTTGCAAACTCGTGTGAGAAATATATCCTTTGCAATTCCTGGATACCTACATCTTGATATTTTAGCAGAGGGCAATGATGATTTCTTAAATGCTATTTATATGTGTGAGGATACTCGAGAGAGATGGTGCCATAAGTGTAGAAAATGCTTTACATTTTTTATTTTTTGTCTTTACAAAAACCTCAATCAAAGTGAATTCGGTATAAGCGCTACCCGTTTAGCAAGCAGATACGGAATATTAGCCAAAGTTACCCAACAAATTCAATCCCTGCCAAGGGGTGATTATGTACCACTAGCAAGTTACGAAATGCATCACTCCTCCTTAGGTCATTTGATGAAACAAGTTGATATTTCATCGCTTGCATTTAGCAATGACGTAATTGATATGATAAAAACCATCAAAAATCACTACAGCGAATGTGAATCTGACGATAGCATGTCCATTTGGGAAAACGCTGCTTTATTGGAGAGCGGCGGGGATGAAGACTATTTAGAGTATTACAAAAGTCTTGGTTTGGAGATTTGTCGGGAACTGGAAATTACTCTGCAAAACAAAACACTCCAAAAATATAGTTTCTAAAACTATTTTAGTTTTGTGGTGGATGAAATTTACTATCAAGAAAATTTAATGGATTTTATGTCCGAAATAAGGTGTTAACAGATAAAATCCATTCTTTCATTTTAATGCAAAACTATTGGCTCGATTACGTTGATACAGTAATAGCTTACTATCAAAGTAAAAAAAGCAATCCAAATACTTGCCAAGTATGATTGGGAGGTGAGAACATTGGCTAAATCTTTAACATCAGACGGTATAATTACAGAAAATAAAAGAGTACAATTCGCGCCGCTAGTAATTTTATGAAAGTTGGAAAACCAGAATTAATGAGTAGTGTGACAAATCGAATAAAAACATTTATTAGACGCTTTTTAGAAGACCCGAAAGCGGCATTTCAAGCTTTTCTCAGCAATCGTTTTACAACAACTCAAATCGAACATATCCCACAAAGCGATACTGACCTACTAGCGAGTATAGATTTTGACGCGAAGGAATTTGAAAGCAAGTTTAAGGCAGTACTGGTTCAACACTTAGAGCTTACAACCTACGATAAAAATAGGCTGTCCATAAAAGGTGGTAAACTTCGTTGCACTCTAAATGATGATGCTCAGTATGAACCTGTGTTTCGGAAATTTTATTGGTTACTCATTAAATCTCCTAAAAGTAACCATCACGAAATTGCCGGTGAAGTATTAAAACTTTACTCAAGTATTGTTGGACAATCTCAGGCAAGAGAAGAGTTTTTTATGAACATGAATGGGCACTACAATGCATTTTTAGAGCGTAAAGAAATGCAAGAGGCTCTTTCTGGCAATAAGATTGCTTATCCAAAACTCTCGCTAAATCTGCTTGAATATGGAGAGGCAAGGTATCTGACCAGCCTTAAAAATCTTATTTCACAAGCAGCGCAGTTGACTAACAAGGAGAAAAAATCGTTTGTAATATCATATGAGCACATAAAGCTGGAAAGTGACATTAATAAACGAGTTGAAAAAGCTATAAGAGCTTTGTTTTGGCAAGCTCTTACTTCTCCGGAGCCAAGCACGCTTCTCGTTGCATCTCACCTAATGACATTATACAAATACTTTGCAGATCAACACGATGCGTATCAGCAATATTATAGCAAAATGCAAAGGCAGAACTTAGGAGTTGTAGAACTAGTTAAAAAGCATTCCAACGCGCCCCAGCAGAGAATGAAAAGAGCATCCGGGAAGCTTAATGGCGGTTACTTTGTGCACAATTGCTTGCCATTTTCAAATGGTGGATATGCGATTCGTACCGATTACATTGCTACAGCCCTAAATTCCAAAGGCTTAAACTTAACATGCTTTGCGCGAATGGGCTTTCCTAAAGACTTATCAACAGAACATCAGGTAAGCGAAAAAGAATTGTTTATTAACGGTACCAAATATGTATACAACGATGACTTTGGAAGAAATACACTGTCTTTGGAAAACTATCTCACAAAAGCCCAGGAATACTACTTTCAAGTAATCAAATCATACAAACTAGATTTTGCGTTGGCGGCGTCTAATTATATTACATCCTTACCTGTTCTTCTTGCGGCAAAAAAAGCAAATATACCTTTTATTTACGATATGAGAGGGCTCTGGGAAGTTACTCGTCTTAGCCGGGAGCCTGAGTTTGAGCACTCTTTTAATTACCGTTTACAATGTTTTGCTGAAAATTATGTATATCAGCATGCTGACGGCATGTCATTTATCTCAGTGCCATTACAACAATATGTTGAAAAACGCTCTGGATTTTTACGACCATCGAACACAGTCATCACCAGAAATAGCGCTGATTTGTTTAGATTTATCAACGAAAAGAAGCGAACATCAATAGTGCTTGATGAGGAGTATCGCAAAGAATCTGGTGATTTTATATTTGGCTATATAGGTTCATTTGTTGTGTATGAAGGACTTTTACTTTTAGTAAAAGCCTTTCATTTAATGCTTACGCGGCTAGAACAGAGCGAGAAAGCATCTGTTAAATTGCTGTTGGTTGGGAGTGATAACGCGACTAGTAGTGAATTGAAAGGCCCCATTTTCGCAGAAATAGAGGACTATATTATAAACAATGACTTACAACAGAATATACATTTAACCGGCCGTGTCGACGCAACTTTGATTTCATCCACCTATCAATTTTTAGATTGTTGTGTTTTACCGCGTATTTCATCACCAGTTACTGAAATAGTAACTCCTCTGAAACCTGCAGAAGCACTGGCGTCGGGAATTCCTATATTATGTTCCAATGTGGGTGGATTAATTGAAATGACTAAAGATTCAAAACAAGTACGATATTTTACGGCAGGCAGTGATGAATCTTTGTGCAATGAAATGATGGATATACTTAACTTAGATCGCAACGATGAATATTTTAGCGCCGACAGTGCCAGAGAGTATTCATTAACCAACTTTGATCATAATATCTCTTGCAGCGACTTGTACGATTTAATTTTGGACCTTGTGGTTGAGCCGACATCAAATTAGTCATACTGAATAGTAATAAACGATGTGTTAAGTACCCTGCGGGAATGGAAACAGTGCTTTAGCTATGCGCCGCTCAAAAAAGATGTGAACCATGTCAATTGACTATAGTGTGTCAGAAGTTGTAAAAGAGTATGCTACGACCGTCACAAACCTTTTACCTCGTGGCTACAACGAAGCTGAATTAGAAGCGGCCATGAAACTGGCATTTACCGCATTGAATGCTGTCACTGTGGGCAAATGGAATCAAATAATGAGCAAGAGCAGCTGGTATTATCCACCATTTCACTCGAGCGGCCAGCACTACTGATGATGAAACGACTCATCAAGCGTAAAAAGAAAAAGTTTAGTCAATACCCTTTGGGCATTGACAATTACTGGGTCCGAGAAACTTAAGATGGTGGCTTGGTCTTTGGTTGTGAGGCTATAGGGGAATCTAAGCAAGAGTAAACTGGGAAACACTAGTACGGTCTATTTTGACCGCTTACTCTAAAACAATTGTTTTTTGTAACTTGCTTAACCAAATGTATCTGTTAGCCTAAAGTAGTTGCACTTTCGCTTGATAATGAAGTAAACATTAATTTTGAGCACCGTATTGAAACTACCTGATATAAACCGTTTTTTCAAAGTTCTAAAAACTGGCCTTGCAAATAAAATAAAGAAACAGATTTGCTTAGTTTCCAATTCTGAGTTATTCAAATCTTCTTTTTTCACAAGACAGTTAGACGATAGTCTGGAATTCGAGAATAAAAAAGAAGCGATCAAGTTTTACTTGGAAAAAAATTGGACATGGCACTTAGCATGTTCAAAAGAATTTGATGGTGGATGGTATTTAGATGAATATCCAGACGTAAGAAATGCCAATATTAATCCATTAGTTCATTTTCTTGAGCATGGTCAGTTTGAAGGACGGCTCCCAGTCAATAATGTTGCTGCCGCATACGAGTATCATTTATGGGCAGGGGCTCAAAAGATTATGTTGCCAAGACTAAAACGTTTAGTCGAGGATGTAAATTCGAGTGGAATTGCGAGAAGCTACGGACGTTGGGCTCTAGCGCGTTGGGCTTATTGGTGTAGCGATTTTGAAAGTGCTTTTGCTCATCTCAAAGCATTTCATGAATGCAATACCAAGTACCCGAACCATTCAGGGCCACTTATTCTCTACATAGTTATTCTATTAAGATTGAAACAACTTGATTCTGCAAAACATATTATAGATAGAAAGAAAACCGATAAATCCTTCATTTCAGATCTGTTATTACTAGAATCAAATTTGTTCCACGCAGAAAATGTTCCACTGTCCTGCTCCAAAAAATTAGATGCAATTAATAAGATTTTTCAGGCATATAAGCTGTGCACATTGGCAAAAGCCAATCAAAATAAACCGCTTACGTTAAATAACCTCAAACCGGCTGTTTCAACTCGAATAAATTGTGGGAAAAAAGTGAGCGTCATTATTCCTGCATTTAACGCAGCAAAATATATTGAAACGGCTCTCGATTGTTTGTTATCTCAAACTTGGAAGAACTTAGAGGTGATTATTGTCGATGATGCAAGCGAAGACAACACAAGTGAGATTGTTCAACATTGGATACAAAGTAATGCTTGCCGCAACGGAAAAGAGTTTAAGCTTGAAATAAAGAATAGAAATGCTGGTGCTTATTCGGCGAGAAATCACGGTATGAGCATTGCGACCGGCGATTTTTTAACAGTGCACGATGCGGATGACTATTCACATCCGCAAAAGATAGCCTTACAAGCTGAAGCTATTGAAAAATATAAAAAGCAAGCAAGTGTTTCATCATGGGTTCGGTGCAGTGAGGAGCTAGTTTTTCAACATTGGAGAGTTGAAGAGTCATTAATACATCGTAATGTTTCTTCTTTGATGATTTCTAGAAAGATTTTTGACGAGTTGGGGTATTGGGACCAGGTGAGGTTTGGAGCCGATACCGAATATTACGAGCGGGTAATAATGCGATATGGACGAGAATCAATTATCGAAGTTTTACAGGATGTCCCGCTTTCATTTGGCCTGAGTGATTCCAACTCGTTGACAAACAAAAGGCAATCTCACCGAATTACAGAGTTCTTTGGTGTTCGCAAAGACTATCTCGACAGTGCTCGAATTTGGCATCGTTCTTCTGATGCCTCATTGTACCTTGATAAAGATTTTGTAATAAGGCCATTTCCAATACCAGATTCTCTTTTAACTAGTCGACAAAAAAATGCGCCAAAAACCGATTTTAGAGATATTATCCGTTATTCAGAGATTTGGGATGCTAACTGGTATATATCGCGATATAAAAATCTACAAATACAGAAGATAGATTGCTTAGAACATTTTGTACAGGAGGGGTTTCATCAAAATTATGATCCTTGTTCAGAGTTATCAATCTCATATTTAAACAATTTTTATAGCTCAAACTCACAAGTACACCTAGCAGATTTGGATTCGATATCGTTGGAAGTTAAGCCGCCTTTCAAGATTAAAGGACAGAGTTCTAAGGGGTGCCAAAATGTTCTAATTTGTGGTCACTCGGCTGGACGCGAACTGTTTGGAGCTGAACGCAGCTTTTTAGATATGGTTAAAGCGGCTTCTGGTCGCAATTATAGAGTATTCATTACACTACCTTCTGCAGAAAATAGAAAATACATTGAGCAATTATCCGCCTATTGCGATTCAATATTTATATTAAATGATGCATGGTGGCAAAAAGGCATATCGGCAGTTGATACAAATATCCTTCTGTTTGAGCAAATATTAATCGAGTACGAGATAAAACTCGTTCACGTGAATACCGTGGTGCAAAATAGTGTTTATGAAGCGGTTGCTCGCACAGGAATTCCTATAATAACTCACGTAAGAGAGCTTTTGAGTGAAGATGCTACTTTACTGAACACTTTATGCGCCTCAGCAAAAGAAGGATATAGACGGGTGCTGCATAGTTCAGATTGTTTAATTGCTAATTCTGTGCAAACAAAAAAAGATGTAGTTAGTCAATTACAACTAGGTCGCGAGGAAGCCAAACACATTCAAGTAATTCCTAACGTGTTCGATCCGTTAATGAGCGAATTTGATAAAACGTCGCAAAAAAGTGGAAATCTAGACTCTACAATGCGATTCGGATTGATAAGTAGCAACATAACAAAAAAAGGAATCAAAGATGCTGTCGAATTAGCCGATAATCTCGAAAAAATTGGTTACAAAGATGTGGAAATTGTGCTTATCGGTCCTGAGACTGAGCTAATCGCACAGATAAACGAAAAGAAACGCTTTGGCAAGCATAGACTTTTGAAGTATCTTGGTTACGTTGAAAATACGGCGGAAATTTATGCAAATATTGATGTGGTTTTGAATTTGTCTAATTTTGCAGAATCATTCGGACGAACAGTATTAGAGGGAATGGCATATGGCAAACCTTCACTTGTCTACGAAAAGGGAGCTCTTTTAGACATAGTCGAGCATGAAAAGACTGGTTTAATTGTGCCATTTAGAGATATTGAGGCTTTATTAAAGGCAGTCTTGCGGATGAAAAGTGACTCCCACTTTTACCGACTCATGAGCAAAAATGCAAAAGTTAAGTTTGAGACTAACTTTTCAATCGAAAGCTATGCTGATGCGATTGATAAAGTTTATAAAGTTTATATTTAAAACTAGGCGACTAGTAGTGATAAACTTTCTATGCTTCTAAATGAAATTTTGACTCGAAAATGAGATACTTTGAATTTAATAAAGGACAGTTATGCATACTCGATATGAATGCTTCGGTATTTTTCGGTGTGAAGCGACGCATTTGATTACATGACAAAAAAAAACATATATATCCATTTTGGCCCTCCGAAAACTGGCACCTCTGCCATTCAAAATTACTGTAACACCCATAGGGAGCATTTAAAATCTCAAGGTATTTATTACCCTGCACATAAATTAGATTCAAACGACGTAAGTTCTGGCAATGTAGAAAGTATTTTCGATCGTAATGAAAAGGGGGAGCTAATAATAAGTTCAGCAAAAGTTGAAACGCTAATAACGCTCTTCAACAACTCCAGTGCAGATATACTGTTGTTAAGTTCAGAATTTTTCTTTAAGCGCCTTTCAGAAATTAATAAGTATTTCCCTGAATCTACGTATATTGGTTATGTTCGCAGCCCTGTTGATTTTTTTGAGTCTTCTTATAATCAGACTATCAAACGGCATGGCAATACAAAAACTATTCAATTTTCAGATAAACTCAATTTCTCAATACCAAACGTTTTAGAACGGTCAGTAAAAAGCATAGGTAAGGACCGATTTATACTAC
Source organism: Ningiella ruwaisensis (assembly GCF_004798935.1). Classification (GTDB taxonomy): domain Bacteria; phylum Pseudomonadota; class Gammaproteobacteria; order Enterobacterales; family Alteromonadaceae; genus Glaciecola; species Glaciecola ruwaisensis. The sequence goes on along the minus strand of NZ_RAHT01000005.1, from coordinate 103,928 downwards.
GGGCCTATGCAAAAAATATTTTTCCAGAAAAGGATATCGTTGCAGATTTTTTATCCATATTTGATATAAATAAAGCGAATGACTATCTTCCACGCACCATCAATCCTTCTTACTCATTTGAAGCTTTAGAGTTCAAACGTTGGTTAAATCAATTTGATTTAGCAGAAGTTTCTCATGTCACAGACATCTTATTACAGGCTTATCAAGCAGGACAAAAAGAATTTTCTTTATTAACACCTAGTGTATTTGAGAAATATAAAGAGCAAGTTGTCGAATATATAGTTCCTTTAACACAGCGATTAAATATTGAAAATAGCGACGCGCTTCTCAATAGCATTAAATCAAGTAAGCAGAGGAAATATTTAGAGCAAAAATTGAATTATGAGCAGTTTACACAAGTTAGAGACCACATCAAACAGGAGTCGGAAGAGCTGTTTTTCAGATTGTGTCAATTGTTATATAAGCATTCGTACTTACCTATTTTTAAGCATCAGTATGTGAAATGGTTTCTTGAAGATCATTCTTTGTCGTCAGTAGGGAGGCGAAGAACGTTTTTTACATTTCTGTTTTCCAAATCATCATTGGCCTCGAAGAAGCAATTTTTTTCGGGATATATAAGACAAAAACTAGGGAAAAACCAGCCCTTAACTTGGGGGAAGGGAAAGTCTCAAATACACGGTGTAGACAGTTTAAAAAGTAAATTGAACATAGCCCCTGAAACTTCGGACATCGCTGTACTAATGAGTATTGCTAACTTTTGTGAGGTAAACGGTAATATTGAATTTGCTTTTTATTTGGTAGAAGAGGCCTTGAAGCAAGCACCTGAGAATAAAGAAATAAATACAAAACTCGCGTCTTTGGAAAATGCTCTCTCCGTCCATTTGGAATCGAAAAAGTAAGTATATGATTTTCCAGTCTTTGATGAAAATCATCCAACGTATCGTTAAATTGATGCCAACAAGTTTTGTTACTTTTTTTAAGCGCAACCCAAAGTTGACTGCTTTGTACAGCCGAACACTTGTTAAATCAGGACTTTTTTATGGGCGTCCTTCTACTAAAAAACTTGAAATTTTGACTAAAGAATTACTAAAAAAACAGTCCGAACAGTTCAGGCATAATCAGAATAAAACTTCCAACGATTTTTCGTTACTTATTATTACCTCGTCCTCTGATATCGATGCTTGCTTAGAAATGCTTCTTGATCTCGACTCTCCCTCTTTTTCAAAAATATTATTTTTTTGCGCAACAGAGGATGTCGAAAAAGTTATTCAACGAATTTATTCGTCGCCTATAACAAATTTAAAGTGGAGGGTTTCTTCAAGACTGGATGGCTTAGTCGATGAGGAACCAATTCTAGTTATCAACAATGATGATGTGCTTGTATCTTCTTTTACCACTTTGATTAGTAAGTTAACGAGTTCTTCGGTCGATGTCTGTTATTTTGATAGGGCTTTTTACAGTACTAATGGAGAGTTCGTAGAACCCGAACTGTACCCCGATTGGAATGCTGATCTTCAGTTGAGCACCAGCTACATCCGAACTTGTGTTTATTTTGCTAAAGGAAAATATCTTTTATCTAGTTTTGATCTTGAACCGTCTAAACATTTTGTAGCGAATTGGATGATTAATAATTTTTTTGAGCAATGTAGTCGGCAGGTGCATCACATTCCAATAATTGGAGTGTTTTCACCACCGGAACCTTCAGAAAGTCTTAAGATGACGCGAGAACTTCTAAAATATTTACTTGCTCAAGCTAATATAGAGGATGTAACGGAACGCGGTTATATCAGGGATATTCAATGGAAAATAGAAAATGAACCCTTAGTTAGTTTGATCATACCTACATATAACGGCAAAGATCTAGTCGAACAATGTGTTAAATCAATATTGTCCTTAACCACTTACAAGCACTTTGAGATAGTGCTCGTTGACAATAACTCTGATGACAAGGAGGCAATTGCTTATTTCCATGAACTTAGCAATCATGAAAAAATCAAAGTGCTTAGGTATCCCCATCCGTTTAACTATTCAGCTATTAATAATTTTGCTGTTTCTAAATGTAATGGAGAGATAATTGGGCTTATAAATAATGATATCAAAGTAATAACACCTCAATGGCTAGAGCATTTGCTTTGCATAGTTTTACGTGAAGATGTCGGGAGTGTAGGTGCAAAGTTATTATATCCTGATAATAGAGTTCAACATGCAGGCGTCGTGTTAGGTTACGGTGGAGGAGCAGGGCATGCCCATAAATTTTTTCCTCGCAATCACGATGGGTATCTCAGTCGCCTTGCTGCAACAAATAATTTCAGCGCTGTAACAGCTGCTTGTTTACTGGTAAAGCGAGAAGATTATTTGAAAGTGGGTGGTCTTAATGAACTCGACTTAACGGTAGCCTTCAACGATGTTGATTTTTGTCTTAGGTTGCTAGAGATAAGAGAACGAAATGTATATTGTGCTATAGCTGAGCTATATCATTTTGAGTCCATATCAAGAGGGGCTGACGACACCAAAGAAAAAAGTGAGCGCTTTCAAAAAGAACTTCAGTATTTGCGTTCGACTTGGCGTACTTACATAGAGCATGATCCGGCTTATAATCAATGTCTGACTCTAAAACGTGAGAATTTTGCAATTGTAGATTCGTCTGAGTATATTCATGCTATATCTGAGCTAACACCACAGTAAGTGTTCTCATAGGTATATGCGGTATGATGCTATTATCGCAAAATAAACGTTATCTTAGTTTATAGAGGGAAAATATGAAAAGAAAAGGAATTATATTAGCAGGCGGCTCCGGAACACGCTTGTATCCCCTAACAAAGGTTGTCAGCAAGCAGCTTATGGCCGTTTACGACAAACCGATGATCTATTACCCGCTTTCAACGCTTATGTTATCTGGCATTCGCGATATTCTTATTATCACAACACCTGAAGAGCAATCACGCTTTATTGAGCTATTGCAGGATGGTAGTCAATGGGGGTTGAATATTGAATACGCGGTGCAGCCATCTCCAGACGGCCTCGCTCAAGCTTTTTTAATAGGTGAGAATTTTATCAATGGCGATGATTGCGCCTTGGTACTTGGTGATAATATTTACTACGGTCATGACTTAAGAGTTTCGCTAAAAAATGCACATGCTCAAACAAGTGGTGCGACAGTATTTGGTTATTACGTTAACGACCCACAGAGATACGGTGTTGTTGACTTTGATGAAAACTGGCAAGCAGTTTCTATTGAAGAAAAGCCTGTTAAACCTAAATCGAATTATGCAGTAACCGGATTATATTTTTATGATAAGCGAGTTGTGGACTTTGCTAAACAAGTAAAGCCTTCGCCTCGAGGTGAACTGGAAATCACTGATTTAAACAATTTGTATCTTAAAGAAGGGAGCCTCAAAGTCGAACTAATGGGCAGAGGCTCTGCTTGGCTAGATACGGGCACGCTCGACAGTTTACTTGATGCGGCTAACTTTGTTGCTGCCATGGAAAAACGTCAAGGCTTAAAAATATGTTGTCCTGAAGAAGTGGCCTATCGGATGGGCTTTATTGATGCTGCACAGCTTGAAAAATTGGCAGCGCCATTGCTCAAAAGTGGTTATGGCGATTACCTTATAAAAGTCATTCATAACAAAATTGCCTAGTATTACAGCATGCCTTCATTCAATAAGGCATGCTGTGTGAATCTATACTTTTTAAGTTAATTTAAGAGTTTTTAATGCAACTGATAGACACTAAAATTCCTGATGTGAAAATTATCGAGCCTAAAATATTCGGCGATCAGCGTGGATTTTTTATGGAAACGTTCAGAGATGATTGGTTTCGGGAACATTGTAAAGACGTTGGATTTGTTCAGGACAATCACTCTAAGTCAAAGCAGGGAATATTGCGTGGCCTGCATTATCAACTTGAGCAGACACAAGGAAAGCTGGTGCGTGTTCCCTACGGTGAGGTATACGATGTTGCGGTTGATATGCGCAAGCATTCAGCAACCTTTGGTCAGTGGGTAGGGGTGGTTCTTTCACAAAAAAATCAGCGACAGTTGTGGGTGCCGGAGGGCTTTGCTCACGGTTTTTATGTCATGAGTGAGTCGGCTGAATTTGTGTACAAATGCACCGATTATTATCATCCGGCATCTGAGGTCTCTCTTAAATACAATGACCCGAAGCTTAATATCGACTGGCCTTTAGTTAAGGGTGATTTGCCGGCCTTGTCCGATAAAGATGAAAACGGACTCTCGTTTGAGGATGCTCCCACGTTTTAGTGACATGGCGACTCAAATGGCCAAGCGATACAATAACTGATAAAAGAACTGATAAAAGAACTGATAAAAGAACTGATAAAAGAACTGCTAAAAAGTAAGAAAGGGAAAAACAGATGAGCACAGTCGTTATAGGAAAGTCAGGTCAATTGGCCACTGAACTTTCAAGCCTTACTGGAAGCGACACTCTATTTTTAGGCAGGGACGATATTGATATTACAGCTGCCGAGTCTATATCAAGCACACTCGATGCACTGAATATTAGTAACGTAATAAATGCCGCTGCCTACACCGCAGTGGATAAAGCTGAAAGCGATGAAACAGCGTGTCGAGCTGTTAATGAGCTAGCTGTCAGGAATTTGGCCGAGTACTGTAAATCAAGAAATCTATTTATGGTGCATGTATCGACTGACTATGTTTTTTCAGGGAGCAAAGGCTCGCCTTATTTGGTAGATGACCTCATAGCACCGCAAGGAGTTTATGGTGCTTCCAAGGCAGATGGTGAATCCATTTTGTTAAAGTTGCTGCCACAAAGTAGCTGTATTATAAGGACGTCTTGGGTTTATTCTGCCAGAGGCAATAATTTCGTAAAAACGATGCTGAGGCTAATGCGTGAAAAACCTGAGTTGAGCGTCATTGATGACCAAATAGGAAGCCCTACTTGGGCGCACGGCTTGGCAAAAGCTTGTTTGTATGCGGCAAATACTAGATTAGACGGTGTATATCATTGGACTGACGAAGGTGTTGCAAGTTGGTTTGACTTTGCAACTGCCATACAGCGCCTAGCCATTGAAAAAGGCATGCTGAAGTATGCGATCCCAATTAAACCTATTCCTAGCAGTGAATTTCCAACTCCCGCAAAGCGTCCTCACTATAGCGTTTTGGATAAAAGCCTGACACGACTCAACTTTAAAGAAGTTGGACTTAAGCACTGGGAATCTCAATTAAATAAAATGCTGGATGAGTTACACCAGCAAGTACAGAAAAAAGAGCAGTCATAATGAGTAAAAAAGTGATTTTGGTAACCGGTGGTGCTGGCTTTATTGGCTCTGCTGTCGTCAGACACATTATAAATGACACTGAACACTCGGTGGTAAATGTTGATAAACTGACCTACGCAGGCAATTTATCTTCTCTGGAGACGGTAAGTGACGATGCTCGATATTGTTTTGAGCAGGTGGATATTTGCGATGCCAACGCAATAGCACACATTCTGACTAAGTATCAACCCGATATCATTATGCATCTAGCGGCAGAATCGCACGTAGACCGCTCAATCGACGGCCCCGGCGAGTTTATTCAAACAAATATCGTTGGAACTTATGTTTTACTTGAACAGGCTAGAACTTACTTTGAATCACTTTCATTAGATAAAAAGCGCGATTTTCTGTTTCATCATATTTCCACAGACGAAGTGTATGGCGATCTCCCTCATCCCAATGACGCAAATCGACCAGCCGAGCTTCCAATGTTCACGGAAGAAACAGCTTATGCACCTAGTTCACCTTACTCAGCTTCAAAAGCGTCGTCCGATATGTTGGTAAGAGCCTGGCAGCGCACATACAACTTCCCAGCGCTTGTCACAAATTGCTCTAATAATTACGGTCCATTTCACTTTCCAGAAAAATTAATTCCGCTAGTCATCTTAAACGCTTTGGCCGATAAACCCTTACCAGTATATGGTAAGGGCGATCAGATTCGTGACTGGCTATTTGTAGAAGATCACGCCAGGGCGCTTTTAATTGTTGCGCTTAACGGTAAAGTGGGAGAAACGTACAATATTGGCGGGCATAACGAAAAGCAAAATATCGAAGTGGTTAAAACCATTTGCGATATTCTGGATGAAATCAGACCTAAAAAAAGTGCGTATTCTGAGCAAATAACTCACGTTGCCGACCGGCCTGGGCATGATATGCGTTATGCGATTGATGCCAGCAAGATAGCCAATGAGCTCGGATGGAAGCCTCAAGAGACCTTCGAGAGCGGTATCAGAAAAACAATAATATGGTATTTGGAAAATGAAGCCTGGTGGAAAGCCATACAGGATGGTTCGTATCAGGGGGAGCGTCTTGGTTTGGGGAGTAAGTAATTAACCTCTACTCGGGATAAGCAAGCTTGCTTCGATTTAAACAGATGCAAATCCAAGCAAGCTGAAGTGGTTTAATTGAATAAACCTATACCGAGCATCGATTTTAAGAAGGTGTTGCTAGCATCTATACAGATACTTTATCAATCAACTTCTCAACCATTCGCTTACCAATGCCTTTGACATTTTGCAGCTCTTCAACCGTTTGAAAATTACCGTTAAGTTCGCGGTAGCTAATAATCGCCTCAGCCTTTTTAGGGCCGACACCCGGCAAGCTTGATAAAGTTTCAGCGTCTGCTTCATTGATATTTACAATCGCCTGAATGGCGGCAACGCTCTGTGCTTTAACGCTTTCCTGACCATTGCTTTGAGCAACAACATTTGAGTTAAAAGAAAGCAGCATTGCTGAAGTCAGCGCCGCTACACTTATTAGTTTAGTTAGTTTTTTCATCATATTCTCCTTTGAATCCTTGTGCTCCTGTGCACGCAAAAAAGAATAGATCGTTCCTCAAACTTTAGAAACTTGTACCTTAGTTGGTTTTTATGGATTTGCTTATCAAAAAGCAACGAAAGATTTAAAAGACGTACTCAAGCTAACGAAGATATATTATATGAAGAAGAAAGGCCGCTTCGCATTATAGAAAGCATCCAAAAAAGTAAGTTTCCCCGTTTGAAAGTGATTGGTACTGTGAAATGGTGGCATGGATTATTTAAAGGCGTCTACCGCCACGGATGGCGGTAGTCGAGCGGCCATGGATGGCGAAAAGCGACCTTTAAATAATCCATGCCACCATTTCTAAACAATCAATTAAACCTACAAACGCTCAAGTACCGCTTGGGTAAAGTCTGTCGTACCGTGTTCGCCACCTAAATCGCGAGTTGTTCTATCGCCAGACTCGATTACATCTTTCAATGCAGAGCGGATTTTCTCTGCTTTATCGCCCCTGTTTAAATACTCAAGCATTTGAATAGAGGCAAGAATAACCGATGTTGGGTTTGCCAAATTCTTACCGGCTATATCCGGTGCAGAGCCGTGAACGGCTTCAAAAATGGCGCAGTCTTTACCGATATTGGCACCTGGTGCCATACCTAAACCGCCAACCAGGCCAGCACATAGGTCAGACAAAATGTCGCCAAATAGGTTAGTGGTAACAATAACGTCAAACTGATGCGGGTTCATAACAAGCTGCATACAGCAATTATCAACAATCATTTCTGTTGATTCGATGTCTGGATAACGCTCACCTACTTCACGGGCAACTTTTAAAAACAGACCGGAAGTGGATTTAAGAATATTGGCTTTATGCACAGCCGTTACTTTTTTGCGACCTTCACGACGGGCTAATTCATAAGCGAAAACAACGATTTTCTCAGCGCCTTCGCGTGTGATTTTACTCATGGCTTCTGCTTCGTTTCCGTCTTCAGATACCACTTGGCCTAAACCACTATACATACCCTGCGTGTTTTCGCGCACAGTAATAATGTCAATATCTTCATAGCGCGCTTTTGTGCCTTTAAAAGATAGCACCGGGCGCACGTTTGCATAAAGCTGAAACTGTTTGCGCAAACTTACGTTAATAGAGGTAAATCCCTCACCTACTGGCGTAGTTAAAGGGCCTTTAAGTGCCACCTTGTTTTTAGCTATCAAATCTTTGGTTTCATCTGGGAGCAATTCGCCATGGTTTTCAAGCGCCATAAGTCCTGCATCGGCGTAGTCGTACGCAAAATCGCAACCTACTTTGTCTAAAATCTGGATGGCTGAATCAATGATATCGGGGCCGATACCATCACCACGAATAACGGTGATTCGTTGTTGTGTCATGTCGTTTCCTCAAGATGCTTTTAAGCCGCGCATTTTACATGACCTTAGGCGTTTTAAACAGTCTAAATCATGAGTATTCGCTGTATTTATGTGCACTTAAACGTTTAAGGGCGGCGTAGTTACCTACACAAATTGTTCTCGTATTGTTCTCTATGCCGCCTTACGCCGCTTTGAATAGGCTTAGACCTGAACGCGATAGCAAGGGTGGTATTCACTGCCTGGCAGTTTCATTCGACCTTGTTCCACAAACGAATTAAGCAGGGCATCCATCTTTTTCATAAGATTCACATCACCCGTCAATTTAAAAGGCCCGTGCTTATGAATTTGACGTACGCCTTCAGCTTTCACGTTTCCGGCAACTATGCCTGAAAAACACTTTCGTAGGTTTGCTGCAAGTGAGCCTGGCTCTTGGTCTAAGTGCAAGTTCAAACTGGCCATGCTTTCATGCGTAGGCTCAAATGGACGCTGAAAATCTTCGGGTATGTGTAGCCGCCAGTTGAAATTAAAGGAATCACCATGCTCTTTGCGATACTGCTGGACAGCAGCTTTTGACTGCTGCATTTCGTAAGCAACCGCGGCGGCGTCTCCTACAATAATTTGATATTTTGACTGTGCTTCTTTGCCCAGAGTCGCCCCCACAAATTCATCAATCGCTTCAAAATAGGCTTTTCGATTTTCCGGACCGGTTAAAATTAATGGGATAACCTGATCTGCATTTTCTTCATGCATCAAAAGACCAAGAAGATACAAGAGCTCTTCAGCTGTGCCCACACCGCCTGGAAATATTACGATACCGTGCGACGCGCGAACAAACGCCTCTAGTCGCTTTTCAATATCAGGCATAATGATGAGCTCATTAACAATCGGGTTAGGCGGCTCTGCGGCAATAATGGAGGGTTCTGAAATGCCTACATAGCGCCCATTTTTGTTACGCTGCTTTGCATGGCCAATCGCGGCGCCTTTCATTGGGCCCTTCATGGCACCAGGTCCACAGCCTGTGCAAATATTAAAACCACGCAAACCTAATTCGTAGCCAACCTCTTTAGTATATTTATATTCATCCTGACGGATAGAATGGCCACCCCAGCATACCACTAAATTTGCCGGCTCAGAGCTTGAGAGCGCGTTTGCGTGGCGCATCATATCAAACACCATATGGGTAATCAGGGAGCTGTCGGTTTCGTTAAGACCAAGCCCTGAATATTGCTGATGTTTGCTACTCATATAAAGCATATCGCGAAGTACAGCAAAGAGGTGTTCGTGCACACCTGCGATAAGTTTACCGTCTACAAACGCAACTTCCGGCGGATTAATAAGCTCCATTTTTACGCCACGTTCGCGCCGTACTAATCGCACATCAAAATCTTTGTATTTTTCAAAGAGGGCTTCTGAATCATCTTGTTCGACACCACTGTTTAATACAGCTAAACAGCAGTTTCTAAACACGCGGTAATGGTCAGCTGAAGTGCTTGTACCCAGCTGATTGACTTCTAGTTGTGAAAGCTGGCTCATCCAGCCTACCGGGTTTAACTGATAGGTTTTGCTCATTTAGCATCCTTTATTTTTGTTTGATTGCGCCCAGCTTGCTTTGCTTGGTAAAGCAGGGCATCGGCTTGCTCAAATGTGTCGTGAATATTCCCCACATCGGTAATTGAGGCCAGTCCGATGGAAACGGTCACACTAACGCGGTTACCTTTAAACATAAAGGGAAGTTTACTGATTTTTTCGCGCATCACTTCTACGCGCTCAAAGCTTTCATTCAGGTTGCTATTTGGCAGCAATGCAATAAATTCTTCGCCACCCCAGCGGGCAACAAAATCACCAGATGACAAGTTTTTCTTTATGTGCGTTGCGATAACCTGAAGAGTTTTATCACCCACTGAATGGCCATATTTATCGTTTATTGACTTAAAGTGGTCAATGTCAATAATCGCCATGCATATATCTTGTTTTTGATGCTCAGCCAGAGCAAAGGCATTTTCAACCTTTTCTTCGTAAGCCATTCGGTTAGGCAGTTTTGTCAGCGTATCGGTCATCGCATTAATGCGCTGATCAAGTAACTTTTGCTTGTAGCCTTCCGCTTTTTGCTCAAGTTCGGTCAAGCGCTTTTGCATGCTTTGCAGGAGTGCGATCATTTTCTCTTGTTCGGCCCGATCATCTGCTTCTGATGCACGAAGCGAACTCTGCATTTTATTTAAGTAAGATGTGGCTTCGCGTTTAAGGTCTTCGATTTTGTGGCTGTCTGACAAAGCTGTTTCAATGGCGGTAATTTGTTTTGCCATTGCTTTGTTTTGAGCGCTGCGCTTTTCCATACGTGTCTTTGACGTTTGGATCGTGGATTTAATGCCCACATTAATTTTGCTAAGGCTTTGATGAATGTTGTGAATTAACTTATTGGCAGTGCTGGACTCTTTAATCACATCTTTAAGTATAAATCGTATGGTCACCAAACAGCATTCTAGGAGTTCACTATGCTCCAAGCCTTTGCTCAATCTCTGCCGCAGGTCTTGAATAGTCTTCTCTTCAATTGTCCTGCCTTCTAAAGTCGCAGCCTCTTTTGACACCAGAAAAGGGGAAATAAGCTCTTTAAGCTCTTGCGTTATCTGCTCATGCAGGGCTTTTTGTGCTTTCACGTCTTGCTGAGATTGCATGACAACGTTATTGGAAAGCGCCTTTCTAAACAGTACCAAGGCCTGTTCAAACTGCGATATAGGAGAACTTGCCGAGTCTTTTTCAGGAGAAAGACTTTGCATAAATTGCTTTATTTCCGACTTGACCTCTTTATCGACGACGTCAAGTTCATGTATATGCCGCAACGATTTTTGAATTTGCGACAGTGTGTCGAAATTCTTTTGCTGCATGTACTTCCCTTCCTGTTTGAGCTTGGCACTTAAAGCCACCGACAGTTCGGTTGCACCACTATAATCTGGCTTGCCAGACAGGAGCTTTTTGATTGCTTTAAGCTCGTCATCGATTTTAGGATTGGCGCCTTTGAAAAAGTCGGCCATATTCACAATAAAGAGCGATAGCTTATCAAGCTGTTGTTTAGCAACCATAAGTTGTTGTTTGGGGTTAGCCGTGCTCATTATTGTCTTTGATCCCTTGGATGAATAAAACGTTTATGCCTAATGTATTTAATTAAGTTAAAAGCAGGAAATTATTGCCTTGCTAGTCTTACATCGGCATAAGGCGCTTCAAAGTTAGATCTAAATGGATTTATATCTAAACCGCCTCGTCGGGTATAGCGAGCGTAAACCGTAAGCTTACTGGGTTTGCACTGCGATAGGATGTCGTAAAAAATTCGCTCAACGCACTGTTCATGAAACTCATTATGCTGTCTGAACGAAATTAAATACTTCAACAAGTTTTCGTGGTCTATTTTTGTTCCTTGGTATTTTATAAGCACTGAACCCCAGTCTGGTTGATTGGTAATCAGGCAGTTGGATTTTAATAAGTGGCTTACCAGAAGCTCTTTGACTTCTTGTTGTGAGTTATTCGTTTTTGACTCATTAGCGCTTAGCCGCCCCGGGTCAATCTGGTAATCATCAATTTCAATGTCAAGCTCATCTAACAGGGCGAAATCAAAAGGCTCATTTGTGTGTGAAGCGCTCTCGCTTTGTGCAGACTCAAATTGTCCTAAAGACAGTTGGGCAAAGCAATCAAAACCCAGAAGTTCAAGTTCAACCGCCTGACCCGCACAATCAGACAAATCTTTTTGCATTATCTGCCGAACTTGTTCCAGGGAGGCAAACTGACTTTGATTGAAACTATTTAAATACAATTTAAATGATTTGGATTCAATCAGGTTTGGCGAGCTTACAGGTACTTTACAGCGCAAAATCGCAATAAGTGGTTTCCCTTTACTGTTAAGCCACGACACTTCGTAACCATTCCAAATATCCACGCCATGAAAGGGCAGCTCTTTGGGCAGGGCAATCTGATCTCGACTTAAACTTCTGGGCACGCTTTGCAGTAGGCTCGCGTCGTATTTATCTGAATATGTTGTCGATTTTCCTAATACTAAATTATCCAATGTCATCTCTTTTTGGGGTTTGAGCATCTTTCTGTTGTGATAGTGTTATGTAGTATACTAAAAGCGCCTCGTTTAAACACTGACAGAGTAGTAATTGAGATGACGCAAATTGAGCAGAGCGATAGATTAAGTGATTTTAAACATCACTTTGAAAAGTTTGTACAAAGCTATATTGAACAATCCAATAAAGATAACAAAGGTTTGATCACTGAATTTGACCCAGAATGGCCTTCACCTTGTTTACAAATTGACGAGTCGTTAAGCGCTGGTGCTAGTGCCGGCGAAAACATCGCATGGAAACCTTATAAACGAACGCCACCAGGGGATTTGCACAATCTGGAAAGTGCGCTTGAAATTAGCATCGATACTCGATTAGGACTCTTATTTGGCCAGTACTTTGGTTTAGATTTGCATGCAGAGCATGAAAGAGGGCCGGTGCTGTTACTGCAGGCTTACAGCGAAACAGATTATGAACGCCTGCAGAAAAATCTTATTGCTCACGTATTGATGAAGCGTCGTTTGAAGCAAGCCGACACGCTGTTTTTTGCACTCACCGATGAAGATGACTGGATCATTTCACTTGATGTACAGTCATGCGCCGTTGTTTTAGAACAAGTTGGTAAAGCGCCTAAAGAGAAGATTGCAGATTCTCTAACGGATTTTATTGCTGCTTTAACGCCAGTACCTCAGTTTGTAAGTCTTTAACTTGAGACTCAAGCGCGGCTATCCTTGATTTAAGTGTTTCAAGTGTTTCAAGTGTTTCAAACAGTTTAGCATTGATTGGCTCATGCGCCGCATTTTTATTGGAAATACTAAGTTCAGACGATGTTGGCGTTTTGTCTTTCATTGATGGGCTTGCGCCTGCCCCAGAGTCTTGTATTGCGCTCAAATACGCTGTTTTATAGCTTACTTTTCTGCCTTTCGGCATGCTCTGCCAATACCGCAAAGCGCTAATAATTGCAGGAAGCGGTATTCGCTTTGGAAATTTAGCGCGTAATAAGCCGCTGGTAGGTGCTATCCCTTTATGCTCAAGCTCAGCGCAAATAGATAGCATGGCTTCAAGCTGGCTATCTTTATTTTCTTTTGTCATCGAGTTTCCAAAATATGCTTATTTGAGCGCTGTATTTTACGCTATTTTCTATCAAAAACGATTGCTTTAAATTCACTTGTCTAATTTTGCGAATTTATCGTCAAATATGCTCATACTTAGCAAAACTCACACTTAAGTATTGATCAAATGTTTAATATTTTTCTTTAAGTTATTGAAAATATTAAATTTTAAATTTTTGGCATAGAGCCTGTATAAGGGCTTAACAAACGAGTTACAACAATATAGTTAAGCACACTTAGAAAAAAGGAAGAGATATGAACAAGGTATTTTCCCCGTTAATTCCCGTTTGTCTGGCTGCATCGTTAGCATTAAGCGGCTGCGTAATATCAGTAGATGGCGATTATGACGGTGATTACGACGGGCACGAATCCTGGCAACAAGTTCAACGCGATAATAAAGCGGAAATAGACAAATTAAGCATAGGCGAGTCACTTGAGTATGTTAGAAAGCGCATGGGCAAAGCGGATTTTAACGAGGCGCTCAAAACTGACAGCGGAAATTATCAAATCTTATGGTATCGCACGCATCGTGAGCGTGGTGATGGTAAAACCACTAAAGATGAATGCACGCCTTTGGTATTTATGAATAATGAGTTGGTCGGTTGGGGTGATACCGCACTTGATCAAATCACCAAGTCATAAAATTAAACACCAGCGTGATGTAAGTCATTTCTCCCAAGATAGTCCCGCTAGTTTTCCCGAGTCTTTTTATATGAAGCTCGGGTTTTTTATTTTCTGGTTTCTGCATTACCGCTGTAAAGTTTATAAAATCACTTGTAAAAAAAATGTTATCAATTTAGATGTATTCAATTAGACTAGTGCAATAAAGTACCTATCAAACAAGTGAGCGACCTTATGCCAGTATCAAGGACTGAATCGAGTTACCATCCTGATCTTAAACAAATTACCCCCGCCTATTTAAAAGCAGAGGATTTAAAGGTTGCGGCCTCTATCCTATATAACGCGTATTTTGATGACCCGCTATTTGTTAATATCTTTCAGGCTGATAGAGAAGGTTACGAGGCGCGTTTACGTTCAGCGATAAGAGAGGAAATTAATACATTTTGGGAATCTGACCAGCCGCTAATTGGTTTGTATGAAGATGATCGTTTATTGGCTGTTTCATGTTTGATAGGACCCGATGCCTCTTTTGGTGCCGGTCGTTTTTGGCACTGGCGACTAAAGATGTTGCTCACGGCCGGCTATTTCGGTACCAAGCAGATGATTATTAAGGAAGAAAAAGTACGAGATAAAATTCCGGCAAAAAATTATTACATGCTTTCCTTAATAGGCGTGCATCCTGATCATCAAGACATGGGCTTAGGACATGTGCTAATGAGTGCAATGCTTGGCTTACTTGACGAAGATAATCAGTCAGAAGGAATTGGCGTGTTAGTAACATTGCCTAAATGCTTATCGTTTTTTCAAAGCGCCAAATTCGAGCACGTTGAAGATATCGCGGTTGGGAATATTACCGGTAAGGTTATGTTTAGACCAAGACATGCCTAACCTGCAGCCTATTGCAGTTTTTTACTTCAAATAAAAGACTGCAATAAAAAATCGCCAGCAGATTTCACTTCTAAATTTCCTCAATTGTATGTAAGAAATGTCTTACAAGTGTGTCGGTTTTTTCCGTTTTATTCACCTAACGATATCCTATCAAATTAGTAAAAAATCAATAGAATCAAAATCTTAAATAATGGTGCTAAAAGATGAGACTTACAGGTTTATTAATTTTTTTTAATTTAGTTCACCTAATTATTTTTACATTCTGTATTCTACACACGTCTTAAGGGATTGGCAGGACGCCTGAAAAGACCAACGAAAGTTGACGATAGCGAAGGACGCTATCACATGGAAGCACATTGATGTAGGAAGCATCACCAAGAAAAGGAAATCTTGTAAAAGGAAATGGAAAAGGGATCTTCATAAGGACATGTTGCCTGCTTAGGATGAGTGGGATGAAAATGGAAAGGGGTGTAAGGGATTTTATCGGGATGATGGTTTAGCAAAGGAACGCTGAGAAGGACGCTCAAATTTCATGAGAGGCAGACTGTAAAGGTCTGCCTTTTTTGTTGGCTTGGCTTGTTTTAATTCTTGTTTAAATACTTGTACAAATCAGCAAAACAAATCAGAAGGCCGTATTCACTACTCGAAAAACAGGAAGTTCTACGCTGATGATGTGCTTTCCATGCGTTTTTATCTTCCCTGTGTAGAGTGTTTCACCATCACTACTAAATTCCAGCATGTACGTAATTGCCCAGTCTGGTTTTCCCCTGTGCAAGCCAAATTTGGTTGTTTTGCGTGCCAGCGAAATAAACTGAAGCCCCTCTTTCTCGCAATATCGTTGTGCATAAGCAATGGCATATTCTGCAATACCGCGTAAGCGCCAGAATTGAAGGCCAACAATGCCTATCAGTAAAAGAATGCTAAGACTGTAAATATCCATTTATTGCTATTTTCCCTGGCTATCAAAAAGACTTTGAACGGCGCGCTTGAGGCTAGGTTTGAGGCTTTCATCTCTTAGCATAGCGAGAATAAAGACGCGCAATTCCGGAATTTGCACAAGATCGGCAAATAGGCCTCTGAAAAGGGCAAAGCTCTTATCAACAGAAGCAACCTTGCCAAAAAACGCCAGCAACAAATCTGTATTTAAGCCTGTTCCCTCATTATCTCGTTCCGGGGAGAGTAATTGCCAATGTCGGCCAGCAATTACGACTAAAGATTCTGTGTCCAAAGCGGCGTCATCAAGGATAAGTGCGTCTATAAAGCGCTTTACTTTCTTTGTTTGTGAACTAGCTAAGGCTCTTATTATTGTAGGTGCAATCGCTCTATCAGCATTTGCATAGTAGTTGATTAAGCTATTTTGCACTTCGTCGTTGAGCCTTACGCCTTCAAACGTGGAGCACAGGCACACCAGCACAGGATGCGGCAGTGACGATAAATGCGTCACGAATGCATCACTCACTTCGCTTGAATTTATTTCAAGCGCTAAATCTGACATATCCTGAACGGTAAGTTCATCCCACTTTTGAATATTTGGCGCTTTTAAATAACGTAATGCTTGATGAAAGCCGCTGCGTTTAGCCAGGCCTAATTTTTGACAAATAAAAGCATTACAATCTGCAAGCAATTGCTGGCTCGGTGCAAACACAAAGGGGTTTTCAGGCAGCTGCGCCTGTTGGCTGGCAGCATTTTGCAGTTCTTTGCCAAGTGCATCAACAACAATGTGCAAAAACTGATCGCGCGCGGCTTGTTGCAACAAACCTTGTTCATCAATCGGCAGTTTTAAAAACCACATGTAATGGTCATGACTGAGCTGTTTATTCCAAAACACAATACAAAACCAAGCGTGAGCCTGCCTGGGATGCGGATAGGGGCATTTATTTAATTCTATTTCGAAAAAGCGTTGGTTATCGAGTAGACAACGAGTGCGGCTGACATCGATGATAAAATATTCAGTTCCTGCTTGTAACAAAAATTCGCTTAATGTGCCCCATGAATCAGGCGTATTCGCACTTATCGGTTTAGGCTGGGATGTATCGCTCATTACTGTTTTAATTCGTTGGTCGCTATCGCGGATTTTGGTATTCTAGCAACTAAGTTAGCGAAGTATAAGCAAATGCAGCCAATTCCTGTTCTTTATCGCGATAGCGACATTATAGTTGTGCATAAACCTAGCGGTTTGCTCGTGCATCGCAGTTTAATCGATAAGCGTGAAACCGAGTTTCTGGTTCAGCGGCTTCGCGATCAAATTGGTCAGTATGTGTATTCGGTTCATCGTTTAGATAAACCCACCTCAGGGCTTTTAGTAATGGCCTTAAGTTCCGAGGTCGCAAGGCAATTATCTGCGCAGTTTGAACAGCAGCTTGTTGAAAAGCGCTACGTTGCGCTGGTAAGGGGCTTTGTGAACGAAGCGCAGTGTATTGATTATCCGCTGCTTGAAAAGCTTGATAAAATGACCGACAACATGGATAAGGTGCCTGAGTCAAAACCGGCTATTTCATATCTTGAACCTTTGGCGCATTTAGAATTGCCGTTTCCGGTATCAAAGTATCAGACAGGGCGTTTTTCTTTGGTGGAGCTTAGCCCAAAAACCGGTCGTAAGCATCAATTAAGACGGCATATGGCACATATTCGTCATCCCATCATTGGTGACACCACGCATGGCGACGGGAAACAAAACCGTTATATTAGTGAACATTTCGGTATCAGGCGTTTGGCCTTGTGTGCAAAAATGTTAGGGTTCAAGCACCCGACTGATGGTAAACATACCAGTCTTAAAATTGAAACAATGCTTGATGATGATTTAGGCGCTATACAGCTTGCGCTTGATCAATTTTGTGTAAAACAATTTGATGCCTTGTCTGACATACGGCTTTTTACGGACGAAAACTTGTTTTAAACAAAACCAGCCTTATTAACGTAGTGGCTTTATTATTTATTTACTTAAACAAAAGCTAAGCAAAAACTAAACAACTTAAGTGTAAAGGAAAGAGTTATGGGTAGTGTAAGTATCTTCGCAGGTTCGGTATATGGCAATGCACAGCATGTCGCCGAAGAAGTACAAACCATGTTAGAGGCAGAAGGTATCTCATGTGAAGTTTTTACTGATCCTGATGTATCTGACTTCACTGACGCTGAATCGGTTCTTGTTATCACATCAACAACCGGTCAGGGTGATATTCCTCCTAACCTGGAGCTCTTTCATGCGGAATTGCGCGAAACGTTCCCCTTAATGGATGGCAAACCTTTTGCGGTGGTGGGGCTAGGCGATAGTTCTTACGGTGAATCTTATTGCGGCGGTGGCAGGCAGTTCTTTGAGCTTTTAAATGAATTACAAGGCAAAGCCATCAGCGAAATGCTGGAAGTTGATGCCATGGAAACTCTTTCTCCTGAAGAAGAAGTTGTGCCATGGGTGAAAACACAAATTGAAGCCTTAACGCAGGCTTAAACATGCCCTAGATTGTTTCACCAGATTGATTGATGGTTTTTGTGAAAGGAGTACTAAATCCAGCTTTCAGTGCGTCAATAATCGGCATTTTTTGATAGTGCGTCGTATCGACCATAACGTAGCTTAGGCGCATGTGCGCTACATCTAGCCAGGTGTCATTTTCAACGCGCTTTTGACACAAAATAGTAAATTCGAATGATGTTTTTCCCACATGGGATGTGCTTACCTTTAGGGCAAGCACATCATCAAACTTTGCGAAAGTTTTCCAATCAATTTGCATACTGACAACCTGATTGTCAGCACCTGCTTCGATAAGATTTTGATAATCGCCCACCACCGCGCGTTGATACTCGGTCGCTGCAATATCAGCATAGTCGGCAAATCGCGCATTGAATACAACGCCTTGCGCGTCGCATTCACCATAGCGAACACGCAAATATAAAGTTAGTGAGTTTTGCTGTGTTAAGGCCATTTACATCGTCATCATTTACAGGGCTAAGGATGCCAGATCGCTATAGAGGCTTACTCAGCGCCTCGTAATAGTGCGTTTATGCCAACCTTGGCGCGTGTTTTGGCATCAACTTTTTTAACGATGATGGCAGCGTACAAACTATACTTACCATCTTTGCTGGGCAAACTTCCCGGCACTACCACTGCGCCTGCCGGTACACGACCGTAATGCACTTCGCCCGTTTCTCTATCGTATATGCGCGTTGATTGACCAATATAAACGCCCATCGAAATAACCGCACCTTCTTCTACAATGACACCTTCGACAATTTCAGAGCGTGCACCAATAAAGCAATTGTCTTCGATGATTGTGGGGCTTGCCTGCAAGGGTTCTAACACGCCACCTATGCCAACGCCACCTGATAGATGCACGTTTTTCCCAATCTGTGCACAGGAGCCAACAGTTGCCCAGGTATCTACCATCGTGCCGCTATCGACATATGCGCCGATATTCACATAAGAGGGCATAAGTACAACGTTACTGCCAATAAATGTGCCTGTACGTACAGTAGCTGGAGGAACGACACGCATTCCTTCTTTAGCAAAACGCTCGTTATCGTAGCCATCAAATTTAAGAGGTACTTTGTCGTAAAAGGTTGATTCTGCGCCTTCAATTAATTGATTATCATTTAATTTAAAAAACAACAGCACCGCTTTTTTAAGCCATTCATTGACTTGCCATTGCCCCTCAACTTTTTCGGCCACCCGAGCCTCACCTGAGTTTAAAAGCGCGATTGCATCGTTAACGGCTTGCTTGATTTCTGCGCTTGCTGAGGCCGCTGTAAACGTATCGCGTGTATCAAAGGCGTGTTCTATGGTCTTTGCTAAAGTACTTATTTCAGTCATATGGCTGTGTTCACTTCTGGTTGATCAAGTTTAATAATAAGTTGTTTTTTTAATAAAATCTGCTGGGCTTGTGTGAGTGCTTTTCCGTCTTCATTACAAACAATAAATACGTCCTCTGCACGCTCGCCAATGGTGGCAATTTTTGCCATTTTAAGCGTAATGTTTAAGTCGACAAACAAATGGCCAATTCGAGCCAATAGCCCTGGGGCATCTAAAGCTTCTAACTCTACCAATGTAGTGTCTTCAGTACTTGAGAAAAACCTGACTTTTGTTGGCACATCAAGTTGTTTCATCTGCCGTGACATTCTTCGTCGGTTACTGTGTGAGCGCCCTGGTTTAATGAGCTGATCGCGTACCGCATTTGCTAAATTCTGCACGCGATTTTCTGAATCAATTCGGTCAGCGTTTTGATCAAGGATTATCATGCTATCAAAAACATAGCCATCATCGGTCACAACAATTTGCGCATCGTGAATGGAGCAGTTGCGACTATCAAGGACGGATGCTATCTGCGCAAAAAGGGCAGGGCTATCGTGGCAATAAATCAGCAGTTCAGTGCCTGCTTTAGTGGTTTGATTGCTGGCGGCAACCAAGATATCACCTTGTTTGATTTTGCCCGCTTTTATTATGGTTTCGGTATGCCAGGCAATTTGTTTGGGCTTAAAGCGAGCAAAATAATCCATGCGCATTTGCGACCAAAACGGGGCTAAATCAGCGGCGTTAAAACCAAGATTTTGCAGTCGCTCTAACGCTTGTTCTTTATGCTCATTGACTCGGTCCTGAAAGGTCCGCTGACATTCCAAGCCATTATCTAAGGCTTGTTGAGTTAATAAATAAAGCTCTCTAAGCAGCGAAGCTTTCCAGTCATTCCATAAATTATCGTTGGTCGCTCGTATATCGGCCAGTGTTAATGCGTAAAGTAAATCAAGATGGTCATGACTTTTTACTTCGGTGGCAAATTCTTTGATAACTTCCGGGTCGTAAATATCTCGACGTTGGGCAACGACCGACATCAGAAGGTGTTGTTCGACTAACCATGCTATCAGACTGGTGTCTTTCTCGTTAACGTGGTGATTGGCACAAAACTCAATAACATCCTGTGCGCCGAGCTTGGAATGATCGCCATTCCGGCCTTTTGCAATGTCGTGGAAAATGGCCGCTAAAAACAGCACATGATGCCTATCCAGATTTTTGACAATTCGGGAACAACGCGGAAATTCGCCCTCTTCAGTGTAGTAGCGTCTAACGTGCTTCACGAGTCGGTGAGTATGCTCATCAACAGTATAGGCGTGAAACAGATCGAACTGCATCATGCCCACTATTTTGTCCCATTCTGGCAAATAGCTTTGCAGTATGCCGTGTTGGTGCATGATATCCCAACCGAGATCAAAAAACTCTGGGTCGGAGACCAGTTCAATAAATTTTGCCCGGCATTCTTCCAAGTTACAATAATAGGTAGATTGAAACTGTCTGCGAGCGTTTCGTAATTGTCGAATACAATCACCGTCTAAGCCTCGAACTTCGGGATTGTCTTTGATCACCGACAAGAACGATAAAATAGCTAGAGGGCTATCGAAACAATTTTCATGCCGAGGGCCGATTAATCCGTCTTTTACGTAATAATCTTGATCAATTATGATTGCTTTTGTTCGGCTCATCCCAAGAATATCCTGGCGAAAGCGCTGAAGTAGCATGCTGTTTAATTCACTTACTCTGCGTACGATGCGAAACAAGTGTTTCATCATCTTCTCAACGCCTTCTTTACCTTCTCCAAATCCAAGTAATTCCGCCACGTCTGGCTGATAATCAAACAAAAGACGATTTTCACTACGCTGCGCGACTAAATGCAGGGCAAAACGAATTTGCCATAAATTTGAACGACATTCGATAAGCTCAGCATGTTCAAGTTCGGTAAAATACCCATGACCAATTAGGGTCATTCCATCGTATTCGCAAAAGTGCTTTTTGGCGACCCAACCAATATTTTGAATGTCGCGCAAACAGCCTGGATTTTCTTTTATATTAGGTTCGAGATTATAGGAGGTATCGTTGAATTTCTTGTGGCGCTCGCTTTGTTCGTCCATTTTTGCCAAAAAGAAGGCTTTGCTAGACCATACTTTTTGTGTGTTGACCTTGCTCATTAGGTCGTTGAAGGTTTTTGGACAGCCGCAGAGTCGTCTCGCTTCAACTAAGTTTGTCGCAATGGTAATGTCGTCTTTTGCCTGAGCAATCGTTTCTTTAACGCTTCGAACCGATTGACCAATTTCCAGCTTGATATCCCATAAGAAGGTGATGAACTGGCTTACATCGTCTTGTACCTGTTTGGCTAAATGCGATTGACTTAATATCAGTAAATCAATATCAGAAAAAGGCTGAAGTTGACCTCGCCCATATCCGCCCACAGCGCATAAGGTAAGGTGCTTTTGCTCGCGAAGATTGAGCAACTCCCAAGCATGGCACAAAAGCGCATCAGTAAATTTAGCGCGAGCAACAACAAGTTCATCCACATGGATTTTATTAAAATTAGCATCAAGCCACTTATAACTGCTATTCACACACGCTTTAAAATCAGCGACGTTGTTCAAGCTATCTATACTTCGAACCTGATTAATTAATATGTCGATGCTCATTGAGTTATGAGGTCCTAATGATGAAACTTAGTGATTACAGTGACTTCCAAATATTGTTAACTATTATCTTTCTAGTTATTAAAAAAGCGCGGCAAACTTTCTTCATCTCTTAAAGTAAGCACTTCAACGCCTGTTTCGGTCACCAACAAAGTGTGCTCCCATTGCGCGCTCAAACTGCGATCCTTAGTCACTACCGTCCATTGATCAGGTAAAATTTTTGAATGGCGTTTTCCGGCATTCACCATAGGCTCGATAGTAAAACACATGCCGGCTTTTAACACTTCGCCTGTTCCGGGGCGGCCATAGTGCACCACTTGAGGTTCTTCATGAAAAACCGCGCCAATACCGTGTCCGCAGTATTCACGCACAATTGAATAATGATGTGATTCCGCATGCGTTTGAATAGCATGCCCTATATCACCAAGTCGCACACCAGGCTTGACTAAAGCAATGCCTTTATACAGGCATTCCTGCGTCACACGAATAAGACGTTCAGCTAATATGCTGGGCTTGCCAACCACAAACATTTTAGAGGTGTCGCCATGATAACCATCTTTTATAACAGTGACGTCGATATTTACAATATCACCATCTTTCAGTTTTTTATCAGATGGAATGCCATGACAAATCACGTGATTAACTGAGGTACAAATAGATTTGGGAAAGGGAGGGTGGCCATAATTTAATGGTGCAGGAGTGGCACCTTGCTCATTAACAATATAATCATGGCATATTTGATTTAGCTCATCGGTAGTCACGCCTTTTTTTACGTGCTCACCAATCATCACTAATACGTCAGACGCCAGCTTGCCAGCAATGCGCATTTTTTCAATTTCTTCAGGCGTTTTAATCGTAATACTCAAGCCTTAGTCCCCATTTCAATCAATTTCAGCAAAAACACAGTGATTATATCACAAGTTATTTATTTCAATATTACTCATTGTTAGGGCGTGTTGCTTTTTGCGGCATGAATTTTGTGATAACGTTTGTGAGTACAGTTTTTAATTTATCACTCAGTAGTTCATCGGCGGTGAAGGGCGGCAAGTAATGGAAACGAGAATACAGTTCAGAATAGATAAAGAGCTAAAGTCACTTGCACAAAAAATGGCGCAAAGACAAGGCAGGAGTTTAAGTGACGCGTGTCGTCAATTGATTGAGGATTTAGCGTCACAGCAAAGAGAATATGAGCAAAATAATGACTGGTATGCCATGCAGGTAAAAGAAGCGTTTGCGAAGTATGAAAGAGGCAATAGCCGCATTCTGAGTCACGAAAAAGCCAATGCCAGAATGGCCCAGTTCAAAACTGATTTTCAAAACTGATTTTTAAAACGTGAGCAAAAAGTAAGCAGGCTTAAAGTACTAAGGATACTACAATTAAATTTTTGGAATTAGTTTTTGAAAATTAATAACAGCATTTTATGAGGAATATGCAATGATTTTCTGGGAAGAGGACGCCCTTAAGGACCGACAATATTTCTTCAAATATCTTTACCAATTTGACCCAAAAGTTGCTCATCGTTGCGATGAGGTCATTGAAAAAAACATAAGTTTACTTAACGAGCATCCTCATTTAGGCGTCAAAAAACCAGGATTGCCGGGACGCTTTTTAATCATACCAGCTTACGATATTTCAATTTTTTATATTATTCAGAGCATGGCTCAGAAAACAAATCAAGATTCTGTTAAGCACTCTATAGTTAATAACGTAGATATTTTGGTTTTGAGAATACTGCATCAAAAACAACAATTTCCGCCACCGAACCCGGAAAGTTTGTGATCACATTTGCACCAAAACTTATATTTAAAGAGACACCCTTAAGAATGGTAAGTGTTGAATTATCGCGCATAAATTCTTGCCATATTGGGCTCGTAATGGTATAAAGCGCGCCTGTTTTGACTGAGCACTTACACTATCTGTGCCCTTTCAAGCAGATTAACTTTAATTCACACACATATCGACACTGAATTCGGGGTGTCTGAGGTATGTTTGTTTTGGCCGCTTCCTATCGAAAGCGGTTACCAATTAAAAAGCGTCGCGGGCATGGACAGCCCGCGCCGAACTCCACGGAAGGATTTATGTGTCTTTTTAATTGGTAACTGCTTTCGATAGGGTGCAGTCGAAATAAACACCGAGGATCGAATGATGGGATATGTGGAGGCCTAACCCCTACAAATAGGATTATAATCATGGCAAACGTTTCAATGCGTGACATGCTCCAGGCGGGCGTACACTTTGGTCACCAAACCCGTTACTGGAACCCAAAAATGGCACCTTTTATCTTTGGTGCTCGTAACAAAGTTCATATCATCAATCTTGAAAAAACCGTTCCTCTTTTCAATGATGCACTTTCATTTTTAACTGGCGTTGCAAACCGCAAAGGCAAAGTATTGTTTGTTGGTACAAAGCGCGCCGCTGGCGAAGCGATAAAAGAAGCTGCGCAAAAGTGCGGTCAATACTACGTAAACAAGCGTTGGTTAGGTGGTATGTTGACAAACTGGAAAACAGTTCGTCAGTCAATCAACCGTTTAAAAGATCTGGAAACACAATCAAAAGACGGTACGTTTGACAAGTTAACCAAAAAAGAAGTGCTTTTACTTCAGCGCGAAATGGCCAAGCTTGAAAACAGCCTTGGCGGTATCAAGGACATGGGCGGCTTACCGGACGTGATCTTTGTTATTGATGCTGATCATGAGCATATTGCTATTACCGAAGCACGTAACCTTGGAATTCCTGTGGTTGCTGTGGTAGATACTAATTCAAACCCGGATGGCGTTGATTACGTTATTCCTGGAAACGACGATGCTATCCGCGCTATCCAACTGTACACTAATGCAGTTGCTGATGCCGTACTAAGTGGTCGTAATGGCGATGCAGCAGCAGCAGCTGCCGCTGACGAGTTTGTAGTTGAAGGTGAATAAGCAAGCTATCACGCTTAACTTATCTAAATGACTTTAAGGAGACCAGGCGAAAGCTTAAAGGTCTCTTTTTTATATACTAAATTTTGAGGACAGAAAAATGGCAGTGACTGCAGCACTGGTAAAAGAACTACGCGAGCGCACAGGCGCAGGCATGTTAGATTGTAAAAAAGCCTTGGTTGAAACCGATGGTGACATCGAGCAAGCTATTGAAAACATGCGTAAGTCTGGTCAGGCAAAAGCAGCTAAGAAAGCAGGTCGTATTGCAGCTGAAGGTGTAATCTTAACCAAAGTAGAGAGCAATAAAGCCACGATGCTTGAACTAAACTGTGAAACTGACTTCGTTGCTCGTGATGAAGGCTTTTTAGCTTTTGGTCAAAAAGTATTGGATGTAGCATCTCAAAACAATATCAATGATATTGAAACTTTGAATGCAGCGGAAGTTGATGGTAATACGGTTCAAGATACACGCGACACACTTGTTGCGAAAATCGGTGAAAACATCTCTCCACGTCGTGTCATCAATGTAGAAGGTGATAACCTGGGCGCTTATGTTCACGGCGGTCGTATCGGTGTAATCGCTATCTTAAACGGCGGTGACGAAGATTTGGCAAAGGATGTGGCTATGCACGTTGCAGCGTCAAGCCCGCAGTTTGTTAAGCCTGAAGATGTGCCTGCTGAAGTTGTTGAGAAAGAAAAAGAAATCCAGATTGATATCGCAATGCAATCTGGTAAGCCTGCTGATATTGCTGAAAAAATGGTCGCTGGCCGCATGAAGAAATTCACTGGCGAAATCAGTTTAACGGGCCAGCCGTTTGTTAAGGATCCTAGCATGAGCGTAGGTGAATTACTTAAGAGCAAAGGCGCAGACGTTATCAACTTTGTACGTTTTGAAGTAGGCGAAGGTATTGAGAAAAAGACTGAAGATTTTGCTGCGGAAGTAGCCGCGCAAATGGAAGCCGCGAAGAAATAATTCGTTTTCTCGCTTTTTCATTCAGTGATGTTCCTATACACTATAAAGCACCTCAAAAGAGGTGCTTTTTTATGCCGACGTTTGAAGAGAAATACAAAATTCCGCGATTATAATTTGCAAGTCGGGGCATGGCTTTCCAAAGCCGCTGTTCGTCATCCATGACCGCTTCGCCAAAACCATCCATGGTTTTGGAGACTTTGGAAAGCCATGCCCCGACTTACAAATATCACGAAATTTTGCATTTCCAGTTCTCTGCCCTAAGTAGTAGTCGTACGGCATGTAAAGAATGCTGATGTTTTAGGAGGGAGCCCAGATATTCAAAGCTTCCAAAACCAGGAAGGTTTTGGCAGAGCGGCCATGGATGGCGCAAAGCGTCTTTGAATATCTGGGCTCCCTCCTAAAACATCAGCATTACCTGTAAAACATATAAAAGGACACTAGTATTTATGAGCGTATCTCCTAAACCTGCTTATCGACGAATTTTGCTTAAGCTCTCTGGTGAAGCTTTGATGGGGGAGGAAAACTTTGGTATTGATGCTAAAGTGCTTGACCGAATGGCACAGGAGATCAAAGAACTTGTAGAGTTGGGTGTAGAAGTCGGCTTAGTGATTGGTGGTGGTAATTTATTTCGGGGTGAAGGCTTGGCTAAGGCCGGTATGAACCGCGTGGTTGGCGATCATATGGGAATGCTCGCAACCGTCATGAATGGTCTTGCCATGCGCGATGCGCTTCATAGAGCTTACGTTAATGCGCGCTTGATGTCAGCTATCCCGCTAAATGGCGTTTGTGACTCATATAATTGGACAGATGCCATAAGTATGCTTAAATCAGGCAAGGTTGTGATTTTTGCTGCGGGTACAGGTAATCCATTTTTTACAACCGATTCAGCTGCCTGTTTGCGCGGCATTGAAATTGAAGCTGATGCTGTATTCAAGGCCACCAAGGTCGATGGCGTGTACAGCGCTGACCCAGTGAAAAATCCAGATGCGCAGCTGCTAAAAGCGCTTACGTATCAAGAAGTGTTAGAAAAAGAGCTGAAAGTGATGGATTTGTCTGCCTTTACTTTGGCTCGAGACCACAACATGCCCATTCGAGTGTTCAATATGAATACACCGGGTTGCTTAAAGGCGGTTGTGTTAGGCGAGGATGAAGGTACACTTATTTGTCATGCACAAAAAATAGAAGAATAAGAGATAATTATGATTGATGAAATTGAATTAGATGCGCAAGAGCGCATGGAAAAAAGCGTAGTAGCACTTAAAAGCCAGCTTAGTAAAATCCGCACAGGCCGCGCACATCCCAGTTTGCTTGATAGCATTATGGTTAACTACTACGGGGCAGATACGCCTTTAAAGCAACTTGCCAATATCGTTGCTGAAGATAGTCGTACGCTTGCTCTTTCAGTTTTTGATAAAAGTGCTATTCAAGCCGTGGAAAAGGCAATAATGCAGTCTGACCTTGGCTTAAATCCCATGAGTGCAGGAACGACCATCCGAATTCCCATGCCAGCGTTGACAGAAGAACGCCGTAAAGATCTTATTCGCGTTGTCCGCAATGAAGTAGAACAAGGACGCGTTGCTGTTCGAAATATTCGTCGAGATGCAAATAGTGACATCAAAGAGCTTTTGAAAGAAAAAGAAATCAGTGAAGATGAAGCTCGCGCTGCCGAAGAAAATATCCAGACGCTAACCAATGATTATATAAAGAAAATCGACAATACCCTGGCAGACAAAGAAAAAGAACTCATGGAAGTGTAGTTTGTTTAAAAAGAAGAAATCAATCGTTTTGGACTCTCAAAAGGAGTGTAAAACCAAAGTGCCTCAGCACGTTGCAATTATCATGGACGGCAACGGTCGCTGGGCACAGCAGCGAAATAAACATCGTACTTTTGGCCACAAGGCAGGCGTTGAGGCCGTGCGAGCGTCGGTGCGTTTTGCTCGCTCTCAAGGTATAAAGTCACTTACGCTTTTTGCATTTTCCAGCGAAAATTGGCAACGTCCCAAAGAGGAAGTCAGCGTTTTAATGGATTTATTTGGCATGGTGCTTAAAAGTGAAGTGAAAAAGTTGCACAAAAACGATATTCGACTAAACGTCATTGGAGATATCAGTGGGTTTGACGAAAAGTTGCAGCATAAAATTAGCGACGCTGAGCTGCTTACGCGTGATAATAAGGCGCTGACCTTAAATATTGCCGCTAACTACGGAGGTCGCTGGGATATTGTTAATGCTGCGAAGGCCTTAACTCGCGATGTGCTTGCGGGCAAAATGGACATAAGTGAGATTACTGAACAAAGTCTGGATACCAATATTAGTACGCATGGTCTTCCTGAATTGGATTTACTGATTCGAACAGGTGGTGATCATCGTGTAAGTAATTTCCTGCTCTGGCAATGTGCATACGCAGAATTTTATTTTACTGAAACGCTGTGGCCTGACTTTAGTGAACAAACCTTTGCTGCTGCAGTAGAAGACTTTTCACTCAGACAGCGCCGTTTCGGCTTGACCGGGGAACAAATTATGACTCAAGACGTAGAGCATAAAGCATGCTAAAGCAGCGCGTTATCACGGCTCTTGTTCTTGCTCCGCTGGCGCTTTTTGCCATTCTGTTTTTACCCATTGAAGGGTTTAAATACGCTGTTGCTGGCGTGATATGCATCGGCGCATACGAATGGGCCAACATGTCTGGGATCACGGCTCGCATTTTTAAAGGCTGGTTTATGGTCTTCATTGGCGTATTGTGCGCGGCGCTGATATTGGCGGTTCGCCCGGAAGATATCTGGGTCCAGGGCGAGTTGCATCCGCTATTTGTATTCATTTTGTGGCTTGCCGCTCTATGGTGGTTAGCCTCACTATTTATGATTATTGCCTATCCTAGGTATAGCGAATTTTGGAAAGACAGTATACCGATTCGAGCGGTGTTTGGGATGCTTACGCTTATACCCACCTGGGTTGCAATCGTAAGTCTTCGCACCAGTCTTTATGATGTAGACCCTTTTTACGGCGCGTCACTGCTATTTTATGTGCTCGGTATTGTGTGGGCGGCGGACATCGGCGCTTTTTTTGTGGGTGTTAAATTTGGTAAACATAAACTACGTCCAAATGTTTCACCCGGTAAAAGTGTAGAGGGTCTACTGGGCGGTATAACGGCCTCCTTTGCCATTATCGCTTTTGCAGCGATGCATTATCAATTTGAACCATCACGAATTGGCGTGCATGTGTTAATTGGTGCCATTACAGTTGCCGTGTCGGCCTTGGGCGATTTAAATGAATCTATGGTAAAACGTTGTGCTGGCATTAAAGATAGCGGCAGGATTTTACCAGGCCATGGCGGTGTTATGGATCGCATCGATAGTTTAACAGCCGCTTTTCCGGTATTTGCATTCTGCTATATGATTTGGATGGCATAGTCTCCAGACATTTTCTTTTCAAGGTATCATTGTTGTCATGCAAACCATCACAATTTTAGGCGCTACAGGCTCAATTGGTAGCAGCACACTTGACGTCATATCACGCCATCCTGAGCGCTATAAACTATATGCGGTCTCTGGTTTTTCGAATTTGCCTCGCCTTGCAGATATCGTGATAAAGCATGAGCCTGAATATGCAGTTGTTCACACCGAAAAAGATGCGATAGCGATTAAAACCTTAATACAGGAACGTTCAAGCCGCTTTTCTGAAAAGTCGGTTTTTCCAAAAATTTTGTGCGGCCAGCAAGGTCTGATTGACATAGCAAAAGAGAGTGCAGTTGATACAGTTATGTCTGCGATTGTTGGCGCTGCGGGATTAATGCCGACGATGGCTGCTGTAAAAGCGGGCAAAAAGGTGCTACTGGCGAATAAAGAGTCATTGGTGATGTCTGGTGAGCTCTTTATGAAAGCGGTTGAAGAGCATGGCGCTACTTTAATTCCCATTGATAGTGAACATAATGCAATTTTTCAGTGTCTACCTTACGAGTATCAATACGGTAAAACGCAAGAAAGCGGGATTTCTCATATTCTGTTAACGGCTTCTGGTGGACCCTTTCGCTGCATGATGCCTGACGAATTGGAAAATGTAACACCGGATCAGGCATGTGCGCATCCTAACTGGGACATGGGCCGCAAGATATCCGTCGACTCTGCCTCAATGATGAATAAAGGTTTGGAATTCATTGAGGCGAAGTGGCTGTTTGGCGTGAATGAGCAAGACATAAAAGTCGTCATTCATCCACAGAGTACCATTCACTCTATGGTGCAATATAGAGATGGTTCTGTTTTGGCTCAACTGGGTAATCCGGATATGCGAACGCCAATTGCGCATGCGCTGGCATTTCCACAGCGCATTGAATCTGGCGTTGATGCGCTTGATTTTTTTGCACTGGCAGATTTCAGTTTTGAAAAACCGGAAAAAGATCGCTTTCCGAATCTATTTTTAGCAATGGAAGCAAGCGCTTTGGGCCAAGCTGCCACCACCGCATTAAATGCAGCAAATGAAATTGCAGTGGATGCATTTTTAACCGGTAAGCTCAAGTTTACTGACATTTACAAAATAAACGCACAGGTTGTTGAAAGGGCTCACAATGTTACACTAGCGCGCCTTGAAGACATTTTGGCTCACGATGAAGCGTGTAGGGCCTATGCAAAAGAGAGTATCGCAGAGATAAATGCATGATTGAAATCGTAAGAAACATTCTGTTTTTTGTTATTGCGCTAAGCATCTTAGTTGCCGTGCATGAATGGGGTCACTACATTGTAGCAAAATGGTGCAAAGTGAAGGTTTTGCGGTTTTCAATTGGTTTTGGTAAGCCTCTTTACAAGCGAGTGACGTCCTCAGGCATGGAATTTGTTATTGCTGGGATCCCTCTTGGTGGCTACGTGCGTTTGTTAGATGATCGTGTGGATGACGTTCCTCCAGAACTTGAGAACGCAACATTAAACAGTAAATCTGTTGCACAACGTTTTGCCGTATATTTTGCAGGTCCTTTTGTAAATTTCGTATTTGCCGTATTTGCGTTAGCCATTATTGGTATGATTGGCCAACAGGCACCGCGTCCTGTAATAGGCGAAATTTTAGAAAACGGATATGCTCAACAATCTGATTTAGCTTCCGGCGATCTGATTTTAGCAGTTGGAGAGCACGAAACCTACAATTGGCGAGATGTGATTATCGAGTTATCCACCTTTAGCGGCGAGCAATCTATTCCTCTCAAAGTGCGAACCGATGGTGGCGGCACTGCCTCAAAATCCCTGCCCATCAATGGTTGGAAAATCAATCCAGATCAAGAAGATATCTTCGCTGCACTTGGCTTTAGACCTTACTCACCCCCTCTGACAACACAGCTTGGGTTAGTAGAAGAAGGGAGCCCCGCTGAGCGCGGCGGTTTGCAAAAAGATGATATTATCGAAAAATTAGATGGAACCTCTGTAGATTCCTGGAGCCAAATAGTCGATTTTATTGCGCCACGACCTAACCAATCTGTTGATATTTTGATTAAGCGAGGCGAAGAGCGTTTGAATTTGAATGTTAAGTTCGGCGCTGTCGCAATTGATGAACAATTGCATAGTACGAATGCCCAGTTGGCACAAGCAAGTGAGAGAGGGTATTTAGGCGTTTCACCTTATCGTGAAGCCTGGCCCGAAGAGTATGTCATTACCGAAAAATATGGCTTGTTTGCAGCCATTGCTAACGGGACACAAGAAACCTGGCGCTTAATGGGCGTGACGCTTAAGATGCTTGGGAAATTGTTAACCGGTGAAGTGCCAATCAATAACTTGAGTGGCCCAATTTCAATAGCAGAGGGTGCGGGAGTCAGTGCAAGCGTCGGTATTGTCGCATTTTTAAGTTTTTTGGCGCTTATTAGTGTAAATCTTGGTATTATTAACCTTTTGCCTTTACCCATACTGGATGGGGGGCACTTGTTATATCTTACCATCGAATGGATTACTGGAAAGCCGGTGTCAGAGGCGATTCAGGAAGTGGGGTTTAAAATTGGTGGAGTTATTCTGTTTGCTGTGATGGCTACAGCAATCGCCAATGACATTCTACGGAATACATAATCATAATAAGGTCTGACAACACGATTTTGGAATTTTGATAGTTAATGAAGTGTAAAAGTCTCGTATTAGCCGCCATTTTGGCCATCTCTTCGTCGTCATTTGCGCAAGGTGCTTATGATTTTGTGGTAGAAGATATTCGTGTTGAGGGTTTGCAGCGTGTTGCCCTTGGTGCTGCTCTTACTTATCTTCCCGTGCAGCGAGGCGACACGATGAATCGTTTTCGTGTGACGCAGCTGATTCGCTCGCTATACTCTTCAACGCACTTTGAAAGTGTAGAGATATATCGTGACGGAAATACCCTGGTGGTATCGGTGGAAGAACGTCCGACCATCAGTAACATTGTATTTGAAGGCAACGACGATATTAAAGATGAGCAACTCCAGGAAAGTTTGGATAACTCAAATATTCGCATCGGTGAACCGCTTGATCGCACAGTCATCACTTCTATTGAGAATGGTCTAAAAGACTTTTTCTACAGCATTGGTAAGTATAATGCCGATGTTACAGCTATTATTACCCCGCTTCCCCGCAATCGTGTGGACGTAAAACTGTTGTTTGAAGAAGGGGATGCGGCAAAAATCGCGCAAATCAATATTGTGGGTAACAAAGTGTTTGAAGATGATGAGTTGTTCAAGCAAATGGAGCTCTCCTTCGATAAGCCTTGGTGGGACTTTCTTTCAGAAACCCGCTATCAGCAACAAACTCTCTCTGGCGATATGGAAACGATTGAAAGTTACTATAAAGACAGAGGCTACTTACAGTTTAATATCGACTCCACGCAAGTTTCGATGACGCCCGAAAAAGACGGCATTTATGTCACGATGAATGTGTCTGAAGGCGAACAATACAACATATCTGAAGTGGAACTGGTGGGTGACTTGCTTGGATATGAAGAATTTTTGGCCGCCGTTATTCCGCTTTCTTCTGGCGATTTATATAACCAGGCTGAAGTGACTTACACTGAAGATTTTATTTCAAAATACTTAGGTCGTTTTGGCTATGCTTACCCCACAGTAACCACCATTCCTGAGATCAATGAAGAGGATAAAACCGTTAAACTGACCTTGTCTGTTGACCCGGGCAAGCGCGTTTATGTGCGACGTATCAACTTTACTGGTAACACCATCACCGCAGATGACGTATTGCGACAGAACGTGAATCAAATGGAAGGCACCTGGCTATCTGAGCCGCTTCTTGAAAGTTCCAAAGCGCAACTTTCACGTTTGACCTATATGGAAGATGTGGAATACGAAACAATTCGTATACCGGGCGTTGATGACAAGGTCGATGTTGATTTTACCGTAAAAGAACAGCCTTCAGGTTCATTTAATGCGGGGATAGGCTATGGCGATGCGACCAAGTTAAGTCTTCAGGCGGGTATTCAGCAAGACAATTTCCTGGGATCGGGTAAGCGAGTGGGATTTAACGTATCGACCGTGTCTTACCAAAAGCAGGCGCAGATCACGTATCTTGACCCTTATTTTACTATTGACGGAATAAGTTTAGGTGGAAGCATCGCCTACAGCGAATTTGATGGCGGCGACTTTGGAGTTATCCAATATAATTCAAAACGTTGGTCAGTAGGGGCAAATGCAGGCTATCCGATAAACGAAGTCAACAGAATTAGCTTTGGTTTGACTTACTCAAGTGTAGAGCTAGGTGACGATAACACTCGTTATGAGCAAACCAGCCGCTTTTACGATCAGTTTGCCGATCAAAACGATCCTGATGCGCCTATTAATTACGATAGCTTCTTGGCGTCTGTCACATGGAGCCGTAACACTTTGAACCGAGGTTTATTCCCTACTGCCGGTTCTTCGCAGCGTGCGTCCTTTAGTATTACTACGCCAAATTCAGATGTGAATTATTTTAAAGTGGTTGGTGACGGTAAGTGGTACTTCCCGCTTACGCGAAATCAACGCTGGTCGGTGTTAACACGGTTTAGATTCGGGTACGGAAACGGTTATGGTGAAACTAACGGGGTTGAGCAAATCTTGCCCTTTACGGAAAACTTCACCGCCGGTGGCGCTGATACGCTACGCGGCTTTGAAAACAATACCGTAGGACCACGTGGTGTCACCCGAATACCAGACGCTTTTCCAAGTCCTTCTCCAACAGGTGTGCCGATTATTCGTGACCCAAGCCAGGATTCGATTGCGCTATCGCAACGAAGCTTAGGTGGAAATGCGATGCTGCTTGGTGGTGTTGAATTGATTGTGCCGACGCCGTTTTTAGAAGAAGAATTTGATAATTCAGTTAGAACCAGCCTGTTTTTCGATATAGGTAATGTTTGGGATACTGAGTTTAATTACGACGCCTATAAAGACTTACAAGTGATTTCGGGAAGTGATCCGCTAGCAGACTACGGTTACTGGAAATACTATCGAAGTTCAGCCGGTATATCAGTGCAGTGGATTTCGCCAATGGGTCCGATGGTATTCAGTTTTTCCAATGCACTTAAAGAACGAGAAGGTGATGATGCCAGATTCTTTACTTTCAACATTGGATCCACTTTCTAGAAAGAGTATAATTTTAAAGTTAGTGCAAATTATAAAGAAAGCTAAACGCAAAGGAGTTTACATTGAAAAGTTTAAATAAAGCGCTGTCAATTGCAGCTATATTAGGGTTGTCATTGATGTCGGTTGTTGCAAGCGCAGCTCAGAAGATTGCGGTTGTTGATGTTCAGCTAGTGCTTCAGTCTTTACCGCAGGTAGCAGCTATCGAACAAAAGATTAATTCTGAGTTTGAGGCGCAAATACAGGAAGTCACGGCAATGCGCGAAGAAGGCAATTTCCTGATGGAAAAGTTACAGCGCGAAGCGGCGACCATGAGCGAAGAGCAGAAGCAGGAACTACAGCAGCAAATTCAAGCTTTAGGTCAGCAGATGCAGCAAAAAGGACAGCCTTTACAGCAAAATATGCAGCGTCGAACTGCAGAAGAGCGTAATAAGTTACTTGGTTTGATCAAACAGGCAATTGATGGCATTGCCGCCGCTGACGGTTACGATATGGTCATTAATGCCCAATCGGTTCCTTTTGCAAAAGACCAGTTTGATATTTCACAGAAAGTATTAGATCAGGTTAGCAAGGCAAACTAAAACCTCTCTAAATCAGACCAACAACAGTTGGTCTGATTTGTTTTTTCTGCATATCACCTTATCTTATAGCGCGACTTAGGTCCTAAGGACAAACTAGCCTACATACATCAGGAGATTGGCTTGGCAAATTCGCTCAATACCATCGAAATAAACGAAATCATGTCTTTGCTACCGCATCGATATCCATTTTTATTAATAGATCGCGTTACCGACTATGAGCTTGGTAAATCAATCAAAGCTTATAAAAATATCACTATTAATGAGCCTTGTTTTACCGGTCATTTCCCTCAGCGACCCATATTCCCAGGTGTTTTAATTGCCGAGGCGATGGCTCAGGCTGCTGGTATTCTCGGATTTAAAACCATGGGAAATAATGATCAGCTCTACCTCTATGCAGGTATAGATAAGGCAAGATTCAAGCATCCCGTAGTTCCAGGTGACAGACTGGATATCGATGTTGAATTCCTTAAAGAACGCCGCGGTATCTGGAAATTTGCAGGTTCTGCAAAAGTAGATGGTAAGGAAGTGTGTGCTGCAGAGTTTATGTGCGCTATAAGAGATATGTAAAATGATCCATCCGTCTTCAGTAATTTCAGACTCTGCGAAACTTGGCAAAAATGTCAAGGTTGGTCCCTTTTGTTTCATTGGCGATAATGTTGAAATTGGCGACGATTGTGATTTAAAAAGTCACGTTGTGGTAAAAGGGCATACCAGAATCGGTCGCAAAAATACCTTTTTCCAATTTTGTTCTATAGGTGAAGACTGTCAGGATAAGAAATACGCCGGTGAAGAAACCTACCTGGAGATTGGGGATAACAACGTATTTCGTGAGTCATGCACTATTCATAGAGGCACCACACAAGACAATAGCATCACTAAAATTGGCTCTCGCAATCTGCTTATGGTGAACACTCACCTGGCTCACGATTGTATCGTGGGGGATGACAACATTTTTGCCAATAATGCCACAATTGCGGGCCATGTTCACATTGGCGATTTTGTCATTTTAGGCGGTATGACTGCAGTTCATCAGTTTTGCCATATTGGTTCGCATGCCTTTACCGGTGGCGGGGCTGTGGTACTTAAAGATATTCCACCTTATGTGATGTTTAGCGGAATTAAACATATTCCACAGGGCATTAACGCGGAAGGTTTAAAACGCAGAGGATATACTGCGCAGCAAATTAGTAACATCAAGCGTGCCTACAAAACGCTTTATCGAAACGGGAACAGTTTTGAAGAGGCCACGGTACAAATTGAAACTCAGGCCAAAGATGCCAGTGAAATTGGAATACTAGCTGAGTTTTTAAAAAATGCCACTAGAGGGATAGCGCGCTAAAGCCAGGCTCTCTTATGAGTAAAAACGCCCCCTTAAAAATCGGTATAATTGCAGGAGAAGCCTCTGGCGATGTGCTAGGTGCCGGCTTACTTAAAGCATTAAAGGTAAAGCATCCTGATTGTGAAGTCAGCGGGATAGGGGGAAAATACCTCATTGCTCAAGGACTTCATTCCATAGTTGATATGAATGAATTGTCGGTTATGGGACTGGTTGAAGTGCTCAAGCACCTGCCGCGTCTTTTGTCTATTCGAAAACAAGTTATTGAACACTTTATACAAAATCCGCCCGATGTGTTTATAGGCGTAGATGCACCTGATTTTAATTTACGGATCGCAAGCGCACTTAAAGAGAATGGCGTTAAAACGGTGCACTATGTAAGTCCTACAATTTGGGCATGGCGCGAGAGCCGTATTCATAAAATCGCAAAAGCGACCAACCTGGTTTTGGGTATTTTTCCTTTCGAACAAAGTATTTACGAAAAGTACAAAGTGCCATATACCTACGTTGGGCATACGCTTGCCGATGAAATACCGCTCTACGTTGACCGACAAGGCGCTCGAAGTACGCTCGCCCGTTATACTCAGTCAAAGGCTTTTCATGTTGAAGCTGACACTCATGTACTGGCAATATTACCGGGTTCAAGAGCTCGGGAAATTGAAAGTATGCTTCCGGTGTTTTTGGAAACAGCGAAACTTTATTCTGCCCATTTCAAGGCCTTGAAAGTATTTATACCTGCAGCCAATAAAGCCAGGCATCAGCAAATACTTGATTTACTTAAAGCTCAGCACTCAAGACTCGATGTTCACGTTACCGATGCGCCTGCCAGAGATGTGATGATTGCATCTGATGCGGTATTGCTGACTTCCGGTACGGCCTCTCTTGAAGCTATGCTTTGCAAGAGACCGATGGTAGTTGCCTATAGAATGTCTGGCTTAACCTACAAAATCATGCAGTATCTTTATAAACCGGATTATTTTTCATTACCTAATATTCTCGCCGAAGAAGCTTTGGTTCCTGAACTCTTGCAGGAGGAGGTAAACCCGGCGAATATGTGTGCGCATTTGCTTGAGCAAATCGAGCGCGATCAAAATAAACTCAGTCAAGCCTACTTTGAGCAGCATCTACGCTTGCGTCAACATGCTAATGAAAAAGCCGCCGATGCGGTTTTAGCCTTAATCGAGGATACCAAGTGCTAATTGCCGGTGTAGATGAAGTTGGTAGGGGACCTTTGGTGGGAGATGTTGTCACCGCGGCGGTGATACTCAATCCGAAGCGACCCATCGAAGGCTTGCGTGACTCAAAAAAACTGAGCGCACAAAAGCGTGAATACTTTAATGAGCAAATACAGCAATACGCGATTTCATGGGCAATTGGCCGCGCTTGTGTTGAAGAAATAGACAGCTTAAACATTCTGCAAGCGACCATGCTTGCGATGACAAGAGCGGTCCAGGCACTGCATATACAACCAGATGAAGTCATTGTAGATGGAAATCGCTGTCCGGATTGGTCTTATAAAAGCCAGGCGATAATCAAAGGGGATGACCTTTATCCTCAAATTGCAGCGGCATCTATTATTGCCAAGGTCGCGCGAGATAAGGATATGCTAGATTTGCATGCACGTTATCCGCAATATGCATTTGATAAGCATAAAGGCTATCCTACCGCCGCGCATTTTGAAGCACTCGCCACATATGGTGCTTTGGATTGTCATCGAAAAAGTTTTAAACCCGTGAAAAAAGCGCTCGGCCTGATAAACTAAGGCTCGATAAAAGGCCCTGGTTAACAAAGCCGAAGTGAGTGAACAAGAGAGGTAGTAGTGACGCATAAGTTTGTGCATTTGAATGTACACAGCGATTATTCGATGGTAGATGGGCTCAACAAAGTCAATCCTATTTTAGATACTGTCGCTCAGCTAGATATGCCCGCTATCGCAATTAGCGATCAGATGAACCTATGCGGTTTGGTTAAATTTTATTCCTCTGCCTATGCGAAAGGCATCAAGCCGATTATAGGCTGCGACGTTAATATTCTAAGTGATTTTATTGAAGAAGAAATCCTTCAAGTCACTCTGCTTGCGCAAGACATAGATGGTTACAAAAACATCACTAATCTTATTTCAAAGGCGTATTTGCAAGGGCATGTTCAACATCAGGTTGTGGTAAGACAGTCCTGGTTACAGAAATTCTCAAAAGGCGTTATTCTTCTTTCTGGCGGTTTACAGGGTGATTTAGGCATTGCGCTGTCGCAAAACAAACTTTCCTTGGGTGAAGAAATTGCGCAGTTTTATCATACGCATTTTAAAGACCGCTTTTATGTTGAATTAAATCGTGTTGGTCATCCGAATGAAAACACCTACATTCAAAATGCCGTAGAGCTTTCAGGCAAATTGGCACTGCCAGTTGTGGCAACTAACAAAGTACGCTTTTTAAGACAAGAAGATTACGAACCACATGAAGTACGAGTTTGTATTGCCGATGGCTTTACGCTTGATGATAATCGCAGGCCAAAGAAATACACAGAAGATCAATACCTGCGT
The DNA here is from genome assembly GCF_004798935.1 of Ningiella ruwaisensis. Classification (GTDB taxonomy): domain Bacteria; phylum Pseudomonadota; class Gammaproteobacteria; order Enterobacterales; family Alteromonadaceae; genus Glaciecola; species Glaciecola ruwaisensis. The sequence continues at coordinate 64,783 of NZ_RAHT01000005.1, read as the reverse complement.
TCTGCTGAACAAATGTGCGAGCTTTTTGAGGACATACCTGAAGCACTTGAAAACTCGGTGGAAATTGCCAAGCGATGCAATGTAGAACTCACTTTGGGCAAGTATTTCTTGCCACAGTTTCCTACCGGCGACATGAGTACTGAAGATTTTCTTGTAAAAGTCTCGAAAGAAGGCTTAGAGCGTCGTCTTGCGATTATCTTTCCCGACGAAAACGAGCGACAGGAAAAACGCGGGGAATATGATGAGCGCCTAGATATCGAGCTTGAAGTTATCAATAGCATGGGGTTTCCCGGCTACTTTTTGATTGTGATGGAGTTTATTCAGTGGAGTAAGGATAACAATATTCCGGTTGGCCCGGGCAGGGGCTCGGGTGCTGGCTCTCTGGTGGCTTATGCGCTGGATATAACCGATTTAGATCCGCTTGAATTTGATTTGCTATTTGAACGATTCTTAAATCCTGAACGTGTTTCCATGCCCGATTTTGATATCGACTTTTGCATGGACAGACGTGACGAAGTTATTGACCATGTAGCGCAGATGTATGGCCGCGATGCAGTATCACAAATCATTACCTTTGGCACAATGGCGGCAAAAGCCGTTATTCGCGATGTTGGTCGAGTTTTAGGCCATCCCTACGGCTTCGTTGACAGAATTTCCAAGTTGATACCTGGCGATCCGGGTATGACGCTTAAAAAGGCCTTTGAGGTGGAGCCGCGCTTACAGCAGGAATATGAGCGTGACGAAGAAGTAAAAGAGCTCATCGACATGGCTCGCATACTAGAAGGGGTTACCCGCAACGCCGGTAAGCATGCAGGTGGCGTTGTTATTTCACCAACAACTATTACAGATTTTGCGCCATTATATTGCGACGATACCGGCAGCAATCCTGTGACGCAGTTTGATAAAAACGATGTAGAAACAGCCGGTCTTGTCAAATTTGACTTCTTGGGGCTTCGAACCTTAACTATCATTCAATGGGCGATTGATATGATAAAAGAGGTGCGTGGCGAGCATGTCGACATCACGCAAATCCCGTTAGAAGATAAAGCGTCTTTTAAATCTTTGCAGAAAGCTGAAACCACTGCAGTATTCCAGCTTGAATCCCGCGGCATGAAGGATTTGATTAAACGGCTTCAACCAGACTGCTTTGAAGATATTATCGCACTGGTTGCTTTATTTAGACCCGGTCCTTTGCAATCAGGCATGGTTGATAACTTTATCGATAGAAAACACGGGCGTGAAGCGATATCGTATCCCGATGCCACCTATCAACACGAGTGCCTGGAAGAAATTCTTGAGCCCACCTACGGTATCATTTTGTACCAGGAACAGGTAATGCAAATCGCTCAGGTCATGTCTGGGTATTCACTTGGTGGCGCTGACCTTTTACGCCGCGCAATGGGCAAGAAAAAGCCCGAAGAAATGGAAAAACAGCGCGCGATTTTCCAGCAAGGGGCTAAAGAAAATAATATCGATCCAGAACTTGCGATGAAGATATTCGACCTGGTGGAAAAGTTCGCCGGCTACGGTTTTAATAAATCGCATTCTGCAGCTTATGCTTTGGTCTCCTATCAAACACTTTGGCTTAAAGTGCATTATCCTGCTGAGTTTATGGCGGCCGTGTTGTCTGCGGACATGGACAATACCGATAAAATTGTGACTTTGGTAGATGAATGTAATCGCATGGGCCTTGAAATCCTTCCGCCAGACTTGAACACAGGGCAATACAAGTTTACCGTCAACAAGCAAGGCCAGATAGTGTATGGCATCGGGGCAATTAAGGGAGTAGGTGAGGCGCCAGTTGAAGCGATTATTCATGCCCGTGAAAATCTGGGGAAATTTACCGACCTATTTGATTTTTGTGAAAAAGTCGATTTGAAGAAAATTAATAAACGAGTACTCGAAAAATTAGTGCTCTCAGGTGCAATGGATAATTTAGGTCCGCATCGAGCCGCTCTCATGGCCACACTTAAAGATGCTTTAGATACCGCTCTTCAAACGGCAAAAGCCGCCGCAGCAGGCCAGGGCGATTTATTTGGGATGGATTTACCGGCTGATGCCTCAAGTGACCATGCCTTCAAGCAAGTGCCTCGCTGGTCTGAAAAAGTATGGCTTGATGGAGAAAAAGAAACCCTTGGTCTATATTTAACGGGACACCCGATAAATCAGTATGTGAATGAAATTAAGCAATATACTGACTCGCGCTTGGTCGACCTTAAACCTACTGGAAAGGATAATTATGTTTCTACCTTAGGTTTGGTGTTGGGCGTGCGCGTTATGACCAACAAAAAAGGCAAGCGCTGGGCGCTTGTCACACTTGATGATAAATCGGCTCGAATGGATATTCGCCTGTATCCTGAGATTTACGAGCGTTATGAAGATATACTGACTGCGGACAATTTGCTGTGGATAAAAGGACAGGTCAGCTTTGATGAATACAGCGGTGGCAATACAATGAACGCCGTTGAAGTTATGACATTGATGCAGGCGCGCACTAAATATGCGAAGCACTTGGCCTTGCGTTTACAGTCGCAAGCATGCACAGTGTCGTCAGTGGCAAAAATTCAGGATATACTACAGCCTTTCAGAGGCGGCAGTTGTCCGCTACATATACTCGTTGAGCATCCAGATGCTCAAGCCACGCTAGAAACAGGTGCCACTTGGTTCGTAGCACCTGACGATGAACTATTAAGCAGTTTGTCGCATGAGCTTGGCGAAGAAAATGTTAGCCTGATGTTTAATTAACGCGATAACAAGAAGAAACAGGATTATTTAATGGGGTCACACTTTCTAGAATTTGAACAGCCAATCGCTGAGCTAGAAGCTAAAATTGAAGAACTCAGGCTGGTCAATCAAGGTGGTGAATTTGACGTTGGCATTGAAGAAGAAATCGCTCGCCTGCGTGAAAAAAGCCAAGAACTCACCCGCAAAATTTTTTCAGGTCTTGGCGCTTGGCAAATTTCCCAAGTGGCGCGTCATCCAATGCGTCCCTATACCCAAGATTACATCGACAATATGCTGAGTGATTTTGATGAATTAGCGGGTGACCGTGCATTCGCTGATGATAAAGCAATTATTGGTGGCCTGGCGCGTTTAGACGATAGACCTGTGATGGTTATTGGGCATCAAAAAGGTCGGGATACCCACGAAAAAATTAAGCGTAATTTTGGCATGCCAAAGCCCGAGGGCTATCGTAAAGCGCTGCGCTTAATGCGTATGGCAGAGAAGTTTAATTTACCTATTTTAACCTTTATTGATACACCGGGTGCCTATCCCGGCGTAGGCGCTGAAGAGCGCGGGCAAAGTGAAGCGATCGCGATGAATTTGAAAGTGATGGCTGAACTTAAAGTACCCACAATTTGTACGGTAATTGGTGAAGGTGGCTCAGGTGGCGCTCTGGCAATTGGTGTAGGCGACCGCGTTAATATGCTGCAATACTCTACCTATTCGGTTATCTCTCCTGAAGGATGCGCCTCAATCTTATGGAAAAGCGCTGAGAAAGCGCCTATCGCAGCTGAAGCAATGGGCGTAACCGCTCCTCAGATTAAAGATCTTGGCCTGATAAATACCATTATTGATGAGCCACTTGGAGGCGCGCATCGAGACTATAAAACCATGGCAGCTAATTTAAAGGCGACCATTAAGCAGCAGCTTTCCCAACTATCAAGTTTGTCGACCGAAACACTACTGCAAGAGCGCTACGAGCGACTTATGTCATTTGGATATTGCTAGCGTGTGGCAAACACAAAGGATAGCGACCAGGCTTTAATTGATGCGCTTGCAGATTGCTTTAAGCAATCCGAACAAGCGCAATTTGTTGTAGGCCTCAGTGGAGGCCTTGATTCTACCGTACTCCTTCATCTATCTTGGCGTTTGCTTAATCAAGAGCTCGACAAAAGCGCTTTTATTGGCAGTACAAACACTGACAACGACTCATTCAAACACAAAACATTATCAGCCATTCACGTTCATCATGGTTTAAGTCCGTTTGCTGACCAATGGGCTACGCATGTTGAATCACTTTGTACTGCGCTCTCTATTCCATGCAAGGTACTAAAGGTTAATCTCAACTATGAGAAGCGTCAAAGTCTGGAAGCACAGGCAAGAGATGCTCGCTACAAGGCATTTGTGGACGAAGTAGATAATGATGCTTTAATGCTATTAGGGCATCATCAGGACGATCAGGCAGAAACCTTTTTGCTTCAGCTGGCTCGCGGCGCAGGCCCGAAAGGATTGAGCGCGATGGCTAAAAGCAATACAAACGCGTATGGATTAAAGATTGCCCGCCCCTTGCTTAACTTTAGCCGCGAGCAACTGCATGCTTATGCGCAAAAGCATTCTCTAAATTGGGTAGAAGATGAATCTAACCATGATGAACGCTTTGACCGTAATTTTTTGCGTGCTCAAGTGATGCCGCTTCTTAAATCCCGTTGGCCGAGTATCAACCAAACCATCAGTCGTAGCGCTAAGCACTGTGCATCTGAGCAGGATGCGCTTAATGAATATATGAACATGCTCGCCAGGGACGCCTTTACTGACGATGGGTGTTTATTACTTAAACCTTTACTTAAGCTCTCAGTGAATACGCAAATCCTTCTGCTACGCCATTGGCTTGATAGCCACCAAGCAGATATGCCGAGTACAGAGATAGTAAACGAAATCCTTAAGCAGGCTTGCGCAAGTGACGATGCGCAAAGTGAATGCAGCTGGCAGAGACAAGTGGTCCGTCGCTTCAATGGTAAGCTTTACTTCTTAGAAAGTGGTCATAAAAATACTGCACAAAGGACGTTTAATCAGGTAACACCAAAAAGCGTTAAGGCAAGTTTCAAGCGTCATCAAAAATACCTTCGAGCAACATTGAAGCATCAACGATATACCTATGAGCTTTATATCACTGATAATCAGCAAACATTGAATGAACTCAAAGCTTCACTCGATGCAATTATTCCCCCTTCAACAAACGGGCAAACACCTTATCAAGTGTTTCATTTCCTTAAGCCTCAAGGCATTGAGAATAAACGCTTGGTTTCTATGGACTTTGGGATAATGAGCTTAAGCGCAAAGCTTGAAGTAAAGCGACCTACACGAAGCCTGAAAAAATATTGCCAGCAGTGGAAAATTCCTCCCTGGGAACGCAATCAAATTCCTATCATTACGTATAAAGTGGAAGCCGCCGATTCTATTGAAAGTAAGCATGTGCTGGCCTTCGGCGAACGTTTAGCTGTGCCTGCCAGTGATCACTCCAATGATACAGATAATGCGGATGACCAAACTGAACATCTCATTATTGTTTATCATTCAACTTAACTTTTTCAGACTAAGCAGCCTTATACAACAGGCTATGCATCAAGCTTTTCATTTAGCTTCCGGACAAGCTTCTGATCAAGGTATTGAGTAAGTCGAATAAAAAAGCCCACAAACACAATAGCGGATGTGGGCAATAGACTAAACAGACTACGGGAGAGTGCTGTAAAGATTAAGCGGCAATAATGTGGTTCTTTCCGTTTCCTTTTGCTTTGTAAAGCGCAGAATCAGCTCGTTCGAAAATACTTTCTGCTGTATCGGTAGCAATAAACGACGTTGCGCCAACGCTGCTTGAAACGCCATGTTCGATAAATAGTGGGTGTTTGTTTATGGCATTGGTAATGCGCTTGGCGACCATTTCATTCGCTTTTGCGTTACTGTCAATGAGTACACAGCAAAATTCATCACCACCAAAACGAAAAGCATGGTCCGAATCACGCAAACAATGACGCAATATATCTGCGAAAGCGATTAAAACCTGGTCTCCTTCGTGGTGACCAAATTTATCATTGACGCTTTTAAAATTGTCCAAATCAAATACCAACAGGCCAAAAGTATCGTCGTTTCGTTTGCTGATACTTATCAGTTTTTTGACACTTTCGTTAAAACTGTTCCGATTGCCCAAACCTGTTAGGACGTCTTTGGTAGCAAGTTGACTAATACGGTAGTACTCCAAAGCATGACGCAAGCTCATCGCAAAGATGCTGTGGATTTCCGATAAGAGTTTGCGCTGAACGGGCGTTAACACTTTTGAAAATGAATAAGCAAGTTGGGCATGCTGTGGCGTACCGAAAGGGTGACCGTAGTAGATAGAAATCTTCATAATGCGAGAGCGAGACTTCGATTTGCCTGTGCGCAATACTTGGTCTGCAAAACTCAACTTCAGTGAGGTGCAGGGAAGTTTGTCTGATAAAATAATGAAATAATCGTTAATCAGCTCTTCTAAATCGATGGATGACAGCATCGCTCGCATGATGTGCGCAGACTCTGATACGGTAAGCACTGACATATCCGACTCGTCATCCATAAAATGAACGTTACCGTTAGTGGTATTTTGAGTCACGGTATTTTGAGTCATAGTACTTTGAGTCTTGGCCTCTTGAGTTAAATTCTCATGAGGTAGATGCTCATTCATGGTACTCATATCCATCTTTCACTCCGAACGTGTGTTAAGCTTCAATCTTGTCTACTATTAAACGTAGTATTCTTGGAATTATTTCGGATAAAGCAAAGACTATGCCTAAACAGATTCCTTTTATCAAAATGAGGGGATAAGCCTTGGATCAGAGTTTTCTTAGTATTATATTTCTGATGTTGATGGCCGCCTTTTTTGTTTGGCAGTTCAAACGCCTGAATCTCCCGCCAATACTGGCATATTTGGTAGCGGGCTTAGTCGCTGGTCCCCAAGTACTTAATCTTTTTGAAGACAGTCATGCGATGTATCTGGCAGCAGAAATAGGCATCGTTTTTTTGCTTTTTACCCTGGGCCTCGAATTCTCTCTCGCCAAACTTTTAGCGATGCGGCGTCTGGTTTTTGGCGTTGGTGCCGGACAAATGTTGCTTACAAGCGCTGTTTTTGCCGCACTTGCCATGATTATTGGGCAAGATCTAACCACTTCTATCATCATTGGCGCCATGCTTGCTCTCTCATCTACCGCTATAGTGATTAAAACAATCGATGAGCAAGGCAGGTTGAATACTAAGCGCTCACAGCTTGCGGTGAGTATTTTACTTTTTCAGGATATTGCCGTAGTACCGCTTTTGATCGTGATCCCTTTGTTGGCAAATGCAGACGAGCAAAGTATCGCGATGGCAATGCTTTTTGCACTCCTAAAAGGAATTGTTGTTGTAACCCTGCTTTTAGCGGCAGGCAAGTATCTGCTTCCACGCGTATTTAACGAAATAGCCAAAACCCGGACAGACGAGCTGTTTGTACTATGTACCTTGGTCATCGCACTGCTTGCTGCTGGCGCCACCTTTGCCTTTGGTTTGTCGATGGCGTTAGGGGCATTTTTGGCGGGTATGATGCTAAGTGAGTCTCAATATCGCCATCAGTTAGAGGCGGACATTCGTCCATTTCGCGATATTTTGATGGGGCTCTTTTTTATCACGGTTGGTATGCAACTGGATATTAATATTATGTTGGCAATGCCGCATTGGATCTTGTTAGGGCTGCTAATTCTGGTAGTCATCAAAGTAATTATGGTAAGGATCGCAGCATTGATTTACGGCACGGATGCACAGGATGCATGGGCCGCAGGCTTAAAGCTCTCTCAAATGGGCGAGTTTACTTTTGTTATCGCAGCATTGGCGGTTGATAACCAAATTATTGATGATGCCACTTCATCATTTATTATTTGTGTTGGCGTACTGAGTATGGCAATTACACCGTATTTAATAAACAAAAGCGGCATCATAGCTGCCAAATTGGCTAAATCACCTGAGCCCGATATGCTACCAGATAGCGAGCTCACACATGCCGCCTTGCCGCCTCCTGATGTCGTTATTTTAGGTTATGGACGTGTAGGGCAATCCATTGCCAAAATGCTTAAGCTTGAAGCACTCGCCTATGTGGTTGTTGACATTGACCCTATTCGTGTACAAGAAAGCCGCGCTGCCGGTGAACGAATTTTATATGGGGATGTTGCGCACAAATCCATTTTGGAAAATGCGAGAGTGACCCAAGCTAAGCTTGTGATCATTACCTTTGATAACCATGAAAAATCAATCAAGGTAATAAACACGCTTAAATCAATAAAAGATGACGTTCAAGTCATTGTGCGCACACGCAAAGATTATAAAATGGACGACTTATACAAAGCAGGAGCGTTGCAAGTTGTGCCTGAAATGCAAGAGGGCAGTTTAATGCTGATTTCTCAGGTGTTGCATTACTCTGGTGTACCGATGTCGCGCATTTTAAAGCGTATTCGTTTGGAGCGCAAAAAAGGCTATGTGCATATGCATGGATTCTTTCCCGGGGAGACAACTGAAATTAGCTATGACACGAAAGATAAGCTTGAATTTATGCACGCGGTTGTTATCACGGAATCTGCTTACGGTGTTGGCAAAACCATTGAAGAACTGGACATTTTGCGACGAAAAGTCAGCATTTCTGCTGTAAGGCGCGACAGACAGGAAATAAGTTCGCCAGACCCAAGCTTTAGGCTGGCGGCAAACGATGTACTGGTGATTTCAGGAAAACCGCGTCGCGTTGAACGCATTGAAAAATTTTTGCTGGATGGAGGCTAGGCCCTTGCTGATTGCACAAAGACCTTCTCAACATTTTATTTCTTTAAATTTTCAAACTCTTTGTTTAGATTGTATTTTTCGTCAGTGACAATTTTTTCGAGCACTTCGATACGCTGTTGCATCGCCGACAGTTTTTGTTCTACCTGAGTCTCATACTCTTTAAATTTGCTGTCTGTAAACTTCACCTGATTGTTGCGTTTTACCGTTTTTACAATACTAACAACCATAGAGGCAAGAATAGCAATAATGATGATGGCGGTTAAATTCATAGTGTCTCCCTCAGACTATGATGCGTTTGCGCTGTCTCTATTTAATCAAACATGGAATCAAAGAGCTATATGCCACTTGTCATAATTGCTTAAATCTCAAGCTTGCAAAGCATTTATAATGTGTTTCTTATTCGCATAAGAACGCGAGTGTTTCATTACTTTTAGAAAATGTATTTAGCAAATGCATTGCCAAAAATTAAGTTATTGAAAACATTGAATAATAAGCTTGGTTAATTTTTTATTTCTATAATTGGATGACGAATTACACCAAAGTTTAGTCAAACTCGCCGTTTATGTTACATTAGTTCAACTGATAACCAAATTATGAGGGCCACATGCAGGATACCGATATTGCCATGATGCAATTGGCAATCAAACAAGCCAAATTAGCCGCAGATGAGGGCGAAATTCCGGTAGGTGCGGTTCTCACCCTAAATGGTAATGTCATTGGCCATGGTTTTAACCAAAGCATTAGTCATCTTGACCCATCAGCGCACGCAGAAATGATAGCAATACGACAAGGGGCAAAACGGATAGGTAACTACCGCTTGGTTGATACTACTTTGTACGTAACCTTGGAGCCTTGCTCAATGTGTGCAGGTTTATTGGTTCATAGCAGAGTCGGACGTTTAGTATTCGGCGCTAGCGATACCAAAACCGGCGCATGCGGAAGCATTAGCAATATCGTTCAAGACGCACGTTTGAATCATCAGTTAGAGGTGACTAAAGGTGTATTGGAGCAAGAATGTTCAAGGCTACTATCTGAGTTTTTCGCGTTTAGAAGGGCTCAAAAGAAGGCCTTAAAAAAGGGCGTTTGAAACTAATTGCATACAGATGACAAGCTGAGAAATAAGGCGGGAGGGACTTAGCAGGCCTCCCGGAAGTCTTCTTGCATCTCTACCATTGCAAACTGCTTACGTCTGAATAGTACGCGCTGGTGTAGTTTTTTCAGCATGTTGCGTCGCTGGTTGTTACTTTTCATGGTTCGTTGTCTTTTCATTGTATTTTTTCTTCTCATTTTGTTTCACCCTCACTTATTGCGTAATGATGAAAATCGTTTGTTTTATGACTACTGATGTCTCTCAATAGTTCTCACTTGAATGTGCAACTGCCTGTTTATTAAGCAAAGCACACTATTCTCTTATGCTATCGACCTAAAACTTGCTTACTTAAGTGACAATTCCAAATCTCCGTTGCTTTGAAAGCTTTACGCTTTTTATGCCACTAATGCCACGTTTATCACGTTCATTGCTTTTATCACATTTATTTAAAGCAAGTTATGCACCAGTTTTATTACCGGCATATGAAAGAGAGATGGTATTTATATGACAGATTTCAAGGATGGGTTTACGAAACTTGCGGCTTAAGCCCTTGATGTTTTATCGATTTTGCTTAAAGCCCGTCAACCATACATGACAGTTGCTCAATGCGCAAGCCCAGTCTTTTTGCGCGTGCTGCTTAATAGATAATCGCCCACTTAGTCTTCGTTTTGAGGGTTTTCGGTTTGAGGAGGATCATCTTCCGGAGAAGCTTGCGCCTCTGGCGCTTCATCTATCATCTCAATGTCATCTTCTGTCAATATTATGTCGTTGGATTCATCGTCTTCTGGAATATCGTCAGGGATAGCAGGCAAACTTTCCTGTTGTTCCAGCCAAATTAAGGAATCGTAATAGCGCCTGATATTATCAACATAGCTCACTGCCTCATCTCCTCTGGCATAACCGTAGCGAGTATTTTGATAAAAACGTTTTTGCCTGAGTAATGGAAGGTGTTTTTTAACATCTATCCAAAGATCAGGATTATAACCTTGCGATTCAGTTATCCGCCTGGCGTCTTCCAAGTGCCCTAAACCCACATTATAAGCTGCCATCGCCATCCAGATCCTGTCTGGTGATTGAATGCGAGCAGGAATGCGTCGCAAAAGTGAAGCAAAATAACGAGCACCACCGCTGATACTCTGCTCTGCATCAGTACGCTTGTTTACGCCTAAATCACTGGCTGTGGCACGCGTTAACATCATCATCCCCCGAACGCCAGTTGGCGAGCGCGCTTTTGGATCCCAGTGACTTTCCTGATACGCCATCGCAGCCAAAAGACGCCAGTCTAATTCGCCTGCATGCGCTTCAAACATCGGTTTATACTCGGGCAGTACACTTTCTACAGCGCGCATAAAGGCCCGCGTATCCACAAAATCGAATTTGCGTACATGGCCAAAATACTTGTCTTCAAGAACGGCCAACTGCCCGCTACTTTGCATCAAACCAAAATACTCAAGTAGCGCTGCGCGCAAGGAATCATCTGTTTGTTTGTTCATCAACCAAGCGATTTGCAGCGTGTCGGTGACAGAAAAGCCAATGCCTAGATTTGGAAAGCGGCGACGAGCCACCGCAAGGATATTTGAGTCTGAAATGGTGTAGTCCAATTCATCATTTGAGACCATTTCCAGCAGCTCTTCAATATCTTTTTCGTCGGTTTCATTCCACGAAAGTTCAACCGTATCCGGAATGGCATCTACCAAGGGTTCGCGATATAAATCATTTGCAATAATTGTCAGATTCCCTTCAAGCTGTTCAATGTTGCGAGGGCGGTTTTCCCCTTTCTTGTATACAAGCTCAAAATTCAAACTCTGATAGGCAGGACCAAATTTATACTTTTGCTTTCGCCGCTCAGTCATTGTTATGTTGGCAGCAATGAGATCCAGTCTTTTCTCGTCAAGTTGTGCCACTACTTCTCTAAAATCGTAATACGGATAGACCTCAAGCTTCACACCAAGATAATCAGCAAACCCTTGTGCCAGTTCATATTCAAAGCCTTCGGCGGATGTCGCACCATAATAATAGGTCGTGCGGCCGTACACCGAGCCGACCTTTAACACGCCTTCATCAAGTATTCGCCCTAATGTAGAGTCATTTTTATAGGGGGTACAGCTTAGCAATGAGGCGCTAAGCAGAGCGATGAAGCTAATTTTAGCCAGCCATCTTAGGTGAGGCCACCATGCCTTGGACATGCTATCTGGCCCTTGCTTTGGTTGGATAGGTAGTTGCTTAATAATCAATCGCGCTCGAATCATAAGTTCTAAATTTTCGTAAATGCATTGTGAACAAAACCGGCAAATTAATCTAGAAAATGTTGGGCAATGTCTTAAATTGGTGTAAAAAACAAAGCCAAGCTGGCTCACATTCAACAAAACCAGTCAAAAAAATAAAGCTCGAATATGCTTTTAACCTTATCAATCTATCTGCTTTCCTTTATAATTCCCGCAAATTTTTGTACTGGCTTCTGGTACGTCTACATCCTCGTAATTAATGGACCTGCATATGCTCACTTTGTTCGGCTCTTCGGCGCTTTCTGCATTTAATCAGCAAAAATTGCTTAATCAACTTAAACAGCACGGTGTAAATGCCAAACATGTCCATGCAAGGTTTGTGCATTTTGTAGAATTAGCAGAGGGTGCATCACTTGATGAACAGCAGCATCAAACGCTTAAAAAGCTACTCACTTATGGTCCAAAAGATGAGAAATATGAGCACGCTGCCCAGTTTAAAACGGACTTTGTTGTTGTGCCGCGAGTTGGCACCATTTCACCTTGGTCAAGCAAAGCGACCAATATTATTCACAATTGCGGGATAAGCTGCATTACCCGAGTCGAGCGTGGCGTTGCCTATCAGTTACTTTCCAGTGAAGATACGCACATAAAATGCAACGACACCGCAATGAAAGCCATCGCGCCATTGGTGCATGATCGCATGACTCAGGCAATTTTGCATAAAGTCGAAGACGCCGGGGTGTGTTTCACAAAGGCGTCACCTAAAGCATTCAAACAAGTTGATGTACTCACGCAAGGGAAAGCAGCACTTGAAGCAGCTAATAGCGACTTGGGTTTAGCACTCGCTGACGATGAAATTGATTATTTAGTGGAAAACTTTTTAAAGCTCAATCGCAATCCTAACGATATCGAGCTTTACATGTTTGCGCAGGCCAATTCAGAGCATTGCCGACATAAAATATTTAACGCTGACTGGACGATAGACGGTGAAGTTCAGCCTAAATCATTATTCAAAATGATTAAAAATACCTTTGAGCACACACCGGAATACGTCTTTTCAGCCTATAAAGACAATGCAGCGGTGATGCAGGGCTGGGAAGCTGGCCGTTTTTATGCCGAGCCTGAAACGCATCAGTACACTTATCATCACGAAGCTATCGACATTCTAATGAAAGTGGAAACCCATAATCATCCCACTGCAATCTCACCCTTTCCAGGTGCTGCAACCGGTTCAGGTGGCGAAATTAGAGATGAAGGCGCAACCGGAAGAGGGTCTAAGCCCAAAGCGGGGTTAGTCGGTTTTAGTGTGTCTAATTTGCACTTGCCTGAGCAGACCCAAGCCTGGGAAAAGCCTTATGGAAAACCTGAACGTATTGTCAGCGCGTTGGACATTATGATTGACGGCCCATTAGGCGGTGCAGCGTTTAATAATGAGTTTGGACGTCCGAATATACTGGGCTACTTCAGAACCTACGAACAAACAGTGAATAGTTTTAATGGTATGGAAGTACGAGGCTATCATAAACCCATTATGCTCGCCGGTGGCTTAGGAAACATTAAGCGAGAGCATATTGAAAAAGGGGAAATCACCGTTGGTGCAAAATTAATTGCACTTGGTGGCCCGGCTATGAACATCGGTTTAGGCGGTGGTGCGGCCTCATCGGTTGCCTCTGGTCAAAGCAGTGCAGATTTGGATTTTGCGTCAGTACAACGCGATAACCCCGAAATGGAGCGTCGTTGTCAGGAAGTGATTGACCGCTGCTGGCAACTAGGCGAAGCCAACCCGATTCAATTTATTCATGACGTTGGCGCCGGTGGTTTATCTAACGCCTTTCCGGAACTTGTTAGTGATGGTGGTCGAGGCGGTGTGTTTGAGATTCGTAATATACACTGCGATGAGCCGGGAATGTCACCGCTTGAGATTTGGTGTAATGAATCACAAGAACGATATGTGCTATCTGTTGCGCCTGAAAATATGCCTTTGTTCGAAAAAATATGCGCTCGCGAACGAGCACCCTTTGCTGTTGTTGGAGAGGCGATCCGCGAGCAGCATTTAACCCTTTCAGATAAATTGTTTGGCAATAAGCCCATTGATATGCCCTTGGATGTGTTACTTGGTAAGCCGCCTAAAATGCATCGGGATGTGGTAAGCACTCAGTCTCAAGGCGATGCGTTTGATGGTCGAGGCTACGACACTTCAGAAGTGGCAGAGCGATTATTGCAACTGCCTACCATTGCAGAAAAAACCTTTCTTATCACCATTGGCGATCGCAGTGTGACAGGCATGGTCGCCCGAGATCAAATGGTGGGGCCATGGCAAGTTCCTGTGGCTGATGTTGCCGTTACAACCTCTTCATTTGATGCCTATACGGGTGAATCTATGGCCATGGGAGAGCGCACACCGGTTGCCTTAATTAACTATGGCGCCTCAGCGCGATTAGCTGTGGCTGAAACCTTAACCAATATTGCGGCAAGTAATATCGGCGATATCAAACGTGTCAAATTGTCTGCAAATTGGATGGTAGCGGCTGGGCACCCCGGTGAAGACGCAGGTTTATACGAAGCCGTAAAGGCCGTTGGTGAAGAGCTTTGTCCTGCGCTTGGGATTGCTATCCCGGTTGGAAAAGACAGTATGTCGATGAAAACGGCATGGCAGGAAAACGGCGAAGATAAGAGCGTAACTGCGCCGCTTTCGCTTGTAATAACCGGTTTTGCAGCGGTTAAAGACGTGCGAAAAACACTCACGCCAGAGGTAAAGCCCAATAAAGATTCAAAGCTCTATCTTATAGACATTTCTCGCGGTAAAACACGATTAGGCGCCTCATGTTTTGCACAGGTGTTTGAACAGGTAGGAAGTGAAGCGCCTGATGTTGATCAGCCTGAAGACTTGCTGGCTTTTTTCAATGCCGTACAAGAAATGAACGAAGCACAGTTGCTAGACGCGTATCACGACCGCTCAGACGGTGGTTTATTTACAACGCTGCTTGAGATGGCTTTTGCAGGAAAAACAGGTATCAATATCGAGTTATCAACACTCGCCTCAAAAGCGCATTTTGCTTTTTCCGATGCCTCTTCGAATAAAGATAAGCTTGTGAGTGATCAGGCAAATGCCTTGTTGTTTAACGAAGAGTTAGGTGCCGTTATACAAGTGAGTGATGCGCACCTTGAATCAGTTAAAGGGATCATGCACAAAGCCGGTTTAGCCGACTGTTTAACTGAAGTGGCTAGCTTGAATCAGGAAGACAAAATTGCTATTTCGATAAATGGTAAGACCATTATAGAAACGCCAAGAGTGGCATATCGAACACTTTGGGCCACTACTACCTTTGCCATGCAGCAATTGCGTGATAACCCCGAATGTGCCGAGCAAGAACATAAAGCAAAACAAGATCTTGCAGATCCAGGCCTGCATGCACATCTAAGCTTTGATTTAAATGAAGATGTTGCGGCTCCTTATATTATCAGTGGAGTAAAACCAAAGCTTGCGATAATAAGAGAGCAGGGCGTGAACTCTCACGTTGAAATGGCAGCTGCATTTCATCGCGCAGGTTTTGATGCGATTGATGTACACATGAGCGATTTGGCAAGCGGTAGTAAAACCTTAGAGGATTTTAGTGGATTAGTTGCTTGCGGGGGCTTTAGCTATGGTGATGTGTTAGGCGCGGGCGAGGGCTGGGCAAAGTCCATCTTGTATAACGCTTTACTTCGCGATCAGTTTGAAGCCTTTTTCCACAAAAAGTCGACGTTTTCACTTGGTGTCTGTAATGGATGTCAGATGATGTCGAACTTAAAGTCACTCATACCGGGAGCAGAGGCGTGGCCGCACTTTGTGACGAATCGTTCAGAAAGATTCGAAGCGCGGTTTTCTATGGTAGAAGTACTTGATTCACCGTCGATATTTTTACAGGACATGCAGGGTTCGCGTATGCCAATTGCCGTTTCACACGGTGAAGGAAGAGCGGAATTTTCTGATGAGGCTCAGTTGCATCGCTTGCAGTCACAAAACCAAGTCGCATTGCGTTACGTTGACAATTACGGGCAAATGACTGAGCAATACCCGGCAAATCCTAATGGCTCTCCTTTAGGACTGACTGGCTTAAGCTCTCAAGATGGCAGGGCAACCATCATGATGCCGCATCCTGAGCGTGTATTTAGAACGGTTACAAATTCCTGGCATCCTGAATCATGGCAAGAAGATAGTCCATGGATGCGCATGTTCAGAAACGCCCGTAAGTACGTGGGCTAGCAGAAAACGAGGGCGGCACATCGTTTACAATCGTTATGCGTGCCGCTTCTGATGTTGCTCTCGGTTAATTAGCTTCTGATTTGGGTGTTTCTTCAGCAGAACATAAACTGCCCCTAAACCGCCATGCTGTTTAAGCGCAGTATGAAAAGCAATAACCATATCCATTTCTCTCAGCCACTGGTTCACATAACTTTTCATAAAGGCTGGAAAGGGTTTACTGTTCAAGCCAATCCCATGATCGATAAGTACACAACGAATACCCCGCTCATGACAGGCACTTAAGTCGTTAAATATAGTCAAGCGGGCATCTTCAAAACTCAGGTGCTTTAAAACGAGACGGGAGTCAATATTGTATTTGCCTAATCGAAGGTTTTTATACACACCTTCCTGCACGCCATTCTGTTTATATTGAATATAATCGTGCGGATCAACGGGTTTAACGTACTCAACGCTCAAACCGTTGTCGTCAAGCGCAATCTGCTTTTCTAAGGCCTCACGCTTTAAGCGCTGAGCAAGCGTTTCGTGGGAATTGGGTTTAAGTTGTGCCTTTTCCTGCGTACTTAGAGGCTTAACATCCTGCATTTCTTCAAAAAAAGACTGAATGTCGTCATCGTTCATGTTGCCTCCAACAAACTTATTATCAAGGTGCTACTGCTTTGTACCCCTATAGTAAGTATTTGGTTGCCATTTTTCGAGAAAATTCAATTAGCCGTTCATTATTCAGACGCAATCAAGCCTAACACGCTTTAAGCTAAGGGGAGTCCTTACATCAATCGCTCGTGTTTACTTCACTTGCGTATCTGAAAACATCGCTTTCATTTGATTGGCAAAGCTAACAAATTTTTCTTTCATGGTCTTTTTTACTGATACGGAAATGTCTGAAAGTAGCGCAACGCCTTCTATTTTTATTTTAGGCGCCTGTTTTCCGGCCATCGAAGCTGTGTGGTCGCTTACCCCGCTTAGAACATTGATAACAGAAGAAGTAACGTTTACGCTTTCCGGAACGTAGAATTTGTCGCCACTTAATATAGATACGACTTTAATCGTCACGTTAGGTGATGAAAATACCGCATTGGAAAAATCGAGTTTAATAGAACCTAAAATACTGTAACAGGTGATCTCTTTAGGTACGACCCAATGACCACCTTTGGTATTGCTTGAGAGCACCGATACGAGCGTTTCGTCATCGCTTTCAGCAGATGTATCGTATTGCACATCAAACTGACGAGCTTTATGCTGCGCAATCGTGTCATCTTCTGGCGGCGATAAATCGCTTACTTGATCAACAATTTCTGCATGCGAAGTAGACTCGGTGGCAATGTCTAATCTGCGTTCAAACGCTTCTTCTGAAATAACGGCATGGCTATAGTTATAAATGAGCGTATCAATGGTTTCTTCACGCACTTGCTCGATGGGTCTATCTTCTAACTTAACCTGTGATTTCATTATTATTCCTTTTTTATGAAGCGTTTATTAGGCTTGCTTTTGTGGCACGGCGTTTTTACACCGCTTAGTCTAAGCATGTAATAGCATTTGATAAGCATCTCATATGCCAAAAATAAAATATAATAAAATCAATTAGTAAATAATTCTTCGATTAATTATATTAGTAAAAACCGCTATTGCTTGGCGTAAACCGGAAACAAGTGAGGTGTTTATGCCCATTTTAGGCTGAGCCGCGCTAGGGCTTTACCCCAAATATCCAACCTTCAAATCTTAGTGCTTGTTCTGGTAGTTTGTTAATATCTAGCACTCGCTCGTTTTGACAAAACCACCTCAATCCAGCGCTAGCGATAATGGCATCACTTAAATGATCGCTTATGCCTGAGTCACTCGCATCCGAGCTATAAGTCTGTCTGCAATCAACGCCAAAATGCTGCAAAATGGTATTTAGCTGAGCTTCAGTTCTGACTTTTTCATTTCCAAAACCTGCGTGTCGGATGAATAATCGAGGATAAATCTCAGTAATGACTAGCGAAGCGCTGTGAAAATGGTCTATATCGAAGGGCCAGACGCACACCTTTTTGGGAAACTCACGCTTTAACTCAGCAATCATTCGCATGCCCGCCAAGCCACCTTTGCCCACCTGTTTAGCGCCAATCAGTTTGAAAGGACTTTCGGGCGTGCCTAATCCTTGCAGATGGGCCTTTATTTCGGTTTGTCGTCTTAATGCATGCAAATCGAACCACTCTGGCTGTTTACCTTGCGTCCAAAATGCGCGGCCATATTCAGGGTGGGTCCAAAATTCGCCTGCAAAAAAATTGTCGTGGCCGTGATTAAGCGCATCAACGGTTTGCCATAGCGTATTGAAATGGGCATTTTTACCAAACTGCTTGTGTCCAACATCAATACAATAGCCAAAGTTGCAATCAATGCCTGCTAGTGTACGTTTTTTGTCATTGGCGTAGTCTCTTAAAACGGCAAAAACATCGCTTCTGGATTTTTTTTTACTATCGAAACAAGGCTTGGAGTCTATAATATTGTCACAGCTAGCCATTGCGATTGCGTTGGACTTCAAGGGGCTTTTTGCACCAGACCAGTCAATGCCAATGTAGCTATCAAACATGTTTATTCCTGTAACTTAAGAGAATGCGCCTTGATTGAGTATCGCAAGTTGAGGTTAATTACTCAGTCTTTTGTAGTTTACTCAATTAATGCCGTGCTATGTTATAGAAATATGAATAGAATCATACAACGATGCGCTAAAGACACCAAAAATGGGAGGATCATGGCCAATACATTAATGCGAGCAGAGGCGCTATCTGCACCGGAAGTTATTGCTAAACAACTTACAAGTAATGCAACCGTATGCAGGCGCGTAGCGAATGATATTTGCGCATTTGATCCGGAGTTCGTATACATCATTGGTCGCGGCTCTTCCGACCATGCGGGTGTATTTGCTAAATATTTAATTGAGGTAGAACTGGGGATTGCTGTTTCCTCAGCAGCACCTTCTGTTTTCAGCATTTTTAAACAACGCATAAATTTAAAGCGAGCATTGGTACTGGTTATTTCACAGTCAGGTGCTTCTCCAGATATTATTGAACAGACTAAAGCTGCAAAAGAGGCGGGCGCGTTCACTGTCGGCTTAATCAATACCCCTAATTCGCCCTTGTCAGCAGTCGTTGCAGCCGAAATTTGCTTACACGCTGGAAGTGAAAAAGCGGTCGCTGCTACAAAAAGCTATCTGGCAACTTTAAGCGCTGCATTGCAACTGATTGCATATTGGAAAGAAGATAAAAAGCTACTCGAGGCGCTTGCGGCCCTCCCAAATGCCATGCTCCAGGCACAAAAAGGAGAGGCCAAACTAAGACTGGAACACGTCAAAAATTTAAGCCATTGCATTGTGCTTGGCAGAGGATTTGGCTTTGCAATTAGCAAAGAAATAGCGCTCAAGCTTAAAGAAGTATGCAGCATTCACGCAGAAGCGTTTAGTAGTGCAGAGTTTTTGCACGGGCCAGTCGCATTGGCTAACAAACCATTGTGTGTGTTAGACGTAGCGGTTGAGGATGAGTCTTTTGAATCTCATAATGGAGTCTTGTCAGATTTGCGCTCGCGAGGCTTAAAGCCGCACGCTATTCATTTACGCAATTGTGAATTGCATTATCGACTTTTACCTTTACTTACCATGCAACGTTTTTACTTGGATATTGAGCATTTGGCTATTCAAATGGGTTTTGATCCAGATAGTCCTGCCGGTCTCAACAAAGTGACCAAAACCTTGTAGTGGTGGCGCAAAAGCAATAAGTAAGATATAGATTTAAACAATAGATCTTAACAATAACGCAGCTAAATGCAGTTAAGATAGTCTGTGAAAATTAGAGAACAATATGCAAATACTTGCGACAAAGCTTTTTGATGGTGAAAACTGGCAACAGAACGTTTTGCTTAGTGTTGAAAAGGGTAAAATAAAGTCGATAGAAAATGCAGTATCGCATGTTCAAAATCATGAAAGCATCGATAAAAGTGCAGATGTTGTGGCTCCGGGCTTTATAGATGTGCAAGTAAATGGTGGCGGTGGGGTCTTGTTCAACAATACGCCAGACTTGTCTACCTTGATTACAATGAGTAAAGCTCATCAACAGTTTGGCACCACGGCAATGTTGCCTACCGTCATTACTGATAGTATCGACGTTATGCAAAGAGCCGCAAACGCTGCGGCACAAGCAATTCATAATGGTGTTGCAGGCATAATCGGCATACACTTTGAAGGCCCACACTTGTGTTCAGCTAAAAAAGGTATTCACCCTGAATCAGCCATTAGGCCTATCTCTGAAGCTGAAATGGCGCTTTTTCTCAGAAAGGATCTAGGCATTGTATGTGTGACATTAGCGCCTGAGCAAGTCAGCCTGGATGTCATTAAACAACTTACAGAACAAAACGTAGTGGTATGTCTAGGGCATTCAAACGCAGAAGTCGAACAGGCTATGAACGCGTTAGATGCGGGCGCCACTGGCTTTACACACCTTTATAATGCCATGTCACCTCTACACAGTCGCGCAGCTGGAATGGTAGGTGCCGCACTTTTGCGTGACGATGCCTACGCAGGATTAATTGTAGATTTGGAGCATGTTGATAAGTACGCCTGCCAGTTGGCAATAAAAGCCAAAGGTTCGCAGCGCGTTATGTTAGTAACAGACGCAATGTCCCATGTAGGTGCTAAGCACAACGAACTTGTGTTTAACAATGAGAAGATACATCGAGATGGCAATCGACTTATCCTGGAAAATGGTACGCTTGCCGGTTCGGCATTAGATATGGCAAGCGCAGTTAGAAATTCCTATCGAACCGTTGGCGTCGATTTGTCTCATGCATTAAAGATGGCGTCTACAACGCCCGCACATTTTTTAGGCCTTAACAGCACGAAAGGCTCGATAATCGAAGGGGCAGATGCTGACTTTGTTCTAATGGACGAAGATTGTCTCATTAAGCAAACTTATATTGCTGGCGAATGTGTATTTGACTCAAATCCTCAGCCAGATCTCAAGGACAGGCAATGAAAACTGAGCAAGCAGACTCAAAGTTTTCCAGTAAAGGTTCTGGTTCAGTCTCTGGTTCAGTCTCTGGTTCAGTCTCTGGTTCAGTAGTAGTGCCAATGACCATCATAGGCGCACTGTTCTTTATTTTTGGGTTTGTTACCTGGTTAAATGGCGCGCTCATTCCTTTTTTACAAATCGTATGCGAATTAACAGAGAGCCAGGCACTTTTTGTCGCGTTTTCGTTTTACATAGCATATGTGGTAATGGCACTACCAATGTCATTTTTGCTGGATAAAGTTGGGTACAAAAAAGCGATGTCGCTTGGCCTTGTGTTAATTGGCCTTGGTTGCTTATTGTTTATTCCGGCAGCAAGCACGCGTGAATTTAGTTTGTTTCTGCTTGCGCAGTTTGTAATGGGTTCGGGACTTACCATTTTACAAACGGCTTCTAACCCCTATGTGGTAAAAATTGGCCCAGAAAATACCGCTGCTGTGCGCATATCGATCATGGGCATACTCAATAAATTTGCGGGCTTCTTAGCGCCGATTGTATTTACTGCATTAGTGCTTAAAGACTTTAAGGGTGTTAACGCGCAATTTATGGCGACGCTAAGTGAAGCCGCGCGCGCAGAAAAAATTGAAGCTTTGTCTAATGCTTTAATACAGCCTTATGTTGGCATGGCTTTGGTTTTATTCGTACTGGCGATTTTACTGCATTTTTCCAAATTGCCCGAGCTTACGATGGAAGGTGAAGAGCAAATAGATGCAACTGCGTTACTTTCTGAATCTTCAGGAACTGCAGCAGCGAAAACGCTGTGGCAATACCCACATCTTTTATTAGGTGTTGTAGCATTATTTTTCTATGTGGGTGTTGAGGTTATTGCAGGGGATACTATCGGTTTATATGGCTCACAACTAGGTGTTGCAAACGCCACTTCACTTACCTCCTACACAATGGCTTTTATGATGATTGGCTATGTAATGGGTTTGCTCCTAATTCCGCGCGTTATATCGCAAGTGCAGGCACTTAGCGTATCAGCCATTTTAGGATTAGTTTTGTCTATAGCCTTGATATTTGCTGATAATCAAAGCACAGCGTTAGCGTCTGCGCTTTGGGGATGGTCAGGTATTGCGGTTGTGCCAAACAGTGTGGCTATTTTGGCGGTATTGGGTTTTGCCAACGCGATGGTTTGGCCGGCAGTTTGGCCCCTTGCGCTTGCTGGGCTTGGCCAGCTCACCGCGCGCGGCTCAGCGCTACTAATCATGGGGATCTCAGGAGGCGCAATTCTGCCGGTGGTATACGGTAAGTTATCGGAGGCCTTCACACCACAAAGCGCTTATTGGCTTTTAGTGCCTTGCTATGCCTTTATTTTGTTTTATGCTCTGAAGGGGCATCAATTAAAAAGCTGAGCTTGCGCAAGCCATAACTTATCCAAAGGTTCAAATGTAGTGATCTTGGTCAAATAAAAAGCCGAAGTTGCCTGCTATTATTCTGCGCTTTTTTACAGTACAGAAAAACTAGAAAATATGCCTGAGTTACTATCGCCTGCTGGCAGTTTAAAAAACATGCGCTATGCATTCGCCTATGGCGCAGATGCAGTTTACGCCGGACAACCCCGATACTCGTTGCGTGTGCGCAATAATGAATTTACCTTAGATAATCTTGCCATAGGTATTCACGAAGCACACCAGCAGCAAAAGCAGTTTTATGTTGTGAGCAATATTGCGCCGCACAACAGTAAACTTAAAACCTACATACAGGATTTGGCCCCCGTAATCGCTTTAAAACCTGATGCTTTGATCATGTCTGATCCGGGTTTGATAATGATGGTGCAAGACGCCTTTCCACAGCAGTGCATTCATCTCTCTGTTCAGGCAAATGCTGTTAATTATGCCAGCGTAAAATTTTGGGCAAAGCAAGGCATAAAACGCGTAATACTGTCGCGCGAACTTGGTTTAGCTGAAATTGAAGAAATTCGCCAGCAGTGCCCGGATACCGAGCTTGAAGTATTTGTGCACGGTGCTTTGTGTATGGCTTATTCTGGGCGATGTTTGCTTTCAGGCTATATGAATAAACGCGATCCTAACCAAGGTTCCTGCACCAACGCCTGCCGATGGAGTTATCATACGCAAAAAGCCGAGCAAGATGATGCCGGTAACTTTATATCTCTAAATCATTATGATCAAACTACTAATGCTCAAAACAATAGCGCGCAAAACAATAGTGCACACTGCGCGCCGAAAGCCAAGGCTACTGCTCCGACTCTGGGCCTTGGCGCTAGTGCAAAAGATGCGTATTTAATTACAGAAAGAATGCGACCGAATGATCCGATGCCAGCATTTGAAGACGAACATGGCACCTATATTATGAACTCGCGCGATTTACGAGCGGTTCAACATGTGCATGCATTAAGTAAGATGGGCATTGATTCACTTAAAATAGAGGGCCGCACTAAATCCTTTTACTATTGTGCACGGACAGCACAAGTTTATCGTCAGGTGATTGAAGATGCTAAGGCAGGTATCGCCTTTTCGCCCGAGTACCTGTATGAGCTTGATAAACTGGCAAACCGAGGCTACACAGAAGGATTTTTGCGAAGACATACGCACGATATGTATCAAAATTACGAAACCGGCGCTTCTGTTTCAGACAAGCAAAAGCTGGTGGGTGAAGTAATTGAAGTATTAAACGATTCGCATGTTGTAGTTGAAGTGAAAAACCGTTTTAGTGTTGGAGATTCGTTAGAATACATGTCGCCACAGGGGAATTGCACTTTTCGCTTGCATGAGATGTACGATAAACAAGAAGAGTCAGTTAGGATGGCACCTGGATCTGGTTACATAGTCAAACTAAAACTCCCAGAAATAGCTACAGCCAGTGAATTTGGCATTTTTTTGCGAAATCTGCAGGATGCTGAAACAACGAGAGGGTGAGTTAAGCAGTCGAGCGAGCTAGACTTTATTTGTTTGGGCGAACGTTATAGGCCGCTGGTGTTTGTTGGTACAGGATAAAGTGCATCAAACTACTTGATATTTTCGTGTCCGACTAAAGCGACTAGCGGGAAAGGATACTGTCCAAACTCTAAGGTGATAATCAATATTTCATTGCCGGCAAATTTCAGGCTCTTTTTGAAATTTAAAGGCGTTTGTCGCGTGCCGTCAGCAAATATTCCCAATAAGTGCGATTCAACCAAGAAACGGGTGCCAGCGCTTTTATTTGCCAGTTCGACAATTGCAGCACGCTGTCCAATTTCATTGCTCATCGGAATGATGCTTAAAACTTCAAAGTCACTCACTTTGGGATAAATTTCGTAAGGGTTAAATATCTTTGTTGCGTCCAGGTTTGGAATACGCTCATCATACTGATAGGCAAACGTTTCGGCTTGCACATCACCAAAGACTGTTGTGTGCGAGGTAATAATTATTACCAATAGTAAGTAGCGACGTAAGAAGCGTTGTATTGAGTTATGAAAGCGTCGTTTCATACCTTAGCTCTCTTCCAGCGGATCGCGTTGATTTTCTGTAGTTTGCGCTAAGGACAAATCTCCGCCAAGCGCCAGATATAAAGCGATAACACTTCGAATCACGTCAGCTTGTCTGTCGAGCACCGCAAGCTGACTAGCAATGTTGCCCTCTTTTTCCTCTATAACCGTGTAAAAGCTTGTATGTCCAGACTGAAAACGGAGGTTTGCATATTCAAGACTTTGCTTTTGTCGTTTCAATTTTCGCTGTTGGTGCTTTAGTGCGCGTTTATTTTCAACGTAATCTATTAATGTCGTTTCAACTTCTTGTATGCTTTTAACTATTACGTGTTGATACCTGAGTTCGGCTCGCTTTTGTTCACTTTCAGCGATTGTTAACTGCTCGTTCAAGCGCTGTCCGGAAAGCAACGGAACGGTAAAATTTAACATGCCGCCCAAAGACCAGGTAAAAGAGTCCGAATCGAACAAGTCGGAAAAATCCGTCGCCTCAAAGCCAACATCTCCTGTAAGAGAAAAACGTGGAAAAAGATTGGCTCTAGCAATACCTACTTCCGCAGTCTGAGCTGTCAGTTCCCGTTCAGCACGTTTTATATCCGGACGTCTTTTTAGAAGGTCAGAAGGCAGACCGATGGGAACCATCGTGTCGGCAAACTCAATGTTGTTTGTGAGTTGAAAGTGCTTTAAAAACTCATTTGGTGTCTCGCCTACCAATACAGCGAGCCGATTGCGGCTTTGATTAATTGCAGCCTCTAACACGCTGAGCTGCGATTGCAAGTCATCAAGAGCAGACTGTTCTTTTAACAATGCTGATTTTGGTAGCGCGCCTGTGCTGATTGACAGTTTTTGTAGTTTCAGTCGGCGCTGTTGTATCTTCACCCTTTCATGAGTCAACTGCAGTTGATTAAATAAAAGTTTAGTTTCGAAATACGTTGTTGCTACCTGAGCATGAAGAGCGATCATCACACTCTCGTAATCGTGACGACTCATTGCTAGGCGCGCATCAGCAGCATTAATTGCGCTTTCAAGTCGACCAAAAAGGTCTGGCTCCCAACTTGCCGATAATCCTAGATCATAGAAGTTGCCTAAAGTTTGCGCCCCGGGTAATTGACCCAAGGGGATTTGACCATTTTCACTCGATTGAATGCGCGAAGCACCACCGCCAGCAGTAACTTCAGGAAGCTTTCTTCCCGTCTCTATTCGAAAACGAGATTTTGCTTCGTTTATCCGTAAGTAAGCCTCTTTAACATCGAAATTAGCGCCTGACGCGCGAGCCAATAGCTCACTGAGCTGTTCGTCTTGAAATTTTGTCCACCAACGCAGGGTGGATGATGTAGTTGTATATGCATACATATTTGTTAAATCGCTCCACTGTTGATCTTCACTTAATGATTTGGGCTGGCTATATTCTGGCGCGAGTGAGCTGCACGAAGCGCTCGCTAGTGCGCCAACAAATAATGATAATTTAACTATGCGCATTTATTGTCCCTCTTGTGATGCAGTAGGAATTGCAATGGTTGTGTCAGACAAGGCTTCATGTTTGGCTTTAATGTCAAACATCAAGCAATATAAAACCGGCGCAACGCCAAGCGTTAAAAAGGTACCCATTGCCAATCCAAATGCGAGTACTACTGCCAAGCCATAAAAAAGTGGATCGACCGAGATGATCAGCGGAAGCAAGCCTAATATTGTGGTTATAGTGGTCATAATTATCGGGCGTAACCGCATTACAGAGGCTTTTATTACAGCTTCTACTGAGTCTTCGGTTTTACGCTCAATATCGATTCTATCGACAAGCACAATGGCATTGTTGATGATAATACCCAGTAAGGCGTACAAGCCTAAAATCACCATGAATCCAAAATCTGCACGCATCACATGTAAACCAATAACGGCGCCAATTAGCATAAGAGGCAAGGTCAAAATAATGATGAATGGGCGCTTAAAGCCATTAAATTGTGCGACTAATAAAATCAATACCAGTGCCAAGCAAAGCGGCATATTAGCAGCAAGCGCCGCTCTACCTTCCTCAGAAGTCACCACGATACCGGATAAATCGATGCTATGGCCTACGGGCAGTGTTTGGCGTATTTTATCTAGCTCTTTCTCCATTATAGGCGCCCAATCTTGCGCGGTGATATAGTCATTCCGCGCTGACACGGTCGCGGTTCTCATCGCATCAACTCGAGCAATTCTGACATATTCATTTTCCGGACGAATTTTGGCGACTTGCGAAAGTAAAACGCTATCGTTGGTAAGAGACGAAAATACACTGATGTTTTTCAAGTTATTCACGCTATCACGCTCTTTAGCTGGGGCTCTGAGCATTATGGGATACACATCATCACCATCATAAAAATGCGTAAGTATCTGCCCATTAAAATGTCGTTTAAGCGCTTGATTGATATCAGCAGTACTGATACCCGCTCGTTTTGCCTTGGCTTGCTCAACGTCAATCACATACTTAAGCGCACGATTTTCCCAATCACTTCGAATATCCACTGCTCCCGCCTGTTGCGACAGTAAACCCTTTACTTTATTTGCGGTATCGAAAACAACCCAAGCATCGGGACCAGATACTTCTACTTCAAATATGGTAGGGTCTGATGGACCCAGAAACATGTTTGTAACTTGTGCCTTTACTTGCGGAAACCGCTCAGCAAGAGACTTTCTGAGACGCAGTTTTACGGGATCTACATTTTCAAAACGATCAATGTTTAACACAGCAAATCCGCGATTTGGAGCCGGATCAATAGGTGCTAATGACAGTACAAATCGCGGGCCGCCAAAACCAGTATAGCCTGCTGTACTTTCGATCTCTGGCCACTTATCGTCATCGTCTAAAAATGCAAATATCGCTTGCAACTCTTTATCCGTTTGCGTTTCAGTAACTCCTGCGGGCAAATCAAAATAGATAAGCAATTGAGAGCGGTCTGAATTTGGGAAAAAGTTTTGAGGAACGAGCTGCAGAGCGCCTATAGCAGCGATGAATAACAGGAGCATTACGGCTAAAAAGGAACGCCGAAACTTCAGTAAACGGTAAAGTATGTTTGCATACAATTTATTTAAATAGTCAAAACTATCTATACCAAACTGACGAAAACGGCCTGGTTTGCTGCTTTTCTCGGGGGCCTTGATAAAAAGAGTGCATAGCACTGGTGTCAAAGTCATAGCCAACACCCACGAAGTCGCTAATGAGATAAGCACAACCTGAGAGATGGTGCGCGTATATTCGCCCGATTCGTGCTCGGCGAGCATCAATGGGAGAAATACTAAAATGGTTGTTAGTGTTGACGATAGCAGGGGCAACGCTAACTCTTTTACCGTTATACCTAAGGCATCTTTACGCTCCTCCCCCTCATCCAACCGTCTTTTAAAATCTTCAGCAATCACGATGCCATTATCGACTAGCAAGCCAAGAGAAATTACCAAAGTTGCCAGGCTCATGCGCTGCAAATTGATTTCAAAAAAGCCCATGATAGCGATGGTAATAAGCATTACGCTTGGCACAATGGCGCCAACTATCAAACCTGTTCGTAGGCCCAAAAAGAAAATGACGACTGCGAGCACAATGAAGAGCGTTTGAATGACATTACTTGTCACACCAAATACGGCGTCGGCCACTTGATCTGACTGAAAGGTAGCAATGCTTAGCGTATATCCGGCAGGTAATTGTGAGCGAAGCTCTTCTATTTGCATATTCGCTTCTTTACCATAATCTAATACGCTATTACCCGGTACCATTGTCAGCGCAAGCATTATGGCCGGCTTACCATTGAAATAGGTTCGACGACTTGGAGGTTCAATGTAATCTTTATAAACATGCGCTACGTCTTTCAATGCAACAATGATATTTTGATTAGGCACGGCGATAAGTGTATCTTGTATGTCCTCTAAACTTTTAAATGTCCCCGAGGCTTGCAAAATATAGCTTGTTACGCCAGTATCAAGCTGCCCGCCGCCTTCGATAATATTTTGCTGCGACAAACTCTGTTGAATATCTCTCGGCGAGATACCCAAGGTGCTGAATTTTGTATTGCTTAATTGAATATAAACACGCTCGGGTTGTGCGCCAAGAATATCAATCGTTTTTGTGTTTGGTATTTGATAAAGCTTGTCGCGCAAGTATTGCGCCATATCAAACTGCTCAGCCATTGAATAATCGTCAGATTGAAGCGCAATGGTTGCAGCCGCTACATTGCCAAAATCATCATTTAGTACGGGTGTACTGGTACCCGGTGGCAAGTCTTTTTGAATGGTTGCCATCCTATCTCTAATATCATCCCAAATTTGTTCTAATTGAAAATATTTAGATTGAATTTCAACTTTAATGATCGATAGTCCGGGTTGGGTAATTGATGTTACCTCTTCTACCTCACCTTGTTCTCTAATAACCTCTTCGAGTGTTTTCGTAACTAGCAACTCCATGCGCTCAGCAGACATATTTGGATTAGACGCGGTCACCGTCGCGACTCGAATAGTAATGGATGGGTCTTCACGGGCCGGTAGGTTGAAGTAAGAATAGAGTCCAAATGCCATAAGCAGTACGACAGTTAAAAAAACAGTCGAGCGAAATTCGAACATTCTTTGTCCAAAGTGCATAAATGATGTCTCTTTTTATTTATTCAGAAAATGCCAACATTGACGGACTGAGAGGCAATACTTCTATACCTTCATCAATAAAATTAGCGCCTTTTGATACAACCATTTCTCCCTGCTCAATTCCGTGGGAGATAAGTGCTTGAGCGCTTTGAATGTTTTCCAATGTGACCTGACGCTTTGATGTCGTGTTGGTCTCGGGATCAATTACCCATACATAGTGAGTATTGGCCCGACCCGCCACCAGTGCGCTTCGCGGTATCGCTCGTAGTTTGCTCGAATTGCTCTGAGCAAGTGTGAGGTTAACCTCAGCTGACATGCCATTCTTAATATTTTCGTCCACATCTTGTAGCGAGACAGTGACTGGATAGGCAGTTAGAGCACTGTTTTGGCTACCTATTCTTGTTATCTCACCATATAAGGTGATGCCGTCCTTGGCAGGGAGGGTAACTTGCACAGTATCGTTTAACACAATCTGATTTATGTATCGCTCAGCGACATGAATAACGAGTTCACGAGCTTTATTCTTTATCTGTATTTCAAACACAGGAGAGCTTGCCTGAAGGACTTGAGCAAGGTCAGCATTTTTGCTTACAACGCTTCCACCGTATGGCGCAATAAGTTGCGTGTCTTTCAAAGCCTTTCTTGCGGTCGTTAGTTGCGCATTAAAACGCTGTATGTCGGCGGCACTGGTTTTTTGTAAACGCAAAGCCGCATCATATTCGGCTTGTGAAACGGCACCTGCTTTGACTAACTCTGCGTTTCGCTCAAGCGTGTCGCTTGCTTCTTTAAACACGGCCACTGCACTATCAATGTTAGCCTGGATTTCTTCGACACGCATGCGCTGAGACTCATCATCTAACACAGCGAGAACATCACCTTTTTCAAACGTTGACCCAACATCCACATTCAAAGCTACAATACGCCCGCCAATATCGAAACTGATAGGCACTTCTTGCGTCGGAGAAATCACACTTGGAAACGATAGGGTGGTCTGTATATTCGCCGCTTTTACTTTCACCCAGTCTACTGGTACCGCTTTTATGTCTCGTTCAGGTTTTGCACAACCCAGAATAAGACAAGTTGAAAAGAGCAAAAGCAAGGCATTCAAGAAACGGATGGTCATGACACTTACCTTCTTATGAGTTGTGAACACAGGAGCGAAAACAAGATAAACGCGGGAATGGCGCTACCGCCTATAACAAATAGATGGATGCCCATAGCAACCACCATCGTGACCAGTAAAATACCGGTACCTATAAGCTTGGTTTTCTTGGTTAGAAGTAGGATTGCACCGCTAATTTCAACTATGCCTGTGAAATATCGAAACCACTGGCCAAATCCAATAGTGTCAAACATAGAGACCATGTCTGGGGTGGCAATTAACTTCATAAAGCCTGCTAGAGCGAAGGCTATTGCTAGCAGTATTCGAATAAACCATAAAAGTCGGGGGAGCACTCTTAAATCGTCATTACGTTTTAAGCTTTTTTTACTCTCGCCTTCTTGCGAGTGCTCGGTGCTTGAAGAAATATCTTTATTCACACGCCTGTCCTCATTCATTCATAGGTGATAATTAAAATCGATTATAAATTGCGCTATCGTTTCTAAATAGCCGTATAATAGAAACATCTCGTTTCATTATTGGAATGAACATTTTTAAGAAAAGGAAGTACGGTGAGAGAAATACACTTAGATGATTTAAGGCTATTTTCACTAGTGGCGAAATTCGAAAGCATCAGCGCCGCAAATAGAGAGACAGGTATTGCTAAAGCTAATCTATCGCGCATGATTGAGAGACTTGAAGCGCATTCAGGCACACCTCTGTTTGACAGGTTCCCTAAAGGAATAAAGCTTACTCATGCGGGCCTTCAATTACTTCCCGTTGCGCAAATGGCAGAGAGGGTAGGTAGAGACGCACAGCAAACAATGCAACAGGTGACTGAGTATCCATCTGGTCGTTTGCGGGTAGCAGCCTCCACACAGATAACGAGGCATTTGATTGCCCCGGCTATGTCAGCATTTTTAAAGCGCTGGCCTGAAGTTACGCCAGAGTTGATTATTAATCACATGGAAATGGATCCAATAGCAGAAGACTGCGATATTTTTATTCGCATTGGCCGACCCTCTCAGCCATACCTGGTAGCAAGACGCCTGCTTACTTTTGAGATGAAACTATGGGGCTCTGACATCGCGCATCACAACATAGATATCAACGATGTGAAAGTAATTAGACAACTTCCGCGTGTGGTGACCGACAGCGTGATGATACCAAGAGATTGGGTGTTGAAACACGATGAGTCAAGTGCGCAAATTACTATAGATTCATCGCCAAATGTGTTGGTAGGTGAGCCCGGCGCAGCGTACGAAATGGTAAAAGCTGGCTATGGAATGACGCTACTTCCCCGTTTTGTCGCGACATCACCTGAAAGTCAGCCACTGAAAAGATTACTACCGCAATGGCGCGGAACGCAGCTTAACTTTTTTGCAGTAATGGCACCTCATCGCACAACGGTACCGGCTGTTCGTGCTTTTTTAGACTTTTTGCTGGAACGTTTGGAAGAAAAATGATGCGGGTATTCGGTTTAGCGCGGAATATTAAATGTCGTAAAATAAAAAGCTTGGAGATCTATGTCCCCAAGCTTTTGGTCAAATTTAATGGAGGTCAGTTTCGTAAAAATTTATGAATTGCTGCTCATAAACTCATCGACTTCTTTCTCGGCTTCATCTTTTGATTTACCGTAACGTTCCTGAATTTTACCGACTAACTCGGTGCGATTCCCTTCCATTTTATCTATATCGTCATCAGTTAATTCACCCCATTTTTGCTGGGCTTTACCTTTAAGCTGTTTCCAGTTGCCTTCGATACGATCGTTATTCATATATTTCTCCTGTTTATATGCCTGTGGTTAGGGTGCCAAGCGTTTTAGCACTTAATCTATTGTTGATAGAGCAAGGCATGTACCATTTCATATTGAAGATATATTGAATCGAAAAAGCACACAATTTCATGGGTTTAAAAAGTATTGAATAATGCACGTTGCACGCTGCAGATTTATTTAAGAAAGTTTTTCCAAACGACTCAGTAAATCTTTCTTGAAATGAGGATGCTTTCGATACAGTTTTTTTCGCAGGAAGCTAAAAAGGATGGCTAAACCGTTTTATTTTTACTCGCATAGCGGCTAAAAACTGGCTTGCATATTGATACGGCTTGATGGAGACGATAAGCAATTTCATCAAACCTCATCAAAAGGAGAGACATATATGTCCCGCAAGCCCAGACAAACAACCACCGCAGGCGCACCTGTACCTACCAATGAGACAACACTTACCGCCGGTAAACTAGGTCCTTCGCTGTTACAGGATTACCAATTAATTGAAAAACTTTCCCATCAGAACCGCGAACGTATTCCTGAACGAGTCGTTCATGCAAAAGGCTGGGGCGCGCAGGGAACATTTACCGTAACTCACGATATTACAAAGTACACATGCGCGGATCTGTTTTCCGAAGTAGGTAAAAAAACAGAAGTATTGAGTCGTTGGTCTACTGTTGCAGGCGAATCGGGAGCGGCAGACACTGAGCGAGACGTTCGTGGTTTCAGCCTTAAATTTTACACTGCTGAGGGCAATTGGGATATGGTAGGAAACAATACTCCGGTTTTCTTTGTAAGAGACGCGTATAAGTTCCCCGATTTTATCAGGACGCAAAAACGGCATCCAAAAACCAATCTGCGCTCGCCTGAAGCCATGTTCGATTTTTGGGCTGCGCAACCTGAATCGGTCCATCAGGTCACTATTTTAATGTCTGACAGAGGCATACCGACAACACCTATGCATATGAATGGATATGGCAGTCATACATTTAGCATGTATAACAAGCAAGGAGAGCGTTTTTGGGTAAAATTTCATTTTAAAACGCAGCAAGGACATAAGCATTATACCAACGAAGAATCAGAGAAACTCATTGGAAAAACGCGCGAAGCTTATCAGGAAGCGCTCTATAATGCGATAGAAGAAGGTAAGTATCCGAAGTGGACGCTTTACATTCAGGTGATGCCAGAAACAGAAGCAGGACAGCAAGACTATAACCCATTTGATGTAACAAAAGTGTGGCCGCATAAAGATTATCCACTTATTGAAGTGGGCGAATTGGAAATGAATAAAAATCCGGAAAACTACTTTCAGATGATTGAAAACGCAGCATTTAGCCCGTCAAATGTTGTGCCGGGTATTAGTTTTAGTCCCGATAAAATGCTTCAGGGCAGAATATTCGCTTATGCAGATGCGCATCGATATCGTTTAGGTACACATTATGAAGCATTACCGGCAAATCATCCTAAAAATGCCAAGGTTAATCATTACCACAAAGACGGCGCCATGCGTTTTTTTACCAATGATTTTGATAATCGCGATGCATACTACGAACCCAATCAATACAATGGACCCGTTGCAGATGAAAGTGTGAAAGAGCCGCCGCTTAAAATTGATGGCGATGCAGACAGATATAATCAGAAAACGACAGATGCAGATTTTGTTCAACCAAGAGCGTTATTTGAAATGTTTTCTGACGAACAAAAGTCTAGGTTGTATGCGAATTATGCTGCTGCAATGGGTCCTTGTTCAGATGAGGTAAAAGAGCGCTGGTATAAGGTATTAAAACGCGTTCATCCCGATTATGAGGCTGGGGTAAGAAATGCTGTAAATAAGTTGGATACCGATGTTAATACGGTTCCCATTACCGATGATACTCCCCTTGAGGATTGATGAGAGGTAGTTGATAGAGCATTGCATGCAAAAGAGGGCACATGCGAAAAAGATCGTGTGCCCTCTCAAGCAACTAGAATAATAAAAATGCTTCTATTAAAACGTAGGCATCAAACACACTTCTCTTACATCGCATCGCTTTTCAGCATTAAGTGCGTATAAGACAGCATCAGCCACATCACTTGGCTCAAGTTTGTCTGGTTTTGCCTCATCAAAGAAAGGCGTATTTACCATACCAGGGCAAATAGTGGTGCATCGCCCCTCCCATTCAGACATTTCCTCTGCCAGGTTTTGGCCAAAACCGTAAGCAAACCATTTCGTTGCTCCATAAATAGAGCCTTTCAAGATGCGTTTTCCTGCGATCGAGCTTGTTATGATGAAGTGGCCTTTGGTCTTTTTCAATTCGGGTAATGCGAGCTTGGCGGTATAGGTAAGCGCATTTATATTGACCTTTATCATCGTGTCCCATTCTTCGGGCTTGCCGTTTTCAACACCTGGCGTGTTAACGCCCATGCCAGCGTTGGCAAAAACCGCATCTAATTTTCCAAACCGCTCAATCGTCTTTTTAAATGCCTTATCTAATTCACTTAATTGCGTTGCGTCTGCTGGAATGGCAATAGCCGATTGATCACCTAATTCATCTACCAATTCTTTTAGCTTGTCTTCGCTTCTAGCTGTCAGTGCCACTTGGAATCCATTTTCTACGAGTTTTTTTGCAGTGGCTTTTCCTATTCCACTAGATGCGCCAGTTATCAGTATGGTTTTGGATTGGCTCATAATTAGTATCCTTGTTCAAATTTGAATGGTTAAAAGGGAAATAAATGCAGCTATCTTTCTATCTTTTTTCGATGGTTTTTCAATTGCATTTGACTTGCATTTAACTGCGCTTGCACGATGTATTAAATGCACCTGCGAATAAGGTAGGAGCGTAATGCATGCCAAAATGTAAGGTACTGATTTAGCGGAATACTTCTGTTTCTCGCAATTTGAAGGTAGTAACTCTTACAGGCAAGGGTGTGAAAAATGCATTGCTGCTCAAGTGAGAAATTTCATATCGCCGTGTAAAAAGGTAGCTAAGCAAGGATAGTTTTTCTGCTCGTGCCAATAGTGTTTTGGCGAATATCCGTATTAATTACAGTTGCTTATAGACTTCTAGGAACTCGCAATAATTGGCAAATATTATG
The DNA here is from genome assembly GCF_004798935.1 of Ningiella ruwaisensis. Taxonomy (GTDB): domain Bacteria; phylum Pseudomonadota; class Gammaproteobacteria; order Enterobacterales; family Alteromonadaceae; genus Glaciecola; species Glaciecola ruwaisensis. The sequence goes on along the minus strand of NZ_RAHT01000005.1, from coordinate 29,668 downwards.
CAAAGTCGAATTGCCCGCAACTCAGTAATTAAATGGTAAAACCAAGGAATTATTATGAATCACTTTTACGAACAGGATGAAATGCAGGAAGATATGAAACATATCGAACGATATGGAGATTCGTGTTTTAGAAAACTCAATCGTACGAGTTCAAGGCTTCGGCATCATAGTGACGATCGACGGTTTTCGAATACGCATAAAAAGCGAGAGCAGGAAGGTAAGTTAAAATCCTAGCCCAAAACTGGGTTTGAATTATGCGGTAGGGCATGCTGAAATAGTTTGTGCAAGTGCGAGTCAGTGTCTAATATACAGACATTCCCGTTTTGGCCATGTTTCACTATTATGTTCAGCAATTTTGTTCTAGTCATTGTTTGGATGAACGCTTTTGCGTGTATACCAGAACAAGCTAATATTCATCCGAGCGGGCTCGCTCCAGCGGTGCTTCAACAGGTAAAATTACAAGGCCAAGTGCCGCCTTCGTCAGTGCTTATTCTCCCTCCTGTTCATCAATTGAGACCGCAGCTAAATGCTCAGACGACTGCTCAGCCAAATGATGAGGAACAGGCCATACCAAATAATACTAAATGGATTAATCAAGAATTTATTATTGAAGTGCTTTCTGTTTCTATCCTGGTTTTGTCAGTATTTGCGCTTCTTACTTTGCGCTTGTACAGCATTAATCGAACTAAGCACAAAGAGTCTTTGGTAAAAGCGGGGGAGTTAGAGCGAGAGGCCAATACAAATAAAAAACTTACTCAGCTATTAAATAACATTTTTGAAAGTTCTCTTGACGGAATTATTGCATTTGACTCGGTAAGAAACGAAGTCGGCGAAATCGTCGATTTTAAATACAAGATGGTAAATCAAATTGCAGCAGAAATTATCGGCATTCCAGTAAACACTTTGTTAGAACAAAACATGCTCGAACTGCTACCCGGGAACAAGTCCTCTGGTTTATTTGATGCTTATAAAAATACAGTGGAAAGCGGTAAAAACTTTCACACTATTACTTACTATCGGCATGATGGCATTGATAAATGGTTTTCTATCAATGCAGTAAAAAATCTGGATGGTTTTATTGTTACCTTTGCTGATGTATCAGAGTTTAAACAAAATGAAGAATTGCTATTACGGAAGCAGGAAGAATTAGAGCTAGCCAATCAGGAGCTCGAGCAGTTTGTTTACATTGCATCGCACGACCTTAAAGAACCCTTGCGCAAGGTACGTGCCTTTGGCGCTCGACTTGAGTCTGGCTACGCAGACGTTTTGGATGATAAATGTAAAGACTACATTGCGCGTATGCGCTCAGCTTCAGATAGAATGCAGGCCTTAATTGACGATTTGTTGAAACTCTCACGCGCTTCCCGCGGGGACACCGAGATGGATTTAGTTGATTTAAATTCCGTTCTTTCTTTGGTAAAAGACGCGCTTTCTGAACAAATTGCTGAGCGCCATGCGATTATTTCATCAGATACCTTGCCAACTATCCACGCAAATAAATCGCAAATGACACAGCTTTTTCAGAATATCATTTCCAATGCGATAAAGTATGTTGAAGACACTAAAGAGCCGCTGGTTTCAATAAAGGTAAAAAACATCATTCTCCCCATCGCAGAGGTGCCTACGAGCTATTGGCAGATTGACATTAGTGACAACGGTATTGGCTTTAACAATGAGTACAAAACAAAAATATTTGAGATTTTTCAGCGTCTACACGGGCGCTCTGAATACTCGGGAACAGGCATTGGTTTGGCTATCTGCCAAAAAATAGTAACGAATCACCAAGGGTATATTTTTGCAGAAAGCAAAGAAGGGGAAGGAGCGACCTTTAGTATTCAGTTGCCTAGATAATATATTTATTTGTGTAAACAACATTTAAAGTCAAGTGTTGTCATCAGTCTCTATCGGAGATTTACTGCTTTTTTTGTAGCTCTGCAAACCGTATAGAACTACAAATCCCACCAGAGATAACACGATTGCAATTTCATAGCGCTGAAATGCTACTGCTACCCCAATAGCGCCAGTCACCCATATTCCAGCAGCAGTTGCTGTGCCACTTACATGTTTTGAATCCTTAATAATCGAGCCTCCACCAATAAATCCAATACCTGTTATTATTCCATACATAACTCGCGCTTGTGCTTCTGTGTCATCAAATACATCAATTCCAACAAGCATGAACGCGCATGATGCAATTGTTACTAAAGGAAAAGTTCTAAGTCCTGCACCTTGAGATTTATTTTCTCTGTCTACCGCTATAGGCAAAGCGAGTAAAAAAGCTATTCCCAATTGATAAAGATGAAACCAAATCAAATGTAAATTTATATCAAGTTCAGGCATCATACTTAACCATTCTTGTTTTTAATCCAGTTGCAAAACGTAAAGCGCATCAAAGTTATTTCAAATCGAACTTATTCAGGTTCAAACAGCGTTCAATTGCAACAAAACTTTACTTTCTAACCTTTCTATACCCACTTTCAAACCCGCAAAAAACCCCAAAACAAATCATACCCAGACCAACAATTGCGGCTAACCATGGACCAAAAGGTTGTTCAAGTAAAAGAGAAATTGCTTGACCCAAACCGCCTGCTTCATCTGGATCATAAGTTAAAGCAGCATGCACAAAAAAACTGCCGATTAAGCCGTATAAAATGCCTCTGGCAGCGAAGCCAGCACGACCAAAGTTCACAGCGTAGGTCAGTTTTGCTTGGCCTATATCTTCGTCAAATTTATCTTTAAAGTCGGTGGTAAAAGCATGTTTTAATTGAATGAGCGCAAAAAAGGCTACTCCCAAACCCAAAGCGCCAACGAGCCAAACTCCCCAGGTTTGCTCCATAATAGTCGAACTCAACTGTTCTTTACTATCTCCACTGTTTTTTTGGGATCCAATAAGCACATTTATCGCAGCAATTGTAATCGATATATAAATTGCAGCAGATAAAAAATAAAAAATCCTCATGAATACATTCTTAGGCTCAGACATATCTAAATTTAAAGGATTGCTCACTCCCTGTACGATTCGCCAAAGTACATAAGCGATAAGGCCTGCAATGATGGCAATTAGCAGAAACGTGCCAAAAGGCGAGGAAAGAATTTCTTCAAATACGGATGTTTTTGATAGCTCCTCTGTTGAAAGAGCCGTAAGGGAAGCTGCAATCATTAAAATTCCCAAAATAGCATAGACTATGCATTTAGAGGAGTAACCTGCCGTTGCAAACGTTTCAAATATATCACTTTTGGTCACATCCATTTTGCTGTATTCCTCGATTTTATAATTGCATATTGCATGAATGAGCAATCATCGAGCCAATCTAGAAAGTTAAGAAGTCTAAGCATGCTTTGATGGCAACGAGCATTAAAAAATAAAAAATTTGTCTAACAATATTGCTCACTAATGACACAAGAGGGACCGCTCGTCTGTTAGAGGATTTTCAATTCACATCAGTTGATTATGAGGGTCTTACTAATTGCCATGAAACAATTGGTACAAAATTTTTCTTAAGGAAAAGCGGAAATACCTACAGATAGACCTATAAGTCTTTCAGCATAATTTGATGAGACGATGTATAACACAAGCCTGTTTATTTATTGCGCTCTTTCGAATTATAGTAATCCATAAGATTGCCAATAATGCTTTCAACCACTTACGCAAATGATAAGCGATTGGCCACCCCTAGTGGACTTGAACCACTATCAAAGACTTAGGAGGTCCTCGTTTTATCCAGTTAAACTAAGGGGTGGTGAGTAGCTTTAATATTTTCTGATAATTTAGACGGAAACTCAACTTTGCCCCTCCGTTGCTTACTATTTAAGCTTTGCAGGCGAGTGGCGTTTTTACGTTTAATTACCCAATAAACGCGTTAAACGCTCAAGTAAACGTATCTACCTTGTAAGCTGAAATCAGACTGATTACTTTTATATCTATCTGTATTACTCTTGTGGGTAACGTACATTGAGTGAAAAAGCCTTACTTATGTCTGAAAGCATGATCATTAATTTTCAGAAAAGCATTGAAAGAAATCCAAAATATCGATTTTGGTTCTGGCAATTAGGCTTTTGGTTTTTTATGTGCGTCGTCGGTTTTTTCACGCTGATCCTCTGGTACGCAGAGGCTTCCGTTGTGACCATCGGTCATGTCTTGATGCAGGCCATAATTGGCTTACTTTGTTCCTTATTTCTTCATTTTGTTTTTGTGCGACTGGACAATTTCAGACTGGGTAAACGCGCCCTGATTGGCCTTACCATGGTTCTAGCGATTGCTTTTATATGGACCATGATTCACATGAAAATATATGTGACGCTTACTGGCTTTGAAGACGTCTGGGAGGAATTTGGGGGGTGGTATTTCAGCGGAATTTTTATATTTTTATGCTGGACAGGCCTGTTTCATGGTGTGAGGTACTATGAATTGATGCAGCAGGAACACAAGATCATGCTGCAGGCTGAAGCCACTTCAAGACAAGAGCACTTTAAGCGTCTTGAAGCGCAAAGTGAAGCGCGAGACGCTAAACTGAAAATGTTGCGCTATCAGCTTAATCCGCATTTTTTGTGCAATACATTAAATGCTATTAACTCTTTAATTGAACTACAAGAATCACAAAAAGCACAGGAAATGACCGTACAGTTGAGTGAATTTTTGCGTTATTCCCTGGACAACGATCCAGACACAAAAATTCTATTAAAAGAAGAAATAGACGCGCTTAGCTTGTACCTGGAAATCGAAAAAACGCGTTTTGGCGACAGGTTAAAGGTCGACATGGAAATTAGTAAGGAGGCCCAAAGCGCATTGGTTCCAAGTTTATTGTTACAACCCATTATTGAAAACTCTATGAAACATGCCATTGCCAAAAGCGAAGCGGGCGGCTCAATTGAAATTTACGCCAGCATCGCCAACGAACAACTAAGATTAACAATTAAAGATTCGGGAAGCGGAAAGCATCATTTGCAAAGCCGCGAGAACACTTTGCCTGTGAACGTTACTGAGACGAAACAAGGCGTAGGTCTTAAAAACATTAATCAGCGCCTAAAAGCGCTTTATCATAATGATTATCAAATTAACTCGCAGTTTGAAAGCGCCGGGGGGCTAACTACAGAGATTCGCATACCGGCAGAGTTTGCATAAAACACGAAAGTTTAAGCGATATTCCAAGTTTAGCTAATGTCAAAACGTTCAGCGGCCAAGCCTTGTTACTGCGTCAAAAAGGATTTAATCACATCTTTATATCGTCGGCTGACTTTTAACTTCTGATGTTCGCCCAAGCTTAAAAAGTATTCGCCCTTGGCCAGCGGAATGACTTTTTCAACAAACGACAAATTCACAATCGTTGAACGATGCACTCGCTTGAAACATGGCATGCTGAGCAATTTTTCCATCTCGCTTAAGGTAGAGCGTTTGATATACGTTTCACCTAAAGCGTGAACGCATACATAATCACCGGCGGCATCCACCCATTCAATATCACCTTGATTAATGATATTGATTTCCTCTCTGTCTCTAATGACGATTTTTCGCGGCTCTTCATCATAAGCGTTGGAAGGAGCCTCTTCTTCCGACAGGGCTTTATCTTTGTTTTTCTCAGTTTCTATAGAAGCAATTGCGTTTAACAAACTCGTTTTTTGCTCATTCACTTGTTTGAGTGCGGTTGCTCGTAAAATGGCCCGCTCAACCGCCATCTGCAAGCGCTTAACGTCGATAGGCTTTACCACATAATCTACGGCATTGGCATCGAAAGCTTCGAGTGCATATTCTTCGTAAGCCGTTGCAAACACCACCATCGGGATGGTATCGGCCTGCAGACGCTTCACCACATCTAATCCACTCAGGCCTGGCATCTGGATATCCAAAAATAATAGATCAGGAGAATATTCGCTTACTGCTTTTAAGGCCTCCTGTCCGTTATGGCAAGAGGCTACATGTTCAATTTCGGGGAATTTTTTTAACAGTGCTTCCATGTATCGACATGCCAAAGGCTCATCGTCCACCACGACTGTTTTTAATCTTTGCATATATACTTCTTGTTATGCCTTTTGTTTACATAAATTTAACAATAAGAACAAGCGCTGTCACTAAAAGGATCAGTTTAAGTAAATGCAAGTCATTAAAAAAGTAAAAATCATCGTCTATGAATGTTTAGTCGAATTATCCTTAAATAAAACGTCGTGCGGTAAAGTAAGCTTTATTGTTGCTATCTTTCCGTTACGAGAGAACAGGTCCTGACTCAAGGATTGACTTAGTCTGGCATGTTCACAATTGACGGTGTCGCCATTTAAAAGCGTCACTTTTACCGACATAGCTGAGACCTCATTGCTTAACTCATACACAATCGGCACCTGGCACCACGTAAATGCCAAGCTATTTTCGTCCAGATCTAAATCTCTCCAATCGTTATTTACGTCCAAATACTTAAAGCGCATTTTGTTTGATGTAAATTCTTGTTCCCGAAGCAAAAACGGATCGAAAATTACTGAGCCATTCTCAACAAAGCAACCTAATTCACCAAAGCGGGTGATGACTTCTTCTTTTACCTGTCCTGTCATGCCGGGCTGTTGTGCGCCAGCATGTTTTGGCGTATGGGAATAGGGATCGGTAGGGAATGCACCGTAATATACAGGTGATTTGTTAAAACCAATGCCTCTTCTTATTTTGTAATAAAAGGATTTTAAGGCCTGAGCTTCCTCAACCTTGTGAACGTGCGCAGAAACGGCAACCTCCTGAACAGCAAGCAAGAGTTTTGAAACCATGTGCCAGTAAACACAGCCTAAGCCTTCAAATCCAAACATGCCTCCACTTCGGCCAGTGAAATTGCTATGATTGAAGGTATCCTCATATAAGGCCAGGATATGAGTTAGGGTGTGCTCATCAATTTTATCCGGATAGCCTTCGCTTATTTCTGGCCATAGTTGAATAATGACACCTGCATTGATCAATTTATCGTTAAAGCGATAAATGCCCTTTATGTCCTGAGTGATAATGCGTCTGTCGCCATTTTCAAGCATGCACTTTAATAAAGGGTTAGCTTGAACCGCATCAGCTTTGCAGATATTTTTTTGCATAAAGGGGGTTTGCTGGCGATCAGGATAAAGCATAAAAGTGTCGATATCTTCACGATAAATATCGCTGTCAAAAAGTGCATTTAACACATTTAGGCTCTGCTTCGCATCTAAGGCGCCTGAACTAAGCGCAGCAACTTGACCTTCAAGCATGCTATATAGATGACTAAATTTAGCCTTGTCTTTTGAAAGACTTAAAATATTGTATGCGTGGTACATACCCTTTTCATTCAGGTTGGCGTCTATGCTATGCCTTATGAGCTTTAATGAACCATTCAGTAAGCGATAAATATCATCAATGTAAACACGTTTTTTAGTGAAATCTCCCTGATTTTGGTAAATAGCGCGCCTGTAATCACAAGCGGCTTGGCCAAGACCATCTAGAAGAGACTTGCGTTGCTGGTTAGTAATGTTGCCCTTGTTCAACCACTCAGTGCTTTTTTCAATTTGCTGCGCACTTTTAACCAGCCATATTGCCAGCTCATCGGTAAGTTCAACGCTTTGTTCCAGGTCACTGTGTTTCAATTCATTGATAATTGCCATAAAAAAGCGCAGGTATCGATGCATGTAATTGAGGGTAACCATGGAAAGACCTTGCCCCACTAATGCGTTATTGGCGTCATTCCATTCGGGCCGCTGAGTATTTAGCCAAATACCCCCTTCCAAAACCAGATTACTGAGTTTGGTTAAAAGAGGGACGAGCAGTTTTTCAAGCAAGTTTACCTGATAAACATTCCCGTCGCTGCTTAATATCATTTTGCCGTCTGCGCCCAATTTCAGCACATGTCTTTCGATATTGTGCGCTGCGGCCGTATCATAAATGACGGTGGCTTTCGGATCCTGACAAATTTCTTCGTAAGTCTTGATTCGATACGGTACGTTGGCGTAACTAAAAATCGGTTCATACAACATTGATTTAAGCGATTCGGGAAAGAACTTGTTCGATACCTCAAGCAGTTTCAGTAAGTAAATGATTTGATGATCGCCCCAATATCCAATATAGCTCCATGGATCTTCTGGTTCTTCAACTTCCCAGTCTATGCCTTGTTTAGTGATGCGGTAAGGGTTGTAGCCATCCATGGTGGATGCATTCACAAATTTTGCGACCATAGAAGGCGCAAAAGCAGGAAAACTCAGCGCAAGCGCCTCCCAGTTTTGAAAGATATCTCGCCAGTTTCCTTGATAAGACAACAGTGGTTTGCCTTCGTCGTCTTTTAACACAATTGCAAATTGATTCCAGGGTCTTGAAGGATCGCCGTGACGCCGGCCAAAGGTGATGGGTAAATATTCGGTCGCCAGACGTTTTAGCTGCGAGTCGCCTATCTCGTCACAAAAATCGTTTAACTGCGCCAAACTGATTGTGGATGATAGTGCTTTAAGTTTATCGCTTATTCTTGCAAATAATGATTTATTGAAATGTTTGAGTGTAACAATAAGATCATCTCGCTGAATATTGTACTGATCTGCAAAAATTCCGCCGCGCATTACATTAAAAAGGGTATTGGCATAATGATGCACTGATACTGTTTTTTCTTCAGTGCATTGAAATCCGTCAGCCGCTGCAATAATGCGCGCCAACTTGTCAGCGCCTTTTTTGATAGAGCGCTCAATAGCATATGGATTAATGTTTTGTTCACTTGAGCCTAAAGCACTTAAGCCTAGAGAGAGTGCAGCAATATCATTTTGTGATTGCTCCAAATCAGCAACGATTAACCAACTGGTATCTGCTTTGGACTTTAGTACTTGCTGCTTGTTAACAAAGTAACATGCGCGTACCCCTCGTGTTTGCGTTTGGGTATCACTTGCTTGATTGCGTTTGAATGCACTAAATGCGTTCGGGCATAAGTTTATGTGAAGTTTTTGGTTAGGCTTATTGCGAAGATTTGCAGTGTCAGACTCGCTTGTCTCATCATTGTTACTGAGATCGAGAGAAAATACCGAGCTTGCACGCAATGATTCAGCAGGCTCCGCGCGATCGCTTATGGCAGAGTAGAGACTAAAAGTAGCCAAACCTGTTTCAGCGTCGAGTTCATTCCATTTATACGCATCCACAAGGTTACTGGACATGGTTTGGGTAAATCTCGGCGTGCCAGCAGGTAAAATATTTTGAAGTCCATCAAGTACATCAATCTCTCTATCCATTTCACCGATATTTTCCAGTTTAGCATGGCGACAAATACCAAACTCGTCCGAAAACGACCATGAATATTCAAATCGCAAGGCTAAATCATGATTGATTTCCTCAAAAACCAGGATGTTTCCCAAGCTGTGTTTGTAAATATTTCGAGTAGTTTGAAAGATCCCATCTTGCTGATAATTTAAAGGCTCCCAAATGATGGCATGCTCACCATCTATCACCTTGACGCAGGTTCTTGGTCCTGTGCTAAGCGCAGTATCGTACAATTTGTCTACACAGTCATAAGGAAACAAAGCGGTTTCAGGCGACACACGACCAGCGGTTAAACCGCCTTGAGAACCGGCAAATAACCAGTGGTCTTGGTCTGACACAACGCTGATGAAAAACGCGGGCATTTTATCCACGTTGCGAATGAGGTAATAATCCTCTCCACCTCGCTTTACAAATTCACCGGAAGGACGAGCGTTGTTGTGCGCTGTATGCTGATTGCTTACTTTGTTTGCTGTCCTTTCCATACTATTACCCTTAAATTTAAGCGATCGATTTGAATTCCGAAGACAGAAAATAGGTGTCTGCGTTGCGAAAACAAGACAAACGAGACAAACAGGGTCAATACTGCGACAAGTGGTCATCTTATTTCAATTTTCAAAATGTCATGGTCTAGTCATACACCTTAAATTGTAGACCTAATCCATTTCACCTTGACTCTATCCCCGTTTATCGCATTTAGCTCTTTACGCTATTAACAAATAAATTACACCGCTCTAAGATGCAAGTTAACAAAATATTTACTTTTGTTCTCAGCTCGAATTGCAAGCAGTGTAAAAAGTTCACTGATGCAGCGTAGTCATTTTGGAGAAGGCACACATGAAAAATAACAACGTGAATACATTTACGCGCACATGTCTGGCATCTGTATTCGCTCTCGCGTTAGTAGCGTGTGGTGGTGGAAGTAGTGTCGAGACTAGCACTAATCTTGACGCAGTAAACCCCACGCAACCAGTAAGTGATTGGGAACTGGTGTGGAGCGACGAATTTGAAGGCGATGCGATAGATACCAACAATTGGACTCATGAAATCAATTGTATCGGTGGTGGAAACAACGAAAAACAATGTTATACCGACTCAAGCGATAATTCGTTTGTGTCTGATGGCGCTTTAAACATCGTGGCCTTACCAGCAGCCGAGGGCGCAGCACAACCCTATACTTCAGCAAGATTAAACACTCGCTATAAAGCTGATTTCAAATATGGGCGCATTGAAATGCGTGCTCAACTGCCCTCAGGACAAGGTTCCTGGCCAGCATTTTGGATGCTACCCACGGACTACGTGTACGGCGGGTGGCCGCGCTCTGGTGAAATCGACATTATGGAAGCAGTAAATCTAAAAGCGACTGACCCAAGGGATGGTTTAGACCAGCGTAGTATCTATGGCACGCTTCATTACGGTCAGGCCTTTCCTAACAATGACCAGTCTGGCGTGGAGTTTAAATTCCCTGAAGGGACAAATCCGGCAGATGATTTTCATACTTATGCCATCGAGTGGGAAGAGGGTGAAATAAGATGGTACGTAGATGACTTTTTGTATGCGACTCAGCGACGCACTGAATTAACGGAGCCTGCGCCGGAAACAGGCAACCAGTTTATTACGCATAGGGGCTGGTATACAGAATATATTGATCGAAATACAGGGCAACTCGAGATTTTCTGGACGGATGCTCCGTTTGATCAGGATTTTCATTTAATCCTCAACCTTGCGGTAGGTGGAAACTGGCCGGAAAACGTTAATGAGCTCGGTATTGATGCTGATGCATTTCAAAACGGTCAGTCTTTTGTAATTGATTATGTGCGTGTTTACGAGTGTGCCGCAGATCCGATTACGGGTAAAGGATGTGCGACTATTCGCTCAGGTTACGATCAACTAATTGAGGGTGATGCAACCATCAATGGATTCGAATCAAATGCCTTTGCACTTCGCGAGGGTGAGGCACCAAATCCTCCACTTACTGGCGCTGGTGGTGAAAGCATTGAAATCTTTTCAGACGCATTGGGAGATAGCTGGCAAATTAATGCATGCTGCGACGGTAACTCAAGTGCAGAAGTCATCACTGAAGACGACGGCAATGTATATGTGCAATTTACGACAACGGGGGATGCTGCGGTAACAGGCTTTGACTCCCGTTTGCCGTCAGGCGGCGCTAGCTTTGATATTTCAAGCTTGGCAGGATCGGGCTTTTTAAAATTTGATGTGCGAGTTATTCAGCAACCAAGTTCTGGTGCGGGATGGCTAGTTAAAGTGGAACAAAACGGAGAATGCTGCTCAAATTTTGCAGAAATTCCTCTTGCTGATTTACCAGAAGGTGCGCCTGTTGTTGGCGAATGGATTTCATATTCCATTCCTGTGGCGGATTTAATTTCCGCTGGGCTTTCTCCCACTCAAGTGGACGCATTTTTTGTCTTTCCCGGATTTACTACAGGAAATGGAGCAATCGTTCAGCTTGATAATGTTCGGTTTGAAGGCGCGGCAGATGTTGACCCTATTGCCGTATTCGATGGTGAAGCCGTTGCACCTTGGGCTTTGAACATTTTTGATGCACCTAATGCGACGTTTGAGATCGTTGAAGACGAAGGTGAAAACGTTGCTCAATTTTCAATTGTTGCGCCTAACGCAGTGGTAGGCTTTGAAACTCGCAGCGCCAGTGAACAGGTTGATATTACAAACTTTATTGGTGTTGGCGCTTTGGAATTCGATCTCAAAGTTGTTCAGCAGCCAACATCTGGTCAACCATGGCTTCTCAAAGTGGAGCAAAACGGTGAATGTTGTTCAGGGTTTGCCGAATTTCAGCTCGCAAACCTGCCTGAGGGTGCGCCCGTAGTGGGAGAATGGAAACGCTACTCAATACCTGTATCAAATTTGGTAAGCGCCGGCCTGACCAACACACCTCAAGTAGACGCTATATTCGTTTTCCCTGGCTTTACAACGGGCGAAGGCGCTGTTGTACAAATGAAAAATGTCGGATTTGTCACAGGTAACGCTGGTGGTGGTGACGATGGTGGCGACAATGGTGGCGACGACGGCGGAGACGGTGGCGGCGGTGATGATGGCGGCGACACGCCAAGCGCACCTGTCTATGCAATTGGTCAGGAAATTATTAGCAATGGTACTTTTGATACTGATGCTGAAGGTTGGACTGGCGGAATGATGATGGCTGATGGCGAACGCAACGTGCTTTTCAATGAAGTTAGTGCCGCTGGTGACCCATGGTCGGTTAATTCATCGCAGATTTTAGCGCTTGAGCCAGCAACTAACTACATTCTAAGTTTTACGGCCAGAGCATCACAAGCGCGTGACATCATTGCTGGTATTGGTTTAAATGCAGCACCTTTTTCAGCCGATGTCGAAACGGTTGCACTGACCACTGAATACCAGACATTTACTCTGAACCTTAGCACACTTGATGAAAATGGGGATGCCTTTAGCGACCCTGAAGCTCGCGTGTTGTTTGACTTGGGAGCACAAGTGGGAGATGTGTTTTTAGATGACATCAGTTTGGTAAAAGCGCCACAGTTGGTAGTTAATAATGGCTTTGATTTTGGCGAAAAACACTGGATTGGTGCGATTGGCGAAGAAAACATTGTCAACCAGGAGGACAACAATGTGTACTTTGTTGATGTCACATCAGCAGGAGATGCCTTTGCTGTCAACTTAAGTCAGGTCATGACCCTCGAACCCTCCCGCACTTATACGGTGAGCTTCAGAGCGCGATCGAATGTTGACAGAACAATGCTTGCAGGGCTTGGTTTGAATGCAGCGCCATGGCATGCCAATTCTGAAGAAGTCTCGCTTTCTAGCGAATGGCAAGCCTACACCCTTACGATTGAAACTATTTCCGATGGTGAGTCTATCCCCTTCGGTGATGAAAATAGTCGTGTGTTATTCGACATGGGTGCTCAAGTGGGGGAAGTTTACATTGATGATGTGAGTGTCGAGCTTATTCCTGCCGATGCACCAGAGCTTGTCATAAACGGGAGCTTTGAAAATGTCGATTCCTGGACGGGCGCGATTGGCCCAGACAACATCATCGATGACGATGGTAACTCAGTTTACTTTGTTGATGTGACCAGCGCTGGCGATCCCTGGGCGGTTAATTTAAGTCAAGTGATGACCTTAAGCCCAAGCACCTCTTATACGGTAAGTTTCAGAGCGAAGGCGACGGTCGCTCGTTCCATGCTGGCAGGACTGGGGTTAAATGCAGCGCCGTTTTATGCCGCTACCGAAACCGTTGAGCTAACCACAGATTGGCAAACATTCAATTACACCATTACCACCATTTCGACAGGGGAAAGTATTCCTTTTGGCGATGAAAACAGTCGCATCCTATTTGACATGGGAGCTGAAGTGGGTGGCGTTTACATTGATGATGTGAGTGTTAAACAACAGCAATAAGGGCCTTAGGGCGAACGGTTTTACGCTTTCGCCCTAAACATACAATAGCCAATAAATAAGTAGACTTAATATGAAAAATACGAATTTTAAGAAAACCTACCTCGCAACAAGCATGTCTATATTGTTGGGCTCTGCTCTGGCCTTGCCTACGTTTGCTCAACAACAAAGCGAAGAAAATGACGGTGCTGAAAATGTGGAAGTAATAGCGGTATCGGGAATTAAAGGAAGTTTGCTTCGTTCTGCCGATTTGAAGCGCACATCTGATGGTGTGGTAGACGCCATTTCTGCCGAAGAAATGGGGAAATTTCCAGACACAAACCTGGCCGAATCACTGGGTCGTATTACCGGTGTATCTATTTCCAGAGCAAACGGTGAAGGAAGCCAGATAACCGTGCGAGGTTTTGGGCCGGGTTTTAACCTTGTCACTTTAAATGGAAGACAAATGGCGGGAACTGGTTTTACGCGCTCTTTTAACTTTGAAAATTTGTCTTCAGAAGGGGTCAGCGCACTTGAGGTATACAAAACCGCCCGTGCTGATAAGCCTACAGGCGGAATAGGTGCCACGGTAAACATCGTGACAAACCGACCTCTGTCTAATCCAGGTCAGCGTTTTTCAGTGATGGCCAAAGGCATTCACGATACATCCAATGAGGTTAATGACGATGTCACGCCTGAAATAGCGGGTATTTATAGCAACACCTTTGCAGATGAGCGCTTTGGAGTGTCTGCGAGCTTTTCATACCAGCGCAGGGATTTTCAAAGCCAATCTGCACGTGTTCAAGGTTGGAAAGCACAAACAAGCGCAACATATCTTGACGATGACGGCGTTGAAAGACCCATTATCAATGCCGCACCACTTCCTGCGGGACTCGCCAATAGCGTTGATGGAAGAACCCTTGACGCTGAGGGAAATGCTGTTCCTCTATACAGAGTGGTGAATCCCCAAACAGGTGAAATTGTTCAGACTGCTGCACACTTTCTGCCTCAAGACCTTAACTATGGCATTCAAAATGTTCAACGAGAGAGAACAAATGCGCAGTTGACCTTGCAATATGCGGCTACAGAAGATTTAACCTTTACGCTGGATCATACCTTATCACGAGCGGTTCAAGGAAATGAAGGATTGGGTTGGGGGATCTGGAATGGTTCTTTTGGTGGAAATGCCAATGCATACGAGCTTGACGAAAACGGTACAGCGTTATTTTATAATTCAGCAGGTAATGACCAATCATTTACCACTAACCGGGTTACCAACGAAGTCGACTCTTACGCAACGGGTTTAAACGCTCAATACTTTTTTTCTGACACACTGAGTTTTGAGTTTGATGTACACACCTCGACCAGTAAAACGGACAATACGCTAGACGATGGTCTTGGACATGATGGCCTGATGATTTTAGGCACCAACGCATTTAGAGATAAATCATACGATTTTCGAAATGGGGAAGTGCCCAGTTTTGTCGTTAATTGGCTTGAAGGCGACGAAGTAAGTCCTGCCAATATTGGCGCAAATTTAGGTATTTTCAGCGCATCACCGGGTGAATCAGAAGTCAATTCTGCCCGATTCTCTGGAGAATGGATGCTTGATACCAATTTTGGTTTGAAAGATCTCAAATTTGGTGTGGAGTATACCGAACAAACGCTTACCGGCAGTAGCGCTGTGTCTCAACCTGCAGGCTACAATTTTAACACGGCGGTGTTTCCAGATAGCATGTTTGAACGAGTAAGCTTAGACGGGTTTCTGGATGAGTTTGATTTTGGTCCTGATGGCATCTCGCCAAATTACACCTACACCTACGATTTTGCAGAGGCGGTAGCGCGTTCTATTGCATTTTTTGATGAAACTAATCCCATTGGTAACACTTTTGACATTGATAATTACATAAATCAAGGTAACTCAGAAGTAAACGAAGAAACCATAGCTGCATATTTATCAAGCTCCTGGGAATTTGAGATTAAAGACTATTATCTTGATCTCAATTTTGGTCTTCGATATGAACAAACGGATGTGACCAGCCCCGGCGAAACGCAGGTAATTGAGCGTGTAGTATGGAACGGAGGCTCTGAGTGGCGCACCATTTTTGCTGGCGACGTACTCACCGTTGATTTTGAGGGCGATTACAATCTCTTGTTGCCAATGCTTGATTTAAGAATGGATGTTACAGATGAATTAGTCGCACGATTCTCTACAGGTCAAACCATCACAAGGCCAGAGCTTGGTCAGCTACTTGGTGGTTTAACCCGCACCGGCTTCCCCGCGATTGGCGCAAGAACCGGGGCGAGGGGCAACCCTGGATTACTGCCGTTTAAATCAACTAATTTAGACCTCTCTTTAGAATATTACTATGACGAAGCAAGTTATGCTTCTGTTGGCTTATTCTGGAAAGATGTTGACGACTGGATTGATACCACACAAGTTATCCAGCAGTACGAGGGGGTGCATGATATTTTCAGAGGCGAACGCTGGAACGCAGCAGAGGCGGCAATTCAGGCGCGTGGAGAGCAGGCAACAGATGATGCAATATATGCAGAAATTATTGCTGCCGGTGTGGGTGTCGACGGTACAACGGTGTTACCCGACCCATCGAGTGATCCCCTTATAGACTGGACCATTACGTCTCCTGAAAACGTAGGTACGCGTAAAACTAATGGTGTTGAGTTAGCCGTTCAGCATCTATTTGGAGAGACTGGATTTGGTGTTGGTGTAAACGCCACCTTGGTGGATGGTGATGTCGATTATGATCGATATTTGCTTGCCGCTCAGGCCGTTTTGCCTGGACTAAGTGATTCCGCTAACTTTCAGATTTTTTACGAAGACGACGCCTTGTCGGTGAAACTTACTGCAAACTGGCGTGATGAATATTTAGTTGGTCAAGGACAGGCGCAAGGAAGCAGCGACGTACCTCCTCAATTTGCGGAAGAATTCACGCAGGTCGATTTAAGCGTTAACTACAACCTCACAGAAAATATCACTGTATTTTTTGAAGGGGTGAATCTCACCAATGAAACTGAACGTGTCAATGGACGCTTCACTGAGCAGTTTTTAAGTGCAGCGCAATTTGGACCTCGCTACGCAATTGGTATTCGCTACGCGATGAACTAAGGTTGCTGAGCTTGGCAACACCTTGGTAACGCGTTTAATGGTAGATAATAAAACCGGCTGCAAAGCCGGTTTTGATACTCAAGGAACACATCAGTAATGTCAGAACCGTCCAATAGGTCCGTCAGTCATGGAGGCTCTCGTAGTCAACTAACAGCGCAACAAACAGTATTTTATGGAACGGGCACCTTAGTGCTTAATCTGCTGCCAGCCGCCTTAGGTATTTTTGCCTTTTTTTTGGTGACGGCCTTTGGAATGGACCCGGTTTTAGCCGGGTTGCTTACGGGCTTACCGCGTTTATTTGACGCACTCACAGACCCTATTATGGGTTTTATCACTGATAATACTCGCTCACAGTGGGGAAGACGACGACCTTATATCGTAATTGGCGCTATTCTGAGCGGTGTTTTGTTTGCGCTTTTGTGGCAATTGGACGCAGAAAACTCACAACGCTTTAATTTTTGGTATTTCTTGTTACTTTCTCTTGCATTTACTATTGGAAATACCATGTTTGCAACACCCTTTGTTGGCTTGGGTTATGAAATTACGTCTGATTACAATGCGCGCACGCGTCTTATGGCGGTGTCGCAATTTATGGGGCAAATTGCATGGATGATCGTACCCTGGTTTTGGGTATTAATTGCCAATCCTGAGGTTTTTCCAACGCAAGAAGAAGGCGTAAGAGAACTTTCCTTATACGTTGCTGGTATATGCATTGTATTGGGCATCGTCCCAGGATTGTTTTGTAAGGGGATTGATGGCGATAAAATCGAGAATCAGGCAGAGATATCATTTCGAACCATAGCCGAAAATGTAAAAGGTGTGTTTCGTTCCATAAGCGAAACATTTTCCAATTCTCGCTTTGTTAAATTATGTGCCGCCACATTTTTGGTATTTAATGGTTTTCAATTGGTCTCGCAGTTTGCCTATTTCATAATTGTGTTTCACATGTTTGACGGCGACTACGGCTCAACAGGCACTTGGCCCGCCTGGTTTGGAACCGTCAGTGCACTGATGACCGCTTTTTTAGTCATTCCAATTGTGACCTGGCTTGCAAAAAAGGTAGGTAAACGCAAAGCATTTATTATTTCAACTCTCATTTCAATGCTTGGCTACGCGCTTAAATGGTATGGATTTAACCCCGAACATCCATGGATGATCTTCTTACCCATCCCATTAATGTCATTTGGAATAGGAGGGCTATTCACGCTTATGCTAAGTATGACTGCTGACGTATGCGATTTGGACGAATTAAAAAACGGCATGCCGCGAAAAGAAGGAACTTTTGCTGCTATTTACTGGTTAATGGTCAAAATAGGTCAGGCGCTTGCCATGTTTTTAGGCGGGCTGGTGCTTTCTTTTGTAGGATTTGACCCAAGCCTTGCGACCCAAAGTGTTGAAACCATGACCAAATTACGCATTGCAGATATTATTATCCCAATCCTCACAGCGGGTTTAGCCGTCGTTGTGATGTGGAAATATGACCTTGACGAAGATAAGGCAGATGAAATTAAACAAGCGCTCATTCAGCTAAGAGGGGACATCTGATAAATTGCGTTTGCTTAGAAAATAACCTAAGGTTAGTGCTATAGTCATTTTGCTACTTACATCCCAATAGCGGCATTCAACATGTTTATTGAGCTCTTACGGGCATTGGTGTTTTCTGCGCTGCCTGTTTTATTATTTAGTTATTTAATTATTTCTCTAGCGATCCGCTCAGGAAAGCTTACACAAAACGTAGATGCTAAAGCGTTCGATAATGCACTTAAAAATCTCTCAAGTACCCATAAAAAATCAAAGATAAAAACTCCGTTCTACAAAACGAGCGCTCAAGATATGCTCTTAAATAAGTGGTTATTTTTTGGCAGCGGCTTTTATGGCGTTATGGCTTTTGGGACCTACGTTTGCATTGAGACACTGGAAATATTTAATTTTATAGCCGGCTTACTAAGCTTAAGTTTAAGTCAGTTTTTCAGCAACTTAAGCATTAATATGCTGGTCGACTTTATTGTAAATGCTATTTTAAATCTGGTGGATGCCTTTGTTTGGTTTAACTACTGGATGCAACAAATTGATATGCAAAATGGTTGGTTTTGGCTAGTTGCGGCTTACCTTGGGTTTTTAGGTGGCAGCAAATTGGCACGAAGGTATTCGTTTAAGAAGCTAGCCTTTTAAAATGAAGCAGGAGCTGAACTGCCCATAATTGAAAAGCACCGAAACTTGTTCGGCGCCTTTTTTATAACTATCTTTAGTTAATCCTGTGATGCGCTAATTAATCAATATCTGATGAAACAAACTCCTGCTCTGTATGCAGATGTTCGGGGCTTTGATCCTTAGTGAGCGGCTTCATGCCGCGGTGATAATGTCGCCTTCCATGTTCTTCACGTCGCCCTTTGCTGAAAGCTGAAACGCGCTTTAAATATCCAATCACACGGGTTGCGTGATCAATATTATCTGAGCCACATTTCATGCAACATAGATGAGATTGTTTATCAATATGCTCGCATTCATTGCAAATCGTTATCTTTACATTGATGCAAAAATAATTGCATCCTGTGGCGGCCGCTGTATCGAGCAGATTCAGTGCGTTGGTCCGGCTTAAATGTTCCTCTAAATTTAAGTGTAAAGCACTGCCGCCGTCCAAATAGCGCGTTGTTTCTTGACCGTGTAATATGAACTTATCAATGTGATTAACACGACTGTCTTCAACTGCATAAAAATAGGAGTTATAGCAATCTCGCGTGACCCAAAGACCATCCTGCCTATCCCATTTTGCATTTTTTACGCCTAAATTTTCAGCCGGAACAAATTCAGTGTTAAACATCACGCCATATTGTTGTGCCGCTGCTTTATTCGCGTAATAAATGGCTTTTAATTGTTCACTTACAAACGCTTTATAGTCCTTATTATTTCCTACTTTAATCCCTAAAAATTCAGCGGCTTCAACCATGCCATTGATTCCAATGGTTAAAAACTGCTTGTTCAATGAAATGAAACCAGCGCTATAGGCTGGAAGCGCCCCTGCTTCTAAATATTCTTCTATTAATGCGCGGTAGGCTAACTGATACTTGTGGATCTTTTTAACGCTGTCTTTTATGTTTTTACCTTGCTGAATCAAGCGATTTACGTTTAAGGTAATGACATTTATTGAACCCGTTGATACGCCGCCTGCACCTAAGCTATAAGAGAACGTGTTATCGGTAATTTCGTTGCGCAAACGACAGCATGAAGCGAGTGAATCAGGTGAATCCGATTGATAAACAAAAAACGAATTACCCTCGCTAATTTCATTCGCGCACTGCTGGGCAAATTGCCGGTCTTTTACTTTTCCGTTCTGCGTTAACATTGCCGCGGTGACAACAGGAAAGGTCAGTACCGCTTTTTCACGCTCTTTATTAAACCATCGCATAAAAAAGCGCTGCAGTTTTTCTACACTCTCCCATTGAGGTTGGGAATAATCCGGAAAAACAAAGCGACCAAACATCGCCTCAAAATAGTATTTATCATAAAGCGAAATGTTCCAGAAAACACTCTGGTAGCCACGGGCAGCGGCCGGTTGATTAATGGCATATATCACGTGCTGAAGATGGTTTGCGATCTCATGAGAATGCGTATTCAAATAATTCTCGCCATAATCTTTGCGAGCGAAATGGTCAAAGTACATCAAAAACTCAACGGTCGCGATAGCACCGGCAAATTGGGCACTTATCGCGAATACCAGGTTTACAAAACTACCGCAGAAAGATTCGATATGTTGTGGTGCTTTAGATTCACCTCCTAAGCGTGTCAATCCATCCAGTAAAAACGGATAGAGTGTAATAGAAGCACAATAGGGTTTTAGACTGGTTTCGTCATGTACATAAATTTCATGTTGAGTAATTTGACGTTCATATTCTTTGGCAAGTTGAGCATCAAACATCTCTTTAATTTTATTTTTTACCTGTGCGCGATTGATTTGAATAAATGCATCTTTCATTAATTCAGCTTCAAGAGTAGCGATGTTTTTATGCGTTACATTAGCATTTGCATCTAGCACTGCGCCATCGGCTGCGTTTTTAGCTGAAATGTATTGCTTAATAAAAGCTAACTTTTCATCTATTTGTGATTTTTGTAGGGTCAACATAAGAGCGCTTCCAAAATTTATAGTTAAGATTAGTTTGAGTGGGTAAGTGATAAAATCGTTGATTGGTCTCGGGATTTTCCAGGCCGCCCAATGCTTTGATGTAAGCGCCTGTTTTAAGATAGTCCAGTTGATGTTTTAGTGCACTTGGCACATCATCAAGGCCGGTGTAAAGACAGCTTTTAAGTCCGCATGCTTTTACATATGACAAGCAGGCAAGCAAACGCTTTAGTGACCATTCGCCACCAAAAAACAAGACGCAAGTAATGTATTGCTTGTACGTGCTGATGTAGTTTTGCAGCAGGTCTTCACTAAGTTCAATTCCTGCGCGTGGGTCCCATGTATCAGTGCTATGACAGCCTTTGCAGCCCAATGTACAACCGGTGATCGTAAATGCTAATGCAATTTCGTCCGGTACTTCCTGAAAAACGACCTGCGGTTCAAAACAGTTAAACATTGATTGTCTCATATACTATATATTGTGTTATTTATAATTCATAACACAATATATGGTGTGATCTGGATCAATTAATGTATTTAATTTGCAACTTATTTACTAGCTTGTTCACTAATTCGTGCATTAACTTAACCAGCACATTTTTTTCCAGTTAAATGTTTACCACTTACTAGGTATTTTTAGCTTTTACGTTTTTGTTTAATATAGTTTTATTCATATCGGAATCGGTTTTTAGTTTTTGTCCCTAGTTCCCCAAAACTCGTCAGTGTTTTATATCAATGCCGCAGCCGTTGCCGCGCAGCTTCACAAAGCTAAAAAAATTGCACAGCGTGTCATGCTTGCATCGAGCAATGCGGGCGTATTGGCCTTTCGTGCCGGACAAAGCGCAGCGGGTTTTGGTGCGCTAACGAGTTTTATTTCTGAGCTGGCGAAAAAGACCGTTAAAATGTCGGATGAAATTAACACCATCGCAATCGATATCAGTAAACTCTCTACTTACTCATTAAGTACACAATCCGCCTCTGAAAAAATGCATTGGGTGATGAAAAACGCTGAGCGGTCTTCGCACAATAGCGCTCACATCGAGAGTTTAGTTAAGCCCATGATGCAAGTTGACGCATTGCTTGAGGAACAAGAGATGGCAATTGCTGCAAAAGTTAGGCAACTGTCTGAGCAGTTAAGCGAAATGAAAAAAGAGCTCTCGTCTGCCAAAATTATCGGTACCATGTCTTTAATGGAGTCGACGCAAGCCGAGTCGCAGCATCGAGCTGCATTGGCCGACAATGCGAAAAACATTGTAGATGCCGCCACGGAAATTGAACAGCATGTAGACACGTCGCTTGCCCTGATGAAAGCCGCTCTTTTGGCGCAAAAATCAAATAACACTGGCATCTGATAGCTCACGGGTCGCTGCACCTTAAGGATAAATATGATCAGTAATAAAATTTTTGATACTCATTCACACCAATGGTTTTTATTTGGTCGAGACAACAGTAAACCTGAAAGAATCATCGATACTAATCAATACCTCATCAAAACACGCTCAAACGCGCTTTTAATGGATCCCGGCGGAATCGAATTATTTGCACCCATGTTGGCAAGTCTTGTAAAAGAGCTACCGCTTGAACAAATCACGCATATTTTTGCTTCGCATCAAGATCCCGATATTATTTCGTCTTTAGGTTTATGGGACAAAACGGTGCCTGACGCGACCCTATATTCTCCTAAAATTTGGGAAGGTTTCTTACGGCATTTTGGCATGGAACATATTCGCTTTAAGGGCATTGCCGATCAAGGCGAGTCTATTGTGATTGACGGCTTGCAGCTTGATTTTATTCCTGCGCACTACTTACATTCGTCAGGGAATTTCAATGTTTATGACGCTCAAGCGAAAATTTTGATGTCGGGAGATATTGGTGCAGCGCTTGAAAACGTAGATGCGCCAATATTTGTTGAAGATTTTGACCATCATATTCAGTTTATGGAGGGCTTTCATAAGCGCTGGATGCCATCTAATCGTGCGAAAAACGACTGGATAGCGCGCGTCAGGCAACTCGATATTGATATGATGTGCCCTCAGCACGGGCGAATATTTAAAGGTGATGACGTTAAGCGATTTTTGGATTGGTTTGAAGCACTTGAGGTCGGTAGTGCATGTCACCAAATTGCCATTTAGGATCACCCTATTTCGTACTGATAAGAAAACCCGCACAGAGGGCATTAAGTGCGGGCTTTTCATGCACTGATAGGGTTCCAATCTAGAGCGCACATCTTAAAACAGTTTAATTTATTTATTGCGAGCCACCTCCCTTAATTCACAGCAACAAAGCTCTACGCCAACAGTTTCTGGCATGGATAATTCGGTACTGGATTCTGATAAAGATACACCAAAGGGCGAGCAATTTTGACATATCTTTGCGCTACGGGTATTTGAATGCTTAATCAAACCGATGCAAAAAGCGACAAGCCAAGAAAGGGTAAATGCCAATAGCAACCAATAGCTGATGTTGATAAGGTGATGACTCATTTGCTTGACCTCAATGTTTAAATAACTCGTCTATTTGCTTATTTGTTTATTTAATTAGCGCTCAGCTCTTGGAAACAGAACATCGTTCTCAATTTGAATATGCGTTTGTAAATCTTCAATGAACGCTTGTAGCTTTGCATTTAACTCTTGCCATGTACCACAGGCATCTTCAGGTAATTTGAAATGATGGGCGAGCGTCATCAATTGCGCGATTTCGTCTTGATGATCATTGTGTTCAAGACGCATAACATGAATCGGCCCGCCTATCATTCTCGTGGGTAGGGGAGCAAACGCTTGCTGTAGCATAGGAAAAAGAATCTGTTCTTCTTTCTGCATGTGCTGTTCTAATTCAAACTGCATTTTCTGCAAATGCGTGGCCAAACCTGAGGGCACCAAATCCTCATCTGCATGAACTTGTTCAACGCGCTGTGCAAGCGGAATAAGTGCTTCTAACTGATAGCGGTGCACCTCATGATATCTCTCAAGAATATGAGAGATAAGCGATGCGGTATCTAAATTATTAAGCGCTGAAAATGCGATGTTTTTACTACCGCCGCTCGTGGAATCGCTTTTTGTCTCGGCAAGCGCACAATGCATGATTAACTCCTATTTACGATAAATGACTACTTAAAATAAGATGCATGTAATATGAATCTTTAAATTTAGTTTACGCCATATTTTAAAGATGTAAAATAAATACATTAAATAATTTACCTATTTTTAGTGGTACTTCTTTTGAGGTATTAACGCTAATCAAAACGCGCTCATGCTTTAGTTTGAAATAATCAATAAGAAATAAGGAACAATATGAAGGTCACTCGCTTTACCGATTATTCGCTCAGAATATTAATCTACTTAGCTCTCAAGCCGGATGAGCTGGTGACTATTCAAGAAATTGCAGACAGTTATCACATCTCTAAAAACCATTTAATGAAGGTCGTTCAGGAATTAAGTAATCGCCAGTATGTCACTGCCATCCGCGGAAAAAACGGCGGATTGAAACTTCACAAATCAGCAGATGATATTAATATCGGAAATCTAATTAGAGAAATGGAGCGGCATACAGTTTTAGTGGAGTGCTTTGGCAAAGATAACCAGTGTGTTATTACTCCCTCTTGCCAATTAAAGCGCATGCTAGCTGAGGCAGTAGAGGAATTTTATAAATGCCTTGAGAAGTATTCTCTGAAAGATTTGGTTGGCGTTAAGCAAAAATCGCCGCTTATCAAGCAATTGGGTATATCACTCGCTTAGCGAATGATGAGAATAAACAAAAAGTCTATTGGTATAAATTCTTTTATATTTATACAAACAAAAATCTGTACTATATTTTGATATCTCAATAAACGCGTTACTTTTCGAATGCGCCAGGATTACGGCAAACCACCTGCGCAGGTTATCGTATCGAGGATCGAATGGATTTTCTTATCGACTTTTTGTCGCGCTTGGTGTCTCAGTTTCAGTCGCCTACTCTTGGCTTTTTAATTGGTGGAATGTTAATTGCTGCGTGCGGCAGTCGACTTACTATTCCCGATGCCATTTACAAATTCATTGTTTTTATGTTGCTGATGAAAATTGGCATAAATGGCGGTATGGAAATTCGTGATGCGAACTTGGTTGAAATGCTTCTACCCGCCTTATTTTCCATGCTTACAGGCATTGTAATTGTCTTGCTGGGTATTTTTGTGTTTTCCTTAATTCCCAGCGTCAAACGGGAAGATGGTTATGCCACAGCAGGCTTGTTTGGTGCAGTTAGTGCATCTACATTTGCTGCCGCGATGGTCGCATTAGATGAGGAATCCATAAGCTTTGAGGCATGGGTGCCCGCTTTATATCCCTTTATGGATATTCCAGCGCTGGTGCTTGCGATTGTGCTGGCCAGCATTTACATGAAAAAACAAAACCAAGACGAACAAAATGACATCGATGTTTGGGCGATAGTTAAAGATAGCTTACAAGGCTCGGCACTGTCTGCCCTCTTGCTAGGGCTTGCTTTAGGTTTGTTGACCATTCCCGACAGAGTCTTTGAGAGTTTTTATGAGCCACTTTTCAGAGGCTTTTTATCGGTACTGATGCTAATAATGGGAATGGAAGCCTATGCGCGAATCAACGAGCTTAGACGTGTTGCACACTGGTATGCGGTGTATGCATTTGTTGGCCCAATCGTTCACGGGCTTATTGCGTTTGGATTAGGATATATCGCGCACATTCTCGTTGATTTTAGTCCAGGCGGTGTAGTCTTGCTTGCGGTGATGGCTGCCTCCAGTTCGGACATCTCTGGGCCACCAACCTTGCGCAGCGGGATACCATCGGCAAATCCCTCTGCTTATATTGGGGCATCTACCAGCGTGGGTACACCTGTCGCGATTGCGATTTGCATACCTTTGTTTATTGTCTTAGCGCAAGCCGTTTTTTAAAAAAGAGAGCAGACATGACACTTCATATTGCAGAAAAAGTGGTAATTGTTACTGAAAAAATCATCGCAAAAGGTGTTTGTAAAATTATTGATGAATGCGGTGCGACTGGCTACACCATTATCCCGGCTGGTGGAAAAGGCAGTCGCAATATTCGTTCCACCACCGATAGAGCGTCCGTGGTGGATGATTTCAGCAATATACAGATTGAAATCATTGTTAAAAATACCGAAATGGCAGAAGCGATCATGGATAAAGTGCGCGCACGCTACTTTAAAAATTACTCTGGCATTACATATTTGGAAGATATAAAAATACTGCGGCCTGAGAAGTTTTAAGTCTGTTTCATCTGAAATGATTTAAGCGACGAAATTAGATGAACACTAGATATTTGCTTTGAGAACTACTAAAGGATTAAACAGATGCACGCCCTTACATCGACACAAAAGATATCGACTCAAAAAACTTACCTTTATTTGCCACGCATCGCGTTCGGGCTTTTAATTTTTACGGGAATTGTAGGCGCCGCATCAGCAAGCGATGAAAGCCTGTGTCAGTCTGGCGCACCAAACTTGCTTAACAATGGAAGCTTTGAGCAAAGTACAAATGCTGATTATCAAAACGCTTTTGATATGATTTCAGCATTAGGACGAACAAATTCGGGGGTCAAATTTTTAGACGCGCATCCCCAAGATGACTTTCCTGGATGGTTTAGTACCGGTGGAATTGCCTTGCAACAAGGCGGTTTTTCTGAGGGAGGAACCATTGAAGTAGGGCAGTCGGGTTTTTTGGGCGTTGATGCTTATCACGGACAAGTATTTGTCGAGATGGACGGCAATCACCATAAGCAAAAAATAGAATCATTACAAAAGCACACTTTTGATTGGGAGCTCGCTCACAGTGGCCGCGAGGGCGTCGATACCCTTGTTGTTGCAATAGAATATGACGGCGAGAAGATTGAACTGGCGCAGCTGTCTTCCGATGAAAAAGCATGGAAGGTTCATCGCGGTGACTTCTCAGTGCCAGAAGACACTAAGGCATTTACTTTTGTGATTACGCCGATTGAAGCGTCAAATGGCGATATTGATTCATCTAATTTGCTGGATGATGTGAAAGTGTGCTACCAGGTCAATTCGGGGAAATAATTTAGGGAAATAAAGGGTGCTTGATGTGTCCTTGGTATAAAACTACCCATAAATAAGTAATTTTCTACCAACTAAATAGCATATCAATTTTTGCTAAAGTCCTTAGGATCATAGAAATCACTTTTCATTTGGAAAAATTATGATCTCTATGTTCTCAGACTTACTTGAAATGGCGAATGAACAGCCTGATCCGCAGCGTCTTCTTTTTTTATTTGCCAGCGCTAAAGCCACAAATAAAAGTAAAAAGCGAGACGATAAGCGCGGCGAAATTTCGCCTGTTATGGTGGTTGATAAACTGCCCGAAGAACTTAGCAATTTTGATGCATTAGTTAAAGAAGCCGACAGTATCAATAAAGATTGGGATTTTGTGTTTATTGCCAGTTTGGCAGGTGACCAAAAAAGGCCGCCTAGTTCGGACGATGCTCAACCGTATCTTGATAAAATGACCGACGATGTCATGCGTGGCAATAACATTATGCGTTACGTGGTATTTGATCGGAAGCAAAATCCCATTGAAATGGTGGCCGGCTAAACCGACACAGTTCACTCTAGCAAGCGCTAAAGTATTCGCTTAGCGCACCACCAGTAGGCGCTCTTATGTTTGTTGAATGCAGTGTTGCAGGGCTTAACATTCAAAAAGTTGTGAAATCGCTATTATCTATTTTAATCACACCTAAAAATTAGCCTCAATGTGTGAAAGCATCGACAACGATACCGTTTTTGCTAATCGCCCGATATTTGAATGTATCGTCGTTAGGATCTACGGTAATTATCTGAATTGTCGCAATATCGGTAAAAGAGTGCGCTGCATATGCATGCTTTGCCTGAGGGTAAAACTTTGAGCCCGCAGTTGCAATAACATAAACTGTGCCTTTGTCGTTGTCGAGAGCTTGAGGAATACTTCGCAGATAAGCATGATCGTGGCCCTGCATCACAAGCTCAACACCAAAATGTTCCCAAAGCGGGCGCCACTTTTCAGACACAAGCGAATAATAGCGGCCAGGTCTGCTGGTAAATGCGCCATGGTGTGCGATCGAGAATATTTGGCTAACATGCTCGCGCTTCTCCAACAAAGTGTTTTCTAACCATTGGGTCTGACCATCATCACTGTTAGAGTCTAGTGAAACAAACAGACTATCTGCCCATTTGAACCAATATGCTCTCTCTGCCTGTTGTTGCTGAGGGCCGTTCTCAGGTAGACGCATTACATCAGCGTACAAATCAAAACGCTTATTGGGTAAGATTTCGTGATTGCCTACTGCCGGTGCCATGGGGATAGAGCCGCCATATTTCTGCCACACGTTTAAAAACGCATCCCAATCATCGCTATGATTTCCCATGCTAACTAAATCTCCGGCAAAAATGGCGAAAGCAGGCTTGGGAAGTGTCGCTTGGCTGCTGAGTAATAAATCTTCAAAATCATCAAAGCCTTCTTGTACGTCGCCAAAATACCAAAATGTAAAAGCGCCACTCTCAGGTGCGGTGGTAAATGAATTTTCATATTCCCAGTTTCCTTGGGAAACACGTATTTGATACTGATATTGCGTATTAGGCTTTAAGTCAGTTACTTTAACGCTATGGCGAAAGACACTTTTATCATTTACTGTATATAGAGAGTCTATCTGCTTGGAATTTGCTTTGAAGTAGCGATAAGCTTCAGAATTCACTTCTTTTATGCGAAGTTCAGTGTTTGGGCTAGATAAAGATGTTCGCCATTGAATATACATCTCAGTTGAAGGGCTTTCTGTTACCGTTAAAAAGACCTGATCGGGTGATGATTTTGCCGGATATTCCGTGACATTAAAGTAATCGTAGAGTGACACGAGTTTACGCCGTTGCGATTGTAATTGAATTAGTGTGGCGTTATTTAAGGTCTCAGGAATGTTATCTAACTTTACAGATCGGTCTAACCACGGTTGAGCGCCAAGAATAAATGGAGTAGCCCGAACATCGTAGCCCTCAACAGGCACAATTTGAGTAGTACTGGTGTCATCGTCGGCCACAAACACCACGATATAATGTTCTCTGTAGGTTCGCAAGGCATGTACGCCTAAACTAATGCGTCCGGCTGAAACATCTTGTTTATACGCAGTAAATGTTTTTTGATATGCTTCTAAAGTTAATTCAGTTCGCTCAAATGATGGTTCGAATAACCAGAAAGGCTCTCGCTCATCAAGCAATCGATTATCGTGAAAAATATAAAGCGTACCGTCTTGAGACACCTCAAATTGTAAGTATTCATTTGCAAGCCTGCGTTTTTCTTCATCATTAAGCATCTTTTCGATACTTTGAGCGGGTAACTTACGAAATTCTTGGGCATTAAAAGACGCGCGCATTCGCTCTCTTATATCTTTAGATAACTCTATTATTCTTACATCCACGTCATTCGCATCTTGACTTAGCGCGAAGGAGAGCGGGAAGAGCAATAATATTAAAATATATCGATACATCTTACTAAGCCTCTTAGTTAGATTTGCTTTTACAGTTAAACATCGTCAACTTGGTTGCTATCTCCATTTACGCTTAAGCATACTAATTTATTGGAATATAAGGAGCAATTACATTACTGTTTATTATCATATTAATAAAGAGTGATAATGCGCTTTATCATATTTTACGCCTGCTAAATATAGGATTCTTAAGTGGTTGAATTTAACAATATTAAGCAAATATGCGTTTTATGCAATCAACAAGCATGTAAAAATATATTAAATACACATAAATGGAAATATTTATATTATAAAAATAGACTGAATCACGAAAAGTTTTTTTTACT
>NZ_RAHT01000004.1 GCF_004798935.1 Ningiella ruwaisensis | reverse complement strand
ACACCGACAAATATTTATTTGGTTTAGATAAGGTAACTGTTTATTATTCACTATATTCGGGACAAAACTAATTAAGCCGAAGATATTTTGGGAATAAATATGACCGTCAGCTCTTATGAAAAAGACCTCGCTATATGTGAGCATGTATTTAATCATTTTATTTTAAGTGACCAATTCTTTGGATTTGTCACCATTGGTATTCTTGCAAAGTATGCTAACAAAAATAATGTTTATTCTAGTGATTTTAAATTATTGGTTCGCGAACGGGGTTTTGATTTAAAATCTAAATGTAACGAGCGAGGCGTATACTTCTCGCGCTCGTGCTCCAAGGCCCTCGTAAACAAACATCCAGTTAAATTATTACGATGTGCTGAAATACAATCAGTGATTGCTGAAAGCGGTATAAAAGGAGCTTTATCGCAGTTAAAAATAAAACGAAGCATAATCGACCAACTCCTCTACGAAATGCTAGGGTCGGTGCAGTACCGAACCAACTTTTTGGAGCTTGGATGGGATATTGCCGACTTACCCTACCTTACCACCCCTCTTTATAAACAGATGGTCAAATACATAGTAGACAATCAGATTACCGATAAGCATGCATTACATAATGCAATCGTGAGAGATATGAATGATGGGAAAAAATGGTGGTTGCACGAAAATGTAGTGAATTGTGATAAGCCTGGCTTCATTTACGTAGCGATGCTGTCAGAAGAAAACAATTTGTATCGGGTTAAAATAGGTCAAACTGAGCGTGAAATAAAAAAACGCCACAATGAACATCTCAGAGCAAAGAAGATAAATATTGATACCACGTTTTTATGTAAATATGTTGAGTCTCCTGTTCAAGAAGAATCGGCTATTTTGTCTTATTTCAGGGAGCATGGGCAGCTGATTAGTGGCAGAGAAGAATTTATTATAAATAATAAGTTGGCAGCGACACTCAAGGACTATTTGGTCAGCGATGTTGGCTTTGCTACTTTCATTTCTTAAGAACAATTACAATGGAAGTTGGCTACCAATCTCTTGGGTTGCGCGAAATTCCCTAATTTCGGGACAAAAGATTTCACTGTCATAATGCAGTGATGATTAAATCTCTCGCACATCCCGATTATTTAGCCCTTACAAGTTGGCTTAGAAATTCACGTAAACAGAAAGGGTTAACGTTGAGAGATGTCGCTGAAAGAATTGACGAACCATTTCAAACAGTGAGCAAGATTGAAAAAGCACAGCGCAATTTAACCATCCTAGAGTACGTAGAGTATTGCAGAGCAATAGAAGTAGATCCGGCAGTTGGTTTGGATTTGATTATCAAATTATCCTCAAAGAAAAAGTATCGATAGTCTTTTCACCAAATACTATTTTATCGCTTTTACTAAAAATAATGTTTCAATGAGGCCTTTTTTCACCCGTCATGTCAATATGACTTTTGCCGGTCTATATGAGTTGAGTTCTTTTCCAATCTACTGTTTTAGAGCTCCAATCAGCGAATAAAAATTGCAATCTTTCTATTTTCTGAGGTCGCACAAGTTTCGCCAAATCACTCTAACAGCTGGCGTGAGGTCGAACATTAATAATTAAAGCGAGCCATGTGCACTTTTAAAAGATGGGCACATGCAGCCCACAAGTTTTTTATGATTGAATTAAACTCTATTTTTCCAAGAGCTCCTTTGTCTTCTCAAATTCTTCTTTGTCAATTTCTCCGCTTGCAAACCGTTTCTTTAAAATGTTGATCGCGTCGATGTTTTCATCATTATCTGCTGACACAATGTGTCGCTTTTGACCTCCAAAGGCCCTTATAACTGCCATAATCACAACTGTTGCCAAAGCAATAAATAATAGCATCATAAAGCCGCCAAGAAGCCAGCCAAAAATGCCACTACCCCACATCATATTATGATCATAATAACGACCAGTTTGCTGAGCCCATGCCATACCACTGATGCTCATAGGAATGATTGATATGCCGCCCTTGATTGCTAATTGTTTCATATCACCTCTATATATTTGATTTAAAATTTTCCTTTCACTTAAATGTCGTGGAATGTCCATCGCTTAGTCCATAAATTTGCAAACCTATGTTTTGGCTGTTCATAATAAAGCTCATAAAAAACTCCAAACTCTTTCTGAGCAGTCTCACCTTCAAGCGTGTAATAGACTTTCTGCGCAATCTTTCAATGACTGTTAAGCCATTAGTTTTTTATTCTAGCTTTCCGTTGCTTTACCTAAATTGGCAAAAATCTAGTAACTCAACCAATTCATCCACGGATTTTTCATCATAGAAAAATTGATAAAGAAGCATAGTGAAAAGATGAAGCAATCTCTGACAAGCACTGATTGCTACATCTATTCGTTTTTAGTTAAGACCACCCTCCCGTTTTGCATATACTATGCGATAAAGAACCGGAAGAACGACAAGCGTCAGAAGTGTTGAAGACACAATTCCCCCTATAACAACAGTGGCCAAAGGTCTTTGTACTTCTGCACCAATACCTGTATTGAGCGCCATGGGCACAAATCCTAAACTTGCCACTAATGCTGTCATTAATACCGGGCGCAAGCGAATAAGTGCCCCTTCAACAATGCTATTCACTAATTCTCCGGTTTCTAGCAAACGTTGCTTGATGAATGACAGCATTACCAATCCGTTTAATACCGCAATCCCAGACAACGCGATAAACCCTACCGACGCGGATATGGATAAAGGCATATCCCTTAACCAAAGAGACATTACACCGCCTGTTAATGCCAAAGGGATACCTGTGAAGATAATTAACGCATCGCGTATTGAACCAAATGCAATTACCAGCATAGTCAAAATCACAAACAACGTAACCGGTACCACAATAGTCAATCGTTGACTTGCACTTTCGAGCTGCTCAAAGGTTCCACCATAGTCGAGCCAATAACCAGCAGGCAAATCTACTTCATCATTAATTCTCGCCTGAGCTTCTTCGACAAAAGTGCCAATATCTCTGTCACGCACATTTGCTGTGACAACAATACCACGTTTGCCATTCTCCCGGCTTATTTGGCTAGGTACTTCTTTGAATGCCAGTGTGGCCAATTCGCTTATCGGTACATGCTCACCAGAGGGCGTGACGATGGGAATGGTTTCAAGCTGAGTGAGTTCATTTCGAATGTCGTCGGCATATCGCACCACAATCTCAAAGCGTCTATCGCCTTCAAAAATCATTCCAGCGGTTTCTCCACCTGTCGCAGCATTAAGCCATAACTGCAAGTCGGCTATATCCAAACCAAAGCGTGCCAATTGATCAGGCTTTGGTGTGACGGTGAAGATTGGAATGCCTTCTACCTGCTCAAGCCTCGCGTCATCAGCCCCTTCAATCGTTGAAATAACGGCCAAAATGTCAGAAGCAGATGCAAAAAGCGTATCTAAGTCATCCCCAAATAGTTTTATTCCCAAATCTGCCCTTACCCCACTGATCAATTCATTAAAACGCATTTGAATAGGTTGGGTAAATTCATAATTATTGCCGGGCAAAGTAAACAAGTCCTCTTCAAACGTTTCGACCAACTTGGCTTTTGTCATTGATGGGTCGGGCCATTGTTCCCTAGGCTTCAAAATAACATAAGTATCTGTAATGTTTGGTGGCATAGGATCGGTGGCGACCTCACCCGTACCAGTGCGACCGAATACCGTCTGAACTTGCTCATACTGCATAAGTTTCGCTTCAAGAGCTTTTTGCATTTCAACCGCTTGTTCTACCCCGGTCCCTGGGATCCGTATTGCCTGTACTAAGATATCACCTTCATTGAGCTGAGGAATAAACTCCGAGCCTAATTTGCTGCCCATCCATAGACTGCCGATAACCAAAGCACTCGCACCTACTACTACTAGCCATCTAAAACGCAGCGCGCCCATTAAAATAGGACGATACACTGCCTTTGCACCAATAATAATTGGGTTTTCTTTTTCGCTAATTTTACCTCTCATGAAAATTGCTATCGCCGCAGGCACTACGGTAAAACAAAATACCATTGCGGCAAGCAAAGCCATTATCACGGTCGCTGCCATGGGGTGGAACATTTTACCTTCGACGCCAGTGAGCGTGAACAAGGGGATATAAACAATGGTAATGATCAATACACCAAACAAACTGGGACGTATGACTTCATTAGTGGCTTCATATACAACATTCAGTCTTTCTTTGAGCGGTAGAGTTGCGCCGTTTTGCTTCTGGGATTCGGACAATCGCCTGATACAGTTTTCAACAATGATAACTGCGCCATCGACAATCAAGCCAAAATCCAGTGCGCCTAAACTCATCAAGTTAGCAGAGACATCGGTTTTAACCATGCCCGATATCGTGGCAAGCATTGCCAGAGGAATTACAGCGGCTGTAATAAGTGCAGCTCGCACATTCCCAAGCAATACGAATAGCACAACGATGACAAGTAAAGCGCCCTCGACGAGGTTTTTCTGCACTGTGTCGATGGTTTTGTCAACGAGGCTTGTTCTATCGTAAACCGCTTCAAGGATAACGCCATCGGGTAAGCTTGTTTTAATGGTTTCGAGCTTACTGTCCACAGCTTTAGCGACCGTACGAGAGTTTTCTCCCACTAACATCATTGTCGTGCCAATCACTGTTTCTTGGCCATTTAACGTGCCAGCTCCAGAACGTAGCTCTTTACCGAGGTTGATTTGGGCGATGTCTTGAATTTTTACGGGTACGCCATTAATGATCTTAACAACCACTTGGCCGATATCGTCGATGCCCTTAAGTTGGGCTTCCGATCTGATCAGTACCTGTTGCCCATTTTGTTCTACAAAACCAGCGCCTTGATTCGCATTGTTACGTTCTAGCGCACTGAGAAGGTCACCTGTACTTATCCCATAGTTTATCATTGCGACTGGATTAGGATTCACATGATATTGCTTTTCAAACCCACCTATCGCATAAACTTCGGTCACCCCCTCGACAAGCGACAATTGAGGTTTAACTACCCAATCATGGATTTCCCTTAATGCCATAGCATCATAGGGTTTGCCGTTGTCCTGTCGCGCCTGAGGCTCAGCACTTAACGAGTACATGTAAATTTCACCCAAGCCTGTGGCGATAGGGCCCATTTCTGGGGTTAACCCTGTTGGCAATTGCGCCGCGATGGCATTGAGACGCTCGTTGACGAGATTTCGTGCGAAATATAAATCGGTGCCCTCTTTAAACACAACTGTGACTTGCGACAAACCATAGCGTGATATCGAGCGGGTATACGATAAATTAGGCAAACCGGCCAGCGAGGTTTCAACTATAAACGTTATGCGTTGTTCAGTCTCCAAAGGCGAGTAACCTGGGGTTGCGGTATTTATCTGCACTTGCACGTTGGTGATATCAGGCACAGCATCAATCGGCAATTGTTTGTAACTGTACATACCAAAAAAGGCGACAAACAAGGCGAACAACATCATGACACCACGTCGCTCAATGGATAGACGGAGTATTGGTGCTATCATGCTCTCACCTCACCGTTTTTATGGACTTGGCTTTGCTTTTGGCAATAAATGCACAGGTAATTAGTCATCATCGCCCGCCTCCATTTTTAATAAATCAGCTTTTAGTAGATAGCTATTTTCTACAACGACTTGCTGGCCTATTTGAACGCCCTTCACAATCTCTACTAAACGGTTGTCCATGTTCCCAAGTTTTACTTGGCGGGGGTAAAATCGTTCCCCTTCTTTGACAAAAACAATGGTTTGCCCATCTAACTCTTGTATTGAACTTTTAGGGAGAGCCAGGTTGACTTCTTGGAACCCAATCTGAATATAACCCTCTACCATAGCGCCTAAAGGCCAATAACCACTGCCATTATCAACGTTCACAAACGCGATAGAATAAGGTTTGTCATCAGGTGAGGACGAAATGTGGCTTATACTTGATTGTTGCTGCAACTCCTCAAGTCTTAAAGTGACTTCCATATCAGCGGCAATACGAGTACGTTGTTTGGGGAAAATAGCCAATTGAGCAATTGCGCGAGAGTAATTAGCAACAGAAAGCAGTACTTGTCCCTTGGTGAGCTCACCATCATTGGCGTGTCTAGCGATTATTTTTCCAGACATTGGTGAGGTGATTGAGTATTGATTTAAACTCTCGTTTGACTCAATGATTGCCAGTGTGTCACCTTTTTCTACTTTATCCCCAATATTCACCATGATACGTTTTACAACACCGTCGAAGCGGGCACGAATATGACTAAGTGACGCAGGATCATGGACTATCCGCCCAAACGCTTTGGTAGTGAGCGATAATGATCCTGACGCGGCTAATGCGGTGTTGATATTGTGTTCAAGCATTTGTTGTTGTGATAACACTATGTACTCAGGTCTTTCTTCCTCTTCACCATCGTCATCATCAGCCATGGCGACGTTAGCAAACAGTAAAGTTAGCAGCATGGCTAACATGCTAAGAAAGTCATGCGCGTTTTTGCGCAATGTAAATTGTGATTTCTTCATTATTTTTTCTCTATTTATTCTGATGTTTGAGCAGACGTCGAGGGAGAGTTAGAAATCACGGGGATCCCCGTGAGTGCCTCTAGGTCTGCGCTTCGAAGATGGACTAAGCCTGCTGCTTTGATCAGTGTTCGTTGCATATCGATGAGTTGCTGCTGCGTTGTCACCCACTCTATGTAGTTGTAACGACCACTTTCATAGCCTTCCCGCGCCAAGTTCAATGCAGACTCCAATGTTGGAACGACATTGTCTTGAAGGGTCGCAACCGTAAGTAAGGCTTGGTCCTTTGCACTAATGACTTGATTTAATTGTCGAGTGAGTCCACGAATTTTCGCTTGCTTTTGATAGTCGATACTTTCTAGCAATGCGCGTTGTTGTTCGTATTCACCTAGATTCCGC
The DNA here is from genome assembly GCF_004798935.1 of Ningiella ruwaisensis. Lineage (GTDB taxonomy): Bacteria > Pseudomonadota > Gammaproteobacteria > Enterobacterales > Alteromonadaceae > Glaciecola > Glaciecola ruwaisensis. The sequence continues at coordinate 424,525 of NZ_RAHT01000004.1, read as the reverse complement.
TGTTTGGTATTTAATGGTATTGAAAAACTAGCAACTAACGCTGTGTCATCAATTCCTTGTAGTCTGCGGATACCGGCTTCCCAAGCGATATCAAACTGTTGGTTAGCTTGAACCACTCTTAATCGAGCCTCTTGAACCCGATAATTATCGGCATAAAGCAAAACATGTGGATTGCTTTGAAGCTGTGAAAGCATATGTTCTAGTGATAGTGAATTTGGGAACGATAACAGTGTCCCTTCAGCGTCTGTGAAATTAGCAGCAGTGTCACCCCACATGATGGCCAGATCGCGTTTATACTCATTGAGTTTTTGTTCACTAATCAATAACGATAAACGCGCCTGCGACAACGCTGACTCTGCACGTTTCTTTTCTAGTGGAGAAGAAGCTCCCGCTTCAACTCTTGCAGAGACTGTCTGAAGCATCGTACGAGCTAGCATTTCTGCTCGTTGCTCAGTTTTGTGCAACGCTTGTTGGACAATAACATTAATATATCGTCGTGTTGTTTCACCTAAAACATCCAGCGTACGAATGCGCTGCAAAGTAAGCAGTTGTGCTTTTTTTGTAGTCACAACATTCACTCGGCTGCTGACTTTATCGCCCAGCTCGATGACCGATGATAGGGTCAATGTCAATTCGGCATCTCTGATACCAGACACTTCTCCTGTTCCCAACACATTTTCGAGCTCAATTCCTACAGTCAATTCAGGTCGTAAGTTAGCCGTTTTTGATTCCCCCTCCAAAGCCGAAGATTTAAAATCAAACACCAATAAATCTGGGTTATTTGATAAGGTGCGCTTGAGCGCATTTTCAAGTGTGATAGTCGACACTTGTGCATTGGCAGATTGAACAGATATGCTCATGGTTACCAGTACAGCAAACATCAATTTCAGATACGCTGAGCTAGCTTTTTTTATGCCCAATGGGCGTGAAGCCTTCATATAAAACCTTTTATTCATAAAATAACGAAGTACATGGAACGCGCCCATGCAAACATAAAGAAACGAAATGGATTAAGATTGAGGCGGGCGAAAAAGGCCTTCGTCTAGGCCGTCAGTGATGTTGCGGGAATAACTGTATTGATTGGTATATAACGGTTTAGCTATGTCATATATAGAGTGTTGTGCCAGAAACTTAACCTGCGCACATTGACACAGCACACAATGGAAACACTTGGACTCTTCACTCGACGTATCATCAGCATTTACATTTTTATCGGCTTCGTCATAAGTGCCTATGGACTTTGATTGCTCAGGGGCTGACGATACCTCCGCCGGGTAGTCATCGCATTGAGCGGCGAACGAAAATCCCGATTGGTACATGAGCAAAGTAATAAGTAGCCATGCCAACCTACGAAGTTTTGATGTGCAATTAAAAATTGACATGTTCTTATCAACTTTGCGCACTAAGCGCTCGCTGTCTTTCATTTGAAGCATCTTCGAGGATCATTTTTGCCCCGCGCAACACGACGCAAGAAACTATCACACCGATAACCAGATCAGGCCATCGAGAATCGAGCCAGAACACCAAAGCGCCAGCAAAGATAACCCCTAAGTTGGCAATTACATCGTTGGCTGAAAATATCCAGCTTGCCCGCATATGCACTTCATCATTTCGCTGCTTACGTATAATCAATAGACATACTACATTGGCTATCAATGCTACCGTTCCCATTATCATCATTAATCCAGACACAGGTTCACTGCCGTAAATGGCTCTTCTTACAATATCAATTATAATTAATAACCCAAGAACCAACTGAAAGTATCCACTAATTCGAGCAGCATTCGCTTTATGTAATAAGGATTTGCCAATTGCATAGAGTGCAACACTATAAACAATTGCGTCGGCGAGCATATCGAGTGAATCGGCAATCAGCGCTGTAGAATCAGCCAAAAGCCCCAACCCCATCTCTAGGACGGACATCGTTAAGTTTATTCCCAATAGCCAATATAAAACATGTTTTTGAGATTCATCTTTTATTTCTACTTCGCATCCACATCCGCTCATTGCAATTACTCGTTTTAACAATTCTGTGAGAGTATAAACTCTATACTTGGTATAGGGTCAAGCTAGGAGGGTAATTTTTTTAATAATTGATGACGCCACGAAAGCGACAGGTTGCAGCATTCAAATGATTTGTTTGCATGAAAAAAGAGGATAGCCTGAATAAAAGCGAACAGATAGCAGATCTAAATCAAAAAAGGGTTGTTAAAACTTTATGCATTAATTAAAAAAGCATCTGTCAAACGTCATAGTTCAGATTGCAAAGCTGAACGCATTGAAATATTCTATTGAGAAAATGTTGTGATTTTGTAATTAGGATAATAAATACAGAGGCTTAGGAATATTAAACTATTTGATGTGGCTCGCCGCAATAAACTAATCTGAAGAATGTTTGATTGCTGATAGTCCAATAATAATTAGCGTTTGTATGAATTCTGTATTATCGAGTTTATAAATATCTTTTTCTAACTGGGAGAAAAGTGTACCTTCTATTCCAGCGGCAATCAGTAAAACAACTGAAACCTCAAGATTCAATGCTTCTGCAATTTTTAATGCCAACCCGTCTCTCGCTCCATGCAATTTTTCATTTAACCCCAGTATCGGCGCAATAGTGTGCAAATTAACAGCTAAGAGTCGATAGTACCAAATTAGTATATAGTGTATGTCTATTGCTTGGTTAAGCGCTCTGGTCAGATTTGGGCAATTTGTGTTAGACATCAAGCGCCTGCTCGATGTTCAGAATAACCCAAACGATTCTTGCGCCTTTATCGACGAAATGATTCAAAATCAACTTATTCGCATTCAGGAGGCTCAGAAAGAGCTCGCTATGTTAGAAAAGTCATTAGCGTCACTTGCATCATCGTGCAACAATCATACTGTTGAAGGATGCTCGATACTGCATCAGTTGCAATCCCCTTAGCTCAGTCTGATAACACAAAGTGACTTTGGTATATGTTGTTTCTAAGTGATGAATAACGAGAGCGCGGACATTTAGCTAAATGTTACAAAATATAAGCAATTAACTACTTTTGCATCAGTTACTTGCAACAACTGTTACCTTCTTGAATTGGCGGGCATTGCACCGTTCCATATGAGCAATAAACGCAACAGTCTCCGCTAAGAGGTTTCAGTATTGATTTGCAATGAGTGCATTCATAGAAAAATTGACACGCAGTGGTTGGCATTTCCTCTAGTTGGCTATAATTGCATTTAGGGCATGTAATTATTGATAAAAGCTCTGTTTCGGACAAAGGATAGTGCTCCCAATTTGATTTTAAAAAAGCGATTCGAGAGTAAGTTAAGATTTTATTCTTGAGGGGAAACCAGCATTCTCTGTCGCTTTGGTTAGCTCATCAGGGCTAGTAACTTCGTCGTCAAATATCACGACAGCCAGTTTGTTTTCGAATGTAACATCCACTTCTTTTACACCTTTTACACGCTCTAGTGCTTTTTCTACTGTTATTGGGCATGTAGCACAATCCATTGACGGCACTTCTAAAGTAACGGTTATATCTTTAGCAAATGCTACGGTGCTGCTGACTAACAATAATGACGTGAATAATAATTTTTTCATTTTTTCTCCGATTAAATTTCAGTGATAGTAGCTATACTAACCATATAATCCAGTAGTTACTGGTGACAAAAAGAAAAGCCAACAGCGCGGTAGACCAAAAAATTACTATTCTCCGCGCTCTTACTTTAGGGCTTGCGCACAACTCACCCTCCGCACATTCTTTCAATGGGCGATAAGTTTTCCACCCAGCTAATCCAAATAAAACCACTACGACAAAAATGAAAATAGGTCGATAAGGATCTAAAAGCGTTAAATAGCTGATCCACGTTCCGCTAATGCCCAACAAAAGAAGTACAAGCGGCCCCGCGCAACATGCACTTGCACCGATTGCCGCGGCAAGACCTCCTAAGATAGATACCTGACTACTTTTTACCATTTTATTAAGCAATTTTATTCAAACTGTCTAAAGCATAACTCCCGTACTTAGGTACGGAGTCAAGTGTTAGTTTTATTTGATGGCTGGAGTGATTCGATAATGGGACAAATTTTGTTATTCGAATTATTTTTACAGTCTGATACGAGGGATTCAAGACTGCCTTTAAGACGCGTTAAGTCTTTCAACTTCTCTTCAATCACATCCAGTTTATGTTCAGCAAGGGACTGCACTTCTTCACAATTGCTGTTACTTAATACCAATAATGACGATATTTCAGCCAACGTAAAACCCAAGTGTTGAGCACGCTTGATAAATAACACCCTTGAAAGTGCTTGCGGAGTATATTGTCTGTAACCTTGAGATGGTTTTATCGGTTGCTGCAACAAGGCCTTCTTTTCATAGAACCGAATAGTCTCTACACCCACATTTGCTTCTTTTGCGAGTTTACTTATTGTGTACATATAAAGCCCTAAATAGTTTGACTCACTTACTAAACAAAAAATAGCATCAAATCATAATTTATACCGAGTTTGCATAAATTCATCACGAGCATCAACAATAACTGATGATGGCAATTCGACAATAGCGAACGGTATAAACGACACAACCCCTTGGTCGTCATGCTCAGTCACACCCTAAAGTCGCCTATATAGAGCCTGATATCACAGTGTTAGCATGGCAGATGTCTTTTTTAAATACATCTGCCGTTCTCTTCTCCTTTATTTAAGTTTTCTGTCGTGCACAAGTCGATATAAAACAGGCAATACTATCAATGTCAGTAAAGTAGACGAAATTATTCCGCCAATGACCACTGTCGCCAATGGACGCTGTACTTCTGCTCCCGTCCCGACATTCAGCGCCATTGGCACAAAACCAAGGCTAGCAACCAATGCCGTCATCAGTACCGGCCGCAAGCGTGTTAATGCACCATCAACAATAGAATTAATTAACTCTCCTGTTTCTTCTAGTCTTTGGCGGATAAACGACAACATAACCAAACCGTTAAGCACAGCAATGCCAGATAGCGCTATAAAACCGACGCCTGCTGATATAGACAAGGGCATGTCTCGCATCCATAGCGCAAAAACGCCACCTGTTAATGCTAAAGGCACGCCAGTGAAAATTATCAGTGCATCTTTCACCGAACCAAAGGCAATGACTAGCAATGCAAGAATTAAGAAAAGCGTCGCTGGGACAACAAGGCTCAATCGCTGACTCGCACTTTCAAGCTGCTCGAACGTGCCGCCATAATCGACCCAATAACCACTTGGTAATACAACATTTTCTGCTATTTGCATTTTTGCTTCAGTAACAAACGAGCCTAGGTCGCGCTCTCTTACATTGGCTGTCACCACAATACGGCGCTTGGCGTTTTCTCGGCTGATTTGACTGGGTATACTGGCATATTCAAGTGTTGCAACCTCTGCTATCGGCACATAATTACCATCCCCCGTCATAATGGGTATAGTGCCTAGCGTATCAAGATTATTGCGAATATCCTCTGAGTAGCGCACCACTATCTCAAATCGCCTGTCGCCCTCGAATATCAAGCCTGCTTCTTTGCCGCCAACCGATGCGCTTAACCATGTTTGCAGATCAGTGACATCCAAATTATAACGCGCTAAAGCATAAGGTTTGGGGTTCACAGTAAAGATAGGGATCTCATCAACTTGCTCAACGCGTGCATCCGCTGCCCCGGGTATATCTTGCAGTACCGCTAATATATCACCGGCCGAATCGCGCAGTTTATCTAAATCGTCACCATAGATTTTTATCCCCAAATCAGCTCTAACGCCACTAATTAATTCGTTAAACCGCATTTGTATAGGTTGAGTAAACTCGTAATTATTGCCGGGCACGTTTTGAAGCTCACGCTCCATTTGCTCAACAAATTCGACTTTGGATAAAGTAGGATCTGGCCATTGGTCGATAGGTTTCAACATTACAAAGGTATCGGTAACATTGGGCGGCATCGCATCGGTGGCAACTTCTGCCGTGCCCGTTTTAGCAAAGACAGTGCTCACTTGTGGGTACTGCATAATGACGTCTTCAAGCCTTTTTTGCATATCCACAGCCTGCTCAATGCCAGTGCCGGGCACTCGCATAGCGTGCAAGGCAATATCACCCTCATCCAGTTGAGGTATAAATTCAGAGCCAAGACGCATGCTTAGCCAAACGCTCACAATAACCAATAATGTCGCTGAGCCTATTACCAACCAACGTAGCTTCAGCGCCCATAACAGAACAGGACGATAGACCGATTTCGCCCCCACTATGATTGGACTCTCTTTTTCACTGACTTTACCCGACATAAACATCGCAACGGCTGCTGGCACAATAGTGATTGAGAACACCATCGCAGCAAGTAATGCCAAGATGACGGTGGCTGCCATCGGGTGAAACATCTTCCCTTCTACCCCTGTTAAACTGAAAATGGGGATATACACGATTGTAATAATCATCACGCCAAACAGACTCGGCCGTATAACCTCATTGGTTGCTTCATACACAACTTCGAGCCTTTCCTTGATGGGCAGCACTGAGCCGGTTCGCCTCTGCGCTTCACTTAATCGCCTGATACAGTTTTCAACAATAATGACTGCACCATCCACAATTAACCCGAAGTCTAGTGCCCCTAAGCTCATTAAGTTTGCGCTAACGCCTGTTTGCACCATCCCTGTTATTGTGGCGAGCATCGCCAGCGGTATCACAGCTGCGGTAATAATGGCTGCTCTTATATTGCCAAGCAGCAGAAACAACACCACAATCACTAGCAATGCGCCTTCAACAAGGTTTTTGCGAACGGTGTTGATGGCTTTATCAACCAGTGCGGTCCTATCGTAAACAGTTTCTATTACCACACCTTCGGGCAAGCTAGCTTGGATTTCATCCACTTTTTCAGCCACTGCCAAGGCCACGGCACGACTATTCTCACCAATGAGCATCATGGCAGTGCCTAACACGGTTTCCTTACCCTCTCGTGTCGCAGCCCCCGTTCGAAGCTCCTTGCCAATAGCGACGTCGGCAATATCGTTCACGGTCACTGGAGACTGGTTAGCGAGTGTCACCACGACATTACCAATATCTTCAATTGTGGCCAGTTGCGCTTGAGAGCGCACCAGTATTTGTTGACCGTTGCGTTCAACATATCCCGCACCTTGATTGGCATTATTGCGCCTCAATGCTCGCAGCAGATCGTCAGTGCTCACACCATAATTAAGCATACGTTGAGGATCAGGATTCACATGATATTGCTTGGTAAAGCCGCCAATGGCGTTAACTTCGGTAATACCTTTTACTAACGCGAGTTGTGGCTTTACCACCCAGTCATGCAACTCTCTTAAAGCCATCGCATCAAAGTCTCTGCCATCGGATGTTAATGTGCCCGGCTCAACGCTGAGCGTGTACATGTAGATTTCACCCAAACCGGTGGCAATCGGTCCCATCTCTGGCTCAATACCCTCTGGTAGCTGACTTTTAATAATGCCTATGCGCTCATTAATGAGGTTTCTGGCAAAATACAGGTCGGTGCCTTCTTCAAATACGGCGGTCACTTGAGACAAGCCATAACGAGATAGTGAACGGGTATAATCCAAGTTTGGTAAACCCGCTAGAGCGTTTTCTACCAAAAAGGTGATGCGTTGTTCAGTTTCGAGCGGCGAATAACCAGTTGCTTGTGTATTAATTTGTACTTGGACATTGGTGATGTCGGGTACGGCGTCAATAGGCAGCTTTTGATAACTAAATAAGCCAAAACCAATGACTAAAAAACTCAGCATCAAAAATATACCGCGCCTGTCTATTGCGGTGCGAATAATGGAAGCTAGCATGTTAAGCCACCTTTAAAGCCTTGCAGTGGCAAACATGTATATTCGGGTTGTATTGAGGCATTAATGGTCATGACCGGCCTCCGATTTTTCCAAATCTGCTTTGATCAGGTAACTATTGGTAGCCACCACACGCTCACCTATTTCAATGCCGCTTATGACTTCAATAAAGCGACCATCGGTCACACCAAGCTGCACAGGGCGTGGTTTATATTCATTATCATGATTAACAAATACCACTTGCTTGTCTTCATACTCTTGCACGGCAGTAACAGGCACCATATGACTTACGGTCTTAGTGGCAGTGGTTACCTGCGCTTTTACCAAGGTGCCTAATGGCCAATAGCCACTACTATTGTCAACAGTGACATTGGCAAGCGAATGCGGACTACTATCGGCAGATGGTGTGAGGTAAGCAATTTCAGATAGCTGCTCAAAGTTTGCATGCCTTAATTCAACAGCTTGTCCTACCTTTATTTTGGAGAGGTGCTGCGAGAACACGGTTAACTGTGCCCACACATTCTTATAGTTGGCTAATGAAAAAAGCACTTGCCCGTTTGATAACTCACCATTATTGGCATGCCGCGCTATTACGTTGCCATCAAAGGGAGAAACAATCGAGTAGCTTTTTAAGCTCTCATTTGATTCTACGACCGCTAAAACATCCCCTTTTTTAACTGTGTCGCCAATATTGACTTTGACATCTTTGATCACACCGTCAAAACGCGCTCTGATATGACTCAATGAACCTGGATCTGCACTTATTCGGCCATAGAGTGTGGTCGAAAGTGAAATGTCGCCAGCGATGACATTTGTGGTGGTAATCCCATTTTTCACAGCCGTCTCATCACTCATCGTAACGACTTCACCAGCGTGTTTATCGTCCGCATGAGAATCACCGCCTGCTTGTTTGTCCCCTGCGATTACCGTCCCGTGTATCATCATTAGCGTGACGCTTAAAACGAGTACTTTTAATATTGTGAATGTTTTTAATTGAGTAAATTTATTCATGATCGTTACTTCTTATCGAAATGTTTGATGGCTGCTGCATAGTGATGTTGTGCTCTAGCTTTTTGGAAGCATTGCTCTTTGCAGTATCAGTTTTTGCAGTACCGCTTTGTGGAGCTTTAAGTGCAAGACCGGTAAGCGTTTCGATTTCAGTTTTGCTTAGGTGCACTTGAGACGCTGCCTCAATTAATGTTAGGCGTGTATTTAAGAATTCTTGTCGAGTAGATACCCATTCCAAATAGCTAAATCTGCCATCTAAATAAGCGCTTTCGACTAAATCTAAGGCTTCTTTAAGAGGCGGCATTACGGTTTGTTGAATAGCGTCGACCTCTAGTAATGCGCGAGTGTGCTCCCCTAAAGCCTGATTAACTGAATGTAAAAGACTGCGCACATTACTCTGTTTTTGCAGTGCTATTGCATCAAGGCGTGCCTTTTGCGCCTCGTATTCGCCTAGATTTCGTTTTTGTTGAAACAATGGCATGCTGATCCCAGCTGTAAAAGCGGTTTCATCAATACCTTGTATTCGCCGAACACCGGCTGACCATTCAATGTCAGCTCGATTATTGGCTTGCACTAATCTAAGCTGCGCCGCTTGAACGCGGCTTTGTTTTGCAAACAGGTCTATATGCGGACTGCTTTGGATAGCGGTCGAAAGCGTCTCGAATGAGCCAATGTCTTGAAACGCAAAAAGTTGACCTTCCACTCGCTTAAAAGTGGGCGTTTGTTCGCCCCACATGATGGCAAGACTGCGCAATGCAAATTGAAGACTTTCTTGAGCCAATTTAACATCGAGTTTTGCTTGGGCTAGCGCGGCTTGGGCGCGTTTTTGCTCTAGCAATGGTGACGCGCCTGCATCAACCCGCTTAGCAACTGCGTTATAGGTATAGAGTGCAAGTGTCTGTGCGTCGTTTTGCACGTCTAAGGTGGCCTGCAATACGAGTGCTTTGATGTAACGACGATTCAGCTCGCCGAGGACATCTAGTGTGCGTATTTTCTTTTCCACTTCTTGTTGTATTTTACGCTCAGAGAGTACATTCAACCTTGCGCTAGGCTTGTCGTTGAGCTGTAGTACAGATGACAAGGTCAAACTGACTTCAAGCTCCTTAATGCCCGACACCTCGCCGGTTCCCATAAAGTTCTCTAGTTCAATCCCAGCGTTCAATGCGGGTTTAAGCGCGGCGGTTTTTGATTCTCCGTTTATTACTCGCTGTCTAAATTCAAACTCATACAAACTTGGATTATTGGCAAGTGTAAGTCTTACCGTATCTTCAAGGCTCAGCGTTTCTCGCACAGGCGCTTGAACACCTTCATCTATATAGCGATTAGTTTGTGCCGCTTGAGCGGCAAGTGGGCTCAACGTTAAGCCCAATGCGCAAGCAAACGCAATGGCGCGTACATGCACAAAAATAGGAAACATTTTCATTAGAACATCCTAATAATTTATCAATATTCAGCGTCGCGAGAGTCTTCAACGCGACACTATCAAAAGCGATATTAGGATAGTGCTTTGGGTGGGCGTAGTAATCGGTTGATGGGTGCGTCGATGATCGCATCCAAATAATTAAAATTGTGGATAGATAGCACGGATTGTAGATTGTTGATGTCTTGCTGACCTAACCACTGCGCATGCGTACCGTGGCAGTGGCCACAATGATGGCAATCGGCAGGGTTATGGTGATCTGCTTTTGCTGACTCACCAAGCTCTTTAGTTGGAATATCATTTGACGCTTGATTGTGCTCTGAATGCTGGTGTTCATGTCGCAAATGTTGGGTATCTATTGCATGAAAATCTAAGGAATTCGCCACAGCAGAAAACGACTGAAAGAGTATCAGCGAGATTATGATGCAACTTATGTGTTTTAGATTCTTCATTGTTGTGAGTGTACCAAGCCTATTTTACTTCGTCACGACATTGTTCATCGGCAAATTCCAGCTCTACTGTCGTATGTTCAAAATGATATTTTGCTAATGAGCTTTGTATGCTCTCCTTTAATGACTGAATGTGTTCAACACTGACTTCCCCCTCGAGGACAAGATGGACGGTCATAACATTTCGCTCTCCGTCTAAAGACCAAATATGAAAATGATGGAGGTTGCTTACCTTATCGTTTGCAAGCAAGTCGTTACGGATTTTTGACATTTGCTCCTCATCTGGCGTTGCCTGTAAAAATAGCATCAGGGTTTCTTTTAGGTTACGAAACACATTGAAGAGGATGAACAAAGTAAAGCCGATGGACAGGATGGGATCTAAAATCGCCCAAGGTTTAAACATTAAGACAATGGATACAATAAATACTGCCACCCAACCGAGAACATCTTCCAGCAAGTGCCAATTTAGCACTCGTTCGTTTAATGACGTTCCTTCGCTTAGTTTATAAGCGGCAAAACCGTTTACTGCCATACCAAAAATAGATAAAGCTAACATCCCCTCTACTTGGGGCATTTCAGGCTCTGCTAAACGAGGGACTGCTTCAAACAATATCCAAATAGAGCCGACCGTTAGCACTAAACCGTTAATCAACGCGCTCAATAAAGAAAAGCGTTTATATCCATATGAAAACGTTTGATTGGCATCTTTATCGCTAAGCTTGTTCAATCCCCACGCTGTGCCAATTGACAGACTATCGCCGAGGTCATGTACCGCGTCTGCCATGATAGCGGTGCTGTTGGTTAGCCAACCACCAATAAATTCAATAATGGTGAACACCACATTTAAGAAGAATGCCCAACCGATGCGTTTTGACGCATCCTTTGAATTTTCACGCGAGTGTGAGTGATTATGACTGTGCATTTTTTATCTTATCCAAGATTGCTTTATTTGCAGGCGAAACTGGCATGGGTTTGAATGGGCTAACATTTGCACCACCCGTGTTACCCTCTGGCAACAAGCCTATCGCGGTTTTCGTGATGGCACCTATTATTCGAAATATTTGCCCAAATACTTCTTTCATGTCGCTTTGTTTTAATCCAAATTTCAGCATTTCATAATGCACTCGGGTATGGTGATAAGTAGAGTGCTGTCCAATCACATGTGCATCTTCTAAGGCTTTAAATCCTGCTTCATCATCTTGATGTAAAAACGCATGTTGTGCATCTTTTAGTTTTTTATCTACATAGGATTGTGCTGCTTGCGTGAAATTCATAATGCTTCTCCGGCAGATTGACTGTTATCACGAAGCTCTTGTTTGGCGTCTTTTAATATTGAAATTGCACCGCGTAAAACGATGATAGACACAATAAGGCCAATCACTAAATCGGGCCAGCGAGTGTCAAATAGGTAAACCGTCACGCCCGCTAATATTACGCCCATGTTGGCAATGACGTCGTTTGCCGAGAAAATCCAACTTGCTCGCATATGTACTTCGCCACTCTTCTGTTTTCTAATGATTAATAAACATATGACGTTGGCGATTAAGGCAACAAAACCCATCCCCATCATTAACAATGACTCTGGGTCACTGCCTAATATCGAACGACGAGCAATATCAAATAAAATAATGAGGCCTAGTATTAATTGAAAATAGCCGCTAATTTTTGCCGCGTTTGCTTTATGAATAATGGTTTTACCCACGGCATAAATACCAATGCCGTACACGACAGCATCTGCTAGCATATCCAACGAATCTGCAATAAGCGCTGTTGAGTCAGCCAATAAGCCTACACTCATTTCAACGACGAACATTACGGCATTAATGCCTAACAACCAATACAACACCCTTTTTTGTTCTTGGTCTTTGATTTCAATGTCGCACCCACACCCGCTCATAAAAAACACTCGCTTTACTGACTCATTACACAAGTGTAAACTCTATACTTGGTATAGAGTCAAGCGCGTCAGGTAAAGAAAAATGAAAATAGGACAGTTAGCAGATAAAACAGGCCTAAGTATTCAAACTATTCGCTTTTATGAACGAAAAGCCTTGCTAAGTGCGCCGGAGCGCACGCAGTCTAATTATCGAAGTTATTCAGAAGAAGCACTAAAGCAGTTGCTGTTTATTAAGCAATGCCGTGCGCTTGATATGACGATTGAAGAAATTAGTTTAGTACTAGAAACACGAGCTAACCCAGAGAGCAGTTGCGAAAGTGTTAATGCTACGATTGACAAACACATTGATGATATTGAGCATCGAATATCTGAGTTAAACGCTCTACAAAAAACACTGCAATCCATGCGTGCCGCTTGTGATGATGACAAAAAAATCAAGGAATGCGGTGTACTGCATCAGTTAGATAGTATTGTAGATTCGCACTGCCCTACAATACGTAATGACTGAGCCTCAATGACTCAAATAAATAGTTTTTCTAGCAAAACAAAAACTTACTAGTTGGACATCAAATCACATATCCTGAAACCGATTTAACCCTTGAGCCATCCGTACAATTTCTTGATTTTCCAGTGCCAGTAAGTTGTCTAAAAGTTCTTTATGATGAGGAATAACAGCTTGCTCTCTTAGATATGTATAAAGTGCTATCACTTGTTGGTGTTGTTCGATTACGACTGCTGCAATCTCTGAATCTGTTTTTTGTTCAAATGCACCGTCGCAGTGGTCGTGCAAGACAATCGGATTATTCTCCAAATATTCAATAAAGAGCGTTTCCAACTCTCCAGGTTCCGCTTTTACTGAAAATGATTTTATAAGCGCTGCTAAGTGCTCCTCATGAGCAATCAAATATTGCATTGCCATTTTTGAGCGCTCAGAATTATTTGGTTCGCAATGCGTGAGGCAGCTTGCTAGTTGTTTGTGGAAATCGATGGTCCACTCTAAAATATCTCTTACACTTTCTATTTTCATACTAACTCTCGATATCCCGCACAGATTAAAAAGATTCCAGTCAGAAATTTAAATTAAATACCGCGTAAAATCATAACGGCTAGATTACAGTTGCATTACAAATTTGTCAGTTCCGCTCTTTTACATAGTGTTTCACGTTGGGTCACTTTAAATTAAAAATTAAGCCATGAATACGTCACCACTTATTCGCTTATTACAATTGGGAATGAGGCTAAAACTCTCATCTAGGCAGGACTATTCATAGTCGGACTGCTTTTTGCACTACTCTCAAATAAGATTAGGGGAGAGTGACTATAAGAACATTAAGTTGTGCTCTACTTCCCAAGAACTAGGGCGTTTCGACTTGGTTTGTTGTAAAAGGGCGATTTTTATTTCTGTAAGGTTGATTGCAATATTTACCTACATATGTGAACTTTTTACCCGATATTGACGGGGTTTGAGCAACATTATGAACGCAAATAAAACAGATAAAGGATTACTTAGTGCATTTGTAAAATGCGCTGCGTGCCTTGCTTTGCTTGTTTTATCATTGTCTAGTGTTGCATGTGAGCCTTCAGACAAAAATGACGCAACTGCCAATTTCATTGAGTCCGTAACGACTCAACATCAATCTGACAATACGCAACAGTCGGAACATCAAAATCATACAGAGTGCGACGGTAAGTGTTGTGACGGTGTTTGTGAATGTAAATTAGGCTCATGCTTTAATTTTACAACAATGGTTGCGCATGATTTGAAATCAATTAGTGCGCCGTCCTCTTCGCACTTTTATTTCTCCAATTTTTATCATTTTTACTCGGGGTTCAGCCTCCTGAGGCCACCTAAACTTCATTTGATTTCTTAAGTAGTTTTCAGTTTACCGACGGACAAACATATCAATATTGCATACCGATAATGCAGTTTGTGGCACATGTCGCAAATAAAATGAGGTTCTTATGAATAATCGAATGAAACAAAATCGGCGCGTTTTTTTGAAAAATGCTGCCTATGCGACTGGTGGATTGGCCTTGCTAGGTCAAATGAGAGCACCATGGGCTTTCCCAGAAGGTTATAGCAATAGCAAAAATCATAGCGGTATTGCTGAAGTTAACTACGGTAATGCGGTAGTAGGTGGGGAAAATATTAAGATGACGATCTCTCGTCAGCAAAAAAAAATTGCCGGCGATATTGCAAGGCCCATTACCATCAACGACATATCACCTGGTCCATTGCTCCGGTTAAGAGAAGGTCAGCAAGTTAAGATTCATGTTACCAACGAATTACCAGACAGCACGTCTATTCATTGGCATGGTTTTATTCTCCCATTTAATATGGATGGAGTACCTGGCGTTTCATTTCCTGGTATCGACCCTAACTCTACGTTTACCTATGAATTTGATATAGAACAAAACGGCACCTATTGGTATCACAGCCACTCGGGCTTGCAAGAGCAGTTAGGTCACTTGGGGCCTGTCATTATCGACCCTGTTGACGGTGACATAGGTGCAGACAGAGAGCATGTCATTCAATTGAGCGATTGGACCTTTGAGGATCCACATGATGTGTTTAGACATTTAAAGGTAGCAGAGGGTTACTACAATTATCAACAACGTACGATAAGCGACACTGTTAACGATATTAAAAAGCAAGGTTTTGTTAATACAGTAAAAGAAAGAGCTATGTGGGCCAATATGCGGATGAATCCCAGAGATATTCTCGATGTTACTGGTTCGACATATACATATTTAATGAACGGCAGAGATGCTCAAACAAACTGGACCGCTCTATATAAGCCCAATGAAAGTGTTCGCTTAAGGCTTATCAATGGCTCAGCCATGACGTATTTTGATTTTCGTATTCCAGGTCTTGAAATGACGGTAGTGGCTGCTGATGGACAACCAATCAAACCCGTTAAAGTGGACGAACTTCGAATTGCGGTTGCTGAAACCTATGACGTCATTGTAAGACCAATCGGCTCCAACACATATACTCTTTTCGCAGAGAGCATGGATAGAAGTGGCTTCGTCAGAGGAACCCTAAGTACTGAACTTGGAAAAGAAGCACATGTGCCAACATTGCGCAAAATGCCAGAGCGGGGCATGGCAGCTATGGGAATGAGCTTTGATATGTCAGGCATGAAGGGCATGAATGAAATGGACACGTCGGCCGCTGACGCTAAGAGCCGAGCAACATCATCTGGCTCATCCGTGGCTCATATGAATGACCACTCATCTATGCCCTCTCGTGCACTGCCAGTAGACGACATTAATATAAAGCATGATGAAAACGGTCATGGTCCTGGTGCAAGTATGCTTGCAAATAATCCCACAAGTCGACTCGATGAACCGGGTGTTGGTTTAGAGAATGTGAAGCATCGAGTATTGCTGTATAGCGACTTAACAGGTGCAAAAGAGTGGCCCGATACCAGAGAGCCAACGCAAACAGTCGAACTGCACCTTACAGGCAATATGGAACGTTATATGTGGTCGTTTGATGGACTCAAATTTAACGAAGTCGATGGCCCTATTCATTTTAGGTATGGCGAACGAATTCGTTTGATTTTAGTGAACGATTCTATGATGAACCATCCAATCCACTTGCACGGTATGTGGATGGAGTTAGAAAACGGGAATTATCCGCCTCCCCGAAAACATACCATAAGTTTAAAACCCAGCGAAAAAGTATCGCTCTTGATAAGCGCAGATGCCCCCGGAAATTGGGCATTCCATTGTCACCTGCTCTACCACATGGATGCGGGTATGTTCAGAATCGTATCGGTCTCGTAGGGAAAATTATATGAAAAACACGTCTAAAATTTTCAGTACTTTACTGATTGGTCTTTGCGCATCGTCTAATGCGCAAGAGATTCCATCAGATTGGCCGAAACCAGTCGAACAGTACAACACGGGCATGATTTTATTTGACCGGTTTGAATATACGCGCACAAACGATGAAGAAAACATCGGAGTGTGGGACATGATTGGATGGTACGGCGGTGATACCTATCGCCTTTACTTCAAAAGTGAAGGGGAAAACAAGCAAGATGATGGTGAGGCCACAGATTTAGAGCGAGCCGAGCTCCTTGCAAGTAAATTGATTGCGCCATTTTGGGAATTTCAAGCAGGTATCGGCACAAGAGGAACTTTAAGTAGCGAGTCGAATATGGAGAACTATGCCGTCATAAGCTTATATGGAGTCGCTCCTTATCAATTCGAAATGGATAACTCCATTGTCATTAATGAGGATGGTGACGTCAGTTTCTCAGTAGAAGCCGAATATGAAATTAGAGTCACCCAAACATCATTTTTGCAACCGAGACTTGCCCTAGCTGGTTCGCTTTCAGAATCTGAAAGGTTTGATCGCCCCTCTGGCTTCAATTCAATACGCATAGGTTTGCGATATCGCTATGAGTTTGCAAGAGAGTTTGCGCCATACGCTGGTATTTATTGGAGTCGAAGTCTTGGTAATAGCGCTGATATCGCTCGAAACAATGGTGAGTCAGTAAGTGAAACTGGTCTCGTAGTGGGTGCTCGGTTCTGGTTCTAAAGGCTTTACAAAGGAGCAATAAATGGAAGTAGTTATTCAGTTGATAGTGGCTTTAATAGCGATTGGATTGGCAACCACGAGTCATTTTTTAAGCCTCAGAGCGTTAAAGAATCTTGTCGTGAGCTCAAACCTCTCTGCATACCTAAAGCTCATTACGGTGGTTTACGGCATAACTTTTAGCCAGTTGATAGCTGCCTTTTGGTTTGCTTCAGGCTTTTTGATATCGATACAAATAGGTCTGGGCGATTTGCAGGGATCAACTTCTCTTAGTTTTATTGAAATTTATTACTTCTCACTGATCAATTTAACCACCTTAGGATTGGCTCAACTAACGCCCATTGGGCATTTAAGTTTCTTATCGGGTTTAGAGGCAATGACGGGCTTTTTACTCGTTAGCTGTTCAGCTTCTTTAATATTTAAAACAATGAATCAGTCCTAAACGGACATAAAGGATAACGTGATGACTAAATATACAAAGTTTTTAGCAATGATTTTCACATCAACTATGGCCATGCTGCTAATGATGTATTTCAATACTTATGCATTCGACCACATTTTCTTTAGCGAAACGCGGTTCTATATGGCTATCTATATGGGTTCGATAATGGCAATCATTATGTTGCTGTTCATGCTCAACATGTATGAGAACAAAGCCAAGAACTGGACAATTTTACTAGGTAGCGGACTTGTTTTTTTGGTCTCACTATTCTTAGTTCGCTCACAATCAACCATCGCTGACGAGGCCTGGATGAAAGCAATGATACCGCATCACTCTATTGCCATTTTGACTAGTGAGCGAGCCAATATCTCAGATAAACGGGTGCTTAAATTAGCCAATGAAATCATCGCTGCGCAGGAGCGCGAAATCAAAGAAATGAAGTGGTTATTAGATGATATCGAGAAGAACGGTGAAGCACAAACTGACGCCGAAGCGACTAGCCGCTCGGTCCCCGATTTCAATCAACAATAAGCAAACTACTAAAACATTAATACCTTACTAAAAAAGCAGGAGAGGGACCATGGCAAAACAAGCAAAATTATATCGAATGCATACCGATGAGCACATCTGTCCGTATGGCTTGCGCTCTAAAGACCTATTAGAGCGAGAAGGGTTTCAAGTAGAGGATCATAAGCTTGCAAGTCGCGAAGAAACCGATAAGTTCAAAAAAGAACACGACGTAGAGACTACTCCTCAGACCTTTATCGATGGGGAGCGGATAGGTGGATATGACGACTTAAGGGAGTACTTTGACTTAGGCGAAGCTGGGCAAACAGGCACCACCTACACACCTGTTATTGCGATATTTTCTGTTGCCCTGCTAATGGCTTTGTCAATAGCGTATGCGTATCTCGCAGGTAATTACATCATACAAGTTATCGAGCTTTTTGTTGCATTTAGTATGACACTGCTAGCGATCCAAAAGCTAAAAGATTTATATAGCTTTACGAACTCCTTCATCACCTATGACTTGCTGGCAATGCGGAATATACGTTACGGCTACATTTACCCCTTTGCAGAGGCATTCGCTGGAATCGGAATGCTGGCAGGCCTGTCGGGTTATCTTGTTGGCCCAGTTTCTTTATTTATCGGGACAGTGGGCGCGATTTCTGTATTCAAAGCAGTATACATCGATAAACGTGAACTTAAATGTGCTTGCGTGGGCGGTGATAGCAGCGTGCCACTTGGCTTTGTATCTCTCACAGAAAATCTATTTATGATTGCAGCTGGATTATGGATGCTCTCTAAAGCAATTGCCTAGATGCGTCAGTACCAAGCTATTGAAGCGTACTGACAAAATGTAAAGAGTTTGGTGAAAAAGACCTTATTATCAATCAAGGAATGGTTACATGAGTTCTCACAACGAAGATTACGAAAAAGGAAGTTTGAGTTTAGCTGGTACGGTCGCTATGGGTACTGGTGTAATGATTGGAGCCGGAATATTTGCGCTTACCGGCCAGGTAGCGGAATATGCTGGGTCATTATTCCCTCTGGCGTTCATTGTAGCTGCCATTATCAGTGGATTTAGTGCCTATAGCTACATAAAGGTTTCAAACAAATATCCATCTGCGGGCGGCATCGCGATGATCTTAAAAAAGGCTTATGGCCCAAGTGCTATAACCGGAGGTGCCGCATTATTAATGGCATTTTCAATGATCATCAATGAAAGCTTAGTGGCTCGAACGTTTGGCACATACACCCTTCAGCTATTTGACGTACAAGAAAATAGCATATTGGTTCCCATACTGGCTATCGGGCTTATCATTTTTGCATTTGTGGTAAACGTGGCAGGTAACAAAGTAATTGGAAGTGTTTCCAAGGTTACAGCCGTGTTGAAAATTGGCGGCATATTGATTTTCGCCCTCGTAGCGCTCTGGGCAGCGGGGTTTGCTTTTCAACCCGCTAGCGCTGATGTGACTGAAAATGCCTCTGCTAGTGGCTTTTTAGCCGGTACCGCTTTGGCTATTTTAGCCTACAAAGGATTTACCACTATTACTAATAGCGGCGACGAAGTGGTCGACCCAAATAAAAATGTTGGGCGAGCCATTATTGTGTCTTTACTAATTTGTTTGGTTATCTATTTATTAGTTTGCTATGCAGTAGGCTCTACATTAACGGTCGAACAGATAGTTGCTGCTAAAGACTACGCACTTGCTGAAGCGGCTCGTCCCGCTATCGGACAGTATGGTGTTTGGTTTACGGTGGGTATTGCAATAATAGCGACTGCGTCGGGTCTACTAGCCAGCGTTTTTGCGGTTTCGCGTATGTTGGCAATGTTGACAGATATGAATTTGATCCCCCATCGGCACTTTGGTATGCCCGGTAATATTCAAAAACATACGTTGGTCTTTACTGTAATTGCTGCCGGACTACTTGCCGCTTTTTTTGATCTTTCAAGGATCGCCTCTCTAGGGGCCATTTTTTACCTAGTAATGGATATTATTATTCATTGGGGCGTATTAAAGGTACTTAGAAAAGACGTTGGAGCAAACCCACTAGTGGTGATCACCGCAATTATATTAGACGTTGTTGTTCTTCTAGCATTCATTTGGATCAAAGGCAGTGATGATTTACAGATTATCATCATTGCCGGCATTGGCATTGTTGCTGTTTTTGCCTACGAGCGCTTTTTCCTCAGGCATAACGGCGACGACAATGATAACGATGAGGGTCATACCCACAATGGCTAGAATTAAATAACTATGAGGAAATAAAAGGTTTGGAAATGCACGTTTATCGGCCTAAAAATTCTATAAAATTGAATTAGTCCGATAAACGTGTGGATAGGAGCTCTAAACGTCACACCTTCACAGATATTGATTGCCTGATTTCACTTGGCGCAGCCTGGTCACCACCCTTCACTTTATTCGCCTCTGCAATGGTGCTCTCTTCAGCTTCTTTCTTCTTACAGTTGGACGTTTCTGCTTCTGATGTTTGATGATTTTTTTCCAATTTGTCATTCACAATCGTTTGATAAATTGGCGTGTTGTTAGAAATTTGCATTGATAATGCCTCCTAAAGGTCAAAAGGTTTTGAAAGATATTAAAGGTATTTTTTATTTAGAGCGCTTGCCTTGGTCAGTAACGTGACAACTCCATGGCTTGTGTTTAGCATTTTCACGAATGTTTTCGTCAACAAATTGATAATAACCTTCCTTGAAATGCGTCCACCAATCGTCTGAAATGTCGGCTCTGTGCATTCGAACGATATTCTCGATACCATCGAGTTCACAATGTGTGGCATCATAACCAACATGAAGGGTGTTAGATGACTCCTCAAACGACACTGCGTCAACACCAATAGTTGAATCGATATCTCTGATAATTAAATCGATATTGTCGGAAGTCACCCCGGTCAACCGAAGGTGACGAATAACCAAATTTAATTCATTCACACCAACTCTATGATGTTTATTACTCATTGTTTTCTCCTGCCTATTAAAATGTTGAATTGTTTGACGGAAGCGATTTATCAAAAACGCTAATTGTCGTATTGGAGGTTTGAGCTGCTGAATTTAGGTAACCAGGCAGGCGTGGTCTCTTTATATGCTAAATAGCGCTCCCCAAATTCGGCTATCGCTGTTTTTTCTTCACGTTTGGCTAAGCGAATGTAGACTAATGTTAATATTGGAAACATGATTAACGTTGGGATTGTGGGCCATTGCAATAAAAAGCCAAACATAATGATAATAAAAGCTAAATACTGTGGATGGCGACATCTTGCATACCAACCTGTATTGGCGAGCGAATGGCTTTTCTGCGCACGATGAAGAACATTCCATGCAGAAGATAAAATAAAGAAACCAGCAATGATAAGTATATTGCTAATGATATGCAGTATGCTCCAATGAGCATCCCCCTCAAAACCTAAAATCGTTTGTAGCAAATGTCCATTTTCATGTGCTAGAAAATCTATGTTCGGATAAAGCTCTGTTAGCCAGCCTGACAAAAAATAGATGGTGAGCGGAAAGCCATACATTTCTGTAAACAATGCAAGAATAAAAGCGGAAAAAGCTCCTAAGCTTCTCCAATCAGTCTTTGATTGTGGTTTTACAAAGCTGAATGCAAAAAAAATAAAAATGGCAGAGTTTATGAAAACTAAACCCCATAGACCATAGTCAGACTCACCGTGCATCGTTTTCTCTCTTTTCTTCAATGTTGGTAGTTGTCTTTTGTTGACGCTCTTCTGTAAGTGTCATCTGCTCTTCTGTCTTTCTATGCTCGCCATCATGATGGCCGTGTCCATGACTCCCGTGCATAAAAAAATGCATAAAGGGGCAAAGTAGAAGGATCAGGTAAGGCAAATACGGCCACACATGCTCGCCATGCTCAAAAAATAAAAAGTAACTTGCCGCAGCAATAAGTCCCAGTGCAGCCCAGCCTGAGGGCGTTTTCCAAAATGATAATTTTGAGTCGCTCATATTTACTCTCCTATTTGAATGCTAACCATCTATTGAACAGTTATCTTCCCTTTATACATTTGCATTTGGCAGTGAAATGCGTACTCACCTGCTGGCAGCCCCGGAAGCGAAATGACTGTCTTTTTATTTAAAGGTAGTCGTTCTGAAATATCTAATTCGGGTATCGAAAGCATTTCTGCGCAAGGCGTTGCATCAGCTCTACGAAACACGATTTGCCTTTCTTCATTCGCTCTAATTTTGATGTGCGATGGTTGATAAATACCGTCTTTCACCAAGATCTCCAACGAACCTTCAGCGATACGAATACTTTGCTCTTTGTATAACCAAAACCACCAGATGATAAGAGCAATCAATACGATTCCTGTAAGGTTGATCCATAGCATTGTCACACTCTCCTAATGTTCTTTTGCTTTAAACAATCGCAGACGATTGGCGTTGGTAACGACGGTAAGTGATGAAAACGCCATCGCGGCACCAGCTATCACCGGACTTAATAAAAGACCAAAAAATGGATACAGAACACCGG
The DNA here is from genome assembly GCF_004798935.1 of Ningiella ruwaisensis. Lineage (GTDB taxonomy): Bacteria > Pseudomonadota > Gammaproteobacteria > Enterobacterales > Alteromonadaceae > Glaciecola > Glaciecola ruwaisensis. The sequence goes on along the minus strand of NZ_RAHT01000004.1, from coordinate 401,974 downwards.
CAGCGAATGGTATACCTGCAACGTTGTAAATAAATGCGCCAAATAGGTTTTGCTTAATATTGGTTAGAGTGGCTTTACTCACCGCAATTGCATCAGCAAGACCATGAAGAGAGCCCCGCATTAATGTAATATCAGCACTTTCAATGGCTACATCAGTGCCTGTACCTATTGCAAAGCCTACATCTGCGTGAGCCAATGCAGGTGCGTCATTAATTCCGTCACCTGTCATGCCCACAATTTCTCCCATTGATTGATACTCAGCGACTTTATTTGCTTTGTCCTCTGGCATAACCTCGGCCACAAACTCTGTGATACCCGCTTTTTCAGCTACTGCTTTTGCGGTTGAACGATTATCACCTGTGAGCATCACTACTCGTATTCCGTTTTTCTGAAGTCGCTTTATTGCATCAATAGAATCAGTTTTGATTGGATCGGCAACTGCGATTAGTGCAACAAGCGATGAATTAACAGCGAAATACATTGGTGTTTTAGCTTCAGAGGCTAAGCCTTGGGCTTTTTCGATGTAGTCGCTAATGTCAATATCACGCTGCTTCATTAGCTTTTCGTTACCGAATAAAAGGGTATCTTCCTCAAACTTCGCTTCCACTCCCTGTCCAGCAATGGAAGAAAACTGAGTCACTTTCTTAGGTTCTATATTTTTTGCTTTGGCACTTTCAACGATCGCCATTGCTAGGGGGTGCTCAGAGCCAGCTTCGATACTCGATGCGAGCATTAGCACTTGTTTTTCATTTTGACCCGGTGCTAGCAATACATCAGTTACCTTAGGTGCTCCCTCGGTAATAGTGCCTGTTTTATCTAGAATCATCGTAGTAATCTTACTGGCTGTTTGCAGCGCTTCGCCGTTTCTTATCAACACACCCGCTTCTGCGGCTTTGCCTACCCCTACCATTACGGACATCGGTGTCGCCAAACCAAGTGCACACGGACAAGCTATGATAAGAACCGTCGTTGCAGACACAATTGCGTAAGCAACAGCTGGAGATGGCCCAAAGTTTAGCCAAACTAAAGCGCTTATTACGGCAATAATCATAACGACGGGTACGAAGTAAGCTGAGATAACATCGGCTAAACGTCCTATCGGGGGCTTTGAATTTTGAGCACGTTTTACCATGTTGATGATTTGGGCGAGCGCCGTATCTTTGCCTACACGCGTTGCCTTGAAAATAATAGAGCCCGATTTATTAATCGTACCAGCGACGACCTCTTCTCCCTGTGTTTTTTCTACTGGCATCGGCTCACCGGTCAACATAGACTCGTCAACTGTGGAGTGTCCCTCTACGACCATGCCGTCTACGGAAATTTTTTCACCAGGTCTGACTCGAATCAGATCGTCGAGCAACACTTGTTCTATTGGTATATCTACATCTTTACCGTCTCGAATAGCACGAGCTGTTTTAGCTTGCAGGCCAATTAAACGCTTAATCGCTTCTGAAGTCTTACCTCGCGCTTTAATTTCAAGCGCTAAACCAAGATTGATTAAACCAATGATCATGGCAGTAGCTTCAAAATACACGTGTCTGGCCATTAGCGGCACGATATCGGGAGCAAACACAACAACCATTGAATAAAGCCAAGCGGTACCCGTTCCAAGGGCTATTAATGTGTCCATATTCGCAGAATGATTTTTAAATGAATTCCAAGCGCCCACATAAAAGTGTTTACCCGCAAAAACCATTACGCCAAGAGTCAGCAATCCGACGGTTAACCAAACGAGTCTTTCTGTAGTAGTTGTTACTGTCATTTCGCCAACGACCAGACTGTAAATCATCAATGGCACACCAAGCGACAACGCAACGGCCATTTCGCGCATTAATTTTTTGTAGTATTGCCAGTCGGCTTTTTCTTTTTCGTCCAGAGCTTCTTGCTCAGAATCGCTGTCGTCTAATTTTGCTTTGTATCCGGCTTTTTCCACCGCTTCTATAATATTTGAAACCGATGTATCTCCAGTTACCGTGACAACACGCTGAGCGAAGTTCATCTCCGCTCGTTTAACTTCAGGCAGATTGTTTAACGCCGCCTCAATTTTGTTGACGCAGCTGGCACAACTGGCTCCTTCAATTATAAATCGATTTTCTGATAGATTATTTGGCTCTTGTTTGGTTGTGTCTTTGACCTTAGGAGTTTCGCTCGCAGATTGGGCTTGCTTGTTACAACAACAGTTATTCGCTGTCTTTTCGGTAACTTTTTCAGTTGCTGTCATTTAGACTCCGTCGTGTTATTGGCGCGTTTAACTTTTTTCTGTGCTCTGCATTTGCATAGATTCATATTTTTTTGACTCTAATTACATAGTAATTAGGGGCAATACGGGAGCAAGACAAAAAGCAATAAGGTTGCTTTTAGATTAAACATAATGTTAACGGTGTAAGATGTTAGGAACACGGCACTGGCATTACAGTTTGATTACTTTTTTGTCATCTATTGGTGGTAGAGTATTGAAGTGGCGTTCAGAGCGTTTCAGGAATAAGTGAATTAGAACTGTGCGTTTTTTTTAATGATCATTAGACTTCGGTTCATGCATATTTAATAGACTAATTTCTTAATTGCTATCTATCTAGAGAATAGATATTTGGTAGGGGCGAAGGCCGTCAACGTGTTGTTTATTCAGCTCTAAGGAATAAGTAAAACACACCTTTAAAATCAAATTTATCTGAGTCTCCAGACAGGTTCACTATTTTATTTTATGACATTGCAATGCTTTTTATATGCAAAAACTAATGAACGGCAAGAGCTAGCAGCATCATTGATATAACTATCAATGGCTTCATCAACACATGATTCATTACAAAAACACACATCAAGTGCTGTATCAACCCCTGGCGTAGATCTTATCTTTGATACAACCGTTTTCCGGTCACTGCAATGCATTAACATTCGAACGGCTTCTTCCAGTACTAAAACTTCAACAGATGAAAAATTCAAGATTTTATTTTTAACTAAAGTATCAATTGCTCTTAATGCACGTTTATCACCGGTAAACAAACCTGAATTACTGTTTTCACTAGCGCTAATGGTCAATATCAGCTCACCAGCATCAAGGTGAGCATTACCTTGTTGCTGGATAAAATTAAACACTCCTTCATCAGATAAGTTAACCGGACTACTCTGTTCGATAAATCGCCTAATGCTATACAGTGAAACAGAGTTGAGCCCCATCTTTGCTGCTTGCTTAGGAGTATCGAGACCAGCGACATAGGGTAGCGCATCTAGATATTTAAATTCATAATTGGCTTGCTTAACGATATTTACCAGAGAGGAAAGGAGATCGTAGCGTGCTAATTTAAGGATTACATCATTGTCAGTGAAAATTGAAACGCCCAAATTATTTTCCCGATTGCATTGTCGTCAAAAACTCTCGGTCATCCATACGCATGTCCATACTGGACAAAGCGTTATCAAGTGAGCCTCTTAAAGTTGATATTGCATTACCTTTTTCCAAGAACTTGAGAGCTTGTTGCGCAAGGATCCAATCTCGTGTATGCCTTCCATAAGTAAGTGCAAAGTGCCCCGCATTTACGCCCAATAATGAAGAAGCACGCTTCGCATGTATTGCTAATTCAGCTGGTCTGCTTAAGCGACCAAGTTTCGACACTTTTTCTGATATATCTACGTTTTTTCGGAGAATATTTAAAGCGAACGCATCAGCTTCTTCCTCTTGCGTATCTGTTTCAACATCCAGAGACTCTCCCAATTCTGGAAGCAAAGAGTCAGTAATACTTCCATCACCTTTCAAATGACCGCTCACGATATGCCCAAGCTCATGTAACAAAACAAAAAGCTGAGTGGATGGGCTTTTGTGTTTATGTCCTAAAACTATCGCATAATAGTTATCATTTCTCATTACCATACCGGCTGGACGGGCTACGTTAGAAGGAAAATGGGAGACGTGAATGACGGGAATATTCGAATCCCAGAACACAGGTAATGCAGAACCAAGTGTTAAGTCCTCCAATGACCTTAGTGAGGCACACAATCTGGATAGCTCAGGGCTACGATCATTGTATTGAAGAGCGCCAATCAGCGTATTTGCAATTGCGTGGCAAAGATATGTTGCATCAGATAACTGAGATGCATCAATATGAGATCTCTTTTTATATTGCACTGAGTAATTTGAGGGAGAAAATGATACATAACCTTTGTCCAAGCTCACACTCACGCCCAAGCGCTGAGACATCAAGTTGACGAATTGCAAAAATCCTGAATTACTTTGAAGTAGCTCGTCATTCCACCAAACCGGAAGTATCCGCTTAATAGTCGCTTTGCTAACTCCAATATCCTTGATCTGGCGATAGATTGTAGACTTCGACGGAAGGTTAAATTCTGTCATAGCGTCCCTTAAATAATTATTGCGTAAGCTTACACGAATGTGCGGCTAATAACAGTTTTCCTATTTGCCTTGCATGCTCATCTGAACCGTTCCAAACAGTAGATAAAACCCTCATTAAGTAAGTATTAGTACATGGATTATTTATTAGATATCTTTTAGGTTCTATATCCAAATAATTGCATAATTGCATAAGTCCTTTAGTGAGTTTCCTTTGAGGCTTCATCAAATTCCTATAGACCGTCGACTGGCACATACCGACCTCTCTGGCTATAGATATTGTATTTCCACATCCCTTATCCTTAAGTGTTCTCAATATGTCGTTTTGTAATTTTTCTATATTCATTTTACTTTTATTTTTTGCATAATTAACTAATTATGCTAATATCATAATATAAATAAATCAAGTAGACTATCAGAATGACAGATCCTGAAATCAGACAGTTATTGTTCAGTCGACTGGCAAAGCGAAAGACTTTCGATGATTCGCAAATATGCGAAGAAATTCCTATTCAAAACGGCTTAGTCCGTGCTGATGTTGTGCTCTGCGGCAACAAATTGGAATGCTTTGAAATTAAAAGCCATAAAGACACACTCAAACGGCTTTTTGCGCAAGGCTGGCACTACGGGCAATGCTTTGATCAAGTAAACCTTATATGCGCAACAAAACATATAGACAAATCTTTGGGTATCATTCCGAGGTGGTGGGGTGTTTTTGAAGTTACAGGCTCAGGGAGTTTAACTATGTTACGAAAGGCTCAGAATAATCCCCAAATAAGTAGTCATGGGATGGCAGATTTATTAGAAAATAATAAAGCTAGAGAGATATTAAAACAATTCGGTTCATCTAAGGGCGTATCCCGAATGAGCCATTCTCAGCTGCAAAAGGCAATTGGAGAGCAGCTCTCTGTTTCTCAGTTGAGGGAGTTAACAAAACGCGCATTGATTGAGCGACAATCAACTCGTTGGCGTCCTAGTGAGCAAGTTGCTTGATCCCTTAATTTTTAAACTCTACCCAAAGGTTACCCGCCACTCAGCACTTGCGCAAAATGGTGATTCATAAATTCTGCAACGTGACCGGTCGAATTGCCGGGGCCAGCAAGCGGTGGTACAAGCGTTTTATTCATCCAGTTCTCGTCAGCCCAAGAAAACGCTCGTCCTTTGTAGCTGGGATGCATAGTCAAAAGCTCAGCCAATTCAATTATAGATGCAGTATCTTTTCCTTTTTGTCGCAATACTAGCCAATCGTCATCTAATGTATATCTAATTGCGATATGCCCTGAACGAAGTGTTTGAGTCGCATCCCATAGAGGACTCAATGTTCCATAATCCCCATAAGATATTTCAAAAGCCAACTTGTTTTTGACGCTCTCAAAGAGTCTTTTATCTAACCTGGGTAGCTCTTCTGCCCCGAGGACATCTTGCAGCGTTGTTGGAAACGCGCCAGTTGAAAAAACGATTTTCGGAAAGCCTAGTTTAAAGAATTCAGTTAGTAGTAAAACAATGTCGTTGTTGTCGGCTATTAGTTCTTCCGTTGCCTCAACAAAGTCAAAAAGAAGCAGGGTGTTATCCTTAAAAGCAAAAGCCGCTAAGGCAGAACGTACTGCGTTAAGTTTGCCAGAGCGAAAAGTCGATAAAGATTCCTTTATCTCAATACGAAATATAGGATTTGTCTTGAATGAGGGCAAAACACTCGAATGTAAATCGCTTATTGAAAGCGGATCAATGGCGAATGACAAATTTTCTTTGGCAATGAAATTTTGCGCAGAAGGTGACACTTCGCGCAACTGAAAGCGAGACATATCAATAATACTTTTATCTGGCCATACTTCTTTTACATCCGAAATCGCCTTTTCAAAAGATGCCGAAGACTCAAGGTTCCAAATTGGGCAAATTTGGTTTTGCCATCCCGAGGGGGCATGCTTCAACGCTTTGACTTCGCCTGCTTTTACTCGCAAATTTGGATAATACACACTCTCTCCTTTAAAAACTTGTCACGTCTTAGGTCGCATAAAAAATATAAGCGTATATTGTCTCGCCTTTTCTTAAAACTATCTCAAGAGACATTACTAGATGTGTTGCTGTCAAATGATCAATCAGCGTTAAGTCGTTAGTCAAGTTAAGATACACAATTCAAGTAAATTTATCGCTAACTTAATATTACTTTTTGCTCTTCGAGATAAATACACCCAAGCTACACAATTGTAAGCTTCCCAGAATACACATTCATCGCGCTATAAAACTCATACTCGCCTGGCGGATAAGCGGAAAAGTTCACCGATACTTGTTTATTAAGTTTAAGTCTTATCGATAATCCTAGCTTCGGAAAGAGCAGGTATTCAGAGCATAAATTTGAATCCGTTCTCAGAAAAACAATTTGATTAGCTTTACTAGCTTTCAATTTAACCCTTGCGGGTTGATACTGGAAGTCTTTTACCTCGACTAAGATGCTGTCGTGTCGCTGTAGCTGTCGCTTTTTAATGTACTCGCGAAAACTAAGTATTAGTAGTAAACATATTAAAAACAATGCGCCGCTAATCCATGGCATTTTAGAATCCTTTTATATAGTTCGCTGAACAGCTACTTTTTGATTATAAAGAAACGCTCGTTCGAGCGATATTTAAGTTAGTTGGTACGTCTTGATTTATCAGCAGAGCGAATGAAAAAAAATAGGGCAGCCATTGCTACCCTTTATTGGTTTGAGCAATGTCTAATTAGTTATCGAACTCCACCATATCATGTTGGTATATTTCTCCTGTGACCACACTAGCGGTTGCAAAGTGTTCATCCTGCTTTTCTCCAAACCTCACTTTTCCCACAAACTCACGAGAATAGCCAGTTTCACCCTCATTTATAACAAGCTTATCCATTACCGTTCTGTAAACGTTAAATACATCGCCTGTTTCGAGGCTTTCTGTGTTTGCAACGCAAATAACAAGAGTGTTGTCACCTTTGACACTAACAACTTGGCCGCTCATTACATAATCATGGTATAAACTGCTGGCACAACCGCTTAGAAGCGCAGTTGCGATTAATATCAGTGTCGCTAATTTAAGTGTTTTATTCATTTCAAATTCCTTTAATACGTTTATCCTTAGCTCAAAACGCAACTACCTTGCTATTAAGCGGCGCAAACCAGCATGCATATTAGTTGCTTGATATCTATTTGTGTTCATGAACCTTTTTGGATTTTTCTACGGTATGCCCCATCATTTGCTCCATCATTTTTTCCATCATCTGAAGGCGCTTTTCCATCATGGACATTTTCATTTCAGCAGACATTTCCTTGCCATGCATCATGCTTGAATCACCTTTAGAGTGATGCATCATGCCCATCATGTCTTGCATGCTTTTAGCATGCTCATTGAGCATTTGTTCTCTTTTCGCTGGGTCGTTTTCTTGTTTTATTTTCTCTAAGGTACTGTTCATTTTTGTGATGTGTTCATTCATCTTTTCCATCGATGCATCATCCATCATATTCATCGGCATATGCGATTTATCGCTGTGTTGATGCGCACTGGTGATACTTAATGGGGAAAACATCAAAAGTGAGGAAAAAGCGATTATAAGTAGGTTTTTCATATTCAATTTCCTTGTTGTTGAGTTAATGATTTCTGTCTTTCGATGCAAACAAAATCTGCTTCTTGCATCAAATTTTGCAATGTAACTGTAATTCAAAATAAACGTTGTTTCACGGCAGAAGCATTACAATTTGATTACCTTTTGGTAATCAAACTTTGTGTAATAATTAACTTGCAGACGGGTTAAGCGGACTAGCATGAAAATGCGAAAGGTGGAAAAACAAATTTTGGCAATAAGATAAACGCTGCCGCCCCATTAATAACAAGAAGTCGACAGCGCGGTGTTTTTAATTAGACCAATGAATATGCGTGATTTTCCAATCATCATTCAACTTTTCTAAACCTATGGTTTCGTTCCCAATATGGTTTACTTCTTTTCCTTTGTATTGCCCTTTCACCAAGCTTCTCGACAAAGATATTGCATGTGTGCCGTTTTCTTTTACATGATGCTCTATAAGCTCAATTTGCATTTGTGACAAATACTTCATATCAGAGAGCATATGATGACTTGCATACTCTTGGGCGCTTCGCTCCACACCCTTTCCTTCAAAAATTAAAACATCATCTGCCAAAAGGCTTGCAGCTAAGTCGCCATTCCCTGTTTCTAAAGCTTTATGAAATTTAAGCACTAACGTCGCTGCATCGGAATCTGTTCCGCTAAAGTACTGTGATTCTTCGTTGTGTTTCTCATCTCCATGAGCACTAACTACTGCACTAAATGACAATAGAAATGCAAAAACAGTCAAGGGTCTTAAAGCAGTCATTTTCATAAACATTTTCCTTTTCTTATTTTGGCGAAAACGCCGATTATTTATGTTAAAGATTCGGGCTCAGCGCAGTAGTTAACAGCGCTGTAAGAGACAAAATGAAAAGCCCAATAATGAACTCAAGTTTGATTGATTTGAGTAATTTAAAGCGCACATTTTGATCGTTAGTTAGCCTAGGTACCCAAAAAAGCTTATGCCCAGCTGCTAACGTGAGCACTAGAGCAACTGCAAAAAGTTTGGATAAAAAGGCAAGTCCATATTCGGTGAATATAAGGGTCGATGGGGAAGACAGTAGCTGTATCAACATTACTACACCAACCGTGACTAAGATAAACACCAACACTATGGCAATGTTACCGTAACGTTTCATGACGAAAGCTAATTCGGAGTGATTGAGTAATCTACAAGCAGTAATCAGTGGGTATAACGAGCCTACCCATGTCAAACCAATGAGGGAATGGATAACAATTTGAATTTCGCCCAACGTGACAAACTGACTAGCATGTCCGGTCAGGGAAAAAGTAAACGCTAGCGGCAATGAAAACATTGCGGTGCTTGTTAGCAGTAGCTTGAATGACGCTAAACTCTGGCCACGTTTGAGTTTTTGTAATAGAAACCACGTAAGCAACGCGAACAAAACAAAGATAGCGCTGCGAATTGCGGCAATAGTTCCTACCTGTGAGTGCCACATCATCTCCACCATGAAAGGAGAAAACATACCCGCTAATCCTTTCTCCGCCATATAGCCAGTCTGAAGAAAAAAACCAGCGACACTAGCAAAAAAACCAACAACTGAAAGGCGAAAAGAATAGTTTAAGGTAACCAGTTGCCAGCTTTTATGAGCCTTGAATGCTACGCGCTGCTTGCTGCCTTTTAAAAGTAACAAAGTAGCGCTAGAGCCCATAACACCCATCATCCCTAAATAGACTAGGAATTTGCCTAACACTAAAAATGCTGTCCACCATTCTGGCAACATATCGATTTACCTATTTAACTCTTAATAACTAATGAGTCATACCTGAATGATCCATCGAAGTATTTTTCATGTCTTTGTGCTTCATTCCTTTCATTTTTTTGCTCACGTGCACCATAAATGAAAGCTGTCCCTTCATTTTATGACCGTCATCTCCCATAATGGTCCATGAGACTACGTAAGTATCCACAGCAAGCAAAGGTAAGCTGAAACTATAGTTTTTGTTTGCGTCCATCGAAGGTTTAAAGCCAACATCCACAAGCTCACCTTTTTTACTTTTAACCTTTAAGTCAACAAGACGCACATCATCTGCAAAATTGAGAGCCAGGTTGTCTGGACTTTCCATCAACATAGCATTGTCTTTCGGCATTGATGAGGCCAACGATGTATGAGCATATGCTTGTATGCTTAAGCTCAGACTTAAAACGAAAAGTGCGATGATTATTGATTTCATATTATTTCCTTAATAGATAGTTTGTTTAAATGATGTAGTTGTTCTTGTTTGTTGTCGTAAAAAGTGAATCGTTGGTGATAGGCCGAATTTCACGGCCGCATAGTCGCGGGCGAAAAAGTTCGCCACGCTACTACATGTCAATAGTCCTCTTATGAAATGTCGTTCCTTGCTTGAAGCTAGCATCAGAAAGTATCCGGCAAGTGTTGAATTTGCCTTCTCTTCCACAGAAAATAAATTGCGGGTAAAACCAACAAGGTCAGTAGTAAAGCGCTAACCATGCCACCAACCATCGGAGCAGCAATACGACTCATGACTTCAGACCCAGTGCCTGAGCCGTAAAGTACGGGTAATAAGCCAAATATTATGGTCGCTGTGGTCATCATAACCGGTCGGACACGTAATCCAGAGCCATGAATAACCGCTTCAGTTAACATGTTTATGGTGGGTTTGACGCCCTCAGATTTACATTTTTCGATTAAGGCTTGATACTCCTGATTTAAGTAAACAAGCATAATTACGCCAATTTCTACGGCAACACCTGCAAGTGCAATGAAGCCGACGCCGACGGCAACTGAAAAGTTAAAACCCTCTATGTACATCAGCCAGATACTTCCCACCATAGACAGTGGTAAAGTCCCCATAATGATCGCGACCTCGATGAAGTTGCGAAAATTGAGATACAGTAAAATAACGATGATAGCTATGGTCAACGGAACCACATAGGTTAATTTCTCTTTCGCCCGCAACATATACTCATATTGGCCAGACCAGTTCACCGAATAACCTGCCGGTAAAACTAATTGCTCGCTCACTGCTTTTTGGGCTGAAACCACATAGGAACCAATATCTACACCATCGATATCCACATACACCCAGCCATTAAGTCGTGCATTTTCACTTTTAATGCCTGGAGGACCATCTTCAATATACACATCCGCCACATCGGCCAAAGCAATTCGTTTACCCTGTGGTGTAACGATAGGTAATAAAGATAAGGACTCAGGCGATGAACGATAAGACTGAGGATAACGAACATTTACAGGGTAACGCTCTAAACCTTCAACACTCTGAGTCACATTCATCCCGCCGATAGCACTTGAGACAACTTGTTGGACGTCAGCGATGTTTAGACCATATCGTGCTGCCTTTTCGCGCTGAATATCTACTTTGACATAACGTCCTCCTGCGACACGCTCAGAATAAACAGAGGCAGTGCCGTCAACATCGGAAAGTATAGTTTCAATTTGCTGTCCGATTTTCTGAATTTCCTTGAGATCAGGGCCACCGATTTTAATACCAACGGGCGTCTTTATACCTGTTGCCAACATGTCAATTCGAGTCTTAATTGGCATTACCCAAGCATTCGTTAGGCCCGGCAATTTGACCACTGAGTCAAACTCCTTTATTAAATCGTCAGTTGTTAAGCCTTCTCGCCACTCCTCTTTAGGTTTTAATTGAATGAAGGTTTCTATCATCGTTAAAGGAGCCGGATCGGTTGCGGTATCAGCGCGACCTACTTTCCCAAACACGGTTTCGACTTCTGGGACCGTTTTGATCAGTTTATTGGTTTGTTGCAACAACTCTCGGGCTTTGCCAATCGATATCCCCGCATAGGTTGTTGGCATGTACATCAAATCCCCCTCATCCAAAGGTGGGATAAACTCGCTGCCAATCTTGTTCACAGGCCACAAACCTATCGCTAGCACTAAAGCCGCAGCTAACATCGTTACCTTAGGGAAACGCAGAACAGTTCTAAGCGTCGGCATGTACAAAAAAGTTAAGAAACGATTGACTGGATTTTTGCTTTCAGCAAGTATTTTACCGCGCACAAAATAGCCCATAAGAACGGGCACAAGCGTAATTGCAAGAGCTGCTGAGGCTGCCATTGCATAGGTTTTGGTAAAAGCAAGCGGTGAAAACATGCGCCCCTCTTGTGCCTCAAGCGTAAACACAGGCACAAAACTGACTGTTATAATTAGAAGACTGAAAAACAATGCAGGGCCCACCTCAGATGCTGAATCCACAACTATTTGCCATCTATTCTCTTTGGTTAAGGGGGTGCGCTCCATGTGTTTATGCATATTCTCAATCATCACAATCGCCCCGTCGCTCATCGCACCAATAGCAATAGCAATTCCACCCAATGACATGATGTTGGCATTAATACCTTGCATGTACATCACGATAATTGCTGTGATAATCCCTACTGGAATACTAATGATCGCAACAAGTGACGAACGTACATGAAACAAGAATGCAATACACACCAGTGCAACGACGATAAACTCTTCCACTAATTTCGATGCAAGGTTGTCTACCGCTCTTTCTATTAGTGCAGAGCGATCGTAAACCGTGACAATTTCGACCCCATCGGGTAAGCCTTTTTTAAGGTCTTCAAGTTTTGCTTTGACGCCGTCAATCGTTTTTTGCGCATTTTCACCAAAGCGCATAACAACGACACCGCCAACGGTTTCCCCTTCACCGTTTAACTCAGCTACCCCCCTTCGCATCTGTGGACCAAGACGAACATCAGCAATGTCTTTTACCAAAAGCGGCGTTCCATTTTCGTTTACACCCAAAGGAATGAGCTCAATATCCCTTTTACTCTCTATGTAACCTGTGGCACGGACCATGTATTCAGCTTCAGCCATTTCGATGACCGATGCGCCTACTTCCTGATTGCCGCGCTTAATCGCCGTTTGAATGTGAGAAAGCGGAATGCCATATGCTCGCAACTTCTCCGGATCGACCTGCACTTGATATTGCTTTACCATGCCTCCAATAGCTGAAACTTCAGAAACGCCTGGCACCGTTTGAAGCTCATACTTAAGGAACCAATCCTGTAAGCTTCGTAGTTGGCTGATATCGTTTTGTCCCGTTTTATCAACAAGTGCATAGAGATAAACCCAACCCACGCCAGTAGCATCTGGCCCCAATTGTGGTCTTGCGTTTTCGGGTAGATTAGGAGCAACTTGCGATAAATATTCAAGCACTCGACTACGCGCCCAGTACAAGTCGGTGTCGTCATCAAAGATGATGTAGACATAAGAATCGCCAAAAAACGAATATCCTCTCACTGTTTGTGCCCCGGGCACTGACAGCATTGCGGTAGTCAAAGGATAGGTAACTTGATCTTCTACCACTTGAGGCGCTTGTCCTGGATAACTAGTTTTTATAATTACCTGTACGTCCGACAAATCGGGTAATGCATCAACCGGCGTGTTTTTAATGGCAAACAACCCACCACCCACGAGAATAAGCGTAGCCAGTAGAACAAAAAATCGGTTATTGACCGACCATCTAATTATGGCAGCTATCATTGATGAGCTCCTTGATGGTCTGAATGATTAGAATGATCCATGTCTTGGGTATCGTTCATGTCTGTCATCGAGCCCATGATGTGGACAGTTGCCACTTCAAAACTTCCAGAGTCGGTTTTGACAATTTCCATGTGCAGTGACATACCGGCTTTCAATTCTTCAATAGCAACGCTATCGGCAACATCGAAATCCATTGTCATACTCGGCCATTCCCACTCATCAATAGGACCGTGATCAACGTTGATTTTTCTGCTCTCCATCATCACGTTATTTATGGTTGCCTCTGTCCAAACCGACATAATAGGCTCTTCCATACTGTGCATTGCGTCATGACCTGAATCAGTGCTCTCCTCAGAGCTATCCATGTCATTCATCGAATCCATGATATGAACGGTGGTTACTTCGAAACTTCCAGAGTCAGTTTTAGTGATTTCCATATGAAGTGACATGCCGGCTTTCAACTCATTAATGTCGACGCTTTCGGCAACGGTGAAATCCATTGTCATGCTCGGCCATTCCCACTCTTCAATAGCGCCATGATCAACATTTATCATTCTATGATCTGTCATCACACTGTTTACGGTCGCCTCGGTATATACCGACTGCGCAGTCGCTTCAGGCTCCTCCATCCTTTTGAAATCAGAACTAATGCTGCTTTCTGAATCGAGTAAGAATTGTGCTGACGTAACGATTTTGTCGTTGAGTCTCAAGCCTGATAAGATCTCTGTATATTCATCAACTACCTGTCCTACTTCTACTGACACCGACTTAAACTTACCGTCTCCAAGTGCTAAAACCACTCTATCTTGGCTACCAGTTCTAATTACCGCCTCAGAGGGCACGAGTAAATTCTCACCTGTTAAATCGGAATGGATCGTTACCTGAGCGAACATGTTAGGTTTTAGTGCATAATCATCATTGGTAAATCTCAGCCTGACTTTAAGCGTCCTAGTCGTTTCATCTAGGGTTGGATAGATATAATCAACCTCTCCTGTCCACTCTTTACCTGGGAGATATTCTAAAGTCATAGTCACAGGCAAACCCTCTTGAATTTGAGCAGACTGTCGCTCAAACACCTCAGCATCGACCCAAACTTTATCCAAGGCACCAATTGATAAAATTGTCAGTCCTGGCTTTACGTAAAACCCTTGACGCACATTCAAGTTATCAACAAAGCCAGTTTGGGGTGCATAGAAGGTTATTGTTTGCTGAACTTTACCAGTTGAGATAAGCGATTGAATCTCAGATTCTGGCATTTGCAGCGCTTTTAACCTTGTTTTTGAAGCCTCTATCAGCTCCTTATTTGAGCGTTTTAAGGCAATAAGATATTCTTCTTGAGCATTTACAAGTTCGGGAGAATAAAGCGCGTATAGTGGCTCGCCCTTTTTGACATATTCGCCCGCTGCTTTTACGTATAGCTCATCTATCCAACCCTCTACCCTTGGGTGAATATGAACGAGTGTGTCCTCATTATATTGGATATAACCTACTGTTTTTATAGGTACGTGCAAAGACCGATTTTCCACTTTAGCAGTACGCACACCTAGATTGTTCACTACAGTTGGCGAAATCTTCACCGTACCTGGGCTATCGCCAGCGCCTTGTTCATCTTCGTAAACAGGTACTAAATCCATGCCCATAGGGGACTTCCCAGGCTCATCTCTTCTATAGTTTGGATCCATTGGCGCAACCCAATACAAAGGCTGCTTTTCTCCAGCATCCGCCGCACTATCATGTGAGTCATTTGAGCTTGGTAATATTGAGTAGGTAAGAGCTGTCATTACAGCGCCTGCTATCACGCCTATAGCGATTGCGTTAACAGTTTTCATTGGTTTGCTCCAAATTCAGATACAGCTTTAAGACTCTGCTCAGAAAAAAAGTAATTTAGTTGAATGTTTGTTTTAAGTAGTTCGACTTCGATTTCTAATGCGTCAATGCGAGCATTTAGATCAGCAATCCTAGCTCTCACAACTTCAGCAAAATCACCGTCATCATTGGTATAAGCCGTTAACGAGGCTTCGGCTTGTTCGCTTGATTGCTGGAGAATATTCGTGCGATATAAGGTCTGTCTCTCCAACAGCCGTTCTCTTGCTGCAAAAATGGATTGCATTTGAGCAAGCATGCCTCTAAGCACTAATCGTTTTTCAGTTTTAATTGCTTCTGATTCGTTAACGGCGGCGCTTACTTCTTTATCTTGTTTATTTTCTGTAAACAAAGGGAGGTCAAAGCTAACGCCGATTGAAAGAAAATCTGCTCGGCTTCTGTCCATTTGGTCATCTGCTCGATATGCATAACTGGCATTTACTCCCCATTGCGGCTTGTATTGTTGTTTCGCTAGTTTAATGCCAGTCTGACTAGACTTTATTCGGCTTTCAACAGCTCTTATAAGAGGGTGCGAGATGAGTATATTTGCCAACATTTGTTGATTATTAGCTTTCAATATCTTGTAGTAGGCGTTCTCTATTCCTTCAATTTCTGGCAACGTTTTTGGTAGTTCAAGAGAGGCAACATTTACCGAGTTATTGAACGCGCCTGAATCGCCGCCGGTCAACCATTCTAAAAGTTCGGCCGAGGCCCTTTCTTTTTGAGAAGATAGCTTTGTGAGTCTGTCTTCAAGTCGCGCTAGTTCCAACTGCGCTCGGATAATATCTTGTTGCCTGACTTTACCGACGGCAGAGGAGTAATTCGCTTCTGCAATTTCACTGAGTTGTTCAAACAAAGATCTGTCTTTCTCAATTAGCGAAATGCTTTGCTGTGCTAGATAAACGTCAAACCACTTAGTAGAAACGGCAACTTGTGTTTTGGCCATTCTGTCCAATCGCATAAATGGATGCTGCGTTGCCAATTCTTCGAGTTGCTTGCGTCTAATACTCAAGCTTTCTCCACGAGGAAACATTTGTGAAATGCCAGCTTTAATTTGAGTCATAGGCTCTTGGTCGAACGCAAAACCATCAGTAGGGACGTTTGCCAACCCTAAAGACACAACTGGATCAGGCAAAGTATCTGCGGCGATACTTGAAGAAATAGTCGCGTTTTCCCGATATTGGCTACCTTCCAACCACGGGTCCTTTTGGATAGCTTGGGCAACAGCCTGCTGCAAAGTAAGGGGGGTCTTTTGTTCTGCTAATATTTGACTACTTGTTGTAACAAGCAAAATTAGGCATGCAAAGCCTTTAAAAGCACTCATCAGAATTGCTCCTCATACGAATTCACCTCTGCAAAAACCTCTGCTGTACCGTCATCTTTGAGCAATAACACTTGATATGGTCTGAATTGATCGCCGTTCTCCATTCCTGGACTGCCAACAGGCATACCCGGCACTGAGAGGCCGATAGTTCCTTGCGGAACATTATCTAAGTATTTAACAATAAATTTGACGGGTATATGACCTTCGAAAACATACCCTTCAGTTGACACCGATGTATGGCAGGAGCGGTACATTGGTTCGATTCCGAGATCTTGTTTTTTAGTAGTGAGAAAAACAATATCATCTACATCGGTTTGGATGCCTTGCGATTCAGCATGATCAATCCATCCCTGACAACATCCACACGACTCGCGTTTAAAAACGTCCAACTTTAAACTCGACTCAATCTCTTGGGAATTGGTCTTATATTGTTCAGTAGTAACTGATTCTTTTGTGCATGCAACGACGATAGTCACTGAAATAAGCAGCACTAATATAGTAAAAAGCAATTTTATTGGCTTCATTTGATTTCTCTTTCTAACAATTTAAATGTCGGCCACAGCCTTTATTGGGCGGCGTTCGATATTGGAATTTTGACGAGCTTCGCCAAATTTTTGGAGTTAGGCTAAAGAGCGTTTTGGAGGACGTTGCAAGCGACCAAGGACAGCATCGTCTGCATCCGTGATAAAAGTGTTGGGCTTGAGGGATTTGAAGTCGATTGGAGTTAAAATGTCAAAATTCACGAGCATCGCGATGGACACAATGCCTAGTGGACAAGAACACCCGTCGCCACAGCAATCCGCGTCCATCTGACTCATCTCATTACTATTTTGTGATGAATTGTGGTCGTTATCCATAAGGTGTTGCTCATGCATGTCGTTTTGCATGTCGCAGCCAGGGCTGGACATCGCAAACGAATCTGCAACTTGAGTGCTTAAAAATATTATAAGCAAAACAGTTTTAATGCATTTACTGACCACACCGACCCTTAATGAATAATCTAATACGACTTTACTATTCTTGAAATAACTTTGATAAGGTATTCTAAATATAGTTCCAATTGAAGAGTATAGTTAAGCAACATGGCAGTGCGATTACCTGTTCATTACAATGTTGTAATCTAGTCAGAGCAATCGTTGGTTATTTTTATGCATTGGAATATATTGCTTGTGAGTGAGGTACGTTTTGTTGGCCCGAGTTGCAAGATCCAATCTCGAACACCCACTTATTAAACATTTAGCAACACTAAGTCCCGAAATCACATTAAACATAACGTGAGTGAACTATGAAAATTTTGGTAGTCGAGGATGAAAAGAAAATCGGTGACTATATAAAGCAAGGATTGACAGAGTCTGGATTTGTCATTGAGCTCGTTCGCAATGGTTTAGACGGTCACCATAAAGCGATTACGGGCGAGTTTAATTTAATAATATTAGATGTCATGCTACCAGATATTAATGGATGGCGGATTCTAGAATCATTGCGTCAATCTGGTAATCAAACTCCTGTATTATTTTTAACCGCAAGAGATAGTGTCAATGACAGAGTAAAGGGTCTAGAGCTGGGCGCTGACGATTATTTAGTGAAGCCTTTTGCTTTTGCAGAATTGTTGGCTAGAGTCAGAACCCTTTTTCGAAGAGGAAATACAGTAGCAACCAACCTGCTGCAAGTCGCAGATTTGCAAATGGACATCCCGTCTCGTGTTGTAAAACGCGCTGGCCAATCCATTAATTTGACAACAAAAGAGTTTTCGCTTTTAGAACTCATGGTCAGAAGGCAAGGAGAGGTGCTTCCACGCTCGTTGATTGCGTCTCAAGTATGGGATATTAATTTTGACAGCGATACAAACGTCATCGATGTAGCAATACGCCGCTTAAGAGCTAAAATTGATGATGAATTTTCCCCAAAATTGATTCAAACGGTTCGTGGTATGGGATACAAATTAACAACTGATGAAGAGCAAAATTAAAAGGCAAAAGCCGTACTCAATTTCCTTTCGAACAATGGTATTTGTGGGAATAGCTATTTTCGTGTGTCTAGGCATTATGGGCACACTAGTAGTCACCTCTATTGAAGACCATTTTCAAGAGCAAGATGCCGATGAGCTTAATGAGGTGTTTCATGCCATTAAGTTAAAGCTCGAAAAATCACATGTACAATCGGTACAACCTTCCAAGCTTTTATTCCAAGCAGTTTCAGGACATCATGGTGTCTACTATCATGTTGAGGATGACAAAGGAGATACGATATTTACAAGCGAAGGAGCTGACTTTTCATTCTTTCCTAAAACAGCCACAACATACACATCAATTAATCCGAAAGACATGTTGTTGTTTAGCGATGAAAACCATATGCATAGAGCCATTAAATTAAGTTTTAATACGCATGATACTAGCTATATCATCATCGTAGCGTCAAACATGGAATTCCACATGACGTTTATGAACAGCCTTTTAAAATCGATAATGGGCATCATTATTTGTTCGGGCATTATTACAGTATTAGCTGCGCGTTTTGCGATTTACAGAAGCCTATCACCATTAAGAAAGCTTACGCGAAAAATTGAAACTATCACCGCCGATAATCTTGATATACGACTTAACCCAGATGAGGTACCGGAAGAATTAATCACACTGGTAAATTCTTTCAACACCATGATTGAACGTCTTGAGGATGGCTTTGAAAAACTATCCCACTTCTCAGCAGATATCGCACATGAATTACGAACCCCAATTACTAATTTAACGACCCAAACCCAAGTGATGTTAGGACAAGTGCGGTCAACCGAGGAATATGTCGACATACTTTATTCTAATTTAGAAGAATATGAGCGCATGACGAAAATGGTGAGTGATATGCTCCTATTGGCTAAAACCGAGCACGGGCTTATCAAACCCGCAATTGAATCTTTAGATGTGCAAAAGGAAATATCAAGCCTGCTCGATTACTTTAATTTACTTGCTGACGAAAAGCACATAAATATCCAACTTACCGGCTCTAACCTTACTATTTACTGCGACAAAACTATGTTCCGACAGGCAATAGGAAATCTGATATCAAATGCGATAAGACACGCTCCTGATAATAGTACGGTAGAGATCAAAACGGAGTCCAAAGGAAAAAAGCAGAAAATAATGGTGTTAAATAGCGGGGAGAAAATTGAGCCTCAGCATATTCCTAAATTGTTCAATCGCTTCTATCGAGTTGACCCCTCTCGACAGAGAGATGGTCAAGGCACTGGCCTTGGATTAACCATTGCTAAGTCTGTTATGAAGATCAACGGAGCCGATATGTACGTTGAATCCGATGAAAGTAAGACCGTGTTTACTATGGAGTTTAGCGACACTTAAAAATAAGATGATGACGATGGGTAATCGTGTTTGAAAAATTGCTAATTTATCTTGGCTGTTTATTGAGGCCGCATTGTGAATGAAATTAAAACATCTGATTCACGCAAAGGCTAATCGGTTTGAGCATCAACTTTATCGATATGACAGTTGAATCAATAAATCTCCGTTTTCCACCCGTGAAAAGAAGAGACTAGAAGACTTGCCGGCCATGTCTTTAGTGGGTAACACAATCTGAATTTCGATGGCTACAGGACGTATTGTTGTGGCCCTGTCCATTTTTCTTGTGCCCATATGTCAAATTCTGTGAATGGCGTTAATGACACCGATAAGTCAGAGTCTTCTATGGGGCAATGCGTCTTCAGTAAAAGAAGAAAGAGGAATATACTTCGGGTGGCTCCCCAAAACAGTACCGTCCTTTTTTACTTTTAAGTCGCTTAGCTTCGCTATTAGCCTATCCCGCCCTACAGCACTAGGTATTATCGTAAATCCGAACGAGGCCCAAAATTTTATCCTGTTTGTTTGACAGTGTTTTAATAAGTCCGGCTCTCTTGGGTCATTTGCATCAGACATTTCACCACTCACCTCTATGTCGGCGGAGAGCTTAGCACGTAGGTATTGCACCGCAGTGTTGACTAACAAGCTACCAGTTCCTTTACCCTGGAGCTTAGAATCAAAGCCATTGCCTTGGATGTCCTCAATGAAGACGTAACTGGGAGTGTACTTAAGCATCATTTTTACGTAGCCGTCGGGTACTCGCGCTTCAACGTCTAAAAAGGGCGCATGATCATAAATACGCACACGTAATTCATCTTTACTCCACGATAAACAATTTTCCATTATTAACCCTTCTGAGGCGATATAAGCGACAGTTAACCAACATGAATATTATCTAGCCTTGTAGCCTCGCGCTCCAAAGATGCCAACTCGTGATAACCTCTTCGAGCGAGGGAAGTAGCAGCGAGAATGATGATACAGGTCAAGAAAGCTAATATAGTCACTTGATAATCATTAATACCTATGCGCACACCTCGATGGGCTATTTTAGACCTTAACGCGTAATATCTAGATACGGTTTTCTTAATACTTCGATAGTCTTTCAACTCTGCTATGTCCTCTTGCTTCATATCGATATCACCGTAAAGAAATAAAGAGGCAATTCCAATTGCATTTCTTTTCGTAATTTCCTCATTGCGCAACGTGAAAAAGCACTCCAAGCAAGACCATAATTTTAAAAATGCGGAGGGCAACGAACTATCTGAGTTTGCTTCGCCGAACCAGTAAAAAGATTTTACAATTGTTTCTTCAAGCTCCGTTCTGTCTTCTTTTTTGAGAATTTCCGGCAGGTGAGTAAGTGAGATCTCTGCTAAAAAGCCTTTGGTTATTTCTGTGTCAAAATATACTTCTCGTCTAGCACTGGCTGAGCTAGTTGAAATTAAGCGTCCATTATCCTTGTTCCAGCCAAAAGTAGAGCTTGGCTGGTAAGAAAAACCACCTCTACCTTTTATACTAACGTGAGCCTCCCTGAAGGCTCTTTTGAAATTCGCGCAAGCTAAAAGCCTCAGACATGAAAGACTTAAATTTGCATTGTCATAATACTTACTAAGCGCAACATCATGCTCGCCATAAGCACAACCTAAGAACACTAGTTTGCCAGTGATGGGGCGAACGAAGTTGTCCTCCCAAATATCTTGGAGTCTATGAGGTTTTACATCCTTAATGAGTTCTTTGTCGAACAATCTTAATGTACCAAACCCGAGATCGATGCAACACTCATAAGAAAAATCAAGTCCAGCAACTTCGCATACGAAGGTGTACTGTTTGATTGTTGCATCAATATCATCAAGAATACTGTTAAGATAATTCTCTTCATATACAGTGTTTTTTCGATTATAAAGAAGTTCTAGGCGCTTTCTGATAATACCTCGAATTTTTCTCATCGATACTAAACCGCGATAACGTTCGCTTTTGGCAAGTACCTCACAGATATCGGATTGAATGGTCATCCCGTAATTGGACAAAAACAAACTACCACCATCAACAGTGATGGACTGTTGAAAGGTATCCATCGATTTTATCTTTTCAATATCAAACGACTGGAAGCATTTACTCTTTGCCTGTTGAGGCAAAAGTCGCAACAGAGTTCTCACTTCTTTTTTGGACAATCCACTAGGAGTGCTATAGGTCATAATGATGCAACTTTGCTCGCAATTTTAATTAGCCTCAAATCCGTTTTAGTCTGCTAGACTTAAAGACCGTATGCTGCTCCGGTAATGAGGCTCTTTTACAAAAGACTGCGCGTTCATTCCGACGCAGGTCTCGGTAGAACTTCTGTTTACCAAAATGTCTACCAAGCAAAACTACACTACAGGTTCTGCTCAGTGAATTGTGCTAACGAGCTTCGCTCTACCTCATCAAAAATCAGTATGCTTCCTTTCTCGTAATTTCTGTAGATATTCACTGCTGCTGTTGCTCCACTGGATGCTGGCGTTACAAACTTGTCATCAATCTGCGCCAAGTTGCCCAAAACGATTGTCCGGCAATTCTTTCCGCCACGGCTTAACATCCCCTTCATCTGAGCACGGGTCATGTTTTGGGCTTCGTCAATAATCAAAACGGCATCATCAATCGAGCGACCACGAAAGTATGCCATTGAAGTAAATTCAATATTGGCTCGCTCAATAATGTGCTCAACAGTAGCGTAAATATTTGCATCATGATCATCAACTGAATGCATTGAAATTAACGCATCAGTAATACCGGCAAGTAAAGGCATTGATTTTTCCTTAAGGTCGCCAGGAAGAAAACCAGGATCTTCATCCATAAAATCACGGGACCTTACCACAACTATTTTCTTGTATTGTTTTAACTCCAGAACTTGGTGCAACGCAGCGGCTACCGCCAAAAAAGTCTTACCTGAACCAGCTGGACCAAGGATGATGTTTAAATCAAAATGAGGCTCTACTAACTGGCTCAGAGCAATAGCCTGTCTGGAATTTTTTGGACTAATTCCCCACACCGTATCTTGCTTTCGCGGAAGTAGTTTTGTGAAAACGTGCTCATTTGTCACTTCAGTAACTAAACCAATGTGACCTACCCCATCATACCAATACATATTGTATTGAACCTCTTCATTGAAAAGGTTTCTGTCAAGTTGATATACCTCTCCAGAGAGTTTAAAACTATCGTCTGACTTAAGACGATCGAACAAATCTCCATCAAATGCCTGCACACCGGTATACAGTAAATCTATATCTGATATTTGATGGTCTACAAGTACATCTTCGGCATCAACACCAATTGTTCTTGCCTTGAGCCGCATATTGATGTCACGAGATACTAACGTGACTTCCTGACCCAATACCTTTCGCATGTGAAGCGCATAATTGATAATTCGATTATCAGCATCGCTACCAATGCCATGCTTAAGTTCACTTTGAATATCTAAGTTGGTATCAACCCCTATAAACAACTTTCCTCTCTTAGAAGTTTCATTGGAAGGGAGTGGGATACCTTTTTCCATCTGCTCAGCACTATGACCATTGATAATGTCTTCAAGCATCCTTATAACGACTCTAGCGTCGGCACTAACACTTTTATCTCTTCTCTCTTTTAGGTTGTCTAACTCTTCTAACACCGTCAAACAGATATAAACATCATCTTTGTATGAAAGCAGACTCTTTGGATCATGAACAAGTGCCGATGTATCTAATATCCGTGGATTTCTATTCTCGTTTGAATTTTTCATTTTCGTCCCTCTTTGAGAATTACTATTTTGATTAGTCTAAAGTAAATGTTTGCTAGTCTTATTACGTAGTTATCAAAAAGAAACTAAATTGTCTGGGTTTGGGATAAAAGAATGACCACCGCATCTTTAGTGTATTCAAGGCTTTCAGATAGGTCTGTACAAATGTTGAAAAAAGTCTTGCAGTAATACCTGTCTTTCCTGAACCGGCCGGTCCTGTCAGCACAACCAAGTCAATGTGCGGATCAAGTAAGGTATGCATCGCCATTGCCTGACCGATATTTTTCGGCGTGATGCCCCAGGCGCGCCTTGACATCAAGCGTTCATAGCCTAAATCGAGCACGTCAATACTGCTATCGTCCATCGCTTCAATTATGCCGGCAAAGCTTTTCGCTTTATCCACTAAAAATTCATTAATATAGGGCTCTGGCACCAGAGATTTATCGAGCTTGTGGACGGTATCGCGCCCTTCCGTTACGCTTTCTACGCTTTTTACTTTCGCCCAAAATTCTCCTTCATATTCGTGATAGCCTTTAGTGAGATACTTAATATCGCTAATAAGCTGGTCGGTGCGATAGTCTTGCACCTTTGCCATGCCAGCCCCTTTTGCTTTTAAGCGCATGTTGATGTCTTTTGTCACTAAAATCACTTCGCGAGGGGCAAGCTCGTTTTGCAGGTGAAGTGCAGCGTTTATGATGCGATTGTCATTCTCATTACTGGTAAACACTTGCTGCGTTTCATGCATTTGCAAATCAGCAAAAATGGATAAAGACCCGGTAGGTGCGGCCTGCCCGGATCCTAAGCCAAGCATGCTCACGCCTTTTAGCATTTGTTCTGGCGATGCATCACGCAGCAAATCTTCCATCGCGCGGATAGACACTCTGGCATCTCTTGCCACGTCTTTTTTACTGTCTTTAATGTAATCGAGCTCTTCTAGAACGGTCATTGGTACAACCACATCATGCTCTTTAAATGAGGTAAACGCTAAAGGTTCATGCAATAGGATATTCGTATCAAGGACGAAGAGTTTTTTCATTTCTGAGCCAGCGTTTTCGCTATCGGGTGAGTTGTTTACAGCAAGTGACTCACTTGAGGAAGATTTTGTCGAAACTGATTTGCTCGAAGGTGTTTGTCTCGAAGATGTTTCGCTTTTCTTTTTTGGCATCCATGACTCCATGTTGTCATCGTTTATGCGATTTCATTACAAAGAGCTGACTAAGAAAATGCGCTTCGTCTTACTCTTCATTTAATGAATCTCTACAATAAACAAGTATGCTGGTTTTATCACGCACTTTTTTGAGAATTCATCCCAAATGAGTGGTTCTTTTTCTGTTGTTCGTATTTTGTTTAAAGTTTAGACAATATGCGACTGCAAAGGTGCAGTATCGCGCAGAAATTGCAAGAATATATGAGAGAAACACGGACTTTGGCTGACAGATACAAGTAAGCAGACTACAATTACTGATCACGATTGCTATGCAAATAATTTAAGAATAATAGGGCAGTTTTGGCAGACAAGATGGCAAAAAAGATGGCAGACAAAATGGCAGAAAAATCTCAGTTTACTGTTGGGCAAAGATGGCTAAGCAATACCGAAACTAATCTGGGCCTGGGCGTGATCATGAGTGTGGATTTTCGCTCGGTTACCGTGCTCTTTCCCGCCGTAAATGAAGAGCGGAATTACGCCATTTCTCAAAATGCGCTAACGCGTTTGCAGTTAAGTGAAGGCGAAACCGCCCCGCATGTTGATGGCTGGGAAATTGTCATCGAATCAATACAAGAGCGGGATGGTTTGATTGCCTATTCTGGCCCTCGTACAGATACTGGTGAACACGATAGCATCGTTGAAGTTGCTTTAGCTCATCACGTTAAATTAAATCAGCCAGAAAAACGCCTTGCCCACGGACAGCTTGATAACCCGAAATGGTTTGACACCCGTCTTGCCTGTTGGGAACAACAGCATAGTTTTGCCACTTCCGGTGCAGTTGGTCTGGTTGGTGCGCGTGTAGAACTCATTCCGCATCAAATTTATATTGCACATGAAGTTGGCTCGCGCTACTCACCTCGTGTGCTGCTTGCTGACGAAGTCGGTCTAGGTAAAACCATAGAAGCAGCCCTGATTATTCATCAGCAAGTGCTAATTGGACGTGCTCAGCGTATTTTGATATGTGTGCCTGATGCGCTAGTTCATCAGTGGCTGGTGGAGATGCTAAGACGCGTTAATCTGCGCTTTTCTGTTTTCGATGATGAACGCGTCGAGGCGGTCAAAGAAAGCGGTGAAAACCCCTTTGAGCAAGAACAGTTTGTATTGTGCTCGCAGCGTTTCATCCAGCAAGCTGAGGTATTGGAGCAGGCAACAAAAGTCACCTGGGATATTCTGGTGGTAGACGAAGCACACCATTTGCATTGGTCTGCAGAATCGCCTTCCGACGCCTACAAAGCGATCGAAAGTTTAAGCAAGATTGCAAAAGGTGTGTTGCTTTTAACGGCAACGCCCGACCAGTTAGGCCATCAAAGCCATTTCGCGCGTTTACGCTTACTCGACCCTGCGCGCTTTCACGATTACGACGCGTTTACCCGCGAGGAATCGCACTACACCGAGCTGGCAAAAGCGGTGTCGCCCCTTATTTCGCAAGAGCACGATCAACAGAATACTTCAGTCAACGATGTCGAAGTTAACGGGCTTAGCGATGAAAATAAAGCCCAACTTCGTCAACTTGCGCCTAATATTGACTTAGACCAACGGGACTTGAGTGATGCTGATGAACGCAAAAAGCTAATTAAAGAGTTAATTGACCAGCACGGCACAGGCCGGATATTGTTTAGAAACCGGCGGGCAGGTATTGAAGGCTTTCCAAAGCGGGTCGTGACCCCGCATCCTCAGCGCATTGTGAAAGAATATGATTTGGCACTTGCAATGGAAGACGATGTGAATCTGACCTTGCATCCAGAACGTGCCACTATGCTTGATGAAAAATGGCCCAGCTTTGACCCGCGCGTTTCATGGCTTATTGATTTTCTGCAATCCTGCGATGAGAAAGTCTTGTTAATTTGTGCACACGCTAGCACTGCTCTGCAAATTGCGGAATACATGCGAAATAAAACAAGCATCCGTCACACGGTTTTCCACGAGAATATGAGTATTGTGGAGCGCGATCGCGCCGCACACTTTTTCGCAACAGGCTCAGTGGGCGCTGCTACTTCCAAAGACGAACAAGGTGCGCAGATCATGCTTTGTTCAGAGATAGGAAGCGAGGGACGTAACTTCCAGTTCGCCCATCATCTGGTTTTGTTTGATTTACCGCTTAATCCAGACTTACTCGAACAGCGTATTGGCCGGCTAGATCGCATCGGACAAACAAAAGATGTCAATATCCACGTACCCTATTTTGAAAACAGTGCACAGGAAGTGCTATATAACTGGTATCACTATGGCTTAAAAGCCTTTACCCATACTTGCCCGGTAGGAAGTGAGGTATGGGAAACCCTGAAAGATGAATTACATGCGGCACTTGCTTCTCCTCACGATAAAGAAAACTGGCAGGATGTCGTTGAACAGGCAAGCACGCTCACGAGCGCTTTAAAAGCAAAAATAGAACAGGGCCGCGACAGACTGCTTGAACTTGCCGCGTCTGGCACTGATAAAGTAGATGATGTGATTGACGATATCATAGGCGCAGAAAACCCGGTCAAGATGCTGAAGTTTATGTCTCGCCTGTTTGATGCATTAGGTGTTGTTCAAGAAGATAAGGATGATTTTAGTTTTATTATCCGGCCTGGCGAATCTATGCTTTTTCCCATTCCCGGTCTGCCTGAAGAGGGTATGGAAATCACTTATAAGCGCAGTGTGGCCACACAACTTGAGCATATTACCTTTCTAAATGGCGACAGCGAACTGGTAACGCACTGTATCGATAGCGTGCTGACAGATGTGGTAGGAAAGGCCAGCATTTGTTTTGTAAATCACGATGACATGCCCACCGGTGCATTTTGGGTAGAGGCCATTGCGGTGCTTAATCCAAGCGCGGATGCAGATTTGCAGCTCTATCGCTTTTTACCGGCAACACCGCTTAGAGTATGCGTCGATGCGAAAAATCAGCTTTGCGACACGATGTTTGATCCCATATTTAAAGTAAAACCCAAAATGGCGCAGCAATTACTAGGTGCGCTGCAGGCGCAAATAGACCAAGGTATAGAGGCGCTTAAAAACCATGCCAATAAAGAGCTTGACGCAGTAAAACAGCAAGCACTGACGCAAGTGGATGAAGAGCTTGGTGATGAAATCCATCGAATGACAGAGCTGCAACAAGTGAATCCTGCCATTCGCGATGAAGAAATTGCGTTTCTTGTTCAGCAAAAAGCAAAACTACAAGATATTATACGCTCAGCGGAGCCCTATCTTGATAGTGTGCGCATTGTTGTCAATAATCGCAAATAAACACGCTCTGGACACAATCGGAAGTAGATAAAGCAATGGCCTTACTCGAATATTATCCGCCGACAAGGCCCTATTTGCATTTGCTCTATCGCGACGATGATATTCTCGTGCTAGACAAAGCGAGCGGTTTATTAAGTGTGCCCGGCAAAGCACCTGAACATAAGGATTCTTTGCAATTGCGTGTTCAGCGAGTGTTTCCAAGCGCATCGGTTGTCCATCGCCTTGATATGGCCACCTCGGGGATCATGCTTTTTGCCTTGAACAAAGACGCCCATCGACACTTATCCCGGCAGTTTGAACACCGTGAAGTGGATAAAACCTACATTGCTCGTGTGTGGGGAAAGCTGGAGCAGAAAAGCGGCTCTATCGATGCGCCTTTAATTTGTGACTGGCCGAATCGCCCAAAACAAATGATTGATTACGAAAGAGGTAAATCGGCGCTAACACATTTTGAATTATTAAAAAACGACGCATATTCTTCTTTGGTAAAGCTTAAACCCCATACCGGCCGGTCTCACCAATTGCGTGTGCATATGTTAAGTATAGGGCATGTCATTTTAGGTGATAAACTCTATGCACACGAGGAAGCTAAAAACGCCGCCAAGCGTCTACTGCTGCATGCGCAGTTCATTCGCTTTTCTCACCCTCGTCACAATAAACCTGTGAGCTATGAAAGTCTTCACCCGTTTGCTATAGAACCTCAACTCGGGAAAAGCGACAGCGCCAAATAGCACGCAATTTCCGGTACAAAAGTTCGTTAATTTGCCGATAAATCAATATCAATAGTTTATAATCGGAACCGCTTCTTAATGAAAGCTCTTCGCCCTTATCTACATGCAGTCAGGCTCAGCATCATTCTATGCGCGCTTATCTACTTTTTGAGCAGCTTGAGTGTGGTCAAGGCACAAGCTCCTGATGACGCTCAAAATGACGATACGAGCAAGCCAGTTACAGAGGGTCCAAAAAGTCTTTCCATGCCTGATTTTGGCGCAATGACCGTCGATGCAAAAACTCGATTGCCAGAAGGCGACTTTCAGTCAATCAATATCACTATCGATAACCAACAATACGCTTTTCCTATCATCATCACGCAAGCTAACACTCCGATCACCAAAGGCTCTATTGTCATTATTGCCGATGCGGCGCAGCAAAGCGCGCAGTACGCTAAATTTAAAGCCTTATCTGCCTATCTCAATTCCTTTGGCTGGCATACTCTGCTTATTCCTGCACCTAAACTAGAAGACACAAAAACGGCGCTGGACGTGAAGCTTGCTGCGATAACGCAGGACAATGCACAAAATACCAGCCCTGTTCAAAGCGCAGACGAAGAGACAGATAGCAATTCAATGGATGCTGAACAAATTCCTCAGGTAAATATTAATGCGTTTGTGATGCAGTCAAATTTTGATGAGTCGGTGTATGAAATTTACGAGCAATTTTTACAAACGCTTTTAAATACCGTCCTTAAATCCGCGCCCACCCAAGGATATCGTGTCTTTTATGCAAATGGTTTAAGCGCTTTACCTCTTTTAAAATTGGCGGGAGATAAGCTAGACGCTGACGCCATTGTGCTCGGCAACCCATACTGGCCGCACAAACAAATCAATGAGGAAATTGCTGAAAAGCTTGCTATTAGTCCTCTTCCGCTACTTGATGTAAATACTCAGCAAGATAATCATTGGAGTCAGGCCACTCAAGATATGCGCCTTACCCAGGCAAAAGTAAAGCTTAAAACTCATTACCGTCAACGCAAAATAGGCCTTGTTGCGCAATCACATATTTTGGCAGAGGATATTGCCAGCGAAATGCAGGCCTATTTTTCCTATTTAGGTTGGTGATGGCCCCACTACTTCAAATTTTTATCTCAATGCTTTTCAGATAGTTATAACAGATTGACTAAAGTCGCATGGCGATTCCCATGTAACGACTATACTGAGGGTACACGTTTAAAAAAGGCATATCGATTGTTAGTTAAAGAGTTTATCGACGAAAAAGCCAAACAGTTAGTTTTCTATTTAGAGTTGTACTGGCAGGATAAAGTCGCGTTTAAAGAGATGGATGCTTTTATTTGGGATGTCCTTGAAGAATGGAATTTGATTAAGAATACTGACTGTCAAATTTATACGCATAAAGAACGCGTGTTTTGGCATATTATCTACCAGGTGCAATACGTTGGCGGGCATAGTTTGCGCTTTGATGAAAGTGTTCGAGAAGAAATGGAAATTTTTAATTTGTATCTGAAAAACGAAAGGCCGTGTCCATTGGACGTAGTAGGCATGAGACCTCATTAATAAACACTGAATCGTTTAATCTGCCAGTAGCACGCAATTACGGCCAGACTCTTTTGCCCGATAGAGCGCCTGATCTGCAGCTTCTAGCCACATAAGCGGTCGTGTATATTTACTGTCAAACTGTGCGATCCCCGCACTGATGGTGAAATTTATCTCAACTTGTTCGTGTTTAACAAGGTATCTTTGTGACACTTTTCGAATGCGTTCACCAACAATTCTCGCCGTTTCAGTTGTGGTATCAGGAAGCAATACCACAAATTCCTCTCCACCATAACGTCCACAAATATCCGTTTCTCGTGTTGCCTTTTTAATTAGCATGGCCAGTGACTTAATCACTTGGTCTCCGGCCTGATGTCCGTGCGTATCGTTTACCTGCTTGAAGTGGTCAATATCCAGTATCAGAACAGAGATAGGCTTTTTGTTGCGTATTGTAAGCTTGTATTCCCGCTCAAAGCGCTCCTGCCAATAGCGTCTGTTAAATAAACCCGTTAGGTCGTCTACTCGACTGATCACCTCAAGTTCGTCGTTGAGCTTTTCAACGCGCTCTTTGCTCATGGCTTGGTCAGTCATATCGTATACGATGATACAAACTCGCTCTACCTCACCGCTTTTTGAGGGTACGGGCAAAATAGTAATATTCTGATACATATGATCTGAACTTGAGGTAATCGGTCTACTGGTGCCGAATTTAAACAAATATTGACGCTGCTCCCAGATCAAAAAAACCGGCGTTTGCATGCTGAACACGGCTTGGCATTTATTTTCAAACCAGCTTTTATCAATTTCTTTAAACGCCTCGAATAAATTCGTACCTTGTATCTGACTTGCTTCAATGCCGCTGTGATTTTCCATAAACTGGTTAAACTCATGGATGGTGAACTGTCGGTCAACCACCACAATTCCTACCTCTATTGCAGCAAGTATCGCTTGTTGCCAGTGCTCACTGTTTGCCGAAGCGTGTGCAGGTAAATGCTTACTCATCTGAGCATTCCCTCGCGCTGAGATTCAATCAAACGCGCAAATGCGGCATCAATATCCCTGTCGGGGATCACAAGTAATAATTCAAAGTTAATATTTTCGCTGGCAACGGTATAGGCAATTTCAATCACCAATACTTTCTCCCATCGGGTAATACTTCCATCAACGATATCGTTTACTGGGCAATGTACACCGAGCAAAATCGGGGAATTATGAGTAAAGCGAACGTTCATTTGCGAAGCAAGTGCATTTAGGCATGCCCCGATAATAATGTTCGACACGTCCATTAATGCTTCTATTGCTGCACCTTCACTATCAGACTTATCGCTTCCGAGTAATTGTTGAATCGAGGCAATGTTGGCATCGTTAAAAATAATAAGTGCTTCGCCTTTAATTGTTGGGCTCACAAAGCCTTTTGATACTGCAGAGACTTGCTGCTCAGTATCGATATGCGTAAGCATCATAGACAGCTCATTAGAATGCACAATGCTGATATTAGGAATAGGAAGATTGATAAATTTATTCAATAACCTGGCGAGATTTTCCCCGGCGCGTCCCATTGCCACGTTAGCGGTTTCCCGAAAAGCATCCAGCTTTTCTTCAATACTGTTTCCTGTGTTGGCATTTGTGTCAGATGCGCGTTTTCTAGCCGTCGAGGCGCCGTCATAAATGCCGTATTTCGATAAAATACTCACCAATTTGGCGTTGTCTATTGGCTTTCGGATAAAATCCAAAGCGCCCATACTTAGCATGCGCTCTCTGGCTTCTTCCTGAACATCTCCAGAAACAACAATGACCATGGTAGGAAGATCTCTGCGCCGAATCACTTCCATAGTTTGATAACCGTCCATTACAGGCATATTAAGGTCTAAAAACAGAATATCGCCTTTACCTGCCTCAATTTGACTGATTGCCTCTTCTCCATTTCCGGCATACGATACGTCAACATCCCAACCGTCTGGAAGGGAGCGGGTCATTGCTTTGCGAGCAAACGCCGAGTCATCGCATATTAATACCGGAATAGGCATTCATAGTCCTTTTGAATCAAACACGCGCTTTGTGAGCGCTTAGATCGTTCAGCCTTAATATTATTTGTAGCTACACAAACAATAAAAAACCATTAAGTTAATATGGTTATCGAATAATTTTCGCAAAAGTTTACTTATTTGTCGCAAAGTCGCAAGTCAGGACACTTGCGACAGTCACATTCGAAGCGTTCTAAACTGCAAAGGGATACTGAATTGCCTCGTGGTGCTGATAATTTTCAATAGAAAAGTCATCAGTAGACACCCAGGTTTCGATGTCTTCAAGGGTTTTAATTTTTGGATTGATCTTTAAAGAGGGCATTGGATATGGCTTGCGCTTTAGCTGTACGTCGCGCATTAACTCGTATTGATTACCATAAATATGCGCGTTGACGATTTTATGATATACATTACCTGGCTTGTGGCCGGTAATTTGCGCCATCAGGGCGAGTAATACAAAACACTGCGGCATATTAAAAGTCAGCCCGAGCGGGACGTCACAACTTCGCATATAGCTCGTTAAATGCAGTTCACCATCAAGCAATGAAAAAGTATGTGTATGCATGCAGGGACGTAAACACCCTAAATGAAATTCTCCTGGGTTGTAAAACGTGATAATCTCGCCTCTATCATCAATGCCATTGGAAAGGTTATTTACCACCTTTTTCAATTGATCGAAAGTGCTGCCATCAGGGCGCTGCCACTGCCTCCCCTGCACACCATAAACGCGCCCCATGTCATCTTCGCCTTTACGAGCAGGATTGTTCAGCCAGGCATTATTTTCGTTAGCATTTGCATTCCAGGTGTTACATCCGATTGCCCGAAACTGAGCGGCACTGTCGTAGCCACGTAAATAACCGAGTAATTCGGCAATGGCCGCCTTGTAAAAGCATTTTCGTGTGGTTACCAATGGAAACTGATTATTACCAACGTCGTATTCCAGGTCGGCGTTAATAAGCGTAAGACATTGAATGCCTGTGCGTTCGTTACTAACCCACTTCCCTTCATCAATAATGCGCTGACATAATCGTTCGTACTGATCCACTTACTTACCCTTTACTCTTATTATGTGATGCCTGCGTTGCGTTAGTGTTTTGGTGGGCAACGGTTGGCTGGTACTTGTAGGCATATACCACTAACCCGGCGCCTGCAAGCATCATAGGAATACTAAGCATCTGCCCTTGAGTAATAAGTGAGCCATACAAATTGGCTAAATGCTCATCGGGCTGACGGAAAAATTCAACAATAAAACGAAACAAACCATAGGCAAATAAGAATACTCCCCCGACCGCGCCCGTTGGCCTTGGTTTAACCGAATAAAGCCACACGATAACAAATAAAAGTACGCCCTCTAATGCAAATTGATACAACTGAGAAGGATGCCGCGGTTCTGGCCCTGCTCCGGGAAAGATAAACGCCCAGGGAACATCAGTCGTTCGCCCCCATAGCTCGCCATTGATAAAGTTGCCGATACGCCCTGCACCTAAGCCAATTGGCACAAGCGGCGCAATAAAATCCCCTACATATAAGAAAGACCAGCCCTGCTTTTTAGCATATAAAAAGGCGGCCAGAATCACTCCAAGGCAGCCACCATGAAAAGACATACCGCCTTCATTGATTTTAAAAAGATAAAGAGGATTATCTAAAAAGGCGCTAAAATTGTAGAACATCACATAGCCTACACGCCCACCAATGATGACGCCCATAAAGCACCAAAATAATAAATCAGAAAGCTGATCTTTACTCCAGGAAGTGCGCGGCAAACGTCGTGTGGCTAACCAATATGCAGCAGCAAATCCGACAAGATACATCAAACCGTACCAGCGTAATGCCAGAGGGCCTATTTCTACAATTATGGGATCAATTTGGGGGAAGACTAAGGCATTTCCTTGGGACATTACTTACTCAATTCCTATCATCATTCGAATGCTTACCAACACTAAAAACACAGCGAAGATGCGTTTAAGTTTTCTGGTATCCAATTTGTTGGTGAGTTTAGCACCAACACGGGCGGTAATCATAGAGGTGATTACAATTCCGAGCGTTGCGGGTAAATACACATAACCTAATGAGTAATCGGGTAAGTAAGGCTTCTGCCAGCCCGCAATAACAAAACTGATGCTTCCAAAAATTGCGATAAGAACACCACAAGCACTTGCACATCCAATCGCTGTTTTAATGTTTACCTGAAACCAAACAAGTGCGGGAACAATAAGTGCTCCACCACCTATGCCCATGAGTGAAGAAACAAAACCACTTCCTAATCCTACCCCTGTAAGAATGCCTTTATTCGTTTGATGTGCCGATACGCGATGACGATTAAACACCATTTGTAATGCAATAAGCACCACCAAGATTGCAAAAACCCGCTGCAACATCACGCCTGATATGCTTGCCGCAAACTGCGCTCCCAGAATAGCCCCTATGGCAATGCCTATGGCTGAATACTTAAAAATATCTCTGTCCAGGTTACCAAGTTTGTAATGCATACGTGCAGAGGACGCGCCGGTAAATATAACCGTGCTTAATGAAGTAGCAACTGCAATAGGCATCGCGTTTTCCACACTTAAACCTAGCAAGTGTTGGAACATGTATAGTGAAGCAGGGACAATGAGTAAGCCGCCTCCAATACCGAGCAAGCCTGCTAGTACGCCAACTACTGAACCAAGCAACATACAAAGAATAATGACTATTAAGGTTGGCTCCATTAAGCGCCAGCCCTGACTAAGCCACCAAGCTGCTTTGATTCAAGGTATTTATTTAAAATTTGCCGGACTCCCTCTGGCGTAGTCTGATGCAGTATATCAGGCAAAATAGCGCGTACTTCCTGAATATTGATATGCCTGATCACCCAGTTTATTTTGCGCAAACTATGCGCGTTCATGCTGAGTTTTCGGTATCCCATCGCCATTAACAGCACCGCTCCTAATGGCTCTCCTGCTAATTCGCCACAGACGGTGACAGGTACTTTTGCACTAGTGGCACTTTGAAAAATTTGATGCAAAGCCCCCAACACGGCAGGGTGATAACTGGAATATAAATTGGATACTCTGGCGTTATTCCGGTCTACCGCCAGTAGATACTGGGTCAAATCGTTTGTTCCCACCGAGAAAAAGTCAACGCGCTGCGCCAAGTGCTCTAATTGAAACATCACGGCAGGCACTTCAAGCATGATGCCGACTGCCGGTTTCGATAGCATTTTTTTCTCCGCCATCGCCTCTTCTTTCACTTCCAGGAAAGCTTGCTTGATCAAGCGCTTCGATTCGTCTACTTCATTTACACTGGTGATCATGGGAAGTAAAATGTGCAGATTACTCAAGCCAATACTTGCTCGCAGCATAGCTCTGACTTGCACCAGAAATATATCAGGATGGTCCAGCGTTAATCGAATACCGCGCCATCCTAAAAACGGATTATCTTCGTTAATTGGAAAATAATTGAGCGGCTTGTCTCCTCCCACATCCAGCGTGCGCATCGTAATTTCTTTGCTCGGATGCGCCGATAAAACATCTTTATAAAGCTCGTACTGCTCGCGTTCTGAAGGGAAACGCTCTCGCATCATGAATGGGATTTCCGTCCTGTAGAGTCCAATGCCATCCCCTTGTTTAAACTGCTCCATTTCTACGCTGGCTGTTAAGCCTGCATTCACCAGCAGTGA
The DNA here is from genome assembly GCF_004798935.1 of Ningiella ruwaisensis. GTDB lineage: Bacteria > Pseudomonadota > Gammaproteobacteria > Enterobacterales > Alteromonadaceae > Glaciecola > Glaciecola ruwaisensis. Next base: position 365,868 of record NZ_RAHT01000004.1, on the reverse strand, counting down.
AATATGCTGCTTGTCTTGCGTAAGCGAGGGTTTATCACCGTCTTCAGCAATTTTACGATAAAGCGCTTCTTCTTCATCGATGAGGGCTTGATATTCATTTCGCGTTTTCTCATCAATATTGAGCACTACCTCACCGGAATATCCATCAATGAAGAGTTCTTTTGATTTAAGTAAATTAATAGAAACGCCTTGAAGCCCCATAACAGCAGGCACGCCCATTGCCCGAGCGAGAATGGCCGCGTGAGAGTTGTTTGAGCCTTTTATGGATATAATGCCGGCTAGTTTATCCCGAGGAAATTCGGCAAGCATTGGTGCGCTAACTTCCTGAGCCAATAAAATGCAGGGCGTATTATCTGGCGCGTCGCTGGAACTCGAAGACTCCTCCAATAAAATATTGTTCAGTATACGATTTGATAAATCGACGATATCGACAGCGCGCTCGCGCATGTAAGGGTCTTCCATGTTTTCAAATCGCGCAGCATAGCGTTCAACAACAAATTTAAGGGAGCTTGCAGCATCCCACCCTTCATGAATTTCTTTCTCAACTTCTCGTCCTAAACTATTTGCGTCCAGTAACTGATGATATAGCTGAAATATGGCACGCACGTCCTCAGGCAGGTTTTCACTCAAATCGCTCGAAAGTTCAGCAACTTGTTTTCGCGTGATTTGCACAGCCTCGCGGTATCGAGTGATTTGCCTCTCGGTATCTTCAGCCTTACGCGCAATTAACTGATTTAAGTCATGCTTGAAGTTTACAGCATGCCCTATTCCCATGGCCAATCCCGGGGCCCCGGGTATTCCGTTTACGGTACGGGGTAATAGTTGAGTGTCAACACGAGAGTCGAGTTGCATATTATGCAGACTTCCCCGCATTTCGGCGTTTACAATTTCAAGGGCAATTTGCGCCGCCAGGGTCACTAAAAAAGCTTCATCATCTTCGCTGAAACGACGGGTTTCTTTATGTTGCATGGTGATAACACCCAACACTTTTCGTTGATAGATGATGGGCGTACCAATGAAAGCATGGTAGTTATCTTCATGCACTTCGGGATAATGTTTAAAACGAGGGTGCGTAGGCGCATCTTCGATATTCAGGGGCTCTTCTCTGTCGCCAACTAAACCGATGAGTCCTTCGTTAAATCCGATAATGACTTTGCCCACAGCATCGGCATGCAGTCCATCTGTGGCGACTAAAACAAGATGTCTCTCAGCGTAGTTGGACAAATACAGGCTACATGAGTCAACCTTCATGGTTTTTTTAACCATGGTAACCAGTCTGGCAAGCGCCGAATCCAAATTAGGGCTTTGGCTCATCTCCTGAATAATGTGTTTCAGACTAGTTAACATTGAGACTCACTTTTAAAAGGTTTTCATCACCATTTGAACAAACTAGCGGCGTCCTCGCTTGCGATTCTTCTTTTTTGCACCGGCGGGTTTGTTCGCTGAGTTGTTCTTATTAGGCGATGTGTTTTTTTGCGATTGACTTACTCCGCCTTTATTCTGATTGAAGGCTAGGTGCGAGAATTCTTTTAAAACACGACGGTAGACATCGCGTTTAAACGAAACCACATTTCGCACAGGATACCAAAAGCTTACCCATCGCCAGTCATCGAATTCGGGGTGGCCGCTGGCTGCCAAGTCTACGTCCTGTTCTTGACAGTTAAGTGACAGTAAATACCACTTTTGCTTTTGACCAATACAAACAGGATCGCTTCCTTTTCGCACCAATCGTTTAGGAAGTTTGTATCTTAGCCAGTTTCGACTGACTGCAAGGATGCTTACATCTTTTTCTTTTAACCCAACTTCTTCGTACAACTCTCTGTACATAGCTTGTTCGGCTGTTTCGCCTTGGTCAATTCCACCTTGCGGGAATTGCCATGAATGCTGGCCATATCGTCTGGCCCAGAAAACCTGACCTGATTTGTTACAAATAATAATGCCAACATTCGCGCGGAATCCTTCGGTATCAATCACTTAGATTACCTAGCGCGTTTATACTTTAATATTTCATCATTCTTTCATAAACTTGTGCGTATTCAAAGCAAATGTTTCCATTAAAGGATGAATGTGCTCGCATCAGAATCACCCTCCAGTATTGATGAACTTAAAGCGCGCGCGCAGTCTATTGCCGGTTTGAGTTTTCAAGAGCTTGCAATACAACTAAATGTGGCTATTCCGAAAAACTTCAAACGACAAAAAGGCTGGACAGGGCAGTTAATTGAAAAAGCCCTTGGTGCCAGTGCGGGTAGCAAACCTCAACAAGACTTTCCTGATTTAGGCGTTGAACTGAAAACTTTGCCGCTAAGCTATTCTTTGTCTCCACTGGAGACAACATATGTTTGCTATGCACCACTGATGCACCTTAGTGGCTTGACTTGGGAACGCTCAAATGTTCGCAATAAGCTTCAGCAGGTACTCTGGGTACCCATAGAGGGAGAGCGTGAAATACCTGTGGCAGAGCGTCTGATTGGAAGCGCCTTTTTTTGGCGATTGGAGGGAGCTTTTGATGACATGCTCCGTCAGGATTGGGAAGAATTAATGGATTTAATCACGCTTGGCAAAGTTGAAACGATTACTGCCAGAACCGGCGAATATATGCAGCTTCGGCCTAAAGCAGCAGACGGTTCGGTGGTAACAGATGCTGTTGGCGAAGATGGCAGCATCATCAAAACACGTCCCCGCGGCTTTTATTTGCGAAAGAATTTTACGCAAAAGATTCTTCAAAGTGCCTTTCAGGTAGCATGATTAGTCGGCATTTATCGACTAAAACAAAGCCAATAATGTTTCGCTTGATTGATGAGGATCAAGTCCTGCGATGACCTGCAAGACTATACTAAGCCCGTAAGTCTGCCTAATTTAAAAAGCGAGGTTTATTTTATGGCTCTCTACATAACCGACGAATGCATTAACTGCGATCTATGCCCAAGCGAATGCCCTAACGAAGCCATAGACATGGGTGCAGAAATATATCAAATCAATCCTGATAAGTGCACCGAGTGTGTTGGACATTACGATGAACCTAGCTGTGTGGCGGTTTGTCCTGTTGAATGCATATTGCCCGATCCGAATCGAAAAGAAAGTCTGGATCAACTTGCAGAAAAATTTGCAGCGATGCATGCATAGAGTGTTGCAGTTCGTGTACTTATTTTTTGGCTAACACTTTCACATTTTCAGGTGTGTCTTCGTTAAGTTTTTTGACAACTTCATCGTTGACAACACCATACTCTTCACGATTCGCGTATTGTTCATAAGCAGCTTTTTCAGCAATTTCTTCTGCGTCGTCTGCTTCGTGGGCCTCGCAGGTGGTGGTAATTGCATAACTAAATACCGCTCCAACCAAAACCACTATCCAGCAAAGATAAACCCAAACAAACAAGATGGGCACAACCGCAAGCGCGCCATAAATAACCTGATAGGAAGGAAAGCTCGACACGTAAAATGCAAATCCTTTTTTAGACAACTCAAATAACAAGGCTGCAAGTACCGCTCCCCATATTGCATAACGCGCTTTCACTGGACGATTGGGTACAACCATATACAAAATCATGAAAGCACCAATGGAGGTTAATGTGGGTACCAGTTTGAGAAAAGCCGTACCGAACCCCGGCGTGTAATCATCTGCAAACGCTGCAATCGTTGCCAAGTAAGAGCTGACCGCAATCGATGAACCGATTAATAAGGGGCCAAGCGTAATAACCATCCAGTAGATGGCAAAAGTATAAATACGCGGTCGCTGAACCTTCGTTTTCCAAAGATGATTAAGCGTTTTATCAATATTTGAAATTAATAACAGAGCGACTATTACTAATGAAGCGATACTTACTGCTCCCATCCCGGATGCGTTATTCACAAACTCACCTATATGCGTTTGTACAACATCCCCTGAGGCTGGAACGAAATTACTGAAGATAAAATCTTCAAAGTGTTGCCTAAAATCAGAAAACGCGGGAAAAGCAGACATGATCATAAAAAACACCATGATCACGGGAACCAGAGATAAGAGGCTGACATAAGCCATATGGCCTGAAGACACAGTAATTCGCTGAACGCGTAACTCTTCAGTAAACGTTTTAAATATATCGATTATCAACGGCTTGCGCGATTGATAATAGCTGTTTAGCTTTGACGCTATGTCCATTTACAAGGCTGCCTGAAAAAGTGCCAGAAAAATATCCGCCGTCTCATTAATACCGCATTTGCTTAAAAACACTAGGCAATAATAATACGCAATGTTAACGAGGTATTCGCCTAGTTTACCTTGTATTACTGGCAAGTACCAAAACAAGTGTAGCAAAAGAAGTGCAAAAAGTGTTTAGTCGTTTTTTAGCTCTTTCTTCGAAGACCGAGCATATGGCAAATCGCAAAACTTAATTCACTGCGATTGAGTGTATAAAAATGAAAGTGCTTCACTCCTTCTTTCGCCAATACCTTTACCATATCCATAGCGATGTTTGCGCCAAGCAGATTTCGGGTTGCCTGGTCGTCTTTATCAAGGCCATCGTACATTTTATGTAACCAGCCAGGCACATGCACATTGGTAAATCCGGCGAAGCGCAGGAGCGTTTGATAATTTGTAACCGGTAATATGCCAGGGACGATATCTAAGTCGATACCCGCGGCAGCGGCACGATCTCTAAATCTTAAAAATACACTCGTATCAAAGAAAAACTGGGTGATTGCTTCGGTTGCACCTGCCTCGGCCTTGCGTTTTAAATTGAGTAAATCAAATTGGTCATTACGGGCTTCTGGATGTTTTTCTGGATACGCTGCAACAGAGATATCAAAGTCCGCAACCTCTTTTAATAGGGCCACCAAATCGCTGGCATACATATCCGTTTTGCTTACACCTTCGGGTAAATCACCGCGTAAGGCCACGATACGACGAATACCTGAATCCCAGTAGTCTTTAGCAATTTGACGCAACTCTTGTGGCGTGGCATCAACGCAGGTTAAATGCGGCGCAGCCGCAACGCCGTGCTCATTGTGAATTTGTTTCACAACCTGATGTGTCCGGTCCCGTTCGCCGCTATTGGCACCGTAAGTGACTGACATGTAGCTTGGATTGAGTGGCGCTAGGCGTTCAACAGACTTCCATAAGGTATTTTCCATCTCAGGCGTTTTAGGCGGAAAAAACTCGAACGAGACATCAATGTCTCGTAATTCTGATAGCGACTGATTAAGCGCGTCGACACCTTGTGCGTAAGAAACCATGATTCACCCTATAGACGTTTAGACGTCTAAACTACGCAAAGACCGTCTAGACGTCAAGCAGTTTACACGTCTAGATTGACCTTTTCGTTATTCCAGTTAGAATTTTCATATAACAAACTAAAACAGCGATAGTATTATGGCAAAATGGAACGGAGAATATATCCACCCGTACGCAGAGCATGGAAAGAAGGCAGAACAGGTTAAAAAAGTGACCGTTTCTATCCCCATCAATGTGCTGAAAGTGCTGACCGACGAGCGTACCCGTCGACAAGTGAATAACCTTCGTCACGCCACCAACTCCGAACTTTTGTGCGAAGCATTTTTGCATGCTTTTACAGGCCAACCGCTCCCAGACGATGATGACTTGCGTAAAGATAATCCTAATCGCATTCCTGCTGAAGCACGAAGGATAATGAAGGAAATGGGTTTGGAGCAGTCAATTATAGAAGACAATGAATAGTATCTCTGTTTGATTACAACACCTTGCCTGCCACCAGCTAGCCAGTTCATTAAGTAAAATGTAATCCAAAAGCGCTACGCTCCTTATAAATAGTAACAACTTAAAAGGAGTTACTATGTCATCAGCTGAAAAAACCGATCCAGAACTGTGGGAAAAAGTGAAAGAGGAATACATGGAAAGTGATAAAGGTGGTGAACCCGGCCAATGGTCAGCGCGTAAAGCGCAACTCGCCGTTCAGGAGTACAAAAAGCGCGGTGGAGGCTATAAAGATGATGGCCCCGACCAAGAGGATACTGATTTACACAAATGGACTAAAGAAGATTGGGGAACAAAATCGGGTGAAGCATCTGAGGATACGGGCGAGCGATACCTACCTAAAAAAGTTCGCATGTTATTGACGGAAGATGAATACGCACGATCAACGCAAAAGAAAAAAGACGGCAAGCAGCAGTTTGTAGAACAGCCGGATGACGTCAAAGAAAAGGTTGCGCATATAAAAGAACATGGCCCCACCAAAGACATGTTAATGGAACGTGCTCAAGACCTGGATATAGAAGGACGTTCAACCATGGATAAAGATGAACTTCTCGAAGCAATTGAAGAGGCTACCGACGAAAACGGCCGTGGAAAAGGAACGGCCGCCTCGCTTGAACAGAAAACAAAAGATGAACTTTACGAAATGGCAAAAGATGAAGACATTGAAGGTCGTTCTGATATGAGTAAAGATGAGTTGGTTGATGCTTTAAAAAAATAAGCTTACCGAGGCTGTCATGCATCAGTTTATAATGCTGCGAGTAGCGAAAGACGATCGCTACCCGACATTCCGGCATTAGGAACTTCTTGGTTTTGATCTGGCGTAAACACGGTGAAGCAAAGCGGGAAGCAGGGTAAGGTCAACTAAAAGCGCGACAATAATAATAACTGACGTGAGCAAACCCATTTCAGAATTAATAGCGAAATCTGAAAACGCTAAGACTGCGAATCCGGCTGAAAGCACTACCGTCGTAATTAAAAGTGCGGTTCCCACATTCTTAAATGCGAATTCCACGCTCTGTGATGCTGATAAGCCTTTATCAATCGCCTTTTTAAACTTACTTAAAAAATGTACGGTATCATCTACGATAATGCCTAAGGTCATTGTCAGTACAACGGTAAGTGCCATGCTGATGTAACCTGACCATAGTGCCCAAAACGCAAAGCCTATCATCGCGGGAAGTAAATTGGGAAGAAGGCTAATGAGTCCTAATTTAACACTCTTGAGTGCAAAGATAAGCAAACCTGAAATAAGTATCAAGGCCAACACCAAACCGCCAATCATACTTTGCATATTGGCTTTTCCGATGTGCGCAAATATTAGCGGTAAACTGGCGGCATCCACTTCGTATTGAGGTGCAATTTCACTCATGAAGTCTTTGGCTCTTTGTTCAAAACCGGTAAAGTCATTGCTCCCCAGGTTTTTAAGCGTCACCAGAATGCGGACGGCTGACTTATTAATATCAATTTGATTGTTTACGTCTAAACCGAACGGAAGTGACATTTCATAAAGTAGCAAATACTGCGCTGCCAAATCGCTATTTTCAGGCAAGCGATAAAATGCTTCGTCGTCTTGATTCATGTTTTTACTAAGACGTTTCATTACATCAGCAAAGCTTAGTACGTGGTCGACTTCTTCTTGTTGTTCTAACCAACGCGTGAATTCATCAATCGCCTGTAAAAATTCAGGTTGGTTTATCGCGTTGTCACCTTGTGCATAAACAGCAAAATCAATGGTGCTCAAGCCACTTAAATTCTCTTGCTGAAAGTCAGCGTCCTGCCTGAAGCTGTTATCCTCATTAAAGTATTCAATCGCAATATCGTTGAGCTCATTTTGACTGGCGAGATAGCTGCTAAGAGCGGTGATAACAATTGAAAAAACAATCAATATTGACGAAGCTCGTACGATTGAATCTGAAAGCCATGACCACAATTTGCTTTTCGACTTGGTTATTTCTTTTTTAAACGCGACTGGCATTAAATAAAGCAAAATTGGCAATAAAGTCAGAGAATAAATGCAAGCAAGTGATACTCCAATTGCCACTAAATTTCCCATATCGCTCAAGATAGGCACTTTTGCGAAATTCATCGTTAAAAAACCGATAGCAGTGGTTAAACTGGTGATAAAAATCGGTTTAACGTTAAGAGCAAGCGCGTTTAGAATGGCCGTTTTTTTATCGCTGCCCTGTTGCATCTCAACTCGCATTCCAGCTACAAGATGCACGCTATCGGCGATAGCGAGTGTCATGACAATCACCGGAACATTTACCGTTGCGATATTGATAAACATGCCAAGCCAACCACCTATTCCCATGGTAGCGCTAATGCTGATAGTGACGATAATTAAGGTTGCGACTGTTGCCCAGACAGAGCGCATTAGTACAATGAGCAAAAAAGTAATAACTATGAACATCAATGGAAATAAAGTTGTCGCGTCTTTTTGTGCAGCCAGAAACATCGCATCCGTCATAATGACGATACCTGAAAGGCGTATCTGGTGCTCAGGATATTCTGCTTGATAAGGAGCAATTAGATCGCGAGTAAATTGCCCAATTTCCGTAATTTCTTTCGTTTGGTCTCCATCAGGAAGCTGCACATTGATGTTGATCATTGCTACCTTTCCATCAACAGAGATGAGCTTATTTACTAAAGATTTTTCTGTAGTGCTGACTTTTTCAATCGTTTGTATTTTTTGTTCATCCAAGTCGCCAAGCTCAAGAAGTAGATCTTCCACAACCAAGTCGTCGTCTAATGCATACGTATGTTGAAAGTTTGTGATCGAATCCACGCGCGTGGAAAGTGGAATTTGCCAACTGGCATCAGTCAAATCTTTAATAAGTTTGAGACTTTGCGGATTAAATAAGTCGCCCTGCTCACGAGAAATAACGATTGAAACACTTTCGTTTTTTGTAAACACGTTTTGCATCTTTTCATATGCAACACGTTGTGGGTTATCTTCCTCAAAGAACACCTTGTAATCACCTCGAAAATAGAGGTTTTTGGCACCAATACTCGCAACGACCGTTAATATTAGTAAAAGGGTCGCAATCATCCAGGGGCGGTGAAATAATGAAGTAAAGGTAAACGCTTTCAACACAGTTCCATTAATTGCTTAGTTTGTTCTCAGTGTAACGGCGCTTTTCGGAAAATATTAATGAATTTATTTGCATCAAATCGATCCTTCTTACTAACGCTGTAGTGAGTGCTAAACCTTCAGTATAGACTACAAACACTGAAATTAAGCAGGGGCGATTTATTGTTTAGGAATGCTGCCTTGGATCGCCCTCTCTAAAAAATCAATATTCGCCTGAATTTTGTCAAAGGATTCGCAGTTATGGCACTTTTTCAGGAGTCGATGTAATTCTTGTAAATGATCTGACGCGCCTTCACTGTCGTCTCTGAGTAATTTCATTAAGGCCAAACGAAATACTGCATCGTGAAGTCGTTTATTGATGTTAACAGCGCGCTCAAAGTTCTCTTCGGCTTCTTCGCTTCTGCCCAGCTGAAGTTGAGACATCCCTACCATGTACAGTTGATAACCTCTATTTTCGCAGGTTTTATCACGAACAGGCGCACTTCCTCTCCCATCAAAACTTGATGCCATACTTGAAGTACTGTTTATGGGTGTTGATGGTGCGCTTCCAGATGGATTATTACTGCTTGCAGCGCCTGATAAAGACTGATTAATTTGTGCGTTTTGCATATCTTGAATAAACGCCCGTTTATTTCGCTCTACTCTTAGTGCACATTCTGCATTTTCGCTAAATTTAATTTCAGCTAATTCGAAATTGCCAGCAGCAAAAGCTTGCAACGCGGCATCACCAGCTTGTCCTGTAACTTCAATCTCTTCAACATCATTGTCCTGCTGATTGGGATTGGTGGGATTCCCGGACGACAAGCGTTCTTGAGCAAACACAGAATAGCTAAACAAGGCATAAATCAATATTGATAAGCACACCGAAGTAAATGAAGATTGCATAGTGATATTTACTCTTTATTGTCAACGAAGCGTTCAGTCGTTGCCACGAATGCTTGAAATGAAACTATCTGACTCCTCAATCGCCTGATTCATTTCTTTGATTAGCGCGTTCACATCAGTTTGAATGGTGTTTAGTTCGCCTTGTAGTGCGTTAATTGCGTTAGCATTGAGGTTGTGCTTTAAATACAGCACGTTATTTTGAAATGAGGCTAAAACCGGCTGCATGCTGGCTTCTACTTTTCGCATTGAGCTAAGTAAATTATCGTAACGTTTTTTGGTCGTTTTGAGCTTGTTGGCGCTATCGTTGCGCAGGCTCGGGTTGCTAATTAGCTCTAATTCTTCTTCCCATTCCCTGAAAAGAGAATTGGCGACAGATTCAATGCTGTCAATTCTCTGGGATACTTCTTCTGCGCTTTCTTTGCTGTCTTCATACTCATCGCTAAGCGCTTCATATACGTCTTGCAGTTCACCACCGTCAAAATTAATTAGCGCACTAAATTGCTCTAATGCATCAGCAAACTCTTCTTGCGCGTCTTTCTGCGAATCTTGAGCATCTTCTACCCTATCAACCAGAATATCGCGTTTTTCGACGCCTATTTTATCCCACATACTAAAATAGGCATCTTCAATGGCCGATTGACAGCCTGAGACTAACAATATTGACAAAACTGCCAGAAATATCTTATGAACCATTGTGCATCCTTTACCTGTAACAATATTTGTAAGACCTTAATAAGACCTAAACGAGCTAGCTATTTGTCGCATCAAATGAGCATAAAGCAATTCGTTTATCTTGGTTTTACTTTATTACTTAAAATAGTGCACTTAGCATACAGCAAAATAATAAAAAGCCCAAAAAGCGTTAGAGGTAACATTGTCGGTACAGTCACTCAAACTACCCGTGTCCAATGGCCACACACTTCACATTGAACTTGCTGGCAACCCAGAAGGCATTCCGGTTTTGTTTTTACATGGCGGTCCGGGCGCTGGCATCAATGGTAACTACCAATGGCCATTTAATCTTTCCCAATATCGTGTCATTGCCTTCGACCAGCGCGGATGTGGTCAGTCACAACCATTTGGTGATCTACAACACAACACGACGCAAGATTTGATCAACGACATAGAGGAAATTCGCAAACATCTTAAAATCGATAACTGGATGGTTTTTGGTGGCTCCTGGGGAGCTACCCTTGCACTTTGCTATGCGATTCATTATTCAGAATGCGTATTGAGCTTGATCTTAAGAGGTGTTTTTTTAGCACGGAAAACGGATTTTGACTGGTTTTTGCAGGCAAATAGCGGGGCCGCGCGTGTTTACCCCGACGCTTATCAACACTTTATTTCTCAAGTGGGCGACGCGTCAAGTTCAGACGAGATCACTCTGGCTTTTTACGATTTATTTACTAACAGTGATGAAACCATCTCAAAAAAAGCATTAAGTGCCTGGTTTAACTGGGAAGGGGCAATTTCTAAACTCATTCCTGATCAAAAAGACGCCTGCGAACATGCATCAAATCAACAAGTCAAAAGTTTGGCCTTGCTTGAAAATCATTATTTGAAACACCACTGCTTTATCGAAGAAAATTATATTTTGGAAAATGCTGCTCGTATTGCGCACATTCCTACTTATATTGTCCATGGTCGATATGACATGGTGTGCTCGGTATCTGCTGCATATGAACTTCATCATCAATTACCTAAGTCAGAATTACACATTATTGATGATGCAGGACATAGTGCCTCTGAACAAAATATAAGAAATAAACTGATAAATATTATGACCCAGCTTGAATCTATGAATTAAACTATGGTTTTGTCTGACGAACAAGGAGCAGTATCTAATGATTGGCCTTATACAACGTGTGTCTCGGGCAAGTGTTTCGGTAAATCAACAAGTGGTAGGAAGGATTAATCAAGGTATTTTGCTGTTACTCGGAGTTGAAAAGACTGACACGCAAGCAGCAGTAGAAAAGCTGGCGAAAAAAGTGACCCATTATCGTATTTTCAATGATGAAAACGGCAAAATGAATTTGAGTTTAATTGATATAGATGCAGAGCTTTTGGTCGTTTCCCAATTCACGCTTGTCGCCCAAACCGATAAAGGCAATCGCCCCGGCTTTTCACAAGGTGCCAGTCCTGAGCATGGCAAGGCCATGTATGAAGCATTTATTGCTCACACAGAATCAAACTATTTGCGTTGTGAAAAAGGGGTTTTTGGTGCGGATATGAAAATCGAATTAGTTAATGATGGGCCCGTCACCTTTCAATTTAGAGTCTGATTTTTTGCATTGATATATACTGTAATGCGTAATCGTATTAAACTAGCTTGTAGCAGTTTGCACAAGGAATCGTCTATTGTACACCGTTGAAAAACCGAAAACCGATGAAGAGCTAAAAGCCTACTTTGCCTTTAGGTGGTTGTGGTTGCGTGAGCCATGGGGTTATCCTGAAGGCTCGGAAAAAGACGAATACGAAAGCGTTAGTGAACATCGCGTTCTTAAAAACCAATCGGGTAAAATTGTCGCGTGTGGAAGAGTGCATTTAAATACCACAGAAGAAGCGCAAATTCGCCATATTGCAGTAGATAAAGAATATCGAAGAAAGGGCGTTGGTCAGATTATGCTAAACGCGCTGGAACAGGTCGCTCGCGATATCGGGGCAGAGCGTGCCGTTACCAATTCGCGTGAATCTTCCATCGAATTTTTTGAGAACTGTGGATTTGAGATAATTGATGAAGCCCCAAACGAACTGGGCAAGTTAAAACGAAAACAGATGCGTAAGCATCTATTTAATAACAATAACTTGGTTCTGCATCCTAAGTGGTGCCGGGAATTACAGAAAACCTGGCATGAAGAAATTCCCATCACTGAACATATGGGCATCAAGCTCTATCAATATACTGAGCGTACCATCGAAACCCATGCTTCTTTGAATAAAAACATCAACCTTCACGGTAGCATGTTTGCAGGCAGTATTTATTCGCTTGCCACATTAACAGGTTGGGGCATGATATTTTTGCAATTGAAACAAAAGCACTTAGCCGGTGAGATTGTTTTAGGAGATGGCTCTATTCACTATCATAAGCCCATTACAATGAAGCCTCGCGCAATATGCAACATTGAAACGGTGAGAGCAAAATTTGATTTACTGGCTCGAGGGAAAAAATGTCCTGTCTCGCTTCATGTAGACATTCTGGACGGTGATGATCAAGTGGCTGAATTCTCAGGTCAATACTGGGTTTTACCCAACGCTAGTAGATAAAAGTTCAGTACTTCTCCAACATTTCTATTTTAAAATTTTTAGGCTCTAACGTGAGTTGGTGCTCTTTCGCTAATGTATCAAGTTCCGCTTGTGCGACCGTCAGTTCGTCTATCACAATATTATTATCATCTAAGTTCCATAATAAGCGAGAACCAGAATAACTATACTGAAGAATGGTCATTGCATCGACATCACCTTGCTGCGCTGCATGTTTAATTTTATCGCCTTTTCGATTAATGCGATTCAGTACCTTTTTAAGCTCCCACACGTAAGTGACTTCTGTCATAAATGGATGGTGTTTTATTGACCGGAATATCATCGCCATTGCGATTACAGTAAGAATGACTCCAAGTAGATTCCAGTGAAAGTGACTGCCATCGGGATCAGGGAAAAGTGCGATTAGACTTTGCGATATCCCCAAACTGCCCGCCGCTAACGCAACAATACTCACAACAATGATGATGTTTAAATGCTTTCTGTAGCGCGCTTTATTTACGTCAACAAGTTCCATACAGGCGTCTTTAAGTAGCTCAATCAAGTTTTATTATATGAAAAATCCGCCGAAACGGCGGATTTTTAAAATATTATTAAATGCTTTTCTAACTTACAGCATTGCGGCTTGAAGCTTTTTCATTGCGTTCTTTTCAATTTGCCTTACGCGTTCAGCAGAAACTTGATATTCATCAGCTAAATCCTGAAGGGTTAGCTTGTCATCGGCTAACCAGCGCGTTTCAATGATATGTTGGCTGCGCTCGTCAAGGGTTTTGATTGCAGAGTAAAGGCGTTTAGTCGCAGCTTCATCCCAATCGTTATTGATGACAGTACTCTCAACGTCTGCCGATTTATCTTCAAGATACTGAGCGGGTGAAAAGGCTGTTGAGTCGTCATCATCTGCGCCTAAATCAAAGGCTTGATCCTGACTGCTCATACGAGCTTCCATTTGCAACACTTCTTTAGTGCTAACACCCAGTTCATCGGCTACTTTCTGAACTTCTTCATGCGTAAACCAGCCCAAACGCTTTTTGGCTTTTCGTAAATTAAAGAACAACTTTCGTTGCGCTTTGGTAGTAGCCACTTTAACTATGCGCCAGTTTTTAAGCACATATTCATGTATTTCTGCTTTTATCCAATGAACAGCAAAGGAAACAAGTCGAACACCCACGTGAGGGTCAAAACGTTTGACGGCTTTCATTAAGCCGATGTTGCCTTCCTGTATGAGGTCTGCTTGTGGCAATCCATATCCGGAATAGGATTTTGCAATATGAACCACAAAACGCAAATGCGACATAACCAGCTTACGCGCAGCCTCAAGGTCTCCGTTTTCAAACAAACGCAAGCCCAAAGATTTTTCCTCTTCTGCCGATAACATGTCAATGCTGGAAACTGCTTGAATATAACTTTCAATGCTTCCGCTATTAGGTACGGCTAGAGCGAGTGATTGCATTTTATCTTTCATTCATACCTCATTCATTTTGTAACAGTAGTTTGACTGTTCAAATGATCGATAGTTCGCAAGTTGTATCTAAAATTGATATCGAAATTTGACTTGGTAAATATAAGGACAGATTTCAAAAACTCAAGTAATAGATCAAATTTTTTTAACGTTATCGCACAAAACGAAGCATTTGTTAATTTCGATCACTGTGTAATAGAAAAAAGTAGGCGCCAATAAGGTATGAAACCCAGGATTTAACGCCCTAAAACAGGAAAAGGAAATATGTTCGCTTATGTAGCTCGACAAGCCATTTATGATACCGAAAAACGTGTTTTCGGTTACGAACTTCTTTTTAGAGATGGAGTAAGTAATTGCTTTCCAGATATTTCACCGGATGAAGCCACCAGCTCGATGTTGGCTGAAAGTCATCTATCAATTGGTGTTGAAAACATTAGTTTCAACAAACCGTCATTTATCAACTTTCATCAAGATACCATTTTGTATCGGTTTCCCTCGACGCTCGACCCTTTAAATGTGGTAATTGAAATTGTAGAAACCGTTGATATAGATACTGATTTTATTAAGGCCTGCGAACATATAAAAAATATGGGCTACAAAATCGCATTGGATGATTATGACTTTTCACCTGAATGGGATGATTTGATGCCATTGGTGAAGTACATCAAAATTGAAGCAGATATTATTGATTTAGCGAATCCATCTATTCAACGAAAACTCAAGCAGTTGCAAGCCCAGGACAAAATACTCATTGCAGAAAAAGTTGAAACAATAGAAGACTTTGAACGCTTCAAAGAAGCAGGGTTTGACTATTTTCAAGGTTATTTTCTATCTAAACCTGAAATTGTAAAACATAAGCGAATTGATATCGCTTCTTCATCAATCGTTGAGTTAGTTGCGATTAGCTCCGCGAAAGTGTTCGATTTTGACAAAATCAATGCTGTTTTTGAGAAAGACGTTGGGCTGACTTATAAATTGATGCGCTTTATCAACAACCCCTTGATGAACAAGCGCATGAAAATCAATTCGTTACATCATGCACTTCGTTATTTGGGCGAGGTTGAACTAAAAAAATTCATTGCTTTGTTAGCCATCGCGAACTTAAAGAGCCATAAGCCGGCTGATTTGATTGTTTCCTCTTTGGTGAGAGCCCATTTTTGTAAACTGATGGCCGCTGAAATGCAGGTTAAAGACAATCCACCAAGTAGCTATATTTTAGGTTTATTTTCTCACATGGACGCATTGATGGATTTACCCATGCCTGAAATTATGAAGTCCATGCCATTTTCCGACGATGTAAAGCTGGCGCTTTGTGAGATTCACACCGACAGTCAATTAGCATTACAGCTAAGAATTTGCTTTGCCTTTGAGCGAGCTGACTGGGCAGTAATATACGAATTAAGTCAAAAAGCTGGCGTTAAAGAGTCAGCGCTTTTTGAAATGTACTATGCCTCGGTAAAATGGGCAGATGATATGAAATCCACTTTTGATAGCAACGATAAGTCATGATTGTATTTGCCAGAGAGCCAGTTTTTGATTCCACACAACAGCTATTCGCTTATCAGCTTGTTTTTAGAGACGGCGACGAAGGTAGTTTGCCTGCGAGCCTGTTCGCTCAAGATACTGTAAAACCCCATGATCTTGACGAGGGCTTCAAAGACGGCGTTAGCGCTGGTTCATTAGTTGGATTAGATGAGCTACTAAAGGGCAATGTATCAATTATCAGCGTAAGAAAAGATGACCTGATTCACGGACTGCCTAATGAGTTTCTTCCTCAAGATACGATTATAGAAATAAGCGATATTAATGACGATGAAACGGCGCTTATCTCTGCGATACAAAATTTGCGAGAAAAGGGTTTTCGCTTTGTTATTCACAACAAAACACCTTTGTCGGAAATTTGCCTCTCGCTTGCTGATTATTTAAAAATCAATATTAATAACATTTCGTTGCTGGAACTTAAGCTACTGCAGTCAGAAATTGCTGAAAAGAGCATCAAAACTATCGCCACCCGCGTTGAGTCTCATACATTATTCCAAAAATGCATTGAAGCCGGGTTTGATTACTTTCAAGGCTTTTTCTTTTTATCCCGACCAAAACATTCGCAACAGGAATTACCTGCGAATAAGCTCAGCATGTTGGAGTTGATCGCTCTGACGTCGCAAAAAGAATTGGATACGGATAAGGTCAGAGCGATATTTGAAAAAGATCCAACGCTCTCCTATTTGCTTTTGCGTTTTATTAATAATCCGCTGATTAACAAATCTCATAAGATCAGCTCGATTAAGCATGCACTTAGCTATCTGGGCGAGGTCATGCTCAGAAAATTTATTGCTATCGTTTCTGTTGCGCACTTAAATCAGAATAACGTTCAGGAACTATTGCATGTATCACTTGTTCGAGCAAAATTCTGTGAGTTGCTAGACGACGAAATTTTCGATTCAAATGATGCAATGTCAGCCTTTATGGTCGGGCTACTGTCTTTGATAGATGTCATCTTACAACGCGATATGCGTGAGTTACTCAATCAAATTTCTTTATCAAACGCTATCAAACGCGCCTTGATTGAACGCAAAGGCCAATATGCATTGATATTAGCTTGTGTAAGGGCTTTGGAGTCCAGCAGTTGGATGTCATTAAAAGCGATTTCCAATAAGCTCGGGGTGACTGAAACACAGGTTCAAGCGCACTTGCATGATTCAATCTTATGGGCAAACAGTATTCATCAAGTAGACTCGCCGGTATTCCCTAGGGCAAAGACGGAATAATCAAATATGTGCACAGTAACCTGCACCTCAAGCGCTATTCTGGCTCAATCTCTTTAACGTGCCGTTTCACTGACAGCATCGAACCGAGTAAACCCAAGCCAATTGAAAGTAAAAGCATGATACCGAGCGCCTTGGCATCTAGTCCGGTGATATCAAATTTAACTTGATATAAGGCCATAAAATCTTCAAGACTCCAGCCTATCCACCACAAGATAGCGGAGACCGTTACCCATGCAATGACTCCACCGAGTAAACCAAACCAGAAACCGGTGTACAAAAAGGGTCTTTGAATAAAAGCATCTGTTGCTCCGACCAATTTCATCACTAATATCTCATCCCTGCGATTAAGTATATTCAAGCGAATGGTGTTTCCGATTATCAATACAACAGCGAAAAATAACAGCACCGCCAACAGAAAAACAAGCTCCTTGGCAATATCTAATAAGGCATAAAGTCGCTCTAGCCATTCAATATCCAGTTTACCCATTTCCACTTCTCGCTCTTGCCTTAATTTATCAAGAAGTATGGCTGCGGCAGTGGGTGTGGCGTGTTTCGATGTAGGCACCACTAACACAACAGCAGGAAGCGGGTTTTCATTTAAATATTCGATTGCATCTCCTAAGCCGGAAAGTGCCTTAAACTCTTCCAGCGCCTCTTCAGGGGATATATAGGTGACGCTTGCTATTTCATCCCATACCGATAAACGTGTAACGAGTTGTTGCGCATTCGCTTCACTTACCGAGTCGTTTAAAAAAAGCGATATTTCACTTGCCTGCTGCCATTGTTCGGAGATTTGTTCAGTATTCTTAACCAGGATATATAGTGTTCCAGGGAGAGTTAAACTGAAACCGAGCACGCCAACCGTCATAAGCGATGCAAAGGGAGTGCGATACAGTTCACCCAAACTATTTACAGCTTGACGAAGATGATCAGTAAAGAACATGACAAGGCGTTGAAAGGGGCCGACCTTGTCTATGCTTGCGCCTTGCTTTCTGCCTTTAAACAAGATACTCATAACAGAAGATCCTCCTCTGCCTGAGACAGGCCATCAGTAATCATCCGGCCATTTTTAAGCGTCAGCGTTCTGTATTTCATTCGGGCAATCAGTCCCAGGTCGTGTGTTGCGATAAAGACCGAAACGCCCGCCTGATTAAAATCTTCAAATAAACGAATGATTTCCATTGAGAGCTTAGGATCCAAATTACCTGTTGGTTCGTCTGCTAACAATAAAGGTGGCCGATTAACAACGGCTCTGGCGATGCCTACTCGCTGTTGTTCTCCGCCTGAAAGCGTAATAGGTAAGTTTCTCGCTTTATCCTTCAGTCCAACCATCTCAAGCGCGGCATCTACTCGTTTTGCAATCGTTTTGCGGGTGTGCCCTTCGATCACCAAGGGCAAAGACACATTGTCAAATACCGACTTATCCATTAATAATTGATGACTTTGAAAAATCATGCCGATATCTCGTCGAATATAGGCTATCTGTTTGCGAGTAATATTGTTTAAGTTGTGCCCGTTAATTAAAACATCACCTACGGTGGGGCGCTCCATGATGCTGATCAGCTTTAGCAAGGTGCTCTTTCCTGCCCCTGAGTGCCCGGTCAAAAATGCCATTTCACCTTGTTCAACGTGAAAACTGACTTTAGACAGCGCGTTTTGTCCACCGGGATAGGTCTTGCTGACTTGTTCAAACTTAATCATCTATTACTTCGCTATCTTAATTATTGTTATCTCGCCCGAATATCGTAGCGTGTATGCGGTATTAAATCAGCAATGATGAATCAATACTGCAAGGTTATTTTTGCGCATCATCGTCAAATAGAGCATCAACAAAGGCTTGAGCCGAAAAAGGACGCAAGTCATCTATTCCCTCTCCAATCCCAATGTATCTCACCGGAATCTTAAATTCATCTGCCAAGGCAAAAATAACACCTCCTTTTGCGGTGCCATCCAGTTTAGTCAAGTTAATCCCTGTTATTCCAACGGCGTCATTAAAAATTCGGGTCTGACTTACTGCATTTTGTCCAGTGCTTGCATCAAGGGTGAGCATAATTTCGTGTGGTGCCTGAGGTATTTGCTTTTTCATCACTCGAACCACTTTTTTAAGCTCTTCTATTAAATTATCTTTGTTCTGCAATCGTCCTGCGGTATCTGCAATAAGGACATCTGCCCCCTTTGCTTTTGCTGATGCTAATGCATCAAAAATAACCGATGCACTATCCGCCCCAGTCGGCTGGGCAATCACACCAATATTGTTGCGCTCTCCCCATACTTGCAGTTGCTCAACGGCTGCTGCACGAAAGGTGTCACCTGCCGCCAGCATAACTTTTTTCCCCTGTCCCTGAAACTGCTTTGCCAGTTTGCCAATGGTTGTGGTTTTACCTACGCCATTCACACCAACCATTAAAATTACAAAGGGGAGTTTATTGCCTTGTTCATCAAAACCCGCATCCATCTCCAAGTCCTGATTTACAGGCTCTAGAATATCGCGCATGTGCTGTTTTAGCATGGCGGCAAGCGCATCTGAGTTTTTCAATTGAGACATTTTGGCACTTTTTGTCAGATTGTTGATGATTTTAGTAGTGGTTTGCATGCCAACATCGGCTAACAATAACTGTGTTTCAAGTTCTTCGTATAACTCATCGTCTATTTCTTTACCTTTTAATAGCGCGATAAAACCACTGCCGATATTCTCTTTAGTGCGTGACAAACTCGCGCGTAATTTTGAAAAAAAACCGCTTTCGCTTTTCTCTTTTTGAAGGGCTGCTTCTTTATTTAATGGCTCTTGTTTTAGCTGCTCTTGTTTTAAGAAATCTTGGTTAGCAACTTCCGGACTTGCGGCTTCTTTTGTTACCTCTTCTTTTGTTACCTCTTCTTGAGTTTTCTCTTGTTGAGTTTTCTGGGTCTGCGTCGCTTTTTCCTGTGCAGAAGGGGCCCCATTTTCTTGCGATTCTTTTAGCTCAGTTTTTTCCTGCTCGGCTTTTTCCTGCTCGGCTTTTTCCTGCTCGGCTTTTTCCTGCTCGGCTTTTTCCTGCTCGGTGGGGAGCGCCTCTTTATTTTTCTCTTTGTCTTTTTTAAACCAGTTAAACAACGCAATGCTCCTAAGGTTTTACATAATACTAAGTACGCATCTTATCTTGTGCTGCGATTTCATTTACCATAAGTGCATTATAATAGCACTTTGAAGTGAAATGATGCCATTCTCAAAGCCCAAGCGTAACAAGTTCCGAAAAAAAACCGATTCAAATGCGATAAAACCCGGAGCAAAAGCGATTAACGCAAGACAAAGCGGACAAATACGGATCATCGCTGGTAAGCATAAAGGGCGAAAGCTCCCCGTTCGAATGGTAGAGGGTTTGCGCCCAACAGGCGACCGCACCAAAGAAACGCTATTTAACTGGCTAATGCACGATATTGTGGACGCACGCGTATTGGACCTTTTCGCAGGAGCAGGAAGCTTAGGCTTTGAGGCCTACTCCAGAGGGGCTAAAAGTGTGCTCATGGTCGAAATGGATAAAGCCAACGCCAAACAATTAGAAGAAAATCGATTACAATTACAAACAGGAAGCTCGGTCGAAGTACATTGCGATGACGCGCTACTCTTTTGTAAAAAGCTGTCTGCTGAAGTCTCTGAGTCTCCGCCTTTTGATATTGTCTTTATCGATCCGCCCTTTTCAAAGCATTTGGCACTGAAGGCCATAACGCAGCTATTTGACAACAGACTATTGCAACACGGTTCGCTTGTTTATTTGGAAACTGAACATGGGATAAGCTTGGATGCAACACTCGCCTCTAAGTTGAGCTTGCTAAGAGAAAAAGCCACGCAACAGGCCAGCATTAGGCTGTTTCGAGTAAAATAAATTAGCTATTTGCGGGTAAGGATAAAAAATGTCGAATTCGCCTAGTCTTAACATCGCGATTTTAATCAGTCTCGACTTAATCTGACATTTCTATTGCAAAATATTCGTTTATTTTTTCAAATACCTGGTTTTCTCTGCCTTCAGCAGGCCAACCAACAATCTGCGCTACTAACTTTCCGTCAGATAGAAAGTATATAGTTGGTGTTCCCCAGTATGTAATGAACGGCCAATCTTCAACTGCTTGAACGAAATTATATTCTATATGTGTATGTTCTTTATTGAATGAATAAACGTTAGAAAATCTCGACTCTTCGAATTGCTTGGTCAACCAAACAACCGAAAACTCCGAGCTTTGCAGTTCTTCAGCTCGTTTCTCATACCAACTGGTGAATCGTTTAGATGGACTACAGAGAGTGGAACCGACAACTACCAAAAAATTTCCAGAAGATAAATCTATGTAGTCTTCGTACAGAAGCTTTGGATTTGTTACACGTAAATACTTATGCCCCTTTTGTTGATTCTTTTTTTTACTCTTAATCTCCGGAATAATATAAGTAGAACTCTCACCAGAAATCAATTTGTAATTCTGTAGCTCGTCAAACTGCCAACCTTTCCACAATTTTTGCTCTAATTGTTTTCTGTAATTCTTATGATTGCTGTTGTCTTCAGAGATTTCAGAAACAAATTTTGAAAAAAGTAATAAGCTTGCATCAGTCGGAGCGTAAAAGTTTATATGATTTAACACCATGAAAAAAGTGTGTATTTCTTCATCAGACCAAGTTAACATCACTGTTGGGGAATAGACGTTTTCTATGCACATCGAAAATAGCTCTTGGAACTTATTTAAACGGTTGTCTAGCACAAACGTTTCGTCGCCCACTGACTCTTCTGAGGCAAGAGTGCTTTCTATCTCCAAAATTCTCTGCCAAGTATCGTTTATTGTCTCACAGCTAGCGAAAGTACTCTCGCTAGCTGTGAGACACAAAACAATTATACATCTGAATAACAACATGTAAATTTGTTCACATAACGTCAAATCAGCAACTGCTCATGCAAATGTATGTAGCTGTTTCTTGACAATTTGCTCTAGACACGCATTTATACCCCTTGTGGTCTTCCCCACCTATTCCAATTACACCACCAGAAAATCCATTAACTCCCATTGATGGTGAAGAATTGGGAAAACCTTTATTTTCAAGAAGCAAATAGTCTAGGGTTGTTTCAATTCTCGCATTTGTCAATACATGAACGACATGCTGTTTTCCGAAAAGCTGAAGCAATTTATAAGCTTGAGTGGGCGTTAGTTCGTTTTCCAAAACACTATAATTAAAACTTACCAACCCTGAATCATTAAAAACAAGACTATTTAAAAAAACAGCCTTTGAACGTTCAGACAATAAATTAAAACTACTATCAGACTGTAACGCATGAAATTCTGCGTCATTTTTGTTTTTAACAGGCGCCAACTCAAAAGCTATTTGGCGCTGTAAGGCGACCTCTTTGTGTACGGCTTTTGCTAATGAGGAGTCTGGCATTTCACCCAAAGATTTTGCCTCTAGACCAGAGGTAGCCACAAAAGCTAAAAATGCGAGGGTATATTTGAATATAGCTTCTTTCATTTAATCAATCCTTAATCCGTCCAGCTACTGCCTTGAAACTGGCTAAATGTAGTAATGAACGCTCCTGTGATGAAACGCTTCATGCTTTCATCGTAATCGGAGCTTATATAACTGTCAAGTGAGTCTTTAGTTAAAAACATCCAGAGCCACGGCAGGTTTATAGCATAACTAACCAACTCGTCTTTTCGCTCTAATTTGTCATCCGAGCGAGCTGTTTTCCGCTTGTCTGCTACTCAGTCGAAAAAAAGTATTATTTCATTTCTTGATCAATACTTAACGAACGACCAAAACGTTCTTTGCGCCGTTTTGGGCATACATCTTGCCGTCACCATCCCTTAAAGTCACATCAAATTTAAATGGTTTTTTGTAAATAAATCAAAAAATGTAATGCAATAAATGTATACACGCTATTACTTTAACCTAAGAATGCTGATGACCATTAAAATTCTATGCCTAAAGAGCTCACTCCACTATCTATTATATCTTTTCTCAAAGCCTTTATATCCTGGCTTTGAATACCTTTTTGCTCACAAAAGTCGAAAAGCGCTTTAAGCGAATCAATCTCATACTGCATAAGTGGATGTGCTTTAAGTTCAGCACCTGTCAATTCTTTATCTTCAAGCCCCATGATATGTCGCTCTACGCTACCTTGGCTAAGTTTTGCCACAGTTACAGCCTCGTTGGGTTCTTCATTGCTAATTAACTGGTATGACGCATGCAAAGCCATGCAAAAATCAAGTGCCGCGTAGGCCCCAAGATTATCGTAAAGCTGAACATCGGGCGTGATTTCTTCAAGCTTTTCCATCTGCACATCCACATTTAGCTTCATGGCTTTATTGGTGCTTACTTCCCATAAAAGATTCACAAGGTTTTTTGCTACATCAGGCCACTGGGCGTTGCGATTTGCATCGCTGAAGTCTGTCAATTCACAAAACAAAAGGTAGTTTGGCAGCATTCGTTGAATAAGCGCGCTACACAAAAGTATAGCACTCGATTTTGAGAGTGAACGGATTTGTGCAAACATATTGAGCTTGCTATGTGGTTCAGTGTTTTTCATAAACGACTCGTTTCAATAGTAAAAATAATACGCCCTGCTTACTGCATTACATGCTTGATAAACGATGTTACGCCATTCAAAAACATTTGTATGGCAATCATAACAAGTATCATCCCCATCAATCGCTCTACCGCTCTAAGGCCCTTCTCACCTAGCCATTTATGCACCTTGTTTGACATAAGTAAAATAAGCGCACTTAAGACCCACGCCGCAAATAGCGCAAGACTCCATTGCATCATTTGATCAGGCTCTTGATTTGCTAACAAAATTAGCGCAGCCATAGTGGATGGCCCGGCAATCATCGGTACAGCAAGCGGCACAATAAAAGGCTCTTCACCGGGCGGCAGATTCATCACGCCGCCTGGTTTTGGAAATATCATTCTCAGTGCAATAATAAAAAGAATGATACCACCGGCGATACTAACGGTTTCCTGTTCAATTTGTAAAAAGTCTAAGAGCGCCTGTCCGCTGTGCAAAAATACCATAAGAATGATCAATGCAACGATCAATTCTCTTAATACAACTTTCGTTTTTCGCTCTGGTTCTATACCTTTTAAAACAGACATAAAGATTGGCAAGTTACCCAGTGGATCCATAATCAAAAACAGCATTGTAGCCGCAGCTAACACTTCTAACATCATCACCAATCAACTCTTTATCTTATGAAAGCGCTAATAAATTGCGTAACCCGTACATTTAAAAGCAAGTTTTTTCTAATCTTTTGTATTTTCAGGTCGTTACATTGTAAACCAAAACTTATTTTTATATTTGGAGCAAATCATGTCACTAATGTCCGTAAGCGAAGTTGCTGAATTTCTTGAAGTGCAAGATGTTCGCGTACAGCGCCTTGAACGTGAAAGCCTGCTGTTGTCAAAAGACAAAGATGGCGAAGGCAATCCGCTTTTTGATAAGAACGACGTTGAAAAATATAAAGAACTTGCAGAAAGACTGGGCGGCCTGTAGTACTCGCCCGGTCTTTTCTTCTAACACTCAATAAGCAGCCAATTAAGCTTGTTCATTTATTAGTGCCGCAATGCTTCTTATTCCCATGCCGCTCCCACCGCTTGGCATTGTTTCCGTTCCGTCTCGATTGTAAGCTGCAGCTAAATCAATATGTAACCAGCCTTTTCCGTCTTCGTTGACAAAGCGCGATAAAAAACCAGCAGCATTGGATGCCCCACCTGCACCGCCTCCTTTCTGCGGTCGAGAATTCGCTGTATCGGCAAAAGGCGATGGGCATTTAAAGCGATGCGCCTTTGTTAAAGGTAATGGCCAGTGTGGCTCGTTCACCGATTCACTGACTTTTAAAAATCGGGATTGCAGCGCCTTATCTAAACTAAACAGGGCGTTATAGTCACGACCAAGCGCCATCACTGCTGCGCCAGTGAGTGTGGCCGCATCGATAATGACCTTCGCTCCAGATTCACTTGCCGCCATCAGACCATCAGCCAGTACCAATCGCCCCTCAGCATCAGTATTAACAATTTCTACTGTCGTCCCATTTTTATAGGTAATAATATCACCCAGTTTGTAAGCATGGCCGCTAATAAGATTCTCAGCGCAGCACAGAAACAGTTTAATTCTTTTTTTAGTGCCTTGCATGATGGCAAGTCCCATTGCCCCTGCCACTGTAGCCGCTCCGCCCATGTCGCATTTCATATCCAGCATACCTTCGCTGGATTTTATGCTGTAACCGCCACTGTCAAAGGTTATACCTTTTCCAACTAGTGCGTAATCTACTGTCGCGTCTTCATCAGCGCCAGGGTTATAGTCAATCTCAAGCAATACGGGGGGGCGCTCACTACCTCGACCTACTTCGTAAATGCCTTGCCAACCGGCTTGCTTTAGCTCTTCCCCTACCCATTTGCGTACACTTACCGCTGCATTATTTAGTCCACTTATCCAATCACTGACTTGTGATGATAAGGCTTCAGGACTCATTTGTTCAGGTGTTTGATTAACCAGGTCGCGCGTAAATCGTAAGGCCTGATACATTTGTTCTAGATCTGTTTTATCAGCGGTGTTACACCATTTTACTTCGCCTTTGGATTTTGGCGAACCAAAACCTAGTGCAAAAGCCCACTGCTGCTCTAAATCCCAATCACCTTCAAGCTTAGCGTCGCCAGTAAAGGAAGTACTTAGTTTTCTTGCGCATTTTGAAATGAGAGCCAGCGACTCTTGTTGCTCGTCTACAATTTGATTGTTATCTTGATTTAAATGAATAATCGCGCCGCTTTCATTGTAGGATAACGGGAGAGTAGCCTGAACATGGCTTGGGGCTGGGGTATTACTCAGTTTTACTGTAAATGCTGTCATTCTTCCTCCAGAATATGCGCGAATATTGAATAATGTTTGAAGCTAAACATTTTAGGCCAAGATAATAACAAATGTACAAGTTCACATCCGCATTAATTCAAGGCAAATTAGTTAAACGATACAAACGCTTTCTGGCCGACGTAGAACTATCAAGCGGCAACATAATAACCGCCCATTGCCCAAATACAGGCGCAATGACCGGTTGTGATGCCCCGGGCGCTGACGTATGGCTAAGTAAAAGCACTAACACCAAGCGCAAATACGCCTACACCTGGGAGTATTCATCGGACGGCAGTGGCAATAAAATTGGTGTGAACACGGCTAATGCAAATCGCGTTGTAAGAGATGCCTTGCTAAACAGGCGCATACCAGAACTAGCTCATTATTCCCGGCTACAGGCAGAAGTTAAACGCGGCGCCAGCAGAATAGACTTTAAACTCACAGAAGATGGCGCGATTGACGCGTTCTGTGAAGTTAAATCAGTGACTTTACGAAAATCAGACAATGCCTATTTTCCTGACGCAGTGAGCACACGTGGACAAAAGCATTGCCGCGAATTGGCTGAAATAGCAAAAAATGGCGAGCTAGCCTATTTATTATTTTGTATTCAATTGGAGAACATCAGGTCATTTGGCATTGCCCATTTTATTGATCCCAAGTATCAGGAAGCGTTTGAATACGCAAAAGAAAATGGCGTCGAAATGCTGGCGTATGGTTGTCAGATGACAGAACGGGGCATTGAATTAAGCCACAAGGTCGAAATTTCTTAGTAAAAAAAGATTGCAATTTCTAAAAAAATGACCATATTACCGTCCTTAATTTTTTTCGGGTAACCTTCAAGCGAAAACAACACGCTTGTATAAATAGTAAACAAATACTAAGGTGCCCGCGTCGGTGGACGATACATGTAATGACTTGTGAGGCCTTAAACAAGGCTTCATTGCCAAAATGGATGGCATCTGCGGTATACATGTTTTTTGCTTAGGAGAATGGCAAATGCCAACAGAAAAATCAAAATCAATTGGGCTTTTAGCCCTTGCAGAGCTGTCGCCTTATGAAGAGAAGGCGGGCGAAGAATATATGAATGATGACCAGCTCGGTCATTTTAAAAAGATTTTGTTTGCTTGGCGAGACCAGCTGAGAAAGGAAGTAGATCGCACTGTACATCACATGCAGGATGAAGCGGCAAACTTTCCGGATCCGGTTGACAGAGCGGCACAGGAAGAAGAATTTTCGCTTGAACTTCGCACGCGCGACCGCGAGCGAAAACTGATCAAGAAAATCGAGAAAACCCTCAAGCGCATTGAAGAAGATGATTTTGGTTTTTGCGACTCATGCGGAATTGAAATTGGGATCAAGCGACTTGAAGCGCGACCTACCGCTGACCTTTGCATCGATTGCAAAACCATGGCAGAAATTAAAGAGAAACAGCTCCAAGGGTAATGCACCCAAGATCACAATTGCAGTCTAATTATGTAGGGCGCTTTGCGCCCTCCCCCTCTGGCCCACTTCATTTTGGCTCGCTTATTTGCGCCCTTGCAAGTTATCTGCATGCCAAACAACATCAAGGTAAGTGGCTAGTACGCATCGAAGATATTGATACACCTCGCATAGATACAAAATATAGCCAGATGATTCTTGATTCATTGCGTGCTCATGGAATGCAGTGGGATGATGAAGTGCTGTATCAAAGCCAGCGTCATGCAATTTATGAAGATGTACTCGCTGATTTGCATTATAAAAAACAACTATATGCTTGCGAGTGCAGTCGCAGGCAAATTCGTGAGCGCACGCCCCCTGCTGCGCAATACTACGACCAGCATTGTCGTGAAAAAGGACTTGGCTTTGAGAACAAAGCTATTCGCTGGAAAAACAACGCTCATCGACAAATGTTTGATGATTTACACTACGGTAGGGTTACGGTAGAGGACAAGTTTGCCTTTGAAGACCCAGTACTTAAACGTGCAGACGGTATTTATGCCTATCATTTAGCGGTTATTGCAGATGATATCGCCCAAGGGGTTAATTTTATCGTGAGAGGCTCTGATTTACTCGATTTGAGTCCTCTTCACCTCAGCTTATTTGAAGCATTTCGTTACCCTGTGCCGCAGTTTTTTCATATTCCCGTTGCAGCCAGTGAAGCCGGTCAGAAACTATCCAAGCAACATCACGCGCCTGCCATTAAAAACGAACTGGCTTTAAGCAATTTGAAGAGTGCTTTGCACTTTTTAGCGTGCGAACATCGTGACATCGACCAAATAGATGATGCAGAAACACTTTTGTCCTGGGCAATTTCCCATTTTTCATTTGATAATATTTCAGCAAAAAGAGAAATTCTGGTTTCGCGTATAAATGACGTATACTGCTTATCCAGAGAAAATAAGAAATAACAATTTTCGTAAAATTTAAGTCAAGCAATTACTTACAGGAACGCACGCATTTTCATGACTCAAACCTCGCAAGAAAAGCCGCTACGCCTAGAAGCCACAGTAATAAAGCGTGATGACCATCACATGCGCCTGAGCGATTTAAGCCCAAACACGCAACGCGTGCTCAAAACCTTGGTTGCACATAATTATCAGGCCTATGCGGTCGGAGGATGCGTTCGCGATCGTCTGCTTGGGCTCAGCCCTAAAGACTTTGACGTTGTGACGAATGCAACTCCTGAGCAAATCAAAGCATGCTTTCGTAACTGTCGATTGATTGGCCGCAGATTCAGACTTGCTCATATTACTTTTGGCCGAGAAATAATTGAGGTCGCAACGTTTCGTGGCCATCATGTTGAAGATGCAAAAGATACGCATGCAAAGCAAAACCGCGACGGGCAACTGATTAGAGACAATATTTTTGGCACAATTGAAGAAGATGCGGCTCGCAGAGATTTTAGCTTTAACGCCATGTATTTTGATGCCACAAATGAAAACATCCTCGATTTTGCAAACGGTATGCATGCCATCAAGCATCAGCAAATTGAAATGATTGGCGATATCGCAACGCGGATCAAAGAAGATCCGGTTCGCATGCTGCGTGCAGCGCGCTTTAGCATTAAGCTCAATATGCGAATTGATGATGAAATGAAAGGTATTATTGCGGCTCATGCGCATCTACTTGCGAATATTCCGCCTGCACGATTGTTTGAAGAAGTCAGTAAGCTCTTACTATCAGGCCGCGGCTTTAAAACGCTACTTTCTCTGCAAGAGCTTGGCTTGTTTAAAGTCTTGTTCCCTATTTTAGATGGCATGCTTAATGACCCAAAAGGCAAAGAGCAACTGCTTATACAAAAGATGCTGAAAAATACGGATGAACGTATTGCAAACGATATGCGCATTACGCCTGCGTTCTTGTACGCTACGATTTTGTGGTATCCCATGGAAGAACGTGCACAGCAGTTAATTTTCGATACTCAGTTAAATCCGCATGATGCAATGAATATTGCCAGTGCGGAAATCATACAGCGTCAAGTCCAGCGCATAATGGTTCCCAAACGTTTCACCATTGTTGTTCGCGAAATTTGGTCTTTGCAGCGCCGTCTACAAAAACGCTTTGGCAAGCGAGTATTTCAGTTGCTAAGTCATCCGCGGTTTCGTGCAGCTTATGACTTTTTGCTCCTTCGTGCTGAAGTTGAAGGGGGTCAAACGCTTGAGCTCGCGCAGTGGTGGACAGACTTTCAGGAAGCAAAAGACGACAAGCGAGCCAACATGTTAAAAGCGCTCAATCCTAAATCCGGAAAACGCCCCAGAGGGGGTAAAAAGCGCACTAAACCTAAAACAGAGACAGGACAGCCGAGCAATGATGTCTGATACGGCTTTTATTGGCTTAGGTAGTAATTTAGCGCAACCGGCAGAGCAGCTAAAAGGTGCCCTACGTGATCTTCACCAGCATGAAAAAGTATCGTTGCAGCGTTGGTCTCATTTATATCAAAGTGCTCCCATGGGACCAAAAGATCAGCCTGACTACGTAAACGCGGTATGTCAGGTTACAACCTCATTAAGGCCCGAAGAACTGCTAGATGTGCTTCAAGCGATTGAGCAATCACATGGTCGTGAACGCAAAGGCCATAAATGGGGCCCTCGAACGCTTGATTTAGACATGCTGATGTTTAACGATTTGCGTTTAAATACTGAACGTCTAACCTTACCGCATTACGGTATGCGAGAACGCGAGTTTGTGTTAGTTCCCTTGTTTGAAATTGCACCTGATTTAATTATGCAAGATGGTTTACCGCTGGCCGCATGGATCCATAAATGCGGCTTGGACGGTCTTAAGCGACTATCTGAAAAAATTGAGATTGTTTAGATGAAAAAAGTTACCGTTTCCAGCTTGTTAAACATGAAAAAAGATGGCGAAAAGATCGCCGCACTTACCGCATACGATGCCAGTTTCGCCAAGCTTTTTGATGAAATGCAAATAGATGTTCTATTGATTGGTGATTCACTTGGCATGGTATTGAAGGGCGAAGATAGCACGCTTGGTGTCAGCATTGATGATGTGGCGTACCATACTCAATGCGTGAGAAACGGCGCTCAACGTGCTTTTGTAGTGGCTGATATGCCATTTATGACCTATAGTACTCCGGCACTTGCATACGAGCAAGCGGCAAAACTGATGCGCTCTGGCGCTAGCATGGTCAAACTGGAAGGTGGAGAATGGCTTTTAGAAACGATTCATGGCTTAGTGGAGCGCTCTGTTCCGGTGTGTGGGCATTTGGGCTTAACTCCGCAGTCAGTAAATGTTTTTGGTGGTTTCAAAGTTCAGGGCCGTGAAAAAGACAAAGCCGATGCGCTACTGCAATCAGCAATACAATTAGAGCAGGCGGGTATTCAGCTTCTTGTTTTAGAATGCGTGCCTGCATCGCTTGCAAAAAAAGTAAGTGAGGCACTTACAATTCCTGTCATTGGCATCGGTGCAGGTTGCGATACCGACGGGCAAATTCTGGTTATGCACGATATGTTAGGCATAAGCGCCAATTACATGCCTAAATTCAGTAAAAACTTTTTGATTGAAACGGGCGACATCCGAAAAGCTGTTCAACACTATATAGACGATGTAAAATCTGCGGCATTTCCGGCAAGCGAGCATTGGTTTGAATAATGTAAGCTTGTTTTAACGATTCTGTCTCCACGCTTAAATAAGAGCGTTTCATGAAAGCTTATGCAAATAATCACCGATATTACACAACTTCGCGAGTTAAGACGAACCTGGCAAAGCGCTAAAGAAGCAATTGCGTTTGTACCCACAATGGGCAATCTGCATCAAGGTCATTTAGCGCTTGTTGCTGAAGCTAAAAAGCACGCAAGCAAAGTGGTTGTGTCTATTTTTGTTAATCCCTTGCAGTTTGGTCCCGACGAAGATCTCGACGCGTATCCCCGGACGATTGAGCAAGATAAATCCTCGCTTGAACGTTTAGGCGTGGATATACTTTTCATGCCTAGCGTTAGCGATATCTATCCGCGAGGTCTAGAGCAGCAAACCTTTGTTGAAGTACCTGGCTTGTCCTATATGATTTGTGGTGCAAGTCGTCCCGGCCATTTTCGCGGCGTGGCAACAATTGTGTGCAAGTTGTTTAATATGGTGCAGCCAAATATGGCGTTTTTTGGCGAGAAAGACTTTCAGCAATTACAAGTTATCAAAGCCATGGTGACAGACTTATCGATGAACTTGAGCATTCATGGCGTTGCCACGATGCGCGAGTCGGACGGTTTGGCAATGAGCTCCAGAAACAACTATTTAAGCCAGGAACAAAGAAAAATCGCGCCTCGCCTGTATGAGGTAATAAGCGATATGGCAAGCGCAATAGAAAAAGGGCGCCGCGATTTTTCAGTACTGATAGTGGGTGCAAGACAGCAATTAGTCGAGGCTGGCTTGAAACCAGACTATATTGAAGTTAGAGCCGCTGAAAGCTTGCTTCAAGTCGGCCATGAGGATAAGCACCTTGTTATCCTTGCCGCTGCGTTTTTGGGCAAAACGCGACTGATTGACAATATTCAGGTAAAACTGAACTAGGCGAGAAAATTCTCACCTAGTTCCGTGAAATAAACTTAAAGACACCTTTCTGGGAAATGGTAAACCGTTCTTGAACAACTTCTCCCGTTATGGTCAGTGGCGCAGGTTTGTACGCTGACAGAACGTACGCAAAACTGCGGCCCAGTTGGAGAGTCTCGTCGCATTGTAAGCTCATTAGATGACTCCAGTCCAGCACCTACAAAGCTTCCCCACGCTGGTTCCTCTGCCAATTCCGTCATTAAATCTCGATAACATGAAAATTCATCGGTTGTGGTATTATTTGATTGGTCGATTACGCCGTTTGGAAAAGCGTTATGAAAATCCAATCCATCGATTCTTGAAAAGTGCCTGTCGATTATCGGGTTTACTATAATAGATCCGGACCCCGGCCCAAAAATATTTCCCTTAAATTCTAAATCAAAAACCAAACGATTTCGATTATCGCCAACGATTGCAGCAACAGGTTTTTCTTTTGTATCCCATTGGATACTAAAGCCCACCGAGTTCTGACCTAACTGCACACCCAAACCTGAAATGTCTACATCTTCATGAGCGTCGTAGGGATTGGTTCCCTGCAGTTGGGAGACAACTTCACGAGCTACAAAATCAAGCACTGCTCTTTGATCTTGTGGATTGCCCATAAACTCCTGAACAATACTACACGATGCCGAGCCTGAAGATGAGTTATTCATAAATGCATTAGAATGTTCTGTAAACGTATTGTGGCTCGAACTTCCTAAAAAGTTTTGCGGTGCTGTAAGTTGTAACAAGCCATTATTTGTTGCAGCAACTACATCATCAAAAAAGGTAAAAAACGCACTCGCTGTTTCACGCTCCTGAGTAGACATTGTGCGTGCTTGTGCATCAACCTGAATCATATATTGCTGCGGATAACTCGCTCTGACAACGTATTTCCATGCGAGTTTTTGCTGAGGATTTAATATAACCACTGTTTTGGAGGTTGGGTTACAAAACATAGGCGTTTCACCAATGATTGCCGGACCTCCTCCTAAGTCTGTAAATTCGCATTCTGGCTGAATAAATTTTGTTGCAGCTCGGGCTTTCGCTTCTGCCTGACCACAATCATGACAAACATAAGCGTCAATCATCTGTGCATTAGACAATGCAGAGGCAAATATGAAACCAGTAGCAGTTAATCGTTTAATAAATTTAAGCATATCTAAATTCCTTTTTTTACTTCAACGAAGTTTTATGTTACCCCCCCCCCTCGTCGCCATGTCAACCAGTCATTGCAAACCAATCATTCAAAGTTTTTTATTATGAAATTCAGTTATTTAATATCTCAGCCGCCTGCTTGGCAAAGTAGCTCAAAATACCATCTGCACCTGCTCTTTTGAAGCACAGCAATGATTCGAGAATGACCGCTTCTCTTTTTAAGTAGCCTTTTTCAAAGGCAGCCTGATGCATGGCATATTCGCCACTCACCTGATAGGCAAAAGTGGGCACTTTAAGTTCTGACTTACAGCGCTGCACAATGTCTAAATAAGGCATGCCGGGTTTCACCATTACCATATCGGCCCCTTCTTCTAAATCAAGCTCAATTTCATGTAGTGCTTCGTCAGAATTCGCCGGATCCATTTGGTAAGTTTTTTTATCGCCGCCTTTGATGTTAGCGGCCGAGCCGACTGCGTCTCTAAATGGACCATAATAGTTAGAGGCATATTTTGCGGCATAGGCCATGATGCAGGTGTTTTCCCAGCCTTCGGTCTCAAGCGCCATTCGAATCGCTCCAATCCTGCCGTCCATCATATCTGATGGTGCAACGATGTCAGCTCCTGCCTCGGCATGTGACAAGGCTTGCCTGATTAACACTTCTGTGGTTTGGTCATTTAATACATAGCCTGCTTCATCAATAATGCCGTCTTGCCCGTGAATGGTAAAAGGGTCAAGTGCAACATCGCTTATCACCGCAATTTCGTCGCCAAATTTGTCCTTGAGTGCCTTAATCGCCTGCTGTGCAATCCCATTAGGATTGAAGGCCTCAGATGCGCTTAAATTCTTTTTGTCTTGCGGCGTTACCGGGAACAATGCGAAGGTTTTTACGCCAAGAGCGACACACTCACTCACTTCTTTAATCAGTAAGTCAATACTTAAACGCTCAATGAGTGGCATGGAGTGTATCGCCTCACGCTCACTTTTACCTGGCAACACAAAAACGGGATAAATAAGATCACTTGTACCTAGCGAATGCTCACTTACTAAGGAGCGCAGCGTAGCTGTGCGACGAAGACGACGTAAACGGGTGTGAGGAAACATAGCGATCCTTCCTGGTTTTTTCATGAATTTTGTAAATTCTGACTAATTTTTTTAAAAAAGCAGCAGTTTAGTTTGCAGAAACGACTTGATTGCGTCCGTTTTGTTTAGCGGCATACAACAGCGTGTCCGCTTTTGCGAGCATGTCTTTGTAGTCTTTTGGACGCGCCAAAATGCTGCAGGTGATACCAATACTCACGGTGCACGTAATCACCTGTTCGTTATGAACAATCTCAGTTTCACTAAGCTTAAGTCTAACATCTTCCATTAGTTTGGTCATAGACTCTAAAGACAAATTCTGCCCAACAACAATAAATTCCTCGCCTCCAAAACGACAAGCAAATAAAGCATGTTTTTCACAGAAATGATGCAGCATATTCGCAAATGTCTTAAGCACGGCATCGCCTGCCTGATGACCATGTTTGTCATTTATTACTTTAAAATGGTCGAGATCTAAAACTGCGATCGCTAATGGACGTTGATTGTCGACGGAATATTCACTTGCACATGCAATGTGCTCACTAAAAAGGTATCGATTAGGCAAACCGGTTAATCCATCCACATTGCGCATGTGCTTGAGTTCTTGGCTTGCTTTCGACAAATGCTGCAATGCAGACTCCAATTGTGCAGTTTGCTCCTGAACCTCTCGTTCCAGCTTATCTTGCGCATGACGCTGTGTTTCAATCAAGCTATCTTTCGCCTTTAGCATCTCCCGCTCTTTAACTAAGGCAAGCTCCCTATCTCGTCTTGTCAGCCGTTGATTAATACGATACATATTAATCAGCGCCAAACCAATTAAAAGCGTCTCCAGATTAAAGCCTGCAATAATCAAATAAGTCGGTGCTATATCCAGGCTAATAAAATTAAACCTTTCCAAAATAGAAATTAATGCAGAGCCAAACACAATCAGCCAGACGACAGAGAAGAAAACGCTTCGTTGTCTATGTTGACTTGCGCAGTTCAGGCAAATAAAAAACGTCAGGCCAGTAAAACATGCCAAACTTATTATGCTAAGACTACTTAACCAGGCCTGATAGTAAAAAATACCCAGAAAAATTAATGCAACATAATATTTTATTTGCCATCGAATCAAACGTGAACCTACATCGGAACGCTTTTTGAAACCCAGAACCTCCTGAGTAAAGAGCAATAGAAACAGCATCATAATATTGATTGAAAGGGTGCTAGCCGTTTGTTGCAAGTAAGGTATGTCTGGCCAGAGATAATGATAAGCAAAGCCAGTAGCGGCCGCTATATGAAGCGCAAACGCTAATAAGTAACCAGCATAAAAGGCATATTCTTTGTTATTCGATGTTGCAAACATCAAAAGCGCGTAACAAAAAAGTGCGAGTATGTAACCAAACACCAATCCGTAAAAAATGTTTTCATCACTTGAATATTTTAAATACTCAGCAGAATTCCAGATTTGCGCATTCAGGTTTAATAACACAGAGGTTTGTGCCCGGATATAGATGTCGGCGTCTTGATTGTGCTGAGGGAGTTCAAGCATAAAGTTTGAGGCAGCAATCGGGCGCTTTTCAAATAGCTGCTTGTCACCTAAGATGTAATGCTCAAATACACCATTTTGTTTGTCGACAAAGTATATCTCCAGGCTATCGATTAACACATCTTCAAAAAGCAAAAGTTGCTGCTCTAGGTTGGATCCGCGTTTTAAGGGCAAGCGCAGCCAATGTACTTTCGTTGTTGCACCAAAGTTAAATTCGTTAACCGCTTGCCAGTGCGTTGCCTCTAAACTCAGTACATCGTGAATATCGTATTCGCCAGATTCATCTATAAAAAGTTCAACTTGTGTTAAGGTTTGGCCGATGTGTTTTTCTTCACTAAGACTGAGAGTGACATAGACCAGTAACAAAAACGATGCTAAAACAAAAAAGTAATTCAAGCTTTGGCCGAAAAAGGAAAGATTTACACCTTGATTTTGCTGCTCATGCGCAGGACTATCAGCTTCGAAATCAGTTATAAATGCCATCGCTATAAGGCCTGCGCAATAACTTTATTACGGCCTGACTCTTTCGCTTCATATAGAAGTCTATCGGCCTTATCTAGCAAGGCTTCCTGCTCTTTATCTCCAGCGATTTCTTTTGCGCTAAGACCAATGCTTACCGTCATTTTTATAGACTGATTTTCAAACTCTGCCGGAGATTGCTCGAGAGCTTTGCGGACCTTCTCCATTAATGTCTGCGCCCCTTCTAAATCCGTTGCAGGCAGGATTGCGACAAACTCTTCACCTCCATAACGGCAAATAACGTCTGAGGGACGTTTGATATGGTTTTGCAAAATACTTGCGAAATGTTTGAGGCAAGCATCGCCTGCAATGTGACCAAAGTTATCGTTAATTTTTTTAAAGTGATCAATATCAAGCATGGCTAATGCAAGGGGTCGCTTTTCTCGTCTCGAGCGCCTGGATTCTGCTAATAGTCGCTTGTCAAAGTAGCGTCTGTTCATTAACCCAGTGAGCGGGTCAATGGCGCTGAGTCGCTCTAGTTCTCTGTTCGCTTCTGAAAGCTCACGAAGCGCAATTTCCAGTTCTAGGGTTCGCTCCTCAACACTATATTCCAATGCCTCTTTTGTTTGCATTTGTAGCTGTAACAGTTCATCTTTTGCAGCCATCGCTTTTCGTTCATTTTCTACTGCTAAGGCTCGGGCAGTTTCTGCTTGCTTGTACTGACTTGAAAAACTAATCGCCAAGGCCAGGGCAAGCAAAAGCGTTTCTGCAATTGCGCCTACCATCAGTAAATAACTGGCATCAATAGGTAATTCGTATAATCCAAGGTTTTCGAGCGTCAGAGCAATGCCTGAAATCAAAAGTGCTGCCCAGGCACCTGAAAAATAGCGAGCAATTAAATTGCCTTTGAAGGCTAAATTGAGACTTGCTATCAAAATCACAGGCGTAGTCACCGCAATCATGATAAGAATACTTTTGAGCAGTATGGAATAGGGTAAGAAAAAGCTCAAAATGGCAAGAATAATAAAGATATACTTCACTGCATTGAGTATTTTATTGGCGCGTTTGCTTGTATTTTTTAGGTCCAGCACTTGTGCTGAAAAAATGATGATCAGGATTAAAGTGAAACATGCGAAAAGCGTAATGGCACGCTCCTGAAACCAAATGTTATTCGACCACAAATAGCGAAAACCTATGCCGTGTAAGGTGGCAGTTACCATTGCCAAACTAGTGACATAACCAGTGTAGACAGCAAAGGTTAAGTTGCGAGTAGTAGCGTAGATAAACAGATTGCTTAACGCCATTGCAATCATGTATCCAAAAAACAAGCCCATAAAGAGCTTATGCGAACCACTGTACTCAATAAAATCACCTTTTTCCCAAAGTCTGGCGGGCACCTTAATAGGCCCCTCGCTTTCTACGCGCAAGAGGATCAGGAGTTGATTGGTAGTGGTAATGATCGGGAACAGAAACTGCTCATGCTGTATCGGTCTATAAACGAAAGCTTTTTTATCGCCGGCGGTATATGTCGCAATCTCTTCTATGATTCGTCCATTTTCATCAAGCGCATACACCCAAATATCAAGCTGATCCAACAAGCCATAGTTAAGTTCAAAAATATACTGTTCTTTTTCAGCGACCTGCCCAGGGGAAATACGCACCCAGTGAGGGGCATCCGATAGACCCAAATTGTCTTTCACCAAAGGACTGAAGCGGCTTTCATGGATATTTATGATTGACAGAGGCTCAAGCTCTTCACTGACGACAAAACTTGATTCAAGGGAAATGCTTTTTTCTTCTATTGTCGAGGTCAAAGAAACCGTAAGCGCAAGCAATGCAAACACAAACAACGAGACTAAAGCAACGATCCAGTAGCTTCTGTCAGTCGGTATGACCTGATTGCCTTGCATTGACTTCCTCTTTATTTAAATAGAGAACACGCATTCTCATAAGCAGCTAGCGCAACTTCACCCACGCTAATGCCTTTAAGTTCAGCTACTTTTTGCGCAATAGCTGATAAATATTTTGGCGCATTATCTCTTTGCCGTGGCCTGAGCGTCTTCGGAAAAAGATAAGGGGCATCTGTTTCAAGCAGTATTCGTTCTAGCGGGAGCACTTTTACAGCGTCTTGAAGGGTCTGACCTCGTTTGTCGTCGCAAACCCAGCCAGTTATACCGATATAACAATCAAGCGCCAAATAGGCTTTTAATTGTTCAACTGTACCTGTAAAACAATGAGCTACCTTAAACGGCAAGCTACTACTGACATGCTTTAACATACCATGTTGCTTTTCAAACGCTTCCCGCTCATGCAAGTAGACGCCTTTGTTAAGACTTTTTGCTAACTGCAACTGCACGTCAAAAGCCTTGAGTTGCGCCTGTGGACTGGAATAATTGCGATTAAAATCAAGCCCGCATTCGCCTACAGCACTTATCGTATTATCGGCTAAAATCTGCTCAAGTTTAGCCCAAGTGACTGGATCGGCTTGTTCTGCATAGTGAGGATGAACACCCGCCGTTTGATGGAGGAAAATAGGGGATGCTTGCGTTGATTGCTCGGTATTGATTTTACGACACAAGTCTCGAGCGGCGAAAGACTCTTCAATATCACTCGAGATAACGAGGATATCACTGACGCCGGCCAATTTACTCTCGTCTAAAACTTGAAGAATATCGAAACGCGGGTCAAGTAAGTTGACACCGGTATCAAACCACCTCACTTACTTTACACGCTCGACAAGCACTCTGCGATTAGAGCCGGAGCGCTTCAAATAATGAGAAGTTAGCGCACCCTTTTCAATGATAATCGTGTCATCTTCCCTAAAAGGTGCGCGACTGGTTTGCTTTTCACGCCATGCTTGTCCGTTGGCA
This sequence comes from Ningiella ruwaisensis, assembly GCF_004798935.1. Lineage (GTDB taxonomy): Bacteria > Pseudomonadota > Gammaproteobacteria > Enterobacterales > Alteromonadaceae > Glaciecola > Glaciecola ruwaisensis. The sequence continues at coordinate 326,735 of NZ_RAHT01000004.1, read as the reverse complement.
AGATAAAACGTACGAACATCGCGAAGGTTTTTCGATATGTCAACGATTGAACTTTGAATACTTTCCAGGGTGTCTTTTTCTTCAAAATCTTTTTTTAAGTCTTCGGCACCAAATTGTTCAATCATCGCTTCCTGGCTTTGGGCCGCTGTTATGCTCTCACTAAGACCATTGTTATTTAAAGGGGCGTCTGTGATGCTCGTGTTGATGCTTTGTCCATTTACTGTTGCTCTAAAGACTTTGTCGTAACAGGCTAAACGCGCTTTATCTTCCTCTATCTGAATACAAGCCTCAACGCGGCTCGTCATTGAAGATTCATGCTCATTTGCAAAAGCAGGGACTGCAAGGCAGCAGATAAAAAAACTTTTAAGCGATATCACCAGACAGCTTGCATTAAAGCGCTTATTCATGACTTTCCTCCGTTTGAGACTCTGCTTCCTCTCCCTGCTCGCGTTTTTTAGTATACAAACCGCCAACTAGTACACCTATTTCAAAAAGCAACCACATGGGTAAGGCAAGAAGCGTTTGGGAAATAACGTCAGGCGGTGTCATTAACATACCCACCACAAACACACCCACAATCACATAGGGGCGCTTTTTTCTTAAACTTGCAGGTGTGGTTACGCCTGTCCAGCACATCAAAATAATGGCGACAGGTATTTCAAAGGCAACGCCAAAGGCAAAAAACAGTTTTAATACAAAATTTAGATAGCTGGATATATCGGTACTGATTAGCACTCCGTCCGGTGCAACACTGTTGAAGAACATAAATGCAAGCGGAAAAACAACATAATAAGCAAACGCCATTCCCGCATAAAATAATAGCGTGCTGCTTATAAGCAAAGGCGCAATAAGCTTTTTCTCGTTGCGATATAACCCTGGAGCAACAAAACCCCACACCTGATAGAGTACAACGGGGATCGCGATAAAAAAGGAGAGAACAAGCGTTAGCTTAAAGGGAGCCAAAAACGGTGATGCCACATCGGTAGCTATCATACTAGCCCCTACTGGCATGGCGGCAACCAAAGGTTCGGCTATGTAGGCATAAATATCTTGCGCAAAATAAAACAAGCATAAAAAAACAATAAATACTGCCAGCAATGCTCTCAGTATTCTGGTGCGTAGTTCAATTAAATGCGAAATAAAACTGCTGGGTTCACTCATTTCTTATCGTCTTCATCAGCGACTTTTGGACTTGCATCAGGCGCGTTGTCTTTCGCTTGTTCACCCGTTCTCGTTTTGTTTTCCGACTTATAAGGACGCTGAACGGATTCCGCTGCGCGCTTTAGCTCATCAACGCTTTTTTTAATATCACCGCCAATATTATCCATACCAAGCTTTTCAGCTTTCTTGAGATTTTCATGCAGTTCGTGGGTTTTTAGCTGCTCGGAAACTTCTTGCTTAAAACCATTGGCAACGCTTTTGATACTTTTTATGGTATCCGCAGTTGAGCGAATAAACGAAGGTAAACGCTCCGGGCCAATCACCAATAAGGCAATAACACCAATGACCAAGATTTCCCAAAAGCCAATATCAAACATAGGTACTAGTCTTTAGTCGTCGCTTTTTCAGTGCTTTTTGTGTCTTTTTCGGCAGTTGTCTGATTAGTAGGCGATGTTTTTTTGTCTTCGACGGCTTGAAAATCAGCATCTTGTGAAGCGCTCTCTTCTGACTTCTTGTCGTCATCTTCACTTATGGCTTTTTTAAAGCCTTTAAACGCCGATCCTAAATCCGTTCCAACATTTCTCAACTTTTTTGTTCCGAACAGAAGTACCACAATTAAAAGAACAATTAATATTTGCCAAACGCTTATGCCACCCATAGCGACTCCCTTAAAACTGCACAATGTTGATAGGTGTTTCCAATCATTAGCTAAGTAATTGACACTAATGAACAAAAACACCTAATTATTTCAAAGACTCTTATAGGATTATTAAGTTTGAGTCTACACCATCGCAAAAATATTTTGCCTTCGACAAGTATATCATTGCTTGTACAAAGGCATTAAAAAAATTTCAGGGATTTTGCTTAGTCTTTTCTTGGATCGGTCTGTTGCACGCTCTCAATACTCAAACAGCGCTGATGGAAGTCCATTAAATTTGGATAGGAAGACAGCTCAAACAACTCTCTGAACGCAAGCCAGTCAATGAGTGCAAACAAACTCATACACAAGAAATGCCACTCTTTGAAAGCTTGAGTATTCACCATATGCTCAAGATGCTCAAACACCGCTTCAATGCGCTCGCGCTGTAGTTTAAAATAAAGCGCGTCAGCCTCGGTATCAATTCCTGAACGTTTCAGTAAAAACATCTGCACAAAAGAATCACCTGCTGCATCCACCTCAGTAAGCAAGTTTTCTTGCTCAACATTGATGGATTCTACTAAGCCCTTATCGGCTAAATAATTAAAGATGACCCGCGAATCCAATACGATTTGCGTATTGTCATCCAGCATAGGGATTTTTAAGGTAGGATTATGCTTTTTAAGCATTGCTCTATCTTTTGGTGCGTAAATATCTACCACCACAAACTCATGCTCAATTTCAGCCATTAACAGCCGTAGTCGTCGCACATATGGACTAGGTTTCGATCCGTACAATTTCATAATTGTTCCTTAAATGTAAAACCCGCTTGTTGAGCTTGCAGTGTATGGAATACTAAATACTGAAGGACGCACCACACCCACAAGTTGTTGTCGCATTTGGATTGTTTACCAAAAAGCGCGATCCTTCCAAACCCTCAGTGTAGTCTACAATGCCACCCACAAGATATTGCAGGCTCATAGGATCAACCACTAGCGTAACGCTTTCTTTTTCAATCGTCATATCACCTTCGTTTACTTTTTCATCAAAAGTGAAGCCATATTGAAAGCCGGAACAACCGCCGCCAGTAACATAAACGCGTAATTTAAGGTTTGGGTTCTCTTCCTCTGCTATCAAAGTTTTGACTTTCTTCGCCGCCGCATCAGAAAATTCAATCGGCATAGCCGTTTCTACAGACATCTATTGCTCTCCGAGATACTTTGCATATTTAACAAAACAGCATTGCACCCTTTATCGATTATCTTATCTTTCATAAGAGTGCGGGATTATCTAATACCTGACTAGTTTAATCAAGTATTCACTCTGTGGTGCTCTCTTCAGTACTGAGGGCTTCATTCCAGGTAATACTTGTATTGTAGTCACCCTGCTTGCGTTTATATTTATAGACACTTGCTCGAATTTCAAAGCGTTCAACGATAAAATTTTCAGGGATAGTAAACGATCGGGAAATGACCTGAAAATATTTAAAACCAAACTTTAATGGTTCATCACCTCCAGACATCAGAGTGGAGAAGTCATATTGCTGCGAATTACCGTTTAATGCACCATGAACCCAAATTTCAAGCTCTCCGCTCACACTCGCTTTTATATTTTCGTGCTGAAGCAACACCATACTTAGCGAAAAAGTATTGTTCACGGGCGTAGGACTGACTTCAAGGCGCTCGACAACAAACCCGTCCTGCGTTAGTTCTGGTGCCATAACACGCTGATAAAAGCCTAACTGCTCTTTCAACTGTGAAATTTGCTGCTTTGCTTCCATGAGAGTTTTTTGATGCTGCTGGTTAGCCAAATTTGCAACATCCAGCGCTATTTTATTGCTGTTAATTTGTGAAAGTAGTTGCTGATTCTCTTCAGTAAGCGTTTTAACGTTTTGCTGTAGTATCTGTAAATTATTGCTCTGCTGCTGTCCCTGCCAAGACGCTGTGACATATCCCAAATAAAAAATAAGACCAATAATGAGCAGAATCACCCCATAAAATCTGACAAAGCCTAAACGCCTTTTATCAATTCCAAAAATCAAAAACCTCTCCTTTATCAAGGGATTATGATATGCTTGTCCCTTCATTAAAAGGTGATAAGCATGTCGTCACGTTCACAAATGTTGCAGTCGCTTCGCGCGGCGCTCTCGCACCCGAGCACATCTGTTCAACTCTGCCTGGTTGGGCTTGCAGGCGGATTAATAGCTGCGTTTGTGATCATTATATTTCGTTTAATCTTGTCATTATTGCACGTGTCTTTGCTTGACGGAATCGGCAATTACGCGCATTTAGATGATGTTCATCGTCTCGCATTGCCTATTATTGCTGTCATCCTAATTATTATCGTGGCGAAATTTACCGGATTCAAACACTATCGAATGGGAATTCCTTTCGTTATTCACCGTGTAAAACAGTTTTACGGCCACATACCTCTTCGCACAACAATCAATCAGTTTTTTGGCGGCATATTAGCCTTAGCAAGCGGCTTTGTAGTAGGTAAAGAGGGGCCAACTGTTCATTTGGCTGCTTCTGCCAGTCATTATGTCGGTCGATTTTTACGTTTGCCTTTTAACAGTCTACGCATCCTGGCTGGTTGCGGCATTGCAGCAGGAATTTCCGCAGCATTTAATACCCCTTTCGCTGCAGTAATTTTTGTTATGGAAGTAGTGCTTAGGGAATATAAGGTCCATATTTTTATTCCCATCATGCTTGCTGCTGCATGCGGTTCGGTGCTCACCCGCGCCGTGTTCGGCGATGTAAGTGAACTGAGCTTTTTAAATTTTGAGCCGGTTGCAGTCAGTCAGCTTCCCTATCTAGTGTTGATGGGCGCAATCATCGGCATTTTCGCGTCTGCGTTCAATAAGCAGCTGATGTGGACGATGCAAATTTTCAGACCGGTTAATATGATTGGTAGACTGCTAATTGCAGCTGTTATAACCGGTACCATGGGCTACTTTATGCCGCAAAGCTTAGGCGCAGAGTTTATAAATGTGGATAAACTACTGACCAGTGATTTTGAGGTGAGCTTTCTTGTCGCTATATTTGCCGCCAAATTCTTTTTAGCGGTGGTAGCGATTGCACTTGGTGTTCCAGGTGGCATCATTGGCGCGGTGATGGTAATTGGCATGCTTTTAGGTGTGTTATTACTGCAACCGCTTAATGTAATTATTGAGCATGATATGACCACTACCTATGCTCTATTAGGTTTGGCAGGCTTTTTAGCGGCTGTATTACATGCCCCTATGGCGGCACTTTCAGCGGCAATGGAATTGGCAGCCAGTCCACAAGCTGTTTTGCCCTCGATGATTGTAATCGTGAGTGCTTATGTGACTGCAAAGCAGCTATGCAACAATAAATCTGTCTTTATTCAGCAGCTTGATTATCAAAACTTGCCCTACACTACTTCTCCTATTCGGGACATGCTGCAGCAAACCGGTGTCTTGGCAATGATGAAAACGGATATTAAACATTTCAGCATGGCGCAAGACAAAGATCTCTATGACTTTTTGCAGGCGCATCCAGATAAAACGGTCATCAATCAGGCTTCGGACAAATTATCTTCTGCCAAAATCGTTGAGCTGAATATCAGTTTAGACGACAACCAACAACCTATCACCATGCACGAAACAATTGTATTGAGCGAACAACACACCATTGCCGATGTACACGATGTGTTGCAAACTAAACGTCAGGGTGCGGTTATCGTTGTTGATCATAATCAGAGCATCATTGGCGTGATCACCTGGAATATGGTGCATAACTATTTGCTTAGGCAGCAACATTAGGAGTTGATGTGACAATACTATGGCTAAAAGCCTTCCACGTATTTTTTATGATTGCCTGGATGGCCGGTATTTTTTACTTACCACGATTATTTGTTTATCACGCTGAAACAAGAGAAAAAAGCGTAAGCGAACAATTCAAGGTGATGGAGAGACGGCTATGGTTATTTATCACCCCGTTTGCTTTACTTACTCTCGTCTTGGGTGTCGCCATCATCTACATCTACGGCCTTGACTGGCTTCGCGCAAGCGGCTGGCTTCATGCAAAACTGACCATTGTTACCTTGTTCTATATTTATCATATGTATCTTTGGCATTTGGTGAACGTCTTCGCCAAAGATGCCAACACGCACAGCCCCCGGTTTTATCGATTTCTGAATGAAGTACCTGTTCTAGCACTGCTGGCAATCGTTGTACTGGCAATCTTAAAACCGTTTTAACTGGCGTTTTGGGGTGTCTGCTCAAAAGTCTCGAATTGATTGGGCAGATGCTGTGCCAATTTGCCTGATATTGTCACGTATTGCGTCAGGGTAGCATCTAAGGTTTCAGCAATTGCCGGCAAGCTTGTTTTAAGTTTTTCAATATCATCGCCTCGCTCTTTCGCTTGGGAAATCGCTGCATTGATGTCTGCGAATGTGGAAAATACAATCAAACAGTGTTTCAAATCTTTCGCCAACTTCGGCGCCGCCTCTGGCTCGTTTTTTTGCATACGTTGCCAGGCGTGCCGCCACACCGATTCGCTTGACTGGTGAGCGAGCATCAATCCTTTGCAATATTGCTCCAGCTCAAAGGATTCATTGGCATCTTTAAATTTCGCGTAATTTGGGAGTGTCATTTTCGCGCTTTTCATTTCAGCCAATACATGCTTAAAATGCGAAAACAATACGTCAAACAATTGCTGCGCCTGCTCATTATCGCGTATCTTATTATGCGTTTTGATTACCCATGGTAGCCAAGTATCCGGTAGCGGAATTTCAGGAACGGCGCAGGCACCTGTAATCGCCCCCTCAACAAAATACTGTGTGTGAAGAAAGTGCACTTGCTCTTTATTTGCATACAATTGTGAAAGGGTCATGCCAAACAGTTGTGTTAATGTTTCAATACATGCAATCATACCTTAAGAACTCGCAAATACAATCAAGGAGTTAGCGTGCGCTCAGCAGTCAAAGGACTCATTGTAACTGCCGCTTTTATCGGCCCGGGTACTGTCACCACGGCTTCTATCGTAGGCGCTGAATTAGCGTATCAATTGGTTTGGGCTTTGGTATTTGCTCTAATTGCCACCTGCGTTTTACAGGAGATGGCATCACGTCTTGGCAGAATAACAGGTATAGGGCTTTCTGAAGCTATTCTTACACAGTCATCAAGCCGTCTCTGGCAGATTTTGGCAAGTTTTCTTATTTGTACAGCAATTGGAGTGGGCAATGCGGCATACGAAGGCGGCAATCTAACCGGGGCAGCGCTCGGACTAAGTGCCAGCTTTGGGCTAAGCATTGAAATATGGGCAATAATACTGGGGATTATCGCCGCTTCCCTGCTGCTATCAAATGCATATAAAGTAATTGAAGCCGTTCTGGTTTGCCTGGTTGGCATTATGTCGGTGGTTTTTATAAGCCTGATGTTTGTTGCCGGCATAGATACATCCGCGCTTGTCGCAGGAATAAGAATGGAATCGTGTCTGTTTTCTGATTTTGCCTTGCTATTGGCTATTATCGGCACCACGATCGTACCTTACAATCTATTTTTGCATGCAGGAATGAGTGCAAGAGATCGTCAACTGGAATTAGGTAATAGGGCGTTTCCTTTACAAAATAAAGAACAAAACAAGCAACAAAATACCGCGGAAAACACCGAGCAAAATACGCAGCAAAACATGGAAAGTAATGCAGGCCTTTTTGCGTCCATTGGAATAGGAGGCTTAGTTACTTTTGCCGTCATGTCATCAGCAGCAACGGCCTACTTTTCCACAGGATTAAGCATCGACACCAGCAATATCGCTGCCCAACTGGAGCCGCTTTTAGGCGAATATGCCAAATTATTCTTTGCGCTGGGGTTGTTTGCTGCAGGTCTAACAAGCGCAATTACCGCACCTCTGGCAGCGAGCTATGCAATTTCAGGCTTGTTTAAATGGCAAGCTCAGCTAAGCGATTGGCGCTTTAAAGCGGTGAGTATTTCAATCATAGTTACTGGAGTGATGGTATCGGTTTCTGGCATTAAACCCTTCGTACTTATTGTACTTGCGCAAGCCACTAATGCTATTTTGCTGCCTATTTCAGCTATACTTTTACTGATTGTGTGCAACAATAAACGCTTGATGGGCGCGCATCGAAATTCGGGTTTGAACAATATGCTGGGGATTTTCGTTGTGATGGTCGTATTGTGTCTTGGCGCTTATAAGCTTTTTCAACTCGTGACTTAATAGCGAAGATCTAGCTTCGTCGTAGCCATTGGCTGGGATCAAGCGCTTTTCCTTTATGTCGAATCTCAAAATATAAGCCCGGTTGCGCCTGGCCACCACTATTGCCTACCAGGCTTATGGTATCACCGGCTTCAACACTATCACCAACGCTTTTCAGTAAGGCTTGATTGCGACCGTACACACTCATATAACCCTCACCATGGTCAACAATGGTGACCAATCCAAAGCCTTTTAGCCAATCTGCATACAAGATTTTTCCGGCAGCTACTGAATTAACGGGTGTTCCGGCCGCAGAGTTAATAACTATTCCTTTCCAGCGCACCTGTCCTTGTCGACGTTTACCAAATAAACGGTTTATGCTCCCTGAAGTTGGGACCTGAAGCTGTCCTTTCAAACGAGTGAGTCCCGATAAAGCGATTTGAGCTTGCTGACTTTTTTGCGCAGCGCGCCTGGCTTCAAGCTCTGCCTGCTCAATGGCATTCAATAAGCTTTGCTCCTGGCGCTCTAACTGGGCAACACGAGCCTGGTCAGACTCGATTTCGGCATTTAGCTTTTTAAGTGAGGCATTACGCGCCTGCTGTCGCTCTCGCAAAGATTCTGCTTGTTTGCGCTGCTGCGCAATCAAAATAATTTGCTGATTTTCTTTCTCGTTTAACTCATTTTGAACTCTTTCCAAGGTTGATATCAAACGTCGAAATTGGGTAATTTGCTCCAGTCGCGCATTGTTAAGGTACTGATAGTAAGTAATTACCCGCTCAAACTTTCCGGCTTCATCTTGGTTAAAGATCATCTTGGCAAAATCATAGTTACCAGCCATAAAAGCGCTTTTGATTTGATTCGCCAAAAAGGCTTCCTGTGTGTTTATTTGCGATTGCGTCTGCTTTTTTTCCGACTCCAATTTATTAATTTCGGAACGAGTAACTTTAAGCGCATTGTCAGTTTGATTAAGTTGCGTTGCCGCTTCAGCGATTTGAAGTTCAGCAAGCTTAAGCTCTTGTTGCAACCTTTCAGAATCTTCCAGTTTTTCTTCTAATTGCGCTTTTGTCTGTTCAATCAATGACTGAATGTTTTCTAAATCAAGACGAGAGTCCTGAGCAAGAGAATGAGGAGAACAAATACAAAACAGAAAGAGTGTGACAAGGTAAAAAAAAGTGGGCCTGCACATACGCAACAAAGATATTTGTAATTCGTCAAATATGTTTAGTTTGCTAGTAAAATGTGACCCACTATTTATATGCATCTGCAACAACTATTGTCTCAATGTCTAGTTATCGAGCGTTACGATAGGTTTGCCCGTCATTTCTTCAGGTTGCTCCATTCCCATCAAATGGAGCATGGTAGGCGCAACATCACTTAACGTGCCACCTTTTTGAGCGCTTGCCTTTCTACCAACGTAAATAAATGGCACAGGTTCGGATGTATGAGCAGTGTGTTCAACGCCAGTGCTTGGGTCAACCATTTGCTCCGCATTGCCATGATCGGCAGTGATCAGACATTCACCGCCCACTTCCTGCAAGGCATCGACAATTCGACCGATACAGGCATCTACCGCTTCACAAGCTTTCACAGCCGCATCAAAATTGCCAGTGTGTCCTACCATATCGCCATTAGGAAAATTGCAAATAATCGCATCATACTTGCGAGCGCGAATGGCATCGCATAGCTTATCGGTTAATTCTTCTGAACTCATTTCAGGCTGTAAGTCGTAGGTCGAAACATCAGGCGACTTCACTAAAATTCTATCTTCACCTTCGTATTCATCTTCTTTCCCACCGCTGAAGAAAAAGGTCACGTGCGCGAATTTTTCGGTTTCAGAAATACGAAGTTGAGTCTTGCCGTTTTTTGCAAGCCATTCTCCCATAACATTCACCAAATTTTCTTGCCCAAAGGCGCAAGGTACTTTAAGCGTGGTTTCGTACTCGGTTAGCATCACAAAATGCGTATCCGGAACGCGGTTTCGCTTGAATCCTGAAAAATCTTCATCAACTAAGGCATGTGAAAGTTCACGGGCGCGGTCAGCTCTAAAATTCATAAACAAAATAGTGTCGCCATCCTGCACGCCAGGATAATCTCCTATTGTCGTTGCCTTAACAAACTCATCGCTTTGATCGCGCTCGTAAGACTCAGCGATAGCGGTGCAAGCGTCCTTGGCCTTGTATTCACCTTTCGCATCTACAATTAAGTTATATGCTTTTTCGACTCTATCCCAGCGATTATCTCTGTCCATTGCAAAATAACGACCCACAATAGACGCTATTTCCACTCCCTCAAGTTTGTCGCATAACTGCTGAGCTTGAGCGAGGTATTTTTCTGCGCTGCGCGGTGGAGTATCACGACCATCTAAAAATGCATGCAAATACACACGTTTAGCCCCTTTTTTGTGAGCAAGGGAAAGTGCAGCAAAAATATGGTCTTGGTGGGAATGCACGCCGCCATCTGACAGTAAGCCCAATACATGTATTGCTTTATCATTTGATATTGCGTGGTCCAGGCCATCACTGATTGCTTTATTTTCACCAAATTCGCCATCATTAATGGACTTTGTAATTTTGGTGAAGTCCTGATACACGACACGACCTGCACCTAAATTCACGTGCCCCACTTCCGAATTGCCCATTTGCCCCTCAGGCAAGCCTACGTCAAGACCTGAGCCTGAAATTAATGTTGAAGTATATTCGCGAGATAAACGATCCAGGTTGGGCGTTTTGGCAGCCGCAATAGCGTTATTTGTTGTATCTTCTCTATATCCCCAACCGTCTAGGATAAGCAGGGCCAATGGCTTTTTTTGCGATGTCATTTCAATCCTTTTACTTTCGTCTGAATGATATGTGAATAATTAAAGCACGCTCGAATACTACAATCTATCAGTTATACAATTTATCAGCAATAAGTCAGCAATAAGGGACCAATTCATCATCATTATTGAAAATCATCCCTTTGCTCGTCAAACACGGTGGCAGCGTGCTTTGACTTAAGGCGTGTTTTTTCACTCGGTTTTCTATATAATTCGCGTTCGTTTTTGCCAGTGCTAGATTGTTAATGCAGTTCTGCGTGTGTGAATCGACTGAATTGTTTATGTGGTTTGCGCGGTTTTGCGTACATAAACCACTATAACTATTGTTATCAATATCCGTAGTGAGCAGGAATCCGTCTTCATGGAACAGGTCTTAGAATTTGCAAAGTCCACCCCCATTTTATCCATTATATGGGTTGTATTGCTGGTGTTGGTGATTTACTCCTTTATCAGCCCACTTTTATCGAAAGTTAAACGTGTTGACAATCACGCTGCAACCTTAATGATAAATAAACAGGACGCCATTGTTCTGGATATCAGGCCTCTAAAAGACTACAAAGCCGGTCATATAGTGGGCGCCAGACAAATAAAGCCAGAAGAAGTGCGCGAAGGAAATTTTCAGAAACTTGAAAAATTTAAATCGCAACCCATTATCGTTGTTTGCGCTATGGGCAACCTTGCCAGCGGTGCAGCGAGTAAAATGAGTAAGCAAGGTTTTACAGAAGTAGCCGTTCTTAATGGCGGAATGAATGCATGGCAGTCAGCTGGTTTGCCCGTCACTAAAGCATAACGACTTGAAGTTCAATCGGCAGCAAGACAAATAAGGTTCAATCAAATTATGCAAAACGTAGTAATTTATACAAAAGACTATTGCCCCTACTGTAGCCGTGCTAAAGCACTTTTAACGCAAAAAGGTGTCTCGTTTACTGAGTTTGATTTAATGCAGCAGCCAGAATTAAAAGCTGAAATGGTCGAAAAGGCTAATGGCCGCACAACCGTGCCACAAATTTTCATAGGCGAGACTCATGTGGGCGGTTGCGATGACTTATTTGCGCTTGAAGGCTCAAAGAAACTCGATGCGCTGTTAAGTGCATAAAAATATAAATGGTAGTTCGCCAGTTTCAACCAAAAACTGGCGTTTTTTTAAACACTCAATTCAATAGGTAATACCCATGGCCGAAGATGCTAACAACTCAGCAGGAGCGCAAGCTCAACAACCGCAAGAAGCGCAGTTTAATATTCAGCGCGTTTACACCAAAGACATTTCATTTGAGTCACCTAATGCGCCGGCCATCTTTCAAAAAGAATGGAAGCCAGAAGTTAAACTTGACATAGACACACGCACGCAAGAGCTCGAGAAAAATCTTTATGAAGTGGTTTTATCGGTCACTGTGACTGCGACTCTGGGAGAGGAAACAGGCTTTTTGTGCGAAGTGCAGCAAGCCGGTATTTTTGCTGTGGGTGACATGCCTGATGCCAATAAGGCGCACTTGCTTGGTTCTTTTTGCCCGGGTACATTATTTCCATACGCGCGAGAAGCAATTTCAAACCTTGTAAATCGCGGTACCTTCCCAGCTTTAAATCTGGCTCCTGTAAACTTTGATGCAATATTTGCCGCGTATATGCAAAAACGTCGCGCGCAAGAAGGTGCTCAAGGCGAATCACCAAAGCTTGATGCTTAATTAGTTGTAACGCGTGATGACTCATAAAGCAAGTGTAAGTGTTTTTGGCGCAGGCTCTTACGGCACTGCACTTGCTTTTTGTTTAAGTCGAAACGGCCATCCTACCTATCTTTGGGGGCGAAGCGCGAAAGACATTGTTGCTATGAATGCCGTCAGAATGAATGAAAAGTATTTAGATGGTTTTCATTTCCCAGAGGCTTTGCACCCCGTTTCCGACCTCAAGCAGGCCGTTGAAGCCAGTGAGTATTTGCTGGTTGTGGTTCCAAGTCATGCGTTCGCGCCGATGTTAAAAGAGCTTGCACCGTTAATTAAACCTCACCATAAGCTTATATGGGCGTCGAAAGGCTTAGAGCCTGAAACCGGGCGACTCTTGCAGGAAGTGGTCGTTGATATCTTGGGTGAACACATTCCTAAAGCCGTTTTGTCAGGCCCCACCTTTGCAAAAGAAATGGCTGCTGGCATGCCCACCGCAATTACGCTGTCGAGTAATTGTCCTGATTTGGCAGAGAGCTTTAGTCAAATGCTACATAATCCCAAAAACTTTCGCGTGTATTTAAATGATGACCTGGTAGGCGTGCAATTGGGTGGCGCAGTTAAAAATGTAATTGCGATCGGCGCTGGCTTGGCAGACGGCTTAGGTTTTGGTGCAAATGCACGAACGGCGCTTATCACTCGTGGTTTAGCCGAAATGAAGCGCCTGGGTATGAGCTTGGGGGCGAGCGCAGAATCATTTATGGGGATGTCGGGTCTTGGCGACCTGGTATTAACTTGTACCGACAATCAATCCCGAAATCGCCGCTTTGGTCTGGCTCTGGGTCAAGGCATGAGCGTAGAAGATGCCATTGAAAGTATCGGACAAGTGGTTGAAGGATACAGAAATACTGACGAAGTGCATATTCTTGCTAAAAAACAACATGTTGAAATGCCAATTTGCGAGCAAATCTATAAGGTACTTTACGAGGGTAAAGACGCCAAAGCGGCAGCTCTGGCGCTTTTAGGGCGAGAGCAAACGACAGAATAGTGAAACCTATAATAAGACTTGCTATATTGCGCCAGTAAAGGCCAGTTGCCGCCAACTTTCGTAAACGATAACCGATACAGCGTTAGATAAATTCATACTTCGACTTCCGGGTAACATAGGAATACGTACACAAGATTCCTTTCCAATATCATCAACCAAGCATGCGGGTAAACCGCGTGTTTCTGGTCCAAACACCAGTGCGTCTCCTTGTGAGAACTGCACTTGGTGATGATATTTTTTACCGTTAGTTTCGATCGCAAACACCCGTTTGGGCTGCTGACTATCAAGGTAATCTTTAAAACTTGAATGTCGCTGCACGCGAGCAAACTCATGATAATCAAGCCCCGCCCGACGCAGCTTTTTAGCCTCCCAGTCAAAACCCAAAGGCTCAATTAAGTGCAAAGAGTACCCAGTGTTTGCGCATAAACGCACAATATTACCCGTATTCGGTGGAATTTCTGGCTGATATAAAACGATATCTAACATGACTGCTCTGTATTGAAAAAATTAAAAATAGCGCGGATAGCTTTTAAGCGATAAGCATCTTGCTCAAAGAGAATTTCGTGCTCAGAGCCTACAATCTCCAATTTTGTTGCATTTGGCATTTTATTGATTACTCGAGTCATGCTCTGATTATCCACAATTCTATCTTTACTCGCCTGAAGGATAAGCGTAGGTATCTGAATTTTATCTGCCTGCTTTTCAATTTCATCCATCGCGTTAAGCGCAGCATTGAGCCACTGAAAAGTGACACCACCTAACTGGGCTTCTTTATTCTTCGCAAACCATTGCTTAAATATCTTGTAGCGTACTTTACTTGAAGTCAGTTTATTCTCTTCAAAAGGTAGTTCCGTATATTGGCTTTGACCTAAAAAGTAGCCTGCCGGAACCTTCAATAAACGATGGATCTGAGAACCAAATAAAACAATCAATTTGGCGACTAACTTAGGTATTGGGGCGCTTATCCCAAACATTGGCGCACATAAAGCCGCCTTTGAAAAAGAAATTGCCTGACCGCTGGATGAATTGATATGTTTTAATGCTTGCTCCTGTAACAGTAAAGCACCTATTGCCGCACCCATTGAGTGCGCCAGCAAATAATTAGCTAAGTGCCCCTGCTGTGCCTGCGCTTTAGCGGGTATAAGTACATGCTTAAATAAGTCTTGAGTATCATGAAGATAAGTAGAAAAATGATCGATATAACCCATTTGTGGATCATCAATCAGGCGACTGGACTGCCCTTGGCCGACATGATCAAAGCAAAAAACTGAAAAACCATTTTGGTAGCATTCATAAATAATTTCAGCGTATTTTGACACCGCCTCAGCTCGCCCGACCAGAATGACTATCCAGGCACGGGCCTCAGGCGCTACGCACAACCTGTAATGAATAGACGGAGTGCGTTTACTGCGCGCGTGCGCCGTAGTAACTTGATAATAACCGCTTTGTGTATGTTCATCCAAAAACTTTGGCAAAACCGAACGGTACAGATCATCCAAGTTTGATTCATCGCTAATATACAAGACTGCGTTTTTCCACTGAAATTTTCTACTTAAGTTTTTCCAATTAAGGAAAGTATACTAAGTGATACTGTGTAGAGATATTGTGTAGTGATAATACGCTAAATAATATCGTACTTTTAATTGAAAAGCTCATCGCGCAACTCCGTCGAGTTATTATTCGACAGGCTTTTTTTGCTGGCATTCGCTTACTTTTGTTTGCACGGCAAGGTGATACAAATGCATAAACCTCCGAGCGTCGCTTTAGATGCTTCGACTTTTCCATTATGAAGCTCAACAGCCGCCTTCACGATAGCAAGCCCCAAACCATGATTTTCGCTTTGTATTTGCTTACCTGGCTTTTGTTCGCTTTGGCTTGAATTTTGGACTGAGTTTTGGCTTGGGTTTTGGCTTGAGTTTTGGCTGGAAGCCGCCTGATAAAATGGATCAAAGAGCCGTGGTAAATCCGATTGCGCCACGCCGCGACCATCGTCACTGATACGGATAGTTAAACCTTGAGACTGAGAAGCATCGTGATCAAGCACACGAAAATCTATTTCAACTTTTGAATTGGCAAAGCGAATCGCATTTCGCGCTACATTTTCAAGCATACTGACTAGCGCCTCTTGGTCTGCTTCAATAAAGACCTCAGGCATTGCATTTACTGAAAGCTCAATATCGTTGGCATGCGCTTCAAACTGCAAATCCTTGATACTCTGAGAAAAGATATCATGGCAAGGCAACAATGAGAAAGCCTGCTTTCGTTCGCTCAAGCCCGCATTGATATTTTGAAAGCGTGTCAGTTTTAGGATCTGCGCAATTAACCTGTCCATTGTAATGACTTCCTGCTCAATACGCTGTAAATACTGAGCACCATGTGAGACCAGCTCTTGTTTACTTTCCATTAGCATGGCGGCCGCTAACTGCAAGCGGGTGAGCGGCGTTCGTAACTCATGAGAAACGTTGGCCAATAAAGCTTGCTGATGCTGCATGCTGGCGCCAATTTTGTCAGCCATAAGCTCGAAATCACGCGCCAATTGTCCTATTTCATCCTGTCGGGTTTGGGCTAACTGCGTGCGAACATCCAATTGCCCATCGGCATACTGCTTCGATATTTGTTGCAATTGTTTAATGGGCGCAGTCAAGCGCTTGGCTAAAAGAAAGCAAAGTAAAGTGCCGACACATAATATGGCAAACAAAGCAATCCCTACTGCCTGAAACTCTCGCTCCTCACGTTTGAGCAGTCGACCAACAAACAGTGCATGTGAGGCTTGCTCATCGCTTAACATCAGTCCATTTTTTTTCGCTTGTGACAGCGAAAATTTAAATGGTCCGATAAACTCCATATTCGGCGCTTTAATGTGAAAAGGCTGCTCTGCTTCTGCCAACTCAACAAGAGGATTTTTTGGTGGCAGTATAGGCGACGGAAAGCCTAAAATAAGCGCATCTGTTTCCAATTCCACAACTAAAAGCTGAAAGCGGCCGCGACTGGCGACTCGTCGTAAGGCTCGCGGTAAAGGGGTTTCTCTTTGAAGCGCTAAACCAAGCATTCTGATGGGCCCTTCAACGCGCTCTAAATCTGCTTGCGTGGGTTCTGAAATATCGACAGGTGGCGCTAAAAATCGCGCAAGCAAAAATACAACGATAATAAGTGCGCAGACTGATAGCCAGAACCACAGGAAGATTTTTCCGAAAATAGAACGGATGGGGTTAAAACGTGACAGCCACGCGATTGTCTTTTTCACTGCTCTTTCATCACTGCTTCTTTTTCACTTTTTTAATGGCTATTTGCCACCATCATATAGCCGCTCCCTCTGACGGTGCGAATTACATTATCAACGCCTGCTTCACTGAGTTTTTTACGAATGTTGCTCATATGCATATCAAGACTTCTGTCGAAGGGCATCAGTCGTCGTGAAAGTACCGACTGACTCAGGTGTTCTTTAGATAAAAGATGCCCTTTGCTTCGCATTAAATGCAGTAGAAACAAAAATTCTGTTCCTGTCAAAGCAAGTGTTTGCCCTTTTACCTTAACTTCGCGGGTAGATTCGTCTAAAACAATATCATGTAGCTCCATTTTGCTTTGTTTGATAAAGCCTGAGCTAGGGTCGAGCCGTCTGGTCAGTGCTTTGATGCGAGCTAATAACTCTCTATGATTAAAGGGTTTTGGCAAATAATCATCCGCACCCAATTCAAGCCCGAGTATTTTATCGTAATCATCCCCTTTAGCGGTGAGCATAATAACCGGAATGGCAGAAAACTGGCGTAATTGCTTGAGTAGCTCAAAGCCATCTAATTGCGGCATCATCACGTCTAATAAAAGAAGGTCATATCCACCGCTTTTGAGCAACTCTAATCCTTTTAAGGGAGATTGCTCCGCACTCGCGTTTAGACCTTGCTGATTGAGATAGTCACACAGCAAATCGCCTAAAGCCTTATCATCATCGATAAGCAATATTGTATTTGCCGTTTGGTCTACTTTTTGAACGCCGGTGTTTTGCATCGCCTATCCTACATCCCTATTTTTAAAACCGATTAAGCTTCATTACTGAGTTATTATGACTCGACAGACGCAGATTTTCTGGCATCTTTACGAAATCTTTACCTTTGCTATGCACAACTTTACTTGCGCTTTCCTATTATAAAACTGAATAAAAGCCGCAGTGAGCATATTGCGGATACATTTTTTAAAAAATTAGCGAAATATAATTGGAGCGTATTTATGCACATATTAGCACCTATACATGAACTTAGGTCCAGCTTTGCAGTAAGCTTGGTCAAAGGTCCTGCATTCAAAGCGGCTGCGCTGGCAAGTTTAATGCTTATAACCAGCGTTAGCCTGGCACAAAGCCCTTATAAGCTTTTTGAGCGACTCGATCTGACACAAGCGCAACAGCAAGACATCAGGCAAATTCTTTCACAAACCAAAGCAGATAATGCAATATACCGAGGTGAACGCGATACCATGCAAAGCGATATGCAGGTATTAATGCAAAAAAGCAGTTGGGACGCACAGTTAGCGCAACAAATAGTGAGCACTCGTGTGGACCACTCAACTGAAGTCGCTCTGAATATTGCCAATGCCAAACATGAGGCCTATAGCCTTTTAAGCAATGAACAAAAAGCTGAATTGGCAAAGGTCTTAAATAATGCAAGCGATATGGATAAACGAGCAAAGCCAGGAAATCGCGAGCGTCGATTGGATATCATGAAATTGGCTAAACGACTAGATGTGAGCGACTCACAGCTTAGCCAATTACAAGCAATCAAAGAGCAACAACAGTCTTATAATCAAGCGCATCGTAGTGAATTCAAAACATTTAAAGATGCAGAGCAAACATTGATATTCAGTGACGAATTTAATACTGATGCATGGCTAGCATTACAAGCGCAACAAAAGCAGGCTAAAATTGAATTGGGTGTGCAACAAGCCTATTTCCAGTATCAAATGCTAAGCGTACTTGACGATTCGCAACGCGAAACATTGCAAACCATGATGGAAAATATGAAAAATCGCGACGGGAAAAAGCCAAAGAGAGAACGCAATCATCAATTAGGCAGTTAAACAGTTAAGTGACAAGTCAGGGTATCGATTAATCGCATGGGCTTATTTTTGACAAGCCCATTTTTATGATTGATGACAATAACATCCTCTTGCCTCTGCGCGAATAATAGCGCGAGAAAATTCATGACTATTGAGCGTCAATGCATTGGGCTCTAAAAACCTTTGCTTAACGACTTCGTTGACTTCGCCTGAGCGTCCAAAACAACCACTACCACTTGAATAGGGGCCAAAGTATGCAAGCTCCCCATTCGAATCAATCACCGCCACTGCGGGCGTGGAAGGAACATAGTGTTTGAGAATCGCTATCTTGCTCACATTTAAAGTGTTGATATGCACATCACTATCTTCAAGCATGCTATTAAGGGTATTAATGTGCGCTTGTGCCAAGGTTTGGCAAAAACAAGGCTGCTCAGACTCAAAATGAATCAAACGTTTAACTGGATTTTGTGCGCTTTGCTCGTTAGTGAGCTCATTGAGTAAATCGCTAAAGTTTGTTTCAAACTCAAGCGACATTAACTGTTGGGACAAGCGCAAATCATGATCAAAAGCTTTAGTAGTTTGTGTATTCATCGAAAGCACAAGAAATGAAGCGCCGGCAAACCAAATAATTGCAAGACTCCATTTCAATATTACCTTGCCATTCATGTGTCGCCAGTCGCCTTTTTGCCGTCTGAATATGCTAGTTGCTTCATAACACTCAAAGGTTACATTTTAAACTTGCTGAGTTGTTCACCAAGCTCATTGCTAATGCGGTTTAATGCAATAATGTCTTGTTGAAGGCTTCTCACCTGTGCGCGTTCATCTACAAACAGTTCGTTTAAATATTCTGCCGACTGGCTGATAGACGCAGATGTGTTAGCTTGTGTTGTGGCGGAGCCCGCAACGTTGGTCACGTTGCTGTTTACCACCGCAATGGTGTCTAATACCTGCTGCATGTTGTTCGTAGCAAGCTCTGATGACTCAACAGCAATATTCACCATATCCACGCAGTTATTCATATTTTCGACGCTATGGTTGGCGCTTGCGGTCAATATTGTTGTAATTTGCTCAATTTCTTCTGCACTTTCCTTTGACTTTATAGCAAGGTTTCTCACCTCGTCTGCTACCACTGCAAACCCCCTTCCGTGTTCGCCAGCACGCGCAGATTCAATGGCTGCGTTTAAGGCGAGCAAGTTGGTTTGTTCTGCTACCGTTTTGATCGACTGCATAACCTCTGCAATATTTTGGCATTTGCCGCTGAGATCGCTTATGGCTTCTGAGGTAGTTTGTAAAGTGGATTTTAACTGGCCAATGTTGTTGCGGCTGTCAACAATTGCTGTACGTGTTTCTTCTGTTTTGCCTTTGGCGTTCTCAGCGTACTGGTTTGCATCTTGCGACAAAGAAGCAACATCTTGAATGCTCGTGGTCATATGGCGCATGGCTGACGAAATAGAACTGACTTGTTCGTTTTGCGCATCTACGGTTTGGTCAAGCTTATCAGACGATGTCTTTACCTTTTCAGCAAAACAAAGCAACTCTTCGCCTAGTTTGTAGACTTTACTTACCAGCTCTTTCACCGTGGTAACCATCAGGTTGAAATGACCTAGATGGCTGACTTCTTTTAGGTGCATATCATCAAGGTCAATGGAGCCATTTTCCCCAACCATTCGCTCCACGGATTGTTGCAAGGCCAGAGCGGCATTTGCTTCAACGCGGGATTTGTGAGTCATAAATGCAAGTACAACACACTCTATTATGGCAAAAGCAGCATGGATCAATAGAATTAGAAAGGCAGGCTTACTATCTTCAAATACAATGAGGTTTCCGCCTAAATGTTGCACAACAAATCCGCCGATATGATGCACTGCAACTACAACCGTGCCTGTGACGATAACTTTCCAATCACGGAAGAAACTTAAAAAAGCCAGTATCACAAACACCTGAAAATGCATTTCAGTCATTCCCATCGTTTGCTGAATGTGTAGCGCTGCCATTAATTGTGTTGCTACTGCAACCACATGACGCGTCAACGCTGATTTATATGCACTTAATCCTAAATATAATGCGGGTGCGATGATGATCGCACCGATACCCATACCTAATGCGAGCGTGTCGGTGAGATAGCCAATTATTGCGCTTATTACAAACTGGGCAAGCAATACGTAGCGAAAAATAGTATGCGTGCGTTTGTATTCATCGTTTAAATTAATATTAATCACCCTTAGCTCCAGCAACAAGGTATAGACTGTGTAATAATTTATCGGCAAAGCAGTCAAAATTTATAGTTTAAGTTTTATAATTTATTGTCATCTAGCGATATGTTTGAGCGAATAAATTGGATATTTATTGATGCACTTGTCAATTATATGCATTTTTAATCAATTTTATTGCATATATATTTTATTATGCTAAGCTCTGCGCTCTTTAATACTGTGCAGCTTAAACCGCAATGATATTCGCCATGACAGCGTTTGCATTGAACGCAATTAGGCAAAATTGCATGATCACACAACCGGCTTTGACTTATCAGTAGTTAGAGCATAAAAAAGTATAAATTTAGAATGTTAAAAACATGCGTACTAGGTGCAAGTGGATACACTGGCGCGGAATTGGTTAATATTATTCATCGGCATCCCGAATTTAGCTTGGATGCGATTTATGTGTCTGAAAATAGCCAGGATGCAAACCGTGCATTTTCTCAAGTACATCCTGCCTTTGCTCATACCTGCGACTTGAAGTTACAAGCGCTTAAAGGGAGTGAATTAACGCAAATCGGAAATGCTTTTGATGTCATTTTTATGGCCCTGCCTCATGAAGTTAGCCATGACTGGCTGCAAACGCTCAGCAACACAAAAGCAATGATTTTTGATTTATCTGGCGCTTTTAGATTAAGTAACGCCGATATTTTCGAGCAGTTTTATGGTTTCAAGCATCAACACGCTGCTATGTTGCAAATGCGCGCATATGGTCTGGCGGAATGGTACGCAAAAGAAATTGCAGAAGCGGCAAAACTGGTTGCAGTCCCCGGGTGTTATCCCACTGCATCGTTACTTGCGTTAAAACCGCTTATTAATAACGGTCTGCTAAGTCCATCTCAAGTGCCTATCATTAACGCAGTAAGTGGGGTAAGTGGTGCAGGACGAAAAGCATCCATGACAACCAGCTTTTTTGAAGTCAGTCTTCAAGCCTACGGCGTTTTAAATCACCGTCATACACCTGAAATTGAAGAATTTGCAGGCACGCCTTTAATTTTCACGCCGCATTTAGGGGCGTTTAAACGTGGCATATTGGCTACCGTCACCGCTTTTTTAGATGAGTCTGTTATGGATTCCCACATTGACCAAGCCTTCAACGAGGCCTATGAAAATAAACCACTCGTTCGCCTATGTGATAGTTGGCCAAAAGTTGATCAGGTCGCAAATACCCCATTTTGTGATATACACTGGGCGTTTGATAAGCACAAGCGCTGCGTAGTGGTAACAAGTGCCATTGATAATCTCCTTAAAGGGGCTGCCAGTCAGGCAGTTCAGTGCGCAAATATCCGCTTTGGATTGGATGAGACAGCAGGTTTAGTTACGCAATGATTGAAATCAAATGACAGATAACATGCTAGTCTTAAAGGTTGGCGGGCGATTTTTCGATGAATTGAACCTGCAAGCGCAAGCAAAGCACCCTCTTTTACATGCAGTAAAGACGCTTCAGTCGCAAGGCAAAAAAGTGGTATTAGTCCATGGCGGTGGCGATCAGGTGCAACAACAGCTGGCGGCGTTGAACTTGCAAAGCCATAAAGTCGATGGATTGCGTGTCACACCATTTGAACATATGCCAACAGTAAGCGGTGTATTATCCGGCTATTTAAATAAAACACTTGTTGCTCATAGCACCAGTATTGGGCTTACACCAATGGGATTAACACTTGCCGATGCTGATATCGCAAAATGTACTCAAGTGAGTGAAAGCTTGGGTGCCGTTGGCCAGCCCGAGGGGAAAAGCTCTCGCTTACTTAAGCTATCATTAGACAACGGCGTGTTGCCTATTATTGCTTCAATTGGCGCAGATACAGACGGCAGACTTTACAACGTTAATGCAGACCATGCTGCAACCTGCATTGCTCAGCTCCTTGGCGCTCGCCTCATACTCTTATCTGATGTTGAAGGCGTGCTTAATCAGCATAAAATAAAATACAACAGTCTGAGTGCCATGTTAATCGATGAGTTGATTGCAAATAAAGTGGTAACCGACGGCATGATTGTGAAAGTACAAGCGGCCCAAGACGCCGCAAATATGCTTAAAAGCGCCGTCACGATAGGGAGTTGGAACGATGCCGGAAAGCTATGTCTTTCTGACGGCGTGTTTGGCACCCAAATTCAGCCTGACTAAAGGTATCTTAATCGAGGCGTTACTAAAATACGATCTCTATTAAATAAGATGAAAGCTTATGACAAAAGGACACACAATGCATCAGGACTTACTCACATTTATTGATTGGACAAGCGAAGAAGCGAAACGCCTTCTCGATTTTGCCTTGGATTTAAAGGCGCATCCTGATAAATATGGAAAAACCTTGGCGGGTAAGTCTGTCGTCGCGATTTTTGAAAAACCGTCTCTCAGAACCCGAGTAAGTTTCGATATTGGTATTCACAAGCTCGGCGGCCACATGGTTTACGTCGATAGTCGAGGCAGTGAGTTAAAAAAACGTGAAGATCCAATTGATATTGGTGCCAACGTTGCCCAATGGGCTGATGCCATTGTGGCGAGAGTATTTTCACACAATACGCTTGAAGCACTGGCAAATGGGGCAGAAATTCCGGTAATTAATGCGCTATGTGACTTGTACCATCCCTGTCAGGCACTGGCAGATTACATAAGCATGCGTGAGCATCTCGGCGGAATAAAAGGAAAAACGCTTGCCTATATCGGAGATGGCAATAACGTCACCCATTCGCTTCTCATATTAGGTGTACTTTTAGGCTGTCACCAAATAGTTGTAACGCCTAAAGGACATGAAATTGACCAAAGTATTCGAGACAAAGTCACTCAACTTGCTATGGCCGAAGATGTTGGAGTGCAGTTTCTAAATGATATTGACGAGTTAAGTTCATGCGATGTGATTTATACCGACACCTGGCTGTCTATGGGTGACAATACGCCGCTGGAGACCATCAAAGCGTCGTTTATGCCATACCAGGTTAATCGTGCGTTGATGGAGAAAACCAAGGCGCAATTTGCCATGCACTGCCAGCCGGCTCACCGTGATTTGGAAATTACAGGTGAAGTGATGGATTCGCCTCAATCGCTATTAATGGCACAAGCAAATAATCGATTGCATGCACAAAATGCAATTTTGAGCTATTTATTAAATGAAAATTTACAGTTTTAGTCTTAGATGAAGTGCAATCACTACAACCCTTAATTAGGAAACAACATGTCAAACATCAATAAAGTCGTACTTGCCTATTCGGGCGGCTTGGATACTTCCGCAATCGTTCCGTGGTTGAAAGAAAACTACCATTGCGAAGTTATCGCATTTGCCGCTGATGTGGGTCAAGGTGATGAAGAGTTACAGGGGCTTGAAGAAAAGGCCATTGCAAGCGGCGCGAGCGAATGCCATATCGTTGATTTGAAGGAAGAATTTGTTAAAGACTTCATTTACCCCACAATTACCACCGGCGCAGTTTATGAAGGTGAGTACTTACTCGGCACTTCAATGGCGCGTCCCGTGATTGCAAAAGCACAGGTAGAGGTTGCAAGAAAGGTGGGTGCAGATGCCTTAAGTCATGGATGTACGGGTAAAGGAAATGACCAGGTACGATTTGAAGGTACGTTTGCTGCGCTCGCCCCTGATTTAAAAGTGATTGCACCTTGGCGTGAATGGGATATGGTCTCGCGTGAAGATCTACTAAACTATCTGGCAAAACGGAATATAAAAACAAGCGCTTCTGCCACCAAAATTTATAGTCGCGATGCAAACGCATGGCACATATCGCATGAAGGTGGTGAGCTAGAAGATCCATGGTGTGAGCCAAGCAAACAAGTATGGACCATGACGGTAGATCCGATGGATGCGCCCGACTCACCAGAAACAGTCAGTTTGCGTTTTGTAGAAGGTAAGCTAACTGAGGTCAACGGCGAAGCACTTTCCCCGTATAATGCGCTTGTAAAACTTAACCAAATCGCCTCCGCGCACGGAGTCGGTCGAATTGATATTGTAGAAAATAGACTCGTAGGCATGAAATCTCGCGGTTGTTATGAGACACCGGGAGGAACAGTCATGGTTAAAGCCTACAAGGCGCTAGAAACCCTGGTTTTAGATAAATCTGCTCTCAAGTATCGAGAACAAATCGGCCTTGAATTTGCCCACGTAATGTACGACGGCCGATGGTTTACCGCGCTTAATGACGCACTTTTAGCCGGTGCGGCGAGTTTTGCCAGACTTGTTACAGGTGAAATTGTGGTGAAACTTTATAAGGGCACCGCAAGCGTTATCCAACGAAAATCACCCAATAGTTTATATTCAGAAGATTTTGCAACCTTTGGGGCAGATGATGTCTACGACCAGTCTCATGCTGAAGGCTTTATTCGCTTGTTTAGCTTATCGAGCCGAATTAAGGCACTTAAAGCGCAAGGCAGTACAAAATAAGGCACTGCAAAATAAGGCAGTGCGAACTAATGCAATGCGAGAAAATAAACCTTACGTCACTTGATTAATAACTAGGAGCAAAATATGGCCTTATGGGGTGGACGATTCAGCGGTAGCGCAAGCCAAATGTTCAAACAAGTCAACGACTCTTTACCCTTTGATTATGTTATGGCAAGCGAAGATGTAACTGGGTCGATTGCATGGTCCAAAGGCTTGCTTCGCGCTGGCGTGCTAAGCGAGGATGAGCAGCAGACACTTCAGCAATGCCTTGAAACATTGCAGCGTAGTATTGAGGCCGATAATGTCGATTTTAGTGACTCAGGTGAAGAAGATATACACAGCTTTGTTGAAGCCTACCTGACTCAAGCGCTAGGCGATTTAGGACGTAAACTCCATACAGGACGAAGTCGAAATGATCAGGTTGCCACAGATTTTCGTCTTTGGTGCAAGCGGCACCTTAATTTGCTTAAACAGGACATTATTAATCTGCTTGATGCGCTTCTAAAATGCGCAAATCGACACGATAAAGCAATCATTCCCGGCTATACACATTTACAACGCGCGCAGCCTGTGCTTTTTGCACATTGGTGTTTAGCATACACCGAGATGTTAAAACGGGATATCTCTCGCATTGATGACTGCATAAAGCGCCTGAATCAGTCTCCACTTGGTTGTGGTGCGCTTGCAGGCACCACGTTTGAGGTGGACAGAGAAAGCATCGCGCAGGATTTAGGGTTTGATAGCCCTTGTCTGAATAGTCTTGATGCTGTATCAGACAGAGACTTTGTACTTGAACTCCTTTTTTGTGCAAGCACAGGCATGATGCATTTATCCAGAATGGCTGAGGATCTTATTTTTTATAATTCAGGAGAAGCAGGCTTTTTGCAACTTAGCGATGCCGTCACATCCGGCTCGTCTTTAATGCCACAAAAGAAAAATCCGGATGCACTAGAGCTGATGCGCGGTAAATGCGGTCGTGTTTTTGGTCATTTACAAGCTTTGTTAGTTACAATGAAGGGCCTTCCCTTGGCATATAACAAAGACATGCAAGAGGACAAAGAAGGTGCCTTTGACGCAGTCAACCAATACCATATTTGCTTGTGTATTGGTGTTGAAGTATTGGAGGGCTTGAACCTGAATCAAGAGCGCACGCGTCAAGCTGCTCAGCAAGGATATGCAAATGCCACTGAACTTGCCGATTATCTGGTCAATAAAGGCATTCCCTTTCGCACTGCTCACGACCTTTCCGGTCAGGCTGTTCTTGAAGCGATCAATGAAGCTTGCGCTTTAGAGGAATTATCGCTCACTCAACTTCAGGAAATTCATCCATCGATTGAAGATGATGTTTACGCATGGCTTGAACTGGATGCTGTTATCAATAAGCGCAATCAGCTAGGTGGCACAGGATACGATGTTGTTACCAAGGCGCTTTATCTCGAACTTGAGAATCTGGATAAATTAAAGTCCAGTTTCAGCTCTGCAACTTAAATGAAACAACACTTGTCGGCACACACGGGATAGCCATAAATGACACTTTCACACGAAGACAGTATTCGTTTATTCAGAAACTCAGCACCCTATATTAATGCTCACAGAGGTAAAACCTTTGTGGTCATGTTTGGTGGCGAGGCGGTGCTTGATCCAAACTTTCCTCGCTTAATACAGGATATAGCCCTCATTCATAGTTTAGGAATGCGCATTATTATCGTGCATGGCGCTCGTCCACAAATCGATGAGCGACTGTCTTTTCGTGATGTCCACGGGCAGTTTGTCGACGCGCTTCGCATTACCAATAAACCAACTCTGGAATGCGTTAAAGATGCCGCCGGATCATTGCGAAGCCAAATAGAAGCGCTTCTTACTCTTGGCTTACCTAATTCTCCTATGCATGGTGCACGCATTCGCGTATGTTCCGGTAACTTGGTGATAGCCAAACCCATTGGGGTTAAAAATGGAATTGACTTTGAGCACACCGGTTTGGTGCGCCGCATAGACGTTGAGGGGATTAAAGACCAGCTTGATGACGGCTCAATTGTGCTTTTGTCTCCAATGGGTTACTCACCCACAGGCGAAGTGTTTAATCTTTCTCACGAAGATGTTGCCACTCAAGCCGCAATTGCAATGAAAGCGGATAAACTTATTACGCTTTCAGAGTACGACGGTCTTTATAAAGTGGACGAACATGAAAGTGAAAAATTTATTCGCACCATTGAATTACAAACGCTTGAAGGCTTGGTTAAAGAGAATAAGATTGTTGGCGAAATCACCTGTTTAACGGCCATGATGGCAGCCGTTGAATCGGGTGTTGAACGCGCGCATTGCGTCAGTTTTAAAGAGAACGGCGCCATTCTCAAAGAGTTATTCACACGAGACGGTGGAGGCACACTTGTACTTCAAAACCACTATGAACAGCTTCGCGGCGCGGTGATAGATGATGTTGGCGGTATTCTGAAGCTTATAAGACCACTTGAAGAAAGTGGCGCCTTGGTCAAACGCTCACGGGAGCTTCTGGAAAATGAAATCAGCCAGTTTACGGTCATAGAGCGAGACGGCATGATCATCGCCTGTGCGGCCTTGTATATGTATCCAGAAGATGCAAGCGGTGAGATAGCTTGTGTAGCAACACACCGCGATTACCGGGGCCAAAATCGTGGAGAGCGCTTGCTTGAGGCGATGAAAGCAAAGGCGGCACTTAATCAACTCAAACGCATCTTTGTGTTAACCACTGTGACTGGTCACTGGTTTCTGGAGCAAGGCTTTGAGGAAAAAAGCATCGACACCTTACCTCCAAGTAAACAGCAAATGTACAACTTTACGCGAAACTCAAAAGTTTACATGCTCGAGCTGGATTAACCGCCCTTAGCAATATAAACGCAAATCACAGGCTCACGCGTTTATAGGGTCGATACTCCGCGCGCCAAAAGTGTTTTTCAATGCGCTCTTTGAGCATGTCGTCAGGGACAGTAAGCGCTAAATCCTGCTCCATTGCTGTTTTCGCTACCTCAAATGCAATGGCCTTGCTTAATGCCGTGATTTGAGTGAGAGGCGGCAGTAACTCGTCAGACACACCATTTGCCATCGGAGAAGCATCTGCCAGAGCATTACTTGCCGCCATGATCATTTCATCACTAATCAGACGGGCTTTTGCTGCAATCACCCCTAAACCAATGCCCGGGAATATATAGCTGTTGTTGCATTGTGCAATGGGATAAGTTTTGCCTTTATATTGTACCGGCGCAAACGGGCTGCCTGTAGCGATTACAACATTGCCATCAGTCCACTCAATGACCTGCTCGGGACGTGCCTCAACCTGTCTTGAAGGGTTACTTAATGGAAATATGATAGGGTGAGAGCAGTGATGCTGCATCGCTCTTATGACTTGCTCGGTAAATAGTCCCGGTTGCCCGGAAACACCGATAAGCAAGTCGGGTTTTGCACAATTCACTACGTCTAAAAGTGATGCGTATTCGCCACTATATTGCCAGCTGGCAATGGCTGCTTTTGGCTGTTGCAGGGCTTGCTGAAAATCCCGAAGTCCTTCCATGCCCTCAGTTAACAAGCCGAAGCGGTCTACCATAAACACTTGTGCCCGAGCCTGCGCCTCACTCAACCCTTCAAACTGCATTTGCTGTACCAGCATTTCAGCGATCCCACAGCCCGCTGAGCCTGCCCCCACAAATACGACTCGCTTATCCGATAATCGTGTGCCGCGCGCTTTGCAAGCCGCTAAAATTGTACCTAAAGCCACTGCCGCTGTGCCTTGGATATCATCGTTAAAGCAGCAGACTTTTTCGCGATAGCGATTTAGCAAAGGCATGGCATTGGGCTGCGCAAAATCTTCAAACTGAATCATGGCCTCTGGCCAGCGACGCTGCACTTCGTTAATAAATATATCCAAAAACTCATCGTACTGATCTTGAGAGATACGCGGATGGCGCGCTCCCATATACATTGGGTCGTCTAAAAGTTTTTGATTGTTTGTGCCAACGTCGAGCATAACCGGTAAGGTATACGCAGGGCTTATACCTCCGCAGGCGGTGTACAGCGAAAGTTTTCCGATAGGAATGCCCATACCGCCAATTCCCTGATCGCCTAAGCCAAGTATACGCTCACCATCTGTCACAACAATGACTTTCACTTTTCGCTTGGTGGCATTTCGCAAAATGTCTTGCAACATGTGGCGCTCTTCATAACTTATAAACAGCCCTCTTGAAGAGCGATAAATGTCTGAAAACTGCTCACACGCTTCACCTACCGTCGGAGTGTAGATAATCGGCATCATTTCATCGATATGCTCTTGAACTAACCGATAAAACAGGGTTTCGTTATTGTCTTGAATTGCTCTCAAATAAATGTGCTTATTCAAGGGCTCGGAAAAGCTGCTGTATTGTTTGTAAGCCCTATCCACTTGCTCTTCAATAGACTCATAGCGAGGTGGCAATAAACCTAGCAGATTAAATGATTTTCGCTCGCGTTCGGTAAAAGCGCTTCCTTTGTTAAGTAAAGGTGTTTCTAATAGCGCTGGCCCTGCGTAAGGAATATATAAAAAATCGTTATTGTCGCTTGTCGACATAGTTTATTGTCACCTACATTGTTGTGTGTCTAGATTAAAAAATATCATCGAAAAGCGGATCTTCCTCCGTCTCCCGTTCTTCCTCTACGGGTAAAGATAAGTCCGAATCTTGTACAAAAGTATTGGGTTCTGTGCCTTGAACAAAATACTCAAACATTGAGGAAGAATCAGTACGCGTGGTTAATTTTCCGGTTTCCCTGTCAATCCGCACCCGTACTATGCCTTCAGGTATCATTTTAGTTTCTTCCGGTACATCTTCCAGCACCGATTGCATAAAACGTATCCAGGCAGGTTGTGCCGCCTTTGCGCCATCTTCGGCACCAATCAGGGCATTTCCAATCCAATTAAAACGCTCAGGGTTTCGATTGATTAAGTTTTGGTTGCGGGTAGCGCGTCCCAATTCACGGGCTGGGTCGTCAAAGCCCACCCAGGCAGAAGCAACCAGTCCTGGCGCAAAGCCTGTAAACCAGGTGTCTCGTGCATCATTTGTCGTTCCGGTTTTACCGCCAATATCGCTTCTCTGGTCTAGTAAATTGCGTGCACGCCAGCCTGTCCCTACCCAAAACGTTTTTGTATTCCAGCTCCCGTTCGCTCGTACTGCGGTGCTTAGCATTTCTCTGACTAAAAATGCAGTTTGTTCACTGAGCACTCGAGGCGCTGAACGAGACTTAGAAATCTTGGTCTTGTTGTTTTCGTCGCTTTTCAGGTCGCTTTTAGCGGCGCCTAGAGCATTGCCCGCACCTTGCGCACTAAATTCTTCTGCTAACTGCGCTTCTAACTCGGCCAGAGAGAGCGGTTCACTATTATGAGTGTTATTTTCTGCCATGGAAGAATCAAGGGATGCTTGTGCAGTGCGCGTATCATCAACATTAAGATGGTCACATGGATCGCATGCCAGCAACGGCTCTGCTTCCCAAACCAAGTCACCACTTCCGTTTTCAATACGCTGAATAAAATACGGTCGAACAGCAAAGCCACCGTTGGCAAAAATTGCCATCGCGCTTGCAACCTCAAGGGGAGTGTGCGAACCCGAGCCCAAAGACATCGTCTCATCGCGCGGCACCTCCTCCCGTAAAAAGCCGAATCGGGTAATGTAATCACGTGTTTTATCTAAGCCAACGCCGCGCAACAAGCGCACCGAAACCACGTTTTTAGATTTACCCAACGCTTTGCGCATGCGAATTGGACCATCGTATACGGCCGGGGAGTTTTGTGGTCGCCATGCAACTCCTGAAGATGCATCCCACTGATTAATGGGTGCGTCATTGATAATTGAAGCAAGCGTATATCCGTTATCGAGTGCTGCAGAATAGATAAAAGGTTTGATATTTGAACCCACCTGCCGTTTAGCCTGCGTGGCACGATTGAACTGGCTATCGTAGAAGTCGTAACCACCCACAACTGCTTCTACTGCCCCATCAAATGGATTTAATGCGACAAATGCGCCAGACGCATCAGGCATTTGTGACAATTGCCACTGTCCATCATCAAAACGCTTGCGCACATATACCACCATGCCTTCATGGAGGATATCAGCAGCACGCTCTGGTTCATTGCCTTGTGCGCTATCGCTTATATATTCGCGCGCCCAGTCCAGGCCTTGCCAATCCAGTAGAATCGTCTCACCGTCTTGCTTGAGTACGGTCGCACTTTGCTCTTCCAGGTTTAAAACAACGGCCGGTACTAAGGCACCAATCGCTTTAAACTCGGCCAAAGCATTGATTAGTTCCGCTTCAGTCAAAGGAGAAAAGTTCCCATGTTGCTCTTGAATTTGCTGAGCTTCTTCGGGACTAAGTGGTTCGGATACGCCGTACTCTTTTAGACTTTCTTCGGTCAATGGCTTCCAAAGCACAGCAATGGGCCCGCGAAAGCCGTGTCGTTCATCGTAATCATGAAGATTTTGGACTACAGCGCGTTGCGCTGCCTCCTGTATATCCGAATGCGCCGTCGCATAAACATTAAATCCGCTGGTTTCTGCTATCTCTTTTCCATAGAGCGCGACCATTTCGTTATAGACCATGTCGGCCAGATATGGCGCGTCCACTTCTATTTCAGCACCATGTTTTTTTGCGCTTACCGGGGCGTTAGCGGCTTCATCAAACTCTGCTTGGGTGATATAGCCCTCATCAAGCATGCGCAGCAGTACAATGCGTCTTCGCTCTTTGGAGCGCACTGGATTGGATATTGGATTAAGTGCCGAAGGCGCTTGCGGCAAACCTGCCAGCGTCGCAAGCTGCGCTAAATTCAGCTCATTAAGCGATTTACCATAATAGACTTGTGCGGCTGCACCAAAGCCAAACGAACGATGCCCAAGTTCAATTTTATTGAGATAGAGCTCTAATATTTCATCTTTACTGAGTTCTTGCTCCATATGGTAAGCAATAAACACTTCTTTTATCTTTCGCGAAAACTCCTTTCTTCGATTGAGAAAGAATCCGCGCGCTAGCTGCATCGTTAAGGTACTTGCGCCCTGTCGTTTTTCACCCGTCACCGCCAAGCTAACAACGGCTCTCATCACGCCGATTGGGTCTACTCCCATATGCTCATAAAAGCGACTATCTTCGGTGGCAATTACAGCATGCTTTAATGCTTCTGGCACTTCTTCAAGCTTTACCGGGATGCGGCGTTTAACCCCGTACTGTGAGATCAGTTTTCCATCTTGCGTGAAAATTCGCATAGGAGTCTGCAGCTCAACATCTTTGAGCACTTCAACACTGGGCAAGTCGTCTTTTAAATAAAAATACATACCCAGGACAGATACGACACCTAAGCATAAACCCAGTAAAACGAGGATGAACAAGACTTTTATATACTTCACAGTAAGTTAGCTACTCAAAAAAATTCAAAAATTTACTCAAATTTTATACGTATGTGTCGTTAACAACTACATAGACGTTTTTAAATCCCAGTATTATACCCGCGTATGATACTTCAACTAACTACAGGCCGCCATTGAATGAAATCGCTTTTTCAAAAAAAGGCTAAGACAATTATTGGTTTAGACATTGGTACAAAGTTCGTTAAAGCGATCAGTCTAGACATGTCTGGCAAACAATGCAAAGTACTAGCGTTTGCATGCGAGCCCATCACCGGCACAGCCTTCGCTGAGCGTGAAATTAAAGATTTCGATGCCATCAGTAAAGCGCTGAAAAAAGTGCAAATCGCTATGAAATCGCAAGGCAAGGAGTGCGCTATTGCGGTAGCAGGCTCTTCGGTAATCAGCAAAGTTGTTTACATGGAACCTGACCAAAGCGACTTTGAGCTTGAAACACAAATCGAACTTGAAGCCGATAGCCTCATTCCTTATCCCTTAGATGAGGTGTATCTTGATTTCCAGGAAATCGCCCCCTCTAAAACACATGTGGGTAAAGTCGAGGTCTTGTTAAGTGCTGCACATAGAGATTTGATTGATGGTCGAATTACCTTAGTAAGAGAAGCGCCTTTTGAACCGGTGATTGTCGATATCGAGTCCAATGTGCTAGCAGATACCTTTCTTGCATTTGGTCTAAACAGAAAAAACGAAGCAGGGGTCTGCATTAACCTTGGTGCATCCATGATGCAGGTTTGCGTGACTGAGCAGGGACGAGTGATTTACAGCAAGGAACATGGCTTTGGAGTTAATAGTTTCATCAACGATTTGGCGATGCTGAATAATCTGGAAACCCAGGATGTTGAATCTCAACTAGCCAGCAACACAGCACCAGATAGCTGGTTTAGCGACACTTTACCCTCTTTTGTTTCGAGTGTGCAGCAACAAATACAACGAGCCTTGCAAATGTATGTAGCTACCACTCACAAGCAAATGCCAGCAGCCTTTCACTTAAGCGGTGGTGGAGCCAATCTTCCCAATATTGCTGAATCGTTGAGCAAAGACATGGGTATGGATGTAAGTGTGTTTAATCCCTTTGAACAAATGACATTTGATAGCAAAGTGAATCAAGAAAAGCTTCTAGGCGTCGCGCCTCAACTAACCATCGCGACTGGCTTAGCAACAAGGAGTCAACAAGCATGGCAAAAATAAACCTATTGCCATGGCGTGAATCGCTACGGCAGCAACAAAAGCAACAATACCTCATTTCACTTGGACTGATTGCTGTGCTTGTGTTTGGATTATTCTGGCTTGCCGGTGAAATTATTGAGCAGCAAATCCGCAACCAGAATGCACGAAATGATTATCTACGCAAAGAAATCACCGTGTTGGATATGCAAATCGAAGAAATCAAGCGCATTAAAGAAGCAAAAGAAGAAATCGTTGTGCGCATGGCCTTGATTGAGCAGTTGCAGGTAAGCCGAAACGTAACGCCTATCGTCTTTGAAGAATTAGTGCGTACGGTTCCCGCTGGTGTGTCTTTTAACTCGCTCACGCGAAACGGCAATCAATTAAAGTTGATTGGTATCAGTGAATCAAATAATCGCCTTTCGGCATTTATGCGAGCCTTGGAAGAGTCAGATGTATTTGTGAATCCGGTACTCTCGTCCATCGTTGCTGATGCAAGCACATCTAACGCAATCAGCGATTTTGAATTAACCCTTTCCTTAAGTGCCAAGTTTGCGCCCACGGAGAAGTCTTCCGAGAGAGGTAAATAGTCATGAATTTTGATTTTAGCAAACTCAAAGAAGTCAACGATCTCGATTTTGAGCAAGTTGCGATTTGGCCGAAAGAAATAAAAATTCTGGTAGCACTGGTATGCAGCATTGTTGTGGGTGCCATTTGTTATTACGCAATCATCAGCGGCAAATTGCCTCAAATGGAAGCCGCCCAGAAACAGGAAACTGATTTACGTCAAGAATTTGAAAGTAAATACCGTATTGCTGTCAATCTTGAAGCGTACAAAGAACAGCTAGCACGAATTGAGAAAGACTTTTCATCGATGCTGAAGTCACTACCTACATCGAATGAAACGCCTGGATTACTTGATGATGTTACCTTTGTGGGAACGGATGCGGGTTTATCTTTTAAGCTATTAAACTGGCAACAGGAAATACCAAAAGAGTTTTATACCGAACTTCCTATCGAAATAGAAGTAGTGGGGGCTTACCACGAGTTTGGTCAATTTACATCTAATGTTGCCAACTTACCGCGAATTGTCACGCTACACGATTTTGAAATTACCCGTTCGGGCAATGAGCTATCGCTTCGTATGCAGGCAAAAACTTACCGCTCGCAGCAAACGGAGGGCATGCAATGAAGCGTTTAATGTTTGGACTTGCTAGCACCCTAATCTTAAGTGGATGCGGCGCAAGTATTGATGATTTGGTCGCTTACACCGAAAAGGTCAAAGCGAATACCCAGGTAAGCATTGAGCCTTATCCTGAGTTTAAAGAATTTGAAAGTGTCGCGTATTCAGCAGCAAATATTCGTAGTCCGTTTCAACGCGCAGCAACCGATGCCGCCCCTGTTGAAGTAGCTACGACGCCAAATTGTATACAGCCTAATCGACAGCGTTCAAAACAAAAGCTGGAACGATTTGGCCTGGATGCCCTGCAAATGTCAGGTGTACTTTCAATAAACGGCAAGCGTTTTGCATTAATTAAGGCAAATGATGGCAGTTTGCATCGCGTTTCAGTGGGCAGCTACCTCGGTCTCTTCCACGGTAAAGTTATGCAAATTACTGAAAATGAAATAAAAATTCGTGAAATGCTCCCAGATGGAGCAGGTTGTTGGCAGGAAAAAACCGCCACGTTAAGCATGTCGTCAACGACAGGGGATAATACATAATGGCTGAGCAATTCATTTTTAATAAACGACTCAATCGACGTAAGCCTATTTGGTACGTATTCGTAGCGATTGTCATTGGCGTTGTAACCTTTGGCGTAGTTGCGCAAGAGGACCCCGTCGCACTGATAGACCCTGCTGGTGACAAAAACCTTGCAGAAGCTGTTATTCTGAATAACATCGAGTTCGACAGAAAAGGCGATACTGCTCAGATCATCATCGACTTTGAGAACGGTGTGCCTGATGTAGCCATGGTTGAAGCACTTGGAAATATCTCTTTGAGTTTTGACGAGAGTCAATTACATGACGATCAGTACGTTGAGATTGACGTAAGTCAGTTTGGCTCAATGGTATCTAGTATCGAAACCTTCCAAAAAGATTTGATTTCCAAAGTGGATATTCGCTATGAAGGGCAAGTTAAGGTTGAAAAGCAGGTAACGGATACCGGTTATGTATTTGAAGTGACTAAAATCACCAAAGATGAAATCGCTGAAGCAGAAGGTAAAACCTACACAGGCGCGCCAATATCTTTGGATTTCCAGGATGTACCGGTGCGTCAGGTATTACAAATAATCGCTCAGGTAAATGGCTTTAACCTGGTAACGACTGATACGGTTGATGGCAATGTCACCATAAGTCTCACTGCGGTTCCCTGGGACCAGGCCCTTGACATGATCCTCAAAATCCGTGGGCTCGATAAGCGGCTAGAAGGCAACATACTGTTAATAGCGCCGCGTGAAGAGCTTACTGCTCGCGAGACGCAAGAATTACAGTCTAAGCAACAGGTGCAAAGCCTTGCTGAATTAAGATCAGCCAACATCCGGGTCAATTATGCAACTGCAGCAGGCCTGGCCGAAATTCTTAAATCGCAAGATGGCGGTATTTTGTCAGAGCGTGGCACAGTGAGTGTAGATGAGCGAACCAACACCTTGCTAATTCGCGATACCCAGGAGTCCATCGATGAAGCCAGACAAGTTGTTGAAACCTTAGATATCCCTGTAAAACAAGTCTTGATTGAATCGCGCATGGTCACGGTACGTGAAAATGCCGACGAGCAACTGGGCGTGCGTTGGGGATTCACAGGCGTAGGCAGCGATAGTAGCGTGTCGGGCGGGATCGTAGGTGCAGACGTTGCGGGTGCGGGCATTGTTCCGGACATCACTGACCGTTTAAACGTCAATTTACCGGTTGCAAACCCTGCTGGACGAATTGGCTTTCAGATTGCCAGTTTGGTAGATGGAAATATCCTGGATTTGGAATTAAGCGCGCTGGAATCTGAAAACAAAGGTGAGATTATTGCTAGTCCGCGCATTACAGTAGCAAATCAACAAGAAGCTTATATCGAACAAGGTACCGAAATTCCGTTCGTGCAAGCGGCCTCTTCTGGAGCCACAGCGGTCGAGTTTAAAAAAGCAGTATTGAGCCTGCGAGTAACGCCCCAAATTACGCCAGATAACCGTATCATATTGAATTTGGTGGTCACTCAGGATACTCGCGGCGAGACGGTATCAACCTCCACAGGACCGGCAGTTGCTATTGATACTCAGGAAATCAGCACACAGGTTTTGGTAGAAAATGGTGAAACCATAGTATTAGGTGGCATATTCCAGCAGACAAGCACTGATGATGTTTCAAAAGTTCCTTTGTTTGGTGATTTGCCTATTGTTGGAAATATCTTCAAAACGTCACAAAAAATTGAAGAAAAGCGTGAACTGTTAATTTTTGTTACACCAAAAATTATTACCGAAGGCTTTTAATTTTAGATATTTTTCAGTGATTTAAAGAATAAATGCCGATGATTTGTTTGTATTTCATCGGCATTTTCATTTATAGGCTTGCAATAGTCATGCAATCATTGAGATAATCCGCCCTCTCGATTTTTCCCGAGGAGATTTTTCGTTCATAGCAAGGCCACTTGTTATGGTCACAGTTGGCTTCGCTCAATGACTGAGTGCTGCGCTAAACTAGCCAACTCTAACTCAATAAATAAAGATGTGAATTAGCAAAATATGGCTGAAAAACGTAACGTATTCCTAGTCGGACCTATGGGTGCCGGAAAAAGCACAATCGGTAGACATCTCGCAGATGAACTTCACTTAGAATTTTACGACTCTGACCAAGAAATTGAGCGTCGAACCGGCGCCGACATTGCATGGATTTTCGATTTAGAGGGAGAAGAGGGTTTTAGAAAGCGTGAAGAGAATGTGATTCACGATTTAACAGATAAACAGGGCATCGTGCTGGCAACAGGTGGCGGCTCTGTAGTATCCAAGGCTATTCGTAATCGCCTTTCCGCCCGCGGCATTGTTGTTTATCTTCAAACAACCATCGATAAGCAAGTCGCACGAACGCAACGAGACAAGCGTCGTCCTTTATTACAAAATGACGATCCGGAAACGGTTTTACGCAGCCTGGCAGAAGAGCGGAATCCACTTTATGAAGAGGTGGCTGACTACATCGTCGAAACTGACGAACAAAGTGCTCGCGCGGTTGCGAATCAAATCATCAATAAAATTGGTTTGTGATACACGACGTGATTTAAACTACTCAGGAAGGGAACCCATGCCTACATTAACTGTTGAACTAGGCGAGAGAAGCTATCCCCTATATATTCAAGCCGGCATATTAAATGATGCCGGCTTTTTATTATCGGAAATCAAGGCTTCACACGTCATCATTGTAAGCAATACCGTCGTTGCGCCATTGTACCTGTCAGAAGTCGAACAAAAACTCCTCGCGTCAGGCAAGCGCGTAAATAGCATCATTGTCAAAGACGGCGAGCAAGAAAAGACGCTCGCTACATTTGAACGTGTTCTTTCTGAACTGTTGTCATTGCCCGCTTCGCGCGATGCTTGTTTAATTGCCCTTGGTGGTGGCGTCATTGGTGATCTGACGGGCTTTGTAGCCGCTTGCTATCAGCGTGGGATAGACTTTGTTCAAATACCAACCACCCTACTCTCTCAGGTTGACTCTTCTGTAGGAGGGAAAACTGCTGTCAATCATCCCCTTGGGAAAAACATGATTGGCGCCTTTTACCAACCTAAAGCCGTGTATATTGATACCACGACACTGCGCACTCTGGACAAGCGAGAGTTCAGCGCAGGAATGGCCGAAGTCATCAAATACGGTATTATCTACGATGCTGAATTTTTAGCATGGTTAAACAACAACACGCAGGCCATTCTTTCCAAACAAGATGACGCACTTAGCAAAATGATTGCTCGCTGCTGCGAAATAAAAGCTGAAATCGTTGCTCAGGATGAGCGGGAAAGTGGACTACGCGCCTTGTTGAATTTAGGCCATACTTTCGGACACGCAATTGAAGCTGAACAAGGCTACGGCACATGGCTACATGGTGAAGCGGTTTCTGCTGGTATGGTACTTGCTTTGCAGTTGGCAAATATGCGGGGTGACATATCTTTGGCACAGGTGTCAGAAATCAGCGACCTGTTGCAGGCCTTTGACCTACCTACATCAGGACCGGCATCGATGAAAGCCGCTGATTACATTAAACACATGCGCAGAGACAAAAAAGTGCTAAACAATCAGATGCGTTTTATACTGCCCAAACGTATAGGTAAGGCCGAGCTTGTAAATGATGTCACCGAAGCAGAACTCGAACAATTGTTAAACTAAAGACAAGCATACGCGTCTACTAACAATCGTCTATTGGGAACAATGCTTAGGAAATTTTGGTGTCGCAGCTACAAGAACGTCTACAACACTTAGTGCATTATTCATCACAGCTTATATTCGTAGGCTGTGACTCACCTGCGTTGCAGCAGCGAAGTTTGAGCGACTTTTTGGCGAATCAGCCTGAAAGCAACGAAGTATCCTTTTTTACTGCCAGCGCACAGCAGCATTCAGCCGATTATCGAAGGCTGATTTGCAGGCAGTTGGCTGATCATCAGGTTGGCAGTTTCGTGCGGCCATTAAGAGAGCTGTTGCAAGACTTGCCAGAACAAGCCGGCACGTATCTGGTCTGCATCACTCAGGCGCAGTACCTTGAAGACAGTTTTGTGCTGGAGCTATGGGATTGGGTGACCAATGCGAAACAGCAAAATGATAATATACATATCAACGTTATCTTGTTTGCTCAACAAGCCTGGACCCAAAAAGCCGAGAATCTGCTTCCCTCCCACCAAACCAATAAACCGGTTTTATTGTCGTCTCAATCCCTTGATGCGGTTGGATTTGATGTTTCCGCACTAGAAAACCTAATGGCGCAAAAGCGCGCGTTTTTTGGGAATGAGACTCGTCAATCGATTATCCGCAAAAAATGGTTTATCGCCGCCGTGTTGTTCTCTTTTGCGGTTATTTTCATTGCTCTGATTACCTGGCAATACCCTGAACACGTGACACAGTTTTTGAGAACGGGGAAACTGGACACGCCTCCTTCGACCGAGGCACAAATACAGAAAGAGGACGCTGTTACAACACTTCCGCAAGCTGAGGAAACAAGCGAACTACTTGAACAGACAGAACAAGAGAGTAGCATTAACACTCTATCTGATTCGAGCTTGCAAACTCCGCTTGAAATTGTCTCGCCCGACAGCCTTCCTTTATCCGTCACTGAAGAGTTATTAGTCAGCAACTGGCAGTCAGAAAAAGAGGAAAACCCTACGACAGAACTGACACCAAATTCGGCAGTTGAAAGCGGATCGCAATCGAATAATCCCAGTATCGTCGAGGATGATTTTCAGGTTGAGGATATCGTTTCAGTTGCACAATTGAATGAACAATTTTCGCGAGAGCTACAATCAGAAACCGCCGACACTGCTTCATCCGAGGCAATTCAGGAGCCGTATCAAAGTGATTCTGAGCAAACAATGGATCAGGCATATCAGTTTGATGAGCCTATTTTGTTGAATCAGGACGCATCTGGCATTGCCTTGCAGCTATCTGGTATACAAAACCGTCAGGTGCTCGATAATTATATTGTCAGCAACAATCTGCAAGATGACGTGTGGGTTTATGAGACCATCAGATACGGAGGCCCGTGGTTCGTGGTGTTATACAATCGTACTTTTTCAAGCGTGGATGAGGCCTCAGCCGCCATTGCATCCCTACCCGAAAATATTCAGGCGGATGGCCCTTTTGCTAAACGCATTTCGCAAATACAAAGTGAGATACAAACGCGATAAGATGCCCTGCATTGTGCAGTTCATCAAAACTTTGGATAAACGACAGCGCCAAGTAGCGCTAAAACTAGCAAAGATGCTTTAACACCGCTCCTTCGGTTTTGAATACGCGCTTGAAGGCACGCACATTCGAACCGAAATATAAAAAGGCCTGCCCTCGCGTATTGCCAGAAACATGTTTACCGTCTCTGTTTTCAAACGCAATACGCTTACTGACCAGGCAAAGCGCTGCAGACTCATCCAAGAGATGCTGAAACCACTTCGTTTCAGTGGCGTTATTAACTAAAACTATCGCCTCACTGATCTCCCCTGCTTTCAAATGTTGAATAAAACAAGCAATTGATGCATTAATTAACTGCCTGCTGTAAGGCGGGTTCATAAAAACTGTGCCTGGTGTTTCAAACCACTTTTGCTTGAAAGCATCGCTAGATTCATCAAAAAACCGCAAGGCACCTACCACCTCGTTAGCCTGTGCACTCGAAAACGGGTCAAGTTCGATATCCCCAATGACGCGTTTTACTAAATTGATATATTTTTTCGGAGTAAACCACGCGTCAGAGTCACGGGTAAATGCACTATCGTGTTGCCCGTTTTGCATCGGCACTGCGCCAATATAACCAAGTTTCCGAGAGTCGGCTTTGTTTAACGGCAGTTTATCTTCCATTACGTGCTCTTATTATGTAAATTGCGGTTGCACTTCGATTTCAACAAGTACACAAAATCACATCACTTTGTGAAAAGTGTACCTACAGCCCCTAGCGTATTTGATCACAATAGACCCAAAACATACAGTTTTTTTTATCAAACACCCAGTTTTGTCAGAGCACGCTTCATTCACTGTATAAATTTTCTTCAGCCAAACCCAATTTATACCGCTTCCTCTCATTAGTTCGCGTTAATTGCCGATACTTTAATCAACATAGCGCGCATGAAGGCGTGGCATTCGCCTTCACTTAAGATACACTAACTGGCCCGAGTTCGGCCGCGGCATTG
The DNA here is from genome assembly GCF_004798935.1 of Ningiella ruwaisensis. Lineage (GTDB taxonomy): Bacteria > Pseudomonadota > Gammaproteobacteria > Enterobacterales > Alteromonadaceae > Glaciecola > Glaciecola ruwaisensis. The sequence goes on along the minus strand of NZ_RAHT01000004.1, from coordinate 285,134 downwards.
AACTGCTGCTCAAATGGAAGACTACGTATAAGCCCATGAATATTTTGCACGGCTTGCTGTCTAAAATGTTAATACTGGTTGTGGTAGTGGCAATTTTGTCACTTGCAGCTTCGTATACCTTTGTCTCCATTCAGCAAAAAAAGAACTTGGATGAAAATATTGAATCTCTAAAAGCGTCGCACCTTCGAGCGGCGTTTCAGATGTTCGAAAATCAGAAAAAAGAACAAACCTTATCGGCAGAAGAAGTGATCATGCTCAGTGATCTGTCGAGTAAATCCATTGAAGAGGTCAATCGCTTTTTTGAGTCGGTCTGGCCCCGGATACAACTAAATTTTGCACTATCGTCTATGGCATTTTCAAATGGTGAATCCAGCTACAGTTATGGTAGCTATCCTCATGAGCAAATGCGCGACATGGAAGCGAAAGCACGAAGTACCGGATTACCTGAATCAGATATTCTTTGCCATCTGACCTGCGATTTGGCCGCTTCTGTCCCTCTTGAATATCAAGGTGAGCGTTGGACGCTTTCTCTTTTAAGCGATTTGAACCCCTCATTTAACTTTTTAAACGAAGTCCTGGGCACCGATATAGGTATTCTGTCGCCATTTGAGCGACCTGCGCAGGATAATCTGACGCTCAAGCGCTACATTGCAGATTTTATGACTGGCTGGGCTGAAAATCGCGCCCTGCACGAAAAGGAGTTAAGCCTTCAAGACATTGAAACGCTTGAAAGCAAGGGTTTGCTAATAAACGTGTCGGGCATTGATTACTTTGTTTGGTTCGAAAAATTTAACGGAATTGGCGCGGATTTGACGCTGATGTTTGCGCGCAATGTGTCAACTAGCCTGGCTCAGCAGCGCGCACAAAAGCAGCAGGTTATTGTTATTTTTGTCACATTGACCTTTGGCATACTGCTATTTCTCATCCTGTTTTCGATTATTCCCATCTCAAAAATCAATCAGCTCAAGCGAGCAATTAAATTAATTGGCGCAAAAGAATATAACATCGCCCGTTATCGTTTAGGTAAACCAAGAAAGCGAGCACTCGCAGATGAACTGGACGACCTTGAGGATGAGTTTCGACATGCTATTGATGTACTCGAAACTTATGAACAAGAGTTGAGTAACTCGCAAAAGCGTCTGGTACGTCAAGCAACTATTGATAGTATTACAGGTTTATTCACACGCAACGTCTTGGTTGAAGACTTGGCAAATATGAATCAGGATGATTCAATTGAAAATGTCGCTATATTTTTTCTCGACCTAGATGGTTTTAAGCCTGTAAACGATAATCTTGGCCATGAAGCCGGCGATATCATGCTGAAAAAAATTGGCTACCGGCTAAAGGGAGTAGTGAATAAATTTATCCGTGTTTATCGAATTGGTGGTGATGAGTTTGTAATTTGCTACACAAATTATCGGTCTGACGAAGCGCTCACCTCTATGGCTGAAGCCGTCGTTGAGCTATTTTCAGCTCCTTTTCACATTTACGATAACAGCATTACCATTACAGCAAGTATCGGTATTGCCTATCAAAAGGCTAAAAATATTGAGCCGGACAGACTCTTACGCTATGCAGATATCGCAATGTATCAAGCGAAAGAAGATGGTAAAAACTGCTATTCATTTTTTAATGAGCAAATGCGTAAAAACGCACAGCGTCGTTTTACTATTAAAAATGATTTCGTTAGCTCGCTTGCGGCTGATCAACTATCGGTTGTTTTTCAGCCCGTAGTAAGTGCTCATGATCGCGCTATAACCAAATTTGAAGCACTGTGCCGTTGGAATCATCCTGATCTGGGCCATATACCGCCTCCTATTTTCATAGACGTGCTTGAAGAAAGCGAAAACATGAATACGCTGTTCGACTGGATAGTGGATAATGTGCTAAAAGAAATTCACTTTCTCGATAGTGTTGGATTAAGTGATGTGGTGGTTTCAATAAACTTAAGTCCATCTCAATTAGTCAACGATATGGCAATATCTACCATGTTATCGTTAACGACTAAACATGGTATCAATCCAAACCGTATTGAGCTGGAAATTACTGAAACATCATTGATTACGAGTTTTGATCAAGCCAAAGACTGGATTGAGATGGCCACCAGTCATGGGTTCAAGATTGCGATTGATGACTTTGGTGCCGGATATTCCTCTCTTTCCTACCTGACGGCGTTTTCATACGACACGGTTAAACTCGACAGGTCACTACTAAACAACATTGATAAAGATAAACGACAGCAGCGGATAGTGGGTTCGCTGACGCAAATGCTTCATGGTCTCTCTGTTCCAATTGTGGCAGAAGGGGCTGAAACAGAAGAGCACTTTGAACATCTTAGAAAATTAGGCTGCGATTACATTCAGGGGTATTTGATTTCCAAGCCCATAGGACACGAACAATTAAAAGCGTTTCTGGCTGATTATTTAAATGATTCTGAGAAATCGCAAACAGCGCAACCAATGAAATATGAGACCAATCAAGAGACGAAATAGAGTCGTAAGAAAGGCACGAAAGCGTTTATACCAAGAGTTTAACGACTAACATGATTGAAGCAATTAAGAGCACCAACATAAATACGCCGACAACAATGAAAGGTAAAATACTGCTTGATTGAGTAAAATCGTGTTCATAGTTTTTATGGGTTTGCACGCCAAAAAAACTTGCCAAAACACTTTTGATTACCTGCCAAATGCGCAAGAAATACGTCCTCTGATTACTGCGATTTGTTTCGATTTAATAGCTCAACTAAATCAAAATAATGAAACTGGCCAGATTCAGGAGATTTAAACAACCAGCTCACCCAATTTATCTGTTGACCGTTGCGATTGCATAGTTGTGCAACCTTTGCGTTGCCTCGCTGAGCTTGATGAGTGGATATTGCCGTTGATGTGGCGTAATTTTGTCCAGCATTGTGACAGGGAGCATTTGCAGTAGCCAACATCATATACACCGCCGCAAAAACCGCAAAACCTGACACGGACACCGTTATAAACAGGCGCTTCAAATACTTTTGAGCTTGGTGCATACCGAATCCTTTGGATGATTTAAAAAAACATCGACACAACTTTTTCTATTGTAGTTCAAAAAAATAAAAACGCCAACTGTTGAAGCTGGCGTTATTAAGGTCTTGCGTTTAAAAAACGGGTATAAGAGATAAATCCTTATACCCTTTAAACTATCCCACTTACTTTACAGGTCAAAACTTTTGGAAATCGTAAAGTAAATTGACTCATCGTTGTCTAAATCGCTATCGCTTTTGATAAATGCGACGCCAACGTCAAAGCCTTCTATTGAGGTGCCATACCCTACTTCGCCATAGTTTCCTTCGTAATCACCACCGAAGATACCCACTGTCGCGTAAAAACCTGCGTGTTCCGCTGTAATGCCTGTGAAAGTATAGGAATCATCCGGATCGCCTTCACCATCTCTTTCACCGAGGGTATATTCAACACTTAAAAAGCCGTAACCTGCGGAAAGGTTAATTTCATTATATTCTGTATCAAAATCACCGGTGTACTGATAAGTGGTTAAGCCTGCCCCAAGTGACAGTCCGTTTTCAAATTCAAAGCCATAGCCGCCATACACGTCTATTTCCAAGCCATCTTCAACGTCTGCGGCCCATACACCGCCATAAAAACCGCCTAATTCGACGTCAACACCACCATTGGCAGTAGCTGTGCTGTTTTGAACGATGCCACGAAAGTGATATTCCGTCATTAAACCCGCGTTTGCCGACCATGAAGCTTCAGCATGCGATTGATTGCTAATTGTTGACGTAGCCACGACTGCCAATAATGATGCCGCTAATGCCGTTTTTTTGATGTGTTTCATGTGTTTCTCCATTAGTTAAATGTGTTCAGTGCGTATTATTATTGTTATGACTTCGTCGTTAAGCTTGTTGCTTTAAAGTTTGCCGCTTGACCAACTTTTAGCAAAACCAGTGCCTAAAAATAAATAAAATTAAAATTGAATATAATTAGTTGAAAAATAATAACTTTTTATTCGGCACTGTGATTAAGACGGCAAGACAGAATGCTTAAAAAAGCCAAGTTCATCAATAATTTGCACCAAATTAAAACCTTCGCTCTAAAAAAGGGCAGTTTCTTGACTATTTTCTTTATCATTGCAGCAAGGTAGGGAAGTTCACTCTTTGCCTGCGTTAGAATCTTCGCTACACTTGAGCATTCGCTTGCTTACAGGAGCTAATATGTTTTCACCTTTAATTGCCCCATCAATACTATCAGCTGATTTTGCTCGCTTAGGTGAAGAAGTCGATGCCGTCCTCAACGCTGGTGCAGACATTATTCATTTTGATGTGATGGATAATCACTATGTCCAGAATTTGAGCTTTGGCCCGATGATTTGCAGTGCGCTTCGCAAATATGGCGTAACGGCAGATATCGACGTTCATTTGATGGTTAGCCCGGTGGACGATTTAATCGAGCGCTTCGCTGATGCAGGCGCGAGTATGATCAGCTTTCATCCAGAGGCAAGTTTGCACGTCGACAGGAGTCTGGCGCTGGTGAAAGATAAGGGCTGTAAGGTGGGCCTTGCGCTTAATCCGGCTACCCCGCTTAGCGTGCTCGACCACGTACTGCATAAACTGGACTACGTGCTTGTTATGTCAGTCAATCCCGGGTTTGGCGGGCAAACGTTTATTGAACATAGCATCGAGAAGATTAAAGCGCTAAAATCGCGCATCGATAAAGCCGGCCTGAATGTTCGAATCGAAGTGGACGGTGGCGTAAAGCTTGATAACGTAAAAGCTGTTCGTCAAGCTGGGGCCGATATGTTTGTAGCGGGTTCAGCTATTTTCAACACCGAGAATTATCAGCATACCATTAAAGAATTCAAACGATTAATAAGTTAGGAAATTGCAGTGACAAGTAAATCAAAGCCAGTCGTATTAAGTGGATGTCAGCCCTCAGGACAACTAACTCTAGGGAACTACATGGGCGCGCTCAAGCAGTGGGTGGATATGCAGTCAACACATGATTGCCTCTATATGATTGTAGACTTACATGCCATTACCGTACGTCAAGATCCTAAAGAGCTTCACAAAGCGTGCCTTGACGGCCTTGCACTGTATTTAGCTTGCGGGATCGATCCGGAAAAAAGCACAATTTTTATGCAGTCGCATGTGCCTGAACACGCACAACTGGGTTGGGTACTGAACTGTTTCACTCAAATGGGCGAATTAAATCGAATGACGCAGTTTAAGGATAAGTCGCAAAAGAATGTAAACAACATCAACGTTGGACTTTACGCCTATCCAGTATTGCAAGCGGCCGATATTTTGATTTATCAGGCAAACGAAGTCCCCATCGGTGAAGATCAAAAACAACATTTGGAACTCACCCGCGATATCGCCACTCGTTTTAACAATATGTATGGAGAAATATTCACACTCCCTGAGCCTTTCATTCCTGAATCAGGCGCTCGAGTCATGAGCCTGCAAGACCCTAGCAAAAAAATGTCAAAGTCAGATGACAATCCAAACAACATTATTGGCTTACTGGAAGACCCTAAAAAACTGGCGAAAAAAATTAAGCGGGCAGTAACCGACAGTGACGAACAAGCACGTATCTACTATGACACCGCTGAGAAGCCCGGCGTGTCAAACCTTCTTTCACTGCTTTCATGTGCAAGTGGAAAGCCCATTGAAAGCCTTGTCCCAGAATATGAAGATAAAATGTATGGGCACCTAAAATCAGACGTTGCAGACGCCGTAGTTGAACTTGTTACTCCTATTCAACATCGGTTTGCAGAGATTAGAGCCGATCAACAATACCTTCATTCCGTTATGAAACAAGGAAGTGCTAAAGCCCAGCGCATTGCGTCCGATACATTACATAAGGTGTACCAAACGTTAGGGTTTGTTGAAAGGTAGCCACCGGTGGTAGTAATAATCGATAACTACGATTCATTTACTTATAACCTAGCGCGCTATTTTGAAGAACTTGAACACCAGGTCACCGTTGTTAAAAACGATGCAATTACCATCGAGCAATTGCAGCGCATTGAATTTGATCACTTAGTGATATCGCCAGGGCCTTGCACGCCAGATGAGTCAGGCATATCCATGCCGGCAATAAAGGCATTTACAAAACACCTTCCTATCCTGGGTGTGTGTCTTGGACATCAAGCGATTGCTCAATGTGCTGGAGCTAATATTGTAAGGGCCGAGTTTATTCGGCACGGCAAAACATCCACCATACAATGTAACAGCCACTCTCGATTGTTTTCGCATTGCCCGGAGCGCTTTGAAGCCACCCGTTATCATTCTTTGATAATCGATGAACAAAGCCTTCCAGAGCAGTTCAGTATTAGCGCGTGGTGTCACGATTTTGGCAAAGCGGAAATCATGGCTATTGAAAACGCTAATGACCGACTTTACGGAGTGCAATTTCATCCTGAGTCGTTACTTACTGAACATGGACATCAAATTCTCAGGAATTTTTTGACACTTGGATAGTGAATGAAAAAGAGCGTTTCGCAATTAGCGGCCATATATAATGACCGATTTGAACAGATGTTGCTGTCGCTAGATGAAGCAATCATTTTGTCGGGTCAAAAAACTGAAGCGATGAAAATGTTCGAAGATTCTGAACAGGCAGAATCGCGTCGAAAATTACTCATGGTCGAAGAATTAGCGAATAAGCAGCGTGAAGTCGCTGCAACGGCCGAAAACAATTTCATGCACCAGATCGAGTCCGACTTTCACCGCACACTTATTCCTGACCTAGAAAATCGTTTTAATGATATTGAAGACGTGTTTTTCAACGTGCTTGATTTTGATCACTCGATTGGCAAGCTTTTAGACATTTTATATACAGAAGCCTGTTCAATCTCGCGTCTTGTTGCTTGCATTGAAAACGTCGAGTGGTTAAAAAAATCAATCATCAAATTTGTTCGCCAGCCAAAATATCGGCGCGTAGATTCCCAAGGTCATCCAATTATCCTAAGAACATTGCAAAGCGCCCTTAGCTTTATTGGCGTGGAATCACTGCGCTCCTTGCTGCCAGTGTTAATCGCAAAAAACTGCATGCCTCCGCATTCAGAATTTACGCCCGACCTGCAAAAGCACTTGTGGCTTTACACCATTGGCACTGGCAACATTGCGAAAGCTTTGGCGGAAAAGCGGAAAATCAAATCCCATTTCGGATTTAACATTGGGCTGCTATCGACCATTGGACGTTCAGTTATCGCATCATTATATTTAAGAAGCTTTGATGATAAACTACGTGAACGTATTATAGATGCCCGTAAACGAAATAACCCTAATCAGGCAAAAGCGCTTTCAGGTTTAAAACCCTCTCATAAATACATTATGACACTATGGCGCAAACACGCCGACAACATTAATGCCGCTGTTTTTGCTGAGCTTAATTGCCGATGGTTACAAATTGGAATTGGCTTTGAAGACTACACGGCAATACGCTCCATTAGTTACAAGTCACTTGAAGAGCAAAATTTACACCCTCTCACAAAATTGCTATTTAATGCTCAGGGCTACATGCAATTTAAAATGATGCAAACGCAAAAACTAATGAACAAAGAAGCATCAATGTTGTATTTGCGCAACTTTGGTATCAAATCAGATGATGTTGCAATCGTCACCAAAATCAATCTTACTGGCATTGAGCTTAAAATCAGCGAAGATGCCCCCGAAGAAATCTGATTTTGATTAACATTTTGCGTAAATGTACTGCAATAATTACGCTTTTATCATCTTGTTAAAAAAATTTTTTGCATGTTTATGCGCGCCATTACGTCAATTTAATTGACTTCCTTTCGCATATCTTTGCGCCTGAGGCATGCTTGTTCAACAGCCTGACAGCGAAACTTTGTTCTTTTCAGCTTAAACTTTAAGCGACTTTACCTGTGGTAATCGCACAAAAATAATTATTCATTGCTTATGCAAATATCTTCATTTCCTTTTAAAAACAAGACTTTTGCTGATTTACTGGTAGCGACTATTGCTTAATTTTCTGGCATAATATCGCTCTTAATCGAAGTGGAAATAGAGGTGTTTATGCAAGTTACCAGAGAAACTTTTAACGAAGTCATGGTGCCAAACTACAATCCTGCGGCGATGGTGCCAGTGCGCGGCGAGGGCTCGCGTGTTTGGGATCAGGATGGTGTTGAGTATATTGATTTTGCTGGCGGCATTGCAGTAAACGTATTAGGCCACTGTCACCCTGAGCTAGTAAAAGTGCTGAATGAGCAAGGTAGCAAGCTCTGGCATTTAAGCAATGTATTTACCAATGAGCCTGCGCTACGACTAGCGAAAAAGTTATGCGATGCCACGTTTGCTGAAAAGGTATATTTTGCAAACTCTGGTGCCGAAGCAAACGAGGCAGCCTTGAAACTTGCGCGACGTTTTGCTCTTGACCACTACGGCGAAGAAAAAGACCAGATTATTTCATTTACTAAAGGCTTTCATGGCCGTACTTTCTTTACTGTCACTGTTGGCGGCCAACCTGCTTATTCCGATGGATTTGGTCCAAAGCCAGGGGCGGTCGTACATAGCGAGTTTAATAATTTAGATGCACTTAAAGCCATAATTTCGGATCGTACTTGCGCGGTCATGATGGAGCCAATGCAAGGTGAAGGTGGAATTATTGTACCTGACATTGAATTTGTAAAAGGTGTACGTGAGCTTTGCGATAAGCACAATGCACTGTTAATTTTTGATGAAGTGCAATCTGGAATGGGTCGTACTGGAAAATTATTCGAGTACATGAATCTTGGCGTTACGCCTGATATTCTTACTTCGGCTAAATCACTGGGCGGTGGCTTTCCCGTTGGCGCAATGCTTACTACTAATAAAATCGCTGAAAGCCTAAAACCAGGCACGCACGGAAGCACTTACGGCGGTAATCCGCTAGCGTGTGCAATTGCGGAAAAAGTGTTTGATATCGTAAATGACCCCAAGATCCTTTCGTCAGTAGCGCACAAAGAAGCTTTGTTCCGTGAAAAACTGAAAGAGATTAACGACAAATACCATGTATTTTCTGAAATTCGCGGCAAAGGCATGCTCTTAGGCTGCGCAATGGCAGATGAATATAAGGGCAAAGCAAGAGACTTTATGATGGCCGCGAATGAGCAGGGCTTGATGTGTCTCGTTGCAGGTATGGATGTTGTTCGCTTCGCGCCTTCTTTAATTATTCCTGATGAAGATATAATCGAAGGACTTGCGCGCTTTGAACGTGGCATTGCAAAAATGCTTGAAACGCAAAGCCTTGAAAACGCCTAATAGGACACTAATCATATGTTGGTTATTCGCCCTATTCAGGCGCAAGATTACGATGCGCTTTATGAAATTGCCCAGGAATCAGGTATTGGTTTTACCTCGCTGCCGGTAAACGAGGCATTACTTCGGAAAAAGATTCTGGCAGCGCAAAATGCCTTTGCCAGTCAACCGGATACACCCGGCGTTCAAAGTTATCTGTTTGTGATGGAAGACACCGAAACCGGTGAAGTAGTAGGCACATCTGGAATCGAGGCTACTGTGGGCCTTACCGACGCATTTTACCACTATCACGTTGGTAAAGTGGTTCACGCCTCTCGTGAGTTAAACGTCCACAACACTGTAGATATCCTTACCTTTTGTAACGACTATACTGGCGTAAGCGAAATTTGTACTTTATTTTTACGTGAGAAAGCAAGAAAAGGGCATGCCGGAAGGCTATTATCAAAGTTTCGCTTTTTGTTTATGGCGCAGCATAAACAGCGTTTTGCAGACACTGTCATAGCGGAAATGCGCGGTATATCCGACGAAAATGGAACCAGCCCTTTTTGGGAGTGGCTCGAAAAGCACTTTTTTTCAATGGATTTCCCGACTGCCGATTATCTTACCGGTATTGGAAACAAAGTTTTTATTGCTGAATTGATGCCCAAGTATCCAATTTACGTCAAATTGCTCTCAAAAGAAGCGCAAGCCTGTATTGGTAAAGTGCACGAGAAAACCAAACCCGCGCTTCGTCTCTTGCAGCAGGAGGGGTTTAAAAATCGCGGTTATGTGGATATTTTTGACGCAGGTCCAACTGTAGAAGCTGATTTAGTGAATATCACAACTGTTAGAAATAGCAGGCAGTGCACAATATCAAAGCTCGAAGAGGTTCCTGAGACAAAAGAGGACCTGTACTTTATTATTAACGACAAGATAGCTGACTTTAGAGCCTGTGTTGCTCCCCTTGATTTTGATCACAACGGAGACGCAATAATCAGCCCCAAAACCGCTAATGCTTTATTAATAGAAGCAGGTAATAAAATCCGTATTTGTGCATGCGCACCAAAACGCGCATAACAGTGTTACCTTAATTTATCACACAAGCAATCTAAAACATTCCGGGAGTATGTATGCAAGCAGTCACTACCCATTTTATTAACGGACAGTGGATAGAAGGCGAAGATGCGTCTTTTCAATCCATTGACCCAGCGAAAAACCGTTCTGTATGGGAAGGTAAAGCCGCCAGTGCTGCCCAGGTCAATGCCGCGGTTAACGCAGCACGTGAAGCATTTGTTGACTGGTCACTGAGCCCCCTTGAAGACCGCATCGCAATCATAAAGCGTTTTGTCGCGCTACTAGAAGAAAATAAGCCGGCGCTTGCCAAGGTCATTGCTCAGGAAACAGGTAAACCGGAATGGGAAACAGCCACCGAAGTTGCCGCGATGATAGGTAAAGCCGCGATTTCTGAGCGAGCCTATCATGAGCGCACCGGAACAGTTGAAAACCCCATGCCTGCGGGTAAAGCAATTTTGCGCCATCGACCGCACGGTGTTGTAGCAGTTTTTGGACCCTATAATTTTCCTGGCCATTTGCCAAACGGTCATATTATCCCGGCCCTTCTTGCTGGAAACACAGTCGTATTTAAACCCAGTGATTTAACGCCGCTTGTTGCCCAGCATACGGTAAAATTATGGGAGCAAGCCGGACTACCGAAAGGTGTGCTAAACCTTGTGCAAGGTCAGGTCGAAACCGGTAAAGCACTGGCACAGCATCCTCAAATTGACGGTCTGTTTTTCACTGGTAGTTCGAACACTGGCAAACTTTTGCATGAGCAATTTGCGGGCAATCCGGGAAAAATATTGGCGCTGGAAATGGGTGGCAATAATCCACTTATTGTCACAAAAGTTAGCGACATTAAAGCTGGAGTCCACGATATTATCCAATCAGCGTTTATCAGTTCGGGCCAGCGCTGTACTTGTGCTCGAAAGCTTTTTCTACCTCGTACAACTGAAGGTGATGCGCTTTTAGAAGCCTTAATAAAAGCGACAAAGCAAATCAAAGTCGGCGATTACGATGCGCAAGATCAACCCTTTATGGGCGCGATGATATCTGCCAAAGCGGCAACGCTTATGGCGGCGGCTCAAGCCTCGCTAATTGAGTTAGGTGCAAAGCCATTAGTGGAATTAGTGCACAAGGATGAAAACACCGGTTTTGTTACTCCGGGGATCATTGATGTGACTGACGTGATTGACAAAATGCCTGACGAAGAACACTTTGGTCCTTTGTTAAAAGTCATACGATATACCGACATTGATGAGGCAATTACCCTTGCCAACAATACCAAGTTTGGGCTTTCTGCCGGTTTGTTATCTGATAAACGGGAAGACTACGATTACTTTCTACCGCGCATTCGAGCAGGTATTGTTAACTGGAACCGCCCCATTACTGGTGCAAGTAGCGCAGCGCCTTTCGGCGGCGTAGGTGAAAGTGGCAATCATAGAGCAAGCGCTTACTATGCAGCTGATTATTGTAGCTACCCAGTGGCCTCTGTAGAGCTTGAACAACTTGCTCTACCGGCATCATTAAGTCCCGGTTTATCTTTAGATATTGAATGAGGAAGGTCTAAATGCATAAAGACGTAAACAGCCTATTTGACGGACTTTGGCACAATTATCTCGCCATTACTCCTTCAGCAGAAAAAATACACGCATTGATTGGTGATAAAAGCGGCGAGTCAGATATAGTTAACGACCACATCGCGCTTAGAACCTTCAATATCGATAAGGTGAATATTGATAAATTAGCAGCTCACTTCAAAGCGGTGGGATATACGCAAGGTGGCGAATATGATTTTGCAGCAAAAAAGCTCAATGCCTTGCATTTCCAACATCCCGATCCCGAGCAGCCAAAGGTGTTTATCAGCGAATTGCGTGTGGATGAGTTAAGCGAAGAGGCGCAAACGATCATTCATCGCATGGTGGAGCAAATTGACCCATCGAGTGTTATGGATGATAATTTTCTTTATTCAGGCACCCATTGGCAGGTAAGCAGTGCTGATTATAAAACGCTTTTGGCTGAATCGGAATATGCAGCATGGATGGCGGCATGGGGTTATCGTGCCAACCATTTCACCGTGAGCGTTAATCATTTACGCAATATCAGCGAACTAAGCGAAGTAAATGAAATACTCAAACAGGCTGGCTTCGCGCTTAATACTTCAGGCGGTGAAATTAAAGGCGGAGAGGATGTTTGTCTTGCTCAGTCTTCTACAATGGCAGATAAGGCAGAAGTAAAATTCTCAGACAAACCCATGGTTATTCCTAGCTGTTTTTATGAGTTTGCACAGCGATACCGCTTACCTGATGGCAATTTGTATCAAGGCTTTGTTGCAGCCTCTGCTGATAAGATATTTGAAAGCACTAACGCGCAATAAGGCTGTTTTATTTCAATAAGCCTGTTTGAAACGCCCGGCATGGTCTGGGCGTTTTCTTTAAATCCGTTCAGCAAGCTTGAGTTTGCGAGTGTCTAAGGCAGAGCGTAAAGTGCGCATGCACCTTATTCAGTCTTTGCAGTAGCTGTTGTTTGTTTTCATCTGATATTCGATACAGAAAAGGTGTCATAGTCAGTAATGCATGACGTAAATCAGTGTTTGGAAGCGACACATCAAATGCTAAGTCATGTATTTGTGCATTTGAGAAGCCTTGGATCTCATCTGTTCGCGGCTCGTGCTTTAGTGATTTTTCATAAACAAACGCTTTAAGTTCTTCTAAATGAGATTCACCTGGCATAACTTCTAGCCACAGTCCGCCGGGCTTGAGTATCCGAGCTATTTCTTTCGCGTCACTCGGTCCAAAGACTTGCAACACGATATCCTGAGAATGCGTTTCCAAGGTAAGGTTGTAAGTACTCGCTACCGCATAGCTATTTAATTTATAAGTTTTGGCAGCTTTGGTTATAGCGAATTTTGATATGTCAACACCACTAATAGTTAGTGGATACTCACGCTCTAATTTTTCTTTAATATAAGCGGAGTAATAGCCCTCACCGCATGCGGCATCAAGTAGATTAAAGCTATGACATGTCAATAAAGACGCAGAAGCTCCGCTCGTTTGTGATAAATCATTAAGGTAGCTTTTTACGAGCGTTCGCAATCTATCAGCTAGTATTTCATATGCGCCGCTTTGAAGAAAAGTATGCCGGGCATTGATCATTGCTTTACTATCGCCCGGCTCCTTACTTTTTTTCTGATTAGCGAGCAATAAGTTAACATAATTATACTTTGCGCGATCATATTGGTGACCATTAATGCAAGAAAACCCGCTAGCGCTTTGCAAAAGTGAGCACTTGCAAACCGGACACATCCAATTACTCTTCATCAAAGTTTAGGTCGCCGCTACTATTTTCCTGTGGTTTTATGACAGTATTTTTTACTGCATTTGTTGTTTTTTCAGTTGTCTCTTCAGCCGTCTCATCAATGAGCTCATCCGTTGGCTGAGATTGCGCTAATAAAACTTCTACGCCATCTACTCTTTGCAAACCGCGAGGCAGCTTATTTCCGCGGCGTCCACGCTCACCCTGATAATGAGAAAGGTCACTTGGACTTAGCGTCATGATGCGCTTGCCGGCAATCACTTTAATACTTGCCCCTTCTGGTACAACTGAAAGCTGCGTGAGATATTCCTCACGACTTTTTGCTTTTGCGGAAGGGATATTCATCAGTTTATTGCCTTTACCTTTACCAAGCACAGGCAAATCCCTAAGCGGGAAGAGTAACATTCTGCCTTGATTTGAGATGCACAGGCACCAATCACTGTCTAGTTGTGAAACCGCTTGTGGACACATAATTTTTGCGCCAACAGGTAGTGAAACGTAGGCTTTACCTGCTTTATTCTTGGTTAGCATATCTTCGAAATGACCGACAAATCCGTAGCCTGAATCGGACCCAATCAGGTAAGCCTGCTCGCTTTTGCCCATAATAACGTATTCAGCGCGTTCACCACCTACAATGCTAAAGCGCCCGGTAAGTGGTTCTCCCTGGCTTCTTGCAGAGGGTAAAGCATGCGCGTCGCACGAAAATGTTCGACCCGAAGAATCTAAAAATACAGCGGGCTGATTGCTCCTTCCTTTCGCACTATGCAGATACGCATCACCCGATTTGTAACTTAAGTTTGGCGCATCGACATCATGCCCCTTGGCGCAACGCGCCCACCCTTTTTCAGAAAGCACTACCGTTACCGGCTCTGAAGGAACAAGCTCTTTTTCGCTTAGCGCTTTAGCCTCTCCACGCTCAACAATAGGTGAGCGTCTATCGTCTCCGTAGGTTTCTGCATCAGCCAGAATTTCTTTTTTAATTAATGTTTTAAGTCGTCTGTCAGAGCCGAGTAATAATTGTAAAGCATCTCTTTCTTTACTTAACTCTTCCTGTTCGCCCTTAATTTTCACTTCTTCAAGTTTTGCCAAATGACGAAGTTTTAATTCAAGAATGGCTTCAGCTTGCGTATCAGAAAGTCCAAATCGCTCCATGAGCACAGGCTTTGGTTTATCCTCATTTCGGATAATCGCAATCACTTCATCAATATTTAAAAAAGCAATTAACAAGCCTTCCAGGATATGCAGGCGTGCTAGCACTTTGTCTAAGCGATACTGCAAACGACGAGTGACAGTATCTTTTCTAAATACAAGCCATTCATTCAGGATGGACTTTAAGTCTTTAACCTGTGGACGACCGTCAAGACCAATCATATTAATATTAACGCGATAGGATTTTTCCAAATCGGTAGTTGCGAATAAATGCTGCATGACCTGCTCAACATCTACACGATTAGAGCGTGGAGTTACCACCAAACGCGTTGGATTTTCATGATCAGATTCATCGCGCAGGTCGCTAACGAAAGGCAGCTTTTTGGCCTGCATTTGTGCGGCTATTTGTTCAAGAATTTTAGCGCCCGATGCTTGATGAGGAAGAGCGGTAATAACAACCTCACCGTTCTCTTCATGATAAACTGCCCGCATTTTGATGCTGCCACGGCCGGTTTCATAAATTTTTTGAATATCCGCTTTCGGTGTAATCACTTCGGCATCTGTCGGATAATCTGGCCCTTGCACAAACTCTAAAAGTTCGCTTAATTCGGCTCGGCTGTTATCAAGTAATAACGCACACGCGTTAGCTAACTCTCTGGCATTATGCGGCGGAATATCGGTAGCCATCCCGACCGCGATACCGGTAACGCCATTTAACAGTATATGCGGTAAGCGAGCTGGCAATACTTTTGGCTCTTGTAAGGTACCATCAAAATTTGGCACCCAATCAGCCGTTCCTTGTCCTAATTCAGTTAAAAGAATTTCGGAAAACTTCGATAGTCGCGCTTCGGTATATCGCATCGCAGCAAACGATTTAGGATCGTCCGGCGCGCCCCAGTTTCCCTGTCCGTCTACAAGCGGATAGCGATAAGAAAAAGGCTGAGCCATTAAGACCATAGCTTCGTAACAGGCAGAATCACCGTGCGGATGGAATTTACCTAATACATCCCCCACTGTTCGCGCCGATTTTTTGTATTTTGCATTGTTGCTTAAACCTAAATCAGACATCGCGTAAATAATTCGTCGCTGCACCGGCTTTAAACCATCGCCTATGTGCGGCAAGGCTCTGTCCATGATGACATACATGGAATAATTTAAATAAGCGTCTTCGGTAAAGCGTCCTAGCGAAAGTTGCTCTATACCATCACTGTTTATTGTTATATCGTTATTCATAGGCTCTTAGTCGATTGACTGAAGTAAACTTATTACAAAGGAATTAAGATTATAACCCGCATGGTATCGCATTTTCTTAAAAAGAATAACTTCTCTTTGCATAAAGCGCTTTTTGATTGTTGCTATCGATTAAAAAGGTTTGCAAGAGCCTGTTTTATAGCGTTGCTGCTCACTGTGAGTCTGATTACCTCTGTGCTTGCTCAGCAAAATAAAATTGTGCTCAACGATGAAAATGCGCCTGCGCTGGTTACGCCAAAATTTGCCGTTTATTGGGATCAAGAACAAGGGGATCAAGGACGGGGAGGTCAGGGAAGAGGGAAGCAAGAAGCAGGGGTTCAAGACTGGGGAAACCCACTTCAAGGCACGAGACCATCTCCAGCAGAGCCTCTTGCCTTCAACGAATTCAAAGCAAAAAAAGACAGCTTGCCTTACGAATTTTCAAATCAGGCCAATTTTGGTTTCGTCCAAAATGGACTATGGTTTCATGCCAAAATTGAAAATCAAAGCGATATTGAGGATTGGGTGCTTTCCGTTCGCTTTGCCCAAATTAACGATGCGCGATTATACCTGGTGCATGAGGGCGAAACCATTTATGAGAAGACCGACGGGATCCTGAACAAGCACTCGCACTATGCCAATCCAACATTCGAAATAAGGTTTGAAAAAAATCAGACTGTGGATGCCTATTTGTATGTATCCGCTTCGAGTATGTCTCTTTTGGCGCCTATTTATCTGGAGCCTGAATCAGCACATAGCGTGACGAACAAAATCGATTTTCTGTTATGGGGGGGCTTTTACGGAACCATAATAATTTTGGCAATGTATGCCATAACCTTTTCTTTTAATTATCCGAGCCTGAGTAATTTACTGTTCTTTTTTCATATTTTTGTTGTGTTGAAGTGGCAACTTAGTTGGAGTGGGCATAGCTACTTGCTCGGTGATGCTTTTTTTGCCATTTTTAATTACGTCCGGCCTGAAGAAATTATTCTTCTGCTTGGAATTTCCAGTACGGCTTTTACGACGCAACTTTTACCCCGCAAAAAATTCAGTAGCCGCATTTACATCATGCAAATTGGCTTTATTGTACTAAGCATTATTGCGTTAGCTTTACTCAGTTTTAACGCGTTCTCAATCGAATGGCGTTTTATCATTACCTACACTCTAGGTTATGTTTGTCTGGCCGTTAATTTTTTAAGCGCTTTTCAAACGTTTAACAGTCAATATGCACCCGCACGTCCAATTTTAATAGCCTGGATTTTAATGGTAATAGGCGTTGTGTTTAGCACGCTTTATATATTTGGATATTTATCCACAAATACTTTCAATTCTCAGCTTTTTCAACTGGCATTGAATTTACAAGCGGGCGCATTTCTTCTGGGTATCGTCAGTAAAACGCAAAATGAGCTTGAAGACGAGTTGCTGCAAGCGAGAGCCGACGCTGAAAACAACTTCTTGATGGTGGAAGAGCAGAACGTGCATTTGGAGATCGCCCGTCGGGAGGCCGTTAAAGCGAGCGAAGTAAAGTCGCAGTTTTTGGCAAATATGTCGCACGAAATCCGGACGCCTTTAAACGCGATTATCAATTTTAGTAAGGAGTTGGAGTCAAAAGTGAATGTTGCAGAACGCGACGAGCACGTGAAGATTGTTAACTCAGCTGCAAAAGACTTACTCACACTGGTCAACGATATTCTAGACTTTTCAAAGATGGAAGCCGGACAGCTCACGCTGAACGAAAAGCCTTTTCAGCCTCGTGATTTGTTTGAAGATATTGCCGCTACCATGTCAAAGACCGCTCACCTTAAGCAATTGGAATTCATCTATGATGTTGACGATTTGCCTACATTTTTAGTGGGTGATGTATTCCGCGTTAAACAGCTTTTAACAAACTTACTCAGCAATGCCCTTAAATTTACCAATTATGGGCATGTTGCCTTAAGAGCAAAGGTAGATAGTCTAACGAGTCGAGAATGCGTTATACGCATCAAAGTAGAAGATTCCGGTATCGGTATTAACGAACAGGATTTAGACACGATATTTAAAGCATTTCATCAATTAGAAGACGAACTCAATCGCTCTTATCAGGGAACGGGCTTAGGTTTGGTTATCTGCCAGGAGTTGGTCTATTTAATGAACGGACATTTAAGTGTCAGAAGTGAACCAACCATTGGAAGCTGTTTTGAAGCAATTATTCCCTTTAAAGTTCAGTCTAGCCAACAAATTGGCAAGCCCGGCATATTACCTCATAGCTTGAACAGCCTGCCATTTTTAGGTCGTAAAGCTTTTGTTTATGACCGCTGGGGAGAGTCTCGGCGAACTATCGTCCGCCAGCTTCAGATTACCGGATTTGAGGTAAGCAGTTTCGAAAGTCTTGATTTGCTGATCCAAAAACTTGAGGCAGATAGTTATCTCTTTATTGTGTTATCACTTACCCAAACCAGCAAACGTCATTTTATTATTGAGCGAGTGAAACCTTACGCACCTGACAACACGATTGTCTTGTTCTCTGGACCACCGCCTCCTAACCCACTGATCAGCATGTTACCTGTTTCGACACGAGTAGTGCGCTTGCCATTAACGGCTCGAAAGGTCACGTCTATTGACTCGCCAGTGCACGCAATGCAGTTGTCTGAGACTGAAAAAAAGATAAAAGACCTGCCCAGCGCTAGAATTCTTGCTGTTGATGATATGGAGTTGAACCTTCGTTTGCTTGAGACCTGGATGAAAAACTCACCAATAACACTTGATTTGGCATACGATGGACATAGCGCCATCGAAAAGTGTGAGCAAATTGAGTACGACCTTATATTGATGGATATTCAAATGCCAGGATTAGACGGCATAGAAACGACAAAACGCATTCGCAAGTTAAGCCTGAATCGAGCCACACCAATAATTGCTGTCACAGCTCATGCTCTGGAAAAAGAAAAACAGCATTTTCTGGAGTCAGGGCTGGAAGACTTTTTATCCAAACCTATTGAACTGGATAGCTTAATTTCTCTGATCTATGAATGGTGTGATTTTCAAGATCATGACTCAGAAAAATTGCCGGAAAGTATTGACTGGGATCTGGCGCTTTCTCGCTCTAATCAGAATCCGGAAGTAGCAATGTCCTTTATGGACGATTTTGTCAGTCATTTGAACGACCATCGAAAAGACATTCAGCAATACGCAGAAAGACAAGAAATAAAATCCTTACTGGAAAGTGTCCACAAGCTTCATGGCGCGTGTTGCTACACCGGTGTACCCCGATTACAAATGCTGTGTTTTGAATTAGAAGAAGCGATAAAAAGAGACCCCACTTTTGCCTACGAAACCAAGGTAGAGGAACTATTACTTGAAGCCAATTTGTTAATCAATGATTGGGCTCAACGAAGGCAGTTCTTAATTTGAGACTTTTTCAATTTGTAGTTGTTTTACGTTGTCGTGGCATTCTCGAATCAGCATGACAAATTCCTCTGCGCTTCTATCAAGTTCATTTGTTGAAATGAATACATCATAACCTAAACCGGTTTGTAGTTTTCGCATGCGATTGGCAAACATTGCCGTAACGCCTCGCAGAATCGTTCCCTCTTTTGTCTTGTATTTGGCATCTTCGATGAGGTCATCACCATAACACCTGCCCCCTTCGCAATTGCTACGCTCTATTTGCGCAACCAGTGGACGTTGCTCCATTAGCAAATGCGTAATTAAGCGTGGTGAAATCTGAGATAAAAAGCGTTCAGGCTCTTTGAGTCTAAATCCAACCATTTCTAAGTCCACATGTTCGAAACCGCGATGGACGCGCGGTACATCGACGCGTTGAATATTTTCCCAGTGCAAGGTCCACCTGCCTAAGCGATGGTGGTAAGTGACCGACTCTCGGGTAATTTCGAGACTGTATTTCGGCTCTCTGATTTTAAAAAAACCCATCGTGAGTGCAATGATGCCAGCAGCAATAATCAGTACGCCGGCGAGGAAAAACAACGGCGGTAAAAATACAATCATAATTGCGCCAAGGCTCACACCTGCAGAGCCGATAAGCAGTGTGGTTAATCCATTGGTAGCCGATATCCCGCGAATAAAAATCGCGTCTTCGTTTTCATTTGTGCTTACTTCAGAGGAAGACATAAAAGTACATTATCATCATTAACAAAGCCCATATGATGATATACCGCATTCTCAAGCAAAAAGCACAATCGGTTTTCCACCATTTTGCTAATTGCTGAATACTCGTGTCATATATGCTTTGCGCTTTTCTCTTAAACGACATAAAAATGTAATGATTGTTGGAGTAAACACCAGAGAAAGTATCACAGAAAAGCCAACACCCCCAGCCAAAACTACTGCAAGCGGAGGCCAAAAGCTGCCTTCACTAAAAAGTAATAATGGGATCAAGCCACCCACGGTGGTAAAGGTCGTCGACAGGATGTGACGAGAGCAACTCATTGTTTCGTCCACGATGGCTGCAACATGCCCTTTCATCGCATCTGGATTACTGGCTATGGATGCGATGACAACAATTGAGCCATTAATTGCCACACCTATAAGTCCTGCACTCCCTAAAAGCGGATTAAATCCGATAGGTAAGCCAGAAAGCCATAAACTAAAAAAGCCTAGTCCCACCGATAAAATAGCCACAAGCACAATCACACCTGCAAATCTCACACTTGAAAAACTCAATATCAGGGAGGTGACCATTAATACAAGTAGCACAGGCGCGTAAGTTGCCAATTGTCCTATTGCTTGTTGTTGTTCATCCGCATCACCTGCCATTTTCAGGCGATAGCCAGGAGGCAAAGATAAACCCACTTCCTCTAACTCTTCTTTTAAACGATTGCTGGCTGTAATTGCAGGCACTGAGGGAAGTAAATAAGCTTGTATTTTATTAACGCGCTCGGAATTTTCTCGGGTAATACCACTAATACTTGGCTCAATTACAAAGTTACCAAGGCTGGAAACGCCCAATGGGCCTGTTGACGCGACATTTCGGTTGATCAATGGCAATGCTTCAACGTCTGATAATTGCCCTCTTTGAGAATCATTGATGCGCACTCTGACAGGCAGTTCTTCGGTCCCCTGTACGATGGTTCCGCCCGTTCTGCCGGCAAGCGCTGTTTGTAATTGTTGCGCAATGTCGTTTAATGACAGCTGTGCTAAATAACTGGTACTTTCGCTCACATCAAATCGAAGTTGCGCTTCGTTTATTTCAATTGAGGCCGTTGATTGCGTTAAGCCAGGCACTTTTGTCATGGCCAGGCGAACCTGCTGACCGAGCTCATCAAGTCTGTTTAAGTCTGGACCATAAATATCGACTTCGATAGGCGCCGCAATAGGTGGCCCCTGACCAAATTTGCGCACAACAATTTTTGCTTCTGGAAAACGGTTTTGCATCTCAAAGTGCATATTACGTACAAGCTTCTCGGCGTGTGCAACGCTTTGGGCCGTGAAAACCGCATTTGCAAACTCTGAACTATTATCTCTGGTCATCACCTGGTTGTAGTAAACAGAGGGTGTGGACGCTCCCACTAGCCATGTGAGTTGGGCAATACCCTCTTTTTTAATGAGGTAATTGTCAATCTCTCTCACAGTTTGATAAGTCCGGTCAATACCTGTGCCCGGCGGCATAAATACGTACATTTCAAACTGATCACGATCGGCACTAGGGAAAAATACGTTTTCCAGTTGCTTGGAAAGTAAAAAACCACTTAAACAAAAAGCAATAATCACTGGCAAAACAATCATCGGGGCTTGCACAAACCGTGCAAGTAAACTGGCGAAAGCCCTTGAAACGCTTGGCAATTGAAACCCTCTTCGATACCAGGCATGTTCAGTAGACGCATCTCTTGGCAGGTATCTGGCAGCAAGTGCAGCAATGATGGTCAAGGAGATACTTAAAGAACCGATTAGGGCCATAACAACGCTTATTGCAATTCCACCAATAAAATCGCCGATATTTCCATTTAATAAAAACACCGGCATAAAACCTAAAATGGTGGTTAAGGTAGAGGCAAATAATGGTGAAAAAAGATGTCGTATGCTTTTATTAAGCACTTCTAACCTGCTCAAGCTTTGGTCTTGCAAGTTTAAGCGAATTTCATCGGTGATAACTATCGCGTTATCAATCAGCAAACCAATTGCGATAATGATCCCAAATATGGACATCTGATGAATTTGCTGATTGAAAAAACTCAAGCTGAATACTGCAAAAGCCGCACATAAAGGAAGTGCCAACCCAACGATTCCAGAGGCTTTTATGCCCATAAAAAACATCACAACAAGCACAACCACAATTGAACCGAGCAGTAGATTTCCACTTAGTTCGGTAAGTCGAGCCTGTGTATATCTATTTTGTTCAAAAATCAGATTCGCTTGATAACTGCCATTAAATTGCTCGTTGAATTGCTGTGCTTTGTTTTGAATAGCGGCGGTCCACTTATCTACTCTCACCGTAGTTTGCATGCGTGCGGCGACAAAAATTGTCCGGGTAGAATTTAGCAGTGCAATTTCGGAGACGGGTAGCTGGGCTTGTCTTGATACGTCTGCGATATCCCCTAAACGCAAATAATCGCCCCTTTGGGTAATAATTGGAGTGCTCTGGATTGCAGAAAGCGACTCCAGTGGCTCTGCTACCTGCACACGAATGTCTCTTTGCTGATTGTACAAGACACCCGCCGGTAATTTTGCATCTGAACTTTGAATTCGTTCACTTACCTCTTGCAATGTCATACCAGCAAGGGCAAGTTTTTGTGCATCAAGCGTAACGGTAATTTCTTCCTGTGGCGCTCCATAAATCCGGACTAATTCAGTTCCACTGATATTTCGCAACAGATCTGCAAATTCTTCTGCCATTCGGGCATTAATGGTGATGTCGTTGGAGTCGGAGTATTGTGCTTCTATTGCGTAGATGACGGTAAAGGCTGTTGCTCCTCGTTTGTCTTCCAGAATAGGCGCCTGTGCGCCCGGTGGAAACCTGTTTGAGGCATCATCAATGGCGTCACGGATTTTAGAGAAAATTTGCTGGTTAGTGTTATTATCGACCCAGTCTTGCAGTTCAATCGACAAGGATGAAAACCCGGCTTTAGATGTCGATTTTATTTCCTTTATTTCATACAGTTGTCTTAGCTCATCTTCAAGGACATCGGTGACCAAGGCTTCTACTCGCTCTGCAGAAGCACCAGGATAACTTGTAAGCACAAGGACATTGCGTAAATCAATGCGAGGGTCTTCAAGTCGGGGGAGACTTTGAATGGCAGACAAGCCTGCTACCAACAGTATCACTATGCTTAAAGCGAGCAGATGACCGTTTCGAAAAAACGCCGTGTACCAGGGTTCTGTTTGGCTCTGATTTGGCTCTTTTTGTGCTGAAAGGCTCATAAAACTTCATCGACCTTTCGCTGAGCATACTTTTGCAGCGGATTGATTGGCTCGCTGCCTGTTTCGCTGGCTAGCGCTGGATTATCTCGCTCCACAATATTCGATACTCGCTGATTAGGCGTAAATCGGTGCGTGCCACTGATAACAATCCTATCTCCTGGTGCAATAGTGCCTGATACAAAAGCGCGATCACCGTCTAAATGCTCCAAAGAAACGGTTCTGGTCAGTAATCGTTCACTATCATCATCGTAAACCAGAAGCGTCCATAACCCCCTTACTCCGCTGGCCAATGCACTTACCGGTACCCACGTGCCTCGCTTTTCTTGTTCAATGTATACTGATATTTTTACCAAATCACCACTCACCATTGATGCAAGCTGCTCAAAACTCAAGTCACTTTTATCAATTTCAAAAAGCGTATCAATCGTACGTGTAGACAGGTTTCGCTGGCGCGCAACCGATTTTACAGTGGCCGGAATTGTAGACTCCCCGAGTTCCAGCATATAGCTATCTCCGGGAGAAAGACCAAAAGCAACGCGCTCGGGCAAACCAAAGCGAGCTTCAAGTGCGCTATCTGATAAAAGCGTAAAAACTGCCTGGCCGCTACTTAAGACCGTACCCTCATCAACAATTTGACGAAGCGCCTGTCCGTCAAAAGGCGCAATCAAGCTCGATTTAGCGATTTCTACCGCGAGGCTGTCTAAGCGCGCTTCGACTTCATTTACCACAGCAAGCGCCGCATCAAGCACAGCCTCACTCTCATCCAGACGCTGCTTAGGCTCGAGCTCTCTGCTGACTAAATCTGCGATACGTTTTAAAGAAAGCTCAGCCAATTTTGCATCGGCGTTTGCGCGTTGCAAACTGGCTTTAAGCTCGACTCTTCTTGCTTCAAGCCTTGTGATATCCAACTGTGCGAGCACCTGTCCTTTTTCAACCTGTTCGCCTTCTTCTACCAACACGTGCTTAAGGACACCTGCAAGTTCAAACCCTAGATCGGCAAACAGAGCAGACTCTACCGTTCCGTAAACGCTGCGCTTTCGCTGAAAACTTGACTGTAGACTGATAGGCGCGATGTGCACGGTTGAGTTTTCCAGCACAGCAAGTTCGTCATCTGAATAGGCCTGACTTAATCCGTCACCTGTAGCAAACATCAACAGACCCAATGACAGGAAACTAACAAGGCTTATTCCCAATAACAGTGTCAGTCCCTTTCCCAGAGTTTTGCGATCAGCATGCGATGAAGCCTGCTGATTCTCGGTATTAGGCTGTTTGATAGGAGAAGGCCCGGATTGAGATGACATGGTAAGCGCTCTTGCTCTGTTAAACCTTGATGGAGATCAATGCTAGATTATAAATACTAGACTGTCTAGTCTATTAATGTTAATTTTTATTATCTTGCGATTTTACATTGAACGCTTATGATGTTGAGTAAGCGCCTGAAGCCATTCTAAAGCGAGTAATAATCATGGCATCTGCTACCACAGAAATTAAAAAAAGCACCCCAGGAAGGCCAAAAAGCGCGGAAAAGCGCAAACAAATCCTTGAAAGCGCCGGAGAGCTATTTCTCAGCCACGGCTATGAGCGCACTTCAATGGAAATGGTGGCCAAGTCCAGTGATGTGTCAAAGCAAACCGTTTACTCCCATTTTAAAAACAAAGATGCGCTGTATAACGCGGTCATAGAAAGCAAGTGCATTGCATATCAACTTGAAACCGTCAGTATTTGTGACGCAAGTCGGTCACTAAGGTCCATTCTCACTCAGTTTGCCGACAAATTTATTAGGCTTTTAAGCGATGAGCAGGTGATCGCAATGTATAATGCGGTTATCGGAGAAGCATCAAATGCGCCTCATGTGGCAAAGCTTTTTTATGATGCCGGGCCAGTTCATAGTATCGAGCTTATCTGCCAACTCTTTCAAAATCACCCCGAATCACAACTGGAAAAAAATTTGGCGCATGAGGCGGCAGTCGATTTTTTCAACCTCTTGAAAGGTGAATATCATATGCGCTCATTACTGCACATGCCTTTTCAATTGGATGATGCCGCTATACAAAGGAAAGCGAATCGTTGTGCGCAGAAAACCGTGCTGATAATCAGACACTTGATGCAATAGCACTTGGAATGTTTACTCAATTTTGCTCAAATTTATCGCCTTTTCTCGCATACAAATACCATAGTTTGATACACTCTGGGCCATTCTAACTTAATCATCGAGAACCATGTCAGGCTTTACAGGTCAGCATATACTAAGTGTCAATCAATTTGACCGCGAGGCGGTTGAAAAGGTGTTTTCAGTCGCCGATACCATGCGCCCTTACGCGAACAGAGATAAACGCACGCAAGTATTAGACGGTGCAATTTTAGGCAACTTATTTTTTGAGGCCAGCACGCGCACACGGGTCAGTTTTGGTACAGCATTTAATTTGCTCGGTGGAGAGGTACGCGAGACTACCGGTATGAGTAACTCTGCCTTGGCAAAGGGCGAATCTTTATACGATACCGCTCGGGTTTTGTCGGGATATAGTGACATTATTGCCATGCGCCATCCACAAGCAGGCTCGGTAAGCGAATTTGCTCAGGGAAGCCGAGTTCCGGTTATTAACGGTGGAGATGGAGCGAATGAGCACCCAACGCAGGCACTGCTTGATTTGTACACCATCGCAAAAGAACGCGCCGCCTCAGGTGCCGGTATCGATAACTTGCATATTGCGATGATTGGCGATTTAAAATATGGCAGAACCGTACATTCATTAGCAAAAATGCTTACCCTCTTTTCTAATGTGCAGTTTACGCTTATTTCACCAAAAGATCTGGCGATGCCAGATAGCGTGTGTGATGCAATTGAGAACGCCGGACACACGCTGAGGATCAGTGAGCAATTAGAAGGTATTGTCGAAGCTGATATTTGCTATCAAACGCGTATTCAAGAGGAGCGCTTTTCTTCACAGGACGAAGCCAATAAATATCGAGGCAAGTTTCGTCTGAACCAGCAAATTTATACTCAGCATTTTAAGTCTCAAACCGTGATAATGCATCCTCTGCCTCGAGATTCCCGAGCAGAAGCAAACGAACTAGACAATGATCTAAACCTGCATCCTAATCTGGCTATTTTTCGACAAACCGACAATGGGGTATTAGTTCGCATGGCACTTTTTGCGCTGACACTCGGCGTTGAAGATAAGGTGAAAGACTTTGATCGCCCCGTCCACTGGTACACAAATAAGAGAACCATATAGTTTATGACTAAATCCGAAATTCTATTTGAACGCGCACAAAAAACCATTCCTGGCGGTGTAAATTCACCGGTCAGAGCCTTTAAAGCCGTAGGTGGAACGCCGCGCTTTATTCAGCGGACAGATGGCCCCTACATGTGGGACGTAGATGGCAATCGATATATTGATTATATTCAGTCCTGGGGGCCGATGGTTTTGGGACACAATAATGCGCAAATCAGACAAGCCGTAATAGCAGCCAGTGAGTTTGGGCTCAGTTACGGCGCGCCAACAGAAGCCGAAGTAGAAATGGCTGAACTTGTGGCCTCAGTGGTCCCGTCAATGGAAATGGTGCGCATGGTAAATTCTGGTACAGAAGCAACCATGAGCGCAATACGCATTGCCAGAGGCTACACCGGCAAGGACAAAATTTTAAAGTTTGAAGGTTGCTATCATGGTCATGCAGACGCTCTATTGGTTAAAGCAGGTTCAGGGGCGCTGACACTGGGTGTACCAAGTTCGCCAGGTGTGCCAGCCGATTACGCCAAGCACACTCTCACGGTTGAGTTTAATAATCTGGACTCGGTTGCTCAAGCCTTTGAACAGCACGGTGATGATATAGCCTGTATTATTGTAGAGCCGGTTGCCGGCAACATGAATTGTATACCGCCTGTTGAAGGATTTTTAGAGGGATTAAGGGATATTTGCGACCGCTATAACAGCGTTTTAATTTTTGATGAAGTAATGACCGGCTTTCGCGTCTCACGAGGTGGAGCACAAGAGCGTTATGGTGTTATTCCTGATATGACCTGCCTGGGCAAAGTTATCGGCGGCGGCATGCCTGTAGGTGCCTTTGGCGGCAAACGCGAGATCATCACTCACGTTGCGCCAACGGGTCCTATCTATCAGGCAGGTACCTTGTCGGGCAATCCGGTTGCAATGGCAGCAGGACTTGCTTCGCTTAGACAAATAACAGTAGATGGTTTTTACGATTCGATTTTTGAAAATACGGCCACTTTGGCACATGGATTTAAAGACCTTGCCCACAAGCACGGTATTCCGATGTCGGTAAATATCGCGGGCAGTATGTTTGGTATTTTCTTCACCGAAGAAGAGCATGTAACAAACTACCAGCAAGCCATTAACTGCAACACAAAGCAGTTTAATCAGTTTTATCACGCAATGTTGGACAATGGCGTATACCTCGCTCCAGCCTCTTACGAGGCAGGTTTTGTTTCAAAAGCGCATACCTCCGATATTGTTGCTGACACCCTTAATGCTGCAGATATTGCGTTTGCCAGTATCAACAAATAGGTGCATGCTTGCTTGAAATACTGCTTGGATTAGTTGTTATTTATGCGGTGATCATCACCGCAATGTTCCTACGTGAGCACGTGAATGCACAAAGTGAAAAGCTCATCCAAGAAAAAGTCATGGAAAAGCGGCAGGCGATGATGGACGCCACCATTGAAGCTAAAGCTGACGAAGCCATGCGTCTTCATCAGACCTTTCAAAAATTTGTGCCTCGCCAGTTTGTTGATCATTTTGCAAAAAATGGCGAAAAAAGTTTGGAGCTTGGAAGAGCAGACGAAGATAGAGTTGCGGTCCTCTTTTGTGACATACGAGGTTTTACTGCACTTTCAGAAAAACTCTCTCCGCAAGACCTAATGTATTTTCTAAACTCTTATTTTTTGCGGATGAACGCGCCCATCCATCAAAATAAAGGCTTTATTGATAAATTTATTGGCGATGCGATTATGGCTTTATTTGATAGCCCAGATGGCGGCGATGCTGACAAGGCCTCCGATGCAGTAAGAGCCGCTCTGGAAATTCAAGTCGCTCTGAAATTGTACAATAGCCATCGAGCGAACAGTAAATATGCGCCAGTAAAAAACGGTATCGGTTTGCATTTTGGGCCTGTTGTATTAGGCACGGTAGGCTCTGACGACAGGATGGATACCACAGTATTAGGCGATACAGTTAATGTGGCTCAACGTATAGAGGGACTTTGCCGCTACTTTAATACCGATATTATGGCAAGCGCCAGTACAATAAGCCTTGCAAATGAGATTTATCCCGTCGAATACCGTCTCGTTGACAATATTTTGTTTAAAGGAAAGAGTATTAGCATTCCCGTTGTTGAGGTGCTATCACACATGGACGATGAAAAAATCAGTCGCAAAAAATTAATTGGCGAGCATATTATGGAAGGTATTCGGTTAAGAGAAGACGGTTATTTGAAAACCGCTCATGCACATTTCATTAATTTGCGTGAAAGCTTTCCTGAAGATGAGGTGCTCCGGCATCACGTACTCACGTGCGAAAAAGCCCTCGAAAAGAAGAACTGGGACGGTCTTGTTCGCTTGTAATACTGAAAAAAATTTCAAGCAGAAGTATTTTCGGCTTAATTTTTCGCCTCTATAACAAAGCCTGAGAGCGTACAAAGGCAATGGATGGCGCAAAAAATGCAGCGCCTGTTTCAGCGTTGGTGTAATCCAGCAATTTATCGTAGTGTCCGTTTTGATCGCCATATATTCGGCTATGAAGTAAGTTTTTAAACGCGTTGGGATGATTTGCACAACTGACAAAATACAACCCTTGTACGCTCATGTTCCCGTAAGGCATGCTTTGATTAAGAAAGATTGGATATTCGCCGTTTGCTCCGGTAATTTTGGTTCGAAACGCATGTGACGATAGGCCCGAGTCGATAACCGGAAGATTATGCTCTTTTGTGCGCCCGATTATCCCTTCCTGCCTTTTTTCTGATAGTGCCTGCCAGCGAGTCATATCGTGTCGGTAGCGCTGAACGTGCACGTAACTTCCCCCTTTAAACGCGAGGTCTTCATCACCCACGGTGGCGATGGCGAATTTTTTCATGCCACGCGGATTATCCTCTGTGATCACAAAACCGGTAAGATCGCGACCATCTAAATATCGAAACGCCCGAATTTGCTCTACCAACTCAGTGTGTAGTCTCAAGCAGTCCATGATTTCAATACCGATAGCGTGGCAAATATCCAAGCGGTCAGCCCGTATCTGTACAAATAAATCGCAGGGAATGACTGGCGCACATCTATCTTCCGACTGCATATCAGGAAATGGAGAGAGCGCGCTTGGAGCATCCTCTGGGTACAGCTCCGACCAAAAATTCGTGCCTATAGCAACGACGCCTGAAACCATAGCTTCATAGTGCTCTTCGTCAAAATGATCGAAGATGTCTAAACACGTTGCTAATTTACTGCGAATAGCCTGCATGTCATCATCAACAACATTAAACAGCAGATACTGTGCATGCAGATTGGGCTCTGCACATATTCCTTTTTGAGCTTGTGTCATAGATACCGCAATGGCGCTTATTGTATGAGCGTATGGATTACTAACTGCTAATAACCCGCCGCCTGTCCGTCTTTTCTTGACTCTGATGCTCCGTAGTATACCTTATTTTTACTGTCATAAAGAATGGCTTGATATCCTCCAAATGCACCATTTACATCTCTAAGGGTGTGACCTAGCTTCATCAGTTCTCTGCGGGTTTTATAAGAAAAGCCTGATTCCAGACTGATATAGCCGCCGTCTGTCATCATCTGTCCTTCCGGCGTACTTGAGCCAGAATGCATTATTCGAGGGGCATCGCCAGCCTCTTGCAGATTCATACCAAAATCAATCATGTTAATAATAATTTGCGCATGCATTTGTGGTTGAGTCGCGCCGCCCATTACGCCAAAACTCATTAAAGGCTCGTTGTTACGAGTAACAAATGCCGGAATAATGGTATGAAAGGGTCGTTTGCCGGGGGCATATTGGTTAAAGTGACCCTCTTCCAAAGCAAACATTTCACCGCGATTTTGCAACACAAAACCTAAATCGGTTGGGATCATACCTGAACCCATGCCCCGATAATTACTTTGAATTAGCGAGACCATGTTACCGTCTTTATCCGCAACGGTGAGGTAAATTGTGTCGCCTTCGTATTTGCCAGCATCCAGACGTTTGGACGCTTGTTCAGGCGAGATAAGCTTCTGGCGCTCTTTGGCATACTCCTTAGAAATTAACCAATCAACCGGTATTTGATTAAAGCTTGGATCTGCGTAATATTTGGCGCGATCTTCAAATGCCAGCTTTTTTGCTTCTACAAAGGTATGTACAAACTCGGCAGAATCTCGTCCCATGCCTTCGATGTCATATAACTCCAATATATTCAAGATTTGTAGTGCCGCTATCCCCTGCCCGTTAGGAGGGAGTTCCCAAACATCATATCCGCGATAATTACTGGATACTGGCTCAACCCACTCAGAATAGTGTGCAGCTAAATCTTCATAGGATAAGAATCCGCCCTGCTCTTTCATAAACGCATCAATTACTCTTGCAATATCGCCTTTATAAAAGGCATCTCGTCCACCCGTAGCAATCTTTTCATAGGTGCTGGCCAGGGCCGGATTTTTAAAAATTTCACCTTTTTTGGGGGTTTTGCCATCAATGGTAAATGTTTCAGCAAAGCCCGGATAATCACCAATACGCTGTTGATTTGATTCAAAGTAGTACGCAATCAATTCGCTTACCGGAAAACCATTTCTTGCATATTCAATGGAAGGGGCGAGCAGAGTTTGCATAGGTTGTGAGCCAAACCGTTCATGCAACATAAACCAGCCGTCAACCGCCCCGGGGACAGAAACTGGCAAGGGGCCGAACTTGGGAATACTATCTAAGCCCTGCTCTTTAAAATATGACAATTCTAAACTTTGCGGGCTACGACCAGACGCGTTCAAGCCATATAATCGTTTGCTTTTGGCATCCCATACAATCGCAAATAGATCACCGCCAATACCGCATCCAGTTGGCTCTACTAAACCTAGCATTGCGTTTGCAGCAATGGCTGCATCAATAGCATTTCCGCCATTTTTCAATACGTCCAACCCAACCTGTGTCGCTAAAGGCTGACTGGTCGCCACCATTCCGTGCTGAGCAATCACTTCAGAGCGAGAAGCAAAGGTCTCTCCGGTAATTCTATCGTAAGCAAGCGCAGAAGCTGGTAAAAATAGAGATAACGTAAAAACGGTAAATATGCGACGACTAATGGATATATTCATGTCAGAAACCTTTTTATTGCGATTGTGCAAACTAACATCCTAATTTCACTATGTTTATACATTACGTTTAGCGCCAGTGATCCGCAAGTAATATTCATTATTCCCATGTCAATCGGAATTAGCAAAGCTAGCTTTACAGTGATTAAGCAAATGCATGACGATTTTCATCCTGACTCGTCAGACAATTTGGACAAAACGCCTCACTTAACTTTATACTAAAGTCTAAATACAGGAGGTACTTTGAATCGTTCACCCAACATAAGATACGCAATTTTGCTTTTAAGCATTTGCTGCATCGTTTTATCCAGCTATATTGCGTATTCAGTTTGGCATCAGTTCAATACGCGAGTCTTTAATGAATTTCACGAGGATAGTTTAGCCTTAAATTATCGACTTACTGCCGAGCTAAACGATATCGTTCAGATAGCGGTAAACAATGTCACACTTGCGGCTAATAGTCCTCTCTTAACCCAAAGTAGAGCGGAGCCAAGTTCCACGGCGGCAACAGAAGCACTTAAAAAGTCGTGGAAAAACATGCTTATGTCTTCTCCCTCGCTCTACCAAATACGACTATTGGATTTGCAGGGTGATGAAATTTACAGGTTGGAGCGAGATGAAGCTGGCGCGAGATGGGTGACGGGTAGCCAATTGCAGAATAAGCGCACGCGCAACTATTTTATCAAAGGACTTAATACCGACGCTTTAGTCTACCTCTCTGAGTTGGATTTGAATAAAGAGCAAGGCATAATCGAACGCCCTTTTCGCCCCACCATAAGAGCCACCGCAAAATACTTTGAACAAGAGCAAGTTGCTGGCTTGGTTGTGCTCAATTTTGATCTAAGAAGTGAGTTTGCCTTTTTTGCGCTCCAACAAAGCGCCCAGCCTCATTGGATTGTTAAAGAGAACGACTATTTTTTGTCTACACCAGACAATAGCGAGTGGGGCTGGCTATTAGAGCGCCCTGAGCATCGGTTAAGTAAACGTTTTGCGCATTTACTGGATATCGATTTGTCGCTCGTTACTGAAGAAAGGCGCTTGTCAGATACGCATATTCTTAGTGTGGTTACTATAGACTCAATCATGCCCGATGTTGCGCTGGAAGAGGACCGGTACTGGATAATAAGTGAACTGCCCCAGTCTGCGATTACTGCGCTTCAAACAAACACACTCTATATCATTATTGTTTTAAGCATTGTTGTTCTTCTCATTGTGATATGCGCGCGATATGTCGATAAACTGGCCAAGAGCATAAGAGAAAAAGAACTGTTGGCGATTGAACTAGCTGAAAAAGCGCAATCTTCCGAGCGAACCAAGTCACGGTTTTTAGCACAAATGTCGCATGAAATACGCACGCCGATGAACGGCTTATTCGGTTTATTGCAACTTACCTATGGAGAGCGGGATCAGCGAAAGATAAACGAAAATCTGAAAAATGCAATTAAGTCCTTTGAGACTCTACGACGGGTCATTGACGACATTCTTGATTTTTCCAAGATTGAAGCGGGTAAACTCAAGCTTGTTGAGCAGCCTTTTGCATTAGACCTGTCTTTAAGAGAAGTGAGCCAAACAATGAGCCGTGCAGCCTATGGCAAAAATATTGATATGTGGATTGATATTGACACTAACTGTCCCAGAGAGTGTGTCGGAGACATTATCAGACTCAATCAAATCTTGTTTAACTTAAGTAATAACGCCATCAAATTTACCAATCGGGGAGAAATCAGGCTTAACGTGAAGTTGCTGGCACAAAGCGACACGAGATATCACCTGGGATTCGTATTAAGAGATACAGGTATTGGCATGTCTCCGGCAGAGCTTGAGCAAGTATTTTCGGCATTTACACAGGCCAGCGATAAAACACATATTAAATTCGGCGGCACGGGTTTAGGCCTAACAATTGTCAAACAGTTGATTGAATTGATGGACGGCAGCATTACGGTTAGCAGTGAGCCTGGCAAAGGAAGCACCTTTGTTTTTGATATTTGGTTAGGAAAAGCTGAGAGCGAGCTTAAATTTGAGCAAAGCGATATGCGCATCGATACATATTTGCTCGAAATACTGTTGATATCTCACTCTGAAGTTGCCAAAACAATTATTCAAAAGCAGTGCGCAACGCTTGGATGGATTTCACGCTCTACCCATGAAGTGTCTAGTTTGGCAGCATTTAAATTTGCCAGCAATGACAATAAAAAAGCGGTTTTAATTGAAGATAGCATCCATCTTACAAAGAGTGATTTCGACGACATTACCCAGTTTAAAGCAAGATACCCGCAAGTTTTATTTGTGTTGATCAGCAAAACTACTAAACCAAGATTAACACTCAGCGAACAAAAGCTCTTTGATGTCATTATCAGTAAGCCCCTTACTCCCTCCGCTTTATACGACGAAATTGCCCCCTTTGTTAGCAATGCGCCAGCTAACCACATCGAAGAGAGCACGAGCAAGTCAAATGGCTTGGCAAACGCTCATATTTTGGTGGTAGAAGACAATGAAATTAATCAAATGGTTGCAGCAAGTATGCTGGAAAATGCAGGTGCAAAAGTGTCTTTGGCAAGCCACGGTGAAGAATGCCTTAACATGCTTTCAGATCAACCAGCGCAGTTTGATTTAATACTTATGGATATGCAGATGCCTGTAATGGACGGTATAAGCGCAACAAAGGCCATAAGAAAAAATGAAACCTACGACAGTATTCCCATTGTCGCCCTCACCGCTAATGCAATGGAAGAAGAAAGAGAGGCATGCATTGAAGCAGGAATGCAAGCTCACGTTGCCAAACCCATTGATAAAGCTGAATTGATCCAGACTGCTATTTTGGTGATTAGCAGGACCTAACGCAAAGCGCCGAATAAACGCAAAGCGCTCAAGAAACTTAAAGCGCCAAAGAAACTTAAAGCGCCAAAGAAACTAAAAGCAATAGCATCGTTTTAGCCCGTGGCTCCTCAACAAAAAAGTCCCGCTATCATGAACTATCACGTAATAGCGGGGCCGATCAATCCAACTGTCGTTGGTGGTTGCGTCTTGTTCTTCTTATTGTCTTATTATTCTTATTTTAGCAACCGTCTCCCTAGATATTCGTCTTCATTTAAGAGCGTGACTGTGTAAAGTCAGGGTAAGCTTCAAGCCCACACTCACTTTGATCCACCCCTTCAAACTCTTCTTCTTCAGATACTCTTACACCCATGACTGCTTTAATTGCCAGCCATACCAGTAAGCTAGTGAAAAATACCCAAACAAAGATAGTCAGCGCACCTACAATTTGACCGGTGAACGATGATTCACCGTTTGTGACAGGTACAAGCAATAAGCCAAGCAAACCTACCACACCGTGAACAGATATGGCGCCAACCGGATCGTCAATCTTCATTTTATCAAGCCCGACAATGCTGAATACCACCAGAATGCCGCCAAGTGCACCGAAAATGGTTGCTTGAAGCGCTGAAGGCGTTGAAGGTTCAGCTGTGATGGCAACCAGACCGGCTAGTGCGCCATTAAGTGCCATCGTTAAATCGGCTTTACCATATAAAATACGAGCTAACAGAAGGGCAGCTACCGAGCCACCTGCTGCAGCCGCGTTGGTATTCATAAAGACTACCGCTACCGCATTTGCAGACTCTACTGAGGCAGTTGCCAAAACAGACCCGCCGTTAAATCCAAACCAGCCCATCCACAATATAAACGTACCTAAAGTGGCAAGCGGTAAGTTTGCACCCGGAATTGCATTAATCTTTCCATCGGCAGTGTATTTACCTTTACGAGCACCCAGCACAAGTACGCCTGCTAAAGCCGCTGATGCGCCAGCCATGTGCACAATACCTGAGCCTGCAAAATCTGAAAATCCTAAATCGCCAAGTACGTACATACCAAATACAGCCTCGCCATTCCAGGTCCAGGCTCCTTCCATTGGATAGATAAATCCGGTCATCACAACTGCAAAAAGTAAAAATGACCAAAGCTTCATACGTTCAGCTACCGCGCCTGAAACAATCGACATCGCTGTTGCAACAAACACTACCTGAAAGAAAAAGTCGGCAGAAGGTGCGTAAGTTGCCGGGTCTTCAGCAACGCCAGTGGCGCCGTCGCCGGTAATGCCCGATAAGAAAAAGTCGCCGCTATACATAATTGCATAGCCGCAAACCATGTACATGATGCAGGCAATTGAATAGAGCGCGATATTTTTTGTTAAAATTTCAGTGGTGTTTTTAGCGCGAACGAGTCCAGCTTCCAGCATTGCAAAACCTGCAGCCATCCACATAACAAATGCGCCGCAAATCAAAAAGTAGAAGGTATCTAGTGCATACCCGAGTTCAAATGTGATTTCCATGATAATTCTCCGTAAGTTTTAACGCATTAAAGCGCGTCTGCGTCAGCTTCGCCGGTACGGATACGCACCGCTTGTTCAAGGTCGTAGACAAACACTTTGCCGTCGCCAATTTTTCCGGTTTTTGCTGCACCGACAATGGCTTCAACCAAGCGCTCAACTTGATCGTCCTGAACCGCTATTTCTAATTTAACTTTGGGAAGAAAATCGACTTGATATTCTGCACCACGATAAAGCTCGGTATGGCCTTTTTGACGGCCAAAGCCCTTTACTTCGGTGACGGTTAACCCATCTATACCAATCTCCGAGATGGCTTCACGAACATCATCCAGCTTGAAAGGCTTGATGATTGCAGTGACTAGTTTCATAAGTTGCTCCTGCTATTTAAGTGTGTTTGTGTAAAACGGTCTTGAATAAAGATTCGTCCTGCATTCACCAATACAAAAGCAGTGCCAATAAATTTAAACTATATATTTCATATACTTAAGGCAGAGAAAAACAGCGGAAGGGCAAATATTCGCACTACTTAGGTGCAAGTGTTCCAAAATGATCCTATTAACTAACGTAAGCATCTAGCGATATTGCATCGTTAGGTGTTCTGATTTAAACCGTGCAAGCGAAAGAGATCTGGAACTGTCATCGCCCAGAGTCATCCTCTTACATCACGCTGCTTATCTGACTTTTGCTAGTTCGTATTTTTTCATCTTCGTTCTTTATTAGGTTTACTGAAAATGGAAGACGCTTTAAAACTATTTTGATTAGAGGGTAGGCTTACAAATGTGCTATTTGCATGAAAGCACGGAAACTGCGGACTATCGATTAAATCCTCGCTAGCAAGCTTAGTTAATTGGATTGGCACTGTTATTTAGCCCTAAGTTTAGCTTCCTTTTTGATTTCGTCGATGTTTAACGTGCCGTAGATTCCACTATCCCTGCCTGCTTGCACTGTTGCCTGGAGAATTTGAGCTTTTTAGGTGGCATTTTCTCCACTAAATAGCAACATACCTTGCTCTTTACCATTGCGAGTTATTGATACTGGCCCAGATTGGGCCTTCATCAATAGTTCGCCGAAAGAGTTTTTAGCTTCTGTAGCTGTGACTGCTTTGATGCGTAATATCTCCAGCCGCATCTCAGTGGTTGTCTTCTCAAGACCTGTTACCAATTGCAGATATCAATCACCAATCAAAAATCCGCTCCAACCATGAACGTTCTTTTTTAGGCGCTTTTGGCGGATTATTTTGAACGGCGGCGCAGGTATCAGGGCTTGGCAAAGCATCTGAAATCGCCGGTACGCTGATAACATTTGGGCATCCCGCCTGCATGTTTGCCCCAGTCGTAGCATCAAAATGCGCAATCGTTAAACTATCAGGGAAGCGGCGCGACAAGGATTTGGGCGAACTAAGCTTTTCAAAAGCAATAAATATGGGCAAAGCACCCGTTGCGCCCGACATATTAACCGGCGTGTTATCATCGTGACCAACCCAAACACTCGTGACCAGGTTGCGATCAAAGCCTGAAAACCAACTGTCCCGATAATCGTCAGTGGTGCCGGTTTTTCCTGCCATATTGATGTTTGAGAACGCATTTTTGATGGCACGCGCTGTTCCCTCTTGTGTGACTTTATGCATCGCGTAATTAAGTAAATAGGTAGCATCTTCGTTTGCACGGCGCTGAGATACATCCTCGCGTTGCCAAAGTAAAATGTTGTCATGCGTTGTAACAGCATGAAGTGCATGCAAAGGTTTCAGTATGCCATTATTGCTTATGACCTGATAAATCTGATTTACTTCAAGAGGTGAGAGTTCTACTGCACCTAAAGCAAGAGAAGGCAGTGGCTCTACCGCTTTGTTGTATCCTAAGCGCTGAAGCGTCGCCGCCACTTCATCAAAGCCAATTTGCGCAGCAAGATTCACTGACGGCACATTGTAGGAATTAACTAAGGCATCAATAAGGGAAACTTCGCCTCGAAAGGTCTTATCGGCATTCTGTGGACGCCACTTTTTCCCGTCTTTATCATCAAATTCAACCGCCTCATCGGCCAGGCGTGAAGCAAGATTAAACTCATACGGATTTTCTAATGCTGCCAAATATACCACCGGTTTCATTAGCGAGCCGATTGGCCGATAAGCATAAAGTGCGCGATTAAAACCGGCAAAGTCTGTTTGCTTTGCGCCTACCATGGCACGAATGCCGCCGCTTTGAATATCGCTGACTACCATCGCTCCTTGAATATCAGGGAGCTTTCTGGATGTTTCAATATCCTTTAGCGTATTAACCAGTGCCTGCTCAGCACGTCGCTGTGCGTTGATGTCGAGCGTTGTGAAAACCTTTACACCAGAGAGTCTTGTATCTGCCGCAGGCACCACAGAAAATAGCTCTTCTCGTACTTTATCCATAAAAGCAGGATGCTTGCCAGATGCAAGGCTTGGACTTGCAGCGGTTTGCAAGGGTTGGTTAAGCGCTGCCTGGTATTCGCTGGCATTTAAATTTTGTGCATCAAATAAAACCCTAAGCACAAGATTGCGTCGCTCAAGCGTTCGTTCTTTGTGTCGCACAGGATGATAGTAAGAAGGCCCTTTGACCATACCCACCAAGGTCGCTATTTCAACCAAGGTAAGTTCTTTCAGTGGTTTGTTGAAATAAAAGTGACTGGCCAAGCCGAATCCGTGAACCGCTAATTTGCCGTTCTGACCTAAAAACACCTCATTTATATAGGCATTGAGGATCTCGTCTTTGTCATATCTGGCGTCAATCACAAGCGCCATTGCGGCCTCTCGTAACTTTCTGACGTAGCTGCGTTCGCGGCTTAAATAAAGATTTTTAACCAATTGCTGCGTGAGTGTGCTTCCACCCTGAACAGTTCGACCCGCGGCGATGTTTGCCAACAGGGCACGTGCAATCGACAAAGGAGCGATACCGTGATGCTGATAAAAGTCTTTATCTTCCACTTCAATCAACGCTGTTTTTAATAAGGGCGGGATATCATCATCACTGAGTAACATCCTGTCTTCTGACAAGCCTCCCACAAGGCGCGATATCAACCACGGCTCCAGCATTACGCTCCTTGCCTGCTCTTTGGTATCCACTAAAGCAAGCTCACCGATACGCGAACCTTCCCAGCTTACGTCTAAAATACGCTCTGGTGCTGCAATATTGCCGTACTGAAAGGCGCGACGATAAATTCTGAAGGTCTTAGTCGCGCCTCGATTTTCAATACTAAATTCACCTACTTCATCGGCTTTATTTACCTTTCGGTATCCCAAAAGCTTGAGTTCATCGATGATTTCTTTTGGCGTGATTTCCTGTTTGAGCTCTAGCTTGAGCGGTCTGGCATAAATTTGAGCAGGTACTTCCCACTTGTTTCCCGCAAAGCGCTCACGCACCTGTGCATCTATGTAGACAAGATAACTGCCAACAACAACAAGAAAAACAAAAGTGAGTTTAAAGAAGTGACGTTTAAGCCATCTGAACGGAGCTAGCAACACAGATGGTTTTTTTGATTTTGCCAAATTTACCTTACCTAATTAAATACTGCACAAAGCTTGCTTGAACGATTCTGCCTGTTGACATGAGCGCGCTGTTCGTTTTAAGACCAAAAACGCTTGCATTTTAGCTGATACCTTAGTCGAAAACACTAGACATTAGTCAGGCAGATGCTTAGGCTAAAAGTTCAACAATCCTAATTGGAACGGATGATGAAAGTTAAGATCAATCTAGAGCTAACACCTGCCGAAGCGCGAGAAATGTTTGGACTGCCAGATTTTAGCGAGTTACATCAGTCTTTAACAGCCGACTTAATGAAAAAGTGTCAGCAAGATCCACAAATGGCATTTGATACCTTTATTAAACCCGCTATGCAAAGCGGAATGTCAGGCTTTTCTGCCTATCAGGAAATGATGAGCAAATTTATGAACATGAGCACCGGCTCAACTGCCAAAGACAAAGGCAGTCAATAGAGAAGAGGAATTCTCATGGGAACTGATGAAAGCGAAATTCTCAGCTTTTTAGATAAGTATGCCACGGTATTTAATACCATGGCGCAAGATATTCTTAAACGGGCAAATAATGAGGGCGCGCAAAGCTATCCCAATCCTTTTAATCAAGAGCGACTGCAAAAGCTATTAAGCGGCGAAACGAAAATAGATGCCAACAAACTGGTTCAAAATCAGTTTGATTATATGCAAAAACAAACTGAACTGTGGCAGTTAGCTACTAAACAAATGCTTGGCGAGTCAGTTTCTGATGAGCAGAGCAAGGCCCATTCAAAAGATAAAGCAAAGCACAAAGGTGACAGGCGCTTTAGTCATCAGCAGTGGGACGAAAACCCCATTTATAACTACATTAAGCAATCGTATTTGATCAATGCTGAAATGGTCACTAACTTGGTTGATGCTATCGAATTTTCTGATGCTAAGAGCAAAGAACAAGCGAAGTTTTTTACCCGTCAATACGTGAATTCCTTATCTCCAACAAATTTTGTGCTTACTAATCCTGATGTTTGCGAAGAAATGTTGGCAACTAAAGGACAGTCGCTTATAAAAGGAATGCAAGCCTACCTTGAGGATTTGGAGCAAAGCCCGCTTGAAGCATTTAAAATGCGCCAAACCGATGCAAAAGCATTTACGCTGGGTAAAAATCTCGCGTACACCCCGGGAAAAGTCATATATCGAAATGAGCTCATAGAACTTATTCACTATGCGCCCACCACAAAAACCCAGCATGAAGTACCCGTGTTAATTACACCTCCCTTTATCAACAAGTATTATGT
The DNA here is from genome assembly GCF_004798935.1 of Ningiella ruwaisensis. Classification (GTDB taxonomy): domain Bacteria; phylum Pseudomonadota; class Gammaproteobacteria; order Enterobacterales; family Alteromonadaceae; genus Glaciecola; species Glaciecola ruwaisensis. The sequence continues at coordinate 244,406 of NZ_RAHT01000004.1, read as the reverse complement.
AATGGATCTGGAGGAGAAAAAATCTCTTGCAAAAGGTTTGTTAGACAGCGGCTATAACGTCTTTATGATTTCGTGGGTGAATGCAGATTCCGAGCAACGAGATAACAACTTTGTTGATTATATGAGAAAAGGCCCTCTGGCTGCGATTGAGGTCGTGAAAGAAATTACCCAAAAAGACCAGGTCAACCTGACGGGCTTTTGTGTTGGCGGAACACTCAGCGCAGTAACAGCCGCCTATTTGCGCGGCATGGGTGATAACAGTATTGCCTCGTTAACCCTTCTGACAACCTTGCTCGATTTTACAGAACCCGGCGAAGTAGGTAATTATTTTAGTGAAGATATGCTGCCAATGATTGAGCAAAATGCCGAAATTAAAGGCGTATTCGACGGTCGCATCATTGCTATGAGTTTTAGCTTGCTTAGAGAGAACTCATTATTTTGGTCGTTTTTTATTGATAATTATCTTAAAGGCAAAGATCCTGCGCCATTTGATATTTTATATTGGAACAGTGATTCAACCAACATTCCAGCCGCTTGCTTTAAACAATATTTGCGCATGACTTACTGGGATAATGCTTTTAAGGACCCGGGCAAGGTAAGTATTGATGGTATTCCAATTGACTTTGGCAATATTGATGTTCCCACTTATTTTTTAACAACCGTAGCCGACCACATCGTATTATGGAAAGGCGCTTACGAAGGAACAAAGCTAGTAAGCGGAGATACGCGTTTTGTACTGGCAGGTTCTGGGCATATCGCGGGGGTTATCAATCCTACCAATGGTGGCAAATACCCGCATTGGACAAACGACGAACTGCCAGAGTCCCCAGAACAATGGCTTGAGGGAGCAAAGGAGCAAAAGGGCTCGTGGTGGCAAGACTGGCATGCGTGGTTAAAGCCAAATGCGGGTAAACGAAAGACAGCCAGATTGCCTGGTAAAGACGAGTCTTATCCAGGTATTTGCGATGCACCAGGCACCTACGTACTGAAACGACTAGAGTAAATCGTGCTAATTGACTATCATTACACCGCATAGCCAATTAACGAGGCAGTAAATTTTTGTGATAATCATAAAGAAGTATCCAAATCGCAGACTCTACGACACAAGCAAAAGTCAGTACGTTAACCTTGAGTATATTAAAACCTTAATTAACGACCGTACTGAATTTAAAATCGTTGATTCAAAGACAGACGGTGATATTACTAAAAGCGTGCTTTTACAAATCATCAGCGAGTCTGAAACAAACGAAAACCAGTCACTGCTGACTGACGCTTTGCTAAAAAGTCTAATTCGATTTTACGACGGCGACATGCAAGTATTTGTTCGACAATATTTGGAACAAAGCCTTGTGCAATTTATTGAACAACAAGATAAAGTCCAGGGCTTAATGAAAAATATGGTCGACAATTCTCCAATTGGTCTTTTTACCAAGATGATGGAAAAGAATATGGAAGCCTGGCAGTACGACAAAAGTCGCAAGAAGTAATTACTTTTATTAATCATACACTTACATAAAAACAGTCTTTTCCCCATAAAGAATGTTGCACTGCAACAAAAAAGTCCTTGATCTTTTATTTAAATTGTCTATTATTCGAACATCAGCGATGTTGCAGCGCAGCATTTTAATGTATGCAGTAGATAAAAGCGCTTTCGCATTAATTTAATCAAGAGGTCAAGACAATGTTTGGTAACTTTTCTCAACAATTGAAAAAATCTACAAAGCCAGCCAGTACTTTGCTCGAAATGAATGCGAAAACACTTGAGCTAGTATCGAAGCAGCAGACGATTTTCTTTTCTGGTGTTATGACAGACAGCGTTAAGCTGCTTGAAACGCTATCTGATCAAACAGAACTTAAGGGCATGATTGCAGCACAGTCTGTTTACGCTGAGTCGGTAAGAGAACGTTTTACCAGTGCGTCAAAAAGTACCTATAGTGCACTAAATGCGATGCGCAACGACGTTGCCGACGTTATGAAAAGCTCTTTGGAAGACGCTAAAAACAACGCTCAAGAGGTAGTTGAGCAAGCGGTTAAAACAGCAACTTCTGGTACAAACATGCCAAGTGAGGCTGCAGCACCCGCTAAGGCAAAATCGGCCGCAAGCGCTAAGCCAGCAAAAGCAAGCAGTCCTAAAAAGCCTTCTGCTAAAAAGCCTGCCGCAAAAAAAGCAGTAGCACCTAAAAAAGCGGCTCCCGCTCCTAAAGTGCAAGCTAAGGCAGAGGCCAAAACTATTACCCCCCAAGCTACGCCACCTGTTATTGAAAAGTCAGCGGACAAAGCAGAGGGAAGTAAACCGACACAGAACAAACCAGCAGTATCTGCGTCAAAGGCGAAAAAACCAGCGCCGAAAAAAGCCGTCGCTTCGCTAAGCGCCGCAGATGTAAAAGCAAAACCTGCTGATGACAAAGCAGATACAGCACCAAAATCTTAATACACTTAACGTAAATTTGGAGAACGACAATGTTTGAACAATTAAATGAACAATTTAAAGAGTCTTTAAAGCCTGTAACAGAACTTGCCACTTTAAATATGACAACGCTACAAGAGCTGGCAGAAAAGCAAAATGCTTTATTTACCACGCTTTTATCTAGCGGCGCATCATTTGCTGAAACAGCAAGTCAACAGAAAGACGTTATGAGTCTTGCTGAAGCACAAAAAGCCTATCTTGAAAGCTTACAGGAAACTATCACTGAGTCTGCAAAAGAAACTTACACTTTGGTTTCTTCAGCGCAGCAAAAAGCAGGCGCAATGATAAAAGGCATGAGTGAAGAAGTTACAGCTAAAATGACGGCAGCTGCTAAACAGTAATCGATTTAACATCTTTGATGTTAATCATTTCATCATGTTTGCTCATTATTTATGAGTACATGCAGATAAACTCCAATTAACTGGCGAAGTAACAAAAGTTAGTTCGCCAGACTTGGAGTTTTTTTCGCCTTGTCGGAGAATCTTTTCGGAGAATCTTTTCGGAGAATATTATGAGTTATCAAGCATACGATTACCTTGCTCGCACCGGTCAAATGATGAACGAGGGCTTAAGTATTGTAAACGATATGATTTCCCATCCTTCGAATCCTCTTTCATATACATGGACGGGCCGTTTAACTCGTGCAAGCTTGGAAACCGCAATGCGTTTTACCAGGCGTTACGACAAAATGGGATTTGATATTGTCGAGGTCGAACGGCAAGGAAAAAAATATAAAGTACGTGAAGATATTGTGCTAAGTAAACCGTTTTGCGATTTGGTTCACTTTAATGCAGTCGGTCATACTGATAAAGATAAGGTATTGCTAGTTGCGCCGCTCTCGGGCCATCATGCAACGCTGCTAAAAGGCACAGTGCAAGCTTTGTTGCCTGAGCATGAAGTCTATATCACTGACTGGGCAGATGCTCGGGAGGTTCCTCTGGATGAAGGCCCCTTTAGTTTTGATTGTTACGTTTCGTATCTTATCGAGTTTGTGAACTATTTAGGTAAAGACACTCATATGATCGCTATCTGCCAGCCCACGGTGCAGGCGCTCATTGCCACCGCAGTAATGGCAGAAGAAAAAAATAAGAACACACCCAAATCACTTACGCTTATGGCGGGTCCTTTAGACACAAGCAAAAATCCGACCCGTGTTAACGAGTTTGCGCACCGTCACCCCATGTCGTGGTATAAAAATGTTGCGATCATGACGGTTCCCGTTGGTTATCCTGGTGAAGGCAGAAAGGTCTACCCGGGCTTTATGCAACTCGGTGGATTTATTTCCATGAATCAGCAGACTCATATGCAAAAATACGCCAACTACTTTCAAAACTTGCTGTTCGGCGAAGATGAAGATGCAGATAGATTTCGTGCATTTTACGATGAATACATGGCTGTTTTGGATATGCCAGCCGAATTTTATCTTGAAACAATAGAGCGCATTTTCAAAAATAACGAAATCGCCAATCGAACCATTACGTATCAAGGTAAACCCGTTGACTTTGACGCCATTAGCAATACCGCCTTGTTGACAGTAGAAGGCGCAAATGACGATATCTGCGGTCTAGGTCAAACCGAAGCAGCGCAGGATATTTGTCGCAACATTCCCAAAAATATGCGCAAACATCATGTTCAAGTAGGTGCCGGTCATTACGGTATATTCAGCGGCTCAATGTATCGCAAGAATATTCGGCCTGTTGTGACTGAATTTATCAATAAATACGCCTAGTTATTGTTGCAATTGCGCTTTAGATATAAGGCTACTCGCTTTTTAAGAGTAGCCTTTTTTATTTGCAGAAGATAATCGCCATTCAAACACAAAGCGCAGAGCGCTTGCGGCATCGAACTTTGTCGGATAGCATCTGTCAAAATACACACTTTATTTTTGGATAAGGAACATCTCGTTTGAATCGCCAAATTCTACGCTATTTCGCTCCGGTAATATTAATTACGCTCCTTGTAAGCTCCCTTGGTATGAGCGCAACATTTGCAAAAGCAGACGAGCTTCAAAATTATATTGAGCAGCAGCGCAGTCAATTTCCTGCTTGTCTTGACGAAAAAGCGAAACAGGCAATAGAAGCCGGCGTTAGCAATGAGCGCGTGAAAACCGAGTTTGCTTCTTTGACTTTTGTGCCACGTGTGATTGAACTGGATCGTTCTCAACCTGAATTTGTCTCAACTTTCCCTGATTATTTTAGTAAACGCGTCAATCAATGGCGCATTGATAGAGGGCGTGAAAAATATGCAGAGCATCGCTCTTTTTTAAATGAGCTGACCCAAAAGTACGGTATTCCCGGGCATTATTTAGTTTCATTCTGGGGGCTTGAAACCAATTATGGTGGCTACAAAGGTAAGATGTCGACGCTCGATTCACTTGCTACGCTTGCCTGTGAACCTCGCCGCGCCAGTTTTTTTACTCAAGAACTGTTTTTAGCCTTAAAACTCATGGACAGAGAAAAATTAGACAAGGCGCAAATGCAAGGGTCATGGGCCGGTGCAATGGGACACACGCAATTTATGCCTAGCGCGTATACGCATTATGCAATTGACGGGGACGGCGATGGTTTAGTGAATTTATGGGAAAGTGAAAAAGATGCCTTAGCATCCGCCGCGCATTTTTTATGGAAATTAGGCTGGACGCCAGGATTACGCTGGGGACGCGAAGTGTTACTGCCATCTGACTTTGACTACACGCTAGCCGGTGCTGAAAGAAAAACCGTTTCACAGTGGTCCGCACTTGGCCTTAAAAAAGCAGACGGCAGTGGATTAGGCAATGCCGACATTGAGGCAAAATTACTTGTCCCTGCTGGTTCAAAAGGGCCCGCGTTCTTAGCCTATGCCAATTTTCGAACCATTTTACGTTGGAATAATTCAGAGTTTTATGGCATCGCAGTGGGCCGTTTAGCAGATCGTATCGCCGGTGCCCCCGCGCTTGTTGCCTCATTACCTGAGCTACCAAGCTACAGCATTGCTCAAATGGCTCAGGTCCAGCGTAATTTAAATCAATTAGGCTTTGATGTCGGTGGCGCAGATGGCATCATTGGACCTGCAACACGCGCTGGAATACGTGCTTTTCAGGCACAAAACGGTTTGATTGCTGACGGTTTTCCTTCTCCTGAAACACTATTGCTTATTGCCGAGCAAGCAGAAAATTCATCGCTCAATTAACAGACAAATATGAAAACAGCCACAAGAAGTAAGCTTCTTATGGCTGTTACACTCTTATGTTGTCTGCTTATTCGTAACTATATCTCATTGTTACGTTACTATAATTTGAATAAGCTCGGATACCAATGTGGTAGGTACCTGCCTGTGGATTGTTGAAAGTACAGGTTTCGTTATTCCCGTTTCGATAAGGACGACAATCATAGCTATTGGTTTCAGGTTGCGAACCGCGTTTAATGTACAAGTCGGCATCACCGCTACCACCAGAAATACTGATTGTTAAAGTCGATACGCCCGCAGGAACATTCCATGTGTATCGCTTCCAATTATTGCGACTGTCAGAAAGATTGTTTAGTTGTCCACTGACCGGCTCAACACCACCGCCACCACCATCTGAACCACCACTTCCGTCACAGCCATTTGTTGCGATATAGTCATAAGCATCTCTTGCTTTGACAATCCCATTGCCGTAGAAATTATCTCGCCCGGCTGCGCCTTTGTCTTTTGCTGTGACATTTAGCGCGTTACGGATTTGTTGATTAGAGCACTGCGGGAAAAAACTCCATACTAGCGCTGCCGCACCTGCAACATGCGGCGTTGCCATTGAGGTACCACTGATTGAATTATAGGTGTTGGTGGGCCAAGTAGATGTGACTGATGTTCCCGGACCAGCAATCTCGACCTGATCATTGTACTGAGAGTATGATGCGCGGTTCTCACTCGAATCTACCGCGGCAACAGAGATAACTGCCGGATAGGATGCCGGATAGGATTTAGTACTGTTACCGGCGTTGCCCGCTGCAGCAACCAGCATGATCCCATCATCCACAAAACTTTGCATCGCATTGCGCTCAGCAGAGGATGAAGAGCCACCGCCTAAGCTCATGTTGACCACATTTGAGCCAGCGTCTTTACATTGGTCAATGGCAGTAATCAAGTCAGAGGCGAATGTCCATTGGCCACTGTCATTGAAGATTTTTACGATATGCATATTCACGCCCGGATATACACCAACAACACCCTCATTGTTGGAGATTGCACCAATGGTTCCAGCAACGTGTGTTCCGTGTCCATTGCCGTCGTTATACCAGTTACCTACCGAGCTATTATTTGCAACTCCCGAAAGTCCGTCATTGATTTCAGGTAGGTCTGGGTGACCATAGTTATAGCCAGTATCAATAACGCAGACTCTGCGACGGGATGTATCATTTTGATTAAGCTGAGTGCCCTGCACCATCGTAATGCCGTAAGGCGTGCTTTGCGCCATTAAGCTTCGTTTGGCATCAATTGAAATAGTGTCAATATTCGGATTGTCTGCCAACTGCGCAAGTGCCGTCTTGCTCAACATCGCCACCATCATCTTGTGGTTTTCCAAACTTCTGACAGGCTGTGCACCAGCGGCTTTTAAAATGTTTTGAGCATTTGCAACATTGAACTGGCCATTTTCTACCGCTTTGATAGCAGGCGTTCCTCCTCGAGAAAACCTATCTGTGGCGACTGCCTCGTCTTTCGTTTCTTTGAAACTGACAATATAGCGTTTGGCTAATTTTTCTTCGATGAGATCCTTGCCAGAGATGTTGCCGCCTCGGCCATAGGCAGCAGAGCGGCTAAGATCTGCAACTGCGCTATCGTTAAACGAAGCACTTTGTGAAGTATTGATCCTGTCGTCGGAGCTGGTCACTTCTACCGGTGAGGTGGCAGCAGCTACGCTAGTTGCCAAAAGCGAAAAAGCTAAGGCGCCAACGCCCGTGGCGACTTTTATTTTTATATTAGACATTCAGTGATTCCTATTTATGTTTTTGGATTGTGTTGATTGCTCAAAAATTAGGAGCTTTTTTACGCTACTCCCATAATAGAAATCACGCAATATAGATAAGGCATTGTTTTGAATGATTTTTTTAAATAGAAATTGTTACTTTTTCGCGACAATACACTTGAGAGGCATAAAAATTTAATAAAAAACAACGTATTAAAATCATTACAAACGTAATTAATTATTTACACTGTGCGTCAGATGTAATTTTTTTGTAAAAAAATCCGACAAATTTTAATCTGTCGGACTATTGTTGAGAATTTTTATGTTTGATAAGAAACAGTTAAACAGAAATACAAATGCCATACGTTAATACATGTGTTGGCCACCATTTATCGACAGCGTTGACCCCGTTATAAAACCCGATTCATCGTCTACTAAAAACGCGACGCTGTTGGCAATGTCTTCTGGTTTACCCAAGCGTCCAACGGGGATGGTCTTGATTATCTTTGCCAATACCTCTTCAGGAACGGCGCGCACCATATCCGTATCAACATATCCAGGCGCAATTGCATTCACCGTTATCCCTTTGCCTGCACCCTCTAAGGCTAAGGCTTTAGTAAAACCATGTATGCCAGATTTTGCAGCTGCATAATTAACCTGCCCATATTGTCCTGCCTGGCCATTAACTGATCCTACATTGATAATACGGCCAAATTGGCGCTCTCTCATCCCCTCAATCACAGCTCGGCATGTATTAAAACAAGAGGCCAGGTTGGTTTGAATAACGGCGTCCCATTGTTCAAAGCTCATCCTATGCATTGTACCATCCCGTGTTATACCGGCATTGTTCACCAACACATCGATTGGCCCGTACTCATTCTCTATTTTCGTTATCGCCTCTTGAACTGCATCAAAGTCAGATACATCAAATTTAACCGCTGGAATGCCCGTTCTTTCTGTGAATTCAGCAGCCTTTGCGTCGTTGCCCCCATAGTTAGCAACAACCTTGTAACCTTTCTTCTTTAAGGTAGTGCAAATTGCTTCTCCAATACCGCGTGTACCGCCTGTTACTAATGCTACTCTAGCCATTTTTTCTTTCCTTACTGTGCGTATATCCTGATTAGCATATACCTGTTGTGTCTAAAAAACATGCAATATTGTTATAACGCGTAAGAAATCGAGTTGTTATGCTACTTTGGTAGATTGATAAAATTTTAGAACGGGTACTTGATTTGCCGCAAAGACTTAAACGAACATTTTACAATTGATAATCGCTCATGCTGAAAAAACGGTAACAGGCAAATCTTCGGGCCCTTGCTCCAAGGCTATTTGCAAATCTTCGTCAGTAAATCCTGCGTTGGTAAGCGTCGCATATGCTATTTGTCTCGCAATGAAAGTTTGGCTAGTATCGCAGTAAGTAAGCAATGCTTTTTCGATATAACTGTTCATAATGGTAAAAAAAAATGATTAAGACTATAGTCTTAGTTACGCAACTTTCATGCCTCAGTTCAGTATATTTTTTGAACAATTTATAGATAATTGATTTTCTTATCATTTGGAGTAAGATTTTTTGAAACACACCGCTCGACTCGTGATTGACTGTCCTGATCAAGTCGGCCTTGTTGCCGCTGTATCTGAATTTCTTGCCGCTAACCGGGCAAATATTTTAGAAGCCAGTCATCATACTGACACACACATTAATCGTTTTTTCATGCGTCATGAGATTGAAGCAGATACAGATGAAGCAAGTATTTATTCGCTTCGTCAGTCTTTTTCAAAGCTTGCTCAAAAATTTGAAATGAATTGGTCGCTTAGCCATTCGAACGAAAAACAAAACCTGGCGCTTCTTGCTAGCCATGAGTCACATTGTTTAAATGACGTGTTGCATCGTTGGCACACAGGGGAATTGCAATGCAATATACCTTGCGTCATTTCAAACCATCCATCGATGGAACAATACGCTACTTGGTATAAAGTGCCTTTTCATTTTATTGATTTTAGCGACAAAACACGCGCATTTAATGAAATTGATAATTTGCTTGAGCACTATCATATCGATTTAGCTGTGCTTGCCAGATTTATGCAAATTTTGCCCACAGACTTGTGCGATAAATACGCACATCGCATCATAAATATTCACCATAGCTTTTTGCCCTCTTTTGCCGGTGCTAAGCCCTACCAACAGGCCTATGATCGGGGAGTGAAGCTTATTGGAGCGACTTGCCATTATGTGACGCCTGATTTAGACGAGGGTCCAATTATTGAGCAAGAAGTGATGCGTATTAGTCATAGCGATAGCGCCCAGGATATGGTGCGCAAAGGAAAACGCTGTGAAATCAATGCACTTGCAAACGGCATAAGATATCACCTGGAAAAACGTGTTATTGTGTGTCAGTCAAAAACCATTGTTTTTGATTAATGCGCGCTTAATTAACTTCGAATAGTTTGATATTGCTATTTTTTGAAACTCCCGTTGAAAGTTGTCACACGAGCGCGAATAATATTAATAAGTGCCCAGCCCAAATACGCTCACAAATTGCTTTGATAGGCAAACCTGATTGCGTACTTAAATAAGTAAGAGGCACCCTCCACTTAAGCTGTTTTAGGATCAACGACCGATGAAAAAACCTTTACTTTGTTTTGTTAGCGCCTCAGTCATAGCCGCGTTGAGCGCTTGCTCACCTGCGCCTGAGTCCGCCAGTACTGCTCAATCCACCACAGAAGCGGCTGAACAAGTCTCTGCTCAAGCTGACTACGACAATGTTCTATTAGCTGAGTATCAGGGCCCGTATGGCGGTGTTCCCGCCTTTGATAAAATGGATTTAGCACTACTCAAACCCGCTCTGGAAAAGGGTATGGAAATCGCCTTAGCTGATTACGAGGCAATTGCTAACAATCCTGAACCTGCTACCTTTGAAAATACGATTGTAGAGATGGAGCGGGCGGGCAGTGAATTAAACCGCGTATTCACTTATTGGGGAATTTGGGCATCTAATAAATCCTCGCCGGAGTTTCGCGCGATACAGCGAGAGATGGCACCAGAACTATCTGCATTTCAGTCTAAAATAACGCAAAATGCGAAATTGTTCGAACGAGTGAAAAGCGTTTATGAAAGTGACGCGCTTGCATCGTTAACAGAAGAAGAGCAGCGGATCATATGGATGGCTTACAACGAATTTGCCAGAAATGGCGCAATGCTTAATGAGGCAGATAAAGCACGCTATGCGCAAATCAATCAGGAACTTGCTGCACTGCATACGCAGTTTTCGAACAATGTCCTTGCTGATGAAGAAAATTACGTACTCTACATTACTGACGAGCAATTAGACGGTTTACCAGAGTCTTTCGTAAAAGCGGCCGCAACAATGGCTGAGGAACGCGGAGAGTCAGGAAAATATGCGATTACCAACACGCGGTCATCTATGGATCCATTTTTGACTTACTCTACCAATCGAGAGTTACGCGAAAAAGTATGGCGAACTTATTACAGCCGCGGCGATAACGGCGATGAGTTTGATAATAACGAACTTATAAAAGAAATCCTGACTTTACGTCATGAACGCGTCAAGTTGTTAGGATATGACAACTATGCGCAGTGGCGTTTGGAAGATCGTATGGCAAAAACGCCTGAAAACGCCATGGATTTGATGAACAAGGTCTGGCCAGCGGCGATTGCAAGAGTTGAAGAAGAAGTAGCCGACATGCAAGCCATTGCCGATGCTGAAGGTGATGACATTACCATCATGCCTTGGGACTATCGCTATTATGCGGAAAAAGTCAGACAGGAAAAATACGCGCTTGATTCGAACGAAGTTAAACAATACCTGCAGCTTGATAAATTACGTGAGGCGATGTTTTATGTTGCAGGGCGTTTATTTAACTTTGAGTTTACGCCAGTAAAAGAAGGCAAGGTACCTGTATTTCATGAAGACGTTAAGGTTTGGGAGGTAAACGATAAAACCAGCGGCAAATTTATCGGACTTTGGTATCTTGACCCCTTTGCAAGAGAAGGAAAGCGTTCTGGCGCATGGGCCACCACCTATCGTAGTTACACCACCTTTGATGGTGAAAAGTCGGTACTGTCGTCGAATAACTCAAATTTTGTAAAAGGCGCTCCGGGGGAAGCAACGCTTATTTCATGGGATGACGCAGAAACCTACTTCCATGAATTTGGTCATGCCCTTCACTTTTTAGCGGCAGATGTAAAATATCCATCGTCTCATTCAGGCGTGCGTGATTACACGGAATTTCAGTCTCAATTATTGGAGCGATGGCTGCTGACGGATGAAGTGATCAATCAATTTTTGGTGCACTATCAAACGGGCGAGCCGATTCCACCGGCCTTAGTTGCCAAAATCAAGCAGGCATCGACCTTTAACGAAGGCTTTAAAACCACGGAATATATGGCGTCTGCAATTATGGACCTACTTTACCATACGACCGACCCTGCCCTGATAGAGCCAGATGCATTTGAGCGCGAGCAACTGCAAGCCCTGGGAATGCCAGAAGAGATTGTGATGCGCCATCGTTCTACGCAATTTGGCCATGTCTTTTCAGGAGAGGGGTATGCAGCCGCTTATTATGGCTACATGTGGGCAGAAGTGTTAACCTCTGATGCAGCTGAAGCTTTTGCCCAAGCCCCTGGCGGTTTTTACGATGAAGAAGTAGGTGAGCGCTTAGTTAAATACCTATTTGCAGTAAGAAACGCAATGGACCCCGCAGAGGCGTATCGAAAATTCAGAGGACGCGATGCGAAAGTTGAAGCCTTGATGCGCGACCGTGGCTTCCCGGTAAGCGAATCAAAAGACGACTCAAAATAATTGGAAAGTCCTTACTAAGGACGTTTTGACCCTCGATGCATTGCTCGAAATATTAGGTGTATCGGGGGTTGTTTATAGCTAATCTCAGGTAAACAATTCGCTAGAGAAAAGGTTTAATGCTAGCGAATGTTGTCTCAAGCGCACCTGCGTTTTTATGGATCACTTGTAAACCCTGGCCGCCTAATTTACGTGACAAGGCTTTATCGCTTAAACACATGTCCGCAAACTGTATCGCTTGCTCTATTTGTTCAATAATTTTAAGGGCACCTGCCTGCACCAACATATCGCAAATCACCGGATTATTATATAAGCTGCTTCCCATCATCATAGGCTTTGCATACAAAGCACATTCAAGCGCATTATGTCCGCCTTTCGGCGCAATACTGCCTCCAATAAAGGCAATATCTGAAAGTTGGTAACAGGCTTTTAACCATCCCATCTTATCAACTAACAATACGTCCTCGATTGAAGAGCGAGATTCATCGCTGGCTTTAATCACATTGAGACCGGCAGCATTGATAATTTGATAAACCTCCTCAAAACGATGGGGATGACGAGGCACAACTATAAGTTTAAGCGCTGGATGCTTTAGTTTAAGCGCCTGGAACACCTCAACAATAAATTGCTCTTCGGAATCGTGTGTGCTGGCAGCGAGTAAAACAGGGATGCCATTTAACGCGTAAGTGTTTATAAAAAGGTGCGCTTTTTCAGCATCCTGCTCAGACGCTTTTATGTCAAACTTCATATTCAAAGTCAGTTTGAGCTGTTGTTTATACACGCCAAGTGATTTGAAATTGTCATAAGATGCCTGGCTTTGTGCTCCAATAACATCAAACTGACGAAGAGCCGGTCGAAATAAGGCCCGCAAACGCTGGTAAGTTGAAAAGGAGCTATCAGATAAGCGAGCATTGACTAAGCAAACCGGAATATTTCGTCTGACACACTGACGTAGCATATTTGGCCAAATTTCAACCTCTGTGACCAACACCAACTTAGGTTTAAGTACGCTGAAAAATCGAGACATAAACCAGGGAAGGTCAATTGGCAAAAACGTATGGTGCACGCGATCTTTAAATAGTCCGTAGGCATGAACTGCACCGGTAGTTGATGAAGTCGACACTGTGATAGAAATTTGAGGATATTCATTAAGTAGTTTGTTAATGAGGCCAGCGGCAGCATTTATCTCACCAACCGAGACGCAGTGCACCAAGATCCCCTGCGGCTTTGGCGTAAAATTCAAGCTACCAAATCGCTCGGAAAGCTTTCGTTTTTGCGAGAACTCCTCATCCAATATTAACTTTTTACGCAATAAGAAAAGCACAAGCGGAAAGAACAGGCTCAGTATAAGCGTGTATACATAGCGACTTAAGCGCTCAAAGACATTTTCTCTTTTAAATCGGGTCATAAATTTCGGGTGACAGTATCGATAAGCTCAGAGCGTGTAAATGGTTTGATAACAACGTCCACCATGCCAGCATCGTAGCAACGCTGTATATCATCTGCAAAACCATGCGCAGTTGCCGCAATAACAGTTAGATTGCGCAGTTTTTCATCTTGATGATGCTTAATAAGACGCGTCGCCTCATAGCCATCCATAACAGGCATTTGACAATCCATAATTACGGCATCAAAGTCTGGCCCTTCTTCCAATATTTCAATCGCTTGTTTTCCATTTTCAGCAAGACTGACTTTTGCGTTAGCCGCTTTAAGCATTTCTGTACAAATAATCTGATTAATATGGTTATCTTCTACAATCAAAAAGTGCCTACCCGCCAGCACTTGCGTTTTATCCAGTTTGTTGGGCGTTTGCTGATGTAAAAGCGCTTGATAAAATGCTTGAGGCTCAAAGTCATTTTCAGCAAACTTGTCAAAGCACAGTGCCAATTCATGATCTATTTCACTCACTTCATCAAGTTTTGTAAATCCTTCCGTATGCAAGGTGTTCAGGCAGGACTGTGTGGCAAACAACTTTTGATTACTGGTAGTCACACGCAGCACCGAATGCAACAACAAACTGGCTTTGCTTGGCGCAAGCGGAAAGTCCAAGATAAAAATTGATATAAGTGCTCGGTCGTTTTTTATCGTTTGAATTAAGGCATGAGGAGTGTTTTCAACGACAATTTTACCCGGCGCCTGTTGTGCAAGCGTTGTCATTATCTCATACATTTTTTCATTTGGAGTGAAAAAAATTGCTGGCTGAAAGCTCACGCCAACGGGTGGCTGAGCATCATGATGGAACTCGCCTAAAGGCAGTGAAAACCAAAACTCGCTTCCGATCCCTGCCTGACTGTTAACGCCTAACTCCCCCCCCATCATCTCAACTAATTGTTTGCTGATACTGAGACCTAATCCAGTACCGCCAAATTCGCGTGAAAAGGTATTATCAACTTGCTGGAACTCAATAAAAAGCAGCGAAAGGTCTTTTTCGCTTATGCCAATGCCGCTGTCTTTAACCAAAAATAGCACATGGTGCTTATCTTTAAGGCTGATGTTAACCTCAATCCTTCCCGAGCTTGTGAATTTTACGGCGTTGCTACAAAGATTGTTTAGAATTTGCTCAAGGCGAAAAGGGTCAAAGGTAAAGTAATTTGGAACATCGTCAGCAATGTGCAATTCAAACGCAATGCCTTTCTTTTGTGCGGCCACTTTATGGATGTAAAGCGCTTCTTCTACCTTATTCCTTATAGACTCAAGCGTGCTGTTTACGACAAGCTTGTTAGCTTCCAGTTTGCTGTAGTCCAAAATCTGATTGACCAAATAATGCAAGCTCTGCGCACTTTGCAAAATCATGCGCGTATATTCCTGTTGCTTCTCGCTGAGTTGAGAAGCACTTAACAATTCTGTCAGCCCAATGACACCGTTAATGGGTGTTCGAAGTTCATGACTCATAGTAGCTAAAAATGCGCTTTTAGCCCGCATCGCCTGATTCGCCTGGATGGCAGCTTGTCTCATATGCGTGATGTCTTGAAACGCGCCTTTAAGTTCAACCGGATTGCCATCAATTAATTGCGCATATCCTACGGCTCTTACCCAAATTTCACGCTTTTTTGCCGTAATAAATGGCAATTCCAGGTCGAAAGGTTCACCAGATAGTAAACATTGCTCAACAGTTTTATTGATTACTGCCCTTGCACTTGGAGCGTAATAGGTAACGGCCTCTTCAACGCTGATTGGATAGCCAATAGGTAAATCGTGAATGTTGTAGACTTCATCAGACCAGGTTAATGAATTAGATTCGATGTCCAGGGAGTAGAAGCCTAAATTTGCAATTTTTGCGATCGTTTCAAGTATCTCACTGTTTTCTCTTAACTGAGACTCAAGACGATATTGGTGCGTGATATCTTCTACATAGACAGCGAATCCATGTATGTCTTTGCCATTAAATTGCGGATGAATTGTAAAATGAAAGCTGTACACCAAGTCGGTCTTTACTTTTATTTTTAAGTCTTCACTTGCCGCTTGACCATGCTCAAGCGCTTGTTGGATCCGCGACCAGTTTTTACGATTGACTATTTTTGAAGCGATATCAAAAAATGACTGTGATACGTTTACATGAAGACGCTCACAAAACATATGTTTGGCTTGCTCGTTTACCCAAGCAATATTGGCATGTTTATCTAACAAAACAATAGCGTTGGTAGCATATCGCGTGGCTTGAATAAACTGTTGATTTTCAACTTTATTTAATTGCAAGAGCGTTTGCCACCTCGCCTTTTATATCTATACAAAACAGTAAAACAAAGCTTTTTTACTGTAAAGGTAAATTCTTAACAATTTTTATTAAACGAAGCCCGCTTAACGTAATCGCGCGGTATTAGCGAGAAAGATGGTGACTATTTATTCATTTTTTCAGGTAGTTAGCCGATACAAAGGCATCAATGAAATTATTGTGAACTACCAATATACGTTTTTTCGCCTAAATAATCATGAAATTATCCGACAGTGCACGTGCCCAATTGCTTACTAGTTTGCGACTAATGACGCAGAGCGTGTATGTACAAATTGTGGATAAGATAAAAGGTAATCAAACCCGATTTCAAAGCGGAGAGCTAAACAGTCAACTACAATTGCATCTGCAAGCGCCGTCGCAAGAGTTTATTTCTGCTATTGAAATGCGCTATGGCAATTTTGAGTTTACCTTTTCAGCTTTCTCATCATCGCATTTCAGTATTCACCTAAAAGACACGGGTGATTTAGACGCTGGTCGCTCAGACGACGATCAGCGAAAGCGCGTTATCATTCATGATGAGAAGCAACGTATCTTGGCGTTTGACTTGTTAAGTGATAGTGCTTTTCCAGATTGGCTTACATCCCTGATTCAAACTGAATATTCCGAATCTCACTCTCGCCCGCAACGACTATTTTTAAATCATTGCATTAGCATATTCAACAGCTTCAAAATATTTGACCAACTCCGACTGTTAACGGTTGATAGTTTAACGAAACTGCAAAGTCGAAGTGCTTTACAAAGCGCAATTGATGAAAACGTGAGTATTTCAGGCGTCATCTTATGTATGTTTCACTGTAGAGACTTCCAAATTGTCAATCGTAAATTTGGCCAGGCTAAAGGTGATCAAGTCCTAAATGAAATTGCAGGTATTATCAATCAATACACACGAGCAGGCGATCTGGCTTGCCGTTTCGGTGGTGCCCTCTTTGGTATTGCAAGCCAGGCAAACAGCGTTGACGATGGTTTAAAACTCGCACAAAAGCTTCAAAACGAGTTACACAATCGCCCCTATCTTAAAAACGCTATTCGCCTGTCGTTCAATGTTGGCGTTGCGTTTGTCGAGAAAGACGAAAATCTTGACGAAGACAGCACCGCATCGAGCATTTTGATCAACCGTGCAGAACAAGCGCTAAAAGCAGCGCAAACCTCAGATAAACCCAGCATCGTTCATTGGGAAGCGGATAAATTCAAATATGATGAACAAGAGTTCAATTATATTGGTGGTATCTTTACCCCTGATAATGTGACGAATTATCGTAATATGCTCTTGCTTTGGGATATTTCCTCTATCATCGCAGATGAATATGAGTTTTCGAGGCTGCTTCGAAATGTGGTAGAGCGACTGGCATACACCTTTGAATTTCAACAAGCAGGCATAGTATCTTTAGATACTGATATAAACGTAGAACATGCTTACACTGTGACAGACTTGGCAGACGTTAGTGAAATAAAATTTAACGATTTGGATAAAAAACATGCCATAAAAGAAGCTGCCGAGCAAGCAATAGACATTGGTCAACACGCAGAAATTCAAATCGATAATCAGCAACTCCTTGTGGTTCCCTTAGGTTCAGAAATTAATGCCTGCCTTTTTATCATGGGTCAAAAAACAGCTTTCGATTTAACCCACGATTCTGTCATGTTGTTTGCCGGGTTTGCGAGACAAATTGGTAAAGCCTTAAAAAGAAGTCAACTTGAAGATGAGCTAAATAGAAATTTAGAAGCCCAAAATGCTCAACTGGAGCGAGAGCTACAGGTATTAAAAACGGGCCTGCAATCCAGTGCCTTGGTTTATCGCTCTAAAACGATGCAAGCTATTGTGGATAAGACCCAGCGGGCCGCTCAAACCGATACAACTATTTTGGTTACAGGTGAAAGCGGAACCGGAAAAGAAAAACTGATCCACGCTATCCACAATTTAAGTCCGCGCAGCAAAAAACCGCTTATCATCGTCGATTGTGGCTCTATTCCTGAAACACTTATCGAGTCTGAGTTATTCGGTTACGTAAAAGGTGCATTCACTGGCGCTCAAAGCCAGAGTATCGGAAAAATTCAGGCGGCTGATGGCGGAATTCTGGTATTGGATGAAATTGGCGAATTACCGCTTTCGATGCAACCCAAGTTGCTGCGGTTTGTACAGGAAAAACACTTTACCCCGGTAGGTGGCAACAAGTCGATTGACGTAGATGTTAAAATTGTTGCGGTTACTAATCGTGATTTGGCACTTGAGGTGCAAAAAGGAAAATTCAGACAGGATTTATACTATCGCTTAAACGTTGTTACGATACACAATCCACCTTTACGCGAGCGCTTGGATGACATTGCGTTGCTCAGCCAGCATTTTCTGACCAAGTTTGCAAACCAGTTCAGCACCACGCGCAAGCTTATTAGCAATGACACAATTTTGCAGATGCAGGCGTACTCATGGCCTGGCAATATTCGCGAGTTAGAAAATAAGCTGATGCAGGCTAGCCTGATGTGCCAAGGCGAGGAAATAGTATTCAGCGATTTGAATATAGTAAAAACTAATGATCCCTCGTTGCCAAAGGTAAGCCAAACTGCTCAAAGTCATGCAACTACGATTTATCTCAATGGGCAACAAACTGGCACTGAAGATGCGATTGACATCTCTTTTGATGATAGTGGCGCTGTAAGTCAGTCACCCGAAATGGCTGACCACTTCGAGCAGGGTGAGGTTTACGAATCGTTGGCAACTGAATCAGCCAATGCTGCATCAACGGTTTTGAACGGCACCATAAGTGAAGATGACTGGCACATTGATATTCATCGCGTACTCGGGCGTTTGATTGATGAAGTCATGCGTTCTTCAACGTTTTACGAAGCAGATATTGGCAATTGGATTGAGCACCAACTTTTTAATCAAACTGCAAAACACTGCTCAACGAACAAGGCCATTGCCAATCGACTCCAAATCCCTGTGAGCACGGCCAGAAGGCGAGCGATTAAAGCGCAAACCTTTACTCCTGAAGCTGTGCCCACCACTTTTCAGGAGCTCAGCTCACTTTTAGAGTTTGTTGCTTCGGGAAAAGTGAAGATAGGGAATCCGCTTGATACGCTAAAGCGCAGTCTTCTTCGCACCATTCTTGAAAAACAACCTGCGAGCATGACGTATGCTGCAAATCTTTTAGGGGTAAGTGAGCCAACCTTATATAAATTAAAGCGCGACTTGTAAATAAAAGCCGCGCTCCTTTATTTTTTTGGTTGATGCTGGATTAAGTTGACGTGCTTGTCCTCAATCGCTTTATCAATATTCTGACTCAGTGAATTCATAATCGTGAACGGTACAAATTCTTTTGCCTGAACAATACCTGTCCACGTATTTCTGCCTGCGTCTTTTGATTTATAAAGGGCGTTATCAGCAATTAAATGCACTTGCTCCCAACTCAGAGAATCTGGACAGTAATAGCTGAAAGGATACGTTGAGAATCCGAGTGAACTGGACAGATGCATGCGTTGGGTAAGCCCGATATCAAAACCTTGCTTGGCGATGTTAGTGCGAATACGCTCGGCCAGTGATGCAACTTCTTCCAACTTGTTTATTTCCCCGATCACCAGAAATTCATCGCCGCCCCATCGAATAACAATATCATCGATGCGGCATACTTCTTGTAAAAGCGCAGCAACCTGACGAATCATTTTGTCACCCGCATCGTGTCCGTAAGTATCGTTGATGGGTTTAAATCCATCCAGATCGAACATCAAAAAGAATAATCGTGGTCCATTTTCGTGGTCAACTTGATTACGCTCCTGGGCTGCTATAAATCGCTCATAAACCTTACGTGATTTTTCTTGAATGATATCCGACAGGTAGCGTCGATTGTAAAGACCCGTTAATTGGTCGGTAATACTCGCTTTAAGTAGTTTTTCATTTGCTGCACTTAATTCTTGTGTGCGTTTATCTACTTCAACTTCAAGTGCTTGTCGATACCGTGTTTCTGTTTGCAGTTTGCTGTTGTACCAGCGGTAAATAAAATACAGAAGCAGGACGAGCAGCAATGTGTAAGCTGCATACGCATAACTGGACTCCCAAGGGGCTGGCAGCACAGAAAGCTTCACACTGGCTGGGCGCATGTTCCAAACGCCATCACTGTTTGAAGAAATAACTTCAAAGGTGTAGTCACCTGCAGGAAGATTTGTGTAAGTAGCGCGCGGAATGTCACGTACTTTTACCCAATCCTCATCAAAGCCGGTTAAACGATACTTGTATTGATTCTTTTCAGGTGCAGTAAAGTGGAGTGATACAAAATTAAATTCAATCAGGTAATCCGTATAATCCACGACCAAGGTCTGCTCTTCATTCAGCTCTTTTTGAATATTGCTTTCTTGGTCGAGGCGACGGAAGGTGGTAATGACTGTTGTAGGAACAAGATTATTCAGCCTAACATCTTCCGGTCTAAATCCGGTCACACCGTTGGGACCGCCAAACATCAGCTTTCCGTTTGTTAATCGTGCATAAGATCCAGAGTTAAATTCTTTACTACGAAGCCCTTGAGCATGAGTAAAAGTTATGGTCTCCAAGGTACTGCGATTAAGTTTGGTCAAACCTCTGTTACTGCTTAACCACAAATTACCGCTATTATCTGGCAAAATCCCGAAAATAACATTGCTGGGCAAGCCATCTTCCATACCGATGCTGGTAAATTTCAATTGAGCGTTGTCTCTATCTGTAGCGCTTAAAAAGTTGATCCCGCTACCATGTGTTCCGACCCAAATATTTCGTTGCTCATCTTCGTAAATCACCCAAACCTGTTTTGCTCCCAAGCCTTCTTTTCCATTTGAGCTGGAAAGTACGCGATAGGCCGATTCGGTCTTGGGGTTAAAAATAGTGATGCCATTGTCCCAGGTCCCTAGCCAGAGATTGCCATCGTGTGCTTGCATAATGGACATCAGTTTATCACTTGAAAGAGAGTAAATATCGTCTATTTGACTGCGATAGGTTGTAAAATCATTGGTTTGCCTGTTGTATTTACTTAGTCCCCCGCCATAGGTGCTCAACCAAACCGTATCATCCTTGTCTACAAAAATAGACGTAACGCCATTTGCTTGAAGGCTTTTATCTTTATCTCCCAAACCAGACCTATAGCTCTCAAATTCTCCCGAACTTAAATTGATTCGTATTGCGCCAGATGCATTGGTACCCAGCCATAGCTCATTGTTTTTTACAATAGCTGACGACATCACTCGATATTGCGAAGCAGATTCTTTAGTCACGCCAGGCACATAGAATTTTTCAATTTGTTTGGTATCCAAATGTAGGATGTCTGCGCCGTCTCTGCTGGAGATAAACACACGTTTGTCATCAATTTGTGTTATTGAAGTAATATTGTTGCCTGATAGACTCTTCTTCTCTCGACCAGTCACCTCGTAGTGATCAAATTGAGTGGTTACTGTGTTCCATTTATTCAATCCTTTGAACGTTCCTACCCATAAAACTCCGCCATCGTCTTGAATGACACTTGTCACCATGTCGTCAGACAGGGAGGTATTATCGTCAGAATGGTGATTAAGACGGCCGAATACTCCTTCTTTATCAATATACGCCAAGCCATTTTCTGTACCGAACCAAAGGTTCCCGTGACTGTCCTGATGGATATCGATAGCGGAAACTTTATCCATTTGAGGGTATACAACCACATTATCTAAAGCGCTTTCAGTTTTAGGTTGAGTAAGATCTAGGGTAAAGGTCCCTAGATTAGAAGTGCCAATCCAGAGTCGTTGGGATGTGTCAATAAGAAGCGCTCGAATGTTGCCATTCTGTTTTTCGCCTCCAACAATAAAATCGTCAATAATACGCGTAAACTGTTCATTGACCGGATCGAAACGATATAGACCATCTTTATCGCTCCCTAGCCATAAGCCTCCTGCCATATCCTCTTCAACCTTGAAAAAATCGACCCCAATTCCGTCGAGGTTAGTTAAGTTATAAGGTTTAAAACGATCTTCTACTGGCAGATATTTATTTAGCCCCTTCCTCGTTGCAACCCACACATCTCCTGATTTACTGACGAAGACGTCGCGCACAACAAGGTCGTTTATACTTTTATCGCTTCCATCAGCTCGATAGTTTACGAAGGTATCCGTTGCCGTATTGAAACGACTTACACCCTCTCTTGTAGCTACCCATATTTGTCCACTATGATCTTCTGCGATAGCGTTTACAAATGGAGCAATTAGTGAATTGTCATTTTCAATATCCGTTGATTTTGTGTACTGAACAAATTTCCGGCCGTCATAGCGATTAAGACCTTCTTGAGTTCCAAGCCAGATAAATCCTTTAGAATCCTGATAAAGCGCCATAATTGACTGTTGGCTCAAGCCCTGCTCAACGTAAAAGTGTTCGAAGCGAACATTGTCAATTGCAGCAAATGAAGTTGACGGTAAAAACGTCAATATCAAGAGTGCTTTTATAAAATTCACAATTGGCTGAAAAATGTTCTTTAGTCTGTACACAGCATTTTATCCATTGAAATTCTGACGAGTTAAGTGACTTTCTCGTGACTGTAACGGCATTCTTTTGAAATTCTTTACTTTGAGAACATCCTTTCAAGCTTAAACAAAAAAGCCATCCGAAGATGGCTTAGTCAGCTTTTATTTATTGCCATTGAGACTCGTCCAGGTCAACCCCCATGGCCGGTGATGTTTCCGTTGTCCAATGCGCGCCTTTTAGTTCTACTGACTCTGTGGTCCAGTGTGCGCCTTTAAGTTCAACACTTTCCGTCGTCCAATGTGCTCCTTTAAGCTCGATACTTTCAGTTGTCCAATGAGCACCTTTAAGTTCAATACTTTCAGTTGTCCAGTGAGCGCCTTTAAGCTCAATACTTTCAGTTGTCCAATGTGCCCCCTCAATAACTACCGTCTCTGTAGTCCAATGGGCTCCCTCAAGTAACACAGTACCGTCAGCTAAGCTAATTTCGTATAGACCATCTTTTTTCTCAACTGGACCAAAGAAATGCTGTGTACCCGTTAAGTCTGCAACTACATCTAGGCCGTTATTTGCGCATCCTGTTGCGTTAGAGGTTACCGCTTCATAAGCGTTTACCATGCCATGACCTTGTACCAGTGGCGAGTAAATGCTATTGCTGCTGTTTTTAGCCAAACGAGTTGAAGAGATAATCTTACATTTTACGTCATCAGGGCGTATACCTGGGTGCGCTTGAATAATGAGTGCTGCAATACCTGCAACCACAGCCGATGATTGAGATGTACCTGAAATTTCGAAGTAATCAGCACCTTTGTCATTCTTTTTATGCGCTTTCTTGAAGAACTTGCTGTTCATTTTCACAGCGACTTCTGCACCTGGAGCGACAACTTCTGGCTTTACAAAGCCTTCGAAAGTTGGACCTTCCGCAGAGAATGAAGCGATGCGGTCGTCAGAAATATCGTAAGGCGTATCATTATGCGCGCTAGTACCCACTGTTATCACGTAGGGGTTGTTGCCTGGAACGGTAATCCCCATTTCGCGACCATTGTTACCTGCAGAGGTGACAACCGTAATCCCTTGATGCCAAAGCGCCATAACGGCTTGGTTTAATGGGTCATTGTAATAGCGTGCATTGACCTCAGCACCTAATGAAAGATTTACCACTTTGATACCGTAGGTGTAACGGTTCATTGAAATCCAGTTAAGTGCATCTAAAACGTGGGAGTAACTGCTGTTACCTTTATCATCAAAGGCTTTGATTGAGAGTAAAAATACATCTGGAGCAACGCCGTTAAAATCACCCGAACCGTCTCTCAAGCTACTCGCAATAATACCACTGATGTGTGACCCGTGACCGTTGTTATCATCATTATAATAATAGGTAGGCTGACCCTTGAATGTGTCATATTTAACAAGAGCACGTTTATTACCGTTACTATCGCGAAATAAATATTGTCCGATATCACCGCCCATATTAGCGCCACTATCGACAACAGCTACTGTCACGCCTTGGCCAGTAAAGCCTAAGTCATGTACATCGTTAGCGTTTATTTGCTTATTTATGTAAGTATCAATAGCATGTTTTTTAGTCTGCCCCTTATTCATAGTCGTAACCGTGCGGTCGTCTAAGATGCGCACGCCGCTCACTTTCTTTAACTCTTCGGCTTGTGAGGGCGTTAAGACTGCGCTGATTGCATTGATGATTGGGAACTGTTTGTTAACATCTCCACCAACAGTTTCAACCACGTCGACTAAACGCTCTGCATTTGATCCCTGAATAATGTATGACTGTTGGACTTGCTCTTGCGCGCCACCAGCGCCAAACATGTGGTCAGTAATAGTAGACATATCACCATTAACTGAACCTAAAGAAATAGTGCCTACTGTGATTGCTGCAACTAAGTAACTTAAACGACCTAAAGACTTCATAACTTTTACTCCATTTATCCAACAAGCATTATGCGGATTCGTAATTACTCGGTCGTTTGCACTTAGCGTGCCAAATTTTATTTTATTTTATCCCACTGTTTTTATTAGGCTTTTTTTATCATCTTATTTTGATTAATCATTGAATTAAATATTGAATCAATAGTTGAACCTTTATGTTCATTTTTTCGAAAAAGCATTCATTTTTTAACTCTTAGTGTTCATTTTTTAATTCATCTGTATATGAAATACCCAGAAAAATAGCCGCTTTTTACTTAGCTTTTATTTTGTGAGGTCGATAATACTGGTGATGAGGGAGAAAACATGAAAGAAAACGTAAGTACAGTCATTCTATTATTGTGTCTAATGGCTGCAGTAATATATTCTGTGATGTCACTTAATGAGGATGAGACAACTTATCTATCAAGTGCTGAAGACGATGTCGGTGCTCGTAATTTGTCACAAGCACGACAAGCACCGGCGAACTATGCCACAACAAATTCAACGTTTAGTGCCGGCAAACAATCAGCTCAATACAATAATGTGCCTGCAACAGAGGGGGTTTCAAGTCATATCTCGCTACCAATCTTTGTAAAAATGATCGGATCTCAACTACGCCCTCAAACCATTGCCTTGTTAGAACATAAAGGGATGGCAGATCAATTTGAGCCTGGTGACCTAATTTTTGGTTATGATATTCAAGTATTGGACATTCAAGAACGGTCTGTTTTGCTGGGCTTCGATAATAACACCTTCGAAATTTCGCTCACGGGCCCTAATTTGCTCGCTCAACCTGAACTTGAAACCTATGAGGATTTTCTTGCAATGACACCCGATGAAATTGGCACGCGACCACGGATTTTAGAGCACATTGTTCATCTTACTCACACCAATTTCATTGCGAACGGCATGATTGCTTCTCCGGGCATGAACCCGGAACTATTTGAACAGGCCGGTTTACAAGAGGATGATGTTATTACCAGCATAAACGGTAAGCGAGTGACGGTACCCGGTGAGCTTGAGGAATTATCTAAAACTATTCGTCATGCCAACACGCTTGTATTTCAGGTGATGCGAAAAGGACGATTAATTACGCTCTATCTAGATATACCAGGCGAGTCGCTTAATGTCACAAGAGACTAGATTCTGTTGATCTTAGGTAAGAAAAAAGGCGCTGTGCATTGCTGCAAGCGCCTTTTTTAATACAAGTGAAAAACGAATTACTTCGCTTTTTCAACCACGTCTACTAATTTCCAGGTTTTATTCTTGGAAAGAGGACGACATTCAGTGATAGTCACGATATCGCCTTCATTACACACGTTAGCTTCGTCATGAGCGTGCATTTTAGTTGAGCGTCTGATGAACTTTCCATAAATAGGATGTTTTACATAACGGTCAACCACAACAGTAATGGTTTTATCCATTTTGTTGCTAGACACACGTCCTTGAAGGGTACGGATTTTTTGCTCAGTCGCCATTAATTCGCTCCCGCTTCGGCTTTAGCCTTTTCAGTTAAAAGGGTTTTAACACGTGCGATGTTACGACGTACTGTCTTAAGTTGGTCAGTTTTTTCAAGTTGACCAGTAGAATGTTGCATGCGCAAATTAAATTGCTCTTTAAGCAAGTTTAATAGCTCTTCATTCAACTCTTCTACGCTTTTTTCTCTTAGTTCAGTCGCTTTCATTACATCACCGTCCGAGTTACAAAGGTTGTTTTAAACGGCAATTTAGCTGCAGCCAATTCAAAGGCTTCGCGCGCTAGAGACTCAGGAACACCTTCCATCTCATACAACACACGACCAGGCTGAATTTGGCAAACCCAATATTCAACGTTACCTTTACCTTTACCTTGACGAACCTCTAGAGGTTTCTCGGTAATTGGCTTGTCAGGGAAAACTCGTATCCAGATTTTACCTTGACGTTTAACATGACGAGTCATGGCTCGACGTGCCGCTTCGATTTGGCGAGCAGTCATGCGACCGCGGCCAATAGCTTTTAGGCCATAGGTGCCGAAGCTTACTTTGCTACCCGCAACAGCAAGACCACGGTTACGACCTTTATGCTGTTTACGAAATTTCGTACGCTTTGGTTGTAACATGATTAGCCCTCTCGCTTAGCGCTTCGGCCTTTCTTCTTCGGTGCTGGAGCATTATTTTGCTCTTGCTCAAGTGGTAAACCACCTAATACTTCACCTTTGAAGATCCAGACTTTTACGCCAATGATCCCGTAAGTAGTTAGCGCTTCAGAGGTTGCGTAATCGATATCAGCACGGAAAGTGTGCAAAGGTACACGACCTTCACGATACCACTCGCTACGTGCGATTTCAGCGCCACCTAAACGGCCACTTACTTCAACTTTAATTCCTAATGCACCCAAGCGCATTGCGTTTTGTACCGCACGCTTCATCGCGCGACGGAACATAACACGACGCTCTAACTGGCTAGAGATAGAATCTCCAACAAGCTGTGCATCAAGTTCAGGCTTACGTACTTCCGCAATGTTCACTTGCGCTGGTACACCAGCAAGCTTAGTGATGTGATTGCGAAGCTTTTCTACGTCTTCACCTTTTTTACCAATAACCACACCAGGACGAGCTGTGTGAATAGTCACACGAATGCTTTTCGCTGGGCGTTCGATAACAATCTTAGACAATGAAGCGTTTTTCAGCTCTTTAGTAAGATATTGACGAACTTTATGGTCGTTATATAAATTGTCGGCATATTCTGCAGTATTTGCGTACCAAGTTGATGTCCATGGCTTGCTGATACCCAGGCGTATACCGGTAGGATGAACCTTCTGTCCCATTATCTACTCCTAGTTATCCGCCACAACCACAGTGATGTGACTGCTACGCTTAAAAATACGATCAGCACGGCCTTTAGCACGTGGCTTAATACGCTTCATAGTTGGGCCTTCATCAACAAAGATTTTAGATACTGATAGTTCATCAATATCCGCACCTTCATTGTTTTCAGCATTGGCAATCGCTGACTCAAGAACTTTCTTGATAAGCGCTGCGCTTTTCTTAGGGCTGTACGTGAGTAGTTCTAATGCTTTCTCAACGTGCATTCCACGAATTTGATCTGCAACTAAGCGTGCTTTTTGAGCCGACGTGCGAGCAAAACGGTGTTTAGCTAATGCTTCCATTTCTATCTCCTTAACGTTTGGCTTTCTTATCCGCGACATGGCCGCGGTAAGTACGCGTAGGCGCAAATTCGCCCAACTTATGGCCTACCATTTCGTCACTGACATATACAGGAACGTGTTGGCGACCGTTATGGACCGCAATGGTCAACCCAATCATATCTGGGATGATCATCGAACGACGTGACCAGGTTTTAATTGGTTTTTTGTCGTTCGCTTCCACTGCAGCCTCTACCTTCTTCAGCAAGTGCAGGTCAATAAAAGGACCTTTCTTGAGAGAACGTGGCATGGTGAATCCTCGCTATTACTTGTTTCGACGACGTACGATAAGTTTATCAGTACGCTTGTTGCTTCGGGTTTTCTTACCTTTAGTAGGAATACCCCAAGGTGTTACTGGGTGGCGACCACCTGAAGTACGACCTTCACCACCACCGTGCGGGTGATCAACCGGGTTCATGGCAACACCACGAACAGTCGGACGAACGCCACGCCAGCGAGTAGCACCAGCCTTACCAAGTGAACGAAGCATATGCTCAGCATTACCCACTTCACCGATAGTTGCACGGCAATCAGCTAATACTTTACGTACCTCACCTGAACGTAAACGAAGTGTCACATAAGTGCCTTCACGTGCAAGGATTTGCGCATAGTTTCCGGCAGAACGTGCAATTTGCGCACCTTTGCCAGGCTTCATTTCAATCGCGTGTACTGTTGACCCTACCGGGATGTTACGCATAGGCATAGCATTTCCCGCTTTGATAGGTGCATCAGAACCAGATTGGATAGCATCGCCCGCTTGAACTCCTTTAGGAGCCAGGATGTAGCGACGCTCACCGTCTGCGTAAAGCACAAGTGCAATGTTTGCAGAGCGGTTTGGATCATATTCTAAACGCTCAATTTTGGCTGGAATGCCGTCTTTATTACGTTTAAAGTCAATAACACGGTAGTGTTGCTTGTGACCACCACCGATATGACGAACTGTGATACGACCGTTGTTGTTACGACCACCGCTTTTGTTGCTTTTTTCAAGCAACGGCGCGTATGGAGCACCTTTGTGTAGGTCAGGATTAACTACCTGAACAACGTGACGACGACCAGCAGAGGTAGGTTTAGCTTTCAATAATGGCATGTCTACTCTCCTTATTCACCGGCACCGACAAAGTCGATGTCTTGGCCTTCTTTAAGTGACACGTAAGCTTTTTTCCAGTCGCTACGCTTGCCAAAATGCTGGCCGTAACGCTTTTTCTTACCTGTGCAATTAACAGTGCGAACGTTGTCTACTTCAACTTCAAACAACAATTCAACTGCCGCTTTAATTTCAGCTTTGTTTGCATCTTTAACCACTTTAAAAACAAAAGTGTTTGATGTTTCAGCTGCAATGGTCGCTTTCTCGGAAACGTGAGGTGCAACTAGCACTTTCAATAAACGCTCTTGGTTCATGCTAAGGCCTCCTCAAGTGCTTTCACTGCATCGGCTGTCATTAACACTTTTTCAAAAGCGATTAAGCTGACAGGATCAATGCCTTGAACGTCACGTACGTCTACTTTATAAAGATTGCGTGAAGACAAGAACAAGTTCTCATCAACTTCATTCGTTACAATTAACACGTCGTTTAATTCTAATTCGTTTAGTTTACCAAGAAGTTCTTTCGTCTTTGGCGCATCTACACCAAACTTCTCAACAACCACTAAACGGTCTTGACGTACCAGTTCTGAAAGGATGCTTTTGATCGCACCACGGTACATCTTTTTATTTACTTTTTGCTCGAAGCTACGAGGCTTAGCGGCAAACGCGCGACCACCACCAACCCAAATTGGGCTGCGAATAGTGCCCGCACGAGCACGGCCTGTACCTTTTTGACGCCATGGCTTCTTACCACCACCGCGTACTTCTGAACGAGTCTTTTGCGCTTTAGTACCTTGACGAGCACCTGCACCATAAGCCACTACAACTTGGTGAACTAGAGCTTCGTTAAACTCACGTCCAAAAGTGGCGTCTGATACTTCAAGAGCGCTTTTCGCGTCTTTCAATGTTAATTCCATCAGTTCACTCCCAAACGTTAAGCTTTAACAGCTGGCTTGACGATAACGTCACTGCCAGTTGCGCCTGGTACGGCACCTTTGATTAATAAAAGGTTGTTTTCAGCATCAACACGAACGACTTCCAAAGACTGGGTAGTCACGCGCTTGTTACCAAGCTGACCGGCCATTTTCTTGCCTTTGAAGACTTTACCTGGTGATTGGTTTTGACCAATTGAACCAGGCGCTCTGTGCGATAGTGAGTTACCGTGCGTCATGCGCTGTGAACTGAAGTTCCAACGTTTGATCGCGCCAGCAAAACCTTTACCTTTTGATGTGCCCACTACGTCCACTTTCTTGGTATCGGCGAAGACTTCAACAGTGATTTCACTGCCCACTTCGATATCGCTACCTTCTCCGTCTTCTAAACGGAACTCCCATAAACCGCGGCCAGCTTCAACGCCTGCTTTTGCAAAGTGACCAGCGGCCGCTTTGTTGACGCGATTTGCTTTCTTGGTGCCAGCGGTAACTTGAAGTGCACGGTAACCGTCTACTTCTGAAGTA
Organism: Ningiella ruwaisensis; assembly: GCF_004798935.1. Taxonomy (GTDB): domain Bacteria; phylum Pseudomonadota; class Gammaproteobacteria; order Enterobacterales; family Alteromonadaceae; genus Glaciecola; species Glaciecola ruwaisensis. Next base: position 214,375 of record NZ_RAHT01000004.1, on the reverse strand, counting down.
CGTAACTGAGTCACACGGTTTGGGGTCGCTTCAATAACAGTCACAGGGATTGAAACGCCATCTTCAGTGAAGATGCGAGTCATGCCCACTTTACGACCGATAAGACCAATCGACATTGTCATTACCCTCTTTTATCTAGCTCTAGCAGCGTTAGCCCAGACTAATCTGAACATCAACGCCGGCGGCCAAGTCCAATCTCATTAACGCGTCAACTGTTTTATCAGTTGGTTCAATGATGTCTACTAAACGCTTGTGTGTGCGGATTTCGTACTGGTCACGCGCGTCTTTGTTTACGTGCGGAGAAATCAACACAGTGTAACGCTCTTTGCGGGTAGGAAGTGGAATTGGACCACTTACCTGAGCACCAGTGCGCTTAGCTGTTTCAACGATTTCCGCTGTAGACTGATCGATCAACTTGTGATCAAACGCTTTTAAACGAATACGAATTCTTTGATTTGGCATCGATTAAGCTCCAATCGAAAGAACAAAAAAATTCATCTTTTCACGCCTGTTTCTTTCTTATAAAAGAGTGGCTGAAAAGATGTGCGTAAACCGATGACCCCCAATCGGGGTCCTGTTCATATATTAGCGTGCGCTAAGCGCATGGTATTATCTAAAGGAGTGACACTTTATATAAAGGCACTGATTGACCTAGAAAAACACCCACTAATCTTTTGCCAAGGCAACCAGAAATACCTATTGGAATTACTCGTTGCGTTAGACAGTGGGCGCGAATTATACACAGATGCCTACACTTAGCAAGTCCTTTTCGCGAATTTAAAATGCTACGGGGAATGCTGGTCATAGATATTGGAAGTGTATACAGAGATTTATTGCCAAGACACTTAAGGTATCGATACTATTCGCCGATACCCCTTTTAGAAACCTTGAAAATCATTTGAACGGAACCGCGACTTTTTATGTTTGACAGCGCCCCCAATTCGCCTAATTTACAAGCATTGCAGGCACAGCTTAAAGAGCATCCTAATCTTATGGCCGCTTACGAAAAGCTGGAACCCATCATCCTGCAAGTGTTTGATGCGACGCGTATGTCCCTGTTTCAAAAGCGCGCGCAACAGCAAGATTTGGTAGCGCGCTTTAAAACCGGAGCAGAAACCAAAGAAATAAAAGTACCGATTAGTCCTGCGTCAATCGCAGGTTACGTTGCAATGTCTCAACAGCCGCTGATAATCAACGATCCCTACGATGATATGCAGTTGCTGAATATTCACCAGCGATTGCGCTTTGATAAAAAGTTCGATAAAGCGAGTCAATTCAAAACTGAAAACATTTTATGTATCCCGGTAATGAATGCGGGCGTGATGATGGGCGTAATGCAGATCATCAATAAAAAGGGCGGAGATTTTGGACATGGCGATTTAGAAACAGCCATGGAAATTGCCGACATGCTTGGCGATAAGTTCAGGTATGAATTAGGGGGCACTAAAAGTCCTTTTGACTATTTGGTTTTACGCGGTCAAATAAGTGAAACTGAAATTGAAGAAGTTACCAAACTTGGTGATGTCAAACAGATAGTAAACCGGCTTACCTCAGAGCATCGGATAAGTGAAGCTGAAATTGGTAGTGCCTTGTCAGTGCACTATCAAGTGCCATTCATAGACTACTTGCCTGATAACTACCATATGTATCAGGGCAACAGTAAATTAAATCTGTCTTACTTAAAGCGTAACTTTGTTGCCGTCATCGCTGATGCACACGAAAATGCGATTGTATTGATGGCCGAGCCAAATAATGCGGCGCTTTTAATGGAAATCGAAAGTGCTTTAGGCATAGACAGCTACGAAATTGCTGTAGGCTTGCCTAATCACATTCTGAAATACCTGGGAGAGAATGTTGGCGGCTCCGGTCCAGGGGATATGGACGAAATCCTGGACGAAATCGGCACAAGCGGCGAGGAAGACGAAGACGTTGGCGATGACTTAGCAGAAGATGCACCTGCGGTTGTTCGCTTGGTCAGTCGTATACTGCATGATGCTAAGCGTTTAAATGCCTCTGACATTCATATCGACCCTGAAAAGGGCGCTCCCACGAGGGTGCGCATGCGAGTAGATGGTGTTGTAAGAGATATTAATCAGGTACCTGCCTCTCACCACAATGCGGTTATTGCTCGCATAAAAATTATGTCGAGCCTTAATATCGCCGAAAAACGGATCCCTCAAGACGGGAAGCTTGCATTTAAAATGTCGGGGCAACCGGTAGAAGTCCGCGTAGCGACCATTCCAACTGTGGCAGGTGAAGGCGTAGTAATGCGTATTTTGGCGACTGGCGGCGCAATGCCTATTGAAAAAATGAACCTGTCGCCTCGCAACATGAACATGATTGAAAGCATGATCAAAAAACCGCACGGGATAATGTTAGTCGTAGGCCCTACTGGTTCTGGTAAAACTACCACCTTGCACGCAATTCTTGGCTACTTGAACACGCCGGAAAAGAAGATATGGACAGCAGAAGATCCGGTAGAAATTACTCAAGCTGGGCTTCAGCAGGTACAAGTGAGTCCTAAGATTGGTTTTACCTTTGCAAACGCACTGAGAGCTTTCTTGCGAGCTGATCCCGATATTATTCTCATCGGTGAGATGCGGGATAAAGAAACGGCACACGCTGGTATTGAAGCGTCGCTCACTGGTCACTTGGTGTTATCAACGCTGCACACAAACTCAGCGCCAGAGACGATTACCCGCTTGCTGGATTTGGGACTCGACCCAGTTAACTTTTCTGATGCCTGTGTCGGTATTCTTGCACAACGTCTGATCAGAACGCTTTGCCCCAGTTGCAAGGAGAGCTATGAAGCGAGTGAAGATGATGTCGCATTTTTAAAACGCCAGTACGGTGAAGAATATTTTGATGAACTTGGCTTGGGCAGCAGTATTATGCTCCAACGGGCAAAGGGCTGTGACAATTGCGGCGATACTGGATACAAAGGAAGAACCGGCGTTCACGAATTGCTGGGTATGACCCACGAATTGCGAGCTTTGGTGTATAAGGAAGCGGCTGTATCAGAAATGAAAGCGCAAGCGATGAAAGACGGTATGCGTACATTAACGCAAGATGCGATATTGAAGGTCATAAAAGGCGATACAGACATTGCGCAGGTACAAATTTTAGGTGGTCATGACTAGGATGCCTTATTAAGCTCTGACGGCGGATAACCGAACTCTTGTTTGAAGCACTGGCTAAAATAGGAAACGGACGAAAACCCAACACTGTAGGTGACTTCTGTGACAGAGGCGCCGTTATGCAAGAGGTTTTGAGCACGATCCAAGCGATAGCGCCTTAGATAGGTATTAAAGTTATCGCCAATATACTTGATCATTCGTCGTTGTAAGGTTTTGCTACTGATAAATAAGCGGTCTGCCGCTATCTGCTGAGTAAACGACTCATCCTCAAAACACGATTCAACCAGCGATTGGATCTGCGCTTTAAACTTGTCTTGTTCGCTAAGATTGGCTTGATGTTGATGAGTAAGTACTGTGTACTCTTTATTTCCTTCCGCTACCGATTCATCATTGGTTAAATCCTGAGACGCTTGTCCATTATGACTGTTAATTTGCTTGACGTGACTGAAGTTTCGCAGCAGGTTTTCAATCACTTTTGATAACTCATGCAAGTCGAGCGGCTTTTCAACCACCGCATTTACTCCTTTTGCATAAGCTTTCGCTCGTATCGTGCTGTTTGAAAACGCCGTAATCATAATTATTGGTGTTTTAGCTAAGGCGCGATGTTCCCGCATAAATTGAGCAAGCTGTAAACTCAGTGCATCTTGCCAACTAAAATCCGCTATGACCATATCCAGCTTGTTCTCAAAAAGCTGTTTAAGGGCAATATCAAAAGAACGGCATGTTATCAGCGCATAACGTTCTTGAAGATATTGCGATAGCGAGCTTGACACGTGATCAAAGCGACTCACAAATAAAACCTTTTTTCGCTGCGTTCTTCGCTCCTTAGTTAAGCCTGTTACTGGTCTGCGCTTGATGAAAAGCGGATAAGGATTAGCTTTTATCAACTGAGCGGGAAATTTCAGGCTGATTTTCGTTCCCTTATTTAACCGAGAATAAATGCTAAGGCATCCCCCATGAGCATCGGCAAGTTGAGACACCGCGTGCAAATTTATTTGTGTTTGAGCATCAGAAATACGTCGTGACATTAAGCTTAGACGGTTTTCCATTAAACGATTGCTTTGAGGGACATGCTGCATTGGTATGCCTACGCCCGTGTCACTTACTTCAAAATGTACGTGGGTATTTTCGACACTGCATTTTACTTCAATGACCGTCTCTTCAGGATTGTGCTTTATAGCATTTAAAATCAACTCTCTGAGTAGCTTATCTAACAGACCAAGAGGCAAAGACATCTGACCATGAGATAGTTCGTACAAGTGAATGATTTTATTCTGCTGTCTGGCAAAATCCATAAGCACAGGCAATGTATCGCTAATTACCTGTGATGAATTGATACAACGCTTTCGACTAACTTGAACAACAGAATTTTGAACAGTACGATTCTGCACCGCATGAAATAATGAGCCACTGGAATCAGCATTTTTCTGAGTCGGCGCTTGAGAAATAGTCGCAAGTGATTCAAGGGATAAGGAAAGCGCATCCAGTTCACGCAGGCTATCTCTTAGAGGGCTTTGGAACACGTTTGAGTAAGCTTTCTTGTCTTTTAAAACATATTGGGTGTTAATTAATCGCTCTTTAATATTAGAAACGTGTGAAGCCAATAGTTCAATTTGTTGCGGGGAGCACTTAATGTGTAAATTATCTGCATCCTCATCTCTGGCGGCATTACTGTTATATAATTCGCCGTCTTTCAAAGGCTCTTTTGCAATATGCTTTTTTAAATAAAGCACAAAATTAGCTACTATAGAAAAGATAACTACTATCGCAGATATCGTAAGCTCAAGAGCGTTTAGCTCAACTGCAAAGCGATGTATATCGTCCACTGAATGATGTCCTTACCACTACTTCCATCCAAAACCTGATCAAATTTTATACGTGGTATGACCTCTTAAACATTCGAAAATAATTTATGTTTCTTAAACTGAACTTAACTATCTGCTTATCAAGGCATCTCTACTTATGAGACATCATAATTTACAAAGGTTTATCAACCTTGGTTAAACAATCTTTGTATGAGCCTGCCTGCTCATTGTAAGTAAATAACCAAGCTTGCATATCCGCGTTATGAGCAGCTTGTATGTCGTATTTATAATCACCAATGTACGCAATATCTTGTGTGGGCACTTGCCATTGATAAGCGATTTTTAAAAGCGCTTGAGGGTGCGGTTTGGGAAGCGCATCTTCTCTGGTTAATACCAAATCAATTGGAATAAGATTGTTTCGTAGCTTAATTCGCGTCGCATCAAGGCAATTACGCGTTACAATCGCCAAAGGTAGTTCGTGCTGAATGGCTTGCTGAATAAACTCATTTGCGCCATTGATTAAGCGTGAAGTTTGCGCATCTTCAAGTTCATGACGAAGCACTACTTCGTTTGCCCAACGTTTTTCATTTTGGCAACTCAAGTCATTAATATGCAATAGAATATCGTCCTGTTCTGGACAGGCTAATTCAGCCTTGATGGCTTTAAAATCCAGATTGGCATGCACCAATGTATCATCTAAATCGAAAATAATGCCTTTTACCTGGCTGAAATCAAACAAAGTAAATGCGCTCCTGTAGAAATATTCATAAAGCAATTACGTTAATATTGACCCTACAGATTTCGACATGCATTGTTGTGTGCAGTCAGGTTTATTCACTTATATGTTTATTTATACAGTATATTGATTTATAGTAAATACTTGCCTAATAGCGAAATCCAAGGAGAACTGCATGGCAGTTATTACTCAGTACGTCGTCCAGCATAAAGGAGTCGATAAATTGGTTACTACAGACAAGAAAGAAGCCGACCAATACGACAAAATGCTAGGTATTGCGGACAATCTAAGCGCATATATCCAGCAAAAAGGTATTGAACTGGACGAAGCGCTGGCTGAAGAACTCAGTATTTTACTAGCTAAAAACAAAGATGCGGTGGCGAAATTACTGAAAGGAACCGATGCTGATACGCTGCTGGAAGCTGAGAAAGCAGAAGTGCTTGAAATGAAAAAGGCATAAAAACTGGTAGGATGAGAGCCTCCGCTTTATACTGCGTATATGAACAATGTCTCATCACAGCTTAAAGCAAGCGAAGGCGCTGGCGTGCTTTCGCCAGTTAATACTTCTAAAAAATCCTCATCACTTCATGACGATGGGCAAAGCTACCGTTTGCATCAAATCCAGGGTTATATTCAAAACATATTCTTAGTCGAATACAAGCATGGATGTATGTTGCTGGATGGCGCCTGCAAAGCAGATTTGAGCGTCGTCTCGAAGTATTTTGAGCAACGACTAAAGCGCCCGTTGAGCGACTTGAAAGTTGTGATGGTGACACACATGCACCCTGATCATGCCGGGTGTGCTCATCTTCTTCGAAAGCTTAGTGGCTGCAAAGTGATATGCGGATATTTTGATGAGCACTGGTATAAAGGAATAAAAGGCGCATTATCTCATCTAACTGATATTGCTTTATCACACTGGGTTGCTGGCAGATTAGGTATTAAACGTCGCCTGATTTGGTACCCACGCAAACTTAAGCCTGATCTCATGCTTCAAAATAAAGAAAACATACCCGGGTTTGAGGATTGGCATGTGATCAGTACTCCAGGTCACACTGCAATGGATATTTCAATTGTGCATAATAAAACCAAGCGAATGTACGTAGCGGATTTGATTGTAAAAGTAAAAGGAAAGCTATGCCCTCCCTTTCCCGTTTACTTTCCTCATCACTATAAGCAGTCTTTGCAAAAGCTATACGACTACCAGGGCTACGAGTTAATGATGGCGCATGTAAAAAACCGTGAATTGAAAGCAGGCGACATAAGAACCTTAATAAATAAGGCGCCTGATCGCCCACAACATAACAGCCAGGTAATTCTCGACAGAGCCAAACGTCTTGCCAGATTGCATAAATAATGCAGGAATTGCCTTCACTTATGCTGTACCGCCTACCGTCAGTTCATCAATTTTTAGCGTAGGTTGCCCAACGCCAACTGGAACTGACTGACCATCCTTACCACATACACCCACCCCGGCATCTAGGGCCAAATCATCACCAATCATTGAAATTTTTTGCATGGCTTCAGGTCCATTTCCAATCAAGGTAGCTCCCTTGATTGCCTGAGTAATTTTGCCTTTTTCGATGAGATAAGCCTCTGATGTGGAAAACACGAATTTACCCGATGTGATATCGACCTGCCCGCCGCCGAAGTTTGGCGCGTATATCCCTTTTTCAACCGACTCAATAATTTCCTGTGGATTGTACTGACCACCTAACATATAGGTATTGGTCATCCTGGGCATTGGCAAATGCGCATAAGATTCTCTGCGACCATTTCCAGTTGGTTTTACACCCATTAATTTTGCGTTCATTTTATCCTGCATGTAGCCAGATAAGATACCATCTTCGATAAGCACGTTATACTGACTAGGCGTACCTTCATCATCGATTGACAGCGAACCTCTTCGATCGGCTAAGGTTCCGTCATCAACCACAGTTACGCCTTTTGATGCGACCTGCTGACCAATACGCCCGCTAAATGTGGATGCACCCTTACGGTTAAAATCCCCTTCCAAGCCATGACCCACGGCTTCATGCAGCAAAACACCCGGCCATCCACTTCCTAACACTACCGGCATTGTACCTGCTGGCGCTGGCACGGCTTCAAGGTTAACTCGCGCCATATGTAATGCATCGTCGGCAAGCTTTTGATAACGCAAGCTTCCGTCCTCAAGTTCAGCTCCAAAGAAATCATAACTTCTGCGTCCACCGCATCCTGCCGCTCCTCGCTCACGCTTTCCATCTTTTTCCAAAAGAACGCTGCAATTGAGGCGGATTAATGGCCTTATATCCGTTGCGAATGTGCCATCTGTGGCCGCGACTAAAATTTCCTCATACACGCCAGTAAGACTCACTACCACTTGACTGACATTGGGTTCCTGCTCTCGTACATAAGCGTCTACACTGCGTAAAAGCGCTATTTTTTCATCATCATCCATGGCAATAAGCGGATTACTCGCTGAATAAAGTGCTTTATTATTCTGCTTAGAAAAATTCTGCGCGGTAAGTCCGTTTTGCGCATACTGAGAAGTGGTTTTGATTTGCTCTCGTTTTGGTGAGATGGAACGCGCTGCGACACACGCTTTTGTCAGCGCCTCAATATTAATTTCATCTGAATAAGCAAAGCCCGTTTTTTCATCAGCGATGGCTCTTACCCCAACACCGCGCTCGATATTGTAGCTACCATCTTTAATAATACCGTCCTCAAGCACCCAGGTTTCATGTTGGGAAGATTGAAAATAGAGATCGGCAAACGTGTTCTTGTGCATCATCATGCTATCGAGCAAGGCGCTTAGTTTCGATTGATCAAGGCCTGATTGATGAAGTAAGTTATCTACAACGTGTTTATTCAAATGTGTATCTCTCTTTTTTATGTGACTGTAGCGGCATACGTTTTCTTATCTTTTCAAGATTTTCATGGTCAAATTGAGCACTCGCAATCCCTTCACCGGTTTCAACTATAGATAATAATTCACCCCAGGGAGAATAAATACTCGTATTACCGAAAGTTTGACGATTATCTTCGTGCTCTCCCACCTGATTAGCCGCAATCACATAGGCTTGTAATTCAATACTTCTGGCTTTCAATAAAGCATGCCAATGTGCTTCTCCTGTGACTTTTGTAAAGGCACTTGGAACTGTGACAATATTCACACCTTGCATTGCACTGAACATTGCACTGAAACGCAGATCGTAGCAAACCGATAGGCCAACTTCACCCCACGGTGAAGAAAACTTTCCCAAATGCTCACCGGCTTTTGTATACTTCGATTCGCGATAAGACGCGGTATTGTCTTCTACATCGACATCAAACAAATGCATTTTATTATACTGTGCTATTCGCTCTCCTTTTGGCGAAAACGCTAAACTGGCTGCATGAAATTTTTCGGGGGTCTCATCACATAAAATGGGCATTGAGCCGGCAACGATATAAGCGTTGTATTTATTCGCCCATGTTTTTACATGCGATTGGATCGTGCTTTTTCCTGACTGACTGCTTTTTTCCAGTGACTCCGCATGTTCATATAGTACCTTGCCACTGCAGCCAAATTGAAAGGCACATTCTGGCAAAAGAATTAACGCGGGATGATTTCTTACAATTAAAGGCCGAGCTTCATCAATCAGACGCTCGATGCGAGCCAGATTATGATCTATCGATGTAGAACTGTTAAGTTGAATCGCGATTAAATCAACCATCATTCTGCTCAAGCGGTAACAAATCATCGACAGTTGGTGGAATAAATTCATCAACCATTTCGCTCTCCTCTGGAATACGTCGGGTTGGCAGTGCAACTTCGGTACTTTCTCTACCGGTTTCTATTAATACAGGTTCACTGATTGTGCCGGTTACGGAGTAGTTTACATTAGATATGACCTTAGCCGATGTTAGCACCTGATCAAGCGCCAGTGCAGCTAAGGCAGAAGGCGGACTTACTGTGAAAAAGTAAACCAATACGGGCAGATTCCCGGTGACGTTGGGCGTAAAGCTTACATTATAATTAAGCTGCTGCGAGACCAAGTCCGTGTAACCGTAAATTTCTATTTCTCCAGCAGCGCCATCAATTTTGGTATCGCGAGTATCTGCCTTTCCGTCTGTTATCTGTACACTTCCTCGCATGTCGTCGTAAAAGAAACCTTTGGCAAACACATCCCTAAAATCCAGGGAGAGCTTTCGAACTAACGAATTCAAGCTGAGCAAAGTAAAAATACGAGAGCCCTTGTCACTTACCTCCGTGAGGTATCCGTCTGACAGAGACCAATCAATGTGTCCATCCAGCTGCTTAAATCCAAAATCAATGGGTGAATCTTTCCATGTGAGCGCAAACTCCATGTTAGCGCCTGAGTCCTGGATGCCTGAATCTAAACCCAAGCTATCCAGAAAGGTCCCAAAATCTGAGCTTTGCAAATTTCCCGCCAGGAAAGTGTAATGATCACTGTGTCGCTGATACCATTGCCCAGAGGCACTCACGCTACCGCCATCTGCTTCAACCTTTAAACGAGAAATCTCCAGGCCATCATCGTTAGGCACAGCTTCAAGACTTACTCGCCCTAGATGAAAGTCGCCAAACTCACAATCGCGACAGCTAAAATCGATTCGCGGCAGTTTTTTAGGATCAAATTGCCGCTCAATAGCCGTTTTCTCTTTTTCAAAATCGACATCTGCAAGCTTGATGTAATCAGCATCAATGCTTATGCCTTTTGAGATCCACTGTTTGCTAATATCAACATTGCCTCGCATCTGATCAGAATCAATATCCAGTTCCCATTCTCCATCCAGCTGTTTGGCAGTCACATTTGCATCGGTAACTCGCGCACCGGCAAAAATGACTTGATCAGCCTGAGCAAATACACGCTCCGGTGCACTGAAAACTGAGCTTGATGATTTTTCGGTGTCGCCCACTAATAGTTTGACCACAGACATCCACTTCTGTGCCTCGACATACGGCAAGTTAGCGCTGATACTAAAGCCCACGCCCATCCCTACAAAGTCGGTTTGTCCAAGCGCCAGGTGCGCTCGCGAAAATTGTTTTTCTTTGTGAGGTAATACTCCTTCGAAGCTGATGTCTCTGCCTAATGATGCATTTACGGTTGACGCTATATTGTTGCCACTTGCTTCAACAAAGAGAGGGAGCTTATCCTCAACCGCCTTGTTAAAAGGGGGAGGTAAACTGGATGTCACCTGCATTAAGTCGCTATTGAGTGCGGCCGTGTAAAAATAGTCCTTTTCCCGAAGTGACACATCTATATCCAATATCCATTCGGCATTGCCTTGCACATATTGCTCCATCCCTACAGCATATTGTGTAAATAGAGGAGCCATTGACCAGTCACCAGAAAGCGCGATATCCAGCTCATAATTTTGAGCCTTTTGCGAGCCGACCAAATCAAGCGCTACGCTTTGCCCCATAAGCTCAGCGTTAAGTCCTTCGATGCTTAAAGCTTCATTGTCAAAACTTATTTTACCTTTCGCATTTTGAATATCTAAACCCAAGGCGGCTATCGTCACCTGGCTTTGAAGTAGATTTGCCTCACCCACTGCCCGGGTGCTGCCAGGATTGGACAAGGGAATATACAAACCCAGATTGGTACTAACTGGACCACTTACAATGACATCCTGAGACAGTATGCGTCCCAAAGAATCTTTTAGGCTGCTTTGTTGCATGAGCCTGGCAACCGCCTCACCGTTACTTTCGCCCAACGCGTGTATGCTAAGTGTAGCGTCACGACTTAATTTGGGAATTTCTGCTCGCAAATCAGTCAAATTAACAGATGCAAGCGTGCCTCGTTCTGCCCGCATGTCCAGACGATCATTCTCAAACAGTAAATTAATATCTAGCTCACGCAGCATCGGCCACGCGTCGGAGAATAGAAAATCAGCGTCCTTTACCGCAACGGATGCCTGAAAAATACCCGACTGATTTTCAAAAGGGAAATCCTGTGCGCTACCGTGCCACAGCAGGTGAGCGTTTTGCACCTCGCCTTCCCCAATAAAAGCATTGGCAAGATAATTTTTTGCTCCTGCGCTCATGAATTCATTCGGTAAAAGACTCGGCACTTGATTAAGGGGCAAACCATCAATATCCACCAACATGGAAAGCATCTGGTTTTTGCTGTTAAAGCCAAACTTTGGATGAATGTTAAGCGCGTCAATCTGTAGCTTTCCATCATCACTTATTACAGACCAGCTATCATCAAGACGCTGGACAAATACGGGTAAGTCGATATTGTAGACCCTTAGATCACGCTCAAGCACCGCATTGGCGCTTATCACCGCATCTTCGCTACTGAATTCAAAACGGCCACTATTTTCTTTCCAATAAGCGCTAATATTCAGCTGGGAAACACCTGGAATATTCTCGTACTCCTGCCAACTGGCACTTGCCTGTTCTGCAACTAAGTTAAGCCCTTTCAGACCAAAACTTACATGCAGATCATCAAACAAAAGCTTTAAGTTAATTGCATCAAGCAGTTTAGCCGCTGAGTTTGAGAAAAGGGCGCTCAATGGCAAAATATTGCTCATATCCACTGGCGCTGTATTGTTAAGATTTACCTGTCCGGCCAAATCCAGACAGCCTGTCCAGTCACTTGTCGTTAAAATCTGATTGTTCGAAATGGCCAGGTCTTTTATCGCGAAATGCCATTCATTTTCAAACGGCTGAGCAGCAAAGTCGGCGACTAGCTGCGTCTCGTTGGTTTGGTTTTCTGTATCGTCCGTGTTTCCGTCAGCCTTTGCGCTTCGCCAGGTGAACTGGCTTGGCGTGATTTGTCCACGAACTTTTGTAAATCTACCTTGCGAAATATCTGCCCATAGCGAAAAATTTCCTTTACTGGTCACTAAATCCCCATCAAATTGGGTAAATTCATTTAACCAGGGTGATATATCAAGTGCCTGTCCCTTGGCGTAAAGCAGGCCATTATAGCTATCAACATTTCCGTATAAGTCCAATACAAAGATGGCGGTATTCGATGCGAAGCCTTGCAAGCTCAATTCACCGAGGCCTTGATGACGGTTATCTGCATTTAGCCAGGTTAGTTGTTTGATGCGAATGGTGTTTTGGGCATTCTGATTGACCAACGTAAACGCACTATTGCTAACTGAAAAGTTGTCTAGTTGCTCCAAAAAAAGATTTTCCAGTGCAGACACAACAGGAAACTCAGACGAAGATGACTGGATCCTTTGCAAATCCAGAGTGGCATTAAGATCTGATAAACTCACGTTTCGAGACTGTAACTGAGCGCTGAATATAGAAGCCCAAAATTCGATAGCCAAGTACACATCGCCTACTTCAAGTGCAAGGGGCGACTGATCTCCCTGCTTTAAATGGACGTTTGAAAACTGAAGGCTCGGACCTGAGGATTGCCAGCTAGCTTTTACCTCTCCGATACTGAGCTCAAGTCCGTACTCGGTATTGACGTAATCTTCAATCACGTGCTTGCGGTCATTTAGCAAGGGCAGAGAGTAGCGTAAGAGGCTAATTAGAAGCGCAACCACCACCAATAACACTGCAACCAAGGTCCACAGTTTTCTTAAAATTAAGGTGGTATATTTGCTTGCTTTACTCACATCATTACCACGTCAAACTTGTCTTGATGATAAAGGTGTTCGGTATGGACATTTATTTGTTTTCCTACAAAAGCTTCAAGCTCTGCAAGCACGTGAGATTCTTCTCCCATTAATGCTTCGGCAACCGGAACAGAGGCATAAATAACAAATTTATCCGCGTTATAAGCACGATTAACACGCACAACTTCTCGCGTAATTTCAAAGCAAATGGTTTCAATCGTCTTAATTGAGCCTCGACCACGGCATGCAGGACACTCCCCGCATAGCTGATGCTCAAGGGATTCTCGTGTGCGCTTTCGTGTCATTTCGACTAAGCCGAGCTGGGTAAATCCATAAATGCTCGATTTTGCACGGTCTTTTGCCATTGCTTGCTCTAATGAATGTAAGACACGGCGCTGATGATCAGGTTCCATCATATCGATAAAGTCAATTAATATCATGCCGCCGAGGTTGCGCAAACGTAGCTGTCGTGCGATGGCTAAAGTAGCCTCAATATTGGTGTTAAAAATGGTTTCTTCCAGATTTCGATGTCCGACAAATGCACCGGTGTTAATATCGATTGTCGTCATCGCCTCAGTCTGATCGATAATAATATACCCACCAGATTTGAGATCTACTCTCCTTCCAAGCGCTCGCTGTAGCTCGTTCTCAACATCATACAAATCGAAAATAGGTAAGTCGCCCTGATAATATTCCAATTTATTTGACAGCTCGGGCACGTATTCCTTGGTAAAAGCTTTCAGCTCCTTAAATGTGAGGTTTGAATCTATGCGTATACGCTCAATTTCTGTTCCAACAAAGTCTCTTAACACGCGTCTTGCTACCGGTAAATCTTCATATAAGACATTCCATTTGCCTGCGGTTTTTCGAGACTCTATTTTTTTCCACAAGCGTCGCAAAAATTCGGCATCCTGACGCAGCTCTTTCGCATTTACACCTTCCGCTGCTGTTCGAAGAATAAACCCGCCGTTTTCATCGCACAAATCAGCGACGATACTCTTCAAGCGTTCGCGTTCTTTCTCGTCTTCAATTTTTTGTGACACGCCCACATGACTAACGCTAGGCATGAATACCAAATAGCGAGAAGGTAAGGTTATATCTGTGGTGAGTCTGGCACCTTTCGTGCCGAGGGGATCTTTTACAGCCTGAACAACAATATGCTGTCCTTCCCTTACTAACTCCCTTATGTCTTTTTTCTCAAATGTAGGGGGCGTAACTTCATCTTTCAGCTCATCGTAAACGGCAATATCAGAAGCGTGTAAAAATGCGGCTTTTTCTAAACCAATATCCACAAAAGCAGCTTGCATTCCGGGCAATACCCGACTGACTTTGCCTTTATAAATATTGCCAACAATTCCTTTTTTGGTATGGCGCTCTATATGAATTTCCTGAAGAATTCCGTTTTCAATAAGCGCGACTCGTGATTCCGACGGTGTGACATTTATCAACAGTTCTGCACTTATATCCATTAGATTACGCTCTTTACTAGTTGTTTTGTTTCATAAAGCGGTAAGCCTACCACTGAACTAAAACTACCTTGAATATGTTTAACAAATTGCTCTGCGAGCCCTTGAATGGCGTAGCCACCCGCTTTATCTTTTGGCTCACCTGTATTCCAGTAGTCGATTGCGTCCTGTTCGGATATCTCACAAAAGGTCACCCGCGTCTCGACAAGTACGGTTTTTTGTTGGCTGTCTGTTACGCAAGCAACCGCCGTCAGTACCCGGTGAGTTTTATCAGACAATAGACTCATCATGCGCATAAAATCGGCTTTGTCTTTTGGCTTTCCGAGCACTGCGTTATTAAACGCAATTACCGTATCTGAGCCAATCACCACGGCACTTCGATGCTTATTAAACACACATTTTGCTTTTTCCAGCGCCAGGCGAACGACAAGGGTTTCCGGCGCCTCATTATCTTTAGGAGTTTCATCAATATCAGCCGATTCCACAACAAAGTTCTTACAAATTCTTGCAAGAAGTTCCTGTCTGCGTGGTGAGGCCGAAGCAAGAACGACGGTTTTTTGCATCAAGCCACCTTGAATCGTCGACGAAATCTTCTAAGTAGCCAAAACAACCATGGCCATAAAAGCACAGATGTCACGCTCGGCCATAAATAAATAAAACGAAACTCAATACTCGTTAACCAAAACTGTAACCAATAAATGATGAGATGATAAATGAAAGATAAAATACCAATGGTTATGGCAAGCTGCAAAATAGACTGATTTCGCATACGTTGATAGTTAGTTGCCACAATAAAAATCGGCACCGCCAGTGCAAAACTGTGCACTCCCAGAGCCGTGCCATAAAGCAAATCCAGAATGACGCCTGTTACGCCAGCCACGCCAACGCTGACGCGATTCGGCAGCGCCATCGCCCAGTAACATAAAATAAGCAACAGCCAATCGGGTCGATACAAGTCTGCTTGCGCGGGCATCGGAATGATTTGTAAGACCAAGCCAACAATGATGCTGATGTAGATAAACGCGGGATTACCTCTCATTTTGGTTTTCCCCGCTTACATCGTTAATTTCGTCGCTGTTATTGGTACTTTGATTCAGTCCATTATTCTCTGCCGCCTCGTTGATTTCTTCAGGCCATAAAAGCAACAAATACTTAATTCGATCTAATTTTGCCAGTGGCTTTACACTAACTTGTGCAAATGGCTGACTCTCATCCCGGATAATTTCACTGACTTCAGCTACAGGGTAGCCTTCTACAAATACATTACCCAATCCAGATGATATGAGAATATCCCCTACTTTGATGTCGGTACTGTGCGGAACATGTTCAAGCGCAAGTTCATTTAACTGCCCCAAACCCGAAACAATCACGGTCACGTTGTTCCGGCTTATACGAGAGGGAATAGCATGCGTGACATCCGATATCAGCAGCACACGGGAATTTGTAGTCCCCACCTCCATCACCTGCCCCACAATGCCGCTTTCGTCTAATACTGATTGACCTTCAAAAACACCATCAATTGCTCCTTTGTTGATAACAATTTGATGGCTGTAAGGATTGTTGTCTACTGCCATAAGCTCAGCAATCATTTTGCGCACTTCTTGTTTGATAGGTGCATCGAGTAAACGACGGAGCTTTTTGTTTTCTTCTTCCAGAATGCGAAAACGCTGGAGTTGTGCGCTCATCAGCGTGATCCGCTCTGTCAGTGCTTCATTATCTTCTAAAAGTTGTTGTCTGGAAGTAAAGCGTGACGCACTCCAGCTTAGAACCGCGCCAGGCATATCCGCAATATACTGAAGAGGACTCACTAAAGACGTCAAGTAAGCCCTGAGGGTGCTGACACTTTCAACTTTTGTATCGACAAACATCGCCGCTACCGAAAAAATCAGCACAATGATAAAACGGGTGAGAAGCGAAAATCCTCGTGGGAATACTTCATTCATAACGAGCGGGTAACTCCATGCTACCCATTACTCAAAACTAAAGAGATCGCCACCGTGCAAATCGATCATGTCGAAAGCTTTACCGCCCCCACGAGCTACACAGGTGAGAGGATCATCAGCGATTACCACTGGAATGCCTGTTTCTTCCATTAACAGTCGATCCAAATCTTTAAGTAATGCACCACCGCCGGTTAATACCATTCCACGCTCTGAAATATCAGATGCAAGCTCTGGCGGAGATTGTTCAAGAGCAACCATAACCGCACTTACAATGCCAGACAAAGGCTCCTGCAGTGCTTCAAGGATTTCATTGCTATTGAGATTAAAACCTCGCGGCACACCCTCTGCCAGATTACGGCCACGCACTTCGATTTCTCTGACCTCTTCGCCTGGATAAGCTGCGCCAATTTCATGCTTAATCCGCTCAGCAGTTGCCTCGCCAATCAGAGAACCAAAGTTTCGGCGAATATAATTGATAATCGCTTCGTCGAACTTGTCTCCGCCTATGCGAACCGATGAAGAATACACCACGCCATTTAAAGAAATGATCGCCACTTCGGTGGTACCACCACCAATATCAACAACCATTGAACCTGTCGCTTCAGATACAGGTAAGCCAGACCCTATTGCGGCGGCCATCGGTTCATCAATCAAAAACACATCTCTAGCGCCCGCTCCAATGGCAGATTCTTTAATGGCGCGACGCTCTACTTGAGTTGAGCCACAGGGAACGCATACCAATACGCGAGGACTGGGACGCAAAAAGTTATTGTCGTGAACCTGCTTTATAAAATGCTGAAGCATTTTTTCGGTGACATAAAAATCGGCGATCACACCGTCTTTCATTGGGCGGATAGCCTTAATATTACCGGGCGTTCGGCCTAACATTTGTTTAGCTGCATGGCCCACAGCGGCCACGCTTTTTGGACCACCTGCTCGCTCCTGCCTAATGGCAACTACGGATGGTTCGTTAAGTACAATGCCTTGATCTTTCACATATATCAGCGTGTTAGCTGTGCCGAGGTCAATAGAAAGGTCGTTAGAAAACATACCTCGAAGCTTTTTGAACATGGAATGCCTTTTTTAAATAATAATCAGATTAAGTGATATAAGTTAACTTATATGTGCCGCTAAATCCCTAAAAACCAATGTTTTACTGCAAAAAAATCTATGCGTACACAGGACTTGACATAATTGCGTAACTTTACCAATGCGCCGCCTTTTGAGCAAGCGCGCATCGTGCATATTCTTACATAACAACGCGTATCCAGCGCGACTTTTTTATTGACGCGTTTTTAAAATGCTTCTCGCCAGTGAATTGTTTTATCATCACCTCTGTAAAGACCGAAGGCGATATTGGCTGAAGGGGTATCATTTTCATCAATATCGTTATCTCCATCCCAATCAATATTTAGATAGCGAGACCAATGATTTGCGGTATTTTGCACTTCAAGCGTCATGAACACGCTACCACTTAGTGCCGTTCCCGAGTCTATGACTGGCTGGAACACAAAATCGTTCAAGTCCGAATGACCATTTGTTAAAGCGTGTGTCGCTTCAATCCCTGCTATGAAGCTTGACAAGTCGCTTGGGCTTTGTGGGTCGTGTAAAATACTGATCCCTCCGCTACTTTGAGAAATAGCAAATTGTGTATGGGAATCGTCAGAATTAGTCACCCACGTTCCGCCTCGCAGATATTGAGTACGTGCTTGCACGCGCAGTGGGCGATTTTCTGCACCAAACGCGTTTTCTAAAAATAGTCTTCCGTAACGCATCTGGGTGCCGCTCACATTATTTATGACAAAGCCACTGCAGGGTCCGCTTAAGCTTGTTCTGTAACACACGCCATCGGTATCGGTAAAAAAGTCAGCGTCAAAACTGACACTAAGCTGCGCATCAAAGGGGCTGGTATCCGCACCGCCTGGATTAACCACCTTGGTGTAGCGAACACTTGGCTGCACCAAACGCATAACGGCTAAACCGTTGTAGTCATCTTTCTTTTGAATATCCAGGGCACTTGCTTTGGAAAGGGCCTCGACACCGCCCGAATAAGCAGATGTGTCCGTGTATGACACAAAACTGTTTACTCTGGCCATCTCAAAAGGCAAATTCCACAACTCATTCGCGTAATTTTTGGTGACCTGACCCAGTGCATTGTAGGCTGTTATTTGCAAAGTGGGTTCTTTTAAAGGCACAAAGCCAAAGGTTTGGCCCACATAGCTGAAATTCGTTGCCGCATCTGTTAAAAGCGGTTGAATAAGCGTCCCACTTGCGTTTTTTCGCTCTACCCGAAAATAGGCAGGAATCACAGGCCCTATAGTTAAGCTATCTGCCTCAATTTGTGAACCCAAATAATCCGCATCTCGCATCATGATCTGATAGGTTCCGGCTTCCTCAAAAAAGGCGTTTACACTTGATGCCTGACCATTATTAAAGTGGACATTGCTTGTCAGCGCATAGGCTTCATTAATACTCGTTTGCACTGAGGTGCCAATATCGAATATAAACGATGAGTCACTGCCAGAAGTGCTTGCCGGTACTACGCGTTTAGCCGCGAGCTGAAGCTGATTGGGTTTAAAGCCAACAAGTGTAGACCCCTTTGCGCCAATGGCCGTAATATCGAAAGAATATTTTTCACCGGCAACAGGTTTTACTGGCGCACTGGTGCTTAAACGCAAGCGCTGCGGGATCATCTTGATTTGCGTTGGACTGCTTTGTACCTGTACACCACCAATATTGGCTTGAGCGCTAATATTTAACATACCCACATCCGCGTAAGAAAAACCGGCAAAACTCGCTTCTCCATTTTCGTCAAAGCTTAGTTCTATTTGACCGGAATGCACCGAAGCGCTTCCTCTGGGAATGCCTGCAAAATCCGCGTTGCAGCTTGCGGGGGCGTATGTTTCAGCGCCGGTGTTTGTGCATTCGTAACTGATATCAATGGATTGAGTTGAAGAGACTAAGGCATCACAACTGTCACCACTTTGTCCTATCGCTCGAATACCAAGCGCAGCCAACGGGGATTCTGCAATAAATGGTGTACTGGAGAATTCCGTTTGTCCGCTACCTGTGTGAAAAAATTCCAGGCCAGCCAGGTCATATTCAATGGTGCAATCAGGGTCACAAATCACCGGTGCAACCGGGTTTTGACCACTACTGCCAATAGTCAGCGTGCCGGTGCCGTTATAAACCAATTGCACCTGAGTAGAGCCTGTAAATGTCACCTCGCTTTGTGCCCAGGCGCCTGCCGGAAATAACTGTAAGGTGCTAGGATCAGTAGCCAGTTCATTGCAACTTGCATCAGCACAGGCTTTAAGCGTAACAGAAGGCGTACCGCAGGCCATGGCTTCTTCAGGATGTTCAATCACATAGCTAAATGTTGCCTGACAGGACTGTGCACTTGCCATATCTGCTTGAGCTTGTGCTTTAGTGACCATTTCCCGATAAACGCGAATCTCATCAAAATAGCCGTTTGCACTGTTTCCTGTCATATCTACCACAAGATAGGTGCTTTTGTTATCACCAAAGGTCAAAGTGCCGTAAGGGGCAATATTTCCGTAATCGTTATTCCAACCCCGGGTAAACTCCGTCGTACCGTTAAGTATTAGCGTCATTCGATGCGTATCGTAGTTCCAGCTTAAGGCAATATGCACCCATTCATCCGCCGCAAAACGAGGAGAATTAAAAGTCAACTGCACGTCTCTGTCGTTCACATCTTCTGCACCAAAAGCTAACTTGCCATCTGTCCGAATGGCTAAATAAAAATATTTATTGCCGCGAGTTGCATCAAAAATTTGTTGTCGCCCTACGCTTCCCCAATCTACGGTTGAGCGATACCAGAAAGACACTCCACCCTGATTGCCTAATTCATCTATGTCGATTTTTGTGTCAAAATTTTTGAATTGATCGTTAGAGCGGTCGCTTGGAACAAGTAGCGCATTGCACTGTTTGTTGTTATTGGGAATTTGTATGCGTAAATCCGGATGCAGTTCGCCGGTAAATCCATTCCCGGTCAAATCTTCGATAAAATCGCCCGTAATTCCCTCTGAGTCAAAGCTATAGTGAGCCACCAGAGAAGAACAGGATGCGCAAGCGTAGTCACTATCATTAAACCAGTTCACGACATCAGCATCAGAGGGCTGATTCTGATAAATTTTAATGTCGTCGATTTCGCCCTTTAAAAAGTTATTCAGTTGGCTGGATATATCACCATTGCCATTGTAACCGCGAGAGCTTGCGCCAAATATCAGATCACGCAAATTGTTTGTCCAACCAATGGTATAGTCAGGTATGTGTTGGATTTCAGAGCCGTTTAAATAAAGCTTTAAGCCCTCGTTACCAAAGCTGTAAACCAAATGATTCCAAGTGTTTTCTGAGACTCTTACCGTGCCAGAATTAAACGCGCTTTCGCTTGCACCCTGTTGCCTACCTCTGATTCTGCCTTCGCTATCTAGGCGTATTTCAACATCTGCGCCACCCTCATTACCGTTGTAATCTTTTGACATTAATGCCATGCCGCTAAGCTGCCAGGTTCCGCCATCATAGGGCGTGCTTTCAAAATTAAGATCAGGTACTTTAAACCAAAATGACACTGCGCCGGCATCCATCTCAAAAGCGTTTTTGTGCACAACTCTTACCGCCGCCTGCGCGCCGTCAAATGCCAAGCCCTGACAAAATCGGCTTGCAACGTTCACGCTGACATTATTGATAACCGAAGCGTCGTAGCCACTAACCACATCTACAACTTTGTTTGCCTCTACACTGCAAACGTCAGATGAATAATGTGACAGCAAAACGGGTTCATTGGAGCAATTAAAACAGCTTTGCGAGGATAAGCTATTAAGCCTGTCTATTTGAGCTGCATTTAATTGAACGTTGAATAGTTTGAATTCATCGATGCTGCCTTTAAAAAAATCGCGCAATTGTGAGCCTCTATCGCCATTTGAAGATAAGCGAAAATTTCTGGCGCTTGCCCCTAGCGCCATATCCAGTCCATTGGGCTGTAAACGCGAAGCGGTATTGGAAGCATCCGAACCCTCTAGTTGAGCGTCGACAAATAGAAAAATTCCGTCAGGCCCCCAAGTCACCACAACATGATGCCATTGGTTCTCCTGGATAAGCGCACGGCTGGTAAAATCCGAGTTTGTCTGACTGCGATAAATAAGCTGTAAAGCGCCAGCATCTGTCATTAAAAGGCTCAATCGGTCTAATATGGACTCATTTGTGTCTTTTGACAAAATACCCTGCTTGCCTTCATGCGAGCGGCTCGAATAATCCAAATCCTCTGACTTCATCCAAAAGGAAATTGCGCCTTGCTGCAAATCGAATAGACCACTGTCCTGAATATCAATAAAAGTGTGACTCCCATCGAATTTCGCGCCCTGGCAGTATTGCGCAGCGTAGTCTATTTCTATTCCATTCCAGGCGTCTGCATGATTGCTGCGTATTGAATCCAGAATTCCCTTGTTACGTTGAGGCTTAAGGCACATATCCATCGTATAGTGGAGAATAGGTGAGGGTAAAAGTGCATTTTGCCCGCAGGCCCCGCTAAAATTTGCCTGTTCGATATCAGCCGCTCGATAAACAACCTTCGCACCTGAATCAAAGACGATGGTTTTAGCATTTACAGCGCCAAATACGCGAGAATTCTTTCCAAGCGTGAATGTGTCAAGTATATAAAAAAATCCGCGTAAAGTCGAAGCCGCCTGCACATCAAAGCGCTGTGAGCTAATAAAAACAAACTGCACGGAATCGCCCCCGGCATTCATTGATATCGCCCCACTCGCGGTAAAATCATTTACATACACAATGACTTTGTCGGTGCCGCTCACATCAAAAGAAGCACCATCAGCCATGCTTAGTGTATTAAAAAAGTATGTGCCGGATGAAAGTATTATTTTGGCGTTTGCAGCCATATTTAATTGGTTGACCCTAACTATGCCATCTCTGCCCTGTACGCTAAGCATTGCGTTAGATTGCAGGGTCAAATTGTCGAGATCAACCTGATTCATGGTAGCGCTTTGATTGATGGCAACCGTCTCATCCGTGCTTTGCATAGAGCGTTGAAAACTGGGCAGGTTTAACGAATCAGTATTGGTACCACTGGATATGCATGCACCTTCGGTGTCACAACTATCCGCGTGATTGCCTCCTAAAATGCCGATATCAAGCACACCGTCACTGCCGAGGACCTGACCGTTTGTACCAAAATTTACGGTACCTGATGCCGAAAAACTGGCGATTGGGTCCGGAAAAAAGTCAAGGCATTGTGTCGCCCAAGCGCTGACATTAAACAAAAGCAAGGCCGTTAACAAAGCGCTTGCTATAGTGCGTCTACAGAGAAGTGATCTCAGCATTGCTTACAGCTCCTCTTGCATTGCATCAACGTAAAGTGTGCGACTGACTATGCCTGCACCTGTATCGCACAAGCCGGTGCTTGAATAGCGATAGTAACGATGAGTTTCACTATTAAAGGAGATTTCCTGTGAACGACAGCTGGCGCTAAAGCTACAGTTCTTGAATCCATTTATATTCGAGAATGAAGCAGTAATTGTGATATTGGTATTGCATGACTGGCTACTCGCGCCCGCTGGAAAGCTGTTTGCAATAAGTGATTCGATACCTGCATGAGCTGCTTGTTGCGCCCTAAGGCCGTACACCTCAGAAATGACTGCACGATTAGATCCTGAAATAAGCGTAATCATCGTCCCGGCGAGCAAAGTCAAAACAACTAACACAAATAAGGCCATCACGATCATACTGCCTGACTGATTTTTATTTCTTGCTACAGCACTTTTTTGCACCATAGCGCATGATTTTTGTATCTGAGGTTTATGGGACATTTGGCGCATGCACCTCTTTTAAAAAACTGATTTGTTCATCGCCGCGTGAAAAAATAAAACGAGCCTGAGTGTAGGCATTGCGACGCAAGCTATTGTCAAACAGTCGAAAAGGATCTTGAACGCCAGGCGTCAACGATGGATTGCTTGAAAGAAGGTTGGCAACCCCCTCTGCCATCAACACTCCACCGCTCTCAAATAAGGTTTGAATAGGATTAATGGGCGAAGTATGTCGATAAACCCCATTATCTCTTACGCAGTAACTAATAGCAGAATCGGCAATATACAATCGCCTTGAAGGTGAATCGGTATAAAAGCCATCGCTCACACTGAGTTGCACAACACCATCGCTGTCGCCACCTGTAGCGCAATTATTATCATCGTCGGTACAGTTTAAAATCGCGCGCTGCCTTATATCATCAGGGTTCGCTGGTAGAACATGCCCGTATACGTGATCGGCGGTAAGCGGAAATACAATGGCCACGTCGTTCGCGTCGGGGGTATACGACACCCCTTGCAAATCATTATGCATCTCAATTAAATCAACTGTGGTCGCACTTTCATTAACAAGTGGAATATTCAGGTAGTAGGTATTCCAATTGATGGGCACAAATTCCAGGCAATGCACACTGGCATTGCCTTTTATTCGCACAGAATTTGGAACAGCATCTGCCAACTCCCGGCTAAAGCGCTCAATAAAAAAGCTGCCGTCTCTGAGCAAAGATTCTCTTTCGGTCATATCAAGATAAGCCGACATTGCGCTTCTGACAAAACCTGAAATACCTATGCCGACAACGGCGAGTATCATGATAACCAGCACCAGCTCAACCAATGTAAAACCTTTAGTTGATTTCATTTGATTGCCCTGGCGCATCAATAATTCTCCCTGAACATAGAAAACCAGAGTGATTCCCCGGCAGGTGTATCAATGCGAATTTGAATCAGTTTTTTCGTACCAATAAGTGTTGCTGAATCAAGGTTGCCGTCTTGGTCTGCATCATCATCATTAACGCCATCTGCATTATCGTCGTAAAACACGCTGACATGCGCAGAAAAACCCTCGTATACATCCACACCCGCAAAACTGGCGCTAGTACCTAATGAACTGGCAATATCAGAGCCACTTGTGCTAAAGCCATGAAAATCATCAACATCATCAAAACTGCTTCGGTTCTCTCCAATATCAGGCCCTAAGGCTCCGCTTGTTGTGCAGGCAACACTCAGTCCACACGCTTGCGATTCTGCCAGTGAATAGGCATTTTCATCAAACGCTTTTGCATGAATTTCATTGCTTAAAGACTGAGCGAGCGTGACTGCGCGTGTTTGCCAAATTGGATCAATCCCTCGCTTTAATTGCGGAATAAAAACATTGGCAAGCGCTACCATGGCAATGGCAAACAGTAAAATACCGATAATCAGTTCGATTAATGTAAAACCGCACTGGTGACGCTTTGTTAGCGTCAATCTAGCCCAAAGCGAAGACTTAACATTCATGCACGTATCCCTCGCTGAGCACACAAATGGAAGCGCTTTCATCGCCCACAAAAGAGATTCGGCAGGAGCTGGCACAGCTACCAAGATTTGTTCGCGGCTGTCCTAATGCATTAAAGCGCAAATAAGTGATCGCAAGACCAGAATCGGTAGCAATTAACTCTACGCCCTTATCGGCAAGTTCACCTGCGTCACTTCGTAAATATTTTGGACTTAAAAAATCAATGCTTGCTGCGCAAGTCGCGCTTTGATTTCCAGGCTGATAATTATTACTGGCAGGACCAAATGCAGAATTGCTTCCTGTATTAAACAGGATTTGGTAACAAAACCCGGGGCGAGTATCATGCATCGCCTGAATTTGCATAGTACGAAGTGCGGTTTGCAAGCGCTGCTGAAAGGCATATTCTGCGTATTCATCGGATGAAAAAACGCGTGGAGCAGCAGTTACCGCGAGAATACCCAAAATGATAACCACAGTAATAAGCTCAACAAGGGTAAATCCTCGTTGAGCCTTATAGATAAGCTTTACATGGCTTACTGTGGGATGCATCTTTCATTTATTACCGAAGGTTGTTGTGGTACTAACTTAACAACCGGTAGTGACAACATTCACAGTTGGCACTTGACCAACACCCGCTGCATTTATATATTCGGCATAGCAGGCAACAGTGGCTGCGTCCCTTTCAAATCGTAGTCTAAACGCCGCAGGATTTGTTCCCGATGCGGCGATTGCTTCGAGGGTAAATTCATCGTCGTTAATGTCTACAAAACTATCTATACCGGGAACGGTAGTGCTGCCTGAGGTGCTGCTTGAAATACCAGAATAGGCTGCTGCATCCGGATAGCCAAAGTGGGTTTGCACCTCAACACCAGCAACACTGACAAAAGAGTTGGCGGTGTCTGAATTATCTACTTTTTGCACGCCCTTAATTGCAGCTTTGGCAAATACCAACTGCGAAGATCCTTGCAGTGCGCCTTTAACGCCTTGCAAAGCACCTGCACGTGCATCCGATTGGATATCAATAAAGCGTGGTGCCGCCGTTACGGCAAGTATGCCTAAAATAACGATTACAATGACAAGCTCAATCAATGTAAAACCGCGTTGTTTGTTCATGGTATTTTCCTCTGTGCACTCTGTTGCATTAGTTGTTACGAAAACCTGTAGTAGCTCAACATAAGCGACGTGCTCAAAACCGTTGCCTATATCGTTTGTTAACGGCTGTTGCTGTCGAATCTTTACTGTTTGCGTCATTTAATGATGACAAACATCAATTTCCTCTCGAAAACGCTTGTCACGCGTTGCCTTTCTCTGTCAAGGTCCTTCAATCGTTTTCAACCTGGGCAGTTTGTATGTTGTAGGCGAATCCTTGATTGGCAATAATAAATCGGCAAACAGCAGACTGCTGTCCGAGCGCATCGCGGCTCTGTTTGTCTGTTTTGCCAAGCGAGACCAATCCAGTCAAAGAATCGTCTTGAATAAACCAGTTTAAAAATTCAAGGCAGTTTTCCTGACTGACGCTGAAAACAGGGCGACCGTCTGCATTGACAGGAATTTTGACGGATTTGCTCGCATGGCCAGGTTTATAAAGAATCGCTTCTGGACGCCCTTCGTTTTGCCACTGCCAATAGATTTGCTCAAGACCAATACTGACTTTATGCTTCAATCCTTTCGCGCTAACTTGTTGCCATTGTGGTTCACTGACGAAGATATGTTTAACGGTGAGCCCAATAATCGCTACAACAACGAGCACGGTGACAAGCACATGCCACATTTTAAGCGAATACATTAGTTTATCGCTCCCATCATGTCCCACATGGGTGTAAAAATACCCAGCGCCAGTATCAAAACCATCACTGCAACAATCGCGATTAAAATTGGCTCTATCTTCGAGGTCAGGCTTTTGATGTCGTACTCTGTTTCTCGTTCGTAAAAATCTGCCACTTCTGCTAATAAGTCGTCCACTCGTCCCGTCTCTTCACCCACATGAATCATCTGGAGTACTAAAGGTGTAAATAGCCCACTCCCACTTGCCACCCGACTTAAACTTTCGCCTTTTTCAATGCGCTTTCGCATATTGGTGATCGCCAGCTTCATATGGGCATTACCTACTGCATCAGCAACCAGCGATAAGGCGTTAGTTAAGGGAATGCCCGCGTGAAGCATTAGCGCAAAACTGCGTGAAAACCGGCCAAGCAAAGAACGTTCGAGTATGTCCCCAACTATCGGTAGTTTAAATTTCCAATGGTCCCACGTTAAACGTCCGTCTTGCGTATTCACGTATTTTTTTGTGATGAAAAAACATAACAAAACACCACCCACCAACAGGTACCACTGATGGACAAAAAAGTCAGACATACCCAGTAGAAAGCGAGTCATAAGCGGCAACTCAGTATTAAACTTCTCAAACATGCCGGCGAATACGGGAATGACGAATATGTTCATAACGACTAGCGCAACAGCCAGCGCAAAAACAACGAATAGCGGATAGCGTGTGGCAGATTTTATTTGCTTTTTCGTCTCTTGTTCACGCTCTAAGTAAATCGAAAGCTGAAGAAAAGAGGCATCCAATTGCCCAGTGTTTTCGCCCACATGCACAATACTGACAAAAAGCTCTGAAAATATCTTAGGGTGTCGGCTCATGGCTGAGGATAAGTTTCTGCCTTTTTCAAGCTGCTCTATAATATCGGTGAGCGCGGACTTAAGGCGCAAAGAACGGGTATTGCTAAGTCCTGTTACCGCACGAATAATGGGAATACCCGCTTTACTTAGGGAATACATTTGCCGACAAAAAATAATCAAGTCTTCCGTTGCGACTTTTGGCGTCAAAAAATGGATTGAGTCTTTATCCGATTTTTTTGATTCGTGTTTGGGAGTAGCATCGTCTAAGGCATGGATCGTAATTGGCGTAATGCTTCGCGATAATAGCGTTTTGGCAGCACTTTGCTCATCGGGCGCCTCTAGCATACCCTGCGTTATGTCACCACCAATAGCTTTGCCGGTATATACGAAACGTTGCACTACCTGGCATCCTCAAGGCTAAGTTTAACCTGCGTATTTGCCTGCTCGTGTGAGTGGGTATGCACTGATGCCGGCTTTTGTTGAGTATCCGAAACCAGCTCCACCAGCTTCATTACTTCATCCAGAGATGTAATACCAGCAAGCGCATAATCCAGCGCCGCCAAAGCCAGTGGTTTGTATGTCGGATTCGCTTTAGCCTGCTGAGAAAACTCAGCAGTATCTCCCTCTTTTAATGCAGTCATCATGGCTTCGTTCATTTCAAGCAATTCGAAAACGCCCAGCCTGCCTTTATAACCTGTATAGTTGCATGACTGGCAGCCGCCCGCATATTTGAAGTCTCTGTAAGTGAATTCTTCGTCAATCTGCGATAGCCATACTTTATGTTCACTGCTTGGCGGCGCATCGGTCGTACAACGTTCACAGAGCTTTCTGACCAGTCGCTGCGCAACAATTCCTTTTAGTGAGCTTGCCACCAAGTAACCGGGAGCGCCCATGTCAATTAAACGGATCGCACTGCTGATGGCATCGTTAGTGTGCAAAGTTGAAAGAACCAAGTGCCCGGTTAATGCGCCTCTCAAGCCGATTTCGACGGTTTCTTGATCACGCATCTCCCCTACCATTAAGATGTCGGGGTCCTGGCGAAGTGTGGTTCTCAAAACGCTTGCAAAACTCAGATTGATTTTGGGGTTTACCTGCACCTGATTTATTCGAGGCAAGCGATATTCAACAGGGTCTTCTACAGTAATAATCTTACTTTCTGGCTTATTTAATTCATTTAGCGAGCCATAAAGCGTCGTTGTTTTACCCGAGCCTGTTGGACCGGTAACGAGTATCATACCGTGCGGTCGAGAAAGTAACTGTCTGAATCGCTTGACGATAGCATCTGGCATACCGGTTTGTTCCAGCGACAGAATCCCCTGTGACTGGTCCAGAAGTCGCAGTACAACCGATTCGCCATATTGAATAGGCATGGTCGACACTCGCACATCGATATCGCGATTTTTGACTTTAACCTGCGTACGACCATCTTGCGGTAAGCGCTTTTCTGAAATGTCCAAACCTGACATCAGTTTTAAACGCAGAACAAGTGCAGCGGCTATATTACTTTGCGGAATAATGTTTTCCTGTAATACACCGTCTACCCGCTGACGAATGCGCAACTGATTTTCTTCAGGTTCGATATGAATATCTGAAGCTTTTGCAATAACGGCATCTTCAAAGATTGACTGTAATAGCTTGGCGACCAGATTGTCCTGATCATCGTCAAGGCCAGTGCCTAATTGAAATTCGACGTCATCGGTATATTCATCAGCTAGCTCGGTTGCAAAGGTCGCAATCTCTTCGGTTTTCCGATAAAAATTCTCATACGCGGCAAAAAGCTGCGATTCGCTCACTACTGCCAACTCAATAGGTTTCGGCAGCTTTGCGGTAAGTTCATCGACCGCGTTGATATCAGCAGGGTCGGTCATTGCAACGAGCAGTCGCTCTCCCTTGTCGTCAATGACCAAAGCCCGGTAACGTCGCGCCTGGATCTCTGGAAGTAGCCTCACTGCATTTTGATTTACGCGGTAGTCGTTTATATCTATCGCGGGAACATTTAGGTGCTTAGACAATAACTGGAGCAATTGCTCTTCTGTTACCATGCCCATTGCAATAAGCGTTGCACCTAATTTTCGTCCGCTCTGGCGTTGCTCAGCCAGTGCACTTTGTAACTGCTTATCATCAATGAGCTTGTTTTGAACCAGAAGATCCCCTAAGCGGACTTTAGCTCTTTGCGTCATGAGGAGTGACTCCTTAAAACATCTATTCGTTGTTCAACAAAGTCAAGTACCTGAATAGGAAGTTGATTCAGTGCTTTTACTTGTTGATAGGCGTCAAGTGCACCTTCAGAAAAGCTAAGCTTGTCCTGACTCACGCCAAGACCAAGCCACCATTTTGCGTTTTCAGGTTCTCTTGCAACGAGTAAACGATAGTCATGAAGGGCCTTTTCATAGTCACTCAAGCGCTCAGCCAAAGCTGCTCGAAAGCTTAATAGCTCTACATCAGCCAGATTCTCATGAGGATAGGTACGAAGCGCATCATAGGCACTTTGATAATCCCCCACTTTAAAGCTTAATCGCGCTAACATGACGTAGAATGATGAATCTGACGCATTTAAGGCAATGCCGCTTTGCAGTACCTGTTTGGCACGCTCAAATAATTGCTCAGAAAAGAGTAAAGAAGCCAGTTGTTTGCGTTCTTTTGCTTGCGATGGAAAATCTCGAATGAGCTGTTCCAGTGAAGCAATTGCCGCACCTGTATTATCATTGGCAAGCGCCAGTCGCGCTTTTTCGCGCAAAGATGCCACTGTTTGACCCACACCACTACTAGGTGAAAATGAAAAGCTGGCCGGCTCAATTGAATCAGTCTCCGACGCTTTATTATCTTTGGATTGAGACCTTGCAAGCGACAGGCTTTCAGCGCCCTCTTTCAGATAAATTTGTGATGTATCCGCTTGTGCAATGCTCGTTTTTTCAGGTATTTTTGGATTTGAATCAGGTCCCTCAGTAGCCTCTTTTTTTGTCATGAGCGCCGTTTGCTCTTTAGCCTGCCCTTGAGCCTGCGTTTGCAAGATATCTGGCGCTTTTTCCTCCAGTTTAGCTTTGAGGACAGCCGTATCAGAGTTTGAAGAATACCTATTCTCTTTTATTGATTTGTCGTTTAAGTCCTCATCAGGCGGCGCTGGTACAGCGAGCTTGGCACTTGTATTGACAAAAGGACTGGATGTTTTCTTCTCTTCACCAGGAAGCAGATTTGCAAATAAAATACCGGCAGAAACCAAACATGCAGCACCTACTACCAACCATGCCTGGGATTTTTTCTCAATTGATGGCGGAATGTAATCTGCGCTTATCGTAGCTTTTGCCTGGCGCGACTCCAGATCCTGCAGCATTTTATTTACGACACTCATGCACCCACCTCTAGCGGTAGCCATTTTCTCAGCCACTGATGAAAACCACCGGCTTTGGGAACAGCAAAAGCGGCTTCGGTATCGCGTGCTGCATATTCTATGTGAGCTTGATTTACTTGCCTTTCACCCTCACCGTATGCAAGCATCAATGCCTTATGGCACAGGATATTAACAATGCGCGGGGTGCCTTTACTGGCAATTTGCAAAGATTGACAGGTCGCTAAATTAAACAGTTCGCCATCTTTGTGACCGGCAACACGCAGCCGATGACGAGTGTACTGCAGGATTTGGTCGGTATTCATTTGCTGCAAGTTGTATGAAAAGGTGATCCGTTGACGTAATTGGCGCAATTTAGGCTGAGCAATTTTGTCATTGAGCTCAGGCTGACCAAATAGCACAACTTGCATTAGCTTTTGCGATTCGGTTTCAAGATTGGTCATCAATCTTAGCGCTTCAATACTTTCATCGGGTAGCGCCTGCGATTCATCAATGATCAAAACGGCCGATTTATTTTGTTTACGAATTTCAATCAAACGCTTTTGAATGCGCTGAGTAAACTCTTGCTGATCGCCTGACTCGCTTAACTCCACGTTAAGTTCTGCTGCCACCGCTTTACGCAATTCAGACGGAGACAAGTAAGGGTTTGGGATATAGGCCGACACATAGCTTTGATCAAGTTCATTAAGCAACTTACGACAAATAAGCGTTTTACCTGTGCCTACTTCTCCTGTCACTTTTATAAAGCCTTCGCCAGAAGCGAGCGCCGTGCGAAGCACATTTATTGCCTCTTTATGACTTGGCAGGCCAAAGAAGAACTGCGTATTTGGCGTTAAAGTAAAAGGAAGTTCGCGTAGTCCAAAGTGATACAAATACATTTGCTTACTCCACGTACAGCCAATCTGCCATTGTCGCTCGACTTTTTTCAAGCTCTTGCGCCCAGGTGTTTTTCTCAACCACGGTGGGTTTGAGTAAGATAATCAGCTCCTTTTTCACTTCACGCTCACGCTTGTTTTTAAACAGATTTCCTAAACCCGGAATGTCTCCTAAAAGCGGCGTTTTACTTTCGACTGTACTTTTCACGGTTTGCATCAATCCGCCAATCACAACCACTTCACCAGAATGCGCCCGGATAATCGTGTCTGATTCACGGATAGTGCTTTGTGCAAGCGGTAAAATGATCTGCTCTTCATTTAGCGTTACAATTTTCTCCTGTTCTTGTGTTTCAATTACGGATGGATGAATATGCAGCAAAATGCTTCCCGTTTTATCGATTTGCGGGGTCACATCAAGCGCAATACCGGAAAAGAATGGTGTTAACTCAATATCAGGAACAACGGACGTTGCATTGGCGGTTATCGTATTTTGGCTGGATATGTCGGTAACAAAATACTCATCGTCGCCCACTTTAATAACGGCTTTTTGATTATTGATTGCGGTGACTCTGGGGCTAGACAATACCTGCACATTACCTTGTGTGGAGAGTAAATCCACCACACCAGAAAAGTCTTCATTCAAAAAAGCCAGGGAGGTAACTCCTCCTAGTGCCGCAGAAATGGCGTTACCTACTGTGCCAGCCGTATTTGAAAATGTTATATCGGTGCTACCCACATTTGAAATAATCTGATTCCAGTTAATGCCTTGCTGATACTCATCTGCAAGCTCCACCTCTAAAATACGTGCCTCAATAACAACTTGGCGCGTCAGGTTTTGTTCGGTATCTGTCAAAAAGTTTCGAATAGTTTTTAGTTCTTCCGGATAAGCTTTCACTGTGACCAGGCCGGCCTGAGGAGAAACTAAAATCGTTCTGCCGGATTGACCATCGTCGTCCAACATGGCGCGCAAGGAGTCTTCAAGATTTTCCCAGAAATTGGTTTCGCTACGAGTGCTAATGCTTGTGCCGTTGCTCACACCGCCGTTGCCAAATCCACCGCCTAAATTGCCACCAAACTGCCCGCCACCGTTTACATTGTTAAAACCCTGGCCACCGATTCCGTTTAAGCCATTGTTATTATTGTTACCGCCTTGTGCAACGCCACCTGAAATGATGCTGGTTTGCGTGTTTCCATCACGCTGCATCAAAAGATAATTCACCGAAAACGTTTCAGTTCGCATACCCTGCGGCATAACCCGGTAAATCGTGCCCTTTTTCTCAACATGGTAGCCGTATAAATCAGACACCAAACCGAAAATACTGTCTAAAGTCACCTGCTTTAAATCCAGCGATATTTTCCCATCAACTTCTGGATGGATTGCTACCGAATAGGGCGTATCGCGAACCAAACCGGCAAAAAAGTTAGCGGCATCAACAGCACGCGCATTGATGTCGTACTTTTCTTCTTCAATTAACGCTTTACCAGTTGCTGCCTGTAAGGGGTTCATCAGTGTTTGTGCAACTGAATCTGGCAAGCTGTCTAACCTTGCGTCAGGTGCAGAAAACGCTGCTATTTCAGCCTTTGAATTTGCAAGCTCTTGCGCAAGATGTTGTTCGACATGCGAGTGCTCGGTACTTGAGCAAGCAAACAGAAAAGCGCTGGTCAATACACCTGAAATTCGTAGACACGTGTTTGTATACCTCATTTCACCACCTGCTTTTTCATCATCGCGCCTTTAAGTGCACTGAAGTCATGCACACCAAGCTCAATATTGTTGTCGCTTGCTCCAAGCTCTTGTAGTTTTATGCTTTCATCCAAAATGCTGACCACTCGCATCCCCGCAATTTCGTCACCTTGCTTAACAATTTCGCCATTGAGCACGGCGTAGCGCTGGGCATTGCGATTGAAAACTGCCGTTAACACAAACTTGCTGCCGTCCTGTTTCAGTGGCGTTAATTGTTGCGCCATCACATTCGGCGGTCGCGTTGGGTCTTGTTGTTGGGCTAAGGCAAAACTATGAATACCTAGAACCTGAATAAATATCATTGCTTTAGTTAACACCGATGAATGCCTCGCTTGTGCTTAATGTGAATACTTCTAATTCTGTGGTTGCCAGTGGATGGGAATCCACATCATAATTCAGATAGCGCCAGTACAATTTCCACTTCAGGGTTTCTGCGTCAGCAAAAAAATCCCGGG
Organism: Ningiella ruwaisensis; assembly: GCF_004798935.1. Lineage (GTDB taxonomy): Bacteria > Pseudomonadota > Gammaproteobacteria > Enterobacterales > Alteromonadaceae > Glaciecola > Glaciecola ruwaisensis. The sequence continues at coordinate 180,352 of NZ_RAHT01000004.1, read as the reverse complement.
TAGCAAAATAGCTCCCTTGAAAGGTAATTCGTATGCCTTGACGATAAAGTTGCGGCTTTGCCTTATCGCCAGACTGCTGATGTTGCGTTTGAAGATGGGCATTTGATGAGTCAAAAACTGGCGTGGGCGCAATAGACTCCATTTTGACAAGCTTCAGATCTTTCGCTTGTTCAAACAGTTGCTCTAACAGTATTGGCATTGCCTGTGGAGACACGAGTTGCCCCAGTTCATTATCAAAACTGGATTCGATATAAGCCAGTTGCGCCTTTAGATCAGCAATTTGCTGCTTAGTGTTGGCGTCTGGATCTTGTTTGATTTCTGCCGAAAGCATGTGCCTGGTTTGTTTGAGCATGTCAAGCTGGGCATGTTTCGTATCGACGTTAGCCTGCGCCGATTTTACATTCTTATACATTGGCTCAATGAATAGCAGCGATAATACAAATACAATCAGGGATGGCGTGGCGATAAATATCAATCGCTTTTCACTAAACGCCAGGGCTTCAAATTTTTCAATGAATTGTGCGCTCATGGAAGCTTTCTTTGCTTTAGTCGGAGCCATTGTTTCCTCCCTCTTGCGCCACTAGAACATCTGAACTTTGTTCATTAGCGCTGTCTGCGCTTTCATTTCGTTTTTTGCTGGTCAAGGTGAAATGCAGCGCTTCATCCTCTCGCGCCAAAACGGCATCGTTAAATTCTCGGCCTTTAAAAAAGCTTGTGTTGCTTAATTTACCTATCCACTGTGTCATTGCCGAAGGCTTGGCTAAACTGCCTGAAATGCTTAAATTCTCCTCATCCACAGTAAATGAGGTGAGCCACAAATGATTGGAATTAGCAGAGGCTAAAGCATCAAAAAGACTTGAAAACGACTTTTGCTTCAGGCCGGACAAATCTTTCACTCGCAGCAACAGACTTTCTTGTGCTGAAAGCTCGTTTTGCAACTGATTGAGCCGTGCGCCAAGCAAAGGGTCGCCCGTACGTGTTTGGATCGCATGAGTAAAGTCATCAATGCTTTGCTGCTCTTGCGCAATTTGCGTGGCAACTTCCTGGGCCTGAGATTCTACTTTACTGTGCCAATAGAAAAGCCCGCCGTAGACGCCGCTCATTATGAGCGTGACAACTATTGAAATACCCAGTAGATGGCGTCCAGTGATCCATTCAAACTTCGGCTTAAATTCTGCTGAGTAGAGGTTAATGTTGGATTTCATCACGCACCTCTTCAACGTCTTTTTGTATTTGACTTTGATTTACTTTTGAATAAGCAGCGCCTAAACAGCTAAAGCTGGCCATTTTAAAATGCAAATCATTTGCGCACTGCATATTCGGTCGCATCAAGTCGCAAGGCAGGCCCATTGTTTCGGCAATGTAATTGCAAATGTGAGCCATGTGGGGGGTATCGAGTTTTATAAGAATGCGTTTGACGGGCGCTTGGCGAAGCTGACTTTCGTAGTAATCCATTGAGCGCTGGATCTGCACGGTCAGCGAATCACAAATCCCCATATCCAGTTCCGCTTTGGTGAAACTGGCAATATTTTCAAAGCCTTTTAAACGGCGGCTAAAATATAACTGCTTGTTTTTGATAATGTTTAGAACAACATCTTCACCATGCTCTTGTACAAGGCTGATGCAGGCATCGCTACTGTCGTCGAGTAAATGAGTGGTGGCAAGTTCTTCTACTGTAATACTTTCAAGCACCAACTCTGCTTCGTAAATAGCTCGGCTAAGTTTTTCCACTTCTTTTCGGGCAATCGCGACTACCATGACTTTGTTTTGCCCGGCAACCTGCACGGGTAAATCAGCATAGTCGTACACCATTTCAGTATTAGTCCCCAGTACCTCTTGCAAGGGCCACTTTAGCGCTGGGAGGATGTCTTCATCAGACACATCCGGACGATCTACCTGATGGACTTTGTACCAATGAGAAGTCAGTGTGAAAAAACAAGGGGTACCTTGTAACTTGTGAGTCCTAACATATTCAGCGAGGCTTTGCGCCCAGGATTTGTGGGTAAAGCTTGCGTCAAGGACCCATTCAAGCCCACTTGTGCCTTTTTTCAGAGCACAGAGCAAAACTTGTTCGGCCGTAAAGGCGATACCTACTGAATAATATTCAGATGGCTTTCGAAACTTTTGTTTAAGATATTGTTTCCAACTAATGCGCATAGTGTCCAATTCTTTATGAGTTTTTTGACGTTTTGACTTTTCAGAGCTGATCAGGCTCTTGTCAAAAAAGCGTCGTTATCCAGTCTAGATATATAAAAATTATGTCGTACGCTTTGTTTTATCAGTGTTTTTTCTGGCGCAGTCTGCATGTCTTCGAGTACTGGTTCGCAATTAAGCAAGTCTTTTGCCAATGTGTTTCTGATGAAATCAAGGGATATTGCTTTTGTCCTAATCTTTATATCGGCAATGTTTAATGAAAGTTAAAACGTGGAATGAATGTGTGTTTTTCGGAAACGTTTTTTATGAAGCGCTGCAATGCTTCTGAAATTGCGCGCCGAGAAGCAGGAAGCATTCACCAGCCTTTTTGCAAGACTTTACAATAGTGTTCCTGTGTCGTAGTTTTATAGCGTTTCAAACTCTTATGGAAAACACACTTTTGCGCGTCAAAATGACAAAGCCAAAACAGTTACGTGCAGGTGTACAATAAAAAAGGATCGCATATGACATGTCAAAACCTGTTTACTAAAAAGCGCTGTCGCGTTCGTAAAATCTTAGTCGCAATATCTGCCTGTTTAAGTCTCAGTGCATTTTCTAGCGCGCAAACCATTCCAGAAAATGAACTGCCCTGCGATGAAGTTGAAGCAAAAGCACTAGAATCTCAGGATACCTTTAGTAACAAGGAAAGAAGTAACGCGGAAATTGCGAAGCGCATTACCGCCTTTACGCCTGCTAAACCGGTTAAAAGGATTCATCCTAATTATCCACCAGCGGCAGCAAGGAAAGGTGCAGAGGGTTGGGTTTTACTAAGTTTTGTTACCGACGAAAAAGGGCGTGTATCTGAAATTGAAGTTGAAGATTCTAGTGGTCATCGAGGGTTTAAGAAAGAAGCTATCAAGGCAATGAAAAAATGGCAATATTCACCAGCCATGAAAGATGGCAAACCCACACAGCAGTGCCACCAACAGATAAGGTTAGAGTTCGCCATAGGCGGAGCACAAGGCGCTTCCAAAAAATTTGTTAGTGCTTATCAGGAGTTTGAAAAAGCGCTTGGCGAAAAGGATATCGAAACGGCGCGAGAAAGATTAGAGGCTTTGCACAATCGCGACAACCTAAACCGATACGAAAATGCATTTTTATGGAGTGCGGATGCACGTTTCGCCCAGCAAATAGCTGATGAGGAACGCGAGCTAGTTAGTATTTCTAGAGCCATTCACAGTAGCGGTGACTTATCGGGAAATGTCGAATATCTCAGTACTGAATATGTTGACTACCTCTATCAAAGGCAGTTTGAACTGCAAGTCAAAACCTTAGAACTTGCAAATGCGCTTGCTACCTACGACAAAATTGCAGAACGAAATAACGCGGATGCGCTACTAGCCCCTTTGGAGACGTATAAGGAAAAAGTAGAAGCAGTAATTGCGTCAGAAGAGAGCATTGTCATTCCAGGTGAATTAGATGAAGATGGTCGAAAATATCACACACTGGCAAGAAACCGCTTTGGTTTTACTGATATACGCGGTGAGTTGGATGTAGTGGAAGTGCGCTGCGATACCCGTTATGAGGTGTATACGGTTGCCGAAGATACAGTGTGGACAATCCCTGAAAGTTGGGGGCAATGCAGGCTGTTAATGAAAGGTAGTGAATTAACAGCGTTTTCAATTGTCGAACTACCTAAGCAAGTTTGAGCGAGTAACGAATGTTAGTGAAAAATGTTAGCAAGCCTATTCTTACAAGCGGAATGAGTCTGATAGCAATTTGTTTGTTATCAGGCTGTGCCCTGATTGTTGATTCAGATGATGGAGACGCCAGGTTGAGTGTTCCTTGTGCTACCATCGAAGATGGTGATGTTGAAAGCAAGTGCACAACTGCAAAGGCCATAGAAGCGGCTAATCGACGTGACGCTCACGAGGAATTTACTCAGCAAACCCTTCCTATCCATGAACGGGAGGACATTATTAATCAAGAAATACATGATAGATCACAAAATCATTAGCGATCGTTTTTTACAAATAGAGTGCTAAAAAACACACTTTGCTATTTGCGCTTTGCCATTTTGCTTAGAAGCTGGCAACTGCGACTCATGACGTATCATCGAATAAAGTATTTACAATAAGCGGTTGTTTAGATCCCAGTAATTGCAAAGTCTATTGCATTGATAATGTGGTGCCTTTGCAGCTCTACTGTTCCTAATGGCTTTTTTAAATAGTGTTTGGGCATGGATGTTAGTTGTGGAGTGACGAGTAAATATTGCTCGCCGTTATACTCGATAAATGGAGTTAAACGCGTCATGGCTTGATTGAATAGAATTTACTTGTTGCCCAAGGGTATTACTAGCCTCGATTCCAAGTCATCAATTATAGAATGTTGTATATCGACAATATAAGGGAAAGCTTCTCTTGTCTTATGAGATGGATTTTTATAGATGTCGAATTGAGCCATTAAAAATTTCGATATTCGTCACTGAAACAACCATTTTCTTCGATATACTGATTGTATGCCGTTATGGCATTTTTGTTCTCAGCTTTCCATCTTTCACTTTCAATCGCTTTTAATTTTTCATTTAGCGCCTGTTCAAGCGTCGCAGAAAGATTAACATTTAAGCTTTTTGAGCGTTTAAGCAAGTCGCTATTGATGGATAAATTAGTGGCTTTTTTTGGGGCATAAATATCATAATGATAGCTCATAGATACCTCCTCACTGTGCAAAGCATATAATGCGCACTTGGATGCGCATAGTCAAGTGTGAAGCATGAACCCTGCCGAAATAAACCTAAGTTCTATTTTCGTTCAAAACCCATTCTGTTTTTCTCTGTAATTAAGCACAGTGAGGCACTATATTTTGATTCAAAAAAAACCCGCAAAATAAGCGGGTTATTTTATGAACAGCGTTAATTAGTCTGATCTTTATAAAAAGTTTCTTAATTATGAGCTAAAAGGGTATATCATCATCAAAATCAAAGTCTGGCTCAGCCATTTTCGGCGGCTGTTGTGGCGCTTGTTGAGGACGATTCTGGCCACCCTGGTTTGGTGGGGGCTGCTGATACCCACCCTGACTGCCTGAGCTCTGCTGTGGTCGCTGCTGATATCCGCCTTGATTACTTTGCGCACCATCGTTGCGTCCACCGCCCAACATCTGCATTTGATCAACAATAATTTCGGTGGTGTATTTATCGTTGCCTTGCTGGTCCTGCCATTTACGCGTTTGCAGTTTGCCCTCCACATAAATTTGCGAACCTTTTTTAAGGTACTCACCGGCAATTTCAGCCAAACGGCGATACATCGTTAAACGATGCCATTCTGTACGTTCTTGTTGTTGCCCCTGCTGATCTTTCCAACTTTCACTTGTCGCCAAGCTCAAATTAGCAACCGCATTCCCGTTTGGCATGTAACGAACTTCAGGGTCATTGCCCAGGTTGCCCACTAAAATTACTTTGTTTACACCTCGTGAGGCCATTATTTTCCCCTCTCTAAACCTATTCTTTTAATATATCTTTGCCGCGTAGTTGCACTTGAAGCTTGCAAATTGACCCGCTCGCTCTTATTCAGCTTCCTGCTCGGCTGCTATAAGCGCTTTCGCCTGTGGCAAACTAAATTGTTTGGCATCAACTTTTAAATAAAACGCTGAAGCTACGGCATCGGCTGTGACTTCTTTTACACCAGGCAAGACAGCCAATTGTGCTTTAATTGCCAAAATATCATCAGTATTTTGATTATCGTCTATGGTAAGTGTAACGCGTTTTACCCGTTCAACGCTAGCCAAACCTTTTGTGATTAACGCGCAGATAAATATCAATACCAAGCACATTATAAAGCTTGTTTTCACCTCAAAATAACTGTTCAAAAGGCCTGATAATACGCCACCTAAAAACGCACCAAAAAACTGATGGCTCGCGTAAATCCCCATTGCGCTGCCTTTTTGACCGGCTGGCGATATGGAGGAAACCATTGCTGGCATTTTTGCCTCCATAAAATTAAAACCGCCAAAAAAGAGAATGCCAGCAAGGCTAATTAACCAATAAGAAGGTTCTGCAACAATAAGCATAAAAAACGCCACGGCTATGGTGAGCAGGGCAAGCCTGAATAACAAAGAGACATTCAGCGATTTGCTTAGTTGCATAAACACAAGTAACACTAAAATAGACACAAATAATACAAGTGCATACAAAATATAGTGCTCTTCAAGCGGTACCTTTATATCAAGAAGCATTACAGGAATTTGCACAAAAAAGCAGGTAATTAAAAGGTGCACAATCAGTACAGAGACATTGAGACGCCAAAGAGCGCTATGAGAAAATAGCTTGCCAATATGCTCCAGTTTAGGCAACGAGTCACCCGTTGCCTTTGCTTGAAGCGTATTAACTGAGGTGGATTGTTCGACTAATATCACTCCCCATTTAACCGCAGCGATGCACATCAGGCTGAGTGCTGCCGTCATCAAAAAAATACCATTAAGGCCAATGCTGGCAGCCAGTAGTGGACCGGTCAACAAAGCAATATAAAACGAAAATCCAATGCTAACGCCAATAATTGCCATGACCTTAGTTCGCTGAGACTCACGCGTCACATCGCTGGCTAATGCCATTATGGCGCCTGCTATGGCGCCAGAGCCTTGCAGTATCCGGCCAATCGTCAGCACAAGCATGGAGTCTGCAAAACCGGCGAGTAAACTTCCCGCACAAAACAGGCACAATCCAAGATAAATAACGGGTTTTCTGCCCCACTTATCAGACAAAACCCCAAAAGGAATTTGAAGTAAGGCTTGCGTTAAACCATAACCACCTACTGCAAAGCCAACTAACAAAGGAGAATAGTCATCAAATGCTGTCGCCGCAACGGCAATTACGGGGATCACCATAAACAAGCCAAGCATACGCATCACATAGACTGCGGCAAGGCTTATAGCGGCTCGTTTTTCTAAAGTAGTTAAGGCATTATCTGACATGAATGATTTTGTACTTTGCTCAAATTTGCGTATCAATAAATTGCTAAAGAATAAATTTGCTTTCTTGCATGCATCTGCTAATAAATTCTGGCGCGCAGTGTACTTGTTTTGTTTCTATTTTAGTAGGGCAATTGCGCCCCCCTTTATTTGCGAAGGATGATCTACTCATAGTCAATTGCGTAACAAAGCGTCTCATCTTGATTAATTTTGTGGCATAATTACTCGTTTAACGCCAATGCGTATTTTCGCTTAGCAACATAAGGTCCTATGGATAAAATAGAAGTTCGCGGTGCCCGCACTCACAATCTTAAAAATATCAATATTGAATTGCCTCGAGACAAGTTGGTCGTTATTACCGGCCTCTCTGGTTCTGGTAAGTCATCACTAGCCTTCGATACCCTATATGCTGAAGGCCAACGACGTTATGTTGAAAGCTTATCCGCTTACGCCAGACAATTTCTATCTATGATGGAAAAGCCCGATGTGGATCACATTGAGGGATTGTCTCCTGCCATTTCGATAGAGCAAAAGTCGACGTCTCACAATCCGCGCTCTACCGTTGGCACCATTACCGAAATATACGACTACTTGCGATTGTTGTTTGCGCGAGTAGGCACACCAAAATGCCCGGATCACGATGTTGCGCTTGATGCACAAACCATATCTCAAATGGTGGATAAAGTGCTCGAAATGCCGGAAGGCACGAAATTGATGCTACTTGCTCCTGTGGTACAAGAGCGAAAAGGTGAACACGTCAAAACACTTGAAGGCCTTGCAGCTCAAGGATTTATTCGCGCGCGCATTGATGGCGAAGTGTGCGATTTGTCAGATCCGCCCGAACTTGATCTTCGCAAAAAACACAGCATTGAAGTGGTGGTAGATCGTTTTAAAGTGCGCGACGATTTACAGCTTCGCCTGGCGGAATCGTTTGAAACGGCGCTTAATCTTTCGTCTGGCAACGCCAAAATCGCTTTTATGGATGAGCCTGATAAAGAAGAAGTGGTATTTTCTGCAAACTTTGCCTGCCCTCACTGTGGTTACAGTATTAGTGAACTTGAACCGAGAATATTTTCGTTCAACAACCCTGCTGGTGCCTGTCAAACCTGTGATGGCTTGGGCACAAGACAGTTTTTTGACCCTCACCGGGTTGTCAGTAACGACGAGTTAAGCTTGTCAGGCGGTGCGATCCGGGGCTGGGATAAGCGAAGCTACTACTATTTCCAGATGTTGCAATCCGTTGCTGATCATTACGGATTTTCATTGCAAACCCCCTTTGCTAAGCTCGATGAAAAAGCAAAAGAAATCGTATTGCATGGCTCAAAAGGTGAATCGGTTAAATTCCGCTATATCAACGAGCGCGGCGACATTATGGAGCGCAAGCATCCTTTTGAAGGCATCATTCCAAATATGGAGCGTCGCTACCGGGAAACCGAATCAAACACCGTACGCGAGGAGCTTGGTAAATACCTCTCTCATCAAAATTGTAGTGCATGCTCTGGCACGCGCTTGCGACTGGAAGCTCGCAATGTTTTTATCAACGATACCAATTTGCCGAGTATTACGAGTCGTAGCATCTCAGACGCCCTTGCCTTTTTTGCGAATCTTGATTTAAGCGGGCAGAAAGCAAAAATTGCTGACAAAATTTTAAAAGAAATCAATGATCGCCTACAGTTTTTGGTCAACGTTGGTCTTAATTATTTGTCTATGGAACGCAGTGCCGATACCTTATCGGGCGGTGAAGCGCAGCGAATTCGACTAGCCAGTCAAATCGGCGCTGGGTTGGTCGGCGTGATGTACGTGTTAGACGAGCCCAGTATTGGCCTGCACCAACGCGATAATGAGCGCTTACTTAATACCTTACGACACCTTCGCGATTTAGGTAATACTGTGATTGTGGTTGAGCATGACGAAGATGCCATTCGCGAGGCTGACTACATTGTTGATATTGGCCCGGGGGCCGGTGTCCATGGAGGACAGATTATTGCTCAGGGTTCTTTGGATGACATCAAAAATTGCGAAGCGTCTTTAACCGGCAAATATTTATCGGGTGTTGAAAAAATTGATATTCCTGCCAAACGCACTTCAACAAAAGGCAGGAAGTGGATTGAATTAACAGGCGCAACGGGTAATAACCTTCAAGCCGTTGATCTGCGCATTCCAACTGGGCTTATGACTTGCGTGACGGGCGTCTCAGGCTCAGGTAAATCCACTCTGATAAACGATACTTTTTACAAAATTGCGCAAAGAGAGCTAAATCGTGCCACAGTAAACGAACCTGCTGCGCACAAGGCATGTACAGGACTTGAGCATTTAGACAAAGTGGTCGACATTGATCAAAGCCCCATCGGTAGAACTCCCCGCTCAAATCCGGCAACTTACGCAGGAATATTTACGCCTATAAGAGAAATTTTCGCAGGCACACAAGAAGCGCGTTCTCGCGGTTATAAACCAGGGCGGTTTAGTTTTAATGTAAAAGGTGGTCGCTGTGAAGCATGTCAGGGCGATGGCGTCATCAAAGTAGAGATGCACTTTTTACCAGACGTATACGTGCCCTGCGATGTATGTGCAGGTAAACGCTACAATCGGGAAACGCTTGAAATACGCTTCAAAAACAAAAATATTCACGAAGTATTGGAAATGACAGTAGAGGATGCGCGTGAATTTTTTGATGCCATCCCTGCTATTTCGCGCAAACTCCAGACTTTAATGGACGTTGGATTATCCTATATCCGGCTGGGGCAATCTGCGACAACGCTTTCAGGCGGGGAAGCCCAGCGCGTAAAACTGGCGAAAGAGTTATCAAAACGCGATACTGGCCAAACGCTTTATATTCTGGATGAGCCGACAACGGGCCTGCATTTTCATGACATCAAACAGCTGCTTGCGGTGTTACATCGCTTAAGAGACCACGGCAATACTGTGGTGGTAATTGAGCATAATTTGGACGTGATCAAAACGGCAGACTGGATTGTTGATCTTGGGCCGGAGGGTGGTTCTGGGGGCGGAAGAATTATTGCTCAGGGTACGCCAGAGGATATTTGCAAAGTGAAAGAATCTCATACCGGGCATTTTTTAAAGCCAATGCTTGACGCAGCAAAAGCAAAGTAATACTTAATTGAGACTTAGGATTTAAGTGAGCGCCCATGAGCAATAGCGAACAACATAATCAAAAAACACCAAAAATGCTGGAAGAAAGCTTTGCCGTCCGTTTTTATGAAACGGATGCCCTAAAGCATGTGAGTAATACGGTGTTGGTTGGCTGGTTTGAGGCTGCTCGCTTTCCTATTTTTAAGCTCTTTACACCTGATCTCGATTTAGACAATTGGCCGCTTATTTTAGCCAATTACAGCGTTGATTTTTTGCAGCAAATTTACATGGGTTCTGATGTAACTGTTAAAACCGGCGTTAGTCGCATCGGCAATAGTTCGTTTGTGGTCTACCAAGAGCTTTGGCAGGATGCAAAGCTTAAAGCCACAGGCAGCACGACGATGGTGCACTTTGATTATAAAACCCAGCGTTCTGCGCCTATTTCTGCACAAATACGTGACAAATTATCGGCCATGCTTGTGGAAACTCAGTCTGAGTAATATTTCATCTTGTGTGAATATCGACCAAGCTTGAAAAGAGAGATAAAATAACGCATGGTATAAAGCAAAAACTAACAGCGTTGTTTGCTTTATGTCCAAAGTGTCTACTTCCGATTTTGTTCGCATCATTGATGATGCGCTTCCCCAAGAACTATGTCAGCGTTTTGTTGAAACGATAGACGCCAGCAACCATTTGCAGCCGGGTCATACCGGCAGTGGTGTAGACAAAAGCATGAAAAATTCCATGGACGTATCTATTCAGCGTCATGACGAGTTTGCTCCCATTCGCAACCAGGTGTTTGAAGCCACCACTAAGCACATTATTGAGTATTTCAAAGACTTTTATTTTGCACTGATAGGCCCTATTGCTTTAACCCTCAAGGATCCCAAATCTGGTCAACCCGTTAAGTTGTCTGCGGATAATTTTGAGCAGTTGGCCTTACCAAATCTTAGCAATTTAGTGCAATACCTGTTTCGCTTGGGCGAAATTAATGCACAGCGCTACAAAGCAGGAGAAGGTGGCTACCCTTACTGGCATTCGGAAATTTACCCCCAGCAAGGCAGTGTTGAGGCTTTGCATCGCAATTTGTTGTTCATGTTCTACCTGAACGATGTCGAGCAAGGAGGTGAAACCGAGTTTTTCTACCAAAAAAAGAAAATCACACCTAAAGCGGGCCGAATGGTGATTGCACCCGCGGGCTTTACACACACTCATCGTGGCAATGTGCCTGTATCAAACGACAAGTACATTTTGACCTCCTGGGTGCTGTTTAATCCGGCAGAGCATATTTTTCGGTCGTAAGTTTACGGTACAACACTAATATTACTAACAAAATCGAAGTCGAAGCGATCAGTCCAACCTGATTCTCTCGGCGTTATGTAAGCTGTCACTCTATAATTATCGCCAACAAGTGCATTTTCACTTAAAACCGCTTGAATGCTAATTTCCCCCTTTCCTCGCGGAATATTAATTCGCTGAAACGCTTCTGTGCTCCATCCATTATCTAAATTTTGTGCAGAAAGTGATATCGACCGCTGTGTCGTAGCATCATATGTAATTGTCGCAGTAATGGACTCCCCTGGCTTGAATTGCGACTTCATAAGTTCAATGCTAATAATTTCATCCGTGCCAATAATTTGAATCGGTGGAAGTCCTGTACCTAATGTCACACCATCCCACCATAATTTGCCAAATGCATCTATTTGCGAATAATTCGGCGGGCTTGTCCAAGAAGCGTACATACTGCCAATAATGCCATCGATACCCTCTGCAGCATTTTTCCAAAGCTCAAAATTTTGCTCTACATCCGAGTCGTAAAATGCACCTATTATTTGTTCAAAGCCTAAGTCTGCAAAAAACTTGAGCGAGGATGCAGCTTTACTTTCAATCTTGGGCGTACCCCACCAATTTACGATGATGACTTTGTTTGGATCCAGCGTTTCCCAGGCTCCTTCTAAGGTGTCGCTTATTTGATAGTAATCTCGCACTGCATTATGATTAGGGTCCACCATATCGCTCCAAAAATAATGCTTCGCATTGGGAGCAACATCAAATAAATCGGCGTAAGCACGCTCAATACTGGCGGCAAGCGCCTCACCAGAATTGTCGAACGCTTTATCGCTTGGCTCCCAGCCTCCCGTTCGAATTTCATCATAATTTAATAGAAAGCCAGTGGGACTAAATTCATCTTGCAGGGTTTGATGAATTTTTCGCATGCGAGCAAACATTTCTTCATTATTCCATGTACATGATACCTGCCCTCTTGCGGTTACCATCGCATGATATCCAGACAAATAAACAACATCACCAGTCTCGATTGATGTTTGATTTGAGGTCTGTATAAGCGGAGCGACAGAATAAGTGTCAAACTTGCCCGCATAACCCGAGATTCCGAGTTGAGGGTCGATAATTGGCTCAACTTCTTCATTCAATGAAAGTAGCGTTCCATCATCTCGTGATAGTGAAACGGGTAGATCATCACGATTCACCCAATTTAAAGTAGGTGTATCTTCTATCGTTACGTCGTCCCACCAAACGCTGCCCGCTGAACCGTTATACAAACCAAGAAAGAGATTCACACTTGTCGAATCTAGACTATTAAATGCAATTCGAATTTGCGTCCATGGCATTGTTCTATCTTCGACATCCTTAAAATATTGTCGGCCACCGTCACCTTTTTCAACTGACAGATACTGATTGCTCAGGTTACGCTCCAGATTGTTATTGTCGCGTAAAATTACTGCCAGCCGGCCAGTAACATTTTCTGTTTTCATCCAAAAGCTCAGCGTGTATTGATGAAAGGGTTTTACGTCAAAAACATGGTTAATACGCGACAGGTTTCCGCCCATCCCGTCGGCTCTCAATGAGGCCTCACCAGAGTACTTAACATTTAAATCGATGAATGTACGTTCGCCAACCGCATCTTGAAATCCCCAACCAGTAGGACGATTATCTGAATATAATTCAAATCCTCCATTTACGACATTCGCTGTTGATATGGGAATGAGTGACGAATCTTGCGCTTTAAGTGGCTGGTTTACGACAGGATAAGCGGTAGTTAAATTTGTATTTGACGCAATTACAGTACCGCAATACCCTAAAGTAATAGTATTGAGAATGATCTCCATATCCCTATCTTTTACACCTTGTATAAAAGTACGGGTGTTTTCCAGCCAGCTCGAGCCAATCCCTTCTCCAAGACCAAATGTATTCAATTTTGAATCCGCATATTTAACAACTGTTGCGCCATTTTCTTTCGCTTTGTCAACCACTTGCAAAAGCGCTTCGGGTGAATCGACCGCCATATTTGCTTTAATTTGCAAGACATTTTCCTGTGCACTAGTTAAGTTACTTGAACAAAACAGGGTTGCCATCAGAACTAGCCTTAAAATGCTCTGAGTTATCTTAAGCCGTTTTATTGGTATGGCCTTATCCCATTCTGTTGATGTGATGTTATTCATGTTTTTCTCATTCATAAATGACCATACTTGTTTAATACTGCGTTACATTGCATGGTTGCCTGGGGTATAGAAATTAAAGCAAATGGCGAACCAATTTTTATGCTACTGAAATATATGAATTTATTATAGATTGCTTGATATCGATGCTCAGAAAATGTTGCATTTTTGATACATAAACTTTCTGCTTTTGCGTTTTGTTTAAATTCGTTGATTTTTGGCAGAATTTCCTAAGATATAGTGAATTCATTAATTTCGTCTCCTATAAATTCCTATATCATTCTGATTCTATTGATGTTTTTATTTGGCTTGTATTTTGCTAGTCTATTTTAATATTGCTTATTTTGACATATAAGTTTTAGTCATAACTTCATATAAGCGCTAACCTCATCAAACTGCTTGCGAGAAGCAGCACATAGGAAACACACTTATGGAACTGAATCTTTGGACATTTTTAACCCTCACAATTTTGGCGAGCTTGGGATTTTTATCTATTTTGATATTTCAAATAAACAAGCAGAAGATAAAGCAATTGGAAGTGGAAGCGATTAAAGCCGAAAAAGCCAACTTGGAAGCGATCGTTAACGACGCGCTTGACAAGAAGCTCGCTGCATTTAAAGGCCGATTGGAAGTTTTAGAAGCGGTAGTAACAGATAAGAATTATGAACTACACGAAAAAATCACGCGGCTGAAATAAGTCGCGCTATTTATCTATTACTTGTCACTTTTTATTTGCTTAGAACCTTCACAGTTGCTAATGTTAATTTGTTGTTAACATATGGATGAAAGCAATGAGTGAACAAGCATCGGTCAAATCTACTAGCGCAGCAACAGCACAGGTAAGCAGAACCCCTTGGTGGTTTTACTTAGTGGCGATATTGGCGATCCTTTGGAATTCAGGTGGCGTTATGGATTTCACGATGACGCACACGCAAAACGAAGCTTATATGGCTAACTTTACCGCCGAGCAGCAGGCGTATTTTTTCAGTTTTCCGCTTTGGGCCAACATCGCCTGGGCCTTTGGTGTTTTTGGTGCCTTTGTAGGTTCGCTTTTATTGTTATTCAGAACGCGATTTGCTTTTCATGCCTTTTTGCTATCGTTGCTGGGAATGATTTTATCTTTTGCTTATCAGTTTGTATCCGACGCACCTGATGATCTTTACACACCTGCTACTATGGGCTTTACCCTTGCAATCTGGATTGTAGCCCTGCTGCTTCTTTGGTATAGCAAACGCATGACCAAAAAAGGCTTGCTAAAATAATTGACCGTATCTACTTAGTCACCGTGCTATCAGTCAGAAAACGAAGAACGCCGTTTTGATGCAAACGCGCGCTTAAAATATCCTATTGTCAAGAATAAGAATACAGTAGCCTTGTAAAAATAGTGTTAACAAGGAGAAGGCTGTGCCTCATCTATTAATGCCCGACCATCTTTTATCAAAGCGCTTTTACGCAGCTATAAATAATCTAAACGTAAAACTCGTTCGCCTTATCTCTGCTATAGGCCTGATAGTGGTTGTGGGCGCTTGCAGTCAAGCCAATGAAGGCTGGGAGTCTATCCAAAGCAATCATCAAGTGCGTCACGAAGCCGGTATGCTCGAGCATCATAATAAGATCGTACTACTTGGGGGCAGAGGTGAAAGAGCGATAGAGGTTTTTGATACCGAATCTCAAAACTGGACTGCGCAAATCACTCCATCACTGGAAATGCATCACTTTCAACCTGTCAGTCTAAACGGTGAGATTTTTATCGTTGGCGCTTTGACTGGCCCTTGGCCAGAAGAGGACGCTATCGAAAAAGTATTTCGCTACAACACCGAAACCCAGACTATGACTGCCTCGCACATTATTCCTGATGATCGCGCCCGCGGTGCAGGCGGTTTAGTTGCCTACCAGGGTGAGCTATATCTCTTAGGAGGCCTGACTAACGGCCATATGGGAGGGAGCGTTCCGTGGTTTGACAAGTATGACCCTCAAAGCGGTAAATGGACGGCCTTACCGGACGCACCCAGAGCGCGTGATCATTTTCAGGCAATAGTGGTTGACCACAAACTCTATGCGATAGGCGGAAGGCAGACATCTCATGCAACGGGCGAAGGGATGTCACTGACTCAAGCGCAAGTCGATGTGTATGATTTTAAAACCCATTCATGGTCTATTTCGCCGGAGTCGGCGAATTTATCGGTACCGCGAGCAGGTAATTCAGCCATTGCTGTAGGCGATAAAATCGTCATTGCAGGAGGTGAATCGCCTGTTCAACAAAAAGCGCATAGTGAAGTTGATATTTTAGATATCCAAAACAATAATTGGCAATCAGGTCCCGCTTTACTTGATGGACGCCATGGAACCGGTTTTGCTGTGGTCAATGAGCATTTATATATTGTATCAGGCAGCGGTAATGCAGGCGGTGAACCAGAGCTTGATACGATGGAGAAAATCTCGCTTAATGCCTTGAACCTTGAACAAAACAGTCAGGCAAGCAAGCTTATCTCTTTTGGGCAAGCCATTGAGGTAGATGTAAAGGGTCCTGAAGTTTCTGAAACCGACGAAATCAATCCCTTTACTGATTATCTCATGCAAACGGAGTTTCGGCACGAAAGCGGCACTGAGGTGCTTGTTCAAGGCTTTTTTGCAGCCGACGGCAAAGCTGCTCATACCAGCGCAGATAAAGGTGAGATTTGGCGTACGATTTTTACACCGCAGTCAAAGGGCAAGTGGCAATATAACAGCAAACTGTATCAGGCCAAAGATGTGGTGTTTGCACATAAAGACCAAGTTGCATTGATGCAAGCTATCGCACAAACGAGCGGCAGTGTTGAGGTAGGCGAGCCATTTCCAGGTGCTGATTTTTTTGACAGAAACGGACAGGTTTCACTCAACAAGGGCTATTTTTACTTTCCATTTACGCAGCAGCATTGGATAAAAACCGGCGCCAACAGTCCTGAAAACTTTTTGGCGTATCATGAGATGGATAGCACTTACCGTGCGTCGCAACAAGCCCGTGAAGGTGAAGCTAAAGCACCAGATTTTATTCATGAATTTAGCCCTCACGTTCAAGACTATCAGTCTGGCGATCCGCTTTGGCAAACAAATAAGGGCAAAGGCATCATTGGCGCAATTAATTATCTCGCTTCGCAAGGAATGCAGTCTCAATATTTTTTAACCATGAATATTAATGGAGATGGTCAGGATGTTTGGCCCTATATTGATCATCAAACCCTTGATCGCTTCGATGTAAGTAAACTTGCGCAGTGGGATATCGTATTTTCGCATTTAAATGACCGAAACATGCTTATTCACATGGTCACCCAAGAGACTGAAAACGAGCTCTTTTTAGATAAAGGCAATACCGAGCGTTTGAGAAAGCTATATTATCGCGAGCTGATTGCGCGCTTTGGCTATCACAATGGCCTTATTTGGAACTTAGGCGAAGAAAATGGTCCTTCTGACTGGTCCCCAGAAGGTCAAAGCTCTGAGCAACGCATCGCAATGGCCGCCTATTTTGAGCAAAACGACCCGCACAACAATCCCATTTTTATACACACCATGCCAAGCCCACACGATAAAGATAACATTCTTCCACCGCTCTACAAAAGCGCCATTGAAGGCATGTCTTTTCAAATAGACAATCGCTTACAGGCGTTTGACGAGATCGCTAAATGGCGGAAATTGTCGGCTGAAAATGGCGCAAATAAAGGACATGGCTGGGCCATTACCATGGATGAAATTGGCATGTGGCACACAGGAGCCAAAATAGATGCTGACGACCCCACACACGACTCACTTCGACGCTACGCGCTTTGGGGTACATTAATGGCAGGTGCAACCGGTGTAGAATGGTATTTTGGCGCGCATCAGCCGCACAACGATTTATCTTCCGAAGATTTTCGCCAGCGTGAAAACTTGTGGAAGCAAACAAAAATCGCCGCCGACTTTTTTAACGCGCTCCCATTAACCAGCCTTAAACCGGTTGTCGCTGCCAACGGACTTTTTGAGGCCACCGGAGATGGTTTTCATCTTGTTTATTACGGCGCTGAGCAGCTTAATAATGCAGAAATAAACTTGTCATTACCGATGGGTAGCTTCAGTATGACATGGCTTGACCCAATAACGGGCGAGGAAGTTGAAGGAAACGAGTTAGTTACTGATGGGAAAAATGGTGTATCCATTAAGGTGCCAGAATCAATAATCAAGCAAGACGCCGTTCTTTATTTACGCGGTAAATAAAGGCACATCGCTTATTCACCTGAGTTACAAGAAAAAGCCCGCATACGCGGGCATCTTCAACATGGTAGGCCTTTAGATGGGCTCTTGTTAATACTTAAACTGACGCATAATGCGACTAAAATCTTCAGACAATTGCTCTAGCTCATGGCTTACGTGAGTCAGTTTTTCGGAGCTTGATGCCGTGTCTTCTGTACGTTTGTTAATATCATCTACGTTGGAGCTAATCGACATAGCCACGGTTTGCTGTTCACCAGTGGATTTTGCGATTTGATCATTCATTTGGGTAATGCGTGCAATCGTTTGCGTGATTGCTCCTAAGCTGTTCCCCGCTTTGTTTGCTTCGTCCACACTTAAGGATGCTTGCTCAGTGCCTTTTGCCATAACGTTTACGGCTGAGCGGGCTGCACCTTGCAACTGCTCAATGGTTGCTTGAATTTCTTCCGTAGATTTTTGTGTACGTGATGCAAGCGTTCTTACTTCATCTGCAACCACCGCAAAGCCTCTGCCTTGCTCGCCCGCACGAGCAGCCTCAATGGCAGCATTAAGTGCAAGCAGGTTGGTTTGTTCTGCAATGCCTTTGATCACATCCAGCACCACACCCACCTGATTTGAATCTTGTTCGAGTTTTTTGATTACAACGGCTGTTTCATCTACTCGCGTTGCCAGGCTTTGAATGCTCGAAACGGTTTGATTAACGACTCGCTGACCTTCGTCTGCCGCGCCCGACGCCTCAGTGGCTGCGCTGGCTGCTTCATTAGCACTTGCAGCAACTGCATTAACGCTAAGTGTCATTTCATCCACCGCCGCTTTTGCATCTGATGCAGACATCTGCTGCGCTGAGATAGTATTTCGCGCATCGCCTGATACTTGATGCAGATTACTTGCTAAGGTCGCTAAAGGTTGACTTGCATTACCAATATCACGGACTACATTTTGTAGCTTCTCTACAAACTGATTGAACCAGTAAACCAAGTCGCCAATTTCATCTTTATTGGTAGTGCGAATTCTAACCGTTAAATCGCCGTCTTCTTGTGCAATATCTTTTAGCGAATTCACCACGTTTAATATGCTGCCACGCAAATTGCGCACAATGGGAACCGCTACTGCCAGCAATACCACCGCCGTAATCAGTCCCATGAAGATACCCACCTGACTTAAACGCTTTGCAGCAACGTTAGAAGTTTCGATGGCATTTTCAAAGCCGGCTAATTGCTCATCGCTAAACGCTTTCAAAGAGCCGGTTGCTGCCTCAAACGCAGCATTCATATCAGCCGTTAGTTCAGCCAGTTTTGAAAAGTCAGCGGTATTGTTCACCATCGACTCGCTCACATCATAAGCTACTGCAAAGTAACGATTAAAGTCAGTCAGAATGGGCGAAACGCTTGCCGCCATATTTTCGTTTAAGGCCTTAATTGTATTTAAGTTATCAATGGTAACGTTTGCTTCTTCCTGCGCTTTGACTAAAGCTTCTTCATCCCCTGTTGTCACCGCCGCACTAAGACTGGATTTCACATTTTCCATGTTAACCAGTGCATTACGTGACGCTAATAAGGCTGGAAATTGAATTTCGCGAGCGTCTTCAAGTAATTTGACGTTTGTACTTGCCGTATTGGCCGTAAAACCAACAAACACTACAAAACTAAGGATTGCCATCGATGGTATAGCAAACAGTTTTTGCGCTATTGTTAGCCTAGCTAAAAAGCCAGTTAAAAAATTCATAATTCACCCACATAAATATTGCCAAATTGTCTGGTCTGACCATGAGTGAATTGAGATAAACTTTTATGTTTTACCCTTCAAATGCACTCACAGACATACCTGATAAACGATAACCCACCGAAGCAATATCTCCTTTCCAACCCTCTGTAGACAAGGTTCCTGTTACCCAAATGGCATCGTATAGGTTATCTATCGGCACGCCTTCGGAAAATTTTACATAACCAATTTGATTTGATGGTGGAGGGGGCACATGCACACATGCACCGAAGTAAGGAACGAGCAGAAATTCAGTAATGTTGTCAGCGTCGCCCTCAAGCGGCACCACAAAACCGGGGATTTTAACCAACTCACCGTTTAACTCCTCTCTCAAGGGTGCATTGGGCTGTGCTTGCGTCATATTACCATCGTGATTGGTCATGGGAGCAGGCGGTATAACAAAGCCTTTCGGTACTAAATCTTCCCAATACAGCTCTTGTGGTTCATCAGCAAACCCATTCATGCTAGGGAAAAAGGATAGGACGACGAAGAAAATTAGAAATAAAGCGTGTCTCAAAATACACCTCTGTTTATCGGAGTAAAAAAGCGTCAGCTAAATAATAAAAAGCTCGCAGAGCGAGCTTTTTATTATACAGATTTTCACCCAGATTAGCTTGCTTTAAGCTAAAGCCGGTTTGAGATTTACTCAGCGCCCTTCTCATATCGCTGTGCGCTGGATACAATTTCGGCTTTTGCAGCATCAATGCCAGCCCAACCATCAATTTTCACCCACTTGCCTTTTTCAAGATCTTTATAGTGAGAGAAGAAATGCTCAACCTGATCTTTTATTAAGGCTGGCACATCATCAATATCTTGAACGTCGTTATAAGATTGAGAAAGTTTTGCCACTGGAACAGCAATGACCTTGGCATCCTGTCCTGACTCATCCGTCATATTCAGCACACCAACCGGACGACATTTGATCACCGAACCTGCAAGCAGTGGATGCGGAGTCATTACAAGCACGTCAACCGGATCACCATCATCAGAAAGCGTATTATTAACGTAGCCGTAATTTAAAGGATATTGCATGCATGTGCCCATGAAGCGATCAACAAATAAGGCACCAGTATCTTTATCTACTTCGTATTTAATGGGTGATGAAAAAGCGGGAATTTCTATAATGACAAAAATTTCATCAGGCAGGTTACTACCCGCAGGGACATTGTTTAAGCTCATGATGCTTCCTTTATAATGGATAAATTATGGTTAAAATATTGCGCGCAAGTATAGTGAATATTTGTTTGGCATCCAACTATTTCAGACATTCAGCGTCGATATGCTCGTAGCCTATGAACTTTTTGCACTTAAGTAAAACCTTTGCGACAAATGTCTTAAGCTGTGTGCGCCATTGCGTTATATGCAGAGACTTAAAAAAGCAAGGATTTAGCCTGCTGAAAGTTTTCGACCGTTGCAAAACATCGTGATTTTATCGCAGGCTCAATAGGCACCAAATCTTCAATGCCGATGACTTTGCAGCCAGCATCCAGCGCGGCCAAAAGCCCCACATTGGAATCTTCAAACACGATAGTATGAGAAGGTTCCACCTCAAGTATTGAGCATGCAAGCAGATAGGGCTCCGGATGCGGTTTAGGCTGCTTTACATCATCCACGGTCACCACTGCCTGAAAGTCAGACAAATAGCCTGATTGCTTGAAGGTAAGCTCGGTTCCGAAACGGTTTGCAGAAGTCACTAATGCCAGCGGATATTGCTCGGTTTTGATGTGACTGAAAAAGGATTCAAAGCCCGTCTTAAACGCAATACCTTGTTCAAACTGACGCAGCATCCGCTTTCTGAGTGACACAAAAAATTCATCCCATGGAAAATCACTATCAAACATGGTTTTTGCCATCGCAAAACAGTCTTGAGTAGGGACACCGACAAACTGTTGATAGTGAGATTCACTAAAATCGATACCAAACTCTTTGGTAGTCGTCATCCAAGCTGTTTTGTTAGCCTGTTCGCTGTCAAATATTGTTCCGTCTTTATCAAATAAAATTGCGTCAATGCGCGTTTTAGACATAAGCGGCTATATTCCCCTTCTGGCCGTAGCTTGAGACTAACTTGCTACGGCTTTTTTATTTTTATCTTTGGAATAATACGCTAAACAGGCCTCTATTTCTTCTTTTGAGCCAAGCAATGTGGGCACACGCTGATGAATTTCGTGCGGCATTACTTCCATAATCCGGCCCTCACCGGTAGACGCCAGGCCACCTGCCTGTTCTATCAAAAATGCCATAGGATTGGCTTCATACAATAATCGCAGCTTTCCTGGAATTTTAGGGTTTCGCTTATCGAAGGGATACATAAAAATTCCCCCTCTGCACAGAACGCGATGAATATCGCCCACCATCGCAGCGACCCAGCGCATATTGTAATCTTTCTTACGCGGCCCTTCTGAACCAGCAATTAAATCAGACACGTATTGTTGAATGGGCGCTTCCCAATGCCTTTGGTTAGATGTATTGATTGCGAACTCGCTGGTTTGCTCGGGAATTTGCACATTTGCATTAGTCACCAAAAATCCGCCATGAGTTTTATCTAAGGTATAAAGATGCGTACCACGCCCGGTTGTCATTGCAAGCATGGTAGATGGCCCGTATAACACATAACCGGCTGCAACCATTTGTGTACCGGGTTGTAAAAATGCGGACGGATCATCAGGTTTCATCCACTGCGGCGCATGGGCGATAGAAAATATGGTGCCAATGAGGCTATTAATTTCGGTATTAGATGAGCCATCAAGTGGATCGAAGCTTACCAGGTAATTTCCTTCCGGGTTGCAGGGAACCACATTTTCTTCTTCTTCAGATGAAATTGCTTTCACATAGCCCGATTCACGCAAGGTATCTTTTAAAATTTGATTCGAAATAACGTCTAGCTTTTTTTGCGTCTCTCCCTGTACGTTTTCACTCAAGGTAGAGCCCAATACGCCTGCCAAAGCTCCTTGGCTAACACGAAACGATATTTCTTTGCAGCCTGCAAGCAGCGTTCTTATTAATAAAATAAGCTCAAGTGGAGCTCCGTCTTGTTGTAGCTGAGAATTGAGGCGTTTCATTAAACCTGCGTTCCTTTTTGATGAGGCGCTTTATGGTAATTATTATTGCGCGAGTGTGATGTTGGTTATTTATTTGCATCATGCATGTAAAGTCGAGAATAGAAATCCTTTGAAGTCTAACTGCATACGTATGCACAAATTCATTGTACAGCGAATAGTGAATGAATGAAAAGCGACAAATGTCTTAATCCCTCATTTTTTTAGGTAATTTTGTAACTGCGAAAGAAAAAATCTGAACTTTTTGTGCGAAGTAAGTGCAAAGTTTGAAGAAAAGTGTGCTGATGCCTATCAAATATTATCCCTTTGCATCGCATCTGTTACACTATCGACCTCATCATTCAGCATAAATTATATTAACGGCAAAACAATTCTATGCACGTACATATTTTAGGAATTTGCGGTACCTTTATGGGTGGCATTGCGGCCATCGCCAAAAGTTTAGGGTATAAGGTGACCGGCTCTGATCGCAATGTCTATCCGCCTATGAGCACACAACTAGAGCAACTTGGGATAGCGCTTTCAGAAGGATATGATGTATCCCAATTTGAACCGGTTCCCGATATGGTGATCATTGGAAATGCAATGGCTCGCGGTAATCCCGCGGTGGAGTACGTGCTTGACAGAAATCTTCCGTACACCAGTGGCCCACAGTGGTTATTGGATCATTTGTTAAAAGACCGCTGGGTATTAGCTGTAGCAGGCACTCACGGTAAAACCAGTACAAGCTCTATGTTGGCATGGATATTAGAAGATGCGGGTTTACATCCGGGCTTCCTGATAGGGGGCGTTCCCGAAAACTTTGGTATTTCTGCCCGCATTGGTGAGACGCCATTTTTTGTTATTGAAGCAGATGAGTACGACAGCGCATTTTTTGACAAGCGCTCCAAATTCGTACATTACAGACCAAGAACACTTGTTCTCAATAATCTTGAATTTGACCATGCGGATATCTTTGAAGATTTAGATGCAATCAAAAAGCAGTTTCATCATTTGGTAAGAACAGTCCCCTCAAATGGCCTTGTACTTTCAAAAGCCGCTGAAGCGAATATGGAAGCCGTTTTAGAAAAAGGCTGCTGGTCTGAAAAACAGTTCATTGGCAGTGCGCACAAAGCCATTTGGCAGGCAGACCCCATACGCTCGGATTGCAGCAGCTTTCATGTGGTGCACAAAGGAAAGCCGGTCGGTACGGTAAGTTGGGCTTTAATTGGTGAGCACAATATGCATAATGCACTGATGGCTATTGCAGCTGCCCATCATGCTGGCGTGAGCATTGACGATGCAATCAAAGCACTAGCCAGCTTTAAAAACGTAAAAAGACGAATGGAAATTAAGGGCTTGGCAAAGGGCGTAACGGTTTATGACGATTTTGCCCATCACCCCACCGCCATCAAAACCACCATTGACGGTTTGCGTAAGAAAGTGGGCAATCAAAAAATCATAGCCGTATTAGAACCAAGATCCAATACCATGCGTATGGGCATTCATAAAAATCAATTAGCGCAATCATGGCAAGTAGCAGATGAGGTGCATTTGCTTGAGCCAGCAAGTTTAGATTGGTCTTTGCAACAACTGGTCGATAACTCAAAGGTTCCAGTGCATCTTTACAAAAAAACCGATGACATTATTGCTAATTTAAGCAAAAGCTTACAGGCAGGCGACCACGTGTTAATCATGAGTAATGGCGGCTTTGACTCCATCCATAAAAAACTGCTACATGCTTTAGAAGCAAGCGCAAATAAGGAAGATGTTCATGGATAAATCCATTACGCTGGCAATTACTGGTGCCTCGGGAGCGCCATACGCGCTTAAACTAATCAAAGAATTAGTCAAAGCCGACTATCAT
Organism: Ningiella ruwaisensis; assembly: GCF_004798935.1. Classification (GTDB taxonomy): domain Bacteria; phylum Pseudomonadota; class Gammaproteobacteria; order Enterobacterales; family Alteromonadaceae; genus Glaciecola; species Glaciecola ruwaisensis. The sequence goes on along the minus strand of NZ_RAHT01000004.1, from coordinate 155,825 downwards.
CTGTATTTGCTTATGTCTTCAGCAGCACGCGTTGTATTTGCCACTGAAGAAGACATGAAAGTGCCAGCAAAGCCAGAACAGGCAAGCGCTTATTTTACAGAATATTCAGGTGCGAAAACCGGGCAAATTCGCGTATGCGGTAAAGAAGAATGGTTTTCTCCAGTGGCATCAGGCTCGGCCGCGCCCAAGCAGATGATCATATGCCCCTGCTCCACCGGCACACTATCTTCTCTTGCGGTTGGCGCCTGCGATAACTTAATTGAGCGAGCCGCCGATGTGGTCATAAAAGAAAAAGGCCAGTTAATTGTTGTACCCCGCGAAATGCCTTTATCAAGTTTGCATCTTAAAAACATGCTGACTCTTGCTGACTTAGGCGTGACTATTATGCCTGCTGCTCCCGGCTTTTATCATAATCCGAAAACGATAGATGACTTGATTGATTTTGTAGTGGCTCGCATATTAGACCATATTGGCGTTGATCAGGGCTTAATCCAAAGATGGGGCTATGATCATGCAAGAGCCCCAAAACCTGATGAGACTCAAGACTAGTTATTTAAGCCATATTACTAACTAATAGGAAAATAATTGAATGAAAATGCTCAAAACTGCGATGTCGACTTTTGGCTGTTTATGCCTGCTTACAAGCAGTCAATTCGCGCATGCCTGGGGGCAAACTGGCCATCGAGTAACAGGCAAAATTGCTGAGAATTATCTGTCAGATCAGGCAAAAGCGGCAATTGAGGAGATCCTCTTAAATGAAAGCCTGGCGGAAGCCTCTACCTACCCAGATGAAATGCGCTCCAATCCTGATCACTTCTGGCAAAAAGTGGCTGGCCCCTATCATTATGTAACGGTGCCGCCTGGTAAAACTTACGCAGAAGTAGGTGCGCCTGAACAGGGGGACTCCGTTTCAGCGCTCGAATCGTTCACGTCAACGCTTCGCGATCCAAAAGCGTCTATTGAAGATAAGCGACTGGCTCTGCGTTTTGCTATTCACATTATTGGCGACTTACATCAGCCGCTCCATGCTGGGAACGGAAAAGATCGCGGTGGCAATGACGTAAAGCTTGAGTTTTTCAGAGAAGAATCAAATCTTCATCGCGTATGGGATTCGGGGCTGCTTGACCAACGAGATTTATCCTATACCGAGTGGAGTGATTGGCTTGGCAGTAAAATTACGCCTGAACAGGCTGAAGCGTGGATGACTACCGATCCCTTGGTTTATATTGCCGAAAGCGTTGCAATCAGAGATAAAATTTATCCTGAAGAAGACAGTCTGTCATGGCAGTATCTTTATGACCACATTGATACCGCGACCCTGCGCTTACAACAAGGCGGTGTGCGAATAGCCGCCTACTTGAACGAAGTGTTCACTCAATATAAATAAACGCTGCACTTTACACCTTATTGGCAAGTCATAATAAGATGGCTTGCCTAACAGGCATGAGCATTAATCGTCCATTTCGATATCAAGCGGCTCTGGGGATAAAATGATCCCGGTGCCGTCTGCGTATATGAAATCTTCAGGCAAAAATGTGACGCCAGCAAAATTCACGGCAATGTCTAAATCACCAATCTCACGACTATCGGCCGCAACTGGAATAGAGTTAATTGCGTGAATACCAATATCAAACTCTTCAAGTAAATCCACATCGCGAACCGCACCATAACAAACGATACCTTCCCATCCATTTTCAACTGCCAACTGAACGTTTTCCGCATCAACTAGAGCACGCCGTGTGGATCCGCCACCGTCAATTAATAAGACTTTTCCAATCCCATTAGTTGCCAGTACTTTATCGACCAAACCTCTGTCTTCGAAACACTTTATCGTACTGATTTCGCCAGCATAAGAAAATGCACCACCGTAATTCGTAAACACAGGCTCAACCACATCAATGCGGTCGGCGTATAAATCACAAAGTTCAGAAGTATTGATTTCCATAGTAGTAAACAACATCGATAGATAAACACTCCATCACCCTAGTGCAAAACGCATAGAGAGTAAACTAATCAGACTGATTTTATTTAAAATAGCTAAGTAAAGCGTTTAAATCGAAGCTGGAGAGGGATATTGTCATAATCTTTTCGCATAAGTGTCACGATTGCTTCATACTTTAACCTTAAGGTGAGGTCCATTGAAAAAAGCGCAGGAATCCATAAATGAGACGCCTTGCCTACCTGGACCAACAAGTTTTTCAATGGATCACCAAGCACCTTTGCTGCCCTGACCAATTCAGCGTAAAAGTGTTCAAATGGATTTCTCGTAGCGGAGACGGCTATTTATACATTTTAGTTGCGACGCTCTTGTATTTTTATGACCCAGAACACGGGGCACTATTTTTTTACACCGCCCTTTTAGCTTACAGCATCGAAATCCCTCTTTATGTAGTGCTCAAGCACTTGTTTAAGCGCAAACGGCCATGCGACTTACTTTATAACCTGAAATCGCATATTGTGCCTGCCGACAAATTTAGTTTGCCCTCGGGGCACACAGCAGCAGCATTCCTGATGGCGACCATCGTTGCGCAGTATTATCCTACTCTCACATTGTTTGTATTCGTTTGGGCTAGTCTGATTGGTATTTCGCGCATTGTCCTGCGCGTGCATTTTCCTTTAGATGTAATAATCGGCGCAAGTTTGGGCCTTTGTATGGCGATTAGCGCCATGGTAATACTTGGATAAAATCTCATGAAAATTTTGTACGGTGTACAAGGGACGGGAAACGGTCATATTACGCGCGCAAGACATATGGCGCATGCCTTAGCAAAACGCTCAGATCTTCAAGTTGATTATTTGTTTAGTGGTCGAGCATCGAATAATTATTTTGACATGGAAGTATTCAACGGATATCAAAGCCGACGCGGACTCACTTTCATTACCGAAAATGGACGAATAAATCGTTGTAAAACACTCACGCAAAACAATGTGTATCAGTTTATTACCGAGTTCAGATCGCTGGTGCTAGACAATTACGATCTTGTGATTAATGACTTTGAGCCAGTATCGGCATGGGCAGCAAAGTTATCTGGCGTCCCCTCTCTTTCAGTGAGCCATCAGGCTGCATTTTTACAAAATGTACCAAAACACAAACAAGGCTTAACGGATAAAATAATTACTAAACACTTTGCACCAACGCAGTACTCACTGGGCACACATTGGTATCATTTTGGTCATCAAATTATTCCACCTTTTGTGACGGATGTGACACACGCAGCTGAAGCCTCTAAAAAGCCATCAGTGACAACGTTATCGGGAAATCCATTCACGCTTGTCTATCTGCCGTTTGAAACACTCACTACCATTCAGGAGCAATTGCAAATACCAAGTGAACAAGCGTTTATCTGCTATCACCCTGATATCTCCAAACAGGTAAAAGACAAGAATATTCTTTGGTGCCCTTTGTCGACAAGCACTTTCAAGCAAGATCTTCATCGTTGTGCCGGCGTTATTGCAAATAGCGGATTTGAACTTTCAACTGAATGTTTGACTTTGGGAAAAGCGCTTTTGCTAAAACCGCTCAAAGGCCAATATGAGCAGTTATCCAATGCTTATACACTCAAGAAGCTGGATTTGTGCGAGGTGATGCACAGTGTTAATGCTGAAGAAATTGATGAATGGCTACAACATCGAAAGGGTACTCGAATTTCCTATCCCGGTGATTGTCAGAAGTTCGTTGATTGGATTGCGCAAGGAAATTGGCATAAGCACCAGCAGATTTGCAAAACACTCTGGGAGCAAGTGAAGTTTCCAGATGCAGTTAAGGCCAAATTGGCAACGTTGCACGCGTAATTCAGTATATTTTATCTCAAACATGACAAAGTCGCCTGAATTGGGCTATAGTAAAAATCTATATGCATTATCAATTGCAGTAGGCTAATTTCCTCGACCCATTTTCTCATTTAGGGTAAGTATTACCAAGGTTGCAGTTTAGTCATAAATTGATCGAAAGGATTTTTTATGTCTAACCACTCGCAATGGAACCCTGAGTGTATTCGTCAACGCTTCGAAATTGTGAAAACCGAAGTCATTGAAGCGAACACTCGCACCCGAAAGACAATACTGGTCTTACTCATCAGTATTCTCTTGCTCTTTGTTGGTGTTTTTTTATACAAGCTTTTTGTAGAAAAAGACGCAGGCTACGCCACGATTGGCACTTTTGTTGGCATCTTTTTTCTGTTTTTTGCCATTATTTACATAACGATTAACGCGTCTGAAAAGTGTGTTTCCAAACTTAGTATCTGTTTATTAACGATTGACGACCGGCATCAGTTTTTTCGCGCGCTTGAGCAAGTATCTTGTGGTGGGGCTGCTATCGAACATTTTATGCAGTTTACCGATAAAGCCACCAATATTATTAATGCAGTAAATCCTAATGGAAATGGCGGACAGGCTGCGCCGCAAAACCTTTCTGAGCAAAACACAGCCCGTCACCCATCGCAGGGAGCGCAAAATCATGCAAAGTGATGTTGAAGAGGCCATTGAAAATTTAAAAGACAACCAAAAGAAGGCCAAACTAGCCATTGGAGTGTAGTTAAGTGCCATTGTTTTGGTAGGCCTTTTGTTTTTGTATGGGGCGAGTGAGTATCAGGAAGATCAACAGCGACTTGAGGCTTTGCAAGACGAACTTGAGGTAATTAAACAGGATTCCGGCAGGCTGACTCAGGAGCTGGTTGCCTTTAAAGAGCAGGCGAGAGAAGATCAGATTCGCTCACAAGCCATGTTTAATGAGATAAGCAGCTTAAAAGAATCCATAGAGCGACTAAGCTACACTAACAGTGACGATCAAAAAGCCCTGTTCGTTGTAGAGAAATTTTTGAAAAATGTCCCTTTGACGATGGAAGAAAAGCAAATCAAGCAAAATGCATATTCTTTAGGTGCGCAAGACGATGAAGCCTCAGCCGAAATATTACTTCTGCGCGGGATCAAGAGTTTTGAAGAGAAAGATTTTGACCAAGCAAGTGCCTACTTTGAGCAGGTTCTCGAAGAAGATGAACAACAAGGCATCGCATTATGGGGATTAGGTCGAATTCTCTTTGCCAAGCGCGAGTTTGCTGAAGCCAAAAGTGCGTATAGTGAGGCCTTAGAACAAGCTCAACGGAGCATCAAAGCAGGTATATTGGTAGACAGAGGTTTAACCTGGGTTCGTTTACATAGCGATGAAAATCCTTCGCTTGACCAAGCACTGAATGACTACAATGACGCAATTTCTCTGGGAAATAATTTTCCTTCGGTGTATCGAAGACGTGGCCTCATTCATTTGAGATTAGGCGCGATAAATCAGGCAAAAGCAGATTTTGAACGCGCAGTATCTTCTTCCTCAAACGACCAGGAACTTGCTTCCGCCATTGAAAATAAAGCGCTCGTTTCACTGCATGAGAATCAGTGGGAAGAAGCAATTGGCCACTCAAAATTAGTATTGCGCGTTTATCCCAAAAGCGAATGGAACTGGGCCATTCGAACGATTGCTGCCAGTAAGGCGGGGTATCCCGATGTTATGATCTGTTCACTATCACAATGGTTTGCAAATGGCGGTAATAAGCTATCGTCTCTGCGTTATTACCTATCATCAGATACATGGACCTTTTTCACGCAACTAGTGGATAAACATCAAAATAACGCCGCTTCACTTTGTGAAGAAAGCTTGAGCTAAATTGCGCTGAGAACCGCAATTTCATTTGCATTTTTGGTCGTTGCAGTGCAATGTTAGCGCATTAGCGTTTTAATTGTTGAAGTACCCTATGACGTCGCAAAAAAAATGCGTACTCACAGCATGTCTAGTCATGTTGCTAAGTGCGTGTGGTCAGCGTGGACCTTTGTATCTTCCTGAAGAGCCACCTGCAAATCAAACACAAGAAGCTTCCGATACCGCTGACTCCGAACAAAATTTGCAAGGAGAGCAGTAATGGATTTTTTTCAATACAAAAACAAGCGATTGTTTGCTGAAGATGTCGCCGTAGAAGATATCGCCATGCAATATGGCACCCCCTGTTATGTGTATTCAAGAGCCACACTTGAGCGTCATTTTCAGGCTTTTGATGATGCAGTAAGTGCTCACAAGCATCTTATTTGTTATGCAGTAAAAGCCAACTCAAATTTGGGTGTGCTGTCAGTATTGGCAAAACTGGGATCGGGCTTTGATATTGTTTCGGGTGGTGAGCTGGAACGAGTTCTGGCGGCGGGTGGAGAAGCGAAAAAGGTCGTGTTTTCTGGCGTAGGTAAAACCGAAGATGAGATCCGTTTTGCACTTGAGCAAGGAATCAAATGCTTTAATGTAGAATCAATTCCGGAGCTCGAGCGTATCAACAGCGTGGCAAGTGCCATGGACGTAATGGCGCCGATTTCTTTGAGAATTAACCCGGATGTGGACGCAAAAACCCACCCATATATTTCAACCGGACTAAAAGCCAATAAGTTTGGCATTGCGCATGAAGACGCTCTGGCAAGCTATCAAAAAGCGAATGCCTTATCTCATCTGCTCATAAAAGGTATGGATTGCCATATTGGTTCTCAGTTAACAGAGATTGCACCATTTGTGGATGCCCTAGAGCGCCTTTTATCATTGATTGATCAGTTAGCGGAACTTGATATTCACATAGAACATCTTGATGTTGGCGGTGGACTGGGTGTGACTTATAACAACGAAAACCCACCCCATCCGAAAGCTTATGCACAAGCAATGGCCGAGAAAATGGTTGGTCGTGAGCATTTGACCCTCATACTTGAACCTGGACGTGCCATTGCTGCAAACGCGGGTATTTTGGTGACAAAAGTAGAATTTTTAAAGCAAGGCGAAGAAAAGAATTTTGCAATTGTTGATGCTGCGATGAATGACCTGCTAAGACCGGCACTGTACGGCGCATGGCAAAAAATCGAGCCGGTCAATGTGAGAGAAGAATTGCCTCAGACCTATGATGTGGTTGGCCCCGTATGCGAAACGGGTGATTTTTTAGGTAAAGATCGCAATTTGGCTATTCAGGCAGGCGACTTACTGGCAGTAAAAAGTGCGGGTGCGTATGGTTTTGTGATGGCCAGCAATTACAACAGCCGATGCCGCCCAGCTGAAATAATGGTAGATAAAGACAAAAGTATTCTTGTGCGCGCAAGAGAAAAGCTCAGCGACCTGTACAAAGATGAATTTGTGGTGACGTAAATGATGCACTCGCCAGCAAACAAACAACAAAAAAGGCCAATGTTGCATTTCTCTAAAATGCACGGCCTTGGCAATGATTTTATGGTGGTCGATGCGGTCACCCAGAATGTCTTTTTTTCTAAAGAAAAAATCCAGCAATTGGCGGACCGTAACTTTGGTGTTGGCTTTGACCAGTTACTAATTGTTGAGCCCCCCTACGACCCAGACCAAGACTTTCACTACCGGATTTTTAACGCCGATGGCAGTGAAGTGTCTCAATGCGGAAATGGTGCTCGTTGTTTTGCACGATTTGTTAAAAATAAAGGCTTGGTAAACAAAAATAAAATTGTGGTAAGCACAAAGTCTGGCCGTATGGTCTTATATATTGAAAAAGAGGGACAAGTTACAGTCAATATGGGTAAGCCAATCTTTGAGCCTGCCGAAGTACCTTTTAAAGCCAATAAACAGGAAAATACCTATATCATTAGAGATAACCATACCACTTACTTTTGCGGCGTGGTGTCAATGGGAAACCCGCATTGCGTGCTCGAAGTCGACAGTGTTGAGACAGCCGAAGTCGCTAAGATTGGCGCATTTTTAGGCCAGCATGAACGTTTTCCAGAAGGTGTTAACGTCGGATTTATGCAGATTGTTGATGATTCACACATTAAATTGCGAGTATATGAACGCGGCGCAGGAGAGACACTTGCTTGCGGCAGTGGTGCATGTGCTGCGGTCGCAATAGGACAAATGCAGGGAAAATTAAAACAAGAAGTGGACGTTGAGCTACCCGGTGGTAAACTTAGCATTAAGTGGCAAGGCGGTGACACGATGCTTAAAATGACCGGCCCTGCCGAACATATATACGATGGACAAATACCTTTATGACACACTCCTTATCGCCTCAGGCTGAAGATATTTGCAAAGCCGATGCAGCGAATGAACAGACTCAAAAAAATCACGAAACAGCGCCGATACAAGCGAAAGACATCGTTGCTTATTTACAGCAAAACCCTGATTTTTTCCTTCAGCATCCGCAGGTATTAAGCGAACTACAAGTACACCATCAGAATAAAGGCGTCGTTTCGCTTACTCAACTACAAATTGAACAATACCGCGACAAAATCAAAAGCCAAAAGAAACAACTTGAACAACTCATTCATAACGCCAAACGCAATGAGACAATTTACACTACCTATGCAGACGTGAATCTGGCAATTGCGAAAAGCAGCAGCATCCAAGAGCTAAATTCCATTTTAAGCACACAGCTTTGTAAAGCCTTGGGTTTGAGTCAGGCAGTGCTTTATCCTTTTAACGACGCAATAGATTCGCCGTATAAACTGCCAGAGTTGCAACAGCGGGCATTACTGGATAAGCGTCTCAATAAGCAGCCTTTTTATTTTGGGCGTTTGAATCAGCATGAAAAGCAAGTCTTGTTTTCCATGAATGAAGACGCACAGAAAAGTGTTGAATCGGTCGCTTTAATTGTAATCGGCACTGACAAAGATAATGTGCAGGAAAAGCCGATTGCACTCTTGGCCATCGCAAGCGAAAATCCATTGCACTTTTCGCCAGATATGGACACAACCCTATTAGCCTACTTACAGGCGTTTTTAACTCATCAACTTAAGCAATTTGCGTAAACACAAGCTCATGGGAATACTATGAGTGACGCTAATCCATCAAAAACCAAAGCTCAGGATGATGTGTTACTCAGTCAGTATCTTCATGAGTGTGAAGTACAAAGACAGCTTTCAGCGCATACTGTTAAAAATTATGAACGTCAATTGCTCGACATCAAATCTCGATTGCAACTGGACAATTGGCGACATCTTAGCACCGAAGACTGCAAAAAGGTGCTGCATATTGGTCATAAACGAGGCCTGTCATCACGCAGTATAAATTTGCAACTAACGGTACTTCGAAACTTTTGTCAATTTCTGGTCAAGCTTGGCTATTTACAACACAACCCTGCTAAAAGCGTTCATTCAGTTAAGCAAAATAAACCGCTACCCAAGCAGTTAAATGTTGACGAAATGAACGCGCTTTTATCGTTTGAGCGTGATGATTTTATTGGCTTGCGAGACAAAGCAATTTTTGAGTTAATTTACGGCTGCGGCTTGCGTTTATCGGAAGTAACCGGCTTAGATCTTGAAGACCTTCTGGAAGAAAGTCAGTCGGGAATGTCAGTAAAAGTTACCGGCAAAGGTAATAAGCAGCGGATCATCCCCATAGGCCGAAAGGCATCAAAAGCACTGGAAGATTACTTAAATATTCGTGATGAGTACGCCCCACCTGGCGCGCAGGAAGACGCACAGGCGCTTTTTATTTCTAAACAAAAACGTCGGCTTTCTAATCGACAGTTGGCCAAGCGATTAGATCATTGGGCTAAACATCAGACACTTTACCAACAAATCAGCCCCCACACCTTGCGCCATTCTTTTGCTACACACGTATTGGAATCGAGCAAAGATTTAAGAGGGGTTCAAGAGCTTTTAGGCCATGCTAATTTGTCTACGACTCAGGTGTATACCCACCTTAATTTTCAACATCTTTCAGAAATCTATGACAAGGCGCATCCGAGGGCTAAAAAGAAGTGATTATTTACAAACCGTTTGGAGAAATTAAGGCCTTAACTTTCGATTTGGATGATACCTTATACGATAACTGGCCATATATACTTGAAGCGGAGCAACATTTACGTACGCACATCGCGCAACATTATCCTCATGCAAAGCATTACTCCCCCAAGGACTGGTTGGGATTTAAGCAAGCGGCACTTGCCGAATCACCTGAGCTAAAGCACGATATGGGCGCCTTGCGCACAATAACCCTAACTAAAGCCTTTTTAGCTGCAGGCTTAGGAAGCGATATCATTCCAGACGCCGTCGCCGATTGCTTTGATACCTTTTATCACAAACGCAGCGACTTCACAGTAGACAAAAACATTTGCAAAACCTTGAAGAAGTTATCGAAACGTGTACCTCTCGTTGCTATCACAAACGGAAATGTAAATCTTAAGCAAATTGGTATCGAACAATATTTTACGCACGCACTTCACGCCAGTAAGACACGCAGAATGAAGCCTTATCCCGACATGTTTAAAGAAGCAATATCGCTTTTAGACTTACCTGCCAAATACATTATGCATGTAGGGGATAATTTGCAAAAGGATGTCTGGGGAGCCACGCAAGCAGGTATGATATCAGCGTGGTTTACGTTTGATAGAAAGCGTGAACTTAGCAGCGAAGTAACGCAAGTTCTGCCGCACATAGAGCTTCATGCCTTATCTCAACTTATGACTATACTAAAACAACAAAAATAAATAAGGGTTAACAAGCATGGATGTCGATTTACTGAATGCAGTATCACATGGTGCCGTTGCTATTGCCGTTACAATGAGCTTCGTTTGCCTTATTGTGACTGTGCTTTCAATTTTACCGTTTGATCATTGGTTGTTTCGGGCGTGGGAATTCCCTCGCCTTCAGATCAGCATTATTTGTATCGTAAACATTCTGGTCCTGATGAGCCTGAATGCCTCATATTTTGAGGCGGTGTCTACATTGTGTGTTGTTTTAAATGCCCTCGTTCTGCTTTTTCAGGGCCACTGGATATTGCCTTACACCCCCTTTTACAAAAGCGAAATCCGTCGCAGTAAATCTCCTAAAGTGCAGTTAAGCGTGCTTACCTCAAATGTGTTGATGCATAATCGACAGGCTTTTAAATTAATCGAACTAGTGAATAAACACCAACCGGATATTTTAATTACTCTAGAGTCTGATATTTGGTGGCAGCAGCAGCTTGATGATGGGCTAGACGATTATCCTCATCGCGTACCTGTGCCTCTCGACAATCTTTATGGCATGCATTTGTACAGCAAACACCCCTTATCCAACGTGGATGTGCTTTACCGCATAAAAAACGACATACCCTCAATCACCTGTAATATCGAAATTGATGAACAATCCATAAGGGCGTTTTTTGTGCATCCTGAGCCGCCGAGTCCAACTGAAGCTGAAACCGCAAAACCCAGAGACAAAGAGCTTTTACTTTACGCAAAAGAGGCTGCGCTATCTAAGCAACCATTGATCGTTACCGGCGATTTGAACGATGTTGCGTGGTCGCCAACGACACAGGCCTTTAGAGAAAAAAGTGGCTTGTTGGACCCGCGTATCGGTCGTGGTTTCTTTAATACCTTTCATGCGCAACATATTTGGGCAAGATGGCCGCTGGATCACATTTTTGTAAGTGAGCATTTTTCACTGGTCGAAATGAAGCGGCTACCGAGCATAGGCTCCGATCATTTTCCACTATTTACCAAACTTGCAATTGATGAAGCCTAATTCTCCTTCTAAGCTTAGTCATTAAAACAGGGCAAATATCGTAAATATAAAAACGCAGCAGGAGTAAATTTATGTCTGATAAAAGTTATACCCCGCCTAAAATATGGAAGTGGGATCCGAACAACGGCGGAAAATTTGCAAACATCAACCGACCTGAAGCGGGAGCAAGACACGAGCAAGAGTTACCGGTTGGAGAGCATCCTTTTCAACTGTACTCGCTTGCAACGCCAAACGGCCAAAAAGTGACTATCATGTTTGAAGAACTCTTGGAAGCGGGGATTCAAGAGGCGGAATACGACGCTTGGTTAATTGATATCCAGGAAGGACAGCAGTTTTCAAGCGGGTTTGTGGGTGTTAATCCAAATTCTAAAATCCCGGCGCTTATGGATTTTTCAAGCGATGTGCCCCTGCGCATTTTTGAATCAGGTTCAATCTTGATCCATTTGGCCGAAAAATTTGACGCTTTTTTACCCAAACAAGGGCACGATAGAACAGAGACGCTCAACTGGCTGATGTGGCAAATGGGAAGCGCTCCCTTTTTAGGCGGTGGTTTTGGTCACTTTTACGCTTATGCGCCTGAGAAATACGAATACCCAATCAACCGCTACGCCATGGAAGTGAAGCGACAGCTCGATGTACTTGATAAACAGCTTGAAAACAACGAGTACATTGCAGGCGCACATTATTCCATTGCCGATATGGCGATTTGGCCCTGGTATGGCCTACTGGCACACGGAAGCTTATATGACGCTGGTGAATTTTTACAAGTACAGGATTACAAACACTTGCAGCGATGGACCAAGCAAATTCTTGAGCGACCCGCCGTTAAGCGCGGAAGACTGGTGAATAAAGTCTGGGGCGATGATGAAAAACAGCTTAAGGAGAGACACAGTAGCGAGGATTTTAAGGGTTTAGTATAAGTACTATCCTGCGTCTCCATCTTCCAGTACATTTTGCTGCATGGAGTCGCAGGGCATATCGCATGTTGATAAATAATCTAATTATTTAAGCAGAAATTGAGATAGATGCGTGTAGAAAATTAAAATAGTATATTTATTGAACAATAATAGTGTGCTATTTTCCATTATCGAACTTGAGGGCTTAAACATGAATATACGGTTAATTAAAAATAGTCTTTATATCATTTCTACTTTGTTCTTATTCGGCTGCGCTTCTCAACCGCAGGGTGAGCTGTTTTCGAATAAAGACTTGCAGGCTGATTCAAAGAGCGCAAAAATCGTGATTTACAACAATCAGTTTTTTGGTTCGGCCAACTCATTTCTTTTATCTGACGGGCAGCGAGATCTCGCCGTTTTATCTTATAAGTCTTACACTGAATTTGACACAGAACCGGGCACACTGGAGCTTTTCGCTGATTTGAGACAGTCACCCCCTTACTTTCTCAACTACCCTTTTGATGCTATAAATTCAATTTCGGCCGCTTTGACTGCTGCAGAGGCATCTAATGCTAACAATAAAGTCGAGATGAATCGTTTTGCCTCCTTAAACGTCGAAGCAGGAAAACGTTATTTTTATCGACTTGAAGTGGATACAAACGGATTCACCACACCAAAGCCCAAACTAATTCAAGTCGAAGAAGCTGAGGCCTTGGGTGAATTACAAAAAACCAACAAAGCTTTATTGCCAAGCAGCTAGCTTATTTTGCAGGGCGACCTAAGGTGTTTATCAGAAGTTGGTGGATAATTTGATAAATGAACTAGTGTTTGATTAATCATTTTTTTCACCATCTTCCAGTACATTTTGATGCATGGAGTCGCAGGGCATATCGCAATTGGGTTTACCGACTACCTTTGCAGGAACGCCAACAACTGTTACACAATCGGGTACATCGTTCAGTACAACACTGCCAGCGCCTACTTTGGAGCGATAACCTACTGTGATATTACCCAAAATTTTCGCGCCTGATCCAATCATCACACCCGCTCGGATTTTGGGGTGCCTATCGCCCGACTCACTTCCTGTTCCGCCTAGCGTAACTTCTTGCAAAATAGACACGTTATCTTCCACGACCGCCGTTTCACCAATGACGATACCGGTGGCGTGATCAAACATCACGCCTTTCCCAATTTTTGCCGCGGGGTGAATATCAACAGAAAATACTTCCGAGTTACGCGACTGTAAAAATATCGCGAGTTCTTTGCGTCCATTTTGCCACAGGTAATGCGCCAGACGATGCACCTGAAGTGCTTGAAAGCCTTTAAAATAAGTGAGTACAGGTAAGTATTTATCTACAGCCGGATCTCGCTGGACAATGGCTTGCGCGTCTAGCATTGCTGCCTCAACCATTTCAGGATTAAGCAAATATGCCTCATCAAAGATTTCGCTTACGGTAATGGCAGGCATCACATCGTCGCTGATTTTATTGGATAAAATAAAGCTTAATGACGTTTCTAAATTGTGGTGGCTGAGTACGCATGCATGTAAATAACTTGCCAGCAAAGGTTCACGTCTTGAGACCTGCTTTGCTTCTTTTTTTAGTGTTAACCAAAAAGCCTGGGCATCAGGATGAATTTTTGTATCAATCATGAAGGCGTGCTCTCTTCGTGTTTTGTGATAATAAACGTCAGCGGACGACTTTTGCTTAATTTACCGCCACTGATTGTTACTTTATCTGCTTTCATGGCCTGCTGGATTTCTCGATTGACCTTATGCATCAAGATAATGCGCGCCAGTACAATTAGCGCAGCAATAGGCAGCAAAAAGTTGGCATAGGGCTCAAAGGCCGCAAGCGCAGGCACAAAACTTACTGCCATTATCACGAGTAATACTGCAAGCAATGCGTACATCGAATAAGGTTTAAATATAATAGTGATATTGTCTGAGTTTTCATCTCGAGTATAAAACCAGTCTTTCAAAATATGCTGTCCTGTCTTTGTTCTGTTTCAGGGCGGGATCAGTCTGAATGCCAAGTGATAAACCCTTTTATACGCATAACCATGCTCAGTATCGTTATAACTCAATATATTCAGAATAATTTTGCCAATACTTATCTTTAATTCGCTGTATAAATAAACAGCTTTACGGCAAAAAACTTGATACACTTTACTGCTATATGGCGCTTGCATAGATAGTTTAAATGCCTTGCTGCTATTTTTACACTAAATAAAAACGAAAGGTTTACTGAATGGATGTTTCTCGACTATTAGACCAGCTTAATGACAAACAACGCGAGGCCGTTGCTGCACCTAATGGGAACATGCTCGTTCTTGCCGGGGCAGGCAGCGGAAAAACGCGCGTATTAGTTCATCGTATTGCCTGGTTAATGGAAGTAGAAGCCATCACACCATTTAGTATATTGGCGGTAACATTTACCAACAAAGCCGCGCGCGAAATGCGCGGGCGAGTTGAGCACTTGATGAAAGCGCCGATGAACGCGATGTGGATTGGAACTTTTCACGGTTTGGCGCATCGCTTGTTGCGCCTGCATTATGAAGAAGCTGGCCTGCCGCAAAATTTTAGTATTCTTGATTCAGACGACCAGTATCGCCTCGTCAAGCGCTTGTTAAAAGCAATGAATATTGATGAAAAGCATTATCCGCCCAAACAAGTGCAGTGGTTTATAAACGGCAACAAGGATGAAGGGCTTCGAGCCGCCCATGTTGAGACATTTAATGACCCAACTCAACAAAAAATGAAAGAGATTTACACCGCTTATGAAGATACCTGCAAACGCTCTGGTCTGGTCGATTTTGCTGAGCTATTGCTTTTGGCCTTTGAAGTGCTTCGCGACAACAACGCTCTGCGCCATCACTATCAAAAACGATTTCGCGCAATTTTGGTGGATGAGTTTCAGGATACCAACAACATTCAATACGCCTGGCTTAAATTGCTCAAAAGCCCTGAAAACAGCATGATGATTGTTGGCGATGATGACCAGAGTATCTATGGATGGCGCGGCGCTAATGTGGAAAACATTTCGCACTTTTTAAAAGACTACCCTTCCGCTAAAACCATTCGCCTTGAGCAAAACTATCGCTCCACCAGCAATATTTTAAAAGCAGCCAATGCAGTTATCGCCAATAATCAGGGGCGATTAGGCAAAGACTTGTGGACTGACGGAAGCGAGGGGAACAAAATCGCATTGTATGCCGGCTTTAATGAAACCGACGAAGCGCGCTTTATTGTCTCTCGCATCAAGCAATTCTTTGATGATGGTAATGCACTAAAAGACTGCGCGATTTTATATCGAAATAACGCCCAGTCTCGCGTACTTGAAGAAGCGCTCTTGCACGAGGGTTTGGCTTACCGCATTTACGGTGGTTTACGCTTTTTTGAACGTCAGGAAATCAAAGATGCGCTCGCGTACATGCGTTTGGTTAACAACGTGATAGATGATGCAGCCTTTGAACGCGTGGTTAATACCCCTGCCCGCGGTTTGGGAGAAAAAACCCTTGCCAATATTCGAAGCTATGCGCGCGAAAACAATAAGTCCATGTGGGATGCCAGCAAGGCAATGATCGAAGGCAAACGGCTGAGTGGAAGAGCGCTCAATGCATTGGATAGTTTTGTTGAAATGATCAACAAGCTTACGCAACGCACGGCTGAACTCCCTTTAGAGAAAAAGGCAGACGAAATTATTAAAGGGTCTGGACTCTATGCGATGTATCAGGCTGAAAAAGGCGAAAAAGCACAGGCGCGAGTAGAGAACTTGCAAGAGCTCGTGACGGCCTGTAAGCAGTTTGAAATGCCAGACGATACTGAAGAAGAAATGACGCCTTTGGCCGCCTTTTTGGCGCATGCCTCACTTGAGGCTGGCGAAGCACAAGCCGATGCCAATCAAGATGCGGTACAAATGATGACCATTCATACTGCAAAAGGGCTGGAATTTCCGCTGGTGGTCCTTGCCGGAGTTGAGGAAGGCATGTTCCCAAGCAATATGAGCAACGACGAACCAGGGCGCTTGGAAGAAGAGCGTCGACTCGCTTATGTAGGAATGACCAGAGCAATGCAACAGCTTGTCATCACTTACGCTGAAACGCGTCGTCTCTATGGACAAGATAAGTATCATACGGCATCTCGCTTTATCCGTGAGATACCTAACGAGTACATTGAAGAGATTCGCTTGCGGTCGCAAATAGCACAACCGGTACATAATCGCTTTAGTCAAGCAAGCTCGCATGAAGCTTTTGTGGATAGCGGGTTTACTTTAGGTCAGCGCGTTGCGCATAAAAAATTTGGTGAAGGCACAGTGCTTAATTACGAAGGCGCTGGCGATCATGCTCGCGTGCAGGTAAATTTTGATGATTTTGGCAGTAAGTGGCTGGTGTTAGCTTATGCCAAGCTGCAAAAAGTTGGCTGAATTAATTTTTCGTCATCTTTGTATCTTTTTATGAATAAACAGGACAATCTGTAATCAAATTATCGCAATCAACTGTATAATTTGTCATTGGTTTAACGATTAAGTCTTAATACACGATTGTGCGTGGTTGATTTGCCTGCTGACTGCAGCTAGCTCAGGCTAACGACATGCATTAAAAATGATTGCTTAAGGAAAGTTTATGACGCAGTTGAAGCGTTGGTTAATCACGCTCTTATTCCTTTTTGCCATAGTGGCGATTCTCGGTTTTGTGAAATTTACCCAAATAAAAGCAGCGATTGCCTTTGGCGAATCGTTTCCTGAAGCAAGTGAAACCGTGCAAATCATCGAAGTATTTCAAAGTAGCTGGCAGCCCAATTTACAGGTAATGGGAGAAATAAAAGCCATACGATCAGTTGAGTTACGCAACGAGTTTGAAGGTATGATTACCGAAGTTGGCTTTGAGTCGGGCGCCAGCGTAAAACAGGGCGATGTGCTCATTCAGCTTAATATCGCGCCTGAACTTGCCGAACTTGACGCAATTAATGCTGAAATCGAACTGGCAAAGTTAGATGTTAAACGCTTAAGTGACTTGCTAAAGCTAAATGCGTCTTCAAAAGATCAATTTGATCGCGCTAATTCGTTACTTGCGGTCAATCGCGCAAGAGCCAGAGCCCTTGAAGCCACGATAGATCGTAAAACCATTCGAGCTCCCTTTGATGGCGTAGCAGGCATCCACGATTGGGAAGTGGGCACTTACATTGCTGCAAATACACTTATTACAAGTATAGTGGGTGATTTATCAAAAGTCTGGGTGGATTTTGCTGTACCACAATGGAATAGCAATATTAAGCTGGGAAGCACGGTGAAAATCGCTATGCCTGAGTTACTATCAGACACGCTTTTGGCAAGCGTCACCGCTATGAATCAGCAAATTAACAGTACATCGCGCAGTATGCAGGTAAGAGCCAGTCTTGAAAATCCACAGCAAGGCCTCAAACCTGGCGCTTTTGTTAGCGTATTGTTGCCAATTGATAGTGAACAAACGGTTTATCCTGTTCCAAATGAAGCTTTGCGCTTTGACACCTTTGGCAGCTATGTATACAAGCTCGAAAAGGACGAGAAGGGTGACTGGCGCGCAAAACGCCAGGCAGTAAGCTTTGCTGCCAGAGAGTTAGACACCGCAATGGTGACATCTGGCATTGAAAGTGGCGATGTGATTGCGACCGTTGGCTCTGCCAAACTAAGTGAGGGGCTTTTGGTGTATGCCGCACCGGCTCAGTCTGGGCAGGATTCTGAATAATGGCGAACACATCATCCTCCAGTCCTGACTCAAACAGCAGGCCTGAAAAGGCCAACAGGCAGCATCAGCCTCACTTACAAAAACTGGATGAAAGTGAATCCAGTTCGCGTTTGATCAATACCCCCTCGGTGATGGACATTTTCTCGAAACGCCCTATTTTAGCTGTGGTCTTATCCCTTGCCATCGTACTGATTGGCATACGTGCGTTTTTAAGTATCCCTGTATTACAGTTTCCGCAAATCAGTAGCGCTTCGATTCAAATTACTACGCCTTACGTAGGCGCTTCCGCCGAAACGATACAGGGATTTATCACAGAGCCTATTGAACGCGCCGCCTCTTCGGTGCCAGGCGTTGACTATGTAGATTCCAATACTACACCGGGCTTGAGCACGGTGACGGTGTGGCTGCGTTTAAATGAAGATAGCTCGGCAGCACTGGCAGAGCTTTCAGCCCGCATAGACCAAATTCGCTTTGAGTTGCCCGAAGGCGCAGAAGACCCGGCAATCCAGGTAGTAAGAGCCGACCGCCCGTTTGCCATTTTCTACCTCACCGTCAATTACGATGAAGAAGAAGCGGATATGTCGCGATTAGAAGTTACGGATTATTTATCGCGCAATGTATCGCCAACACTTGCTTCTATTCCAGGCGTTCAGCGGATTGGATTGGAGGGGAGCAGAAATCCCGCTATGCGCATTTGGCTGGACCCTAAAAAAATGGCGGCTTTTGATGTAGCGGCAGATGATGTATCTGATGCCCTTCGCGCGAATAATCTTATCGCGACCTTCGGCAATAGCGAAAACGACAGACAGCGCATTGCCTTGCTCACCGACACTAATTTAACAAATGTGGAAGAGTTTAAACGCTTAGTGGTGCGCGAAGTTGATGGTGTGCAAATTCGTATTCAGGACATTGCCGAGGTTAATCTGGACGAAGAAGAAGGTGTGGTGACTGCCCGCCTGGATAAAGACGTAGTGCTTTATATATCGGTTTGGCCGCTACCAGGCGCGAATGAAATTGAAATAGGCGATCGATTGTACGTAATGATTGATGAAATCAATCAAACCATGCCCAAAGGTTTAAGCATTACAGATGGCTATGACGGCACCATTTATATGCGTGATGCCTTGCGCGAAATCTTTATTACGCTAGTCGAAACAGTAATACTGGTTGGCATTGTGGTACTCGCTATGATGGGCTCATTTCGGACCGCCTTAGTGCCATTGGTGACTATACCCATCTCTATTCTGGGCGCGATTGCGGCGATATCCTTAGCTGGTTTTTCTTTAAATCTGCTGACAATTTTAGCCATCGTGCTATCCGTAGGACTAGTAGTGGATGATGCGATTGTTGTGGTGGAAAACGTTGCCCGCTATATGCGTTCTGGCATGGGCCGCATGCAGGCGGCGCTTGCCAGCTCTCGTCAGTTGTTGTCTCCAATAATCAGTATGACGGTGACTCTTGCTGCCGTTTATGCGCCTATTGGCCTTTTATCGGGTTTAACCGGTGCATTGTTTAAAGAATTCGCGTTTACGCTGGCTATCGCCGTACTAATATCCGGCGTGGTCGCTGTAACGCTTTCGCCGATCATGAGTGCCTATGCCTGCCCGGAAGGTGGCAAAGAGGGCAAAGTGACTCGCAAAGTCAATGCTATCTTTGAATACTTGCAGGAAAAATACGGCAAGGTGCTTTTAAAAACCATCGAATATCGAAGACAAGTCTTGTTTTCAGCCGTTTTTCTATCGCTTTTAAGCGTGCCTTTTTACCTGCTATCCTTAAAAGAGCTTGCCCCCACTGAAGACCAGTCTGGTATATCTGTGATTGTTGAATCAGCCCCTGATGCTTCCATCGATTACACCTTAAAGCATATGGATGATGTAGTTGATACGATGAAACAGTTAGAGGGTGCAAAGTTTATGTGGCAGATCATGAATCCCTCAGGCGGATTTTCCGGTGTTGATTTTGTACCTGTGAATGAGCGCAGTCAGAATGTACAAGACATGTATTGGCAAGCCTTTGGCCAACTGAGTCAAGTGCCGGGAGTCAAAGCATTTCCTGTTCTTGATTCTGCACTTCCTACTGCGGGTAATTTTTCTGTAGAGCTTGTGGTACAAAGTACCGATAACTACGTGCAAATGAAAGAGTATGCCGATGAGCTAGTGGCAAAAGCACTTGCAAGCGGAAAGTTTTTGTTTGCCAATACAGATTTGAAAATTGACTTGCCGCAAGCCAGATTCGTTTTAAATCGTGAACAAATTGCTGACTTGGGAATGGACCTGTCGTCTGTCAGTCGACAACTTTCTACCTTATTGTCGGGTAATTTTGTCAATCGTTATAATCAGGATGGTCGCGCCTACCGCGTGATCCCCATGCTCGACGAGCAGCAGCGCTTAAATCCCGATGCTATTTTGGATTTACAAATACGCGCGCCTTCTGGCGATATGATCCCCATTCGTTCCATTGCTCGCCTTGAGACTGAAACGGCGCCTCGCGTGCTGGCGAAATTTCAGCAAAAAAATGCCTTTAGAATTTTTGCTGAAGTCGTACCGGGAACCACAAAAGAAGGGGGACTATCCACCCTCGAAGACATTGCAGCTGAAATCCTGCCCCCTACTTACACCATCGACTATGCAGGCGAGTCTCGACAAATCCGCCTTGAGGGTAATACCCTTGAAGGCGTTTTATTAGTGGCATTAGTCTTTGTTTATTTAGTCTTGGCGGTTCAGTTCAATAGCTTGCGCGATCCCTTAGTGGTTTTATTAGGTTCCGTCCCGCTAGCACTGGCTGGCGCAATGATGTTTTCATTTTTAGACTTCACCACCATCAACATTTATTCGCAGGTCGGGTTTATTACGCTCGTCGGGCTGATTGCAAAAAATGGCATTTTAATTGTTGAGTTTGCCAATCATATGCAACGGCAAGGCCTTGAAAAACTGGCTGCGGTGCAGTCTGCTGCAAAAACCCGCCTGCGTCCGGTACTAATGACAACAGGTGCTACAGTGCTAGGGCACTTTCCACTGGTGCTGGTTACCGGCCCTGGTGCCGAAGCGCGCAATAGCATTGGTATAATCCTGGTAGCCGGCATGCTGGTGGGTACAGTGTTTACACTTTTGGTTTTGCCGAGTGTTTACATGACGCTAGCATCTGATCACAGCAAGGATGAAGATAAAGAAGCCCTTGCTAATGCTCCCTTGATGAGCCAATAAAATTTCAGGAAGAAACCATACGAAAGTTGGATTTTTTAAGCGCCGAGATCTATATTGAAAAGATAGGGCTTTATGAGCAGTATTTAAATGAAAAACGGGCACTTCGTGAAGAACACCTCTCTTTTTAATGGAAGCTTGCTGTTTTTAATGAGCCTGTGTACCTTTTTAGTGGATGCGGCAGAAAGTAAAAAGTTAGCACTTCATATCTATACAGAAAACCTTCCTCCTTACAACTTCAAAAACGAAGAAAAAATCACTGGCATCAATATTGAAGCCACAAGAGCGCTATGTGAAATCGCAGATATTAAGTGCACCTTTGAACTCTTGCCCTGGAACAGAGCCTATCGAAACGCATTAGATAATCCAAACAGCGGTATTGTTTCGACTTCTCGGTTAGTCAAACGAGAAACGCTTTTCAAGTGGATTGGTCCTCTTGCCTCGGCTAATGCCTGCTTTTTCAAATTGGCTGAACGGCAAGATATTATTGTTTCAAAGCCAAGCGATTTACTTAACTACAAAATTGGAATGGCAAAAGATTTGGCCTTTAAAGATTATCTGGTCAACTTAGGCTTTATTCCTGGTCAGAATTTGATTTTATATACGCGACCCTTTGGGAACTTACGCGCATTTAAACAAGGCAGAATCGACTTGATTGTAGGCTCAGTAAACAGTCTTCCTTTTCAACTCAGCGAAGGTGATATTGATATGCAAGCGCTTAGTCCTGTTTTTCCTGTTCCCGATAGTACTGTAAATGGCAATTTTCTGGCCTTGAATATAAACACCACAGATGAAATCTATTTAGCCCTTGAAAGAGCAATACAAGATTTTACAAGCTCAGGGCAGTTAGAACGAATACGCGCTGAATTTCAGTCCGATCACGCTCTATTAGAGGATAAAAAAGCCCTTAACGCAATGCAAAAAACCTGTCTTAGCTATTGAAAAAGGCGTCTTAAACAGGTCGTTGAGCCTGACGTTTTATTTTCCGCTCTTTACGCATACGATTAACTGAGTCGTAAGTGTACATCGCTAATGCGCTCCAAACCAAGGCAAAAGTCAGTAGCCTTGCTTCACTCATAGGTTCATCATAAACAAGGATGGCAAGCAAAAACATCAAACTCGGACCGATGTATTGAAACATGCCCAAAGTCGAATACTTTATCCGCCTGGCTGCAGCGGTAAAGCATAGAAGGGGCGCTGTAGTGAGCACACCGGCAAATAACAACAATGCGTTTAAAGATAGGCTGTTTTGACTTAAGTTAGCGGTATCGCTGGCAAAAAATAACCAGTAAATAAGCGCAGCAGGGAGCATCATCGATGTTTCAATGAACAAACCTGGCATGGAATCAACAGCCACTTGTTTTCGCAATAACCCGTAGATACTAAAACTGCTTGCCAAGGTAAGTGCAATCCAGGGCAGCTGTCCGTATGAAATCACCAGTAGCCCCACTCCAATCATGGCAATCGCCACCGCAAGCTGCTGTACGCGATTTAAGCGTTCACCTAAAAATAATCGCCCTAAAAAGACATTGATAAGCGGATTTATGTAGTACCCCAAACTTGCTTCCAACAAATGATCGTTATTAACTGCCCAAATAAATAAAAGCCAATTGCCTGCTAGCAGGATACCCGCGACAAAAAGCGTCAATATGACGCGAGGTGAACGTAGCGCACTTTGCACCTTACCAATTGATTTAAGACCAACAATAAGTAATACCAGCACAAGCACCGACCAGACAACGCGATGCATCAAAATTTCTGCCGCGGGAATAAAAGTCAGCGCTTTAAAATAAATAGGTGCAATACCCCACATCGTATAGGCAGCAATGGCAAACAATACGCCGGCTCGGGTTTGTTGATTATCGCTCAACGAAAGGCTCCATCGAAATTCATCTGATACAAAACGGTATCTTTTAAAAAAACAGCTAAGCAAATTAACCATGTGATGCTGTAAACTGCACGTTAACTGCACGTTAACTGCCAAGTTTCAGGTAGCGCGGATTGTGAAGCAAAGGCTGATTATAAGCAAATGAAAGAATGCGATAGCATATATGGATAGCAAGTAAGGTCTCTTCTTAAAATTCTTGTAAACTGATCTCGCGGACACCATGATTTTCAGCTTCTAAAACGGTACACTAGAACACGCTCTTACAACATTTACTAAAAAAAGAAAAAACGTGCACGCAGCCAGTACCGCCATCCCCGAAATTAATACAGCGCTTTACAAGCAAGCTTTAAATGTTCTTAAGCAGAGCTTTGGCTACGATAGCTTTCGCGAAGGACAGTGGGAGGTGCTTGAGCAAGCGCTAATCGGGAATGACAGCTTAATTTTATTGCCCACTGGCGGCGGTAAATCCTTGTGTTATCAAGTTCCTGCTTTAGTGTTAGATGGTCTTACGCTTGTAATTTCGCCGCTTATTTCATTAATGCAGGACCAAGTGCAACAACTCAAAGAACAAGGGGTAAGCGCGGCGTATTTAAATTCGTCTTTAACACCAGAAGTCGCGGCAGCAACAATAGCGAAACTGAAGTCGGGCGAAATTGATTTACTTTACCTTGCTCCCGAACGGGCCTTACAACCTTATTTTTTAAATCAGCTTCGTCAACTGAATATATCGCTCATAGCGATTGATGAAGCGCACTGCGTCAGCCATTGGGGCCATGACTTTCGACAGGACTATCGTAACCTTGGTCAGTTGAAGCACGTTTTTCCTGATGTTCCGATGATGGCGCTCACGGCCACCGCTGATTTGGCCACACAGCAGGATATTCAATATCAACTCAACATGCCCGATGCCTTTGTTTACAAGGGAGGCTTTGATCGCCCAAATATTAAATATAATCTTTTAAGAAAGTATAAGGGTTATGAGCAGGTTTTAGCGTTTGTTCGTCAGCAAGGAAATAACAGCGGAATTGTATATTGTGGAAGTCGGAAAAAGGTCGACGAATTAAGCGCAAAGTTGCGAATGGCCGGTATTCGATGTGATGCCTATCATGCAGGCCGCGAGTCTGAAATGCGCGAATTGGTGCAAAACCAGTTTCTTAAAGACAAGCTTCAGGTTGTAGTTGCCACAGTTGCTTTTGGCATGGGGATCAATAAATCGAACGTTCGCTTTGTTGTGCATCACGATGTCCCGCGTTCAGTCGAAGCCTTTTATCAAGAGACAGGGCGAGCTGGACGCGATGGATTGCCTGCTGAAGCTTTATTGCTCTATGATGAACGTGACGGCGCCAGAATTAAAAAGTGGATTGCAGATGGCAGTTCACCAGAACGCTTTGCGGTTGAGATGCAAAAGTTCGAGGCCATGGAAGCATTTGCCGAAGCGCAAACCTGTCGACGCCAGGTGTTACTGAATTATTTCGCTGACTATCGTGATACGCCGTGTGGAAATTGCGATATTTGCCTCGACCCGCCCAAGATGTTTGATGCCAGCGTTGATGCTCAAAAAGTGCTTTCCTGCATATATCGACTTAAACTGGATACAGGAGCGCAGCACGTTATTGATGTTTTACGTGGCTTAAAGCATAAGAGAATTCTTGAACACGGGCATGACAGACTCTCTACTTACGGGATTGGGAAATCGCAAAGCGAAAATTACTGGCACAACATTATTCAGCAATTAATCCACGTTGGTCTTATTCGAATTGATATGACGCGAAACGGAATTTTATGCCTCACCTCTTCAGCACGCGGCGTGTTAAAAGGTGAGAGGCGGCTTGAACTGGCTGTACCTAAGTTTTCAGTTACGCAGAGCAAAAAAGATAAATATGTCCCAAGTAACGTTGACTCAAAACTCTTTGAGAAATTAAAAGCGCTACGAAAGCGCATATCAGAAGAAGTGGATATGCCGGCATTCATTATTTTCAGCGATGCCAGTTTAGCTGATATGACACGAATACAACCTACAACACCCAGCGCGTTTTTAAGTGTAACTGGCGTAGGAGAGAAGAAATTAGAATCGTATGGTGACGCATTCATTAGCTTAATTAAAGAATATCAGGCATCACGTTAGTAAGCGCACGCGTACCTGAAAAACTCTATTTTATAAGCTCGCTTCCGCAGCAGCCATTTTTTCCATCGCCTTTCGATAAGATGGCATTGCGTGCAATCTTGCCACATAGGCTGTCATATTCGGAAAAGAAGAGAGCTTTCCACTTTTTTCCAAAGCTTCCAAGCCAAAACTCATTTGCACGTCTGCTACCGTCGGCTCGTCGCCCACAAAAAACGTCTTGCCTTCAAGATGGGATTCTACAAATTTAAGGTTGCGCTTAATGACTTTGTCAAAGTAGGCATCCATAATGGCATCAATGATCTTATTGGCAATAAACTTAACAAAAAAGGGTTTTGCTTTGGCTCGAGCTTTATTTAATACCATCGCAGTAACAAGAGGAGGTAAAAAGCTTCCTTCACTGTAATGTGACCAGAACTGTACCTTTAAGTGTTTATCTTCGTCATGCAAACAAAGCAAACGCTCTTTTGCCGATACAGCATCCGCCTGTTTACCTGCTTTAGTCAGCACAAATTCACAGATTGCACCAGATTCGGCTATGGTCTCGTCGTTGAATGAAACTAGCGGTGCTGAGCCCAAAGGATGTAGTTTTTTAAATGATTCTGGCGCAAGGCTGGTTTTCGGGTCGCGCTTATAAGCTTTAATGTCGTAATCGGCTCCCATCAACTCAAAAAGCCAAACAATGCGCTGAGAACGTGAATCTTGTAAATGGTGAAGCGTAAACATGTATTCTTCCAACTAGTGAGGTGTTACTTGCTTACTATTAATGCGTAGTTTTGGTTTGCTTTTTGCAACTTTTTGCAAAATATATAGAAAAGTACATAGAAAAGTTTATAGAAAAGCATATAAAAAAGTTTCGGCTTGTATTACATAAAATATAATCAACTGTCAGTAAATTGTATTACTGAGCAGCATCTGCGCCCCGCGGGTCCATATTTGCGTAATAGGCAGCAAGATCAGCAATGTCTTCATCAGAAAGCTTGCGGGCGTGCGGAGTCATCGCCATATTAACCCGTTCGCCTGAACGATATGCCTTCAGTGAGAGGACAAGGTACTGCTCTTTTTGACCGGCCAAATTAGGATAGATGGGCACAATTGAAATCCCGTTTCGTCCGTGACACTGCGCGCATATTGCCGATTTTTCTTCACCGGCTTCAATGTTGCCAGACGCCGCTCCCTGACTACAGCCACCTAAAAACAGCAAGGCAATTAAACCCAAGATTGACAGACTTAAGGCTTTTACTGTTTTTTTCACATAAATGACGTTCAAAAGAAAACTAGTACAGCCCATGTTCACCCCCAAAGCGTATTGATGATTGTGATACCTTACTCATTCGCCACTAAGCATATCATAGCTTTCGGCTTGAGTATCACTCGTAAAGCTTCCATGGCGTTGTCGTGCTCATTACAAACAAGGATTGCTTCACTCTGTTTAAGTTAGTTATTCCACTATTCATTGCCATACGGTATGTTTTTTCGTTCAGGCGTCATGATAGTGTTATAAGTCCATGAATTTCTGCTATTATCCAAAAGTTGCTACGCAAGACATACCGTCAACCTCGGAAGTAAAGACTGATTGAATGACGATTAACCTAGCTTTATATCGCATTGCTATCTTGGCATTTTCATCAAAATGCTCAGCAAATGTGTTTAAATATCTGCCGTTTGCTGGCCTTATGCTCGCTGTCTGGGCGATGCTGGTGTTTGATGCCAATGCGCAAACTGAGCAAGCAAAGGTTGATGTCGCATTTGAGGAAGTGTTAAATCTAACCCAAAAAGCGGAATTTCTTATCACGGATGAAACGCGTTTGTTATCAGACGTCTTAAAAGAGCAAGAGTGGCAAACGCACAAGGAAATTGTGGATATTCCCTCTGGAAAATCACTTTGGCTGAGATTTTCAGTGAGCAACCCCTCAGATAGTAATAAATTGCTCACCTTAGTTGCTGGAAATACCTTTATCGACAGAGCAGAGGCTTATCTGCTTGATGAACAGTTAAGGATAGTGCAATCCTCGCGTTTACAGGAAGACGGGATCAGCACTGCCAGTTTTAGCCGCAATGGCTTTAAGATGTCATTTAATTCACGAAGTGCAAGCACGCTCACTGTCTATCTGCAAATACAGGATGATGGCTTATCTGTTATACCCATCGAATTATGGCAGTCTGAAGCTTACACCGCGCAGGCTAGCATCAGACTGATATTGCTGGGCGCCATGAGTGGCGGTCTCTCACTTTTGGCCACTTATTTTTTGCTGACTTATATTTTGCGTAATGCGCCGTCTCGCTTTTGGTTTTGTGTGTTTGCAACGGCCGCTATGACCACAATGCTTTCTACTGAAGGCATTCTCCCGATGCTATTTAGAGTGCCGGCCTTTGCAGCAGAGCTAACCGCAATCAGCCTGACGATCATGCTGTTTGCCGCCATTAAAATTACACGGATTGTGTTTGAACCGGTTTCT
This sequence comes from Ningiella ruwaisensis, assembly GCF_004798935.1. Lineage (GTDB taxonomy): Bacteria > Pseudomonadota > Gammaproteobacteria > Enterobacterales > Alteromonadaceae > Glaciecola > Glaciecola ruwaisensis. The sequence continues at coordinate 128,061 of NZ_RAHT01000004.1, read as the reverse complement.
GACATATGGCTACGAGCCCATTATGTCATGTTGCTGTTTCCCTTAATCGGCATTTTTATTTTTAATGACTTTTACCAGCTAATCTCTCTCATTCTATTTTCTTGCGTCTTTTTTGCCAGCAAAATACTGGCAACGCTGGTCTATCGAAAAGGCCTGGACCTTCGAAGTGCGGTTATTTATTTTCTAGGGTGGATTGCGCTCGGCCTGGTTGGTTTAATAGAACTTTATACGCTTTTAAACAACACCAGTCACTTATCTTACTCAGCACCCTATCCTTTTATTTTCAGTTGTTTGGGTGTCATGCTGATTGGGGTCGCCATTATTAGTCGAGAGCAGTCCATTCAGGCCTTAAAGTCTCGTAATCAAATGGAAAAAATTGCGCAGCTACAAGAATACAATGACTTGTTTCAGCACGCCGCCGAGGGATTATACACAGCAGAGCCTAAAGGAGAGCTTATCCACGTAAACCCTGCTATTTGTGCTTTGTTTGGCTATGAAAACAGCGATCAGTTTTTAAAGAACGTACAGCGCTTATCCGATCTGTTCGTCAATTCGAAGGACGCTGATTTGTTGTTGGGTGAACTAAGTATTCAACAGACGGTGTTAGGCAAAGAGGTTAAAGGCAAACGACAGGATGAGACCGAGTTTTGGTTTAGCATTTCCTGTCAGTTAAAAAAGGTTGACGGAAAACTGCTTCAATTTGGTTCTTTGTTTGATATTACAGAACGACGCTTGCATCAAATTAATCTGCAGTATCTTAATTCCCATGATCAGCTCACCGGTCTGTATAATCGACGCTACTTTCTGCAACTAATGAACGAGCGAATTCAGCAGTTTGAACAAACACCTCAGAATTTTGCCCTGGTGTTTATAGACGTAGATCAGTTTAAGCTGATAAATGACACTTGCGGCCACTCAGCCGGTGACATATTCATTAAAGAATTATCGCATGAGCTTTTTGATGTCGTGTCTGACAAGTATCCTTTTGCTCGCTTAAGTGCCGACCAATTTGGCTTGCTTATTGAGTATGATGATGAAACGCAGTTAAGTGACTTGTCTGTCAGAATTCTTGAAAAAGTCCGAGCTTTTGAGTTTAAGTGGGATAAGCACCGTTTTCGGCAAAGCGTCAGTATCGGCATTGCCCGATATGAAAGTGACATCCCAAGCCCAGAGGAATTATTAAGTTATGCCGATACCGCCTGTCTGATTGCAAAAGAAAACGGTCGTGACAAAATTCACATTTATTCGCCTGATATGGGTATGGATTCAAGTTATAAGCGGGATTTATACTGGATAAATGAAGTTAAAAGCGCTCTTAAAGACGAATCCTTTGAGTTGTTTTATCAACATTATCGCCCGCTTAACTCAACAGATGAAAAAGACTACTATGAAATTCTGGTGCGCATGCGAACGAGTGACAACGCACTCATTGCGCCAGAATTTTTTATGCCATCTGCAGAAAAAGCAAACATCAGCCATAAAATCGATAAAGTCGTCATCGAAAGCTATTTTTCCTGGCTGAATTCTCATACTGAGTATCTTGAGCAATTGGGTAAAGTGAATATCAATCTATCGGGCTTTTCTTTATCTGATGAGGATTTTCGTTACTTTTTACTAAACGCGTTTGAAAAATATCTCATCCCCCATGAAAAGGTGTGTTTTGAAGTTACCGAAACCATGGCGATAATCCGAATCAAAGATGCAATTGAGTTCATGAAAGAATTTAAGAAACTTGGCTGTACCTTTGCGTTAGATGATTTTGGAACCGGATTTTCAAGCTATAGCTATTTAAAGCATCTTCCCGTGGATTATTTGAAAATTGACGGTAACTTTATCCGAGATATATTGCACGACAAGATTGATCTTGCCATGGTAACGTCAATACGTGACGTTGCAGACGCCATGAAAATTAAAACGGTGGCTGAGTTTGTTGAAAGCAAGGACATCATGGTCCAAATCGGCAAACTGGGCGTAGACTTTGCGCAGGGTTTTTATATCGCCAAGCCTCATTCTCTGGCACAATATCGCCCTTATTCCGACCTATTAAAAACCTGAGCATTGAAAAGATTAAAAGTGCCCCAAATTAGGAAGTTCCTGAAGTTTAGTTGATGATCATGACCATAAGCACATCGCCTTATCAATTTGTAAGCAAAGCCAAGTTACCTACCCGATATGGGGATTTTGAAATTCACGGTTTTGTGGAAACCGCAACACAGCAAGAGCATGTGGCTTTATCGTACGGCGATTGGGATAAAGATAGTGTCGTTCCAATTCGTATTCATAGCGAATGTTTGACTGGAGATGCGCTGTTTAGCACGAGATGTGATTGTGGCTTTCAGCTTGAGCGCGCCTTGGAAAATATCGTTGCACACGGTTCTGGCGTGCTGCTCTATTTAAGACAGGAAGGACGAGGCATCGGTTTATTAAATAAAATTAAAGCGTACGCCCTACAAGATAAAGGATTCGATACTGTAGAAGCCAATCAGCATCTCGGCTTTGATGCAGATTTGCGTGATTATAGTATTTGCAAATTAATGCTCGAGACTTTGGGAGTCAATCAAGTTGAGTTGATGACAAATAACCCTAAAAAAGTCGTCGCATTAGAAGGCATGGGTATCAAAGTCGTCTCGCGCAAACCCATTGACCACGGAGTGACCAAAGACAACAAGCATTACCTGATGACGAAAACATCCAAGCTTGGCCACGCTTTTGACCCCGACAAACTAAAATAAATCAGCCAGTATTATTCATCCATGGGCTGTTCAAGAGTCATGGAGATGACTTTCATGCTACAACCTAGAGATATCGCGCTTAATATGGCCATAGTAAGTGCCACGCCAGACTTGTCGTGGGGAAGCAAGTATGCGCCAATGACCACTGAAACGAGTAACAGGGTTGAAAGCACCATGAATGCGAAATAGTTCGTGATGTTAAGCTTGCCCCGGATAATAAAAAACATTCTACATTTGCCTTTAAGGTTGACGCTCTGAATAAAAAGGGGTTTAGTAGCTAAACACACCTGATTTCTCACCTAATGTCTTTATATCGACCATTTGATGCCCTGCATGAGACGTTTACGCATAATATTTGTGTATAGTATCTGCGAAGCGCTTGGCAGAATCTGTATCCATGTTGAAATAGAGCGAAGGCTCGATTAATTCAACCTCAATAATTGCCAAACCGCGCGCCGTTTCGAGCATATCAACTCTTGCGTAAAGTGCATTGTATGGAAGTGCGGCCATTGTGTTTTGTCCCATTTCCAGCATAGCCTCAGAAACTTGCACCGCCTTGATTTGGCCACCATGCTCCTCCTGAACCCGAAAATCACCCTCAGCAGGCTTTTTACAAATAGCGTGGCTGAAGGTACCCGCAAAATAAAAAAGTGAGTATTCACCATTTTCTAAAATTGAGGTTTCAAATGCCTGGATCATAAATGGCTTATGTTTAAATTGCGATTCAAAAGTTGAGATAAGCGGCTGGTCGTTTTGTGAAAAACGGTAGGTAAAGTCGGCATTAGCACTTACTAAGGGCTTAATAATGAGTTCTGGCGTTTGAAAGTATTCAAACGCTTGATTGATACATGCCAAGTCAAAAGTGTTGTGCCACAAAGTGGGAAGTATAGACACGCCTTGCATTTGTAAGTCTCGCAAATAGGCCTTGGAAAGGTTCCATCGCATCAGGGCAAGGGGATTTTCCAGTCTTGCAGATGACGCCTCTATTTTTTCAAGGCATGCTAAAAACGCTTCAGGGTCATCTTGATAGTCCCAAGTGCTGCGCACTATAACCAAATCAAATTGATTAAAGTCGATGTATTTGTTTTTCCACGATACGTCTTCCACAGCCCAGCCAAGCCTGCGGAGAAAAGGTTTAACTAAATCGTCGTAAACAAAGAAGTTTTCAAGATTATCAGTGCTTAAAAAGGCACACCGCGGCATCAATACATACTCAGCTTTAACAGAAGGCTACAGAATCAGCTTACAGATTAAAGAATTTTAGCGTTCTCGTAAACGCCTCATGGTATTTACCCTTCTTTTTACCTTTCTTTTTACCTTTCTTTTTGCCCTTCTTTTTACCTTTCTTTTTATGGTACTTGTTAAACTATGCGAGAATGGTATATATGGATACGCTTACTACGTAAGCCAATAGTCCATAGGCAACAAATACCCCCCATGAATAGCGATTTTTAGCGGTTTCACCTTTAAGGGTTGCCACTGTGGCGACACATTGAAGCGCTATGACGTAGAAAGCCAGCAAGGCTATGCCTGATGCAAGCGAAAAGCCATCTGCCTGGATTTGCTCTGCAAGACCTGCTGTATTTTCTTCTGCATCTGCTATATTGAACATCGTGCCCAGCACGCCAACAAACACTTCTCTGGCGAGGAAAGACACCAAGATTGCAACCGCATAACGCCAATCAATTCCCATGGGTTCAAACACAGGCTCGATAAATCGGCCAATGCTTGCCAGGTAAGATTCTTGCAAATTTCCATTCGACGGAAAATAACCCAAGCCCCATATGACAACCGAAACAACGAAAATGATGGGCGCTGCCCGTTTTATAAAGTATACGCCGCTGTTGAGCGTCTTGTAAGCAAGCGGTCGCCAGTGCGGCAAACGATAGGTGGGTAATTCCAGAATAAAGGGCAGATCGGATTTATTTTCATCTTGATTGATGTAAATGTTAAGTACTTTACTCACAATAAGCGCAGTGATAATGCCGCCAAAATACAGCACAAAAAATATCGCTCCCTGTAAATTCACCCAGCCACCCAGGTAGCTTGTATCTGGCACAAACACCGCGATTAAAAGCGCATAAACAGGCAATCGAGCCGAGCATGACATTAAAGGCACAGTCATCATCGTGATCAAGCGTTTACGCGGCGATTCGATTGTTCGTGCGGCCATAATGGCAGGTATTGCACAGGCGTGGCCGGATAAATAGGGAATAAAACTGCGTCCAGACAATCCGAATAAACTTAAAGGTTTATGACAAATCAGCGCGGCTCTTGCCAGATATCCACTGTCTTCAAGTATGCCAATAATCAGTGTTAGCACCATTATCTGCGGCACAAAAACCAGGAAGGCACCTACGCCTCCAAATAAAGCATCATTCACAAAATCGTTAAATACGCCTTCTGGTAAAAGTGATGAGACACCCGCGGCCAAAAATCCAATACCTGCTTCGACAGCATCCATAAGGGGTGCCGCCCAGGTGAAAATAGCCTGAAAAAGAAAAAACATGATAGCGGCGAAGGCGACGGCACCCAATACACTATTTAGCAAAAAGTTATCGAGTTTGGTCTGCCTTTTTAGAACAAGATCTTGTTTGATCCCAAATTCTTCAGCGAGTTGTTTTGCAGCCTTGACGTAAGATAAGTCATGAAGCTCAGTTGTTTGCACGCTTGCACTTTGAGGGTTTGCAGCATGTTCTTTTAGCGCTTTGGTAAATTCACTTATTCCAATGAGCGTTTTGGCTGAAATCGCATAAACCGGTGAGCCCAATTTTGCTGACAAAGCCTTAACGTCGTACTCAAAACCAAATCGAGCGACTTCATCCATCATATTGAGTGCAAACACACAGCCTTTACCGTGTTCTTTTGCCAAAGCCTGAACTTGTAAGGCGAACACCATACTTCGTTCAAGTTTGGTTGCATCCAAATTACACACTAATAAGCTGGTGTCTGGTGACTTGACTGCCTGTTGCAGTTGATCAACAGCAATGCTCTCATCCTGGGAAATAGACTTAAGCGAATAGGTTCCGGGGAAATCGACCAACTCGAATTGATCAAATTTACCCGACTTAAGTTCTACTGTAACGCCCGGAAAATTTGCGACACGTTGACGCAAGCCAGTGAGCTGATTAAATAAAAGGCTTTTTCCGGAATTGGGTTTCCCCACAAGAATGATTTTTTGCATACTGCTCATTGCGTGATGATTAGCTTGAGATTTTAAACGCCTTACGCAGCGTTTACCTGCACTTGTTCTGCCAGTGCTTTGTCCACGGAGTAAATGCAATCCTGCAGTTGAATGACTAAAGGGCCTTTAAAGGGAGTGCGCTTCATACACTGCACAATTTGTCCTTCTACAAAGCCCATCTCTTCGAGGCGCTGCCTGAGGTCTGATGATATATTTTGATTTAAACCGCTAATTTGTGCGCGGCTTTGCTTGGGTAAATCCCAAATCGTCATCGCGTTTCTCCTCACACATTGCAAAATTGCACTGCTTCTTTTTTAAGATAGTAATCATAACGCTCAACGAACGAAAATGCGAACAATTATCACTTAATCTTTGATGTAAATCAGTAATCATTTTCATGCATTATTTAGCGCATATTTATCTTCGTTCATTATTTGTGCTGAAGGTCATTTAATTGCTGGCATAATGCTATAATAGAAAACTATCAATCTGATTTAATTTGATTTAATTTATTAAAATTGAGACGTTTTGTTGTTTAATACGATTACCCGCACTAAAAGAAATGCTGAAAAGCATGCTTTGCTCGCTGCATTGTTTGAAAAAACGAGTAAAGGCCTGTTGTTATACCTATCATGTATAGGCGTGATTCACGCTCAGTCGTTGAATGCGCAATACGACATCGACCTGTTGAAAAACACTTCCGGCGGCAAAGCCCGCGCCACAGAATACGTAGACTTGTTAAGCTTAAGTGTTGATGACAACTTTACTTTTAGCGAGGACACGTCAATCAGTTATTATGCGAGTGCCATCTACAGCAACGGGCATAGTTTTTCACAAGATATTGTTGGCGATGATCATATCGTGTCTAACCTAGAGGGTGGGGCTCGGTTTACCAAATTGGCTGAAGTATGGATAGACCTACAATACAAAAACAGTGCGCTCTTATTTGGCTTATATGATATTAACGCTGAATTTGACGTGCTTGAAAGCGCGAATCTTTTTATCAACAGTGGACACGGCATTGGCAACGATATTGGTCTAACTGGCGCAAACGGCCCTTCGATATATCCTTTTTATAGCCTTGCCCTGCGCTACAAATATCAAATAAATGCGCATCATCAATTTTTAATCGCCATGATGGATGGCTTTCCCGGCGATCCGGAATCCCCAAATGCAGTCGACATTGATTTGGACTTAGAACAAGGTGTGTTTACGATAGCTGAATGGCAATACACTATTGACAATGTTCGGTGGCTCTTTGGCGCATGGCAGTATTCAAAATCACAAGTAATTGACCAATCTGAACGTGCTGATCGTAAAAGCGGAAATTTTGGTCTGTATTTGAGGCATGAACGTTTGCTCATCAGCCCTGACACCCTTAACGCTTTAAATAGTTTGAAAGTACATGGCTTTTTTCGCTTAGGATTAAGCGATGACAAATTTAACAAATATGATAGCTTTGCCAGTGCAGGACTGGTCTTTTCGAATTTTAGCGCTCAACGTCCGAACGATAGTTTTGGTTTAGCATTTGCCTATACTGGTCTTGGCGACAGATTTACTAACATGGAAGGGCTTTTAGATAATGAAGGCTTACCTGCTCAATTTGCCAACGGTGAACTTAACCTTGAACTAAGCTACCAGGCGCCGGTAAACAAATACATTACCTTACAGCCCATGTTGCAATACGTGGTAGAACCTTCTGGGTTTGAACAGGAAAATGCGCTAATAACTGGCTTGCGCCTTTCCTTAAGTTTTTAAACTCCATGGGCTTGTTGTTACTGAAACTTAGTTTTTCAGACGTTTTAATTGTGTTTTTCTATTGTACGTTTCTTATTGGGCGTTTTTTTATTGGGCGATGAAGGTCCCATTATTCTGCTGGCTAACCTCTCGCATTAACGTGGAAAATTTGACTAAATCAGCCGTCAGTTGCCCCTGTGATCGGGTAAAGCCGATGGCATGAATACGTGCTATTTTTTTACCTTGATTATTTGTATTCAGTTGATTGATACGTGCCAGGGTTTCATCATAAGAGCCGCCGGAATAGTCGTCTCCCAGTACATAAAGAGCAAGAGAATTAAAACGTGGCCCATACAACCGTAGCGCGGTTTCGATCCCTTCAACCGGTGAGCTGTTTGAGGAGCCTCCCCAATTTCGCATTGCTGCCAACATGGCGCGACGGGTACCCGGCGTATCACTTCGCCACTGCCCTCGGGTGGTATTAACCAAAAACTCGCCATTGTCCGATATAATTTGAAAGCCTTTCACTTGCGGATGATTGTTTAGCACTTCATCCATGGTTTGCAGCACTTTTTGCCACATGGCCTTCATACTGCCAGAGGTATCTACGATAAAAATGACGTAGTCAGCATCAACCGGTATACCGCCTACTTCGTCACTGCGCTCCTCGGTATCGTTTACTGAAATCGCAGCACGTTCCCGCTGTTCTTTCACCTGCTCCAGACCGCTCGCTTTATCGCTTAATGAAGCGACATCACGTTGCGCTCGAGCTACGCGTGCTTCCAGATTTTCAGCTTCAGCAGCATTACTTGCGCTTTGAGCCTGTGCTTTTGCAATTAAAGTATCTTGTTCAGCAATTGCGCTTTGCAAATTTGATACGCGTGCTTCAGCTCGTGTTAATGACTGAATAAGACTAGATATCTGGCTTACATCATTAAAATCTCCGTCCTCGCCATTTTTAGCCAGCAGAATTAACATCACCACTGCGCCAAAGGCGCATGAAATCACATCTAAAAACGACAAGCTGAAGACTTCCACCGGCGCTCGTTTACTTTTCATGGCCAGGTACCTGCTGGTGAAATGAAGGTTCCACGTGTACTGTCTGCCCAGCTCCAATAAAGGGCAGGAGCTGCGGGATCGCCTTCTAGCGGGAGTAAAATAATGTTTGTTGTTGCACTGGTGAAAGGGTTGAAGCGCATGGTGTGACCGAACACACTCACACGACACTCGCCGCTAATGGTTGCCTGTTTGGATTGAATAGGTCGACAACTTCGGCTTTCATTAAAGCCCGAATTTGCGTTAACGTAAGTGGGTAAACCATCAGTGATAATATAAAGACTACTGGCATCAGGCATCACCTGACGCAGTGCGGCAAGTCCCTGTTGCAAATTAGTGCCCTCAGTGGGGATTAGCGCCATCGACTGACTCACAATTTCACTCAGTTGCGCCGCATTATTTTGATTATTTACTGCTTGCCCCAGTACTTTGTGGGTATCGTTATAAGCCACAACTGAAACCTGGCTGTTTTGAGGCAAGCGCGCCAATAGCCAATTTAAAATGCTAAGTGTACGCTGCCATTTAGGGCCTGTTTGTTTTTGGGCGTCGCTACCGACTTTGGCTTTTATCACATCAATTAAACGTTCATGCGTCATTGATGCGCTCATATCCAGCAATATCCCTATGCGCTTACCTTCTACTTTCAACCCAATGAGATAATTTTCTTCACCTGCGCCCTGTATCGCGATCGGGTCATCTGCCACCAGAGGCCCTGCTGCTGCAATGGCATCTTCCAGATCTGCGACTACGGCAATCTCGTCTTTTAACGCGCGAGTGATAGCCTCTTGTTGCACTTTGAGCGCCTGAAGGCGGCTCTGTATTTCTTCAAGTGTTGCAGTCTCTTGCGCCAAGGTTTGCTGTTTTTGCGTCAAGCTTTGTTCAAGTGAGTCTGACTGATTCAAAGTCGCGGCAAGTTCTTCTTTTAGACGATTCACTTCATCAACAGGAATATCTGTATTGGCGCTAAATTTTACCAATATGAGGATTAAAATAACCGCGCCAAGGCCGCAAGCCATTACGTCTAAGAAAGCTAAATTAAATCCTTGTTCGCGGCGCGCCTTCAGCATAATGAAGTACCTAAAAAATACCTAAAAAAATTAAAATCCGCATAATTAGCTGTTGCGTCCATTAATCATGAAGACGAGTAAGTAAATGCTTTTCACAGTTTTTGCGCGTATTGATCACCATTTCGTCCTGCCGATTGTTCAGCACATGCAACAAATACATCAGCACAATAGAGATAAGTAAAGATACAAGTGTAGAGTTAAAAGCCACACCCAACTTATCAACCATGCCAGATATATCCCCTTGAACCGCCTCTTCTGCTTTTGCCAGTGCCGAACCAATCCCCCTTACCGTGCCAATAAAGCCAATGCTTGGAATGGCCCAAATGAAGTAGCGTATCATGCTGTTTCCTGACTCTAGCTGCGCAGCAAGCGTTTCTACACTATCAGAAATAGCCTGACTCGCGTGTTGCACGTTTTGGGTGTTTTTATAACGTCTGAGGCAGTTGATCCATGTTGCCATGGAAGAATTCTCTGCATAGCGACTACTTTCGAGCTCTTTCAGCGCTTTTGCGACATCTATTTTTTCGGCTTCGTCTTCTGCTGTCGGCGCGTTTGATATATCAACACTAGCGGTGGTGCTTTCATTGACATTTAGAGGGTCTGTATCTGCTATTGAAGGTAAAGCATCGTGTTTACTTTGATTGCCAGTTGGTGAAGCATGATTGGGCGTAAGCGCGGCCAGGTAATCCATGGTAAACAAAGGCTCTTCTTTTAACACAATACGCTGGTATTTATAAATAATTAAAAACGCACAAAAAAACCCGATAGTAACGCTCGCTTGTTGTTCAAAATCTTTGAAAATGACCCACAAGTTTGTTGTCGCACCGCTTCCTTGTGCAGCGATTGCCGCCTCAGCAAAGGGGCGAACCAAACCTTGGTAAGAAAAATGAACAATGACAACAATACCCAAAAATACCGCAAGTGATATTACCGGTGAGGGATTCATGTTAGAGCTCGCTGTGCTGCTTGATGTACTATGGCTCATGGCCTATTCCTTTATTTAGATATCGCTGGGAAAGGTGGCTGGAGAATCCAGGCTTATCTTTGCTGGTGCGCTTTGACTATTCATCAGCGCTTGAGCGCCTACACTTAGCCCCAGCGCTACCACCATGATGAGCGCGAGCACACCTAACTGTCGTTTATTTGGACTTTTCATGCGTTTTTCCTGTTTCATTTCTACTTAGCGCCCGTAAATTACCTTTCGCTTAATCATAACGCGCAATTCTGAAACCAATCGTAGGTTTGGCTGATTCACCGACTTCTCTATATGCTGCCCGCAGTTCACGTAATCGTCCGCTTGTATAATTTCCACCTTTCACCACATACTGTGAACCTCTTATCGCTCCCATGTAGTCAGTTTGCGTATTGACCATATCGGGCAAGGCTGTTGTGTAATAATCATTTACCCATTCGCTGACATTGCCCGCCAAATCGTATAGTCCCAAGCGATCGGCTTTAAAACTGCCTACTTCTGCCACACCTGCTTGTTTATCGTCGTAATTATCGAGCTTGATTAATTCCTTACTGCTTTGATCAGCAAAATTTCCGGCATTTGTCGGTATGCGAGTTTGGTCGCCCCAAACGTACACCGTCGAGCGTGCACGGCGGGCCTTTTTAGCCAACCATTCCCATTCTGCCTCCGTCGGTAAGCGATAGCCGCGAGATGAGCGGTCATAACCTACGACTCGCCCTTGCTGAACAATATAAAAGGGTAATAGCGCCTCTTGCTCACTCAACCAATTACAAAATAACGCGGCCTGCTCCCAGGTAACATTTGTTTTTGGTAAGGCGCTGTTGCTTGATTTTCCTTCAAAGGTAGCAAATTGCGCTTCGGTAATTTCATGTGCCGATACCCAAAAATCTCGACTAAAATCCACAGACACCTGATGCTCGTTGCGTCTTCGCCCGGTTTCATTTGGTGGTGAACCCATAACATAGGCATCGGGAGAAAATTTCAGCAAGTTAATGCCAAGTTGAGTCGCGACTAATGGTCGACCCTCCGCGCGTCGGGCATCAAACTCACTTAACAAATTTACCGCAACGTTCAGCTTACGTGCACTTGTTGGCTGGATGGACTGAGTAACACTGCGAAAACCGGCTTTTGAAAATTGTAACTGGGTTGATTTAGCAGGCAGTGAGAGTGTGTGAGTCTCAGGTCCAACAATACCAAAGGATTTACCGTCAATGCTTAAATCCGCCGAGGTATTAACATTGATTTCCACCTCACCAAGCTCGGGCTTAAGCGCAATATTAATTTGCTTGTTCTCGCCCGGGGCAAGTACTACATTTTCAGTATATGGAAAATAACCGGGCAAGCGATACTCTATAAGATGGCTTCGCTTGGCATCAACTGAATGTTGCCCATAAGACTTTTCAATATTATTAATTAACAGCACGCCTGAATCTGGTTTGGCAGTAATATCTAAGAAAGCCTGCACCGGTTTTAATTGATAGTTGCGAGTCAGGTCGGGCCTTGCCTCAGTGATCTCAAAGCGTTCTGTCACGCTTTCATAATCTTTTAAATTAAGAGTGAGTTGGTACTCACCACCAAATAGATCGGCAAAGCTCGGCGTACTTGCTTTAATTTCTTGAGAATTCTGTGATGCAGATGTAACAGGCGTGATAGATATTGCCGCCCCCAGCGGCTCAGAATTGACAGCAATGCTTCCCTTTATGCTTTGTAACTGTGGCATGAGTCTAATCGTTTTAGCGCGCTCAGCGACAAAATTCGTAGTCCATGGCATGAAATAAGGATTCTCAACGCTTAATTCATATTCGCCAGGAGCAATTTTGTAATCAAGGTCCTTTCCAACCTGAACGAGTTCATTATTGATGTACCAGCTTGTCTCTCCTGCTATGTCAAGTTCGGCCAATACGTGAGCAGGAGAAGGTTCAAGTATCACTTCAATTGTGCTTGGACTTGAGTCGTTAATTGTGAGCGAACTTGTCTCAAACGTGGCTGCACTTACATCAATTGACGCCTCAGATCCGACGATAAAGATTTGTGAATTACTCGCCCAGGCAATTCCCGATCTTACACTGACATGGGCATTGTCTGATGCTTCATCGGGGCCAATTATAAGTGAATACCCTTTGACCAAAAACAGCCAGAATAGCACTGAGCCTACCACCAAAAGCGTAGCGACAGCGCCAAGTACATAAATACCTGCGCCCTTTCGCTGCGCACGTTTGATTTGTTCGTCAATCCCTGCTCTATCTGTCATTGTAGTGTTTCTTTTATTAATGATTTAAACGTGTCAGTACGCTTTTTAAATTGTTTCATCACAAACGAGGGTAATCGTATTCGGGTATGCCTCACCCACTTCCAAATTGACTCGTTTTGAGCGATACCCTTGTCTGGAACCTTCAAACGTGTAGGTGCCAGGCGTCAATTGGATTTCTTTTTCTTCAACCTCTCCCACTACGCCAACGCCTATGACCTTAATAAATGTTTGCCCGTCCGATTTAACCGTCACAGGAAGCGAAACACTATATTGATCGATATAAGTCGCCAGCGTTCGCGCATGTCCTGCTAAGGCTTGTGATTCAGAAAGCAACAATAGAGATTGTTCAAGGGTAGTTTGAGCAGCTTGCCGAATGTTCACATCTGCAATCCTTTCGGGCTGTGAAGTAAAACGTAAAATAGACTGTTGAGCTCGCAAAATTGCATTCGCCTGATCAGCTGAGCGTTTAAGTTGCGCATCTTGAGAAAAGCTTTCCAAACCTCGCTTCGCCGTTTGCAATACAGCCTGCCATGCATCCTGCGCTTTTAAATCCTCAATCTGTTTATGTAAGCTGTCTAAACTTTGTAGCGATACCAGGCGATTTAAGCGAGCAGACAGTACTTCAATACCTTTTGCATTTGCCTGAATGGCTCTTGCCTGCTGAATATAGGTTTGCGCAGCGTTAATATCTTGTGCGTTTAATGCAGTTTCTGCGCGGCCTAGCGCAAGAGAGAGCCGCCGCTCGGTCAGTTGATTGGCAGCCTGACTTAAAGGCGCTTTAAATTCGTCCCGCGTTGGATCGGCTTGCAGTATTTGCTGCATAATAGCCACCTGCTTTTCCAGATTATTTTCCAGTCGAGCAACTTCTAAATCGGCTATTAAGGTGGCAACGGTATCGTAAGCGGCCAGTTGTGAACGAAGCTCATCACTGTCTGGATGTTTGTTTTTGATTTTGTCAGCTTGTGATAACGCTAATCTTGATTCCTGTATTCGGTCTTCTAAATAGTAAGTACTTGCTTCTTGTAATTTATCTGAGTAAGCGGTGTGCCAGTCATTGATAAGGTCGGCAGCCTCGGCTCGGGCTTGATTTAATTTGCCAAGCGCCTGTACAAATGCAGCATTGGCGAAAAGCGCTAAGGCTCGCTCTTTGTCTGTGCTTATTTGCTTCACTCGCTTAGGTGCAAAATTTTGAATATCTTCCAGCGCTAGCGTTTGCATATATTGCTGTTCAAATTGACTTAATGCGTCTTTAAAACTGTCGCGCGCTAAATTTTGCTCTTCACTGCTAAAATCAGCCGTAATCTCGGCATCGACTTTCACTTTTACGCTACCTTGCTTACCGCTATCCGTCGCTCGCTCAAACGCGAGAAAGGCAGCGATTGCAACGGCCAGTAAAAGTAAAACGCCTAAACCAATAAACAAACGGCGAATACGCACAGCTCGGGCTTTTTGCTGCTGCTGAATAAACGCATCGGGAGAGGATTGCATACTCATGGAGTCAGTCTGCGTTTATAATTGCGTATCAGGCGTACGCTCAAGCTCAAAGATTTTCCGTAAATGCGTTTTCCACTGTAAATATTGTTCCTGAGCAGTTCCTTGAAGCTCTATCGTTTGGTCTTCAAACTCCATTTCTGTTGGTCCCACGCTTAAATCCACCGCCTGGCCCTTTTCTTCAATGACGGCGCTGTGTACCTTCATAGCAGAATTGGATTTAAAGGCTTCGTTGATTGCGGCCACTGCGCCTACGCCCGCAACCACGGCCCCAATGCCCTGACCAACACCACCACTTCCAGAACCACTTCTGCTTGCATCACGACTTTTTTCGGAACTTTTGGCAGCTAAAATAGCGGCCAGGATACCTAATCCGATACCCAACGCGGCGCTTGCATTACGCTTGATTGCGGCATCTCTGGCGGCTTGTATTTCGGGTAAGGTTTCTTCTTGCCAGGTTTGGTATGAAGGCTCTACTTCTGCCTCAAACTCTTCATAATTATTCTGCAACCTGTCTACGAATAGAAGCTCTTGCGCGCGTAATTCCTTAATACGCTGTAGCATTGGATCTGATTCGTCGGGCATGCCGGTAAGCTCAAATTTATAGTATCGCTGACCATTTTTTCGTTTAATATCGCTTTCGATATAACGAGCAAAGGCATCGGGCGAATAATATTGCGCATAGCGCATTAAAGACATATTTTTAATTTGTTGTTTCTCGTCTTCGCTTAACTCGGAAAGCAGAGAAACAACATAGTCACTGGCTTGATCAAAAACAGGTTGGTATGGGTTTTTACCCTGATTTCTCTGGTCTCTGAAGAAGTTGGTAGACACTTCATGGGCAAAATCTTTTGTTCCCCAAATCTCACCACTGCTATCAGCCACCGTGATAGTCAATCCGACAACTTCGCTATCAGAGTGATTAATCGTACCTATAACGAATAGATCAGAAGGGGTGCTCAAGTCAGGTACCACTGAAACAGAACCGAACACTTTTTTACTCTGCAAAGCATTTTTCGTTTCTACTGCAAATAACTTTGCCTCTGTACGACGCAATTGCGGCCAAATTCCCTCATCATCCAGCTCTTCATAGTCAATTTCGCCGCTTCGACTATCTATTGGAAAACCAGGGTCAAAAATAGGTACGGCTACATCCAAAAAGACTTCTGCATTCATTAACTTTTCATTTTCTGAGTCAGAAATTGGATTTACCGGTATTGATGGGCCAACCAAAAGTGGTGAATCGGAGCGCCCTGTCGTTTGACAAGCCGTTAACACCATAAGGCCATACGCGATCAAAAATGCCTTTACAGCCAAGTGTTTTAGCCAAAATCGATAGCCTTGTTTTTCAAAACGCTTGCTTACATGCATGCCTTCACTTCTCCATTGGCGCTAACAAATGCCATTATCCTGCACATTTGTAATCTTCATATTGTTTTTTTAAGCCCTCTAGCGATGCACCAGAGGCACTTTGAATTTCGTTATACAGCAAAGTACAAATAATACTATCATTGTCTTTTGGCGCAATCACGCCACGTGGTTTAGGCGTTGAAGTGCTACTTTGGGAATTTACAGCTCTTGAACCTGCCTGTGAGTCTTGCGCTTGACCTAATTGATTTTGATCATCACCAGACACACCGCCCGCATCACCCGTACCACTTTGACCAGCACCGCCTTGTCCATCAGCGCCCTGTCCACCGCCGGCTTCAGATGCATTACTTGTCACCGCGCTCATGCAAACCGAGTATTGATCAATCGATTCGCTGAGCGAGTTGTCCATGCGAGCTATACGTTCCTCTCGCGTCAGTAGCGCTTCATCCAGTTCATCAATGGTCACTTGGGTACAATCATAGGCTTCGGTCGAGACCGAATTGTTCGACGTAGATGTCCTTGCCTCAGTCGCAGTCACTTGAGATGCGCTTGGCCTTGCTGTGGCCTTACTAACAGGGCCAAATGCTACTGTTACCCCCATCAACAATGCATAAATGTGGGGGCCGAAGTATTTTTTAAAGGCTTGATATTCGCAACTGCTCTTGCAAGCAAATTTCAATCGTTGAATTATATTTCTCATCACCCATTCTTATGCACAAAGTGTCGCGCAATCTACCAATTCGTTCTTTCGTTAATTATTAGAGTAGTTTAGCACAAGCAAGTTCACGCAAATTAAATGGTGATAATTTATTTCACATTAATCATTTCACATTTATCGATAGTCCGTTCGCTGTGATCCCTTAAGCCTGCTGAGCATAAAAAAGCACCTCCTACAAACCGTAGAGAGGTGCAAATTGTGAACACATTTTTAAATTGGGAGAGATGACTTAATTTATACGATGGTGTGACGACCTACTTCATCTTCACTTACCTTAGCCCCAATCGCCATTTTTAACTTGGCTGCCGTGGAGGGGTCTTTTTCCCATATTTCCAGACTTTCCACATCAAAACGTAAAACTTCAAGGTTCTCATCTAACATGCCATCTTTATACCAGGCACTTATTGATGGAGTGAAATGATGCTGGATCGTTTTTTTATCTGTCTCTGTTTCCAATTTGCCTGAAAAACAGCCAAATAATTTATGATCTTGTGAAACAAACTGTGCCATCGCTTTGCCGCCGCCAGCAATACGATTATCTTTTGTTGTAAAAATCCAAAATTGTGACTGGTTCTCTTCTTCCAGGCACACATGCATGGGTTCGCTATGATCAGCATTTCGATTGAGCCCTACCATCATGTTAGGGCTTTCAAATATTTTCTTGAAAAGCTCTGTTTGTAATGAAGTTGCCATATTAATATCTCCTGCACTGCCTTTAACTTCTCGATATGTGCTTACCATGTATCAAAGGCTGTGCCAAAGCAAAGTTCGCAAAATCCTTGCTCTGCAGGGAGATATCGTTAATGCGCTTTGTTTGAACCAGGAAAAAATTACAGGCAATATAGCCAATATTACCGCGTGTTATCGCAAGCAATTTTTACCTGGCTTATGTATTCCTTGCTGTTGATTTGAGATTCGTCATATTCTGGTATCTGTTCAATGTCTTGCACTTCGATGTCACAAAATACAGCCTGATCTTTCCAACTGAAGGATTGAATGAATTCGCTGGGCAAGAGTACCTTTCGTCCTCCAGGCAACCAATTGCGAGTATCAATGACCAGAAATTCAATTTTCCAGGTATCTGTATTAAGGACAAAATCGTGAACATGCCCTTTCATTCCATCTTTTTCAACAATATCGTAGTGCTGGATTTCATCAATAGAGCGTAGATTTGGTTTACCGCTTTCCTCTTTATCTTGGATTTGCTCAAGATCGTCCATATCTTCGTTTTCTTTTTCGCGATTGGCCTTTGTATCCATTGGGTTAAGTGCAGTCGGATCATAAAAATCTCCCCAAAGCCCCATCCCGTTCCAGTAATAGCCATATCCGAAATAGTCAAAGAACACTTGCTCAAATTCTCTGGATATGGGCAGATGATCTTCAATCTCCGGGCCGTTTAGCACGTCATCTTTTTTCATCGCAACGTGTAAAACCTTATCTGTAATATCAAATACTTTAATACCCACAGGCGTTATTAACACTTTTTTGGAAAGAGGCATCCAACGCTTGGTGTCAACGCTTAGATAACGAACTGTAAATTGCGCATCGTCAAATAAAATATCTTTCACATAACCGATATCGCCGTCAGTGGCGTCTACGCTAAATTTCAGTAAATGGTTAACAGTGGTATACATTGTTGCCTCCCTTAAAGTGTCCATGTCAGAGAATTAATGAACAAAGATAAACACGCTCCGCTATCAATACAGTTAAGACATGAATTATCGAAAATACAAATTTCGATTTTGAAAATTTTCAATCAGAATATGATTTACTTAACCCTAATCAGCAGACAATTGCAAGGTTATCCATTTGAGAAACAGGGTGTCGACTTATTGAAAATTTGTCACAACGTTCGTCATTTTCCAAATGACGCCGTTGGACTTGCTCATGATATAGAGCTCTCCTAATGGGTCTTGAGCTATTCGAATATCGGCTCGTTGCTGGCCAACAAGTTCAGATATACTGGTTTTTTCACCGTTTATGACTACATCCAAACTAAAAATATCCGATGCATCGACGGCCTCAAATGGCTGATGAATTAAATCGGATGTTTCTACTGCAAATATACGTCCGTGCACAATATCGCCAAATACGTATTTATTTTGCAGAGCAGGTACTTTTGTTCCTGAATACTCGTAACCTCCAACAATTGCCAATAGTTCATCATGGTCCATTTCAAGTGCAGGATTACGAAAATTGTCTTGTTTGAAAGCTTGACGATCCTGAGCGTATTTATAAACCTTTTTCTGATCCCCATTAATATCAAAGATAAAGCTACCCTCATAGCGAGGCCATCCGTAGTTTGCGCCTGCCTCAACGATATTCAACTCTTCAATATTCCAATGGCCTATGTCGGCTAATATCAGTTCACCCGACGATAGCCATGAGAAAACATTAGGGTTTCGAAAACCAGACGCATAAATCTCACCCAGGGTCGATTCTGTCAGGCCCTGATTTGCATAAGGATTGCTATTGGGAATGCCGTATTGACCATTTTTGCTATTGTCACCTTTCGGGTCGATCCTCAAAAGCTTTCCCCAAATTTTATCTTCACCGACAAAAAGTTCCGGCTTTTTGTAGTAACTTGCGCTACCGTCACCCACGCCTATATATAAGAGACCATAGTCTTCGTCTGATGGTGTGGCGAATGGATTAAAACTTATCATTTGTATCGCATGAGATGTGCCGAAAACATGCATGCGCATTAGTTCGCGTTGCGAAGTCGGCTCTATCCTTGTCATAGAGGGATTGAACTTCCACTCACTTAGCACCCAATGAAAACTCACTTGTTCGCCTTCTGGTAAGGCAAAATCAACTTTCTTTTCAGACGGAAACTCTGCATGCGCTGTATATATCAGTCCATCAGACAGCACATTCGGACTAAAGGTAAAACTGGCTAAACCTGTAGCAAAACCGGGTTCACTTGCCAGCAGCGGAATGTGTTCTCGCAAATCAAGTAACACGCGAGTGGAATAGGGAAAATTTTGCTTGTCTATTCTATCGGGTGTAGGTACCAGCTCGTAAATTATCCCGCGAATATCATTAACAAACAGTCGTTGATTAACATGAATTTCTGAAGCGTTTCCAGCCACTAAAAACCCTTCCAACTTATTTATTTTTGCCGCTGGCGGGGAGCTCATGGTGGCAGGTACTATTGCGAAAGGTGAAATTTGAAGAGCAAAATCTGCCTTTGTCGAACTCGCTATGATGGGATCCTCAAGCGCAGTATTTTCGAGCTTTTCCAGAGTATGCTGGCTGGCTTGCTTTTCCGCTTTACTGATCGCAGTCACCTCAGATGCAGATATTTGGTTTGCACGAATGTAAGCAATAAGCGCTTTCAACTCGATTGCATTAAAAGAGAATGCTGGCATAACACCAGCGTTGGATTCAGTGACTTTAATAGCGCGTTCATCACCAGAAGCCGCTAAGGCAACTGAGTTACTGATAAATGACACCAACCAATTATCACTGACGTTTTCTGGAATATTACCTAATTTAGGACCAATGGCATCTTGTTCAAAGAGATGACAGGCGGCGCATTGCGACTTGAAAATCTGCTCACCTTTGCTGAGAGGAGTACTTGCTTGCACCTTTATATTTGCTTGCAACATGGCGCTTTCCTCTGAATCGGCTTGCTCAGCCGAGAGCGCATAAGAGACGAATAAAAAGCTGATGCTTAACGATAAAAGGCTCAGCATTTGTTTAATTAAATGCCTTTTCTTTTCAGCGCGTTGGGTATTAGCGCATTGGGTATCAGCGCATTGGGTATTAGCGAGTTGAGTCTCAACAAAAAATAGCAACGTAGGCATCGTCATTGATGATGTCTCTTTATCTTTTTATTATTCACTGTT
The DNA here is from genome assembly GCF_004798935.1 of Ningiella ruwaisensis. Classification (GTDB taxonomy): domain Bacteria; phylum Pseudomonadota; class Gammaproteobacteria; order Enterobacterales; family Alteromonadaceae; genus Glaciecola; species Glaciecola ruwaisensis. The sequence goes on along the minus strand of NZ_RAHT01000004.1, from coordinate 107,630 downwards.
TACCGTGTAAAAGTGCGTCTTTACTACGCTAGCGCAAATTGTTAGACATTGCTTTTCATAAATTTTCCAAAAACCTTATTTTTTAGCGTTTGCTCGCGCCTAAGACAAATGTTAAGAGCATTTTCAAATTTTCTGCTGATACGAGGCTGATGATTAACGCCATTGTGAAAACGAAAATATTAGGCTTTAAGCGAATTAATGAAAAACTTCGTATACACTGTTAGTAAGCTCAAGCGTGGTTACGCTACCGTTGATTCAAGCTTTGATTACGGAGCCATAGCTGAACTTGCTAATCGTTCAATGGTCAATTACATACCAGGAAGGCCTTATGAAAAAGCACATAAAAAAGCAGACTGACTCAACATTTTTATTTTGCACCGGCCTTGCTGCCACAGTCGTTCTTTCTGGTTGCATCAGCAAAAATGTAGAGATGACTGAAAATCAGCAAAGAATGCAGCGCTGTGACCAGTATATTGATATGGCGAGAGAGCAATGTTTGCGCGGCGAGAACGTCACGATTGATGATTATCAGGAAGAATACAGAGCTTTTGAAAAAGATGTGCGTGATAAGCAAAAAGCAGAAGAAGAGCTACAACGAATAAAGGCAGAAAAAGAAGAGAAAGAAAAAGAGCAAAAGCTAAAAGAAGCATTAAAAGATGTGAATAAAAACGCTGAAGAAGCGCGAGAAAAGAAAATCGAGCAGCAAATTCAACAAATTGAAGATGGATCCTGAAGTACAACGCTCTAAATAAGTATTGGCGGGAATTGTTTAAATTATTGAAACAGGTAACTATATGATCAAACGGGTGTTTGTGTATCTTGTAATGGCTTTTGGCTTGTTCGCCTGCTCTACGCTTCCGAGCCCTAAACAGGAAGAAGCGGCGGATTATGGTCCTTACCCAAACGACTATGAAACTATCGCAAAGAATTATCTAAAAACTGAACTGCGCGATCCTGCTACGATTCAATTTGGCGAAGTTTCAAAACCCGAAAAAAAATGGATTGGTGATAAATTTACCGGCGTCAAATACGGTTATCTTGTTTGCGTACAGGTCAATTCAAAAAACCTGCTAGGCAAAATGACCGGATTTCGCTCCGACGCCGTGCTTATTCGCGATGGCGTAGTGATTGATTATGTGGATGAGGGTGAGTTATTTAGCGGCATGAAATTGTGTAACTAAACTTTCAAAACTAGGGCGTCTTATGCGTATCTTTGGCGTCAATTAGCGTTTCTAAAAGCGCTTCAATACGATGTAAGCTTTGGGCAATCGCCTTAATACTGTTTGCCTGCTCGAGATTATTCACTGTTTCGCGATACGTTTCTTTATTTGAATCGTGTGTTTTTTTCGACTCAGACAGTCGCTCTTTTTGTGCAAGGATTGCTTCTCGAAAATCTGCCGCATTAACAATTCCAAGTAGGGAAACCAGCGCCCCTTGCCCTGACTGACCTGCCGTTTCAAAGCTTAGACGGTAGATGCCCAAACTTCGCATAAGTGGCCCCTGCACCATTGCTACATCAGTGATTTTGTCTAATGGAATGGATTTTTCGACCCGAATGAAAACGCCGCGTTTTACCACTAATTTTCGAGTCTGTAACTCGGCATGCATCGCTTTAAGTAATCGGCTTGAAAACAACCAGGCAAGCACAACAATAACGGGAATAAAAGGGATGCCTGCAAGTGAAGCCAGTCCGATAACACATGAAATAACAACCCAGTAGGTCTTTACCTTTGGATCGAACTGCGCAACTTTTAGAACCTGGTCATTTGCCTGATTTAGCGTATTGTTCATTTTACGTCCTTTGTAAAAAACGGTGAAGCATCCTTATCCTGTCATTAATTTTTTTAATTTTCAAAGTAATTAAATCTGATTATGTTTAGTTATTTTAAGTTATGGCGCTTGCTCCAACTTTGCCTGAATAAAGTCACTGTGCCTGACGTATAATAAATCAGCGGTTTTTCGAATAACATCGTCTTCGAATCGGTCCAATTCACCATCGGCGTAAGCAACTTTCCACATCAAACGTATGACATTGACGCGCTGCTCATAATCGTATTGCTCTTTTATCAAAGAGGTAAACGGATACACCGATGTGGTGTCTGCTTCGTTCTCTTCTACTTGTGCTATGAGCGCCTGAAGTTGCGTTTCGCTCAAGTTAAATTTACTTTGAAGCAGCGAAGCTACCTTATCTTTCTCTTCTTGTGTTTTCTCAAAATCAGCTCGGGTGACTTCAATTAACAGTGCTGCGCAGGCCCGTTGTAACTGCTGCTCACTACTTTCGTTTTCTTTTATGTCTAATTCTTGCTTAAAGAAGGTTTTTAACTTGTTTAGCATTCAATACCTTTAATTTCGCTCGTTTTCGTCAGATAGACAGGACACGTTTATAAAGTAATAAGACGAAGAATAAGCAAGAATGGTTCATAATCTTAACGCTTTGGCGAAAATATAAGCGCTAGAGTCGCTTATGGCACAAATCCGTTCATACTTTTCCGTTTAGTGCCGACACATTTGTTAAGACGCTTTTTCCGACTCAAGCAGTGACTGGAAACTCTTCAGTCATGCAAGTCAAGGCGTTCACATTCCGTTTACTAACAGAACTACAATGAATTGAGAATTAATAGGCATGTCGAAAGTCACTACTAAAAACGTTAAGCACTTAAACGATATCTTTTCTGATAACGTGGTACGCTGCGCGGCTTTGGTAAAAAACGTGTCTTTACCTATGCGCACATCATCAAATGCAAACCGTAATGCAGCGCTTTCGCTTACTCACGAGTATAGCCAAGAGTTTTATGTTGTCGTTGACATTGAAGCCATTAATATAGGACCTGCAAAACTCACTCAGTCTCAGGTACAAGTGGTAATTGATACTGACTCAGAGCTTGAAAGCAGCGGTATTTATAAAAGCTTGCATAAAGCCAAGGAAGATGGCGTTTACGTGATTTTCGATGCGGTTTATCTGGCAGTAGATGCAAACCGTGCTGTACTTCAAGGCGCCAGAGCTGAAATTACTAACCTTAAATGTGACGCGTATTTGCGATTGCTTGCTTCCAGTTCTAGCTTGCGTTGAGTTTGTTGGAAATATCTGATGAAAGTTAAAAAACTTTGCCATGTTTTAAATAAACATTGCCAAGTTTAATTTTAAATATCGTTCAACTGGATATACTTATCTGTATTGGTCGACTTTTTTTGGCCACGGGTTTAAACTTTTTTTCGGAACAATCGTATCATAATTCACTTAAAGCTGATGATTTTTGAAAGGAAAGCCCAATGTCAGCTTCACGTATTCTCAAAGTCATATCTGGTTTCGTCTCGTGAATGGTCGCTATCCGAACAAGCCGTATATATAATGTTAGTTGAACGTAAATTTAATCTGGCGAAAGGAAAACAGTCCGCGAAAAACGTGATGCTATTTAAGATCGAGATGGGGCAAAGTAGTAAGCTAGGGAGATGAAGCACAATTACTAAGGGTTAGGGACTCGGTTTGTTCTTAAATTGGGGTTTTGCGCCCATCCCCCCGAAATCGGCATCAGTTTACCTAGCGAAATAATTGAAGTGTTTTCTAAACCGGCCGTTCACCAACAAGTCGCATCGGTCTGAAAAAGACACAGACTAATGGAGTGGTCCCATGGAACGTATAATTTCAAGCGTAGTTTCAGACAATCCCTCGTAGGTGTATTTAGTATCATCTGGATGAATGCTTTTGTAAAAAGGGTGTTGGGGCTAAGAAAAGTGAGCGAAGTTAACGCAAATCCCAAGGTAAAATTTGCTTGGTTCGACAGTTCTCTGCAAGCAAATCTAATATTATACGGCGAAGCGACAATTGAAGCTGACATACAACTCAGAAAAAATACTGGAAGCCTGGATGGAAGTTGTTCTTCCCAAATGGTCCAGCGTCGGATGAGTACACCTTTATCTGCGTTAAGCCGGTCAAAATCGAAATTATGAGTTTTTCTGACAACATCATCCCCTAACCATTTGGACTGAAACCGCTTCTTTTAAAGAAATCTGGAGATGCATGGGCTATTTGTTAGGTTGATTCAGGAGATTTGGTATCGTGCTTCTGAATCTATTTATGTTTCCTAATCTCCTTTCTAGGGGGATTACACATCGACTTTCAGGCCAATCTGTTTACTGTTGAGGATCTGGATATCTAAATACTCAGGCTGACACAGAATTCTGAACACTCTTGATCTTTATAAATTAGAAGAGGCTACACATCTGAGAAGCTTTTGCCGGTTTGAGCAAGTTCAATCAACAACTCACTGGGTTTCCACCAGTCTTTACCTGTCTCGTCATATAGGCTTTGGATTGTTGACAGTACACTCCTGAGACCAAGCATATCTGCGTAAAACATTGGCCCCCCCATATAGCGCGGGAAACCATAGCCGTTTAACCAGATAACATCTATGTCACCCGATCGTTGGGCAATGCCCTCTTCAAGAATTTTCGATCCTTCATTGATAAGTGCATAAATCAACCGAGTTTGGATACTTTCTTGGCTTACTTCACGTTGAGGTACTTCAAGTGATAGCGCTTCCTGGCGAAATAGTGCTAAGGCAACAGGATCGTCAGATTGAATTCCGAAATCATCATATTGATAAAATCCAGCTTTGGTCTTTTGTCCCAGCCGCCCGCTCTCTACCAGTAGGTTTGCCGCTTGAAAATACAGAGGATCGTCTGGTAAATCAGGGTTCTCTTTGCGAGCTTTGTAGGCAATATCGATACCAGACATATCATTCACCGTCAATGGGCCCATAGCCATGCCCCAGGCAATCATCGCTTTATCTATTTGACTAGGTGTCGCACCTTCTAATAGTAACAAGTTCGCTTCACGACCGTAACAAGAATACATCCTGTTGCCCACAAAACCGTAGCACATGCCAACAACAGTGGATATTTTGCCAATACGCTTCGCTAACGCCACAGCAGACACAAGCGTTGCTTCATCAGTTTCTTTACAGCGCACTATTTCAAGTAACTTCATAATGTTGGCAGGACTGAAAAAATGCATGCCTAACACTTGGTTTGCACGGCAAGTTGACTCGGCAATTTCATCAATATTTAGATATGAAGTATTGCTGGCAATGATGGCCTCGGGTTTGCACACAGTATCTAGTTTGCTGAAAATACTCCGTTTGACATCCATACTTTCGAAGGCTGCTTCAACTACTAAATCAATTTCACTTAAGTCTTGATAATCACACGTCGTGGTGATCAGGTTGAGTCGCGCATTCATTTGAACTTGTGAGATCCGCCCCCCTTTGACCATTTTTCCATAGCGCTGTGTAATGCCCGCCAATCCGCGTTCTAAGTTTTGCGTTGTCGTTTCTACTAACGTTACGGGAAAGCCACTATCAACAAAACTCATTGCAATGCCACCGCCCATTGTACCTGCACCAATGATTGCTATTTTTTCTATCATTTTAGGCTTCTTTACATGAGGAGAATGAGTAACTCTAGCTGCCGCTTTTTCAGCAAAAAATGCGTGGCGCATCGCCCCTGATTGAGAAGATTCACGACACTCCAGAAAGTAAGCGCGCTCTTTTTCTAATCCTTGCCCAAATGATAAACTCAATGTGTTTTCAATAGAGTCTATTGCCCGTTGCGGGGCTAGTTGTCCTCGAGAACGTTTGGCTAATTTAGCGCGATACTGATCAAATATAATTTTGTCAGACGCGCTCATCTTCACGTCCAGTAATGGCGTGGCAACTAAGGGTTTGTGAAACGCAACTTGCTGAGCAAACGAAATAGCGTGATTTAAAAGATCTGCTTCAATAATTTTGTTTGCAACTCCTTTGGCTTGTGGCGATTCTACAGTAACATGTTTACCTGACGTTATTAGCTCTAAGGCTGTTTCAATTCCGCATACCCTCGGCAATAACTGCGTGCCTCCGGCTCCTGGAATTAAACCCAATTTGACCTCTGGTAGTCCTATTTTCGTCCCTGTTAACGCAATACGATAGTGACATGAAAGAGCCGTTTCAAATCCTCCGCCCAATACTGTGCCAAATAATGCTGCAACAATGGGCTTTGAACTATTTTGTAGCTCTTTTAGTAAGTCGGGAAGATAGGGCCGCATTGGTGGTTTGCCAAACTCAGAAATATCCGCACCTGCAATAAAGGTTTTGCCACTACATTGAATCACAATGGCTTCAATTTCTTTATCGGATATCGCTTTTCGAAGCGTTTCTAATAGTCCTTGCCTAACTGCTTGGGATAAGGCGTTAACGGGGGGATTATTAATGGTGAGCAACCCAATGTTTGCCCGTTGTTCAAGAGAAACTGCAGGTGAATGCATGCTTGTGGCCTTAAAATTGAGTTAAAGAGTGGAGAACTTACTAACTTGAAGTATTGGTTTGGCATTGGTGAAGTTTTCCACGTCATTCATGATTTCTTCACCTGATTCCTCTATTGCATTCATAAATTCTTTGGTCGATTCAAACGTTAAATAGCCAATGGCTAGATAAGGTGCTTTATGGGGGCCATTCAGCGCTTTGGCTTCATCCAACTCAATGCCTTTTAAGCCAAAAGGCGTATATTTTTCCCTAACTAATTCTAGGTGAAACGCACGGTAGTAGTTACTATCGAATTCGATTCCTGGCTTATTTGGATACATTATCGCTATTCTGATCATAGTTATCTCTGTGTTATCGAATAGGCCAAGAGACATATTCGCTATTTCAAACCTCCAAGACGATTGAAGAACTTTGACGCTGCGGATGGCAGGGTACCGTGAGCGTTATAGAGGTTCTCTTCTGTATAACGCAACGATGGTTTCACCAGCATTTTGTAAAGCCTTTTCAATAAATCTCGAGCTTCATATCCGACCCAGCCATTAGGCAGTAACTCGTCAGGCAAATCAGGGTCGCGTAATTGTATTCGTCGATAATCATGTATAAGTATCGAACGGAGCATAAAACCCTCTTCTGGACTAAGAGCTTCTATGTCTATCGTACTGTGCAAAGAGCGATAAAATTCGAGGAAATTTTGATAAAAACCTTCTAGCTCAGTCATATTCCATTTCTCATTCACCAATCCTTTTATGACATCTTTTGAATGCAAGTCTTCCAATGTTGCGGAAAACACGACCACATCTTTAGTTAATTTTTGTTCAACTAATGTCTCATCCAAAGAACGTCTGTCAGATGTCGGGTGTGCATAAAAGCCATTTGTTAAGGTGTTGAAACCCTGCCAAATTAAGCTCTTTTTGAACTCGTCACGTTGCTCTTCTGGCACGGATACAGGAAGCACTAGTAACCAACTTCCATCCCACTCTGGTGGCTCATCTATATAGATCCTTCTTGCTACCCGCTCTGAATGGCGGCGTGCAGTTTCTGTATAACAATAATAGCTTTTACGCCCAATTTTATTTACCTCTAGCCAATTGCTCTGCACCAATCTATACACGGATGTGCGCACCGAACGCTCATTGAATCCCAATGGCGCCATCGCTTCTATGAGACTGCCTAGCCATATCCAATTCCCATGTTGAGATACAAGATCACCAAACAGAGTGCTTGTTATTGATGTACAACTGATGTTGTTGTCCTTAATATGCTCGATCAGAGTATTTTGTAGATTCTTAAATTTTTGCACTTTAAATTTGCCGAAGTGAATTAAGCTGCTTTCAAGTGTACCAAAGTCTCATATTCTGGTTGTCTCTATTGACTACCTCTGGTCATAATCAACCCCGACTTCTTCACTGATAGGATGTGCTTGACAGGTCAATATATAACCCGCTTCTACTTCGTGAGGCTCTAAGCCGTGACTAATGTCCATGTCTACTTTGCCCTTAACCAATCTGGCTTTGCATGTCGAACAGACACCAGCCTTGCATGAGTACGGCAGCTCCATCCCATTTTCTATACCTGCATCAAGTATATTTTCACCTACAGTTGCCAGCTCGAATTTGATTGAGCGTCCATCAAAGGTGAGCGTAACGTTGCTGGTATTTTGCTCTCCAAAGCTTTTTACTCTGGCTTTTGCTTTGTCCATAATTCTTTGTGAATCTTCTGCTGAACTGGTAAAAAGCTCATAGTGAACTTGACTGTCTTTTAAGCCCTCAAGTCGAAAACCACGTGATACCTCTGACATGAGCGATTCGGGGCCACAAATAAATGCTTCATCAGTATTGCTAATATTGATGAGCTTAAGCTTTTGTAGTTGATACCCTTTTTTATTATCGATGCGCCCGGAAAGTAAATCAGAATCTTGGTCTTCTTGGCTCATAATGTTTATCCATTTCATGCGTTGCATGTACCGGTTTTTTAAGAAACAGAGCTCTTTTTTGAACATCATGGTATTACTTTGTTTGTTGCCGTAAATCAAAGTCACCTGACTATTGGGTTCACAAGCCAATACAGATTTAATGATAGAAAGCATAGGTGTAATACCGCTACCTACTGCGATACACATGTAATTTTTACTCTGCTGCGAAGATATTTCGGTCGTAAAATTACCTTGTGGTGGCATAACCGCAACTTCGTCACCCGCCTTGAAGTGGTCGTTGGCGTAGTTCGATAGTTTGCCGCCTTCGACACGCTTTATTGCAACTCGTAAGGTGTTGTCAGCGACACCGGAACAAATCGAGTAGGCGCGACGCACTTCTTCATTATTTACCGTTGCTTTCAAAGTAAGAAATTGACCGTGAGTGAACACAAATTTATCTTTTAATATTGGTGGTACATTAAAGGTGATACATACCGCCGAATCGGTTTCTGGCACTACACTCTTTATAGTCAGTGGATAAAACTGTGGCTCTTTCATGGTGTCTCCAGAGATGAATTGCTTATAGGCTTTTAAAAAAGTCAAAAGGCTCTTGGCAGTCTTGGCACTTAAACAAAGCTTTACATGCTGTAGAACCAAACTCACTAATGACTAGAGTATTAGTAGATGCGCAGTGCGGGCATTTCACACCCTCAGTTGGGGTGAATTGTTTAATACAACCAGAAGGAGCATCAATCGGCGGCGCTATGCCGTATTCACGAAGTTTGTCTTGCCCCGCTTTTGTCATATTCTCTGTAGTCCAAGCCGGTGATAACGACACATTCACTTCAACGTCGAGGTATCCATTTGACTGCAAATGAGTAATGATGTCTTCTTTGATTGTATCCATTGCGGGACAACCCGAATAAGTTGGTGTAATGGTTACAAGCACTTTGCTCGCTTTCATCACCACATTAGTCAAAATACCAATATCCCAAATAGAAAGTACTGGAATTTCAGGATCAGCTATTTCGTCAAGTAATGTCCATATGTGAGGATAGTCTGAAGAATCGCGCTGCACTTGACGCTCGTGACGAAGATAAGGGACGGTAGTTATGATTTGCATGTGATTACCACTTAGCGCCAGGGTAACGTATATGTACACTTTGCATTACGCAAAGTAGATGTCCAAGGTGCTCAGTATGGTGTCCCGCACGTCCACCCCGCACTGCCCATTCTGCTTCTGGCACTTCAAGAGTTGCTGTATTCAACGTTTCAGTAATTTCCGCCAACCACTGTTCTTTCAGGTTAGCTGTATCCACTGCGATGCCTTGTGCAATCAAACGTTTTTCTAGCTCATCAGGCTCGAACATCTCATGCACGTAACCCCACAAGTCAGCCAATGCTTTTTGCATGCGCTGGTGACTTTCTTCCGTGCCATCGCCTAAGCGGATACTCCAGTCTTTACTGCGTCGCAAATGATAGCGAGTCTCTTTAACAGCTTTACTTGCAATTGCAGCGAGATGTTCATTTGCTGATGTTTGCAATTGCGGCAGAAATAGTGAGTTAAATACATCGATAAATAGCTGGCGCACGATAGTGAAAGCGAAATCCCCTTTCGGAAGCTCATTTAACAAATAATTACTAAAATCACGCTCATTGCGTAAATAGGCAAAATCGTCTTCGGTTTTTCCTTCGCCAGTCAATTCGGCTGCATAGGTATAATACATGCGTGCTCGACCTATGTAGTCAAGAGCTACATTACCTAACGCGATATCTTCCTCTAAAAATGGTCCATTGCTAGCCCACTCAGAAATACGATGACCAAGTATGAGCGAGTCATCGCCCAATCGAGTAGCGTACTCTATTAGGTCGGCTTGTGAATTATCCTTGTTGCTAATATTCATACTCGCTCGCCTACATGTTGCCCACTTCTTTTGGAAGTGGGTAATAAGTTGCATGTCGATAGGGTTTGTCTTCTGAGGGGTCGAAGAAACCTTCGTTGTCGTCTTCTTGTGAAGCAATAACATCACTTGATTTTACTACCCAAATACTTACTCCTTCACTGCGCCGGGTATAACAATCTCTCGCATAATCTAGCGCATGCTGCGAGTCTTCAGCATGTAAGCTACCTACATGTTTGTGATCTAAACCACGCTTAGAGCGCACAAATACTTCAAATAATTCTAAGTTTTCTAATGGCATAATAATAATTCCTTACGCTATTGCTTGCGCTGCGCGCAGAACGACCTTAGCGGTGTAGGCGTTCTGAGCATCTCGCACCCAGGCACCTTCTTCATGAGCTTTTACGTGGTGCTCAATGCGCTGGCGATTGCAGTGACCGTTCCCATTAATTACGTTATAGAACTCTTCCCAATCAATTTCGCTACTGTCGTAGTGCCCACGCTCTTCGTTCCATTTCAAGGCTTTGTCTGGGTGTTCTAACCCTAAAAATTCAATCTGTGGAACAGTTTGGTCGATGAATTTTTGACGTAAATCATCATTAGTTTCGCGCTTGATTTTCCATTTCATGGATTTTTCAGAATGTGCGGATTCTGAGTCATGGGGACCAAACATCATCAGAGACGGCCAGTAAAATCTATTGAGGGAGTCCTGAGCCATTTTCTTTTGTTCAATCGTACCTTTCGCCAACTCCAACATGATTTGATAACCCTGACGTTGGTGAAAGCTTTCCTCTTTACAGATACGGATCATGCTTCGAGCGTACGGACCATAAGAGGTGCGCTGCAATGAAACTTGATTGCAAATCGCTGCGCCATCAACTAGCCAACCAATCGCACCAATATCACCCCATGTTTGCGTGGGATAGTTAAAAATGGACGCATACTTTGCTTTCCCAACTTGTAAGGCTTCTATCATTTCTGCCCTACTTATACCTAATGTTTCCGCTGCGCTATATAAATACAAACCGTGCCCTGCTTCGTCCTGAACTTTCGAAAGTAACACTGCTTTGCGGCGAAGGGATGGTGCACGGGTTATCCAATTACCTTCAGGTTGCTCACCAATAACTTCTGAATGGGCATGTTGAGAAATTTGTCGAATTAAGTTTTTGCGATACGCTTCCGGCATCCAATCTTTAGGTTCAATTTTCAACTCATTATCAATCTTATTTTGAAATGCAGTCTCAAGGCTAAGTTCATTCTGGCTCATAAGGTTCACCTAGTAATTAATCGGCGTATAATTTTATGATACGTATAAAATTATTTAAGTCAATATAATGTATCATAAAAATGACAATTAGAGATATGCTGTCAACAAACGGTTAACAATCTCGGAAACTTGTGGTTAAACGCGTTCTATTATCATCGCAATACCTTGCCCTACGCCGACACACATGGTGCACAATGCAAAGCGACCATTAGTTCTGTGAAGTTGATGCATAGCAGTCATTACTAAACGTGCTCCACTTGCACCAAGGGGATGACCCAATGCGATAGCTCCACCGTTTGGATTCACGTTAGGTGCATCGTCGGCTATACCAAGATCGCGCAATACTGCTAAACCTTGTGAGGCAAATGCTTCATTCAATTCAATGACATCCATATCCTCAACTTTCAGACCCGCCTTGCGTAGTGCTTTTTGCGACGCGGGGGAGGGGCCAAAACCCATTATTCTGGGCTCAATTCCGGCGGTTGCCATACTAACAACACGCGCCTTAGGCACCAGAGAATAGGACGCAGCAACGCTTTCAGAGGCGAGTAGTAGTGCGACAGCGCCGTCATTAACACCCGATGCATTGCCAGCAGTTACAGTGCCATTAGCCCGAAACGGAGTGCCTAGTTTGGCTAGCGATTCAAGGGATGTTTGTCGTGGATGTTCATCTTTGGTAAAAATAAGTGGAGCTTGTTTTCTGCGTGGTATCGACACGGGAATAATCTCAGCATCAAATATCCCTTTAGACTGCGCGACTGCGGCTTTTTGCTGACTACGCAGCGCGAACGCGTCTTGGTCTTCTCGGCTGATATTAAATTGCTCGGCGACGTTTTCAGCAGTTTCGGGCATTGAGTCGACGCCAAACTCTGCCTTCATTAGTTTGTTGATAAAACGCCAGCCGATGGTGGTATCAAACATTTCTGCTTGGCGGCTGAATGCAGATTCGGCCTTACCCATTACGAACGGTGCACGAGACATAGATTCAACTCCACCAGCAATGGCTAGTCCAATATCACCGCTTTCAATTCCACGCGCTGCGCATCCAATAGCGTCCATGCCTGAGCCGCATAAACGATTAATGGTTGTACCTGGCACACTAACGGGTAGTCCCGACAGCAGTGCACTCATGCGCGCCACATTGCGATTATCCTCGCCCGCTTGATTTGCACAACCATAGTAAATTTCATCAACGGCCTGCCAATCCACCTGCACATTTCTTTGTTGTAGTGCTTTCAGCGGAATAGCACCTAAGTCATCAGTTCGAATCGAGGATAAAGCCCCTGCGTAACGGCCGAAAGGAGTTCGTATCCCATCACAAATATAAGCATTTTTCATTGGCATTACCTCTTTAGTCTGTTGGCAACAATTTACGGTTGATACGTGCTGAATTGCCCTTAAACAGTGCAATCAGTTCATTGTTTTGGTTGGTTATTTGAACATGGTAGATACCAGTCCGTTTACCTTGATAGCAGACCGTCGCTGTCGCCTTTAAAACATCACCTTCAAACGCTGGGCGAATAAAATCGATAGTGCAGTTGGCGGCAACTGCGGCTTCATTGTATGAATTGCAGGCAAATGCAAAGGCGGAGTCGGCAAGAGAAAACAACTGCCCACCATGGCAGGTTTGATGACCATTCAACATTACCGATGTGATACACATTGAAACGATTGATTGCCCTTCGGCTACCTTAACAATGCTCATGCCCATGCTTTGTGTTGCAGCGTCATTGTAAAACATATGGTCAGCACATTTTTGGGCTAATTCGTCAGACATATTTGTCATCTTATCGACCTCGAAAAGTAGGCACTCGTTTAGCCATGAATGCGGCTACCCCTTCTTTGTAGTCATCACTTTTTCCAAGTTCACGCATGGCATCTTTTTCTAGCTCAAGCTGCAAATGCAATGAGTTTGACAAAGAATCGTTTAACAACTTTTTTATTCTGCTTAGCCCTTTAGTTGGCTGAGTTGCCAAATGCTCCGCTATAGTAATTGCTTGCGGCATTAGTTTTTCATTGTCTATGCATTGCCAGATCATGCCCCACTTTTCAGCCTGCTCTGCACTCAGTTTTTCTCCAAGCAAGGCTAAGGCTTTGGCTCTTGGTAGGCTTAACGCCCTCGGTAAATTCCAGGTACCACCAGAGTCAGGTACTAATCCAATTCTGCTAAAGGACTGAATAAAGCTAGCGCTTCGAGCGGCCAAAACGATATCGCATGCCAATGCAATACTGGCACCCGCGCCCGCAGCGACGCCATTGACCGCGCAAATTACCGGTTTCTCTAAGGAGGTAATGGTTCTAATAAGGGGGTTGTAATAATTCTCTACGGATTCACCTAAATCTGGGGCTGCTTGCCCAGCACTGACGCTTCGGTCATTTAGGTCTTGCCCTGCACAAAAACCACGCCCAGCGCCAGTTAACAGAAGGCAACGAATGTCCCCGTCTTCACGCACAGCTTTTAGCGCCTGCTTCACTTCTAGATGCATTTCAATAGTGAAACTATTTAGTGAATCAGGACGATTAAGCGTCAGAACTGCTACGCTGTTATTGACTGAATATTCGATGGTTTTGAAATTCATTTTTAGTTACTCTCGCTTTTAGTTTAGATAATTCGTGTCGTCAGCTGGGCAATGCTCTAGTTCGTTGCACGAATTCGATTAGAGGAAAACTATGCCCGTTTATGCAATTGAAAATCTCGTTCCAGTGATTGACCCATCGTCCTATGTTCACGCAACAGCGGTGCTTATTGGTGATGTCATAATTGGCGCTAATTGTTACGTCGGACCTAACGCTGCACTGCGAGGAGACTTTGGTCGAATCATTCTTGAGCAGGGCTGCAATGTGCAGGATAACTGTGTGATACATAGCTTTCCCGAACAAGATTGTGTGGTTGAACAAGATGGACATATCGGTCACGGTGCGGTATTGCATGGCTGCCGAATTGGCAGAAATGCGTTGGTTGGCATGAACGCTGTCATAATGGACAAAGCTGTCATCGGTAGTGAATCTTTGGTAGCAGCAACGACCTTTGTAAAAAGTGGCTTCGAATGTCCGCCAAAAAGTTTGGTAGTCGGCAGCCCAGCGTCGGTGAAACGAACCTTGTCTGAAAAAGAAATAGCGTGGAAAACTAAAGGCACCCATGAGTACCAAATTTTGACCCAACGTTGCCATGACAGCATGCGAGAAGTTCAACCTCTGCATGCTGTACAGCCCGCACGCCCGCGCTTTAACGCTAGCCATCACAAACCGAAAGACGAAGCCTAAGTTTCCTCAGGCTTCCTTCCTTTCGACCAATGTCATGATGTCATAAAGAGCAACGATTTCTTGATCTTGGTTGTACACTTGTACATCCCACACCACAACGCCGGTCGCCTTGTCCTCTTCTGGGCGTTTGCTCTTCTTGGATTTCTGGCTGACCGTGATCTTGACCTGAATGGTATCGCCTATTCCTACGGGCGAAACAAAACGCAGATTTTCTAAACCATAGTTAGCTAATACTGGACCTACTGAAGGCTCTACAAACATCCCTGCGGCAGCAGATATGATGAAATAGCCATGGGCAACGCGCTTGCCAAACAAAGAGTCTTTTGCCGCTATCTCATCAAAATGTGCATAGAAGTGATCGCCTGAAATACACCCAAAATTGACAACGTCGGCTTCAGTAACAGTGCGTCTATGCGTCGTTAAGCTCTCTCCAATTTGCAATTCTTCAAAGTATTTTTTGAACGGATGTTTGTCATCGCTATAGGTTTTAGCGCCGGCAGTATATTCTTTAGTAATTGCCATCAATGTAGATGGTGAACCTTGAATAGCCGTGCGCTGCATGTAGTGCTTTATAGCACGAATACCACCAAGCTCTTCCCCACCCCCTGCGCGACCAGGACCTCCGTGAACTAGTTGCGCTAACGGTGAACCATGGCCGGTAGATTCTTTAGCGCACTCGCGGTTAAAGACCAACATGCGCCCATGATAAGCAGCGGAGTTAAGAATAACCTTAGCCGCTTCTTGATCGTCAAACGTTGCGATAGAGCCGGCTAAGCTACCCTTGCCTAAATTAGCGATATAAATCGCATCTTCCAATGTATCATATGGCATTAGCGTACATACCGGCCCGAACGCTTCTATTTCATGAGGAGTAGTACTGGTTTTTGGCGTGTTACATAACAGTATCGTGGGCGGGTAGAACGCACCGGTTTGTGCATTCGCACCAACAACTGAGAACTCAACATCGTTGCCACCAAGGACAACTTCACACTCTTGGCAAAGGAGTGAAACATTGCGCTTTACATCTTCACGTTGAGCCAATCCCACAAGTGAGCCCATTCTAACACCCTCTGCGTTTGGGTCTCCTATTGTTACCTTAGCTAACCGTGCTTTTACGGCATGGATCACGTCATCAATCATGTGAGCTGGCACGATAGCGCGTCGAATAGCCGTACATTTTTGACCAGCTTTCGTAGTAATTTCTCGAACTAACTCTTTGATAAATAGATCAAACTCAGGATCGTCTTGAGCAACACTAAGCCCCAAGATGCTACAGTTCAATGAATCCGCTTCCATGTTAAATGGAATGCTATTCTTTATAATGTTTGGATGCGTTTTTAGTTTGCGACCTGTGGTTGCTGAGCCTGTGAAAGTTACAGTGTCTTGCTCGCTAAGTTGATCAAGCAGATCACCGATACCACCACATATGAGTTGAATCGCTCCATCAGGAAGAATACCTGCCTCGACAATTTCTTTTACCATTGCTTCGGTTAGATATGACGATACCGTTGCTGGCTTAACAATGACTGGTACGCCTGCAATTAGACTGGGTGCTATCTTTTCTAACATGCCCCAACAAGGGAAGTTAAACGCATTGATATGTACTGATACACCTAGTTTTGAGGTTAGAACGTGTCTACCAACGAAGTTCCCTTTGCGTGAAAGGACTTCTGTCTTTCCCTCAACCAAAAAGGTTTCGTTTGCCAACTCCCGTCTCGCCATACTGGAATAGCTAAGCATCGTGCCTATTCCGCCTTCAATATCTACCCATCCGTCTGCCTGGGTAGCCCCCGTCCATGCAGAGACGTCATATAGATTTTGCTTTTTAGACAACAAATGAAGGCCTATAGCCTTAAGCGCTTCTGCTCTTTGATGAACTGTCATCGCACGTAATGCTGGACCTCCCACTTCACGCCCGTAATTGGCAACTTTAGCAAAATTAATGCCGTCGGAGCCAACATTACAAATAACGTCGCTGGTAACTGCATTTAGTACTTGTATTCCTTCGGATTCTCCTGCGATCCAATTACCATAAACAAAACTTTTAGCTTTCATATTTTAGACACCTCTGATTACCTAAATGTATTCGCTTGTTAAGCAAAAGTTAACATTTATGATACAGATATGTTGCAATATGGCAAATTATTGTATTATATTCAGCTTCAAGTTAAGTGTATATATCTGCTTTTAGATAATAAATTCACAAGATTATTTTGATACGCAAATATTACTGGAGAAATAAATGTCAGTGTCTAAAGTGGGATTGCATGCAATTGAGAACGCAAGTATTGATGAATTACGTGGATTGCAGCTAGAGAGATTGAAGCACACATTGAATCACGTTTATAAAAATTCACCAGTATACAAAGCTAAGTTTGATGCTCACGGTGTTCACCCTGATGACCTCAAGCAACTTTCAGATCTCAGTAAATTCCCAACTACTACCAAAGCCGATTTACGTGACAACTATCCTTTTGGCATGTTTAGTAAGCCAATGGAAGACGTAGTTCGGATTCATGCATCTAGCGGCACAACCGGTAAACCAACGGTTGTAGGTTACACCCAAAACGACATCGATACGTGGGCAGACGTGGTAGCTCGTTCAATTTATGCTGCTGGAGGGCGCTCTACTGATATCGTGCATATTTCATATGGCTATGGTTTATTTACGGGTGGCTTAGGTGCACATTACGGAGCGGAACGACTAGGCTGCACTGTAATTCCCATGAGTGGTGGGCAAACCGCTAAACAAGTACAACTAATTGCCGACTTCAATCCTGACATTATCATGGTTACACCATCTTATATGCTTAACATTGCTGATGAGCTATCCCGGCAACAAGTTGATGTAGATAAATTGAAGTTGCGCACTGGAATATTTGGTGCTGAGCCTTGGACTGAAGCGATGCGTCATCAAATGGAATCCTCTTTGGGTATAGATGCGGTTGATATTTATGGTTTGTCTGAAGTCATAGGACCAGGTGTTGCGCAAGAATGCATTGAAACCAGAGACGGACTCACTATATGGGAAGACCATTTCTATCCAGAAATTATTGACCCAGTCACCGGCGAAGTGCTTCCTGATGGCCAAGAAGGCGAGTTGGTATTTACCAACCTTTCAAAAGAAGCGATGCCGGTGATTCGATATCGCACCCGCGATTTGACTAGACTATTGCCAGGCACTGGAAGAGTCATGCGCAGAATGGAGAAAATCACTGGTCGAAGTGACGACATGATGATTATTCGTGGTGTAAACGTTTTTCCAAGTCAAATCGAGGAACTTATCTGTAAAGTAGATGGCCTTGCACCTCACTACCAAATTGAACTGACTAAGCATGGCAATTTAGACAGTGTCACAGTTTATGCCGAAAGTGTTACAGCAATCTCACTTGAAGCACAACGCACTTTAGAAAAAGAGCTTCTGATACAAATAAAAACTTTTGCGGGTATTTCATCTTCAGTCGTTGTGACGCCGCCGAATAGTATTGAACGCTCCGAAGGCAAAGCAATACGCGTACTAGATAATAGAAATAAATAGGGTATTACTGCATTTATCGCTGGCTGTGGTGAATTGAAATCGAATAATTAGCTTTTTCAATATGCAATTACACTTTCAGATAATCGGTTGTGCACTATCAGTCATGGTAAGCACTGTCACCTTGGTTGTAATGTAAATGCCATAAACACACTTCCAACTGAGATTTAAGTGCTATGAGAACACCGGCAAATTCAAACACATCCAACCCGGCAGCAAAATACAGCTATTTAACCCTTTGTATCTTCACAGGCTTACTGAACATCAATGCTGCCGCGGCGCAAGAAAATTTAGACGAACAAGAAACGCAGGCTTCAAAAGAAACAAAAATCCTTGACGTAATTCAAGTGACTGCCAGAAAACGCGCTGAGAACGCCACTGATGTTCCTATGTCCATCAATGCTTTTTCTGCCAGCACGCTTGAGGCAGCAGGCATTAATAATGCCTCCGACTTGGTGCAGATAACTCCTGGCCTCACTTATGCTAAATCCCCGACCAATACACCGATATTTACAATACGTGGGGTCGGATTTAATACTAGTAACTTGTCATCGACTGCAACGGTAGGTCTATACGTCGATGAAATGGCTTATGCATATCCATATATGGCAAATGGCGCTCTGTTCGATATGCAGCGAGTAGAAGTACTAAAAGGTCCTCAAGGAACGTTGTATGGTCGTAATACTACCGGTGGACTTGTTAATTTTATCACTAACAAGCCGACCGATGAACTTACAGCAGAAGTCTCAGCTGAGTTCGGAAGCTTTGATACAACGAACTTTAGTGGAACATTAAATCTACCGATAAGTGACACTGTAGCAGTGCGTTTTGCAACTCGTATTGAAAAGCGAGGTGAAGGTTATCAACGAAGCTTATCCAGGCCGGGTGACACCTTGGGAGAGAAAGACACATCCGCTTTTAGAGCCAGTTTGGCTTGGCACCCCAACAGCGACTTGGAGATTGATCTCTCCGCCAACTATTGGCGAGACAAATCGGATACCGTGGCTGGTCAAATCGTTGGTATAAGCCCGGATCAACCAGACTTTCTATCTCCTCAATTGGCAGCTGTCGACCTTAATACAGATTGGGATAGTCGAACGGCTGAATGGGATGCATTCGATAGTAGTGATTCAGATAAGAAAGCATTCGCATCAGACTCTGATTTCTTAGGATTAACTGCCAGAGTGGAATACACCATAAACGACGAACTAACCTTTACGAGTTTGACTGGCCACAATTCGATTACTCGTAAAGATGTTAATGACCTAGACGGCACGAGTATAGAAATATTTTATTTAGACTCGGATGGAGAAATCGACTCATTTTCCCAAGAATTTAGGATTGACGGCGAATTTGACGGCTGGGATCTACTAGTTGGTGTTTATTACTCCAAAGACGATATCATTGACAACCAGCTCGGTTCATACGACACATCGTCACAAAATCTGCTTTTGCGATTCCTAACTCAAAATCTATTTGATCCAACCAACCAGTTTTATTCCGCCGAGCAGTATGCCGGTGGTTTTCGGTTCTTTCGTTTAAACCTAACTTCTGAGAACACGTCGAAATCCATATTTGGTAAGGTTGACGTCGATTTAACAGATGATTTGCAACTGTCTTTAGGGCTTCGCTACACCGAGGATAAACTCGAGTCGGTGTCATGTTCTGCAGACTACAATGGAAATACGCTTCCAATCTGGAATACGGCAGTATGGGCGATTGGTGGAAACAACCTTGCACTTGGCCCTGGCCCTGTTGTTGAGAATGGCTGTATAACGCTCACGCCAGATTTTTCTGCCATTGCAGATCCTCAAAGAGTGCCTTTAGAAGAGGATAATCTTTCCGGTCGAATAAGCCTGAGTTACAACGTCAGTAGTGATTGGTTAGCTTACTCAAGTATTAGCCGTGGATTTAAATCGGGAGCTTGGCCGGTAATCACTGCAGCGAGTTCTGATCAATTAAACGCTGCAACTCAAGAAAAAGTTATTGCTTATGAGTTGGGCTCAAATATAAGGCTGCTTAGCGGGGCGGGCCAGTTAAACTCTTCGGTGTTTTATTATGACTATGAAGATAAACAACTGCTATCGGAAGTAGAGGACTTAGTTTTTCAAACGCTCCCGCGTTTGGTAAATATCCCTAAATCTAAAGTGTACGGCGCAGAACTTGATTTTGCGATTCAACTTACTGACAACTTCCTTACTAGGCTTGGCGCTTCTTACACCAAAACTGAAGTTGACGAATACACGGGGTTCAACCGCAGAGGTGAACCAACCGACTTCGCAGGTGCTAATTTTGCCTACACGCCAGAATGGCAGCTAACCGGCACTTTCAACTATAACCTCCCATTAAATAATGGCTACTCATTAGATAGTAATCTAAGCATAAGTTATCGTAGCGACGCTAGCGCAGCTATTGGACCTGAACCAGATTTTGAGGTTGATAGCTATGCTCTGGTAAACGCAACGGTAAATCTTCTACCTGATAGTGAAAACTGGTCTGTCGGTTTGTATGCCACTAATCTCTTGGATGAATACTACTGGACCTCAGTTGATATCCAAACAGACTCAATTTATCGAATTGCTGGCATGCCGAGAGAATTCGGGCTTCGTCTTAAATATGAATTTTAGTCTTTGATGGGAGCAATATTATGAAAAATAAAGTTATAAAAGCCGCTGTTGTGCAGGCCGCCCCAGTGTTTATGGACTTGAATGCATCGATAGACAAAGCAATCGAAATTATACAGACTGCCGCTAAAAACAAGGCGAACATAGTCGCGTTCGGCGAATGTTGGTTTCCTGGTTATCCTTGGTGGTGCTGGTTAGCGCCAGTTGCTCACAATGTACAATACTTTCAGAAATATCATGAAAATTGTCTGGTTCGAGATAGCGACGAATATTATAGACTGGCGAAAGCAGCAGCAGATAATGAAATTTTCATCTCTTTTGGTGCAAGTGAAAGAGATCATGGCTCCTTGTATATCTCGCAGTTTTTAATTGATGATGTTGGCCAACTAATAAGCGCAAGAAGAAAGTTAAAGCCAACACACATGGAGCGCACCATCTTTGGGGATGGCGATGGAAGCGATTTGCTTGTCAGTGATACTGAGCTGGGTCGCATTGGACAGTTAGCATGTTGGGAGCATCTACAGCCACTTAGCAAATATGCGCTGTATAGTATGCATGAACAGATTCATATTGCAGCATGGCCATCTTTCTCGATTTATCCGGGAAATGCTAATGCATTGGGTCCGGAGGTTAATAATGCAGCGTCCCAGATTTATGCTGTCGAGGGGCAATGTTTTGTATTAGCGCCGTGCGGACTAATAACACCAGAATGGTATGACATGCTCGTTACCAATGATGCACAAGCTGCTTTAATAGGCTTAGGTGGCGGATATGCGCAAATCTACGGGCCAGACGGCAGTGCTTTATGCAAGCCATTGGCTCATACAGAGGAGGGTATCTTGTTTGCT
This sequence comes from Ningiella ruwaisensis, assembly GCF_004798935.1. GTDB lineage: Bacteria > Pseudomonadota > Gammaproteobacteria > Enterobacterales > Alteromonadaceae > Glaciecola > Glaciecola ruwaisensis. The sequence goes on along the minus strand of NZ_RAHT01000004.1, from coordinate 85,980 downwards.
GATCTAGACTTAGGTTTAATAAGCATTGCTAAATCGTTTGCAGATCCTGTCGGACACTATTCTCGACCCGATGTCACTCAGCTATTACTGAACAATGACTCAAAGAGGCCGATTGTTAAAATGGACGCAACGCCTGAGAATATTCATTTCAATAATGTTTTGTCTAATGACAAGCCAGCAGAAAGAGAATCAATTGATGAATAAGCAAAATATGCCAACAGGGTGGGAGCCTCCAGCGCCTGCATGGAAAGCGCTATGGAAAGTATCAGATCAGCAAGCCTATAGCTCACTCACTGCTGGCTATTTCGGCATTCAAGGTAATGACCATAGCCTGCTAAGCGTGTGGGCACAGGATGCATTTACCTCGCAGCATGCACCTAAATTGCTAGAACGGGCAAGATACATTGATCAACATGGACTCACCAATTTCGTATTCATTGCGTATTGGGAGGCGGGCGAGTATCAAAAATGGTGGCAAGATCATTCGTTATGGTGGCAGCAAGACGCCATTGTTGATCATGGCATTGGCTTATGGCGAGAAATTATCCAAATGCCTTATGAGCGTTTTGAGACTTTGCACTCTTCACAGAAAACGCATGGTGTTAGTAAGATCGCTGAGAATATAGAAGGCCCGATTCAAAATCATGGTTATGCCGGTAGCGCTAGAGACCGCATACCTATTTCGGCTTCCGATAATTTGAAAAGTAAGGTCACTATTTCTGAGCTCCTGAGCAAAAAGGTGTCTAACAAAGGTAAGCGAGTGCAGATCAATCCTCCTGGGAATATGTGTGTTATTCGTTCGGGACAAAATTGGAGTAATTGTGTAGGCGAGCAGAAAGACTACTACTTAAATGAATTGCAACCGGCCCTGCTAGCTGGTATGAATTATCTGCGTGAAAACCCAATCGAGAGTACCTGCTACGTTATGCGATTTATGACATCGTGCGATGAGCAATGGAATGAGGTCGAAGAGACATTTGGTCTAGGCTATGGAATTGATATATACACCTTTGAGACTTGGGCAAAAAGCCACCCTACGCATATTGACATATTCTCTAAATTTATAAGCATGGCTGAAACCTTTGGTGAAAAGCTTTCGCTTCAGTTGTGGCATGAGGTTATCGTTTTAGCAGAAGCTGGTTGCGAGTGTGAATATATTAATTGTCACTCAGAAACTGGCCTTATGCGCTATGGTTAAACTTCAGAAGTGGAGGAATCAAAATTGGATGGGCTGATCAATGTTGGTTATCAAAAAAGCACTAGTACTTTGTCTGAAAAAGATAAGTTTGAGTATTACCACGATTCAATATGTAGCGAATACGTCAATTTAGACTGTAAGTCGCAAAGTAAGTCTAATTTCTTTGGTGAAATTCATGGCGGTGTAGGCAATGAAGCGTTGCGTATATCAGAGGTGCTTGCTGATGCTCAAGTAGTCACACGCTCAAAAAGCCAAATCGCCAAAAGTATTGATGCACATTTTTTAATAAGCCTCCAAGTATCATCCCAGTGTGTGCTGCGCCAAAGCGGAAAAGAGGCAGTGTTGCAGCCTGGTTCTTTTGCACTATACGACAGCACACAACCTTACACGTTAAGTTTTTCAGAGCGTTTTCATCAACTGGTATTACAAATACCGCACGATGTTCTGACTCAATACATTGCTTCCCCACACAACTACACTGCTATGTCAATATCAGCTAATCAGGGCATAGGTTCGGTGTTGAGGGATTTCATTTGTTCTATGATCAAGCAAATCAATCATACTCAGCAAATGCCTGATGAACTTTATAATAATCTTATCAATATGCTCGCGTTAGCCTTCAGTTCTAGTCTAATTACCAATCAACTAAATAACGAAATAGATACGTCACAGTGCTTACGACAGCGCATACTGAACTTTATTGATAACAACCTTTGCTCATCTGAGCTTAACTGCAATTTTATTGCAGAGTCACAAGGTATTTCTAAACGCTACCTATATCGAATATTTCAAGACGAAGAAACCTCACTAAATACCTTGATCTATAATCTAAGATTGAAGAAAAGCGCTGAGATCCTTCGAAATCCTACTTATCTTCAAAAGTCTATCGAGTGGGTGGCTTATTCTATGGGTTTCGTGAGCGCATCTCATTTTTCGCGTTCGTTTAAGAAGTGCTATAAGATGTCTCCAAATGACTATAGGAACTTTTGGATTCCCAAACTATAAAGCCCTTATATACAAAGGGCTTCATTGATGTTATATACAAAAATCTACATTAACTAATTTGTATCTTTATACGATTCAGAACGGAATATCATCATCAAAATCAAAGTCTGGCTCTGCCATTGGTGGTGGCTTGTTACCGGCTTGTTGATTGTTTTGTGGACGTTGCTGGTTCGCATTAGGATTCGGTGCGCTTTGATAGCCGCCCTGTGGCGCGCCTTGCTGCCCGCCTTGATTGGGTTGCTGTCCTTGAGGTCGCTGCTGATAACCGCCACCTTGAGAAGCACCTTGTCCTTCATTGCGGCCACCTAGCAAGATAAAATCGCTGCTGGGTTTACAAACTCTGGTGGTCTGTCCGGCGATAAACTCAATACACTTGTAGATATTTCCGTCTTTGCCGCTCAACACGGTATGCATTGGGTTAATCTAGGTTTGCTAACAGGTATATCAAAATCGACAGACAGTGATGATGGCCTGAATCGACTTGGTAGTTATTTAGGAGCAATGGCTTATTCGCCCGTGGATAAGGACGGAAACTCAGCACTTTCCGATGGTGATGCAGCGACCGCATTTTATCTTGGCAAACGAGTGGCGAATGTCGCTCACTCTATAGCCTCATAGATTCCTTTGTAGTGGTGATAGGTGTGAAATTTAAAACCTAATGTTGCGATCGCACTATTCAAGCGTGTCGCAACAGCTCTTGCTCTGATTAAGTAAATGAAGGTCCGTTGTTTGTCCAGACTGTGTGAAAACTCTGTTTTGATCATCTTTTGGTCTAAGTAGCCTTTTCATATGATCAATCCGTCTAGTTGAACAGCCTCAACAGCTATGATGTGAACTAAAATTTATAGTAGAACAAATAAACAAGTGCGTTGCTATGTCTCACCATATTCAAGGCCAAGGACGACACCAAGTAACGCTTTTCCCTGAAGCATTGGACGATTTCGTCACCGAAGATAATCCCGTTTGTGTTATCGATGTGTTCGTTAATGAAACCGATTTGGATAAGCTGGGGTTTGAACGTGTTCAGGCCAAGTGCACGGGGCGACCCGGTTATCATCCTGCGACGTTGCTCAAGCTCTACATTTACGGTTATCTGAATCGCATCCAGTCATCACGCAGGCTAGAAAAAGAGTCGCATCGAAATGTGGAGTTAATGTGGTTACTTGAGCGCTTGACGCCAGACTTTAAAACCATCGCAGATTTTAGAAAAGACAACGGCAAAGCGATTAAAAATGTGTGTCGACAGTTTGTCGAACTATGCCGTCAGATGAACATGTTTTCCGAATCACTGATTGCCATTGATGGCAGTAAGTTCAAAGCAGTTAACAATAAATCAAAGAACTACACGCCGAGCAAAGTGAAATTCCACATCACGCGCGTCGAAAAAAGCATCCAAGAATATCTCGACAATCTGGACACGACAGACAGAGAGCATCCCCCATCCGACGAAAAAATCTCGTCGCCCAAACTTGAATGGTTAACGAAGCGTTCAGCCGAATTACAAGAAATGTAGAAAACGGTTCAGGCCCACCCAGACAAGCAAATGTCACTGACTGACTCAGACTCTCGATTGATGAAATTGCACCATATGAACAGGCAGGTTTGCAACAACGTACAAAGCGCAGTGGATAGTTAGCATCACCTGATAGTGAGCCATGACATCGTACAATCGACTGATAGAAGATACTTAACACTTGTGGCTAAACAAGTTCAGCAAGCACTGAATAAAAAAGACATCACTGTCATTTCAGACAAAGGGTATTTTAGTCACTTGGATATCAAAGCGCTTCAAGACAGCGGCGCTAAAGCCCTTGTACCACAAACAGATACCTCAGGCTCGAAAGCTAAAGGTATCTTCAATAAATCGCTGTTCAAATACGACAAAGAAAAAGACGTCTACATTTGTCCTGCAAACAACGAATTACCCTATCGCTCGGATTCAATGGAAAAGGGCATACAGCTAAAAGTCTACGTGGATCATATTGCATGTTGAGACTGTTCTATTCGAAGTCAGTGTACAACCGCACCCTATGAGCCAAGGAAAATGCAGCGCTGGATACACGAAGAGATGATTGATGATATGCAGGCCAGATTAAATGCAGCACCTGAAACAGCGATAACACGAAAGCAAACCGTCGAGCATCCCTTTGGCACCATAAAAATGTGGATGGGTTCGACGCACTTCATAATGCGGCGGATGGATAACGTCAAAACAGAGATGAGTTTGCATGTGCTGGCTTACAACCTTAGGCGAATGATATCGATACTCGGTGTACCGACCCTAATAGCAGCGTTAAAGGCGTAATCGCTCTTTTAACTCGTCAATATTACCCCAAGAGCCAAATTCATCATCCAAATAGGCCTCAAGGACATCATAAAGCTTGTCCAGATAAAAATACGATCCCAACTGGTGCTTTAAATTAAAAAAAACTACGGGCGGCAGAAAAAGTAGTTTGTCGAGCTGTTTTCACGCAGTCTGTGTCTGGTCCTGCCTGTCAGATTTGGAAATTCACAAGGAGTATTAGGTGAAAATGATCTACACACTTTGAAGAACTTCAATGGTGCCTTTCTGACCTGCCCATTTGTGCCTTATTGCGCGCATTCTTTCACATACTTAAGATAAAGAGATTCGATATATCCAATCAATTAGCCATTTCTGAAAATCGCAAAGAAATTTAGATTTTCAACCCTAGAATGCAAATAGCCATTGTTTAAACAAGCTGGTTGGTCACAGTCACCGTAAGGATTTGCGATTTTGCGCAAGCCTTAACTTATGCTTTCGAACGAGCTCAGCTGTTTTTTCAAGTAAAAGTCTGTTTTTTTCTTCTGAAAAAGCGGGTTTGTCATTTCTTAAATAGAAATACTGAGCTCTGTTTCTTTCGTCAATAAATACTTCTGATGAAAAGCCCCGACCATCAATGTGACACTTAGCACAATAGCCTGTGAAAGCTGACATTAAATTATCCAAAAAATTTGCTCGCTTCCCGCAACAGTTATGCCATAGCTGTGACACATGGTGCAACCTAGTTTTGTGCACAGAACACTCAGCGGTATGAAGCCAATCTGTTTTGAAGTACGAGTATCCTACAGACCGCAATTGCAATTTTACGCATTCAATGCAATAACGAAGTTGCGTCCTATTTCCTGAATCACGATTCGACTTTTCGACGTTTTCATTATGTAAAACCAGCTTAGCAAGTTGGACTCTAACTTTCGAATCTGCACCTAAATATGGTGCATTAGTATCTATAATTTCAGCTAATTGGGAGATATCAATATCTCTTATACATGCTCGTTGTTTGTTGTTCAAAGTTGGAAGCCCATAAACTACTCCCCCAGGGCTAACCACGCCCTGAAGATCTCTAGGCTTATTCAGTACACCAAAAAGAATCATCCTACGAATAATGAAGCTATGAATAGACTCATCACTATTAATGGGTGCCACTCGTCAATACCCCTTCAAAATTTGATCCGAAAACATGATTCTATACAACTGGAAGCGTACAGCTCTAAAAATTATTGATTGAGCTTTCATGACCCAAAACATAGCACTTGGCAAACTTTAAAAAGCAACTTGGCATACTTTTTTTTCACTTGGCAATGTTTATTTGTATTTCCCAATATCAAACCACCTGCCCCGCCACCCAGGCACTTGACCACGCCCATTGAAAGTTATAACCGCCAAGCCAACCTGTTACATCCACCACTTCACCAATAAAATACAAACCTTTTTGATGCTTGGCTTCCATGGTTTTTGATGACAAATAGTCAGTATCCACACCGCCTAAGGTGACCTCTGCCGTGCGATAGCCTTCAGTACCATTTGGCTTGATTTGCCAGTGCTGAAATGTACTTAAACATTGCGTAAGCTGATTTCCCTGATACTGCTTTAAGGCCTTGTTTGGGATCTTTAAGTAATCAATGGCGGTTTGCACAAATCGTTTGGGATACAATTTGGCTAAGGCGCTAGAAAGCAACTGATCTGGCGAGGATTGGCGCTCATGCTCCAAAATGGGGTATAAATCACCGTTTGGATACAAATTAAAGGCAACGTTTTGTCCGGGCTCCCAGTAGCTTGAAATTTGTAATACTGCTGGCCCGCTCAAACCACGATGCGTGAACAGCATACTCTCATTAAAACTCGCGTCGGCAACAGATGCAGACGCATCTACTGACACACCGCTTAATTCACTAAGCACATTTTTATCATGCTCGTGCAGGGTAAACGGTACAAGGGCCGCACGGGTTGGAACAATGGGTATATTAAACTGCTCGGCAATCCGATAACCAAAAGGTGTTGCCCCTAGCTTGGGCATGCTTAAGCCACCGGTGGCGATAACGAGGGAAGGCGTAACATACCTGCCTTTTGCGGTTTGTATTACATACCAGCCTTTATCATTTTCATTTGTTGCTGCATCTTCGATGCGAGGTTGGTAGCTGACATCTGCGATTTCGCAACGATTGGTCACAATTACGCCTGCTTTTTTGCACTCTTGCAAAAGCATATCAACAATATCTTTTGCGCTATTATCACAAAATAACTGGCCGAGCGTTTTCTCATGGTAGGCTATCCCGTACTTTTCGACCAAGGCGATAAAGTCCCACTGCGTGTATCTGGCAAGTGCCGATTTGCAAAAATGTGGATTTTGCGACAGAAACTGTTCGGGTGAGGCGTACATATTGGTAAAATTGCAGCGGCCGCCGCCAGACATGAGAATTTTGCCGCCCAGACGTTTTGCATGGTCAATGACTTCGACACTTTTTCCGCGCTTACCCGCTTCGGCCGCGCAGAACAGACCGGCTGCACCTGCTCCGAGGATGATGACATCGCGTTTAATCACGCTCATTTTCTACTTCTTGAATCTTCACTTTTCATGACGCAATGATACGTGTTTTACGCACGTTTTTCTGCTAAAACCTGCCGATAATAAACAATGCTTTAAGTGAAAATACATTGAGGCTCAGGTTACAGGTTCACAAGGTTTTTCCAGGCGTTTAAAACGCTGAAATAACCAGCCAATACCAACCAGGGAGAGACCTAAGCCAATAAACGAGAGCGCTCTATACAAGCCCTCAAGATTTGCCATATCAATCACAAATGCTTTTAAAATAACAAGCGCTAATATGGCAAAACCCAATTGATTGAGTCGATGTAAGTGCTTACTTTGCGCTATTACAATACATATAATAGCGATTAATAGATATATCACTGAATAAGTGTATAGTTCAGCTTGGCTCACCGCATATAAATACAATGAAGTGCCCTCTTCAAAAAACAAGCGAATGGCTGCATTTAGGTAGCTTACGTAAAAAAGACCCGCCACAATCAAAGCAGGCTTAGACGTATCTTTGTTAAAAAACTGCATTTTGACATTAAAAAGCAAGACTAACGCAGGAATAAACCACAATATTAGTAACCAATTGACGATAGGGTTTGTTCCCACTTCTTGGTTTGAGATAAACGGATTGTTAAGAAGGCTCGAAAATAAGTGGGTATAAATAGCACCAAGCACTAAGCCAACTGCGAAGAAACGATAAAGCGCTTTTTGTGTAGTTAATTGGCTCCGCCAAAAATACACCGTTGCCAGTATTAGATAATTCATTCCAAGCAATGCACTTTGCTGAAAGCTCAAGTTGTCAAAGTCAGGATATTCACCTATCAATAAATAACTGCTTTCAGTAGTGACAAAAAGTGCCAATAGATGCAATAGCGCGCCATCAAACCATGCCGCCAAATTTTTATTGTGTGCATTGGAGCGAGTATGTTTACGAGCAAACAAAAGCAATATAAAGCTTAATGGATAGATAACAATCGACCAGTGCAGTCCAAAAAGGGTCTCGCCCGCATAATCAGGTAGCCATGGTGCAAACGTTAAGCGCACCATGACGCCAATAACAGCAATTTTAAATAGCCACGGCGGCAATTGTAAACGATATTTCGCGCCCAGTGATGCCATCAGGGTAATTTGCGCGGCAAGAGCCAGTGTTAAGGTGCTAGCGGATAAAAGCATCGTTAAAATAAGCGCGAGGGCACCATTGGCAAGCAATAAATAGCTGACTTTGTGGACAAGTTCACTGTTATGCGAGAGAGATTGCCCGGTATCTGAGGTGGCTGTTGCGCTTCGCATAGCCATCAGCACAAAGCCTGTCGCAATTATTCCTAATTCAATGGCAAAAACAGGATATAAAAATACCGCAGCCTCTGGCGCTGACAGTGCATAGGCAATAGCAAAAAGGCTTAGTGGCGCAAGCACCAATAAAAGCGAATACGCATGACGTTGGCTAAAGCTTTTTTGCATAAACAGGGCATAAACAATGAGTACTAACGAAAGCGCCTGAATAAAAATAAACCCGCCACTGAAAGGGAACAAATTATCACTGTAATCAAAGGTGACCGGCATTTTTAAAAATACGAATATGGCAAGGGCAAGCGACAAAAACGGCCAGGTATCTAATGCGCTATGCCTTAAAGGCATTACGAGCAAAAGTGTGCTATATGCCGCAAACGCATAAAGCAGTTCTGGCGAAAAACCTGATAGCGTCGCGTATACTACAAGTCCAAGCAGAGGCAGAAGTACACCAAGTTGCTCTTTTCGCGGTATCAACATTTCTTTGGTCGTAAATGGCTGTCTAACACATTCTTTTAAGGACCAACCCAGTAGATCAAACAACGCAAAAACATAAATTGAGAAAAGACCAAAGACCGTCAGAATCCCAATGTTTGCATACTCTGAAACTAAGTAAGGTGTGGACGAAGCTTTAAGATCACCAAGGATGAAAGGTAGATCAGTGGATATAGAGATAGCCACGGCATACCACACAAAGTGCCCAAAGGCGCTTAAGTACCACACCCAAATTCGCCGTACTTGCTGGTAAATCCAAATACTAGAGAAAGAAACCGCCGCAACATACAAAAGCAACGCAAGCACATTGTTTGAGCCCGTAGAAACAATCGCTGGCACTGCGTAGGCACCAATAATACCAATGCCCGCGAGGATCGGGCCCAGCCGGATTGACAAGCCCGCACCCGCTAAGGAGATACTGGCAAGGATGGCAAATGCAAGTCCTGGCGATAAAAACGCATAATAATCAAAGGCAACAAGCGTCATTGCGTAGCACGTAATAATGCCGCCGCTTGCAAGAGCTGCGCTTATTACAGGCGTATTAATTTGGTATTTTTCAGGATTTCGATATAAATATTCAGCAACAATGATTAGGCTCAAACCGAAAACAGCACCTAGCCCAATGCGCAGACCCGGAGGAAACAGCCCAGCTTCAATGCTGTACTTTGCTAAAAAAACACCTCCTAATGCAAGCACCAGAGCGCCAAGCCATAATAGTCCATTCCCCATCAAGAAGCGCTCTAGTGAAAAGCGTTCATCTGCCTGCTTAGATGCCGGAATATTTTCTGGCTTTATTTTAGGATTTTCGGTGTTTTTTTGTTGATGGACTGGTTCAGGCTGGACTGGTTCGCGCTGGACTGGTTTATGCTGAACTGGCGGTTCGCGATGCAGACTATCGGCACTACCTTGCCTGAGAGCCGAGATATTTCGCGCTTGTTGGTCTACTGCCTCTTTCAACTGACTGATTTGGCGCTTTAGCGCGCTAATTTGACTTAAATTAACAAAGCCTAAAATTGCGCCTGCAATCATTGCGATTATCAGTAGCGCACCAAAAACAACCAAGCCATCCATGCAATATTCCCAATATTCTTAATCACGCGCTCATACTATCCAAGATATTTTCTTGAAAGTCCATCGCAGTTCATCAACAATACAAAAATCACCCTCAGTTCTACCGCTTCAAATTTGGCCGTAATATCTTATCTATTCACTAACGCAGGTAACTAGCAGGCATGGCAGAGCATCATTTATCTCATCAAAATTTCCCGACCCTTGAAAAAACGCACATAGCGGTTGCTCAGAACGCATCAGGAAGAAGCCTGAATGTGCCTATATATCGACTCAAAGGGCACTCAAACGATAGCTCGAAAGCCTTAAAAGTCTATATACAAAGCTCTATTCATGGAGCTGAAGTACAAGGGAATGTCGTGATTTATCATTTGCTACAGTCGCTTTTAAAGTTACCCATATGCGGGGAGGTACTACTTGTCCCAAATTGCAATCCTGTTGGCACTAACATAAAAGCAGGCGAGTATACCCTTGGCAGATTTGACCCAGTTAATGGTACTAACTGGAACCGGGGCTACTATTATGATGAAAACGAGGTCGTGAAATTTGCTCACAGCGTAGAAGAAAGTCAGAGTCCTCAAATGATTAAGCAAGCGTTTCGTGCGCAGTATAAAGAAAAAATCCAAGCAAAATTGAATCAAGAATGGGGACTTGGGCTGGCACAGCAGCTCAATCTTAAACTTCAACAGTTGGCTTTTGATGCGGATATTGTGCTGGATTTACACAACGGACCTGTATCGTCCCGTCATATCTATATCCCTGAGTACGCCAAAGAAGCCGCTTATTTATTTTCCTTTGCTCATAATATATTTATTCCCAACGTTTTTGCCGGCGCGCTGGATGAGGCGACCTTCTGCCCTTGGTGGACCTTGGGTGATGCTCTACAGTCTAAAGGGTTTTCTGCGGCAGATTTTGGGGTGGAGGCGTTTACAGTTGAGATGGGAAGTCAGGAAGTTATCGATTTTGCAGAAGGTAAAAAAGATGCTGATAACATTCTTAGCTACTTGCAGGCGAGAGGATTATTCGCCGAAAATGATAATTTTGAGCACACAAACAAACAAGCGATTGAACGATTTGGCGTCTCTTTGGCCGATTATAAGACCTTGTTCACCGATTTTGGCGGCATGGTTGAGTATTGTGCAAAACCCGGGCATCCATTAAAGAAAGGCGATTTAATGGCAAGAGTGCTCAATATAGATGAACTGGACTCAACAAACGCCGTCTTTGAGCTCAAAGCACCCTGCGATTTGATCCCAATTTTGCACTTTCCATCAGCGTCGGTGTTAAGCGGTACACAATTGTATAAATGCTTTACAAATTATAAAAAACTTTAGCGCCTAGCACCTTACCCAGTAAGTACTTACTTCTTTCTTTGTTCACTATTTATAGACTGACAATTCTCACACCAATAAATTCGCCGGCCATTTCTCTGCGCTTTTAAAATAGGATTTACACACTCTCTGCAAGGCTGTGACTCTCGATTAAACACCATAAAACGAGCGCCTTCATAATTAGTTTTATTCTTTGCCAAGTGCCTGCGAATATCATCGGGTACAGTATGGCCGCGCGTTTTATAGGCTCGCTGTCCGATTATGAGCGTTTGTTTTGCCAGTAAATCCAGTTGGGAGTCATTTAACAACTTAGGTTTAAGGTCAGGGTGAACACGGGCGGCAAATAAAATTTCGCTTCGCAAATAATTGCCGATCCCTGCAATAAAATGTTGATCCAAATAAAGCGCACTGAGTGTGCGATTAATGAAACGTCTATCTTGCAATCGAAGTTTTATATCCTGCCATTGTACATTTTTATCCAGAATATCCGGGCCAATGCGTTTTAAAAATGGATGCTCACAAAGCGCTTCAAAGGGATGCACTTCTATATCTGATGCGCTGTACAATAGCGCGCTTTCAGTTTCAGTATGAAGCGCTAATCTCAGTGAGCGTTTTGTTTTGGGCAAGGTGCCACGCTTTGCTGTTTTCCAAACCCCATAGAGCTGGTTATGTGAGTAGACGCTTAAACCGTTGTTAAAGTGGATCAGCATGGCTTTGCCCCGCGTCTCCACCTCTCGTACTCTCTGTCCTTTCAACTGACTGACATAAGGTGCTAAACGATCAAGGCCGACTATTACATCCTCTATCAGCTTCCCTTCAATGACTTTAGCGATGCTGTCCGCAGCGCGCCTTATTTCAGGGCCCTCAGGCATTATTCTTACAACATCGCCAGCATGGTTTCTGCATCTGAGACTTCAAAGCGCCCGGCATCTTCTACATTTAACGCTTTCACCGTTGCATCTTCAATAAGCATACTGAATCGTTGCGAGCGCACACCACCAAAACTGTCGGTGTCCATATCAAGGCCCATGGCTTTGCAGAATGCGCCGTTACCATCTGCAAGCATGATAATGTGTTCTGCATTTGAGGCCTTACCCCATGCATCCATTACAAAGGCATCGTTTACCGATAAGCAGATAATCTCCTCTACGCCTTTCGCCTTTATCTTGTCGGCAAGTGCAACATATCCGGGAAGGTGAGCTTGTGAGCAGGTTGGTGTAAACGCCCCTGGTACCGCAAAAAGCACAACTTTTTTACCGGCAAATAAGTCTTTCGTAGTAGGATTTTTCATATCTCCATCATCAAGCATGCTGAATTTCGCTTCCGGGAGTTTATCACCAACTTTTATCATCGTTTTTCCTTTACTGTTATTAATAAATGACGTGGCAAACGCAGTGTCTGATAGCACTAAGACAGAACATATACGTCAAAGCGATGCTTTTTCGATCGTATTTCAGTAGACGGTTTTAGTTTTTGTTCACAGGCTAAAGGGGCAGCACTGTTAGGTCGTTTTACCACCACTCTCTTATTCGCAGATTGTAAAGCCAATGTGAGCACTCGCTCACTATCTGTATCTTCGCCTAAAAGTCTTTGAAAGGCCTGCATTTCTTTTTTTACTAAGGCAGATTTTTTTCTGTGTGGAAACATAGGGTCCAAATATATAACATCAAACTTATCTTGAGTTTCATCCTCACTTAAGGCCCTAAGAGACAAAAAGTGATAGGCGTCTTCTTTTATGAGACGAAGCCGTTGACTTAATGGATCTGCACTTTGCTCAAATCGAAATAAGGCATCTTCTAATAGCGAAGCAATGTGGACGCTGCGCTCTAGCATAGTGACATCCGCGCCAGCGCACGCCATTACAAAGCTATCGGTTCCCATTCCGGCGGTGCAATCAAGCACGCGAAGCAGCGCATCACTACTTTTTTGTTTATTTATTCCAACTGCTTTGACAATGGCTTCTGCTTTGCCTCCACCGTGCTGTTTGCGATATTGAAGCGCACTGGAGCTAAAGTCGATACAAATGTCTGACCACTGCGATTCGCTTGTTAAGCGCAACGCGAGCCCTTTTTCACTGAAGACCAATTGCCATTGTGCTGTGGTAAAATTGCGAGCTGCATTTTGCGGATTCGCTTTATAAACCTCAAAGCCCGTCTTCTTGGCAAGCGCTAACGCTCGCTCATGTGCGCTAATACTGCCAATATCCTCAATTAAGATAACGGTTTTAAGATCGCTTGCGGTATTTAGCACAAAAAGCAGCTCTCGTTTCGCTCGTCTTTATTAAAATTCAGCAGATTATTAATGCTGGTTTCTGCAATCTCTTCAAGTGCCTCTTGGGTAAAAAAGCCCTGATGCCCCGTGATCAAAACATTGGGAAAGGTCAACAGACGCTGAAACACATCATCATCGATGATTTCACTCGAACGATTTTTGAAAAACAGGTCTTCTTCTTGCTCATACACATCCAAGCCCAAATAACCGATTTTTTTACTCTTAATGCCTTTAATTACGGCTTTTGTATCAATCAATTTACCGCGAGAGGTGTTGATAATCATCACTCCCTCTTTCATTTTTTCGATGCGCTCATCATTGATAAGATGCTCGGTTTCAGGGGTTAAAGGGCAATGCAAGGTGATGATATCACTTTGTGTAACCAATGATTCTAAGGAGGTATATTGTGCATTGGTCTGTTTTATCTGCTCACTCTCTTCAATATCGTAGCAAAGAATATCGCAACCAAAGCCTTGTAAAATGTTAACGACCGACTGACCGATTTTGCCTGTACCGATAACACCAACTTTTTTATGATGCAAGGTAAAGCCTAAGAGCCCGTTTAAATCAAAGTTACTTTCTTTAACACGGTTATAAGCTTTATGCAGCTTGCGATTTAGTGACATCATCAGTGCTATAGTGTGCTCGGCAACCGCTTGAGGTGAGTAGGCTGGCACGCGCGATACGCTCATTCCCTGCTCTTTGGCGTATTCAACATCAACATTGTTATACCCTGCGCAGCGCAGCGCTACATGCTTAATGCCAAAGCTTATTAGCTGATCAATAACCGAGCGATCAAGATGATCATTCACAAACACTAATATTGCATCGGCGTCTTTGGCTAAAATGGCGGTTTGATCCGTTAGTTTCGCTTCCTGAAAATCAAAGTCGATGTCAGCACTTATCGCGCGAATGTGCGCAATAAAAAATTCCTTGTCATAAGTTTGGCTACTGAACACTGTTACGCGCATGTCTTAACCCTGAGGCTAGAGGTGAATAAACAAAGATTGTAGCCACTTGCGTGCATTGTTCAAGCAAAGTCCGACTTATCTTTTGACTTACGCTGAGTTGATTTAAGCATTACTATAATCATCGCGATAGGGTAGCCAGCGGTCGATGAGCTTTAAAGCGTTATTGCGGTGCTTGTACCACACGGTTTCCGCAAGCGGTTTTATATCCTCAACCATATGAGCGTCCCTGACCAAATCGGCGATTTTAAGGTCTGCTACCCCGGTTTGCTTGGTGCCTAACAGCTCGCCAGGCCCACGGATTTCCAAATCTTTCTCGGCGATATAAAACCCGTCATTTGACTCGCGCAACACCGCAAGGCGCTTGCTTGCCGTTTTTGAAAGCGGAGTGGAATACATCAGCACGCAATGACTTTCGATTGAGCCGCGCCCCACTCGTCCTCTTAACTGATGAAGTTGCGCAAGACCTAAACGCTCCGGATTTTCAATAATCATTAAACTGGCGTTTGGTACATCCACCCCTACTTCAATAACCGTGGTGGCTACCAAGAGATCAATTTCGCCAGATTTAAAAGCATCCATTATTGCCTGTTTTTCTTGCGATTTGAGCCGACCATGCACTAAGCCCACCCGCAAATCAGGTAAGGCGGTACGAAGACCCACTGCCGTGTCTTCAGCCGCCTGACACTGCAAGACTTCTGACTCTTCAATCAGAGTGCATACCCAGTAAATTTGCCGCTTATCGACGAGGGCGGATTGGCGAACCCTGTCAATTATGTCGCTTCGGCGTGTATCGGGCAAAACCACTGTTTTTACAGGCGTGCGCCCTGGCGGTAGCTCATCTATAATGCTTGTATCAAGGTCCGCATAGGCCGTCATAGCGAGTGTGCGCGGTATTGGCGTAGCTGTCATGATAAGCTGATGGGGATACTTGCCTTGCGCCTCACCTTTCTTACGAAGCGCGAGTCGCTGATGAACACCAAAGCGGTGCTGCTCATCTACAATCACCATCGCCAGATTTTTATATTCAACAGCGCTTTGAAAGATAGCATGCGTGCCCAATAACATTTGAATATTACCGGCTTTTAGTTGTTCGAGTGTATCGCTTCTCGCCTTTCCTTTAAGCTTTCCCGCCAGCCAGCCAACGCTTATTCCCAACGGACCTAACCAAGCTGAAAAATTGTTTGCATGCTGCTCTGCAAGCAATTCGGTAGGTGCCATAAGCGCAACCTGATAACCTGCACTTATTACCGACAAGGCAGCCAATGCGGCAACAAGCGTTTTACCCGAACCAACATCGCCCTGAACCAAGCGCATCATTGGCTCGCCTGAGGCAAGATTTTTCTCAATTTCGCTTACCACACGCAGCTGCGCCTGGGTGGGCGAAAACGGCAAGGTGGATAAAAATTTTTGAGTAAGCGCATCATCTTTTGTCACGCTAAATCCTGGATCTTGTTTTGCCTGGCCTCGTACTTTTAACATGCTCAAATGATGCGCTAACAATTCTTCAATGATTAAACGCTTTTGCGCGGGATGCTGGCCTTCTGCTAACTGATCAAGTGCGACATCTGGCGGCGGACGATGCACCAAATTTAAGGCATCTTTCAGCTGAAGCTGATTAGGATATAAATTAGCGGGCAAATAATCGGGCAAAGCGCCCTTTTCAAGCTGCGCGAGTGCTTGAGCACTTAATTTGCGTAGGGTAAGCTGATTCACTCCTTCGGTTGTTGGATAAACCGGCGTTAGAGAATCCTCCATTCCAGCGCTGGAACCATCTGTAACGGTTTTGTATTCAGGGTGCGCCATTTCAAAGCCCGCTGGACCTGCTCGCACCTCACCAAAAGCGCGAATAGTCGTACCTGTGCCAAATCCCTTCAACTGCGCGGCAGAAAAGTGAAAAAAACGCAAATTTATGCTACCGGTGCCGTCGCTTATTCTTACCACCAGCATGCGCTTTCGACCATATTTAATATCTGCGCTTTGTACCTCTCCTTGCACACAAACATGCAGATAGGCATGAAGATCGGCGATAGGATAGAGTCTTGTCCTATCTTCATAGCGTAAAGGCAAATGAAAAATCACGTCTTGCAGCGTTCGAAGGCCCAGTTTTTCGAGCTTTTCAGCAACTTTTGCACCCACTCCTTTAAGCGTGGTTACTGGTGTATCAATGAGTGACTGCATCTAACTGAATTCAATGTGGTTTTAGCTAGGTTTTAGCGAATAACACATAGATTAACAAACAAATTGCAACATGACACCTGTTCCAAAGCGCAGAATGATGCTTTTACAGCGAGACACAATTTTGTCTTTGCCAGTACTTGCCATGAGCCAAGCCTTTATCAATTTCAAATATGTCCGATAATAGATGATTAGCGATTTTATTTAACCAGCCCTTAGGAGACTTTATGCAAAGAATGATTTATACCGGCAGTGCGCTGCCCGACAATCTGGCCATAGTCGAAAGCTTTAACATGATCCAGTTTACCGGCACTGTCGAAATCTCTGAGCGCGGCATTGTGGTGGGTATGTTTGAGCGTAAGCGTGCAGATTATCAAGATATCATTAACCACTTTGCCGCCCAGGCGCCAAGCGATGCGAATGCGATTATTAATGTGCAAGTATCTAGCGCCACGCAGGCCTTTGGCGATGTGACCTATCTTTACCTGACATATATCGGCACACCTGTAACGCTGGCAGAATGCTAATTAATTAAGCTCAATTCTGTCATCAAATGGTTAATGACAAGAGTTTAGCGCTTAGCGCAAGCGCATTTCAACATGCTGTTTAAATGCTATTGCAGCCGGTGAAAGATGCTTTCCTTTTGGGTAAACCCAATACCACGAGTTTGCGATTGGAAAGCCATCAACCGGCAACTCAACTAAATTGCCAGGCGCCATGTGATTGAGCGCATGCTGGCTTACAATAGCAATGCCAAGGCCTGCCATCACCGATTCTTTAATTGCTTCATTACTGGCAATTGTAACCATCTTATTCATGGGCAATTGATGCTGAGTAAAGTGTTTCTCGATAGCATAGCGCGTGCCTGAGCCCATTTCACGCATCAATAAACGTTCCTCTTTCAGCAAGTCCCACTGGATGGATTTGCGATGCGCTAGCGGGTGGTCTTTTTTTGCAATAACCGTAAGTGGATTTTTTGTCAGTAACTGCGCCTCGATATCGAGCTCTCGCGGTGGATTACTGAACACATATATGTCATCCGCGTTGCGTTTCAATCGTTCAATAATTTCCGCTCGATTACCTACCTGAAATTCTGGCTCAATGTCTTTATACATCTGGCAAAATTCACCTAAGTAGGTTGGAATCAGATATTTGGCGGTAGTGACGACGCTAATTCGCAATTGACCCAAAGATAGCCCTTCTCTTTTTGCAAGGCGCATTTCCAAACTGTCCATGACATTGAATAATTCACGCGTCGCCTCAAGCACATCTTTGCCCACATCGGTAAGAAATAGTCGTTTACCTACCTGCTCAAATAGCGTGACTTTAAGTGCTTCAGCTAATTTAGCGATTTGCGTTGATACGGTAGGTTGCGCCAGATGCAGGTGTTTTGCCGCTTTAGTCACGCTTGCATCTTCGGCAACGCGCATAAAAATTTCAAGCTGTCTGAATGTAGTTTGACGGGTGTGGAAGCGGCGTTGCCAGCTCATAGGGATCTTCCTTTTTTATATTTTGAGTAAGTTGAAACAAACAGCGGTTTTAAGCACCGCTTTAACAAATCATCTATTATTAACTATACATATACCTATATAAATCTATTATTACTAATGAAAATAATCAATACAATGCGCTTAAACAATCACAAGCCGGTTATGACACTTGATTTGCCGCGCTCAGACGTGCAAAAACCGAAGTAACAAGGCAAACAACAAAAACTGTAATAAACGACGGAGTAAATATGTCTCAGACCCCTACCCCAATCACAATTGCTTACGGTGATGGAATTGGCCCTTCAATTATGGAAGCCACACTTAAAATGCTAGATGCAGCTGGTGCTAACATCGCCACCGAAACCATTGAGATAGGCGAAAAAGTTTATTTAAGTGGACAAAGCAATGGCATTGAAGCATCTGCATGGGAATCGTTGCGCCGAACAAAAGTTTTTCTAAAAGCCCCAATCACTACGCCACAGGGCGGTGGTTATAAAAGTTTAAATGTCAGCATGCGAAAAGCCCTCGGACTATTTGCTAACGTACGTCCTTGTGTGGCTTATTCACCTTTTGTACGCACCAAGCACCCTGAAATGGACTTGGTTATTGTGCGCGAAAATGAAGAAGACTTGTATGCCGGCATAGAGCATCGTCAAACTGAGGAGGTCTATCAATGCTTAAAACTCATTACTCGCCCTGGGTGTGAGCGCATTGTTAGATATGCATTTGAGTATGCCAAACAGCAGGGGCGCAAACGGGTTACCTGTTTTGTTAAAGACAACATTATGAAACTTACCGACGGGTTGTTTCATAGCGTATTTAAAGAAATTGCCGCAGAATATCCCGATATTCAACACGACAGCATGATAGTGGATATTGGTGCAGCGCGCGTTGCCGATACCCCTGAAAATTTTGATGTTATTGTGATGCCCAACCTGTATGGAGATATCATTTCTGATGTGGCTGCCCAAATAGCAGGTTCAGTAGGCATGGCAGGTTCAGCAAATATTGGTGATCAATGTGCAATGTTCGAGGCCATTCATGGTTCAGCACCCGACTTGGCAAATCAAGATGTCGCAAATCCTTCAGGTTTGTTACACGGTGCAATCCAAATGCTTAATCATATCGGGCAGTCTGATGTGGCTGAGAAAATTCATCATGCCTGGCTGGTAACGCTTGAAGAAGGTTTGCACACGGCAGATATTTTTAAAGAAGGCATGAGCAAAGCGAAACTTGGCACTCAGGCATTTGCTGATGCTGTGATAAGCAAATTAGGGCAGTCTCCTAAACAATTACCTGCGCCAAATTATAGTTCGAGTCAGCCACTTAAGCTACCAGTGGTCGGGCATAAAGCGCCAAGTAAGAAGCAACTGGTTGGAATGGATGTATTTTTGCAATGGCAAAATGGCGCACCCGCAGAGCTTGGCGAAGCGCTCGCAAAAACAGGCAGAAAGTCCCTGAGTTTGAAGCTGATTACCAATCGTGGTGTAAAAGTCTGGCCACAAGGCTTTGAAGAAACTTACTGCGTTGATCATTGGCGCTGCCGCTTTATGACCAGTGAAGATGAAATTGATTTTGCCGAGCTTTTGGCCTTACAGATCCGCCTTCATGATGCCGGGTTCGACGTGATCAAAACTGAAAATCTATACAATTTTGATGGCGAACCGGGATATGCTGCCGTGCACGGCTGAGAGTCTTAAAATCAGGCCATTACTTGGGTAATGGCCTCGTATTTTTAGGTTTCTTTCTGACTTTATACTCTATCTGGCATTTACTGAATTTTCAGTACATGCTAGCTTTATAATTACTCGTAGCTATAAGTCGTGTAATTAAATGGAATTATCCCTCTCTTTTTATCTATTCATTGCGCTACTTTTTATCTATGCAGGTAGTCAAGATGCAATCAAATCTACTCAAACTCGGTCATTAGAATGCCGTAGCAATCACCAAAAGAGTGCTCTAAGCTATGCACTGCTTTACAGTTTTTTGCTCTGCAATAGTTACTTGTTTAGCGTAGATATAATTATCTTCTTCATCTTACCAATAATGCACCCCTTAACTTTTTTTGCATGCAGTAAGTGGCCACATCGAGAATCCGCTACAAGCATAAGCCAGCAATCTGTTTAACAGTCTTAACTAAATCTGCAAGCTTATGCGGCTCGTGGCACTGATAATTATTTATCGTTTTGCTTTAGCAGTTTCGCTGCGCTAAGCACCAATTCTGCTGATGGACGCGTTTTAAAGTCTGGATTTACATAGTTAAATACAATCTTACCAGAGGTATCCGTGATAAAGATGGCAGGTGCCGGCAACACTGCTTGATCGGTTTCATCAGCGCTTAATTCGATTTGCATTTTGGTTTTGTATCGCTCGCGAGTATCGTTTGGCACATAAAAACCAATGCCAAAACCGCGGATCGCATTAAGCTGAGCATCCGAAATTAGTGTGGCAGCAAATTCGGTCTCCAATTTCTGAGATTGAAGCTTTTCAGGCGTTTCAGGCGAAATCGCTAAAATCTGATAGCCCTCTTCAATAAGTGCAGATTCTATGCTTTTTAATTCGGCCAACTGACGAGAACAGTATGGACACCAGCCACCACGATAAAACACAATCACGCTTGGCTTTTGCATGATTAATGCGGGCAAGCTTAGTGGGCTACCATCAGCAGTTTTTACCTTTGCATTAGGCACTGTCATGCCGTTGAGAAGTGGCGTGACATTTTCTGCTTTATCCGCAATGGTGCTTCTATCGAGTGCTGAAACGGGAGCCACAACTATATTCAGTAAAAACAGAGTAGCCAGTATTCTTAACATGATTTATTCCTTAACTTATATTCCGAACTTACAGACCGAGTCTTTGCCTGTTTCCTTTCGTTGCCAAAAAAATTTATAAGGGCTATTTGCAATCTAGGGTTGGATATTGCTAAATGTAATTGAACAGCCAAAAGTATCAGTTGGTTGGAAGCCAATATTCGGGGATTTGCGAAATGGTACTAATGAGACAAAGGGGAAGTTGACTCCTTTTTTATTTAATAGCACTCGAGATGTTCAATTAACCTCACCTTAAAAAAGCACAAGTGGTCCATGGAGCAATATTGGCAAGTGTTTAGAAGTTGTTTTGACCTTGTGATTACTATGCATGTATCTTAAATCCGTAATTACTAAATCGACTTCTTATTAAGTGTCTGTTTTTAATTACTAAATAAATAACGTAGGAGTGGGGTTACGATGCATGCATAATAATCCAAGAAAAACTGCTGCGATTTATGGTTAAAAAGATTGTAAGCTGTTGATATCAAATAATTATAAGGCCGTGGCGTAATGAACGAGTGTTGTTGTTACTATGCGACCTTCATAATAAGTTGTTAGCTGAGAGGATAGTTCAAGAGAATGGAAGTGTTACCGGTACAAAATGACAAGCCCTCGACCGTGTTCATATTTGGTGCTGGTGCTTCTTATGCTGATGGCGTTCCATTGCAGGCGGATATACTGCCTCAGATAATTAGGGATACAGACCCTCAGCTTAAAAATTCAGATACAGCAAAGCGCCTTCGTAGGTTTCTTACTGAGCATTTTGCTCAAGGGGAGCAAGAGCCCTCCCTTGAAGAAGTGTTCGGTTTCATTGAGTTCTTTATCAAGAATGAGATCTCGTTATCTCGAGAGTGGGGAGTAAAAGAGCTTCTGGAGATAAAGGCAGATTTCACCAAAGTCGTACACTATCTTATCAGCAAAAATACGAAGAGAAGCGAGCTATTCGGAAAGTTTTGGCGAAAGATCGCTAAAATAGATCCAGAGGTTGGTGTCATCACAACAAACTACGACACTCTAGCCGACGAGGCTTTTGATTCAATATACCCTGAATGTTTAATTGACTACTGTCTTGACTTTGTGAATTTTAGACATCCAGAAGCAGGGGTGCCGTTTGATTGGTGGATTGACCCGAAAAAGCCCACCGAAAACTTTAATTATAAAAACGTCACTAGACTTAAACTAATCAAATTGCACGGTAGTCTAAATTGGAAGTACTGCACATGCTGCGGACAAATAGCACTTACACCTTGGCAGCACGAGTTCAATCTCAAGCTCAACTCTTTTAGGTCATTTATGGATGCCCAGGTGACAGAGTGCCCCTTTGATGGTAATCGACTCTCTTCTTTACTTCAAATGCCAACGCATATCAAAAGCAACCATAACTTTATCTTCAGCAAGCTTTATGATGAGGCATCCTATTTAGTAGGTAACGCTAAACAATTAGTTTTTATTGGATATTCGTTTCCTGAGGCAGATGTTCATATCCGTGCGTTGATAAGACGTTGTTTTTCGGACGATGGAAAAATTATTGTTATCAATAAAAGCCGAGCCAAAGATCTCAAGCACAGGTATGAAGGGTTGGCAAAAAATGTCGATTACCATGAATATACTTTTGAGCGCTTTGTAAAATCTAAAGTTTTCGATGAGCTGCTTTCAGCTAATCGGGTAGCCGGAGGTATCTAGCCTCCAGCCCCCACAACACCCTGCATGCGGCTCCGCACAGGGCGTTTCATTTAGGGTAGTGAAGCGCAACCCATCCATCACGTAGTGAATAAAGCCCTTCGGATTTTAGGTAATCAAGTGATAATGCTTGATTGATCCCCGGAGATTTTGCACTACGCCATGGCCCTTTGCTGGTGATACCACACGCTACCGCAGCTTGAACATGCACGCCCAGTCTCATTAAGTTTCGTACCTTAGTGCGTGGTTTTCGCCACTGACGCCAGTAAGCCATTCTCACTCTGCGCCGGATCCAGTGATCCAGTTCTACACAGCGCTGATATCCACTGGCGATACCAAAGTAATTTATCCAGCCTCGTAAATACTGACTGAGTTTAAAGAGTTGGTATTGCATCGATACGCCCCAGTTGCGGTTCGTTAATCGTCGAACCTGTTGCTTAAACTTCATCAGGGTCTTAGGATGCCATTGAATGCGGCCTGCCTTGAAGGTAAATCCAAGGAATTTGCTTTCACTGGTTTTAACGACGTGGCTTTTGGTTGTATTAACAACTAACTTCAAGCGGTGGCGCAGGAATCTGCTGATACTGTTGAGCACGCGTTCACCCGAACGGGGCGTCTTTACCAGTATGGTAAAATCGTCCGCATATCGTGCAAATTCGTGACCCCGTTTCTCAAGCTCTTTGTCCAATGGGTCTAGCATGATGTTTGCCAACAGCGGCGATAATGGCCCGCCCTGAGGAACACCTTCTCGACTCTTACTATAAAACTGGTTATCCCCTTTGGTTTTGCAGAGAATCCCAGCTCGTAAGTATCGTTTAATCAGTTTAAGCAGTCGCTTATCCTTCACTTTGTAGCCAAGGTAGGTCATGAGTAAATCGTGATTAACGCGGTCAAAGAACTTAGACAGATCAACATCTACGGCAAAACGGCGTCCCGTTTTGATAATGCTGTTTACCTGCTTCACTGCTTGTTGCCCATTTCGATGTGGCCTGAACCCAAAACTATTATCTGAGAAGGTTGGGTCGAAAATAGGCGTAAGGACTTGGGCAATCGCTTGTTGGATAACACGGTCAACGATAGTTGGGATCCCTAATTGACGTTTTCCGCCATCAGGTTTGTCAATCTCAACGCGTTTCACCGGTGAAGGTTGGTATTGGCCTGAGCGAAGCGCAGTCATAACACGTTTCCAGTTTCCGGCGTTTGCCCAAGCGGGGAAGTCATCAATGGTCATGCCATCAATGCCAGCGGCCCCTTTGTTGGCTCGAACCTGCTTCCATGCCGACACAAGATTGGAAGGCTGGAGAAAAAGTTCGAGTAGATCTGCGCTAAAGGCTGGCTGCTCATCAGTACGCTGAGTCACGTCACTACCGGACGGCATTCGTGTGTTCAAGTCTGACAAGGCTCCTCCTTTATTCTAAATGTTCCGGCCTTGGCCGTGTCCCAGCCATTACGCTGGGCATTTGGCTACTATGCCGTCTGCTGACTTCTGCTCTATCACCGCCACAGTTACCTGTAACAGCGCTATCGGTTTGCATCGAATTCGCTCGCAGTGGATGATGCGTTTCCTCTGCGCCAAGGCACTTGTATACCAGAGCCTTACTGGTATTCACCGATCGCTCTTAGAGCAGATCTCCCCAGATAAGAGCATGGACTGTCTCTGCACTGCTGCATCATTTACGGTGGCCGTTAGATCACATGGTTTCGTTGTCTTGTGCCAACTCACCTTCAGCCTACGCCTCATATGATGTTCTTGTCCATCAGCTCGCAGATTTGCTAGCGGCTTCCTCCAGACTATCTCTCACGATTTAGCCCTTGCCATTCGCTAGTAGTTCGCGTTGAATAACAGTGTGTTAAACAACGGTGATCTTCCTACAGAGGACTTTCACCTCATTAGTTCATGCCCATGCTGGGCGTACACAAGGCGCTGCAGGGGACGGCTCGCTTCGCGAGTCGCTCCTGAGCTTAGCGTTAGCTTTCAAAACAGGATTAAGATGAAGACATCAACTTTACATACATTAATGGTCGCTAAGTCCATTTATCGTGAAACCAAATACTTAGCTAATTCAGGTGATAAGCATGCCTGTACTGCAGGAATAATTCTTTTGCAGGACTTCGTTGAGTTAGTTGTGTTGGCAGCTTTAGACGAGTTAGACATTGATGAGCAGAGAGCGTTGGAATCTAAATCTTTTGACGAATTACTTGGGGAACTGAAGAAACAGAAAATTCCAATCATAAAGTCTGGCACTATTAAAGCACTAAACAAGCAAAGGGTAATTTCTAAACATTATGGGCAATTAGCGGAGCCCGCTTCCGTTGTGAATTATTTCAATGTTGCTGTAACTTTCGTCGACTCTTTACTAGAAAAGGTTGTAGGTGCCAAGTTAAGTGAAATATTTCTTACCGACATCTTAAAGGACGGGGAAGCTAAAGATATGATTAAAGAGTCTATTTCGCTATCGGAGCAAGAAAAGTACCTTGATGCTCTAATTGGTCTGCGCAAAGCATTTTTCACTTCATATGAATACGAATATTGTGTTTATGCATTTCGTGATCGAGATGAGAATGACAATGGGTTGCTGGGCTCACTTAGTCTGGGCGCCTCGGGAGGAATGAAGGCTCATTATTGGACGAGGAACAAGCAATGGATTGCTAAGAATGTAAGTAAGCCAATCGACTACATTCAAATCAACAATGATCAATTAAAGACCGACTGTATGGAGATAGGTGCTAGTACCGTAGATATCGAAAATTTTCGACGACTAACTCCTGAAGTTGTTAGAACTGAAAAAGATCAATGGCATTTTGAGTACTCAAGCACCTTTATTGCCAATGAGCTTAATATTGAAAATTTCAATTATTGCCTAGATTTGCTCATTGATTTTCTACTAAAAAAACAAGAGATGGATTCAAGTAGAAGATATCCTAAAATAGAAAAGTCGATACCAGCGCCGCCTATATATATAGATAAGCCCGTGTTTAAAGAGCCTTCTCTCGATTCAGAACAAGTTGGGGTGGTCGAAGAGAATTATTACTATAACGTAGATAGAATAGTCTCCGGCTTTGATCCATCAGAAAGATACCTTTATGTACACCTATACCCACAAGAAGAAAAATCAATTTTTGAAGGACACATATGGGGTTACTTACTTATAGAAGAAAGCTAACAGGTCAATCAACTTCGCACCTTCGGCGCCGGACGCATCAAAGCTGCGCCGGTTATTTTCTAAACCAGACCAAGTTGACGATAAAAAGTTTTGTAATTTTTAAAAATACTCAGAGTCCGCTATGCGAACACAGCGTAAGTTCAGATTGTTCTTTCTTGGAACGATTATCCAATAATTTGTACATAAGGTTTGTAAAACGTACCTTCGCAACATGATTTTCCACCTCAAAGGACAGTGGACTTACAGTACAATAAACTACACACTGAGTTGGCAAGTCAAAAGAATAGAGAGATAGAAAGTGAACGAAGTTGAGGTTTATCAAAGTGATGACGGAAGCATTAACCTAGACGTCTCTGTTAATGAAGACTCAGTATGGCTTACTCAGACTCAATTAATTGAGTTGTTTGACCGTGATCAATCTGTTATTTCGAGGCATACAAACAATGTGTTCAAAGAAGGCGAATTAGAAAAAGAAAGCAATATGCAAAAAATGCATATTGCTAATTCAGATAAGCCCGTAAACCTCTATTCGCTCGATGTCATTATTTCAGTTGGCTACCGTGTGAAGTCAAAACAAGGTGTCAAGTTTCGCCAGTGGGCAACCAAAACTCTCAAACAGCACTTATTGAGAGGCTACACACTAAATGAAGACCGTCTAAGTAAGAATGCCGCTGAACTGGAAAGTGCGCTAAAGCTTGTTAAACGCGCTGCTAGTCTACCAAGAAACAGCGAATTTGGAGCTGGCCTAGTTGACATTATAGGTAAATACACATCTACCTTTTTATGGCTACAACAATACGATGAAGGTATGCTCACCGAGCCGAAAGGTTCTCCAGGTGGTACGCTCTCAGCGCTCTCTGATATAAAGCTTGCAATTGGTGAGCTTAAGCGTCAATTAATGGAAAAGGGCGAAGCGACAGAGCTGTTTGCTAGTGAGCGTGAAAACGGTTTAAGCTCAATTTGGGGGAATTTAGAACAGACGGTGTTCGGAGAGCCAGCCTATCCAACGGTAGAGTCAAAAGCGGCACATTTGCTCTACTTTGTTGTCAAAAATCACCCATTCAGTGATGGCAATAAACGAACTGCTGCTTTCTTGTTTGTAGATTTTCTCAACCGTAATAATCGACTATACAACAGCGCTTTTGAGCCAGTAATTAACGATACCGGCCTAGCAGCAACGACGTTGCTAGTTGCGGAGTCAGACCCAAACGAAAAAGATACAATCATTAGATTAATTGAAAACCTTTTAGCGACAAGGGAATCAAATGAATGACCGCCTGTTGTTTAAACCGGGCTAAATTTCAAGCACATCGCGCTTTTTAAGTTTGTAAAGTCTGAGATGCCGCAATGCGAACAAACCAGAAGTTTAATTTGATTAAGACTACAAAAAATCCAACCCGATTTTGCACAAAACAGACATATTGCAACGACACTTAAAATTGCTATTTCCAGCCTCATAATGCAAATTGCCTTTATAAGTTAAGCTTATTCTGATCTAGTTTATGTAGAATATTGAAGGGCTTGCCACCAGGAATCTGGTGCATCGATGCAGCCGTTTTCATCCACCCTCGGATACTCAA
The DNA here is from genome assembly GCF_004798935.1 of Ningiella ruwaisensis. Taxonomy (GTDB): domain Bacteria; phylum Pseudomonadota; class Gammaproteobacteria; order Enterobacterales; family Alteromonadaceae; genus Glaciecola; species Glaciecola ruwaisensis. The sequence continues at coordinate 58,614 of NZ_RAHT01000004.1, read as the reverse complement.
GGCCCCGGCGTTTCACCTCTTTATGCAGTACCGGAAAGCCACCCTCAAATAGAATTTTCTGGGCTTCTTGTTCAGACAAGCGGTTAGAGGCATACATACTGGCGGCTTCTCTTTGCCTTTGCGCCTCATACAGAATAATTGCGGCCGCGACAGACACATTGAGTGACTGCACCATGCCTACCATGGGCACAATAATGGATTGATCTGCCAGCGCAACAGCTTCATCGGTAGCGCCGTGTTTTTCCTGACCCAATATAATAGTGGTTGGCTTGGTATAATCGATTTGCCTAAAATCCACCGCCGTATCGTCAAGATGGGTCACCAGAACCTGCATACCCTGATTTTTAAGGTGCGTGATTGCTGCTTCAGTACTTTTATGGGTATGTGTTTTTACCCATATTTGTGCGCCCATAGCGGTGCCTTTCCGCATTGCTCGATTATGCTCCCATACGGCGTGAATTTTGTGTACACCTACGGCATCAGCACTTCTCACTATGGCGCTTACATTGTGTGGCTTGTGAACTTCCTCAAGCAATAGACTTAAATCAGGCTGACGCAAGCGCAGTATTTCACGTATTTTCTGGTGACGCTCAAAAGTCATGCATTGATTCATTGAAACACACGCCCTTATTCAGGCAGCACCATTACACCGTCTATCTCAATCTGAGCACCCTTGGGCAAGGCGCTGACCTGCACAGCGGCTCTAGCCGGGTATGGCTGTTTAAAATAACGCGCCATTACTTCATTTACCTTGGCGAATTCACCTAGATCTGTCAGATAAATATTGATTTTAACAAGATTGCTCATGGTGCCACCGGCCGCTTTCACAACCGCCTGAATATTTTCAAACACTTGCACAGCTTGCGCTTCAAACTCTTCAGACACCATCGCCATAGTGCTTGGAACCAGTGGTATCTGACCCGACAAATAGACTGTGCTGCATGATTTTACCGCTTGGCTATAGGTACCAATCGCTTCGGGGGCATTGGTGGTTTGGATCACAGATTTAGACATAGAAAATTCCTTGAAATTTAGCGTAAGCCGAAGGCTTACCGAGGTTTGTACTGACTATGACGAGAAATATTTTGCAATTCAGGCAAGGCGCGAATTTTGCGCATTATATTGGCAAGGTGCAAGCGATTTTGAGTGGTTAGCTCTACATCTATCACGTAATGATTATCTTCTCTATCTTCAGTTTGTAAATTAATGATACTGGAGTTGCAGGACGCAATGGCTGCAGTAAGCGCAGCAAGTGTGCCTTGACGATTAATAAGCTCAAGTCTTAGTGAAGCTTTAAACTCACCTTGAGGGTCGTCATCCCAAAGCATAGGCAAGACACGGTTTGGTTCTTCTCTGCTGAGCTTGCGAATATTCGTGCAGCCGGTTTGATGAATGACCACCCCTCTGCCAGGGCTTAGAATGGCGACAATTTCATCATCAGGAATGGGATGACAGCATCGCGAAAAATGGACCATAAGCCCTTCAGTGCCTTTAATCGCTACTTTGCTTTTCTTCTCAGGAATTTCGGTATTTTCACCCACTAAACGCCTTGCAATCATGGCGCTGATTTCATTTCCCATCCCTATATTGGCAAGCAATTCCTCAAAGCTTTGATACTTGGTTTCTTCAACCACACGATCAATATCGGATTGAGGGATCTCATCTAATTTTATTGTACCAAGCGCATGCCGGAGCAAGCGATTTCCCATGTTGGTGGCATCATGCGCATGTTGGCGTTTCAGATAATGACGGATATTGGAACGAGCTCGAGCGCTCACCACAAAATTAAGCCAGTTGGCATTAGGTTTAGCGCGCGGCGAGGTGATAATTTCGACGCTTTGGCCATTTTCAAGCGGTTTGTGTAAAGGATAGTTTCGATGCTCTACTCTCGCGCCGACACAGGTGTTGCCTACATCAGAGTGCACAGCATAGGCAAAATCAACCGCCGTGGCACCCGTAGGCAGTTCAATAATTTTCCCTTTTGGCGTGAATACGTATATTTCATCCGGGAACAGGTCGGATTTAACGCTTTCGATAAATTCAACTGACGTAGATGAGCGCTGTTGCAATTCCACCAACGACTGCACCCATTGATTCGCCCGTAACTGAGCAGTGGTTCCCTTATCATCTGTTTCTTTATACAACCAGTGCGCAGCTACCCCTTTATCCGCCATATGGTCCATATCTTCTGTACGAATTTGTACTTCAACCGGAATGCCGTGGGGGCCTTTTAAAGAGGTGTGTAGGGATTGATAGCCATTACTGCGTGGTATAGCAATATAGTCTTTAAAGCGATTCTCAATCGGTTTATAAAGGCCGTGAATTGCACCAAGTACACGATAGCAATTATCTACCGTATCAACGATGACGCGAAATCCGTAAATATCCATCACTTCGGTAAAAGACAATTCTTTATTTTTCATTTTACGATAAATGGAATACAGGTGTTTTTCTCGCCCGACGACGCGCCCCTGAATATCAAAATCTGCCAGGCGTTGTTCTAATTCTTTTCGGGTTTTTTCGATTACTTCTTTACGATTTCCCCGAGCTTGCGTGACTGCAGATTTGAGCGCCCGATGGCGCATGGGATGCATGGCTTGAAAGCCCAAATTCTCAAGCTCATTTTTGATATCGTGTATACCCAAACGATGCGCCAGTGGCGCGTAGATTTCAATTGTTTCAAGGGCAATGCGCCGGCGTTTGTCAGGTCTAAGAGCGCCAAGGGTTCGCATATTATGGGTTCGGTCTGCCAGCTTGATTAAGATCACGCGAATGTCTTGCACCATTGCCATCAGCATTTTGCGAAAGTTTTCAGCTTGCGCTTCTTGCTTGCTACCAAATTTAAGTTTATCTAATTTACTTACGCCTTCGACTAATTCAGCTACTGTTTCACCAAAGGCAAGGGATAAGTCTTCTTTTGAGTATTCAGTATCTTCTATAACATCGTGCAGAAGCGCTGCCATCAGCGTTTCGTAGTCTAAGCGCATATCAGCAAGAATACCGCTAACCGCAACAGGATGGGTAATGTATGGGTCGCCAGACGAGCGTGTCTGGCCTTCGTGAGCGTCACGCGCAAGCACGTAAGCTGCCTGCACCATATCAACCTGCTCTGGCGTTAAATACGCGCTTATTTTTGCTTTTAAACCTTCAAACAGATACACAAAATGTCTTTTATTCTTATAAAGTTAAACGTAAGCCTATGCTTAGGCCATAGCTGATTTGTCAAAGCTTAAGAATACGTTTATTTTGCCAACATGCAAACGCAAAAAACGCCGAACCAGTCGACGTTTTTTCATATTTCTTTACAGCAGGGTTTTAGCGGTGCTGTTTTTGCTTAGCTGTTCGCTAAAATACTTGCTACAGAGGCGAATTCGGCCGCTTCTTGTTCGCGCTGGTCTTGCAAGTCAGTTGCTTCGACTGTTTCTGCATTAACCAAGCCCTGCTCAATCTCGCGTAAAGCAACAACAGTAGGCTTGTCGTTTCCCATCTCCACGAGAGGATCTTTTCCTTCAGTGGCGATTTGACGCGCTCGACGAGCCGCAACCAAAACCAAGTCAAAGCGGTTGCCGATTTTATCTACTGCATCTTCTACTGTTACACGTGCCATGAAATGCTCCGTTATTTATGAATTCGTTATTTAATACACTATTAGTCTAAGAAATAGCTACTTTAAAAAATAGTTACTTGAAGTAATAGTCGAATGAGCTTGGTTTTACACACTTTTTAAACACCAATGCCCAAAAAGGGCGTGGATTATATAGCAAAAATCTTAAAACGCATAGCATTAATAAACTTAAATGCCAAATATATCATCGTGAATATTTACATTGCCTCAACCGTTGCCTCTGCCGCATTATGCTAGTAACTGCGTGAGCAAATCGCCGTGACGCTGGGTTTGTTTTAGCGTTTTTAAAGATGTTGCGTTTACTATACTCGTTAACTCGGCAAGTGCCGTATCAAAATCATCATTTACAATCAGATAATCAAACTCATTGTAATGCGACATTTCTGAAACGGCTTGCTGCATACGCTTATCAATCACGGCCTGCGCGTCCTTTCCTCTGCCAACTAAACGCTCACGCAAGGCCTCTATCGACGGTGGTAAAATAAAAATACTACTCACTTCTGGGTTTAGCGCCTTGATTTGACGCGCCCCTTGCCAATCAATATCTAAAAATACGTCAACGCCTTGCTTGAGTTTATCGCTAATAGCTGCAATAGAGGTTCCATAATAATTATCAAATACCTTGGCATATTCGTAAAAGGCTTGTTGCGCGATGAGTGACTCAAATTTCTCTACATCAACAAAATGATAATGCTGCCCATCAATTTCACCCTCTCTGGGCGCACGAGTGGTATGAGAAACCGAAAGTTGCGCTTGATTAATTAGAGAATGACGTTGAGATTGCGCTAAAAGTGCGGATATGAGGCTAGATTTACCTGCTCCAGACGGTGCAGCAACAATAAATAGATTTCCAAGAACGTTTAGCATAAATCGATCTTATTCGCTTTAGTGTGGTAGTAAAAGAGCGCGCTATGATAACATAGCGATTCGAACATGCGGACGTAAAATATCATTTCACTATAGGACTCATATCATGAAAGATGCGGTTTACCATCAGCTTGTTGATGATTTGTTGCTTCAAATCGAGGAATCTCTCGACGACCTGGACATCGATGTTGATTATGAAAGTGCTGAAGGCATATTAACAATCATATTGCCCGATCAGTCTAAGATCATACTCAATAAACAACCGCCATTACATCAGCTATGGGTCGCCACTAAATTCAATGGCCATCACTTCAACTACACGGACGGAACCTGGATTGACGAGCGCACAGGCGCAGAGTTTTATCGCTTTTTGGATGAAGCAATGAGCCGACAGGCAGGCACCCAGGTTGAACTTAAGCTTCAGCAGAACTAAGACAGCGAATAAGCAAGCAATAGATAAGGAAAACATATGAGTGAACAAATGCTTGATTGCGTGATTCAAGAGGCAAACGGCACGCACAAGGCAAGCGTTATCTGGTTGCATGGTTTAGGGGATTCTGGTCATGGATTTGCACCAATCGCGCCTGAGTTGAAATTGCCAGACGAACTCGGAATAAAATTTATCTTTCCCCATGCGCCTGTTCGACCAGTTACCATAAATAATGGTATGCAAATGCGCGCTTGGTATGACATTAAGTCGATGGACATGGAAAGCAGAGCAGACGTGGATGGCGTGAAGGAATCAGCTGAGCAGGTAAAAGCTCTCATCGAGCATGAAATATCACAAGGCATTTCATCTTCTAAAATACTGCTGGCAGGATTTTCTCAGGGAGGCGTCATTGCCCTGCATCTAGGCACACGCTTTGACCAGCCTTTAGCAGGCATTGTGGCGCTTTCAACCTACATGTGCGAACCGGCCACTTTGCAGGATGAGAAACACGATGCCAATCAGCATGTCCCCATTCTATTTTGTCATGGTCAGCAGGATGAGGTTGTTCCCTTGTTTTTGGGACGAAGTGCTTACCAAACGCTGAAAGAGAATGATTATTCTGTAGAATGGAAAGAATACGTAATGCAGCACAACGTTTGTATGCCGGAAATAAAGGATATATCTCGTTTTATACAGGCACACTTAGCTTAATCGCAGGGTGAAATGCGCATATAGTCAAAATCGAGTATTCGGAAAATACGCCGGAGCTACATAAACATTTATTGGAAACACCATGTCAAAATCTGATCGCGTGGTAAAAATCGCCACTCGTAAAAGCGCGCTTGCCATGTGGCAGGCAAATTACGTGAAAGACAAGCTTGAGCAACATCATCCGCAGCTAACGGTCAAACTTGTCCCCATGTCTACGCAAGGGGATAGAATTTTGGATACGCCCTTAGCTAAAATTGGCGGAAAGGGTTTATTTATCAAAGAGCTTGAAGTAGCCATGCAAGAGGGTAAAGCCGATTTGGCAGTGCACTCGATGAAGGATGTGCCTGTGCAGTTTCCGCAGGAGTTTGGTTTGCATGCTATTTGCCCACGTGAAAATCCATTTGACGCCTTTGTATCCAATCAATTTGCGAGTTTAGATGTTCTTCCTCATGGCTCCGTTGTGGGCACCTCCAGTTTACGCAGACAAGCGCAATTACGCGCAATTAGGCCTGACTTACAGATTAAGGACTTACGGGGGAATGTAAACACGCGCTTAGGAAAGCTTGACGACGGCCAGTACAATGCCATTATTCTGGCGGCAGCAGGGCTTATTCGACTTAACATGCAAGCGCGTATCGCACAGGAGCTATCACCAGAGCAGTCATTGCCGGCAGTGGGGCAAGGTGCAGTTGGGATTGAGTGTCGTAATGATGATGCTGAATTAATTCAATTACTACAGGCATTGAATGATCAGGAAACCGCATGGCGAGTCAACGCAGAGCGCGCAATGAATGCGCGACTTGAAGGAGGCTGTCAGGTACCCATAGGGAGCTTTGCCACTTTAGAAGGTGAAACGCTTCACTTGCGCGGTTTAGTTGCAAGCCCAGACGGAAAGCAAGTGCTTAAAGCTCAAAGTAGCGGGGATGTTGACGAAGCAAAAGAAATTGGCTGTAATGTTGCTGAATCGTTACTCAAACAAGGCGCAGGCGACATACTAGCCGCACTGCATGTATCTTAAGTCCAAGCCTTATGTTGCTTATTACGCGTCCAGAGCCAAAGGCAAGCGAAACTCAGCAAGCGCTTTTAAATGCAGGCTTCAACTCGATTAAACAAGCGCTTATTCAAATAATACCCTTGAATGTACCCGTTTTCGACAATGCGTTTAATTCAGCGCGTGAAACGCAATTTAAGGGCTTTGATCTTATTATTATTACCAGCACTTACACCCTTGATTGGGTTAAAACCAATGCGGATTCACTTATCTGTGACACTACCCAATTTTTGTGCGTGGGCAAAAGCTGCGCAGAGCATCTCAAAGCCGTGCTTTTTAAAGAAAAGGGAATGTCACTAAGTGACTTAGCTTCGCGCATTTTCATTGCTTCACCTGAAAATTCAGAAGGCATTATCGCTCACCCTTGTTTTAAAGGTTTATCGAGTAAGCGCGTGGCCTTGATAAAAGGCAAAGGCGGGCGAGGCGAAATCGAAGCTGCGCTTAAAGCGAAAAAAAGCGAATTAAGCGTATATTCTGTTTATAAACGCGTCAGCACACTAAATACGGATGACACGCGCCCGTTGAGCAGTGAGGAGCTCGCATCTATTCGCTGTATTATTATTACCAGCGTCGACATCGCTAAGGTAGCGCTGGATTATTTACCAAGCGCTGTCCTTAAGCGCTGCAACTTTATAGTGGCAAGTCAACGCATAGGCGAATTTCTCAACGCGCAAGGCTTTACTAACATCCATGTTTCCGAGGGCGCTTCTTCACAAGCGATTGTAAACGCCGCTACACGTTTACAAGACTTGGGTGTTTAATTAAATGAAGAGCTTAGCATCTTCTGTAGTACTTCCTTGCCTACACATTTGTATCAGGTACTTGCGCGATAATATCGTCTGCCAAATCTGGAGAAGATTTTTTTAATTTGTCCAAAATAGCGCGGTGTTGCTCTGTAAAATTTACCCCATCTTTTTTAAGAAGAGAACTTATAAACTTAGGCGCATTCTTGCTGTGTTGTTCTGCCGTAAGCAAAGCAATTGCAAGCGTGTCGACCTTAATTTCTTTTTTAAATTCGGAAACATTCTGAACTCTTGCCAATAGGAAATCGAAGCTTTCAGGGGGCAATTTATTCATAAGTGCCAAATCCAACATAGACATTTGCAGAAATTGCTCCGAAGAATATGAGACTCCGTAATTTTCGAGTTTTATCATTTCGTCAATTTGACCATTTGCTATTAGACTTAGTGTAGCAGGGACAGATACCTCTGCCCCCTGCCCTAAGTAATATTCTATTTCCTGCATCGGTGCGCCATACATTAACAATAAATTAGTGGCAATATTCAGCGAATCTGGTAACTCATTTGAGTACTCTGCAATAAGCAAATGCATTTTGGTCCAATCTTTTTGAATCAACAAAGTTGTAAATTCTTTTCCAAAGGCCTCAGCAATGGCTTTAGTTTCCATTGAATCAATATTGGGTTGCATTTTTGCTAATGCAGCAGAGTGAATTACTGAAGTAAACTGCTGTACCATATTTAGTTCACTGTCAACAGGTAAGTAAAAAGCTGACTCTGCAGACTCAGGACTATTGCCCTCAAGTTTTTTTTGGACAAATCTGGTTTTGTCAGAATCTGCCGACGTAAGAAACATCGATTTATCAACATTTTCAGTACTCCTCGTTATTGCAGTTTCAAAATCACTTTTATTCACACCTTTTGCATCGCTTAAATCTGCGTTTCGGAAATACGAGGTATAAATTGAAACGACCAATAAAAACAAAACTAAAAAAGACGACACTCCAAGCGCATATTTGGGTGGCTTTTTACCATCGGGCATATGCTTCTCAACCATGTATCGGTATAGCGCGTGAAACAACACACATCCGAATAATACTAATCCAAACATTTCGTATCTAAATACGAGGTGTGGAGGTTTTTCTACAATCCCTATAAGTAAGAAAAGGATTAAAGGGAGTATAAAAAAGAAAAAGGCATTCCGTTTAGTGGTTACTATTAAATATTTCATAACTAATCCTCAATCTGGGCAATCCATATCCCTATTATCTCTTTCGTTTTCACATCTTGATAATTCACTTTCCAGAAGTCCACCGTTTATAGTAGAACCAACACCGATTAGGACAGCTCCTGTTCCTCCTGCCCAAACAGTTGATAGCCCGAGAGCAAGAATCCCTATTTCAGTGACTGTAGCTACTGTTATGCGACCAACATCACACCATAATTTTTGATGGTTGCTTTCTCTAAGGCACTGCTTTCTTTCTGGTGAATCTTCATATCTAAAATGCGTTCGAACGCCATAATTAACAAATCCCCCACCAATCCCTATATCCATACCTCCACCAAGATTACCAGATGTAAATCCTGCATGATAAACAGGTGTTGAAGATACTAATCCCGTTGGGGTGGAATAGTCATTGACAATAAAATAAGCGTTTACTGGATTAGAGAAAGATGCCGAGAGAAAAACAAGTAAGGTTGTAAAAACTTTCAGTTTTATTGAAAGCGATTTCCCTGCTGCTGATTGCTGATTGCTGATTGCTGATTGCTGATTGCTGATTGCTGATTGCTGATTGCTGATTCATATTCAATATCCTTATGAAATTAATTGACTTTAATTTTAAATAAAGTGAATACTTCCTACAATTCACATTATAAAATTTAGACAGGATTTACCTTTTGTCAACATTTTTGCCAACATTTTTTACACGCATCTAACCAATAATCACTCTTAGCAAACGTGTAAGTTTAACGCATGTTTTTATGAGACTTCCGTAAAGCAAGTAAATACCTTAAATTATGCTGTGTTAATATCTCGCCAGCTCAAATAAGCCGATGTTCTAATTAGCGGATAATCTAAGTGGTATCAACAAATCAATGTTTTAAAAAGGTAATTAGCTTAGCGACTTGCTGCTGCGTTTTGCTAATTTTAAGTAGCAGCGTTAACAGCGCTGAAGAAAGTTGTGAAGACGGCGTGTGCACCAGTCGTTATGAAAGGTCTTTTTTTAATGCCTATGCCCCCATTACCGCACTGGATTTAATTGAAAATTTGCCTGGCTTTTCATTAGATAACGGCAATCAATCTTCTAGAGGATTTTCCGGTGCTGCCGGTAATATTTTAATTGATGGTGTAAGAATATCATCAAAATCAGAGTCACCAAGTGACCAACTTGGTGCCATCCCGGCGCAAAGCGTATTGGCCATTGAAGTGTTGCGAGGCAACCTGGCTAAATTTGATTTACCGAATCAAAGCGTAGTTGCAAATATCATTCGACGTGACGACATGGCAGGCGCTGGTACTGCAGAGCTATCGTTGCGACAGTTTCAGCCAAGTAGTCGCATTAAACCGCAGCTTGAGCTTAACTACTCATCAAGCATCAGCAAGCTTGAATACACTGCCAATCTACTATTGGCAGAATACGAAAATATTATTGACCGCACCGAAGAACTCACTAACACGCAAGGTGAACTTATTGAATTTAGAGATGAGCGTTTTAGAGAAGAGGGCGATGAGTATGCAATATCGCTTAATGCCAACATTGAGCTTTGGCAGACCCAACTCAATACCAATCTTACCTACGACAATTTTGATGAAAACGGTGGATTGAATTCTTTTCGTACGCCTATTAAAGCAGGTGAAAACCTGCCCTTCAATGCGTTTTTTCTGGATATAGATGTCGGTGACTCGTATGAGATTGCTTTTGATGCAGAGCATGAATTGACGCAACATATTGATGCCAAGCTTATTGCCATAAACGCCTCATCTGACTATTTGGGTCAAGGAGGATTGACACGCACCTTTGCGAACGGGTCCAGTTTAGAGGATTCAGCATTTACTATCACCGAAGATCAAAGTGAAAATATCATGAGGCTTGAAGTAGACTACACAGGTTTTGAATCTAATCGCATGCAATTTAGCTTGGAAGGAACGGTTAACGAGCTAAAAAGCAATTTTGCGCTATTAAGCAATGAAAATGGTGTATTGGTGCCTCAAGACGTAGCAGGTGCTGTTACAACGGTTAAAGAAGAACGGATTGATGTACAAGTCACCAATTCTTTTTCACTTTCAGACTATGCTATAGAAGCATCGATTGCTGCGGAGGATTCCACCATTACTCAAACGGGAGGTTTTGAAGCCTCTCGTTCGTTTTTTTACCTTAAGCCGAATGTAACTGTGAGTCGAACCTTCGCTAACGATGGTCAGTTGCAAGTGAGACTTTTTCGCACAATAGGCCAATTGAACTTTGGCGATTTCACAAGCAGCGTCAATTTGGGAGACGATCAGCTTGTGCTGGGCAATCCTGAACTTGAACCTGAAAAAGTGATAACTTTTGATATACGCTACGAACAAAGATTTTCAGGTGTTGGTGCAATTAATCTTACCGTCTTTCACGACGAGATTAGCGATGTAGAAGACCTCGTTCCCCTTCAAAACAATCTGGAAGTTGCAGGTAACATTGGCGATGGAAGTCGAACGGGCATTAGAGGTAATTTCACGCTGCCGACTGATTTTGTTGGTATCGTTGACGGTCGTATTGACGCCCGTTTTGAGTTTCAGGACTCAGATGTAGAAGATCCGCTTACATCCGAGCGCAGGATCATGTCCGATTTTGAACAATGGGAATACAACGTAGAATTTCGTCAAGATCTTAATCAATACAATTTTGCCTGGGGATTAAGTTATTTCGCCGATGATTTTCGAGAACAATATGGTCTTGATGAGTTCAGCGCGTTTGGTAATGAATACAGTTGGTCTTTATTTACTGAAAAACGCTTTGGTGAGGGTATGAAACTGCGTCTTGATGTTCAAAACTTCAATAGAGGCGGCGAAGCGCGCATTCGACAGGTGTTCGCAGGCCGACGAGGATTTTCTGATTTACTATTTCAAGAATTGCGGGATACCGAATACGCGAGGCGGATCTTTTTAACACTTAGCAAAACGTTTTGATTTATTCAGTGCACGCTTGGCTAAAAAGTACTTTTTTGGTGCAATACCGAATGAGTATGTGCACACATTATTGCTCTTTATTGTTAACGCGATATTTATCTAACCATATTTCAAGCACTTAAATTTATCATAGGACCTAATCAGAAAGGTGTAATACTTGCAACTCATCTTGCAACTTAAAGAAAGCTCTACAAACACGCCAATAAGTTTGCACGGGGTCTATTGTTTTGACTGTATTAGAGAATATCTTTCACTGGATGAATCAATGGGTACCTATCTGGGCGATGGGCCCATTGTTTTTTCTAATTTTCTTTATCCCGTTATGGTTAGTAAAGCGCATTTTGTTTGTATATTTGCGCGATTGGAATCATCCGACTAATTATAATTGGTCTGGAATTGCGGTACGCGCAGCAAAGCGCCCTTTAAGTTTCGTTGTAGTTGCGATCAGTTTGATGTTTACAACAAAATTGATCCAACTTTACGAAGAAATCGCGAATACCTGGGTTACTCAACTGCAAATTTTGGCGCAGCTTTTTTTGATTATTGCGCTATTAATCTATGGCGACCATTTTGCTCGAATGAGTATAACGCGCCTGAGCATTAAAGGCAGCGGACTGAAAAGTAGCGGTACACTACTAAGAGGCATGCTCCGCGCGGTCATTATAGTTGTTGGACTGTTGCTTATATTAAGTACTGTTGGCATTTCAATTACGCCGTTGATTGCATCGTTAGGGATTGGTTCGCTGGCGGTTGCATTGGCACTCCAGCCTACTCTGGAAAACTTTTTCTCAGGTCTTCAAATGCTGGCGGATAAGCCCATCCGGGTGGGTGACTACATTGAACTTGACTCCGGCGAGCAGGGATTTGTTGAAAAAATAGGATGGCGTTCGACATGGATTAAAATGCTGCCAAACAATGTCATTATTATGCCCAACAGCGTATTGGCTCAATCCAAAATCATCAATTATTATTACCCCGAAAAACAGCTCTCAGTACCGGTCGATGTAGGTGTTCATTACAGTTCGGATTTAGAGCACGTTGAACGAGTCACACTGGAGGTAGCAAAAGAAATTCTTAAAAGCCACAAATGGGGTATCGCAGATTATGACACCTTTGTCATTTTTACCGGCTTTGACAACTCGAGTATTAATTTGACGGTTATGCTAAGAGCTCAAGAATACTTCAATCGATTTTTTATTCGCTCTGAATTTATAAAGGCCTTACATAAACGCTATGCCGAAGAAGGGATTGTAATCCCTTATCCAATCCGCGCTTTGAACTTAGATCAGGAAGGGAGTGACAACAGCTTAACGTCTATCCTCCGTGATAAACGAGAATGACAGCGAAGGGTCCTCTTTTCATATTGCTGATCAGTAACTTTGTAAGGTCAGAAGCAAACGTAAAAAGCTCAAAATTTGTCTGAAGAGGCGTTTATTTCTTCCCTACATTTTATTATCCAACGTATCGAGTTTGATAAACTAGTGCTAAACTATTACATTAATTTGGCGCAGCGCTCACATTCAGCAAGTCAGTTTTGCGTATCGCCGTAGGCCAAACCTTTTGAATAATATTGAATAATAAAAACAAAACAAAAATCGCCTCCAGCGCCTTGCCTCATAAACAAACCAGCAAGCGCTTCAAAATTTTGATAAATGGGAGTCTTGGATGACTGACGCTAACCGCTCTAATTCACTAACCGTGTCTACCAATAAACAAGACACCAAAGAAGACACAAAAAAAGACGCAAAATTCACCACAGAAAACAGCCCATCCGACGAAACTTCACAAAAAGACAAATCCGCAAAAACGGGCGGGTTATGGTTTCTATCAATTATCAATTTACTACTGATACTCCTTATCATTGGAAGTGCGTACTGGTATTACACCCAAGTGCTTCAAAACGAAGACGACGGATTACTTGAGCTTTCTGAAAATCTTGAAAACCAGACACAGCAACTACAAAATCAAATTCGCACAAATAATCAGGCACTTACTCAACTTGAAGCAAGTGTTAGCGATAAAAATAACGCATTATCAGCGTCTGTAGACAATTTGTTAGCGCAAGTACTTGAATATCAGGAAATTAACGATGCCTTAAAGCGCCAAATTAACGAGCTATCTGGCCGTCGTCCGTCTGACTGGTTGCTTGCCGAGGCAAATTATCTCGTGAACCTTGCAGGTCGAAAGCTTTATCTTGAGCAGGATTTGCGTACCGCAGTAACGCTTTTACAAGAAGCTGACGCACGTTTAGACGACTTAAATGACCCTTCTCTATTACCTATACGTGCATTGATTGCGAGTGATATTCAAGCTTTGCAACAGGTTAATCCTGTCTCAACAACGTCGTTGGCATTGGCTATTTCCGGTTTACTGCCTCAAGTGTCACAACTGCCGCTTGAGTTATTGGCGCTTCCTGAAAAATCAGAGGATGAAACAACAGAACTGTCCAATGACATCAGTGACTGGCAAGATAATTTAAAGAAAGTGTGGCGTGATATTGTGGGGGATTTCATGACGGTGAGACGCCTCGATGAACCTCTTGAGCCTTTTTTAGCACAAAGCCAACAGTGGCTAATTGAGCAACAGCTTAAATTTGCGCTTACCCAGGCTAAAACGGCTGCGTTAAATGAACACTTCACGCTTTATCAAACGTCCTTACAACGAGCAATGGCGCTTATTATCGAGCACTATCAGATTGATACACCTGAAGTAACTCAGTTCATGAAAGCATTACAACAGCTTCAGGAAACGAATTTTGAACGCGATTACCCCAGCAAATTAAATGCAGTTGATGCCCTCGGCGATGCAATTGAGCGACGGATTGAGCGACAGTTCAACAATCGGGATAACGCGCTATGATCAAGTTTATTATTTTACTTGCCATCCTCTTTGTCGCTTTATTTTTTGGGCATACGCTAATCGGTGTCGAGGGCGCCATCATTATCAATGTCGCTGACTGGTATATCGAAATGTCGATTATCAGCGCACTTGTCATCATCATTTTTGCATTTATTGCCTATCTTATCCTCGCTTGGCTCATGAAACGGATTGTTCGAATGTTTGCAGGCTCGCATAACTGGTTTGGCAGTTATTCGAAACGTCAGCAAGAGCGAGCCTTTTTTAAAGGTTTACAAGCCTATCTTGTTGGCGATTTGGCAAATGCTCAAAAACAACTTGAAAAAAGTTTTGGCGGCGAATTTAAGGGCTGTAATTATATGCTAGCAGCCGATATTGATGCGCGAAATAACCGGGGTGAGCACATTGATACTCTGCTTGCACAAGCGCAAGTTGAGCAAGCCTCAACGAGTATGGCAACACTCAAACACGCACAACTGACTCTTGATAATGCGTATGATAATGCGCATAACAAACCGCAGGCCTTAAAATCTTCAGCAAACAAATGCATCGAGCTTCTAGATGAGCTTGACAGCAATACAAAAAAATCTGCCATCGCCGTAAAGTTGCGCCTGGAAGCATTAAGCTTATTAAAACGTTGGGATGAGATTAAAAACTGCATCGGTGAAAATAAAAAAGTCTTGGGTGATGAGTATATTCTATGGGCGGAGCGTGCGACCCATGGTGAATTTGCGGCCATTGCAAGTAAGCAGGGAGCTAACGGTTTGCGCGAAAAATGGCAGAACTTATCGCGTTCAGCGAAAAAAGACATTGCCAATCAAATCTGCTATGTCCAGCTCCTATTAGACCAAGGATTATCTGCTGAAGCAGAAACCTCATTGGTTGAGTTTGCCAAAAAACGCGAGCATGATGCGTTTTATGGCTTATTCAAACAGCTTAATCATGCCTCGCCTAATCTGGCGATTCGATTTATAGAAAGCCAGATCAAACAGCAGCCAAAAGAAGCTAAACTTTATTCCGTATTGGCACACTTAGCCTTTAACAGTCAAGATTTGTCCCTGGCTGAGCGCGCTATTAATAAAGCGCTAGAGCTCAGGCGTAAAGAAGAAGATTTACTGCTTTTAGCGGCAATACTTGAAAAGCAACATGCTTATGAGAAAGCGAATAAACTGTATCGAAGCATGTCGGCGAAGACCATCCACCCTGCCTCAAAAACTGCATAATCGCCTGAGCAAGCATATAGGGCTTGTTGCGCCAAGCCCTTTGCTAATTGATATAGATTCTATTTGCACTTCAAATAAAGCGTAAAATTAAAACGCTTTTCAAGAATTTTGAGTTTATTGATAGAGGACTCATCAAGCTTATGTCCCTCGGGCAGAATGAGAATATCTTTGTCGTTATACAAAGACTCTTTTAATATCATCCCGGGTTTTGCCTGATCGGTAGTGATGCCAGTGTTTGGGTCAGCATCCGCTACACTTGTTGCCACGCTTAATAGGGCGTCAACCACCTCTCGACTATAGCGTAAGCCGACAAAATGATTCAGCTTAGTAACAATGCTTTTATTGTCTGCCTTTTCATGCTCAATCAAACCCATCATATAGCGATGGTAATCGCGGGCTACTGCCAGAATTTGTGCACCAATTGGGATCTCATCTTGCTTCAAATGTCGCGGATAACCTTTTCCATTCACATATTCAAATTGGCACGAGACAATGTCCGCGACACTTTGTAAGGACTGGCTGGGTGAAAGTATGAGCATTGCCTGATTGCCTTGATTAAGATACTTATCCTGTAGTACCGGGCTCCAATCGCTAAAAGGCGTGTTGTGTACTTTTGAGTCAAGATCTAGCATACCGATTTGGTGTATCAGACCAGCGTAGCTAATATCCTGTACTTGTTTCTTTTCAAGCCCAAGCTTTAGCGCCGTCTTTTCAGCCAAAAGACTGACTTTTTTGGCCAAAGCACTATTGGTGCTTGGCACTGTGCTAAGAATGTTAAACACCACTTTTCTGATGGACTGCGCGCTTTGCTCGGCACGCTGCATCGCAGCTTTTATCTGGATCGTTCGCTGCTCAACGCGCCCCTCAAGAGACTGGTTTAAATCAATGAGTTGTTTGTTTTGCTTGGCGAGGCGCTTGTGCAAAACCTCTCGCTCGCGAATAAGACGATGTCTTTCAATACCCTGATTCACTGCGCCGATAAGATCTTCATTGTCCCAAGGCTTTTGCATAAAACGGTGCACTCTACCCTGATTCACTGCGGCAAGCGTGGTTTCAACATCAGCATAACCTGAAAGAACAATACGATAGGTCTCGGGATAGCGAGTGGCGACCTCGTGTAGAAAATCGGCGCCACTCATTTTTGGCATCTTCATGTCTGAAATCACGACATGAACAGGATGTTGCTCCATGAATTTAAGGGCTTTTTGTCCGTCATCCGCCAGGACCAGCTTGTATTTATCGTCATGAAAAATGCGTTTCATTGCCCTTAAAATACTGCTTTCATCATCGATGAACAATAAGGTTACTTTATCTGACATTTACGCAAACTCCTCTTCAGGTCCGATGGGGCAAAACTGAACCGGTAATAAAATTGTGAAAACCGTGCCCTTACCGGGCTTGCTGGATACACTGAGTTGGCCCCCATGCTCTTTTATAATATCGAACGAAATCGACAGGCCTAAGCCGGTACCTTCTCCTTCGGCTTTGGTCGTAAAGAAAGGGTCAAAAATTTTATCGATGTATTCCTGTGGAATACCTACGCCTGTATCTGCCACGGTTATTTTTACCCGCTTTTCTGTGCTGCTGGTTTTAATGATGACTTTGCCATTTTCAGAAATGGCCTGAGACGCATTGACCAATAAATTCGTCAGTACCTGATTGATTTTTCCAACATTAACGCAGGTTTGAGGTAACTTACCTAATACAAGTTGTATTTGCCCTTTTGCCTCAATTTGCTTCTTCGCCATTTTAACGGTGGTCTCTACACATCGATTTATGTCAAACAGCTGCTTTTTGTCTGAATCCACGCGCGAGAACACTGTCATATTTTGCACAATTTCAATAACACGATTCACTCCTTCTCGTACATCGCGAATCAAATCACTCGCGTCCTGAGAGACAAACGCTAAATTTTCAGTTTTCACCAGAGATTTAAGATCGGCTATCAGGGCATTCTTGGCGTCTACGTCCTGACAAATGATAAGTTTCGCGCAAAGCTCATACAGTGCGACAAACTGCTTGTTATACTGATTTAGAGAAGACACGTTACTTTTGATAAACCCGATAGGGTTATTGATTTCGTGAGCAAGCCCTGCAGCAAGCTGCCCCATCGAGGCCATTTTTTCAGTTTGAATAAGCTGTTGTTGCGCGAGCTTTAATTCATCAAAGGTAGATTGTAGCTGGGCGTTTTTACTTGCTAGCTGTTCGGTTCGCTGCTCTACAATCTCCTCCAGCTTATTATTAAACGCCTGTAGCTCATCTTGGTATAGTTTTGTTTGTAAGTTTTGGGCTTCCAGATTAGAGACAAGCAAGTTGAAGGCTTGCGCAACTTGTGCAATTTCGTCCTGCCCCTTAGTATCAAGCTTTGCGCGAGTAAAATCGCCGGTTTTTATGGCTTTTTGAATACGATTTGTTGCGCGTTTAAGCGTTTGCAGTTGCGATGTCAAATAGCTGCCTAAAAACCATGAAAATAGTCCGACAAGCAGCATTTCAGTCAGCGCAATACTCAATGTCCAGTTAGTAATCTTACTTAAGGCTTGTTGAAGTAAATCAATACTTATACCAATCTCAACGCGACCATAAACGCTTTCGCCTTCTTTGATTAAAGCGTAACTGTCGAATATGCCATCTGATACTTCACTTAAATGGCTATCTGCCTGAAAATCTCTAGATAGCAGTACTTGCTTTCCCATTTCAGCAAACACATTTCCATCAGCATCTAATACACGTGCATACTCAATATCTGGATTACGTAACACCTCATTTAAAAATGCATCTAACGAAGCTAAATCGTAAGATAAAACCGCGTCTTTCGTCATGGTGGCAAAAAGCGTGGCTGTGGTATCGGCGCGTTTTTGGAGCGTTGAATTTAGTGTATCGCTAAAAAATCGGGTGGCAACAACTATCAAAAGCAGCAGTAGAGCACCTTCAATTGCGGCTGTGCCGATTATGGTTTTACTTCTAAGGCTGAGCTGAAACATTAATATTTAAAGCTCGTATTGCATCCCAGTCGCTATCTTCGGCTGCGCTGAGTTTGGAAAAACCTAAGGGTTCTAACAGTGTTGCATCGTCTAAATCAGTAAGTGCATCGGCAATTGTACTTGCCACCGTATCGCTAAGGGTACTATTTACTGCAAAGGCGTGGGGCGTATAAGGATTACTGGTCCATAAAATTCTCAAATTGTCGCTGACTTCTGCCGGCGCACTATCAAGTGTGCGGACAATTCCACCACCTGCCGTAAAAAATCCTTTGGCCACATTTAAATAAACAGAATCATGGGAACGCACATATACCGGTTCTATCTCAATCTGTTTTTGTTTCAATACAGATTGAGGTATCAAGGTTGCCGCAAACGCCAATGGAGCGGGAAAAGCAATTTTTTGACCGGCTAGCTCCTCAAGCGTGGAAATCTTTGCATCTTTTTTTACTACGATAATGCCTTGAATGTGTTTATCGGCCTGTTTGGCAATCGCACGGTAAGACTGGTCAACTGAAAACATAGCGTAATGATATGGATTCATGTATGCAATATCATACTCACCCGCAGCCAGTCGTGCTTCAAAAATGGGGATACTCGGCGCAGTGGCAAAACGAATATCATAGCCGGTTTTATCACTAAGCGCTTGTATAAACGGCCCCCAAATAGACGCCAAGGTTTTTGCTGATTGCTGGGGAACAATGCCGAATATCAGCGGTTCCGATGTATGTTTTGTAATACCTTTATTTGGACTGTCCATCTGCATTGGCGTCTCGATTTGCATCCCTAAGGCATGAGCCTTACCTGCAGAAGCGGCAAATATCAGCACGACTAACATACAGGCAGAGACAATCGCGTTCATTGCGGAATAAGCCCCAGTTTTTCCAAGGCATGTGCAAAGCCATTAAATGCAATGGGTTTTGCTAGCACGAGCATGTTGGTAAATTGTTTGGCCGAATGAAAACGTTTGCTGGCACTAAATACAATGCAAGCTGGCGTTTGATCAAAGAGCTGTTGCATTAATTTATTACTTTCAATTGGGTTGATGCCATCTATGTCTGCGTCTAACACAACTAGCGTAGGACGTTGCGCAGCAATTTCAAGCCCGGCATTAAACGGATTGCCATGACAAACAGGAATAAAATCTGCGTCTATCACCATGCGTTTTACATGCTTGAGCAAATAGTCGTCGCTCGATAAAACGACACACTTGCGCTCGTTTTTTTCTGTAAGCTCACTGGGAACAGGAATGTCATTTGTTTTTAAAAACGTGAGCAAATCGTCTTGTGCGACACGATTGTTCCCTCTTCCAGGTAACTTAAATGCTTGTAATTTTCCTGCTTCAATCCAACGAATGACTGTACGTGAGGTGACGTCACAAATTTTTGCTACTTCACCGCTTGAGTATGATCTCATAGGCTACCGACTACTTGACTGGTAATACAGTGGATAATAGCAGACCTTCATAAAATAATGACATTTGCGACATATGGATTTTAATACCAAGGTATTTTTTCTATAAAAAAATGATTTAAAGAGATATTGATTGGCAAGCACTCGAATGACCGATAAAGAGCCGATCACCTGATGCTTGTAAAAGCAAGTGGTATGCATTATGTTGATACTTACCTAAGTTGATTAGGATTAGGTATGCTTATTTCAACAACCAATTCGCCTATTGCTTCTAAAGATGATTTGAGAGCGTGAAGTTGATTGGTTACATTAAATTACTACTGCTTACCAGCGTTGTTTTAGTAACAGCCCTTCTCTTTGTGCGCTCGAGCACACACCCACAAACCGCGCTTAATATTGACGATACCTTTTATAAAAGTAGCACTTCTGGGCATCTTTTTTACCTTCTCGACAGCGATAATCAATTTAGTGCAGAACAGGTAAGAACGTTTGATATGAGTCGATGGCAACAGGTCAATAAGCCTTCTTTGAACCTCGGCGTGCAACAAGGAAGCGTATGGTTTCAGTTTCGCTTGTCAAATACCTACAGCGAAGACCTTGAGTTGGTCTTGCTAAATAGCTATGCACCAACGGATAAGATCGAGCTATTCATGTTCGATATGCAGGATAATTTGTTGACTCGCGCTATTGGAGGCGATCGATTCGTTTTTGATGCTCGGGATGTGCCGCATGCCTCTCATGCGTTTGACCTTACCTTAAAGCCCGCTAGCGATTTTATAGTCTTGCTAAAAGTGGAGTCGGAAGGAAACATGATCGTGCCACTCACGGTATGGTCTGCTTCTGCATTTACCGATTATCAAATTTCGTTCTACCTGATTTTTGGCACACTCGTGGGTATTTTGTTTATTACAAGTGTTTATAACTGTTTTGTTTACCTGCAAACGCGCGAATCACTGTTTTTAAATTTTTCATTTTTTATCATCAGCGTTGCATTTCTAGTATTACATCAGTCAGGCATGGGACTGCAGTTTTTGTGGCCTGACTCACCTGGATTCAATCAGTTTGCAGCAGTATTAAGTATCTCCCTTGCATCACTGGGGCATATTGTTTTCTCTCAGCGATTTTTGAACCTATCAGGTATATGGAAAGGGCTTTGTATCGTTTTAGCTGGTTTCAGCATATTATTTTCCAGCTTATATTCATTTGTCGCTTACTCCACGCTCGTTAAATTTGGTCTGATAAATGGTGTTCTTTTACTGATCCTAAGTTTTACCTATGCAATTTTTAAGGCCTTGCAGGCGGATAAAAACGCACGAGTTTACCTACTAGCCTGGACACCATTTATTTTCGGTACGATCATTTCAGCGTCAATACGTTTTGATCTTATTGAGTATTCTGTTTTTACTGAGTTTGCCGGATTGTTTTGCGCAGTAATTACTATCGTGTGGTTGTCGATGGCCATCGCAGAACGAATTAATCGCGAAAAAAGTAGCCGGATACGAGCCCAGAAAAGTGCCATCGAAAACTTACAGCGATTTGAGAGCCTGTACGAAAATTCAGTAGAGGGACTCTATACCACCATGCCAAATGGAGAACTTATCAGCGCTAACCGCGCCTTGGTCAACATACTGGGCTTTAAAAACAAAGCCAGTCTCTTCGAGCAACATAGAGCGGGCATCCAATCCTTATATAAACATCCCCAACACCGTGAGGCACTGGTTAAAAAAGTCATCGCTCAAGGTTCAGTGGTTGACGAGGAAGTTGAGTTGCTGCGGGCAGACGGGCGCTCGTTTTGGGCATCGATATCCTTAAGGCTCACAAAGAATAACGAAGATGATATTGAACAAATAGAAGGGTCAATGATTGATGTGACCTCTCGTAAAGTGTCAGAAATGAAACTTGCCTATCTGGCTTCTCACGATCCGCTCACCAACTTGTTAAATCGCCGTGAATTCGAGTCTCAACTGAAAGAAGCGCTTGAGCAGAACCGTCTTTCTCAACTTGCCCTTTCCGTTTTATATATGGATTTGGATCAATTTAAAATTGTTAATGACACTTGCGGTCATACTGTTGGCGATAAATTACTTAAGCAGCTCACTGTCCTGATGACCAAAACCTTAGCAAACAGAGGAATACTTGCCCGCTTGGGTGGCGATGAATTTGGTCTTATCTTAAAGGGTGAACGCGCTAAAGAAGCTTATAATATTGCATCTGAACTACTTGACGCTGTCGGCAATTATATGTTCGCTCATCAAAATCGTGTATTTTCCCTTGGTATGAGTATTGGCATGGTCGAGGTCACTGCCGGGTTCAGCTCCATTGAAGACATCATGAGCTTTGCAGATACCGCATGCTATGCAGCAAAAGATGCAGGTCGAAACCGGATCCATGTCTATAGCTCTGATAACATAGAATTTGACAAGCACAGACGCGAAATGGAGCTGGCAACTGTGATCAATCAGGCGCTCGCCAATAACCACTTTCGATTACATCGCCAAAAAGTGGTGTTCAATAACGAAGAAAAAAGTCTGTGTGGTTACGAAATGCTATTACGGATGGAAAGTGCTGAAGGGGTCTTGGTATCTCCGGCAGACTTCATACCCGCAGCAGAGCGGTTTGGCTTAATGTCAAAGATTGACAAATGGGTGATAGCGCATACCTTTAATTGGCTTGCTCAAGATCTTGATAAACTGAACAAACTCATCACATGCTCAATCAATCTAAGTGGGCAATCCTTGGGTAACAAAGAACTTTGCACGCACTTACATGAATGCTTTGAGCGTTTTGGCATACCACATTCAAAGATAGCGTTTGAAATCACCGAAACACAAGCCATGGAAAACGTAGAGCAGACTATCGATTTTATTCAAACCTTTCAGTCGCTTGGCTGCAAGTTTTCACTGGATGATTTCGGTAGCGGTTTATCCTCATACGGTTATCTTAAAACACTGCCTATAGACAATGTCAAAATTGATGGTCGTTTTGTAAAAAGTATTGTTGATGATAGCGCCGACTTTGCGATGGTGGAGTCTATACATAAAGTGGCTCATGCCATGGGTAAAAAGACGATTGCCGAATACGTAGAGGATGAACATATTGTGAAACAGCTCCAGAAAATCGGCATTGATTATCTTCAAGGCTTTGGAATTCATCGACCTGAGGCGATTGACTACGACTATGTGATTGCATCTTCACAAGGTGACGCGGAAAATAAGCAAGCGACCTAAGCTTGTATCGCTTGCTTTAAAAAACGTGCCGTCTTGATTATCGAAGGAGCAACGCGTTTACTGAGATGGCGGAACCCGAACCCACCCTTCCATGAGCACGCGGGCGCTTCGACTCATGCCAACCTTTTCGACTCGCCACTGACCGTCGCTCTTTATCGCCTTTGCACTCACCTTTAGCGTACCGGATGGATGGCCGAAGGTGACTTCATCTCGCTCAACTGCACCCGCTGCAATATTAACTAAGGTTCCAGGAATGGCTGCTGCCGTCCCAATGGCTACCGCAGCGGTTCCCATCATAGCATGATGCAGTTTTCCCATAGAAAGCGCGCGAACATTTAGGTCAATACTGCTTTTGTCGATGCGTTTACCACTTGAGCTGAAATAACTTTCAGGTGGGGCGACAAAGGCAATTTTAGGCGTATGCTGGCGGTTTTCTGCTTCGCTTAAATTGTTAATGATCCCCATTTTAAGCGCAGCATGTGCTCGCAGTGTTTCAAAGCGTGTCAGAGCCTTCAAATCGCTATTGATTGCATCTTGAAGCTCAGAGCCGGTATAGCCAATATCCTTGGCATTTAAAAAAACGGTAGGAATACCCGCATTGATAAACGTCGCTTGAAACTCGCCAATGTCAGGCACAACGAAGGTATCAACCACATTCCCAGTTGGAAATATCGCGCCTTCGCCGTCGGCAGGATCAACAAACTCGACCTTGACTTCAGCCGCTGGAAAGGTGACGCCATCGAGTTCAAAGTCTCCCGTTTCCTGAACCTTTCCGTCAGTGACAGGAACATGGGCAATGATGGTTTTTTGAATATTCTCCTGCCATATTCGCACTTTAGCTATGCCATTATTCGGAACAAGCGTCTTGTCTACCAATCCATTCTCAATTGCAAAGGAACCAACTGCAGCGGTTAAATTGCCGCAGTTCCCGCTCCAGTCGATATAGGGCTTGTCAATAGCGACCTGTCCAAATAAATAATTGACGTCATGATCGGCTTTGTCACTTTTGCTCAAAATCACCGTTTTACTGGTACTTGAGGTCGCCCCGCCCATTCCGTCTGTATGCTTGGCGTAAGGATCCGGGCTTCCAATAACCCGCAATAAAAGCGCGTCGCGCGCCGCTCCGGCAAGCTGTGCGTTTTCCGGTAAATCCTTCAATGCGAAAAAGACACCTTTGCTCGTACCGCCTCGCATATAGG
The DNA here is from genome assembly GCF_004798935.1 of Ningiella ruwaisensis. Taxonomy (GTDB): domain Bacteria; phylum Pseudomonadota; class Gammaproteobacteria; order Enterobacterales; family Alteromonadaceae; genus Glaciecola; species Glaciecola ruwaisensis. The sequence goes on along the minus strand of NZ_RAHT01000004.1, from coordinate 34,129 downwards.
TGGCTTTAATTTTAATTTGCGGTGGATAGTGTGTCATATGGCTATACCGCATTTGCCAGAAAATCTTGCGCAAAGCGCTGAAGTACGCCACCTGCCTCATAGATACTAAGTTCTTCTGCCGTATCTAAACGACAAGTCACCGGCACAGTAAGCTGTTCACCAGTCGCTTGTGTGATGACAAGAGACAGCGTATTACCCGGTTTACGTTCGCCTAATACATCGTAAGTCTCGGTGCCATCGAGATTCAGCGTTTTGCGGGTAACGCCTGGCTTAAATTCAAGCGGAAGCACGCCCATACCAATCAGGTTTTGTCTGTGAATGCGCTCAAAACCTTCAGCTACAATCACTTCAACACCTGCAAGACGCACGCCTTTAGCTGCCCAATCCCGAGAGCTACCTTGGCCATAGTCAGCGCCCGCAATAATAATTAAAGGCTGTTTTCGTTGCATGTAGGTTTCAATGGCTTCCCACATGCGCATGACTTTGCCTTCAGGCTCTACTCTTGCAAATGAGCCCTGTTTGACTTTGCCGTTTTCAAGCACCATCTCATTTAAAAGCTTGGGATTGGCAAACGTTGCCCGTTGAGCCGTTAAATGATCTCCCCTGTGAGTTGCATAGGAGTTAAAATCCTCTTCAGGCAAACCCATCTTCGCCAGGTATTCACCCGCTGCGCTGCTTAACTGAATCGCATTAGATGGAGACAAATGATCGGTTGTAATATTATCCCCTAATATCGCAAGGGGACGCATACCGCTTAAGGTGCGCTCGCTTGCAAGCGCGCCCTCCCAATAAGGCGGTCTACGAATATAGGTAGACATTTCACGCCAATCGTAAAGCGGATTGAGGTTTGCCTCTTCGGTTTTTAGCTCAAACATGGGTTCATAGACTTTTCTGAACTGTTCGGGTTTAACCGCAGACTTTACAACAGCATCGATTTCTTCATCGCTTGGCCAAATATTCTTCAACAGAATAGGCTTGCCTGCCTCGTCAAAACCTAGCGGATCCTTTTCAATATCAAAACGAATACTTCCCGCTATTGCATAAGCAACGACAAGAGGTGGCGACGCCAAAAAAGCTTGATCGGCATGCGGGTGAATGCGTCCGTCAAAATTACGATTACCCGATAAAACTGCCGTTGAATAAAGCTTGCGGGCTTTAATTTCTTCTTCTATTTTTGGATCTAATCTGCCGCTCATGCCATTACAGGAGGTACAGGCAAATCCCACCACATCAAAACCTAAATTTTGTAATTCAGGGAGTAGTTGCGCCTCTTCCAAATACAACTTTACTGCTTTAGAGCCTGGTGCTAGAGACGTTTTGACCCATGGCTTTCTTGTTAAACCTAATTTATTGGCATTACGCGCAATTAAGCCTGCCGCAATCATATTTCTCGGATTGCTTGTATTTGTGCAGCTGGTAATCGCTGCAATGATCACGGCGCCATCCGGCATTTTATCAGGTTCAACTTCATATTTACCGGCAATACCCTTAGACACCAAGTCGCTCGTTGCAACTCGCGCATGTGGATTTGAAGGCCCGGCCATGTTGCGAACAACAGACGATAAATCAAAAGTAAGCACTCGCTCATAATTCGCTTCTGTCATGGCATCTGCCCAAAGACCGGTATGCTTGGCATAGTTTTCAACCAGTTTAACTTGCTCGTCGTCTCGACCGGTGAGCGTTAAGTACTCGATAGTTTGCTCATCAATGTAAAACATGGCGGCCGTTGCACCATATTCAGGGGTCATATTTGAAATGGTGGCTCTGTCACCCAATGTCAGATGCTTGGTTCCTTCCCCATAAAATTCAAGATAAGCAGACACCACGCGCTCTTTGCGCAAAAATTCAGTTAAGGCCAGCACAATATCAGTGGCGGTGATACCCGGCTGTGGTTTTCCTTTAAGCTCTACCCCCACAATATCAGGCAGGCGCATGTAGGAAGCGCGACCTAACATAACAGACTCGGCCTCCAGGCCACCTACGCCAAGCGCAATGACACCTAATGCGTCCACCATAGGAGTATGACTATCGGTACCCACTAAGGTATCTGGAAAAGCAACACCATCACGAGCGTGCACTACCGGCGACATGCGCTCCAGATTGATTTGGTGCAAGATACCGTTGCCCTGCGGGATCACGTCCACATTTTTAAAAGCGGTCTTGGTCCAGTTGATAAAATGAAAACGGTCTTCGTTGCGTCTATCTTCGATTTCGCGATTTTTTTCAAAGGCATTTTCTTCAAAACCTGCATGCTCAACAGCAAGAGAATGATCGACTACCAGTTGAGTTGGCACCACAGGATTGACTTTTGCGGGATCGCCGCCTTTTGCAGCAATAGCGTCTCGTAAACCAGCTAAATCCACCAAAGCAGTTTGCCCGAGAATGTCGTGACATACTACGCGCGCGGGATACCATGGAAAGTCGGTATCGCGACGTCGATAGATTAATTGCTCCAACGACTCTTTGAGCATGTCGGGCGGACAACGGCGTACGAGATTTTCTGCCAATACCTTTGAAGTATAAGGCAAGGTTTTATACGCCCCTTCTTCAATAGCATTAACGGCTTCCTCTGTATCAAAATAGTCCAGACGACTATTTGGCAGGGGTTTGCGATGTTCGTAGTTCATAATTGGCCTCTATAAATTCTATATGACATTAGGCGTGGTTTCCGGCTGATTACTAAGTCTTAAGGAGCACCTTAACTAAGTTTAGTTAACGCTCATTAATAGCGGGAACGTCACGAATGTCCTCACCCACATACTCAGCCGAAGGGCGAATAATGCGATTGTCTGCGCGCTGCTCCATAACGTGCGCTGCCCAACCCGTTAATCGGGACATCACAAAGATTGGCGTAAATAATGGCGTGGGTATCTTCATAAAATTGTAGGCAGAGGCATGAAAAAAGTCAGCATTACAGAAGAGTTTTTTCTCGCGCCACATTACCTCTTCACAACGCACGGACACAGGGTATAAAACCGTATCACCAACAGCTTTTGAAAGCTTTTCAGACCAGGCTTTGATGATTTCGTTACGCGGGTCGGATTCAGAATAAATCGCATGACCAAAGCCCATGATTTTTTCTTTTCGTGCAAGCTTGCCCATCATTTCCTGTTCGGCGTGCTCAGGTGAGGTAAAGCCTTCAATCATTTCCATTGCTGCTTCGTTTGCACCACCATGTAAAGGGCCACGTAACGAACCAATTGCCCCGGTAATACAAGAATGCATGTCAGATAGTGTAGATGCGCACACACGGGCGGTGAAAGTTGAAGCGTTAAACTCATGTTCAGCATAAAGGATAAGCGAAATATGCATCACTTGCTCAAACAACTCACTTGGTTTTTCGCCATGAAGCATATGTAAGAAATGCGCGCCGATTGAATCATCGTCAGTTTCAACATCGATGCGCAAGCCATCGTGACTGAAGCGGTACCAATAGCATATGATTGAAGGAAAGCAGGCCAGCATTCTGTCGGTGATATCTTGCTGTTGTTCAAAACTTAACTCTTGCTCCAGATTGCCAAGCATTGAACAGCCGGTGCGCAGCACATCCATGGGATGCGCATCTTTTGGAATACGCTCCAACACTTCTTTTAATGCATTTGGCAAGCCACGCAAGCCCTTAAGCTTGGTTTTGTAGGCATCAAGCTGAGCTTGAGTCGGCAAGTCGCCTTTTAAAATTAAATAGGCCACTTCTTCAAATTGACATTTTTCAGCCAGATCTTTTACATCGTAACCTCTGTAAGTTAGACCAGAGCCTGATTTACCTACCGTTGAAAGTGCTGTTTTACCAGCAACCTGACCGCGCAAGCCTGCGCCGCTTAATACCTTCGCCATATTTGACTCCTTAACATACTACTGCATTAAATTTACGTATTTGTATAACCCTGCAACTCAGAGCAAGTTTAAGGCTAAAATGCCGACTTGCTCGTTTTGCTATTTTTTAGTTTGAAAAAGCGCATCGAGTTTTTGTTCATACTCGTGGTAGCCTAAGTAGTCGTATAACTCCATGCGAGTTTGCATGGTATCGAGCACGGCTTTTTGATCACCTTTTTCAAGAATGCTCTTGTAAACAAGCTCTGCGGCCTTATTCATGGCTCTAAACGCGCTCAAGGGATACAGCACCATGGCCGCTCCCCACTCCCCAAGCTCTTTTTTGTTCCACAATTCTGTTTTGCCAAACTCAGTGATGTTAGCGAGTATCGGCACATCTAGCGCCTCAGAAAATGCGCGGTAGTGTTCTTGCGTTTGTATCGCTTCAGCAAAAATGCCATCTGCGCCAGCCTCTACATAAGCTTTAGCACGCTCAATAGCCTTTTCAAGGCCCTCCTGCGCGAAGGCATCGGTGCGCGCCATGATAAAAAAGTCAGGATCGCTTCGGGCGTCAACTGCCGCTTTGATGCGGTCGACCATTTCTTCAAGACTCACAATTTCTTTATTAGGACGATGGCCGCAACGCTTTTGTGCGACCTGGTCTTCCATATGAACCGCTGCCGCGCCCGCTTTTTCCATATCACGTATGGTTTTGGCAATATTGAATGCACCGCCCCAACCTGTATCAATATCGACTAATAAAGGAAGACTGGATGCTGAAGTAATGCGCTGGACATCTGCTATGACATCATTTAGCGAGGTCATGCCCAAATCGGGCAAGCCATAAGATGCATTAGCCACACCACCGCCAGAGAGATAAATCGCTTGATGCCCTAATTTTTCTGCCATGATGGCGCAATAGGCGTTGATAGTGCCTACGATCTGTAACGGTTTATTTGCCGCAAGGGCATCTCTGAAGCGTTTGCCGGGACTTTTTATATTTGAACTCATTTGATTTCCTCAGTATTCGTTGCTGCTGAACGATTTAATTTGGCTTCGATATTATTTTTCGAATAAAGAATGTGCCTACGCATCAATATTTCAGCAAGTTCGCCATCACGATTGGTGATTGCCTGCACAATTTGTTGATGTTCGGCAAATGCAGTAGTTACTCTTGGACCAGCCATCCCTAGTTGAACGCGATACATTCTGACTAAATGATAAATATTGTTTGTCAACATGCTAATAAGAGGCTGATTATGACTGCCAAGGACAACACGATAGTGAAAGTCGACATCTCCTGCTTCCTGATAGTAGGTTTCGCCCCCTTTGACTTCTTGCGAGTGGCTTCGCATCAGCGCATGTAAATCTTGAATTTCTGCATCACTCATATTAGTGGCAGCAAGTCTGGCGGCCATTCCTTCCAAGGCTTCGCGCACCTGATAAAGTTGAACAAGGCCTTCATGCGATAGCGTCACCACCCTTGCACCAATATTAGGCTTTCGTTCAACCAAGCTGGTGTTTGCCAGTCGGTTTATCGCCTCACGAATGACTGCTCGGCTTACACCGTATTTTGTCGACAACTCAGCTTCACTTAATTTTACGCCCGCTTTTACATGCCCAGCAACAATATCCGCCCTTAAGGCAGTAAATATCTTATCTGAAGATGTAATCACGGGTTCGAAAAATGGTGACATAAAGTAGAGCGCCTTTAAATATTGTCGACAATATAGGCCATAGCGCTTCAAGAATCAAGATAGAAAGGCATTGAGACTGGCCCTTTAATCAAGATTTACGTAAGACTTTGGTATGGGAGAAGAAATATTTACAGGCGTTTTATTCAGGGTGAATAGGGGACTAATCGCTTAATTTAGGTCAATTTTTCCACGCAGGTTTTTCTTCAGGCCTGTGCGCTTTTTTGCGTCTACACGCTTTCGTCTTGCTGAGAGACTGGGCCTGGTAGGTTTTCGCGGTTTTTTCTCTTCCATGACCATAAGTATTAAAGCCTTTAAGCGAGACAAAGCCTCTTCTTTATTGGCTTCCTGAGTACGATAAGTCTGTGCCTTTATTACTACTACACCTTCTTTGGTAATGCGCGAGTCAGACAAGCTTAGCAATCTGGTTTTATATTTTTCTGGCAAACTTGAAGCTGCGACATCAAAGCGTAAATGAATTGCGCTTGAAACTTTATTAACGTTTTGTCCGCCGTTACCCGACGCACGTATGGCGGTCATTCCGTATTCTGTATCATCAATGGATAGATTATCTGTAATATACATAGGTAGATTGAGCAACATTTGATAGTTAATAAAAGCAAAACAAGGATATCTCAAGCAAATGTTAGCATACAAAACACAACATTTTTTATCTGTGTAAACCTTTCGAAATACGCCAGCGACAAACGGTAAATAAACCAACGTTAAATTAAGGAAACGTAATGCGTTCAATTATCAAAACAACTGCTGTTAGATCAACCAGCCTCGTTATTTGCACTTTTTTACTTGCCAGTTGCGTTATTCATGTTGGCGCAAGCGATGCCTACTCGAAGAACGAGCAAGGTGAGGGGCGAAGCTACTCCGCCACCAATAAGAGCGTAAGAATAGATGAAGGGCTTTCAGTAAGCGATGTGTCAAGTGTGAACGGTTCAGTAACGCTCGAATCAGGCGTGCAGGCAGATGAGGTCAGTAGCGTCAATGGAAAAGTCACAATTGGTGACCGCGTCAATGTAGATAGCGTTGAAGTTGTAAATGGCAGAATTACCATCGGAAGCGATTTTTTGTCTGAAGATAGTGTTGAATCGGTAAACGGGCGTATCAGTATTGAAGAGAATAGCCGGGTAGGCAAAAACATTGAAACCGTCAATGGCGATATTGAGCTTGAGGGCGTCACGGTTGGGCGCGACATCATTACTGTTAACGGAGACATTTTGCTTAGCGATGGCTCTGTTGTTGAAGGTGACATTCGGTTTGAAGGTAAACCTAACAATAATTCTTATAGAAGCAAGCCGCCTGTTTTGCGCATAGACGCAAGTTCAACGGTCAAAGGACAAATCATTATTTATAAAGAAGTAGAGTTTGATTTTGCCGATGAAGAACTAGCCAGTAAAGTTGTAAGAAAGTGAATACGTCATCGTGGTCTATGCAACGGTCTCTTCAGAGCCAGATGCACGTTAATATTAAAAAATTAATAATATAAACCTAAAGGCTTAGTATTTGAAATCCTCTCAAATACTTCGCTTAATAATAAACAGTCACCATTATCTGTATGACTTAAATTAGGATGTGATGTTATTATAATACTGTTGTGTTTATTTGACTCTAAATTTAAAAATTACACTTGAGTTAAAATCTTTATCGACTTTTGGATAAAATAATTGCTTAAGTTTTATTCATCTCGACCGATATATTGAGAGCTATAGACCCGTTCCCCTGACTCGGTCTTTATTTACATAGCATATCCTCTTTACGGAAGCGAGGTAATGGATGCAACTTACGCAGCAACAGCAAACAGAAGAAATAAGACTACTTAAGCAACAATTGTATCGAGAACGAACTGCTCGTAAAAAAGCCGAAGAAATGCTTCGCGCTAAGTCCATTGCACTTCTGGATTCTAATCACTTTCTGGTGAATATGGCGGAGCGGCTCCAGTTCGCTCTACTAGCCGACAACCTTATTTTGTGGGAATACGTGCTTATAGAAGATCGCTTCTATCAATTTGAAAATTTTGAACAAGGGCACTCAAAAGTCGCCTTAGCCGCCAGTTATCAAGACGTACTTGCCGTGTATCATCGTGACGATCGCAATCGCGCAGACTCGCTTTGGTGGCAGTTTATTGAAGGCGAGGAAGAAACCTTTAAATTCGTCGCTAAGCGCTATTTCATTGAAAAGGATGAATATAGAAAAGTTAGCGTACATGGTAAGAAAGTGTATTCAAAACAAAGTGGTACTTTAGAGCGTATCGTTGGTCTTTTTAAAGACATTCACGAATAAAAAGAGATTTGAATCTTCGACGGTTTTCAACAACACTATGGGCATCAAAAACAAACCATAGTGAAACAAGATGTCAGCTCAAGCTATTCAATGTAAAGCCGCCGTCGCCTGGGGTCCTGATCAGGCGCTTAGTATCGAAACTGTCGAAGTTGCCCCACCAAAGGTAGGAGAAGTGCGCGTAAAGTTAATTGCCACAGGGGTTTGTCATACCGATGCCTATACGCTTTCAGGTGCCGACCCTGAAGGTGTTTTTCCCAGCATATTAGGCCATGAGGGCGGCGGTATCGTGGAATCTGTTGGTGAGGGAGTCACCAGTGTAAGCGTGGGCGACCATGTTATTCCACTTTACACACCCGAATGCGGCGAGTGTAAATTTTGTACATCCGGTAAAACCAATTTATGTCAGAAAATACGGGCAACGCAAGGTAAAGGCCTTATGCCTGACGGTACATCGCGCTTTACCTGCAACGGTGAAACCATTTATCACTACATGGGGACATCCACCTTTAGCGAATACACCGTACTTCCTGAAATTTCAGTCGCAAAAGTAAATCCTAAAGCGCCCTTAGAAGAAGTCTGTTTACTGGGCTGCGGTGTAACAACTGGCATGGGCGCTGTGATGAACACTGCAAAAGTCGAAGAAGGCGCGGTAGTTGCAATTTTTGGACTAGGCGGCATTGGGCTTTCAGCAATTATTGGTGCGGCGATGGCAAAGGCTTCTCGCATTATCGCCATTGATATCAACGAGCGTAAATTTGAGCTTGCGAAGCAATTAGGCGCAACTGATTGTATTAATCCACAGAATTTCGATAAGCCCATTCAGGAAGTCATTATTGATTTGACCGATGGGGGTGTCGATTACTCGTTTGAATGTATAGGTAATGTAAACGTCATGCGCAGTGCCTTGGAATGTTGTCATAAAGGTTGGGGAGAATCGATCATTATCGGGGTAGCGGGCGCAGGAGAAGAAATTTCTACTCGTCCTTTTCAACTGGTTACCGGTCGCGTGTGGCGTGGTACAGCGTTCGGTGGCGTAAAAGGACGTTCTGAGTTGCCCGATTACGTTGAGCGCTACCTGGCAGGCGAATTTAAACTGGATGATTTCATTACCCATACCATGGCCTTGGATGAGATCAACACTGCATTCGATTTAATGCATAAAGGCGAATCCATCCGCTCTGTAATACACTACTAAACAACTTATCAACTGATATCAGGAGCTTAAAAAAATGAGCTTAAGCAAAATCAGCGAGAACCAGTGCTTTGGTGGATTGCAACAGCGATTCTCTCATCCATCAAGTGCATGCTCTTGCGAGATGACATTTGCGATTTATTTGCCGCCAAATGCCAGTGAAAAACAAAAAGTACCTGTTATATATTGGTTATCAGGCTTAACCTGCACTGACGAAAATTTTATACAAAAAGCCGGGGCGCAGCGCGCTGCTTCAAGCTTGGGTGTTGCGATTGTTGCACCTGATACCAGCCCGCGTGGAGATGATGTTGCTGACGCTGAGCGCTACGACTTGGGTAAAGGTGCAGGCTTTTATCTCAATGCGACGCGAATACCCTGGGCAAAACACTATCAAATGTATGATTACATTGTGAAAGAATTACCTGAATTAATTGAAGCGAATTTTCCAGTTTCCAGTAAGCGAGCGATATCGGGTCATTCAATGGGAGGGCATGGCGCACTTACCATAGCGCTTAAAAACCCGCTATTTTACAGCAGCGTTTCGGCATTCTCACCTATTGCTAATCCAATCAACTGCGAATGGGGACAAACCGCCTTTAAAACCTACTTAGGTGACGAAACTGACCAATATTGCGCCTATGATGCCTGCGAGTTAATTTTATCAACTAAAAGCAGCGATTCTAAAAGACCTCCTATGTTGGTTGATCAAGGAAGTAGCGATGAGTTTTTAGAAAAACAACTTCAACCAGAGGCACTAGTCAATGCTGCTAAAGATGCTGATTACCCACTGAGCTTTAGAATGCAAAAAGGATACGACCATAGCTATTACTTTATAGCGAGTTTTATTGAGGATCATCTGCATTTTCATGCAGAGCACTTTTTCAATGAGTAGACAACTCAAATAACCATTTAATATGTAGCGTTTTCAGGTAGGTCTTTTAAGGCGTGCAACACAGCACGCCAAACTTCAAAACTAAAACCCATGCCCAGATGACAGCTGTTTACCTCGATATGTCTGACGTTTGGGCTGAGTTTATCCAGACTGGCACTATAGTGCACAATAGCATCGTTTTTGCTGTAAATGGCTGTAATCGGCACGCGTATCGGCTCTGCATCCAAGCACTTAATTTCTTCTGCAATCCAATCGACATCTACACCAAAGCGCCTGAATCGCCATGCCACAGCGGTATATTTAGGGCCGCCAACAACGGGCGAACCAAACGTAATAACCTGTTCAATACACTCTGGGATGGCCCTAGCCACCTCGCGAGCAATAAACCCACCTAAGCTCCAACCCAGCAGCACCAACTTTTGGTTAAGGCGCTGACTCAAGACTTTCGCATTTTTCATAGCTTGTGAACACAAAAACGCCACACCTAATTCATTTTTGTGTATTGGTTTGCCTCGCTTTTCAGCATCAGGGTGCCACTTGATGGTGATATCTTTTTCGCTGAAATTTCGGTAAAACCCTGCGTCATTTACGCCTAAGCCCCAATCGAATACTTTGTAATTATGCGCCTCAATATAACGATTCATGGGTTTGAAAAAACGACCGTCTACACCCAGCCCGGGTATGAGCATAATGGGCTTTTCAGTACCTGTGAGTGACGTGTCGATTTTTCGGACTCGAGGATGCAATAGACTTAACACATCTTTTACCACACCCAACTCTTTATAGAGATTGCGCTTTTTTGGCGGCTGAGGAAATTTGGCGTCCACAATCTGCCTTGGCTAAAATCTTATGTTACGCGGTCGTTTCGATGAAGGTAGCGCTCAACGATGTGAAAAACGACTCGAAATACAATAAATAAGATTATAGCGCTTATACCGACATAGAGGATGTAAGCAATATTGACTTCTTGTTGACGCGTGTCTAATGGCGTCAATACATATAAATTCCACCCTAGACTTTGAAGCTGCAATCGAGACACAAGTAAACTACCCTCTTGCCCTCGCACCACCACGCTTGGATCGTCTATACCTTCTGATTTACGGGTAAACTCGTTAAACCACTCCAGTTCAGAAAATGCTTTTATTCCTATCCGAGAGGTGCTGTCAACCGCTTGTGTTGGAGAAAGTGATTCAATAGAAGATAATACAATTTCACCTCGATTGTTCACAAAAATAAATTCGTGACCGTATTGAGCACTAAATTCGTTAAACGAGCTTAAAAAAGCATCTAAAGACTTCCCCAAGCCAGTAAAGCCCAGAAAATTACCTTCTTCGTCATACTCACGAACATCAATATACAAGTGAACATCTTCTCGTTTGCCTAAAACGGCTTGCACCTCTGAGTCAAATTCATCCCGTAAAGCAAAATACCAAATCACCTCCCCTTCGATTAAATCAAAAACGCGACCACTGGAATTAAACTGCTTACGCGATTCCTCGTGCGCCAAATAAAATTCATGTCCGAAAGTGTCTTCCAAAGACTTGAGAATAGGGATTACGGCATCTTCATCAGGAGAACTTGCTTTAAAGAAATCAGAAAAGGTTCCTAAATCGGAAATAACTTCCGCAGTATGAAGAGGATTTAGTAATTCCTGCTCTACCAGCGTAAAAATAGGTGAAATAGATTGATGGTGTTGCTGCGATTGCTCACCTGCCAAGTCTTTTATGGCAAAAAACCCGGAAAGTGCAATCATCAACACAATGATGGCTGCGAAAGCGGTGACTTTTTTTGTCGAAACGGTTGCTTGTGCCACTGCATTATTCCTTTTGCTAATTGGCTGAGCGAGTATAAAGTTAGACTACCTGTGGCATTGTTTTAAATCAACAATCTGTAGATTGTTTTTATGCACAAAAAAGGCAGTTCATTGAACTGCCTTAGCTAATTGTAATACAAGCCTAAACTTGCATTGTCGATGCCGAATTAAACAGCAACGATGTTTTCTGCTTGAGGGCCTTTTTGACCGTCAGTAACAGTAAACTCAACTTTTTGGCCTTCTGCTAAAGTTTTGAAACCGTCGCCAGAAATTGCGCTGAAGTGAGCAAACACGTCAGGGCCAGATTCTTGTGAGATAAAGCCAAAGCCTTTAGATTCGTTAAACCATTTAACGGTGCCAGTGGTTCTGTTAGACATAACATTTCCTGTAAAAATTTAATAATAAAATACAATCAATAAACATTATTGATTGAGGGTTGTAGCTGATATAGAGACTGAACTTAGATACTGCAGGAGGTGTTCTGTAAAACAAACCGCTTGATGTAAGACAAAGATTAGACTTCTCTCTAGCTAACGGCACGATACGCCCTATTTAATTGAATGTACAGTTTTATTTAAATAATTTAACGATAAGAGTGTCAGATTAAGCAAGAAACAATACCAAACGTGTTTTTTAATTGATAAGCAGGTAATTAAATCGCAAATATCGCTCTCATTCCAACTTGAAGAGGATTGTTTCTGACATTTGTTACCTGTGTCAATTCTAATGATATTGAGAAATCATCCTTTACAAAGTGCACCGCTGACAATTGTGTTTCAAACTGCCATTCTCGATGATTGAATCCATTGTATCTAAGTATCGTTTTGCCTATAAATTTTGTATCTCCCACGTAAAAATAGGCACCGAATTCAGGCTCAGCGATAGCATAAATACCTTCTCTTACTCCAGCAGATACCTTCGCTAAGCCATAGATGCCGGCTTTTGTACTAAATACTTTAGACAGCCCCAGGCCCCCTGAAACAATGCCTGTTACTTTAGCTATGCCATTTTGGTTAATCCGGCGTTCTGCCGAAATAGAAAAGGAGGAGGATAACCTGCGAAAATCAGCCTCAAAATCACTTATGGTCTGCATTTGGTAAAGCTTAAAATGGTCAAACAGCACGTCTCCATCTTGATCTAGACGAAACTGGAGATCGCTAAGAATAAGTGTATTTTCACCATAAAATTCCCTATTGTCGTCATAAAGGCTATTGTTCACCGGGAAAGCACGAAAAAAAACAGCGCCCTTCTCAATATTGTCATTGTAATCCAGCCCAATGTGAATCTGACCATCTTTTGGTGTTCGCAGAGGGTTTTTGAATTGACCAATATCGATAGACGTTTCCTTGTACATCTGATTTTCTTTGTCAAACTCTAGTCTGGGCACTTTAATATAAGTTTTGTCCTGTGAATCTAAAGACAGTTGATAATCATAATATGCACTCGCGAAATGATATTCGAATACTCGTTTTCTCTGAGACGTTGAATTAATCTGAGGCACTCTACCTGAAACAATATCATCTTTAATTCTTTTGGCATGATCAGAATCGATCAGTCGATTCAGAAGCTGTAGTCTCCACTCGATTGAACTTCTTAGTCGAGCGTCTGCGAGAAAGTGTGCTGAGTCTGCGGCTTTCAAAACATCAAGTGGAGTAAGCCACTGACCTTTGTGAGGGCTAATCGTTGGAGCGATAACGCCAAGAAGAGCTTGCGTAACGGTTGCACAATTATAAGTGTGAAAAAAATAGGCAGATTGGCTTTGACCAAATTCCCATATCGCATCGCGAAGCATTATTCGGTCAGCATCAGTGAGTATCAGTTGATATTCGTATACATTCCTTTGCTCATTGTTGACATAATGATCTACGAAAGGAGCATACGGTGCAATTTGAAAAATACCTTCCTTGCCACTGACTAAACTTTGCCACATTATTTTAGGAACATTGATACCTTCCAGTTCAGTAAAAAAGGTCACACCATGCTGAACGAGATGCCCATCGGAGTTAACTCCATCAGCTCTGAGCATTATGTGCCCCATCATTGAACTTGCTTGAGTGACATTTTCAGACGTATAAATAAGATGAAAGTTATCAACAGGAAAATTATTTACATAAGTTTCGTAAGCTACGCATTTACTTGGAAACAAATTTTTGAATTCTAATGATAATGTTTCTGCCAACAGCCTGGCACGAGCAGGATACCGGCAAGCTGCCTGGTCATTTGTTGTAAATAACTGATAGGTTAATTTAAGCTGCTCTAACGGGTTTGTATTATTATTAATATACAAATCCGTTTTTGTATTTAAGGGTTTCTCAGCGTTTAATTGTAATAAACTATGCCAGCGAGCTGATTTCGAGAGCTCATTCAAACGAGCATCAAGCTCAACTTCTTCGCTAGCAGCAAAACCGTTTAGTGATATTAAAATGAAAAGGGAAACGCACAGCGCTCCCCTACTTAGGCTTCTAGAAATCACTTCTACTGACAAGCGATTGTCACTGAATCCTGATATTTCCACATTTTCTCTGTACCATAATCGGTTGAAGAGCCAAACACCCCACCTGAAAGGATGTTTACAAAGAAGGCTGTTTCAACTTCTTTATTCAAGGCCGTCTGTGAGGTACAACTATCTGTTTCTGCAACAATGATCTTGTTCTTGTTTTCTTTTTTAACTTGAACAACACCAGGGACAGTGGCTGTTTGACCATCTATGATTACTTCAGCTTGTTGTCCATTTGATGTAGTGATATTGATAGATTGAGTTTCTTCAGTCAGGATGGTAGCACATCCTGATGTTAGTAGAGTGGTTGCGAGTACGCTTCCTAATATTACTTTTTTCATTCCTTTTCCTTTTTATTTAATACGTTATTTTTCTAAATAACCCGCAAAGAATACATCAATAAAGTGAACTCTGGTATATGCAAAGTCCAATTTTATTGACCTAAAAATGCATTAAATTTGTAACTATTTTTAAACGTAAACTTCTGAGCGGGTAAAACACACCCCTGAAAATAAGATGAAAGAAATAGACAATTTGATTGAGCACGCTAATTCAAAAAGTTCGCAACGGCTTTTAGATTATCTTGTAATGACAATGGGCGATGATGCTGAAACCATAAATGCATGGCTTAACACGCCTAAAAAAGCCCTAAAGAATCAGACGCCAAGCGAGCAATTGAATACCGAAGAAGGCTGCGAGCGAGTCATTGCGATGCTAAGAAAAATTTTAGAGCAAGATAGCCGTATAGGATGAGCAACATCAGCTTTGAATTTGCAACAACAAAACGTATTGTTTGCAAAGTAAATGCGATTAGCGCTATTACCACCTATTGTGCTGATCTAGCCATTTCCCGGCCGTTGATTGTTACCGACCATGGTATTCGAACGGCAGGCTTATTGGATAAACTGCTTGACGCTTTTGCGCGCTCCACCGATGTCGACGTAGGGATTTTCGATGGTGTTGAAGCAGACCCCACTGATACACAAGTACAGCAAGCCCTTGATGTCGCGCGTTCGCATCAATGTGATGGTGTAGTTGGCTTTGGCGGTGGCAGTAGCATGGACTGCGCAAAACTTGTTGCCGCTTTGTGCAATAGTACGCAAGCTTTACCGGATATCTACGGTATCGGCAATATTCACCACTCTCGATTGCCATTAATTCTTATCCCGACAACAGCAGGAACCGGTTCTGAAGTCACACCGATTTCCATTGTTACCACTGGGGCTAACACCAAGTCGGGAGTCGTATCGCCCGTTTTGCTCCCTGACATCGCCATTTTAGATGCTGAGCTTTGTATTGGCCTTCCGCCGCATGTGAGCGCCGCGACAGGTATCGATGCAATGGTGCACGCTATTGAAGCCTACACCAGCAAAATCAAGAAGAATATTTATTCTGATACACTTGCTAAACGTGCCTTACAGCTATTGAGTCAGAATATTGAAGCAGCATGTTTTGAAGGCACCAACTTAAAGGCGCGTGAAAACATGCTTTTGGGTGCGTGTATGGCTGGACAAGCTTTTGCCAACGCGCCTGTCGGCGGAGTACATGCGCTTGCTTATCCATTAGGCGGGCGCTTTCATATACCTCATGGTTTAAGCAATGCATTAGTTTTACCGCATGTTATGCGATTCAATTTAAGTCATGCTTCGCAGGCATACAGTGAGCTAGCCTCATGTGTTTCATTCAGCAACAGTGAGGACAAAAACGACGCGGCTCTAAAATTTATTCAATACTTTGAGTCGCTAATGAGCAAACTTAATTTGCCTAATACACTGTGTGACGTGGGTGTCACCAAGAGCGCATTGAACATGCTGGCAACAGATGCGATGTTGCAGACAAGGCTCTTAGTCAATAATCCTAAACCCATGACCAAAAATGATGCACTTGCGATCTATCAGGCAGCCTTTTAGAGTGTATTTATTTTGAAAACGTTGGCTAAAAAAAGGGATTGTATTTCCTATGAGTAAATCGCAAGCGCAGCAGCGCCACCATTTTACCCATTTTTTTGATATTACCACCCGCTGGAGTGATAACGATATTTATGGTCACGTGAACAACGTGATTTATTACAGCTATTTTGATTCACTCGTTAATCAATTCCTAATAAAGCATGGAGAGCTCGATATTCACAAGGGAGCGACCATTGGTTTGATGGTTAAAAGCCAATGTGAATATTTTACCAGCATTGCATTTCCTGATGAAATATACGGCGGCTTTAGAGTAGAACGCATTGGCAATAGCTCGGTGGATTATGCCCTTGCTATTTTCAAGAAAGGTAAGGATGAAGCCTGCGCACAGGGTTTGCTGACACATGTTTTTGTCGATAAAGACAGTCAAAAGCCTAAAAAAATCGACGGCAAGCTTCTAAACGCTTTACGCTCAGCGCTTATCGACTCTGATCCTCACTAGGATAGCTATCACTTTTTTCTCAAAAAAAACATAAGCTTGTTGCCTTATAGTAAGGCATCAGTACAGTGATTCTCCGCCAACTAAAAACTGTGAATGACTCAGATAAGACTGTCTACATTCATTCCGCTTTAAATAATAGATACACAACGCTTAAAACAAATGGAGAGAACATGAGACCGGAAACGATAGCACTACACGCAGGCTATGAAAGCGAGGCCACCACCAAAGCTGCCACCACCCCCATATATCAAACGACCTCTTTCACCTTTGATAACACGCAGCATGGCGCCGATCTCTTTAACCTGGCTGTGCCAGGCAATATTTACAGCCGCATCATGAATCCTACTAATGCGGTGCTTGAACAACGAATTGCTGAGTTAGAGGGTGGTATCGGTGCGCTTGCTGTGGCATCTGGCATGGCAGCTATCCGATATGCCATTGAGGCTATAGCTGAAGTAGGAAGCAATATCGTCAGCACCAGTCAGCTATATGGTGGAACCTATAATTTATTTGCACATACCTTTCCCCGTCAGGGGATTGAAACGCGTTTTGCCAAAGCGGACGATTTTGACAAAGTGGCCGCGCTGATAGACGAAAATACGCGTGCGCTTTACTGCGAATCCATTGGCAACCCGGCTGGCAATGTAGTCGATATTCAGCGATGGGCAGAAATCGCGCACAATGCAGGTGTGCCGCTTATCGTCGATAATACCGTAGCAACGCCCATTTTATGTCGAGCGTTTGACCATGGCGCGGATATCGTCATTCACTCCCTAACCAAATACATTGGCGGACACGGCACCACCATCGGCGGTATTATTGTTGATTCTGGCAAATTCGACTGGGTAGCAAACAAAGAGCGCTTCAAAATGTTGAATGAACCCGATCCGTCTTATCATGGTGTGGTTTATACCGAAGCATTGGGTCCTGCCGCGTACATCGCACGATGTCGGGTGGTTCCGCTTCGCAATACAGGCGCAAGTTTATCTGCTATGAGCGCCTTTCAGATCATGCAAGGACTGGAAACACTGGCATTAAGAATGGAGCGCCACTGTGAAAACGCAGAGAAGGTTGCAGCCTATTTACAAAAACATGATGCAGTAGAGTGGGTCAACTACGCTGCCCTGCCAGATAGTCCTTACTTTGAGACTTGTCAAAAAATCTGCGGTGGCAAGGCTGCGGGCATTATCAGTTTTGGCATTAAAGGCGGCATTGAAGCAGGTGCCAAATTTATTGATGCGCTCGCCTTAATATTACGATTGGTGAATATTGGAGATGCGAAATCTTTGGCATGTCATCCTGCGAGCACGACCCACCGACAATTAAATCCTGATGAACTAATTAGCGCTGGAGTGTCAGAAGATATGGTTCGTATTTCTGTAGGCATTGAACACATAGATGATATCATAGCAGATATTGACCAAGCGCTTAACGCTAGCCAGCTTTAATCTCTAAAACTGGTGGTCAATGCTAGCCGTGAAATAAATACATTTTAATTAAGAGAAAAAACATGAGAATTTTACTGTTTTTAGGTACGAATATCGCTATTTTAGCGCTATTGAGTCTAACGTTCAGTTTGTTTGGCTTTCAGGGCCTATTGGCAGAAAATGGGGTGGATCTGGATCTTCAGGCCTTGCTGATTTATTCGGCAGTAATTGGTTTTGCAGGTTCTTTCATATCGCTATTTCTATCAAAATGGTTAGCCAAGCGCAGTATGCGCGTACAGCTTATCGAGCAACCTCGCAATCCAACAGAGAGCTGGATAGTGCAAACAGTAAAACTGCAAGCTGAACGCGCGAATATCGGCATGCCAGAAGTAGGTATCTTTGACCATCCCTCACCTAATGCTTTCGCAACTGGCTGGAACAAAAATAATGCCTTGGTTGCTGTTAGTACAGGATTGCTTCAATCGATGAATAAGAACGAAGTTGAAGCTGTGTTAGCGCATGAAGTAAGCCATGTTGCAAATGGCGATATGGTTACAATGACGCTTATACAAGGGGTAGTGAACACCTTTGTGGTATTTTTGTCTCGCGTGATTGGGCATGTTGTAGATCGGGTTGTATTCAAGGTTGAAAGAGGCCACGGACCAGCGTTTTGGATTGTATCGATTATTGCCGAAATCATTTTAGGTATTTTAGCGATGACGATAGTGATGTGGTTCTCTCGCTACAGAGAGTTTCGGGCTGACGAAGGCGGCGCCAAACTCGCTGGTCGACAAAATATGATTGCTGCGCTTGAGCGCTTAAAACAAGGGCAGGATGCTCCAAAGATCCCTGACGAAATGGCGGCTTTTGCGATCAATGCAGGGAAAATTCACAAACTCTTTTCAAGCCATCCGCCTTTAGAAGATCGGATCCAGGCTTTGAAAAACATGTCTTAATTGACAAGAGTATCGGAGTAGCTGTATGACTGGCTACTCCGGTAAATGCTCCTGCTGCCAATGTTTAGGAGAAAGGCCGGTTTTCTTTCTAAAGGCCCTTGCCAGAGCTGAGCCATTTTCATAGCCAACCTTTTCTGCCACCGTACTTACAGCGTCTCCTTTTAGCAATTCGTTTTGCGCTACTGTCATACGCCAATTTGTCAGATATTCCCCCGGCGTCTCACCAACGACTTCACGAAACAAGTCTGCAAATTTTGATCGCGACATAAAGGCGAGTTCCGACATCGTTTCAAGGCTCCATGGATATTCTGGCTGTGCATGTATTTGCGTAATGACATTGCACAACTGCGGATGACTTAAACCAGCCAACATGCCGTGCTCCATTTCGTTGCTGGCCAAAACCTGTCTGAGCACTTGAATAATAAAAATATCACACAGTCGATCAATTAAGGGCAAGCGGCCGGGCTTATCGCTAAACGCTTCTTTGAACAGCCACTTGGCCGCTTTTTTCAAATCGGGATAGCGAGAAAGCTGGAATTTCATAAATCCGGGGAGAGCCGCTGCCAGTGGGTTAGCTGTAACATCCTGATACTCAATCGTCGCGCATACTAAATCCGCCCCTAAAACAGGGTCGGGTAAAATACGGTGCTTTCGTCCTGTTGGGAAAAATAATACGCTGGGCTGTCCCACTGCTTTTTTCTTCCCGTTTTCATCAACCAATGTTAGCGCGCCAGAGCGAAGGATGTGAATATGCCCCCGCTTCCCTTCCTTTTCATGAAATTCGCTTAAATTACACAGATTGCCACTGAAAAATACTTCAGCGTGCAGGTTAAAACGTTTAAGAATTTCGGATAATGAATCCACAAAGCCTCATTTGGACGAACGGTATTGTTTTAAAGACTACTTCATCCATTTTGTATAAGCAAATCTTGATCATATGCTTCGTCACTTATTTAAAGGGCCTTCAATATAAGTGCTATTTACAGCAGGATCCGTTTTCCATCTTGAGCAGCCGATCTAAAGGCTGCTTCAACCACATGAATGTCACGAAGTCCGTCTATGCCTGGCACTAAAACTGGGCTATCCTGCAAAATAGCAAGGGCATCATTATCCATTTGCAAAGTTTGCTGCATACCATTAATGGGAGGATAATTCTCTCCTGTGCTGGTAATGCCAGTCACGCCGGAATATTGAGACATTGGATCTAATTCGTACCAACCCGACTCGCATTCAATACGCGCCTTATTGAAAGATTTAACAATGCTTGTGCCACAGTCCGCCATTAGCCCATTTGGAAATTCGAGGGTGAAAAACGTAGTTTCGTCCACTTCTTTAAAAATATGAGGATGCGACTTTTCATGTGTCGCACTAATGGCAATGGGCTCTAGTTTAGTCAAATAGCGCGCACCATTTAACGGATATACCCCCATATCGTACATCGCACCACCGCCCATGTCTTTTTTCATACGCCAGTAGTCTTGTGGAAAGCCATTTCCGGCATATCCGGCGCGGGTATAAACCGACGTGAAATTGCCAAAGGGTTTACTGGTAGCATATTCACCAAAGCGCATTGTGTTAGGCTCATGCTGCATGCGGTAACCAATTGAAAGCTTTACCTTGTTTTTGTTGCACGTATCAATGATCCGCTGACACTCTTCAACGTTCATTGCCATCGGCTTTTCACACCATACATGCTTACCTGCATTTGCCGCTATTAAAGAGTATTTCATGTGTACGCCGGTAGGTGTAACGATATACATCACGTCTATATCAGGATTATTCGCCGCTTCGTGCATGGTCTCATATGAGTAAACGTTTTTATCTTCAATACCATAGCGCGCTTGCCATTTGGGAATTTTACTAGGCGTGCCAGTGACAATGCCTTTAAGTTCACAAAATTGCGTAGACTGAAGCGCTGGTGCAAGTAGGTTCTCGCTATAATTTCCAAGTCCAACCAATGCCACACCAACTTTCTTTTTTGGCGCAGCTGACAGAAGGTTTACCTGGCCAAGGGCTGATAAGGCAATAAGCGAAGAAGAGTATCGTAAAAACTGACGACGATTAAAATTTGCCATATTTTCCACTCCATTTTAGCCGCCCCATTTTTGAAGCAGGGCTTTTAACTGTTGGTTGTTTTGATAACGCGCTATATGCTTGCGCAAGTGTGCTTGCGCTTCACTTCGCTTGCCCATTCTCTCAAGCACTAAATAAAATAAATACGCAAACTGCGCATTCTCTGGCTCTAAGGTCAAGGCTGCCTGTATTTGCTCATAGGCTGCATCTATTGCCTGCTCACGCACGAAAAATAATGCGTATGCGTATCTGAAGGTGCCAGAATCTCCAATGTTCTCTAAACCTCGTTCAAACACTTCTTGCGCTTCTCGCGCTCTGCCCTGCTGTCGATAAAGCTCAGTAAGATTTATATAGGCTGGCGCAAAATATGGGTCAATGTAAATGGATAATTTATAGGCCTCTTCTTCTTTTTTTCGCACGTTTTCAGGCTTGAACTTGAGCGATAGTCCATTTTGAATTGTCTTTTGCGTCATTCCATGCGACATGGCTTGTGCCAAGCGCTGTGCGCTTATGCCCTGCTGCATTAAACCTTCGCCACGCCACGCGCCTTGCGACTGACTGATTTCAAGTTCATTGAAGGCGCTTTCGAATGCATCTTGCCAAGAGGGCGATACAGAAACATCTAACAAAGCATAAGCTGCTGCCACGCGTACGGCTTTAAAAGGATCATTTAGAAGTGGCGCAATAATACGCCCCCGCTCGTCTGTCGAAATGTTAAGCGATACTTGTGCAGCGGCTAAGCGCAGCAAAGCAGAATCATCGTCAACAAATGGCTGTAAAATGCCTGCATTTAATCGAGGCGCGTATTGCAACAACGACAAGGCACTGGCGCGTCTTATTTCGGCAACGCTTGTATCCATTGCCAGTTCAAGCGTCTGCTGTAAGTTCACATCCTGATTCTGAATACCATGCATCACATTCAAGAATAATTGTTCTGATGCTGATGGCCCAGTTCTGTCAGGGTGTAAGGTATTAATGGTCTCTAGTGCCCATTCTGCGCTTTTATCTTCATGGCACTGATTACAAGCATTAGGTACGCCTGCGCTTATGGTAAATTCTGGGCGCGGAATTTTAAAACTGTGGTCGCCTCTTGCATCCACGTTCATGTAAGTAGTCTTAGGCATATGGCAATCGACGCACATGCTTCCTTCTTTGCCTAGAGGGTGTCCATGATGCTTTGGCGTTTCAAATACTTGCGGAGAATGACACTGTAAACAAGTTCCATTGCCTTCGGCCTTAAGTTGATAAGAATGTGGGTCATGACAATCGATACAGGTAACGCCCTTCTGATGCATTTTGCTCTGCAAAAAAGAGCCCATCACATACACTTCTTCTTTAATTTGCCCGTCGGGAAAATATAAGGGAGGCATAATTAAATTTGGGGAAAAGCTATCTAAATACGCCGATGTGGAGTCAAAACCGTCCGTTAAAGGAGAGCGCAGGGAGTGACACGCGTAGCAAGTTTGTTCGTGAGCTTTTGCTTGCTTGCGCTCTTGACCAATCCAGGTTGCCACATCTTCATCGGGTAGTCTGCGCCAAAATCCCGTTTTATTCGCTTCATGTTCTACTGCAGTTGAGCCCGCGCGATGTTCCTTGTTATGAGCCTGGGTTTTATCATCGTGGCAAGCCAAACAACCTACGTTAATTTCTGTATAGGTGGTCGCAAAGCTTTGAGTATTAGGGTTGTAGTGACGCTTGAGTCCATCGGAATGGCAATCTGCGCACATGCCATTCCAGTTTTGTAAGGGTTGCTGCCAATGAAGGCGGTCGTTAAAAGGAATATCTTCATTTGGATAAAGATGCATCCAGCGCTGACCACCGTCTTCTTTTTCACGGGTATCCCAAGCGAAAGGCAATACTTGATAGTGTCCTTTGCCTGTCAGCACCAAATATTGCTGTAAAGGCTCAATTCCAAAGGTATAACGGACTTCATAAGTCTGTTCACTCCGGTCGTCTTTCACCTTGGCAAAGTAGCGTTCATCTATTATGAAGAATGTGGCTTCTTGTGAAAAGTGTTTGGCCTGCGTGTTACCAAAGTCTCCCAAAACAGTTTCGCTGTTAGCTACTTGCATGGCCTTTGCGTGATGAGACGCTGACCATGATAGATGTTGCGCTTGGTGGCAACTTTGGCAGTCTTTACTCGTATATTGAGTTAAGGACGCTTCTTGCGCGTTTGCCTGAGCTATTGCTTGCGAAAACACTGCGCAAATTACTAAAACAAAGCATGCCAAGGCAAGTGTCCGCATGGTGTTATTAGCTTTTTGTTGAAGATACGAGTCGTTGGTGAACACACGCACAAAAGTAAAAAACGTCATTTAAAGATATTTTCAAACATAAAAAAGAGCATGTTGCGTAAGCGCGCCTGATAAGTCAAATATAGATGAAGTTGCATGCGCGTAGCGTGTAGGCGATACTAAAGTCACATTAACGGAAAATTAAATATCACGCAAAGCATGACTGAAGAAAATAACGCATCAACACAGCACAATTATCAAGACGAGACGCTCGCGCCTAAAATCGAAACAAGAAACGAAAATAGCAGCGAGGTAAGCGCATCACCTTCGTCTATGAAAAAATATGTTATTGCAAGCGTCTGGCTGGTAGTCATCGCAGTGCTTATTTTGGTCGTTTTCAGGTCTCAGCAAGCACAAGAACAGCGCAATCAGGTCGAAGAAACGGTCAATTGGGATCCACGTTTAGCGTCATGCAATAAAATCGTTGATGCAAATCCGAATGAAGATTTCACGCGTTGCCTGGAAATGGCGGATGAGGGTTGGGTAGAAGCTGCACAGAAAATTGCATGGGCTTATAGTCGCGACGGAGAATATCAAAACTGGCAAGAGGCTTACAATTGGCTTGTATGGCTAAAAGACTATGACGAAAATGCTGAATTGCTAAGTTATATAGTGCTGTTTGAAATTGGCGAGTCGCAAGACGCCAAAATAAATGGTGAACGCGGTATTCGTCACATGGCGGTGACGAATCAACCGGCTGCAGCAGCCTATCTCGCCGCGATGTATTTTTTAGACTTAAACTATTTACCGCAACGTTCCAATACACTTTGGCTCTTGGAGCGAGCATTTAAACGCAGTAACTACTGGTTAATGCCAGAAGAACTGGCCACTATTTACAGTCAGGGATACTTGGGCGATAAAGCGCCTAAGCGTGCAAAATCTATTCTACTGGATGCCGCGCAAACTGATTTTCCGTTTAATGCAAATAACATTGCATGGCTTTTTGCAACGACTGCAGACCCTGAATTACAAGACCCTGAGCAGGCATTGCAGCTAGCACAGGAGGTTGTTGCTGATGAAGCGCACGCTAATAATTATGTCTATGTTGACACCTTAGCTGCTGCATATGCCGCCAAAGGTGACTTTACAAAAGCGGTAGAAACTCAGGAAAAAGCCTTAGCGCTAATAGAGCAAGCCTATATAGACGCCGATGCCCCTTCTGATGAATTAGAGGGATTTAAAGAGCGACTGGCCATGTTTAAAGCAGGCAAAGCGTATACCGCAGGCGAAATAGTGCGAAGCGGTCAGGCATTCTTTGATGAACTTAAGAAGAACATCGAGCAAGCGCTTATTGAAAGTTTATACAACGAGATTCAGGCACCGGAATTACCCACGCAAACAACAAACAACTAGCGTGTTAAGGTCCGAATAGCTTAACTTATATGCTTTATCGACCGAGCTTAGTTATCCAAACTCACATGGCCATCGTTTAGCAATTGCGTAAGCAGCAAAGCGTATTGGTCTAGCACATTATCAGATAGTAGTGGCTCAGTAAGGGGCAGGTGCTGTTTACCGTCTCTGATAAACGCCAATAACGCGTTTTTTATGGATGCTTTAATTTGATAGGCCTGCCCATCGACGAAGAACATGAAATCCGCATGATCATTTTTATCACTTGATTGCGATATTTCAGAGTAAATGGGCTTTACTCCCTCCATCCAAGCCAGAATGCCTGTTTGCTGCAAACTATCGAGTACTTCCTCAACGGTATAGGGGCATTGAGGGCGTCTATCTGGAAGATATTGTCTGGATATATATTGCATTAAAGCGATATCGGCCTGAGAGCTAAAAAGTAACTCCGTCATCTTCTGCTTTAAGCGAGACAATTCATCATGGGTGACTTCTGATGCGTTTTTGTTGCGCCTTAATTCAAGCGTGTCAGCATCGGTGTAGCGCATTTGCTCGCTTGCTAAAATATCTCCCTCATCAAGCAAGCCATTGAGCGCTTCTAAATTTGTTGGCGCACGAAAGCCAATAGAATAGTTCAAACAATCACTAAGGGCTTGACCATTGTGCGGATGAAGCGGCGGAATATAGACTGCATCACCGCAGTTTAACTCCACATCGATAACTGCCTCGAACGCCTCGATTTGTGTAAGCAGCGGATGAGGATGAAAGCTTTCATGTTGTGCCGGTAAACCAACTTGCCATCGCCGCCTTCCCTTGCCTTGCACAATAAACACATCATATTGATCAATGTGTGCGCCCACGCCCGCCCCGGGCGTTGAAAAGCTTACCATTACATCGTCCATGCGCCAAAAACCGAAACCTGTCACTGGTTCGATAAGCGTATCTAACTCCTTTACATAGCGTTCTACACCTTGTACTAGCAGACTCCAATCGCCAACGCACAGCGAGGTAAAATCTTCAATCGGCCCTCTGGTGACTTGCCATTTACTGTCTTTAAAAGACACGAGGCGGCTGTCAACTTCATCAAGTTGAGCAAGACCCGCCAAGTCATGCTCATCAATAGGGTCAATAAAATCTGGCGCGAAATTGCGAATTACGCAGGGCTTTTTTTGCCAGTAATGCTTAGCAAAATAGGAAAAGTCAAAGCCCTCAAGGATATAAGACACGTCTCAACTTATTTGGTCGCTTGCGCGCCATCTGACTCGATGCCTTTACCTGTTGCCGCCCAGTAAATACCACCGTACAAATGTTGCAAGAAAACATCATCTTCATATACGCCTGGAATATGTCCAAGCCCAGTATAAAACGAACGTCCACCATCAAATTCGTGATACCAGGCGATAGGATGAAACTCGCCCATGCCCTGAGTCTTTTTGGCCCCCCAATCTGCACTTGGGTCGTATGTCGATTCATCAATGGTGAGCAAGTAATTAAGCCCTTCCACATTGGCAGGTAAAAACCCGTAAAATTCATCAGTAAATAAATGGCGCTCATCAAAGCCCTTCATTCCCGGAAAGTTATTGTCTTGTTTAACCAGCACAGCCGTTTGATTGGCAGGATGAATTTCAAAATAGTGCCCTACCAGCTTGCCGTACCATGGCCAATCGTATTCAGTGTCAGACGCCGCATGCACACCAACAAAGCCTTTGCCACCCTGTATAAAACGCTCAAATACTTTTTGCTGTTCATCGTTAAAAATATCGCCTGTGGTATTAATAAACACCACCGCATCAAACTGCTTTAAATAGTCATCGGTGATAACACGATCTGCATTTTCTTCCCACTGCATGGCAAAGTCATGACGAGCAGCCAGCTTTCGCATGGCAGTGACCCCGTCATGAATCGAGCTATGATGCCACCCTGCCGTTTTCGTAAACAGTAACACATTAAACTGCTGTGCAGATGCCGTAACGAGGCCAGAAACAAGCAATAACAGGCTAGACAGAATAAGAACGTTTATTCTTTTTTTCATATTACCCTCAAGGCTTTCTTAAAAATTTACGTCGCCATTAGCGTCAGTATTTTCTTCAACACAAAAATGAAAATAGTGACGTTACTTTTTATTCGATAACGAATCATAGGATAAGGCGCTTATTAAGTCACTTACGCTTTTTAAAAGTGAGAAATAAATTTTAGTTGCTCTTAAGGCTCGAGCATCAGCAAGCGTCAGTGACAATATCGACACTGTACTGCGATACTGATTGCGCTCGCGCTGAAGCGAGTTCCTTATATTGAATATAGCAGCTTGAACATAGCAGACATTATCAGAAACACCGAAGCCCACGTGAACAAACGTGTAATCTGATAAATCGAAGTAGATTTTGCAATGCTTGGTTTTATGGTAGCTTAACATCATCAGGCAGGCTAAAAATATAAAAAGATAAACACGCTCTCTTATGAATAAAATGAAAGAAAACACACCATTGTTCTTTTTTAAAAATATGGCTTTAACGGCATCACTCATCTTGCTATTGCCGACATTCTTTGTTGCTCACGCAGAAGATGATGCCGATACACGCCCTTTGTTTAAGGCAGAGGATATATTTGAGCTTGAGGTAGCGGCTGACCCGCAAGTCTCGCCTGATGGCAATTCAATCATTTATGTCCGACGTTCAAACGACATTATGAGCGATAGTACCCGTTCAAGCATCTGGCTATTCGACCTAAAATCTCAAGAGCATCGACCTCTCTTGTCCTCTGGTAAAAACTATTATTCACCTCGCTGGTCGCCATCCGGAAATCGCATTGCTTATGTATCAAATGATGAAGGCAAGCCACAAATTTATGTTCGATGGATGGATAGCGGACAGACTGCGCTGGTGAGTAATATTAACGAGGCGCCATCCTCCCTGATATGGGCGCCAAATGGGGATCATCTGGCGTTTACAATGAGTGTAGCGTCTGACGAAAAACCCTTTAGCGTTAGCATGCCAGATAAACCCGACGGCGCGCAGTGGTCGGAAAATTTTCAATATGTGACCAAGGCGAGATATCAAGCGGACGGAAAGGGTATTTTAGATCCTGCATACACCCACATTTTTGTTTTGCCATCTGAGGGAGGCACGGCCAGACAGCTAAGCTCCGGAAATTTTCATCATAGTGGTCCTTTAAGCTGGGCTAAGGACAGTCAAAGCATCTTTTTTTCTGCTAATCGAAGCGATAATTGGGAGTATGAGCCTGGCGAATCAGATCTATTTTCCGTTGATTTACAAGGTCAAATCACGCAAATTACTCAAATGCCAGGCGCAGAAGAAAGCCCTGTCGTTTCTCCTGGCGGGAAACAAATAGCCTATTCGAAACGAGATGATAAGAAGCTTGCTTATCGCAATCGCTATTTGCATGTGATAGACATCGATGGCAGCAATGATAAAAACCTGACTGCCAACATCGATAATTCTGTTTCTAATTTTCATTGGAAAGATAACGATGAAATCTACTTTCAACAGACGGTCCGCGGTCTAACACAAGTCGATTTAATTTCAACAACAGGCAAGCTCACGACTGTGGCGACGGGATTAAGTGGCGAGTCTCTAGGCAGGCCTTATACCAGCGGCACCTACGATTACGCAGATGGTGTTTTAGCGTATACCAAAGGACGCACCGACCGACCGGCGGATATATTTGTTAATAATGGCAAAAAAGAAACTCAACTGAGCTTTCTAAATGAAGATGCTTTAGGTCATATCGTATTTGGTGAGGTGAGAGAAATAACTTACTCTTCAAGTATCGATGGCGAAACCATTCACGGATGGTACATCTTGCCTCCAAATTTCGATGCAAGTAAGCGTTACCCAATGATAATTGAAATACATGGGGGGCCGCATCTGGCGTATGGGCCCGTATTTTCTGCGGAATTGCAGCGCATGGCAGCGGAGGGTTACATCGTATTTTACAATAATCATCGCGGGAGCACGGGATATGGAGAACGTTTTGCTCTGCTTTTACAAAATAAATATTCTTCAAAATACGACTTTTCTGATCATATGTCGGGTATTGATACTTTGATAGAGATGGGGCTTGTTGATCCTGAGCAGCTTTATATTACCGGCGGTTCGGCTGGCGGGATCGCTGCTGCCTACGCGATTGGATTAACAGACCGATTTAAGGCCGCGGTGGTGGCAAAACCTGTGATCAATTGGATCTCAAAAGTACTCACTGCTGACTCAGGTCTTTATCAAATTCCTTATCAGTTTCCGGGCATGCCCTGGGAAGAATTTGAGCACTATTGGGAACGCTCACCTCTCTCGCTGGTTGGTAAGGTCAATACACCCACCTTGCTAATTACGGGCGTTGAGGACAAACGAACCCCAATGTCTGAAACCGAACAATTTTATCAGGCTTTGAAGCTTCGCAAGGTCGATACTGTTCTGGTAAAAGTGCCCGGTTCGTCACATGGTATTGCCTCTCGACCGTCCAGGATGATTGGCAAGATTGAAAATATTATCGCCTGGTTTGAAAAATACCGTGTGGGAGAACAGGAATAAACGCAAGTGAGCTTTGTGGTCAGTATGCTTGTTGCTTTGCTTAATAAAACCAAAATAGAGCAACTAAAGTGACAAAATGAGAGTCATACGACAAACAACAATATGGTTTTTCTGCAAAAAGGACGACAAATGAATACGATTACGATGAAATTTATCTCGGTAGCAACAGGCATTTTTTTATTATTTAGCCTAGCAGGCTGCGCATCTATGGGTTCAGGAAGCAACGCCGAAAAGCGACAAGTGATCCTTGAAATGCAGCAAGACGCGCTTGCTAAACTTTACGCAAGAAAGCCTGCTGCCAAGGCGGAAATTGCCGCCTCCCCAGGTTATGCAGTGTTCTCCAACGCGAACGTCAATCTTTTTTTAGTCTCGGCTGGCACTGGCTATGGCGTAGTTCAAAATAATGCCACAGGTAAAAAAACCTACATGAATATGGCTGAAGGCGGCGTAGGCTTAGGATTAGGTGCAAAAGACTATCGAATTGTGATGGTCTTTCACAACGCCAAGGCGATGGATCGTTTTATTGAACAAGGCTGGACCTTTGGTGGAAATGCCGACGCGGCCGCAAAAGCGGGAGAAAAGGGTAAATCCATTGAAGGGGAAGCCTACTACGGAGACGTCTCAGTTTACACCATGACAGAAAGCGGCCTCGCCCTGCAAGCGACTGTCAAAGGCACAAAGTTTTGGAAAGATAAAGAACTTAATTAGGCTATTTGCATTCTAGGGTTGGAAACAGGAGCTTTAAGTACCGTAGCAATGTATCTGTATTGCGCAAAAGCTGGTTGGTTTTTTAGACATCTCAATTAAATTAAACTTCTGGAAGGTAGAGGTATAATTCAATGAAGACAAAACCATTTAATCCATTCGATTACATGGAAACTCAAGAAGAAATTAACGAATTTTTAGTTGATTGCTTCAATGATTACGACCCAAAAGTATTCATCGGGGCACTAAATCACTTAGTAAAAAAGCATGGCGTTGCAGATATTGCTGAATCAATTGGTGTGAATCGAGAAAGTTTGTACAGATCATTCAATGGTAAAGTAAGCCCACGCTGGGATTAAGTTAACAAGTAATGAAAGTTTTGAACGTTGATATTACGCATGCTGCTTGGGGAGTTTGTTGCAAGCTCTACATTTCAATTTTAGAAAGGACTATTGCCCTATATATCCTTTAGCTGTAATGGCCTTTAGCTGGATTGTTCGCATTGCGGACTTTACGGTTTCTTAACAAATTGAAAAAAGATTGTTGAGATTAGGGCCGGTTTAGACAAGGAGTGATAGGTCGCTAGTATCGGTTTTTAGCTGTTTGACTGACCCTAAATGCCACTAGCTGCCATTTAGCTTGTGGATGAATTGGACTTTTTGGTAACAGAAGATAGAGAGGAGTTTTGGGCAGTATTCAGGCCCCCTTGCGGACTCAATACTATTGAAGTTTATACATCCTCCCTTCCTCGTTTCAAACATATAAGAATTGTAGTTATAAACAGGATTAAATAAATCATAGCAGGGCTATTCACTTGCATAATACGTTCATAACTTAGTGTTGTAATATCGCCTCGAATTTGCAATTGGTCCCGAGAGGCTCGCTCAAGAAAGAAAAAACCGAACAAACCCGCATCATAATCGGTAAATTCGACGGTATTCGGGATGCTGAAACTATCGTAAACGCTTGCAGAGTTGTCTATCAGTGTAACATTTGTGCCGGCAAACCATTTATCTGATGAAAACTGCTGACTTGACTGAAATAAATCAATTGTGCGCCCAACCGACATTCTATCATCTACAATTGAAACGCTGTTACCAAAAGAGTTAGACACTGGGGGAAGTTCGTTTCTAGGGATATTAAGACCTGCTAACTGTAGAGAGAAATCGCTTAATAAATTGCGAAAGATTGCTTGTCTTAAATCATCTCCAGCAAGCACAAAGTCGCTGTTCGAATCAATAATAAAAGAACCGGAGAAAGTATCGTCAATTGAAATTAAATTACCTTCGAAAAAATCAGAACTATTTACATTGATGATATCAAAATTACAATCACTCTGTTCCGGAGTCGTACAGTCTCCGATAAACATGTTGTTAATCGCACCTGCATATGACATGCGCAACAATTCTGCCCTTGCGTCATGTGTTATTAACAACAACAATATCAGTGCGAGCGCAGCTATATTTAACATGTGAAAATCCTTTTATTGTGGTCTCTATGTGTATGCAATAATATATTATTAATCAGGACTTTGCACTACCCCTTGGCCGGATACCTTTGGGTTTTTATTGATGTTTGCTAGAAGAAGTTATGAAAATGGCGACCGTTAATAAATAACATTCTATGGACTACTTCACGACTATCCGAATGTCCGTTATTCACTCATTGCAATCATTCAAACGAAATATTCCTGAACGGCTGTAATACGTACTTTGCCGCCCCATAGCTAGTGTTGAAAGGCGCTAATAGACAAATAGCGGACATTCGCAGGAAAGTCGATCTTTAATCATTTCTCGTGGGTCAATTGGCCCATGGTCTTGTAAAGATATCGTTTGATCTTGCGTGGCTTCTTGTACAAACACAGAAAGGATTAAAAAGTTTTATCATTGATTTTAGTTAAACTGAATTTTGTTTTTCGCACTGCATATATAAAAACTTATCTGTCTGGTCATAAACGCTAAAACCTAAAAGCTCATAAAAAGTTTTTGCAGAACTAGAACGATGCACTCTCAACCGAACAGGTAGACCACGTCTATGCGCTCTCAAAAGCACGTCAACAAGCAATCTCTTTCCTACTCCATTCCCTTGAAACTCTGGAAGAATAAAAACCCATTGAATCCAATACTCTAATTTTCTTTCCTCGACGTAAAATAGGCCACAGTCTTGATCATCAATTTTGACTATTTTTGTAATTGGGTGATTCGCAAATTCGTGAAGTTCAGCTAGCATTTCGGTTTTATGCCAAATTAAGAACGTTCTTTCGACAGTAGGACGCATAGTTTGCTCGACCACCTCGTACATAAATTTCAGGTCAGCCGGTTTAGCTTGTCGAAGGTGAATGTGAGAAATCATGCTTTAAGTGCCAAAATATAGACTAACGGACAATAATCTACCTAAATATCTTAAAACAGTCTAACCTCCCGCGATGAAACTTAAAGCTAATTTGAGAAACATTTAACAAAACTAGGCGAAGACTTTTCTGCAAATACTATTGTTCTGATACGATTTTTGACAATCCAAAATATGTACACAAGAGCCGGTCACACTTGAAACCTAAGCGTCGGCTTTCCGTAGGATTCTTCTGCTCAATAATTTTCAATTCTAGCAACGTTGAACAAAACGGAAATTTCACACCGATGTGAAACTTGCTTTTCCAGATTCGTTTTGCAAAGAATTTATTTAAACGAGCATGCTATTCCGAGATCGCATTCACTTCGTGAGCCAAACCATTGAGGAAACCGCTAATTTTTTCAAAACATATTAAATATTGGTCAGGGTGCTATACTAAAAAGCGCCATCAATCTGATTTAATTTAGGAAGTTTTGTTGCTCAACACTATTATAAAAACAGGTAATAAAATTATCGGTGATTTACACTTTGCCCCGCTATTAAAAGTGACGATGGTATTGTATGACTCATTGCTCAAGATTTTAATGGAAGTCTATCTTGCTTGGTTTCGGATGATTGAATTTGACCAAGAACAAAAAGTCCCGCGGCTTTTTCGCGCGGGAGTATGTGAGTGGTTTTTGTTGGTTTGAATTCAACGCTTTCTCGCAGTTAAAAATACGACTCCAAGTAGCATTAGTGCGAAAACTGATGCCGGTGCAGATACCGGTTGAATATCCCTCACTAAAGCATGCCCATATCGATAGGGTACCTCGAAAATCTGGTCTGCAGAAATATAAATAATGTCTTCGAAAGTGTCTTCGCGAACATATCCGTCCATCACACTGAAATATTGCGCGGCGTCATAAGTAACGCCGGCCGATTCAATATTAAATGCGATATCACCAAAGACTATCGATATTGATGCGAATTTCTCAGTTCGTATTTCGCCGCCAAAAAGATCAGCGAACACATCAAATTCATGGGTAATTAGGTTCTCAAGTAGTTGATAGTCACTGTAATCAACTGTGTTAAATCCATACCGGCTTCCTGCGTAATAATATCGGCTGGAGGGGGTGAAGAATGGAAAGAAATCCGTCGCGAGTTTATGGATTTCATCAAATGAAGCGTATCGCCACCCTACCAACTCATTACCTTGAGTCAGTTTCGTCTCCATCTCATATCTACCTATTCCTTTAAACTCCGCCCAATTCATCCATTCTAATTGATTATCCGTGTCGCTTACCGTCTCATACCCTTCGCTATTCGTTTTTATGTATGCTGCCGTCGCTTGTGCTTGTATAAGATAAATGATAACCGCGAATAAAAATTTCTTCATGCCACTCTCAAGTTGTTGTTTTTTCAAACTATATCTCATGCCTAATCTTAAATCTATAATTATTCATTTTGCCTGACGATAAAAATGCTTAGCATTATGGTAAAGGAAAGAAAAAGAAAAAAGAAACACAATACTTAGAGTGAAGCAATGATATATGTTAAAAATAACTAGAGATAAATATAAGATTATTGCGTGTTATTGTGAGATTTGTGGTTGTGCAGTCAGTTGGCTATGTCGCTTTTCCTTTTTATTCTGAAACATGCGATTTGTACTGTATTTAGTTGTTATTAAAACGCTTTAGTGTCTTTTCGTTAAGTGTAAGTAGAGCGCATGGTTAACTATTTCGGTGCTAACTATTGTTAGCCAATTTCTAATTTTGCTTTTGAATTGCGAGTGTTTAATTTCTTTTAAGGTAGGTGTAGTGTAGTGACAGAATAAACCCGTAAACCTTTTT